>JAFKMU010000029.1 GCA_017305195.1 Verrucomicrobiota bacterium | reverse complement strand
TCCCCCGGGCTACTCAATAGCTGAAAAATCCCGTTCACATAATAACGATCACGATTCGAAGGCGTTTTATAAATAACCGACTGCATATATATCGTGTTATTGGCTGAATCCACTGAACTGAACACTCTGGGCAGATCTGTTCCCCAATCAGGCGTTCCACCATGCTGCCACCATATTACTTGCGCTGTATTTGAAAGGCTCCAACTTGCTGGTGAGAAATCCCCGGAATTGTATTGGATCCAGTCGTAAATTCCATTGTTACCGCCAGCAGCCGATACCTTATAGGGTCCATGAGACACTGGATATCTTGATTGGGAGACGTATTTAGGAGAGCGCGCCAACCGTGCCCGTTTATCATTTTCGCACATGGTCCCCAACGCCAATCCCGTCCCAATATTCACTCGCCAAATGCTTCCGCTATAAGCAGTCCACCCCACGATGGAAGCGCTGCCAACTATGCGTGCGGTTCCAGGGCCATCGTATGCCTGATAAACAATATAATGATCATTGCTCCCTGAATCGCTGGAAGTAAAGGATATGGGAGAGCTTGCGAGGTAGTCGCCGGCTGCAAGGTTAACGATTATGTCATCCGTCATGTAAGCATTTATTCCATTCGTACGAATGTAATCCCGGGCTTTTCCAATTGTTGCCCACGGATTATTGAAAGCACCACTGCCGGTTGTGTCGCTTCCTGTGGGTGAGATGTAGTATTGAATTGGTGTTGCTTGCGCGCTGAGCACCGTCAAGCCGAGGAGACAAAAGAGGCTGTTAGCATTCATGTGGGGGTGGTTTCAGTCTAAATGACCTCAATAACAGTAAAAAGGTTGGTATATATCAATAATTAGACATGTATTGTGAGAAACGGACATTGAACCGAGGAACTTCTCGAAATATTTCC
This sequence comes from Verrucomicrobiota bacterium, assembly GCA_017305195.1. Lineage (GTDB taxonomy): Bacteria > Verrucomicrobiota > Verrucomicrobiia > Chthoniobacterales > Terrimicrobiaceae > Terrimicrobium. Next base: position 9,596 of record JAFKMU010000029.1, on the reverse strand, counting down.
GTGGGGCTTGGAACGTGGGCGCGGCGGAAATATGCAAGAAAGTCCGTCACTGAAGGTGAACGGAGCGGAAGACTTCGAGGCGTAGGCGAGAAGCCTGGAACAAGCCGCCGGTTTCGTGCTTAAGGTCGTCCTGATAATCGGCGAGAGAGAACACCCGCTGCGTCATTTTTCCATTCCCGGCATGCGCCGTATTCGACCGGGAGTCATGGGCAGGCCCGCGTCCGCGCTTGCTACGGCGGCAAAACAAATCGCCAGGCTCATCAAGTTGTCACGGGCACTGTGAGCGGGCTCCCGATTTTCCTCGATTGCCAGCAACAACTCCGCCATGGCTCCATGAAAACCGTCGGGAAACCAAGATCCCCTCAGTTTCGGACTCCCATAACCCTTCTTGGTGTAAAGCGTGACTTTTTGCTTTGTCAGGCTGGGTCCCGTGCTGGTGATGCTTCCTTTTGTCCCCGCCAGGTAAGTCCGATCCAAGGGGCCAAACTTCGTGAAGGCGTCGAATGCCAATGAGGCCTGTCCGCCGTCATACTGGATCAGCACTTCCCCAAGGAGAGGGGGCTTCGATTTTTGTCCGGGCGCACTGGCAAGACAGGCAAAAACCTGCCGGGGTTGTTTCTCCCCTAGAAAAATGCGGGCGATATCAAACCAATGAATGGCGAAATCATAGAGCAACGCATGATGCACGTCGTCGAACGGCGTTCCCGCGAGCCAATCATGGTTCCAATGCACCGACAAGTGAGCGCTCATGATCTCGCCAAGCACTCCCTTTGCGATGGCTTGGCGGATGTAGCTGAAGTGGGGTGCCCAACGCCCGTTTTGGTTGACCGCCAACCTGACGCCGTGCTTGTCGGCCAATTTCACGAGCCTTTCCCCCTCGTCGAGATTCAGGACGAATGGCTTTTGACTGAGCACATGTTTGCCGGCTTTGATGGCCTCATCGATAATGGGCGGACGCACCGCCGGATGCGTGGCAATATCCACCACCGCGATGTCTTTGCGATGCAGGATCTCCCGGTAATCGGTATGGACCTCGGCTTTGGGATAGAATTCCGCCCTGCGTTTCTCCGCGAGCACCGGGTTGATGTCGCACAAGGCGACGACATCGTAACCGGCACGACGATACGCCTTGAGGTGCCAGAAGGTGATGCCTCCGCAGCCGATGAGTCCGATCTTGGGGTGATACTTCCGGGGCTCCCGAGGAACATAGTCGAGGCGGGGAGCCTCGATTCTCCGCGTGGCTGTTTCCAGTCCGAGTCCGTATTCTTGCTTCTTGCTCATGGGGTCGGTGGGGTGCGGGGCGATCAATCAAAAGGCAAGTCCGGAGAGGCACCGGAACTTCACGATGGCGTCCGCCAAATGCTCATCAGGCAGGTGTTCAAAAATAATCGGCAGGTCGGGGCGGCGGTCCCGAAGAAAGCGCATGTAAGCCTGTTGGGGAAAGATGCCCGTGCAGAACTCCGGAGTCCCGGCCAAGTCCGCCCGGCCATCGTCCCCGCCTCCCCCGGCACCCAAGGGGGCGACGTCTTTCAGGTGCGCGATAACAAAACGATCCGCATAGCGCCGGAGAAATTCCTCGCAGAACAGATCGGCGACCGGAACGAGGTCGCGCGTGATATAGTTGTAAGGATCGAGCATCAAAGCCAGGCGCGGAGAGGGGAAAGTGCGCAAAAGCGCGTCGATGTGGTCAAGGCGCGAAAGAATGTTGTTCACATAGCCTTCCAAGGCCAGGACGCTGCCACTCTTTTCCGCTGTTTGCAGGAGTGAGCCGATGGCATCCACCAGCAGATCCCAAGCCTGGGGCGAGGTGTTGTCGAGAGAAGGATCCCAATCGCTGCTGGGATGGCGTGTTCCCGTTTCGGTGGCCACGATGGCGGTCCCAAACTCGGGCGCAAGTTCGAGACATTTCTGGAGATAGGCGATGTTCTCCTTGCGCGCCGCAGGATCGGCTGCCACAAGGTTGCGGTAGCCCGCCAGGCCGATGATCTCGATGCCCGCGTCATGAAAATCGCGGACGACTTCCGGTATCCTCGCCGGACTGGCCACCAGTTCTTTCATCAACGGATCACCGATTTGCGCACAGACCAGATTGTGTTTTTTGAAAAACTCGATGCCGGTGGCTCTGTTTTCGATGCCGTGGGTAAAAAAGAAAGCGCCGAGCCGGGGGAAGGATCTCCAAGAGGATTGATTCATGAGGACATCCTGTCATAGATTGTCACCGCAGGCTTCCTGCTTTCCCTACGAACATGTCCGAAAAAGTAACCAAATCGTCCCGGTCGGAAACGGTAATTTTCGGCACTTACCCCTGGGCGGCTGTCCGTTATCGCGGAGCATCGAATCCGCTGCCTCAATTTCATCGTCACAATGAAGTGGAGCTCACCTTCCTGCAGGAGGGCGGGCTGAGTTATGAGTTGAATGCGGCCCGCTTGGAGATTCCTCCGCGCCGAATGGGCTTGTTCTGGGGTGGCATCCCCCACCGCTGCCTCGCTTGGAGTGGAATATTGGACATCCGGGTGATTTGTTTGCCGATGCCCTATTTGATGACCTCGCGCCTGCCGCGTCCTTTCTTGAAGTCGCTTCTCTCGGGTCGCGCATCCTTCGAGACAGATTCCCGCGCCTCTTCACGGGACGGACAACTCATGCAAATGTGGGACCGGGATATTCGGAAAGGCGACCAGGCCCTGCAGTCCATTGTCGCCAGTGAGATCGAAGCCCGATTGAGGCGTCTTGCCTGGGAAACCGCCGGAATGGAAGGGGGACTTGAAGCGCCGGGGGGGGACGCTCTGTCCAGATTTCTTGGCATCCTGTGCCTCCATGCCTGCGACCATCTCACCGTCGCGGACATGGCGCAGCGAGCGGGACTGCATCCGAAGTATGCCTTCCGGCTGTTCAAAAAAAACTTCGGCATCACGCCTCTGGAATACCTGCACCGCCTCCGGATCAGCCACGTCCAGCGGTTGCTATCCACCACGCGCCAACGGGTTCTCGACATCGCACTGGAATGCGGATTCGGTTCGGCGAGCCAGTTTTACGATGTTTTTCAAAAAATCTGCGCAACCAGTCCAGACAACTTTCGGAAACGCGCAGAGCTCATTCAGGAAGCTTCCCCTCCCCGGCGTTTCCACTCACGGTAAAGCAACATCATAAAAAACAGGCACAAGCCAAGGCACGCCGAAACCCAGACAGGCAGATACCGATACTGATAGAGCGGGACGATGTGGCTGGCATCCAGGCGGTCGAGCCAGACCCCGGCGAGCACGCCTCCGAGCATCATGGCGGCGGACGTGACAAATCCGTTGGCCGAAGCAAACTGCCCGAAGCGGTCTTTGGGCAGCAGTTTCATGAACATGGGCATCTGCGCCGCCATGCACAAGGTTTGCACGGTGATGTGCAAGGCAAACAGAGCCATGTAAAGCCCCCTCGTATAGGCGGACGGGATGTCAACGACCACGAAGATCAACTGAAAGGGGACGACCAGCAGCAGGAGCGCCAGGCCGAGGAGCATGACACGCAGGGGGTGCAGGCGATCCGCCAGAGCGGCGGCGGGATAGAGAAGCGCGGCTGTGATGACACCCACGCATCCCATGAGTCTTCCAAAGTCATCCAGTGAAAGCCCGACCGATTCGGCGAAGAATACCCGGAAGGAGACCACGGCAAAGCCGAGTCCCCAAAACATGTTGGCGAGAAAGAAATACCAGTAGAAACGTTCGGTAAAACATTCCACCACGTATCTGCGGGCTCCTTTCCAGAGGCCTGTCGCGTCTCCTTCCGGAGCCTGAGGAGGCTCGTCGTAGCGGCCTTCCCGGACGCGGAGGCACATCAGGCTGAAAACCACCGCATAGAGCGCGGCGCTTCCGAGGAAGATTTCGCGCATGTGCGTCCCGGCTTTTCCAAAAAGAAAAAACTGAAAGCCTGAGGTCGCAGCAATGCTGACGATCCTGAACAACGCCATGAAACGGGACATGAGTTCGGGCGGGACGACATCGTTGAAAAGGTAAAAATAGATATTGGTGACGAACACATTCAGGAACTGGAAGCCGACCACCAACAGACAGACCGTCCACAGGGTGACAGCCGCAACCGAGCTTCCTGGAAAACCAGCGATTTGCAGCCACGACCCGAGGGAATCGCTCGTCCCGATCAGCACGAGCGAAAGAGCAACGAAGGGGGTCGCCGCGAGGAGATACGGCATGCGCCGGCCCCAGCGTGTTCGCGTCCGATCGCTGGAGACGCTGATGACGGGTGTCACCGTCATCCCGATGACAGAAGGCACGGTCGTCACGACGAGTCCGATCAGCCAGTTGGGCGCCTCGAGATATTTGAGTTTGAGGGGGATGAAATTGCCCGCGACGATCTCCATGAGGTTGAAGACGAAATCTCCACCCAGAAGCCAGCCGAAGAGGGCGAGCAGGCCGAGTTTGGAATAGACCAGAGTTCCTGCGCGGTAGGTGGTCATGCCTCCTCCGCCACGACGATCTGGTGCCCTTCCACCCAGTCCAGCGTGAATCGGACACGACCGCCACTTTGCTCAAAAGCGACGGATTTTTCCTGCGGCTGGAGAACAACCTTTCGCACTGGGGAGGAAACTTTCAAATCGAGTGTGACGGCGCGTGCGGGGACGGCTTCCTCGATGACTTCCATATCCGCCGTGCGTTTTTGGGGGACGAAGCTCAGTAAGTGAACGATGCGCTCCCGGGGGATGTCGGAAACCACCGCTTCCAGATAGCTGGGACCTCCGAGACGCAGCAGGGGTGCGGGGAGCAGCCTCTGAATTGCGGATGCAATCAATTGCCGGCACGCCAGATTGGCGTGTTTAGCGTAGGCGCGGAAAACCGGCAGGGCAAATACGGCGTGAGTTCCGCGAAGGAGAGCGGCGACAAAAGGGGACGCGTCGGGTTTGGAGGGGGTTTGCGCATGGGAGCAAAATCGATCCCAAGATCGTTCAAAGTAGGGTTCCACAATCCGGGCGAAAACCTCGTCGCCGGGCCGTTCTTCCAGCCTCGCCCCGCGCTCGTAGAAGACGTGATCGGTATCGGGAAGGCTACCCCGTGCGTCTGCGGTAAAGCGCAAATAGGTGTGGGTGAAGGGGGAGGGTTCGCCACCTAACTCTTCACTCAGGATGCCACCGCCGGCCGAGATGCAAGCCTCCATGCGACGGTTCAGATCTTCGGTTCGTTCGATGGTTTCCGGGATGATTACCAGCGGATACTCCTCCCAGCGGTCCTCGACGAGGAGAAAGACAAACTGATAGTGAAGCTGCGTCAGCGCGCGGGTGACCCCCTCGTGAACAAGGGCCGCTTGGGAATGCGCGGCCGGATCGCGGAACAGCACGGCTATTTCCTTAGGGGGCACCGCCTCGCGCACCCATGGTTCGCACCGTTTCACATGCCGATAGACCTCGCCGATCACCTCATACACCGCCCTGTCAATTCGTCCCGAGGGGTGAAGTTGATCTCCAACGCTGCATGCAGCGCCGTGAGCCAGGGCTTGGGCGCAATCGTGGAGCAACGACGGCCCCGCCCTCAAGCCTCCGAAGTCCGCCCAGCTTTTGTGGAACCGTCCAGTCATGCCGATCAAGGGCAGCCCGAAGTTTTTCACCAGCCGGATGTGGATCGGGAAATACATGTAGCCCCAGAAGCCGCCTGGCAGGGCTTCCACCTCCACATGTGTGAGAAAGCGTTTCTCCTCAGGGACGCACGAGAGCGGGCGACTGTTGAACCAGAGTGGCACATCCCTTTGCTGCGCCACAATCTGGGTCGTGTAGCGCTCCATATACTGATGGGCGAGCCGGTGGGCATATTGGGCGCGGTGGGCTTCATCCTCCGGGTCGAGATCCCATTCCCTCATCAGCGCGAGCGCCCATTTAGAGACGCTCGGTTGATCCCAGCACATGTCGAAAAACAAGCCGTCCACGGGGCCGAATCGTTCGAGCACTTCGGAAACCTGTCCGGAGAGGTAGTCCGAATAGGGACTCGCCATGTCCAGAATCTGCCATGCGTAAGGGGCGTTCGAGAAGGGCTTGCGGCCCACCCGTGTGCCATCGGGATTCACCGCGATCCAGTCCGGATGAGTGTTCGCGGCAAACTCGTCGCATTGCACGCTGAGGTAGATGGGCGTGCGGATATTGCGTGCCCGCAAAGCCGCTATCTGTTCTTCAAGCAAAGGCCGGGAGAGTGAGGGATGCCGAGCGGGAGACCCGCTTTCATAGTAGATATGACCGTGATGGCACTTCGCGAAAAGCGTCACGCTGTCAACTTTAGCCGCAGCGAGCGTGTCCGCGAACCGTTCGGCATCGAAATGGTCTCCCACATCGGGAATCGCGGGACCGGTATGGAAATCCAGATGAATTTGACGGAATGAGAGATTGGAAGCCTGTGTCATAAAAATTATGCGAATAGCCGGATGCAGCGCTAGGCGGTTTCAGCCCAGATGCCGTAGGAAAATCCGCCCATCGAAAGGCGGACGGAATTGCCCTTCCTGTTAATCTTAACTCCACGCCCCTGGATGAGACGATAGGGAAGGGGGGCGGGTGGAGCCGGGATTTGAATGCTGGCCGCCTTTTTGCCAGGGTTCACCGCCACGAGAAACCGTCGCCCATCCTTTTCACGGAGATAGGCAAAAGGGGTAGCCTTGCTCTCCGCATAAACCAGATGGAATCCACCATCGGCTCCGAGAGCCGCATGGTCCTTTCTGAGATTTATCAATTTCCGGACAAAGTAGAGGAGGGATCGCGGATTCCCCTCCTGGGCTTCGACGGTCGGACGATCTTTTCGCGGATCGATCGGCAGGTAAAGTTTTCGCGCGGGGGCCGCGGAGAATCCCGCATTCTTGCCGGCACTCCATTGCATCGGCGTGCGAGATCCCGTGCGCCCATATCCGCCTTCTTTCGAGGGCAGGCCCTCCTGATATCGAAGGCCGATTTCGTCCCCGTAGTAGATGATGGGAACTCCCGGCATCGTGAGCAGAAAAACATAGGCCAGCTCAAGTTCGGGGCGAGTCCTGTCCTGTGACAATCTGCCGAAATCATGATTGCCGGTTGGCACCGAAATATAACCGATCTCCTTGGTCGCCTGATAGTGTTCCCAATAATCTGCCATTAATTGACGCGCGTCGCCCTTTCCCTCCGCGTCGAAGATGCTGTGCCCATCTGGCTTGTCCTTGAAGACGCATCGTCTGCGCTCGGCGCGAAACAGACCGAAATTCACTTTATAGGATGCGAAATCCACGTGGAAGCCCGCCGTCAGGGCATCCTTGGGAGAAAACCATTCCGCCATCAGGATCGCCTCCGGATATTCCTGATCGAACATTTTCCGCATCTCCTGCCAGAGCGCACGATTCCCTTCGCCATCGGGGTCACCCTTTACCAGGGTCGCCGCCATATCGACGCGGAACCCATCTACGCCCATGTCGAGCCAGAACCGCATCACGCGCTTGAGTTCGTCGCGGACAGCCCTCACGTCCGGGTGATCCACCGGCAACTGCCAGGGATTGTTCGGATGCGGTTTATTATAGCCGTAATTGAGCGCGGCCTGGAAATAGAAAAAATTCGGGACGTATCGCCCGGGCCTCCCCGAGTAGCCCATGATTGCGGCAACAGGCGGGTCTGGGTTCTTCCAGACGTTGTCCGTCCAAACATACCAATTGGTGTATCTGTTTTTCCCGGCCTGGGCCGACGCCTGGAACCACGGATGCTCGATGGACGTGTGGCCCGCCACCAGATCGAGAATCACGCGGATCTTTCGCCGGTGGGCCTCCCTGCACAAGCGCCGCATGTCGGCATTGGCCCCGTAGCGGGGCGCGACCCTGCAAAAATCTGTCACGTCGTAGCCCGCATCCCCAAAGGGTGACGCAAAACACGGGTTCAACCAGATCGCCGAGCAACCGAGCGATGCGACATAGTCGAGCTTTGCGATAATCCCCTTTATATCCCCGATACCATCTCCATTGGTGTCGTAAAACGACTGCGGGTAAATCTCGTAGATGACGGCCTCCGAGAGCCAAGCTGGTGTTGGGCGCTTCATTTTCCGCCTTTAACAGCAATCAGAATAATTCACGGATCCCACGTAAATTGATCCGTATTGGGATAAGTTGGAATAGACCCTGGAGCAGGAATCAGAATGAATTCAACATGTCCGTCAACAAAACATGCATTAACCCTAACATCGTTTTTAGAGTGCCAGTGCTGCTTTCGATCCCCGCCGTTATAATAATTAAAAGCAGCCTGATCTAAAATCATCAAAGTTTTGCTGTGCTGAGCTACATTGATTAACTTGTAGTTCGTTTGTCCTAGCGTGCTAAGCGTCGGTTTAGATACTACGGGAGACACATAGTTAAACATGTAAGATGTCCCGCTGGCGTTGTATTGCGAATTATTGCCTCCTGGCATGCCTTTGTCGGCCGGGCACCTCGCCACCAGCACATCTGTCGTATTCGCCTGAAAAGGGCCGCCTAAATATGGATTTAAAAAGCGAATAGGATTATTGATTCCTGCGCCGCTGCCTTGTTTCCCGCAAAATTGAACAGTGGAGACCGGATAGGGAACGTAGATATTGCCATCGTGATCGGCCGTGTACATAAATACGGCAGCGCCCAATTGTTTCAGGTTGGAGGCACATTTTGCTCTGAGCGCGGATTCACGGGCCTTGTTGAATGTCGGAAACAGGAGGAGCGCCAGAAGGCCGATAATACCAACCACGACCATAACTTCGACAAGCGTGAAGCCAACTTTCTTACAGAGGCGCGATTTTTTGAAAACCATGCACTCACGCACGAGCTTGGCGCGTATCACTTGCCTCCTGTTCTTGCGCTCTTAACCAAGTTCGCATCCTCGCCCCTTGTTTGCATTTGGGTCCCCATCTTTCGTTCATCGGGCAAAAGATGAAACCAGCGTGTTTCTCCAAACTTCAAATCAAGAGATATCTTGTTCGCTATGGGAAACAAGGTCTTCCCGCTCACGGGGTCGCGCACCTCGCACATTCCGGGAAGAGTCAATTCCTTGTGACCGGGTGCCAGGGCGTGTATGACAAGAAAGTGCCCATCGGCCTGAATCGAATCGCCGGCGGATGACACCACCCAGGCATCGCTGAACTTGGCCACGTTATTGAGAAACCTCCTGTCAATCTGAGGCACTCCCATCAAAATGCTCGTCCACGAGCCAAAGTTCTTTGCCCCGCAGGCCAGCGCGTCTTTGCCGAGGAAATCTGCCAATGGAATCACCTTCGGATCAACAATGCGGAACGCCCTGCCACTGATCTTGTCAGCGGGAAACTGACCAAGAACGGGCTTGTCGCCAAAAGTGCCGGAGAGACCTTCAAGCAGCGGCGAATCTCCCTGTAGCCAACGACCCGCATAGACGGCATCTTCCGGACAGTGCTTCACTTCTATGCCGGAAATCGCCGTGATTTCCGCCTCCGCGTCCTGCCCGTTCAACATGCCGGGTGCATGAAGAAATACGATCGTTCTTCCATTTCCCTTTAAGCGTTCAAGAGCCTCGCGTTCTGATCCAGTCATAAACTCGGGAGAAAGCAGAATGATGACCTTATAGTCCGGCAGATCCGCTCTCGTTAAATCGCTCTGCAAGTAGAGGTGATAGGGCA
>JAFKMU010000028.1 GCA_017305195.1 Verrucomicrobiota bacterium | reverse complement strand
GGAAATTCCTCGGCATGAATCTCCCCGCCTAAGCCGTTCAGAAGGCACCAGGAAACAAACATTCCAATATGCGTCCCGCCGGCTGCATTTGGAAGATCCGAGGGGAAATTACCGCCATAATGCCAGGAAGCATCGTCGTATTTCATATTTCAATGAGTAAAGCAAATTTCAACAAGCGCTGCAACCTCTCCACCAATCCCGACTAGAGGGAGGCCATTTGATAGGACTTTCTAAGATAGGCGAACTGGCGATTGAACGGGCTGACATAGTGACTCTCACCAGACTGCGCGAAGCGAATCACTTCGCCGCACTTCTTTAAGATCTCCGCCCTGTATTGATTTTTATTAAAAAGGAACACCTTTCGCCCCTTGGCGTAGTATGCCTTCCAGAGAATAAGCTCATCATCATGAAAGACCCTAACGCCGTGATCAATTCCCGCGCATCCAGCATATCCGCACGAACAAGTGAATATATTATATTCACAACCAACCGTGGTGGAACGAAGCAGCGCCGCAGCATCTATCGTACCAGCGAAAGGGACTCTGCCATCGACTTTCAACCTCAGTTCCGCCAAAGTCCCTCCACTTCCGCATTCTTCATAATCCACCTCGACGAGAAGCTCCGAGACGTGGCCCTTGAGCATTCGCTGGTAATCAGAAAACGTCCGAGGTTCGATCAGGTCGGCATTATTCTCGGCAACTTCGGCGGAGACATCCTCAATAAATTCATCGTACCCGAAATATGTAAGCTTGGGTACGTGCCCAGCCTCATCAATGTGTACACGGATGACGTAAGGCTCCGCGAATAGATCAGAGGCCGCCTCATTCAAAACTTCCGGCACCGGCCCCGTTCCACTCTCTTCTTCGCCGCCGACCGTAATCCTCACGTAAACCACGGCATAGAACCCGCCAAATTCCCCATAGAGCAGGGAGTTGCAGCCAAATTGCGACTCGGGAATCGTGAGCGGATTGATCCCACATCGCCGAAAGGCTCCCGCCGCTGCGTCGAGTCCCCGCTCCACAATGTCCTTGGAGAGGTGAGAGTTTGGATGATCCAGCGCCATGGCAAAAAGCAAGAGGCAAGCCCCTAATCTACATTTCCTGAGGGTTATAAATCATGGCCCAGGAAACTCCAGTCAAGGCTTATATGCCCGGCCCCTGACCCGAATGGCGGTAAGATAAGGCCGGTTTGGGAGTATTTTGCCCTGTTGGAGTGCGTCTCAGGTCTTGCCGCCGCCCGATTTCCCTCTCCCCAGGCGACTCTCGGAGTAACCAAGAGTCTGGCCGCTGGGTGAGGAGCGCGTTTTCATGCGCCTTTCGACCATCTTGGCGGGAATTTCTCCCTCGAAAAAACTCCCTTATCTTACCGCCATTCGCCCCTGACCCTCAAACACGCAAGTTCTTTTACGTTGATGAAATCTCCTAAATTCTTCGGGGAGCGGCCAACACTTTTCATGTACGAACACGAAGACCGACCCTATTAATTCGCGGCCTTCCCTCGCCAAAAACGAAGGGCCGACTCGTAGTCAGCCGGGCAGATTTGCACAAAGGAAAACTCCTCCACGGCTTCGAGCCACTTCACGATCCCAGCAGCTTCGCGAGCGGAGAATCCCACGAACAACTCCGCCTGTCTTGGCTGCATATACGCCCTGTCGCCTTCCGACCTCCCCAAGTAAAGACCATCAAGCAGATAGATGATCAGATCATCAAAAGCGACAAGCCGCTCGTCCTTCTGCGCGTCTGAATAAATCCTTTCCAAAACGCCAGGAAGCCACCTCTTTAAATCCTCTGGCACCAGTAAAACGAGACTGGATTTCAAGCTGTGAAACTCCTCTTCGGAAAAGCTCCAGACTTCCGTCGAAAAGTTTCCAAACGCGAACTTAAGAGACTCCGTAATCTGCTTCGTACCTCGGTGACTAGACAAATTCGCCCGGCGCTCTGATTTCTGATTTCGTCCAGCCGCCGTCATCCGCTCACTTTATTCGAAAAGTCCAACGAAAGCCAAGCCGACCCTGCCTGAGCCCTTTTTGAAATCTTTTCCCCATAACCCCCTCTCCCCCAACCCCCTACCCAAAATCCCCGCCACGTGCTCGACAAGGCCTCCTCTCGCGCCATATTGATGGGCTGCTATGGAGAAGGCCCTTTCTGAAGTCGCAAATGAAGTTCTCGCTTCCTACGAGCGTGTGGGAGACCTGAACAGCAGCGGCGCGAACCTGCCTTCCAAGCGCGCCATGGGCGCGGTCTGCGAGGACCTCCTGCAACTGCTCTTCCCCGGGTTTCATGACGAGGAGGCGATTCAAAAGCGGTCGCTGCCCGTGCTTACCAGGCATCGCCTCGCCACCATCGCCGAGCGGCTGAATACCCAGGTGCGCCAGAGCCTGCGCATCGTCGATCCCGGTTGCCCGATCGCGCTGTCGCACGACGTGACGATCGAGTTTTGCCGGCAGATTCCCGCCGTGCGCGAGATCCTGCACACGGATATCGAGGCCGCCTACGAGGGCGACCCGGCGGCGCTGAGCCGCGAGGAGATCATTCTTTCCTACCCGTCGATGGAGGCCATCGCCATCCAGCGGCTGGCCCATTTGCTCTACGAGGCCCGGGTGCCGGTGCTGCCGCGCATCATGACGGAGTGGGCGCATTCCCGCACGGGGATCGACATCCACCCCGGCGCGACGATCGGGTCGCATTTCTTCATCGACCACGGCACGGGCGTCGTCATCGGCGAGACGTGCGTGATCGGCGAGCATGTGAAGCTCTACCACGGCGTGACCCTCGGGGCGCGGAGCTTTGCCAAGGACGACTCGGGCCAGATCGTGAAAGGCGGCAAGCGCCACCCGAATGTCGAGGATTACGTCACGATCTACCCCAACTCGACCATCCTCGGCGGCGAGACCGTCATCGGGGCGCGCTCGACCATCGGCGCGAATGTCTTTCTCCTGCACAGCATTGCGCCAAATTCCCTCGTCGTTTACGAGGAAAAGCAGCTCCACATCCTGGACAAGGTGAACCGCAAACAGGAGGCCGAGCTCGAGTGGTCTATCTAGACTACAACGCCACGACCCCGCTGGCGCCCGAGGCGCTGGAGGCCATGCTGCCCTTTCTCCACGGGGGGTATGGGAATCCCTCGAGCATTCACGCCGCCGGGCGCGAGGCCCGGGCGGGCATCGACGACGCGCGGGAGAAACTGGCCGCCCTGCTCGGGGTGAAGGGCCACGAGATCATCTTCACCGGCGGCGGCACCGAGGCGTGCAATCTCGGCGTGCTCGGCATCGCCCGCGCCCACCTGCCGCGCGGCCGCCATCTCATCACCACGGCGACGGAGCACCATGCCGTGCTACATGCCTGCCAGCATCTATTGCATCACGAGGGGTATGAGCTTACGGTCCTGCCCGTGGATGCCTCTGGACGAGTCGACCCGCAGGATGTGGCGCGAGCCATTCGCGCCGACACCACCGTCGTCTCCGTGATGCATGCCAATAACGAGACGGGCGTGCTCCAGCCCATCGAGGAAATCTCCGCCCTCTGCCGCGAGCGAAAGGTGTTTTTCCACACGGATGCCGTGCAGACCTTTGGCAAGCTCCCCGTGCGGCCCGCCGATCTCGGCGCGGCGGCGGTCTCCATCGCCGCGCATAAGTTCTACGGCCCCAAGGGCGTAGGCGCTCTCTACCTCCGGGCGGGCATCGCCACGGCGCGCACCCTCCACGGCGGCGCGCAGGAGAATACCCGCCGCCCCGGCACGGAAAATGTCGCCGCCATCGTCGGCATGGTCGCCGCCGCGGAGAAGGCTCTCACCGAGGGCATCGCCGACCAGCCGCGCCAGGCCGCGCTCCGCGACCGGCTCTGGGCGGGCATCCAGCAGGTCGAGCCGCGCGCGATCCGCAACGGCGCGCCGAACGATCTTTCGCTCGGCAATACCTTGAACGTGAGCTTCCCCGGCGTGGATGGCGAGGCGCTCCTCATCGGCCTCGACCTGGAGGGCGTGTGCGTCTCCAGCGGGTCCGCCTGCATGGTGGGCTCCGTGCAGCCCTCCCACGTGCTCATCGCCATGGGCGTCGCGCCCGGCGTGGCGTCGTCCACCGTACGCTTTTCGCTTGGCCTCGCGACCAAAGAGGCCGATATCGATCACTGCCTGCGTGCGCTGGCGTCTGTCCTCGCACGGCAGGCGCAAATCGCAGCCGCCTGATGAAACACACGCAACTTTTGCTGAAGTTCAGCCGCAGCATCATGCGGAGCCTCAGCCTCGTGCCCGACCTCGCCGTCGTGGCCGAAAAGAAGTCGCCCCCACCGCGCAAGCCCAAGCCCTCCACCCGCCGCGAACTCCTCCTCGAGGCCCTCGCCGCCGAGCTCCTGCGCGCCGCCGGGTGCCACGACCTGAAGGTCGAGGTGTACTGGAACTCCCGCCTGCGCACCACCGCCGGGCTCGCCTCCTGGCGCGATCACGCGATTTACCTGAATCCCCGCCTCATGGACGTCTCGCAGGACGAGGTGCAGCGCACGCTGCGCCATGAGCTGGCCCATTTCCTCGCCCAGCACCGGGCGGGCCGCCGCCGCATCGCCGCCCATGGCGCGGAGTGGAAGCGCGCCTGCGCCGATCTCGGCATCCCGCGCGAGTCGCGCTGTCACGACCTCCCCTTCAAGCGCGCCAAGGTCGCCCGCCGCTACTTCTACGCCTGCCCCGAGTGCGGCACCCAGCTCGCCCGCGTGCGCCCGCTGAAGCGCCGCGTCGCCTGCCTGCGGTGCTGCCGCGCCCACAATCACGGCCAGTACCACGACCGCTTCCGCTTCGTGCAGATCGAGCCGCCCAAGAGCATCGCGGCGTAACCCCGCTGGAGGCTCCGGGTTATCCCGTCCGCCGGGTCAAATTCGCGCCTCGGCGCAGGATATCTTTCCGCCCTCGGCGCAACCGGTGCTCTTTGACAAGGTCTTAAGCTTAGAGCGGATTAAGAAAATCCGGCGCGTTTCCGCCCCATATCGAGAAGATTCCAGCCATGTCGCGGCACCTCCCGGCGGCGGGCTGCCTGCCTGCTCGATCTCCCTCCGAGGCAGGGGGCCATCCGCCGATTCCTCCTTTTCCGAAGCCGCTCGGAGGGCCTTTTTGCCATTTTCCGACATCGTTCCAAGATTTCCCTTCCGATCAGGCCGGGATCGTGCCTAAAAGGGCGCTCCAGATTCTTCCCCACATGAGTCAAAGCATCGAATCCGTTCTCACGGAGAAGCGCGTTTTCAAACCCTCCCGCGAATTCTCAAAGCAGGCGAAAATCAAAAACTTCGCCGAGTACAAAAAGCTCTACGACGAATCCATCAAGAACCCGGAGAAATTCTGGGGAAAGCAGGCCGCCGAGCTGCTTTGGAACAAGAAGTGGACGAAGGTCCTCGACTGGAAGGCCCCCTTTGCCAAGTGGTTCGTCGGCGGCAAGCTGAACGTCAGTGAGAACTGCCTCGACCGCCACCTCAACGGCCCGCGCCGCAACAAGGCCGCCATCATCTGGGAAGGCGAGCCCGGCGAGAAGCGCACGCTCACCTACCACCAGCTCCACCGCGAGGTCTGCGTTTTTGCGAACATCCTCAAGCGCAATGGCGTGAAGAAGGGCGACCGCGTCCTCATCTATCTCCCGCACATCCCCGAGGCCGCCATCGCCATGCTGGCCTGCACCCGCATCGGCGCGATCCACACCGTCGTCTTTGGCGGCTTCAGCGCCGAGAGCATCAAGGACCGCCTCGCCGACAGCGGCGCGACCTGCGTGGTCACCGCCGATGGCAGCTACCGCCGCGGCCAGGCCGTGACGTTGAAACAAAACGTCGACCGCGCGCTGGAAGGCAACACCGCCGTGAAGCGCGTCATCGTCTTTCGCCGCGCCAACATGGACATCCACATCACGGAAGGCCGCGATGTGTGGTGGCACCGCGAGGCGGATTACGTCTCGGCCGACTGCCCGCCCGTGCCGCTCGACAGCGAGCACCCGCTCTTCATCCTCTACACCAGCGGCTCGACCGGTAAGCCCAAGGGCATCCTGCACACCACCGGCGGCTACCTGCTCGGCTCGCTGCTCACGACGAAGTACGTCTTCGACATCCGCGAGGAGGATATCTACTGGTGTACCGCCGATGTCGGCTGGATCACCGGCCACAGCTACGTCGTCTACGGGCCCCTCGCCCTCGGGGCCACCTCGCTCATGTACGAGGGCGCGCCGAACTGGCCGCAGAGCGACCGCTTCTGGGACATCATCGCCCGCTACGGCGTGAATATCTTTTACACCGCGCCGACCGCCATCCGCTCGTTCATCAAGTGGGGCGACGAATGGCCGGCCAAGCACGACCTCTCCTCCCTCCGCCTCCTCGGCACCGTCGGCGAGCCGATCAACCCCGAGGCCTGGATGTGGTTTTACGAGAAGATCGGCGGCGGCCGCTGCCCGATCTCCGACACCTGGTGGCAGACCGAGACCGGCGCGCACATGATCACGCCCATCCCTGGCGCGACCCCGCTCAAGCCCGGCACGGCCACGCTGCCCTTCTTCGGCATCGACGCCGCCATCGTGGATGACAACGGCAAGGAAGTCGGCCCCAACGAGGGCGGCAAGCTCGTCATTCGCAAACCCTGGCCCTCCATGCTGCGCACCATCTACGGCGACAAGGCCCGATACAAGAAGCAGTACTGGAGCGAGGTCAAGGGGTGCTACTTCACCGGAGACGGCGCGCGCCGCGACAAGGATGGTTACTTCTGGATCGTCGGCCGCATCGACGACGTGCTCAACGTCGCCGGTCACCGTCTCGGCACCGCCGAGGTCGAGAGCGCCCTCGTCTCCCATGAATCCGTCGCCGAGGCCGCCGTGGTGGGCCGTCCCGACGAGATCAAGGGCCAGGGCGTCGTCGCCTTCGTCACGCTCAAGACCGGCATCAAGGCCACCGAGGACCTCTCCGAGAAACTGCGCAAGCACGTCGGAGCCGTCATCGGCCCCATCGCCAAGCCCGACGAGATCCGCTTCGCCGAGGCGCTGCCCAAGACCCGCTCCGGCAAGATCATGCGCCGCCTGCTCAAGCAGATCGCCGCAGGCAACGCCGTCACGGGCGACACGACCACGCTGG
The DNA here is from genome assembly GCA_017305195.1 of Verrucomicrobiota bacterium. Taxonomy (GTDB): domain Bacteria; phylum Verrucomicrobiota; class Verrucomicrobiia; order Chthoniobacterales; family Terrimicrobiaceae; genus Terrimicrobium. Next base: position 4,669 of record JAFKMU010000028.1, on the reverse strand, counting down.
AAGACTTCAGCGTCCTCGCCAAGCTCCGCGCCAGCGACGAATAAGAAACCTCTCTCCCGCAAGGAAAGCCCCGCCGCGAGCCACCCGCCCGCCGCGGGGCTTTTCCGTTTTGCCCGGCAGCGCCGCCTTCTGTATTCTCAAAGGAACATGCGGCTCCCCCTCCTGCTCCTCTGCGCCGCCCTCGCCTCCTGCGCAGCACCTCCCAAACCCGCGCCGCCGGAAATGGTATTCGATTGCAAATCTTCCAATGCCATCAAAAAGAAGGTGAACGCGATCTACTGGTCGCGCTCCGACCCCCACAGGATACAGAAGGCCGCAGAAGCCTTGCTGGCATTATCTTCCTCCCCCTCCGTCAACGACCGAAGGGGGGCTGCCTATACCACTGGGGAAATGAGCTATCTGTTCGACCCCCAGTTCGTCCAGACGCTGCTCCTGATGCACCTCAACGATCCCGACTCGGGCGTCCGATTCCTCGCCCTCCAGGAATTCACATGCACAGGATATGACTCCACATTCCTCAAGCCCATCCTTCCCAAGCTCAAAGAACTCCGCCACGACCCGGAGCCCAAGGTTCGCGACTCAGCACGACGCCTTTGCAAGCGCGCAAGCCACTACTATATAATTTTTTAGAATCGCCATCTCCCCGACCTATCTCTCCCAACCACCGCTGCCTCCGCCGCACAAATCCGAAAACTTCCGACTTCCGCGATCCTGCCTCCGACTTCCCGCCGCTCCCCCAGCCCTCCGCTTGGTTCCATCCGGCCCCGGCCATTGCCCCCGCCACAAAGCCGCCCCCTCGTCCTCAAATCGTCCCGCCGCCCCGGCCCAGCGCCCACCGCTTTGCGACCTTCGCGACCTTCTGTAAAAGCCTTCCTGCCTTTCCTTCGTTCCCTTCGCTTCCTCCTTGTTCAACCCTTCTGCCTTTCCGTCTTCCTAAAGCCGCACTCCCATCACCACCCCGCCCCTCCGCCACACAAATCCGAAAAACTTCCCACTTCCGCGATCCCACCTCCGACTTCGTCATCTCCCCTTGCGCGCCGCATCATCCGGGCGGAGATTTGAGCAGGGCCGGTTCCCCGGAACGGAACACCCCCGGCCCGCAGACGAGCCATGAAATGGAACGCACTCCGCCGCTGGCTGGGAGTCGGATTATCCTCCCTCGCCTCGATCTTTGCCGGTCACCAGCTTCACGCCACCCCCGTCACCACCGGCGACGCAAAGCCCAAGCCCCGCAACGGCAAGGACCCCGTGCGTAATGGCAGCAGCTCCGGCGGCGCCTTCGCCGGATTCAGCCTCTTCCCCCTCTCGAACGCCGGGAAAACCGTCCGCCAGTACCCCTGGCGGTATTCCATCGTCACCACCACCTTCTGGGTCGGCGAGCGCCCCACGGAAAACAACCCCGTCCCCAACCACAAAAGCTGCTGGGACCCGCAATGGGCCCGCAACTACGGCGGCACCGACACGCCGAAAAAATCCGCCCGCACCCCGTCCTACACGCCCGCCGCCTTCACCCCGCGCCAGAACCCCTTTTACATCGCCCTCCCCTACAACGACGTCACCTCGCAGGGCCTCAAGCCCGAGACCTCCAGCGTCATCCCGTGGTTCTCCGAGGAGTACAAGGGGCCGAAGGACTCCGTCTGCAAAGGCCGCTGGATCGCCATCCGGTTCAAGGACCGCGTCTGCTACGCGCAGTGGGAGGACGCCGGCCCGTTCCGCACCGACCACTGGCAGTACGTCTTTGGCAACGAACGCCCCAAGCCCAACCTGAACAAAGGCGCGGGCCTCGACGTCTCGCCCGCCGTCCGCGACTTCCTCGGCATGAACGACACCGACGTGACCGACTGGAAATTCGTCGAGTTCGCCGACGTCCCGCAAGGCCCCTGGTCCGCCTTCGGCGACAACAACACCTTCGTCATCAACCGCCGCGCCCAACTCCAGCGCGAAGCCGCCGTCAGCGCCGAGCCAGGAAAGTCACGAGCGAAGGCGGCGGTGGAGTAGGGAACGAGCAGAAGCGCATATCGATGACGACCAAAGACATCATCAATACCTGCTAGCCATACAGGCATCGAATGTTCCTGCCGAGAGCCCCAACAGCCATAAGCTTGCCGTTCGAATTTAAATAAGGTAGCAGTGAAGGATGGCTGGCATTAGCCGCAACACAGTTTGGTCTTTCGATCTCGGAAAGGCATCCATTGGAGAAGCCATTCGTGACTTAGAAACCAATTCTTTTCTTCATATTGCTTCTCTACTTATTCCATCTGAGTTTGCTTCAACTAAAGATGCCCGCAACCGCCGACGAATGCATCGGACCCGAATGGCGCATAAAGCGCGCGAAGCATGGCTCGATGAAGTCTGGAGAGCTACTGGACAAGAACCGCTGAAAAAACGAACAGTCTGGCAAAACCCAGAGACAAAAAAATGGGAGTTAAAGCACCCCGCCGACGAGCGATTGGAGCGCGAATTCCCCACCAAAGACGATACGACTTGCTATACATCCTGCCTGCTACGCATTAAACTTCTTTCCGGGGAAAGACTGGAGCCATGGCAAATTTATAAGGCACTTTATTCCTCAATTCAAAGAAGAGGATATGACCCGGATATCCCGTGGAAAGCAAGAGAGTCTCGAAGACGTGAACAGGGAAAAGAAAACGAGGAAGAAACGGGAACTCGGGAGCGAATGGAGGCTTACGTAGATGAATTGAATGCGATGAGCCCGCTTCAATTGGAATTCCAGCTTCCGAGCTATTTCGACGCCTGGAAGATGGGCCTTTGGAACCCCAAAAATCCCACAGAACTCAAAGATCGAATTGATTGCCACGCCCAAAGTACGCGGAACAAAATCGTTCCCCGATGGCTGGTTGAGAAAGAAATTCGTCTCCTAGCTGAAAACGCGGGAAAACAGATTCCCGAGCTAGCGGGTAAATCTGACTACCTCTTGTGGGGACCAACTCGTCGCCCTTACGCATCTTACGATTGCTCTGTTCGAAAGGAGTTTGGACTGCGGGAGGGCAGCGTGACCGACTGGCAAGGCGTGGTAGGACAGAAGACACCGAGATTTGATAACCGCATCATTGAAAAATGTACGCTTATCCCTCGACTAAATGTCTGCAAGATCAAGAGCGATGGAAAGAACCCTCTCCCGGAATCGCGGATTGTTTTTGAGACGACTTTCCTGATGAAGCTCAAAAACATGCGTGTACAACAAGGCCCGACCGAGCAACGAGGGTTAAGCGCCGCAGAGATCAATGCGATTTTCAAAGATGAAAAGTTTAGGAGCTTCAAGATCACAGAGGCTCAATGGAACAAACTCTGTATTTCCATGGGGGTGCGCCCACAACCCGGCTATGAAACGGTCGATCCTCCTCGCAGTGGGGGGCGCAGCCGGTTCTGCCGTACTTCACTGGAAATTCTGAAGCGGCTGATTCTGTCAGGGAAGAATCCGCCGGAATTTCTTGAAGAGGAGCTTCGTAGACTAAACGGAAATACTGACCCGAAGCGCGGACTCATAGCAGATGACTTAAAATTCATCGAAAAAATGGGCTCCACATGGGAAGAAATCCATATCCCCAATCAAAGACTGGAAGCAATCCTTCAGCTGGCAGGGGGAGCCGATGCAGCGGTAAGGCAAATCATCGGATCTCAAACTGACCCAATCGTTCGGCATCGCCTGGATATCTTTTATCAGCGCCTTCAGTCACTCCGAGAAGCATATGGAACGCCAAAGAGTGTGGTGATCGAGTTTGTCAGGGAGGACTTCATGGGGAAAAAAGCTGTCATCGAATACCGGGCCTTTTTAAAAAAACGCGAGGCCGAGCGCAAACGGGCGCGTGAAGATGCCGCCAAGACCGGCTCGACCGAACGCAGCGCCGCCCTGAAGCTGGAACTATTGCGAGAGCAAGGGGGCATTTGTCTCTACACGGGCTCCGCCTTAAAAGAAACGGCCCTTGAACAGTACGAAATCGACCACATCGTACCCCGTTCGAAAGGGGGACCCGACGCTGTAATCAATTATGTGCTGACGTTGCGCTCCGCGAACGACGAGAAGGGCGATAGGACTCCATTCGAATGGCTTTCCAGAACCAATCAGTGGGACGCCTATGTGCAAAGAGTGGATTCTCGCGGAACTGTACTCAGAAACAAAAAGACCAAACTGCTTCTCAATGAAAACGCCTCAGAGTTGGCAGAACGTTATACGGCTCTGGCAGAAACAGCCTGGATAGCCAAGCTATCTCAGGCAATTCTTGATGCCTTTTTCGGATGGAAGAACGGCGTTGACGATGAAGGTCGGAAGCGGGTGATTTCCGTGAATGGTGGTCTGACCGCCAGAATCCGCCGCAAGTATCAGCTTAATTCCATTCTCAACCCGAGTCTGAACGAGGAGGAAGCCGAAAAGAAAAACCGTTCAGACAAGCGTCATCATGCGCTTGATGCGATGGTGATCAATTTCATTCCCAGTTGGACACGTGATACGGCCAAAGAGCATTTCTTCCGATTTCCTAGCGGAATACACCGTGAAACGTTTGTCCAACAGATTGCCAACGTAACTCCGCGAAATCTTTGTTTGGAGAAACCCACTCTGACAGAAACCATTTATGGAGCCCGCCGAGGCGATCAAGGTCTCGTCATCGTGCAGCGAGCCAAGATCGTCGATCTAGCTTACATGTCAATT
>JAFKMU010000027.1 GCA_017305195.1 Verrucomicrobiota bacterium | reverse complement strand
CCTCTTTCCTCGATGCCTACAACTTCGCCAAACGGCTCAAAACCTTGGCCGGGCTGACCCCCTATCAATTCATCTGTTCCTGCTTCCAAAAACAGCCAAACCTCTTTACCCTAAATCCCCTCCACCTCTCTCTGGGACTGAACACCTAGCATATCACCACTTTCCTGAAAAGAAGGTTTTGGGATAGCTTCTAGTCAAGAGAGCTTGAGGGCGCTGGCCGCGCGCTACGACATCAACCCCAAGACGGTGGCCAAATGGAGGAAGCGATCCTGCGTGGCGGATGCACCCATGGGGCCGCAACCCCGTTCCACGGTGCTCAGCGCCGAAGAGGAGGCGATGATCGTCGCTTTTCGCAAACACACCCTCCTGCCGCTCGATGATTGCCTCTACGCCCTGCAGGCCAGCATTCCCCAGACCCGTTCCGCCCTCCATCGCTGCCTGGTGCGACATGGCATCAGCCGTCTGCCCGATCTGGACGGACACCGCCCGGCAAAGAGGAAGAAGTTCAAGACTTACCCCATCGGCTACTTCCATATCGATCTGACCGAAGTGCGCACGGTCGAGGGCAAACTCCAGCTCTTTGTCGCCATTGATCGCACTTCCAAGTTCGCCTTTGCCCGCTTGGTGGAACGCGCCACGCGCCGCGCTGCATCCGACTTCCTGCACGAACTCATCCACTCCATCCCTTACAAGATCCACACCGTCCTCACCGACAACGGCACTTACTTCACCACCCCGGGCAACTCCCGTTCGGCTGCCAGCGACATCAAGCTCGCCTTGCAACGTGGTGAACTCTTTCGAGCTCATGCCTTCGAGTTGGCTTGCGCCCGCCATGATATCGATCACCGTCTCACCAAGCCCAATCATCCCTGGACCAATGGCCAGGTCGAGCGCATGAACCGCACCATCAAAGAAGCCACCGTGCGCACCTATCATTACGACGACCACTCCCAACTTCGTCAGCATCTAAGCGCCTTCCTCGACGCCTATAACTTCGCTAAACGCCTCAAAACTTTAGCAGGTCTCACTCCCTTCCAGTTCATCTCTTCCTGCTTTCAAAAAGAACCCGATCGCTTTATCTCTAATCCGCTCGCCTCTCTCCGGGACTGAACATCTAGTCGACCAAGCGCCAGCGGCCCGTTCCGATCTTACGCACCTTGGCGCATTTCTTACCCGTGCTGCTGAACCACGACTGGAGGCGCGATTTCAGAATTCCGAGTTCATCGGCAATTTCCGAGATCGTCTTTCCTTGTCCTCCGGCAGCATCCAAGCAACGGAGGATGCACTCTTTCATCTTCCGGTGCTTGGCGCCGCCCCGAGGGCTGAGAGAGGTTTCCGCGGCGGGCACAGGACTGCCTGAGACCCGGTCTTTACGCGTGACATGCGCCATACCATGGGATCGCCATCAAGATCGTGCACGGATGCCGGGCGGACGAGATTCAATCCCACTTCGCTTGACGGGTCATGGTGAATGGCTTTGTGCGTTAAGAGATTGAGTTCTCTCCCTGAGCGATTCCTAAGGCCACGCCCGGGGGTGAAGGAGGAAGCGATTCACCGATGTCAATCCAACCTCTATGAAACTCCCAGCAGTACTCTGTCTCGTAGCGTTTTCCGCTGTGACGGCCGCCTGGGCGCAGGCCCCGGATAATACGGGGACCAATGCCCGCGACAAAAACAGCGAAACCCCTACCTCCGAACAACAATCCAATGCCCCGGCGGACGTGAAGATGACCGCCGACATCCGCAAGATGGTCATCGCCGATGAGGCGCTCTCCGCCCTGGCCAAGAACGCGAAGATCATCACCATCGACCAGGTCGTGACACTGCGCGGCCCCGTTGAGACGGAAAAAGACAAAGTCCTCCTGGAAGCGCACGCCAGGCACGCGGGCGCCTCCAAGGTCGTCAACCTCCTCGAAATCAAACAACACTAACTCTCCCTACTATATGTCCAAAGCCATTGTCGGTATTGCCAAGTCCGCCCCGCAGGTGGAACGAACCCTCATTGATCTTCAGAACACCGCTGCCATTCCCGCCGCGAACATCTCCGTACTCATGCCCGACTCCGGCAGCACGCCCGAGCTGTGTGCCGTAAAGGCATCGAAAGCTCCCGAAGGCGCGACCACGGGCGCTGTCGCAGGCGGCGCGATCGGCGGTACGCTCGGCCTGCTCGCAGGCATCGGTACGCTGGCCATCCCGGGCCTCGGCGCGCTCATCGCGGCGGGTCCGATCATGGCCGCGCTCAGCGGCGTGGCGGCTGGAGCGACTGCGGGAGGCGTGGTCGGGGCGTTCGTCGGTCTCGGGATTCCCGAGTACGAGGCCAAGACGTACGAGACGCACATCAAGAATGGCGGCTATCTCATCGCCGTCCACACACCCTCGCACGAGTCCGCCCACAGCGTGCGCGATATCTTCAAGGCGAACAAGCTCGAGGACATCTCGACGGTTTCCGAGGAGAAGTAACCCACCCGCCCGGCGCTTCGGCGTCGGGCGTCCTGTTGCTTCTCATGTGGCTGACGCTTGCCCGGCTCTCCGCTCCCCGGCCGATTCCGCGAGTCTTGGGTTATCTCCGGAGGCGCGGGGAGCCTGACGGCGGGCCGGCCCTGGGGGGAATTGTGCGGCGTGCAGCCATCGTGGGGCAGGTCATTGGACACTGTCCACCCGCTGGCACTCTTTGCGGGTATCTCCAATATGGGTTGTTCGGGCCGTCCGGCTCAAGGCAGAGGCGATACCGCATGCTGGCGGCGCGCCCAAAGGTTATCCCGCGATCCGGTATCGGGTTCGCAGGCGCTCGGATACTTCCTTCGCGTCATAAACCGTGCCGGGATGGTTGGCGGAGGGCGGGTTCTTGAAGCAGATGATCTTTAGCGACGAGCCCGGCCGGTAGACGGAGGCGGTTTGGTTATAGGACTGGGTGCTCGAGGTCATCCCGCCGGTCGGCCCATAGGTTCCCGTGGCATACGAATTGGCCCACTGATCGACCTCCGTCGTGCGGCCGATGTCCTGTTGGTTCACCACCGAAAAATAGCGGAAACCATACTCCTGTGCCGTGTCGGCAGCTTTCAGCAGCGCATAGTCATCGACTATCTTGTCGGCGGCGTAACTGCTGGCCCGGAAGTTCACGCGGAACGAATCCGCCGCGAGGCGATCCACCTCCCAGCCGCCAATGTCGCGCTTCGGGCCATAGTACAAAGGTGTCGAGCAGCCCGCGAAAGCGATCGCGGCGAACAAGGCGGAAAGAAGTCGGCTTTTCATGATACGGTCCATTGGTCAGCGCCTTCCTGGCGGGAAAACAGGCCAGCGCGCAGACCAATCGACGAACCTCGCTGCGGCGATGCTAACGTCATTTTGCGCATTCCCACCATATGCAGGCAGGAACTTATAGGCAGACCCGGGCGAGAACTCAATAAACCTCCCGGGAGGTATCACCGAGCCGCAGGCTCACGATGCAGACTGGCTCCGATGCCGCCCTTGGCGGAGGGGGCCTGGCGACGATGGCGAGCAGCTTTTCACTTTGGGTCATCCGGAGGACTTTTGGTGAGACCGAAAACCACCAAAGCCGAGCATCTGGCGGAGATGATCCGCCGGGCGCGATCCCTCAGGACACCCATGCCCACGCTGATGAAGCACTGGGAGAAGGTTCTACTGAACCAGAAGAATGCAGGACGTTAGAATACCTTTTTTGCATACCATGGGGTTTCGAAAATCTTCAAACCCGGGAACCCTGATAAACACAGGGGGAAATGGTCGGGCCGGCGAGATTCGAACTCGCGGCCTCCTCGTCCCGAATGTGGGGGCGTTTGGCTGCGGAACCGCTTAAATACAGGCGTTCTTCCTAGGTAGTTAAGTCGTTGTTTGAGGTAAGTTTCTCCGACAAATTTTGCTTTTAGCATACCTTTTTTAGCATACCTTTGAGGGTGAAGGGCAGAAATCCTTCATCGAGACCCAAAATCCGCCATGCCAAAAACAGCCGTTTCGGACCCCGCCGCGAAGGGGATTTACAAACAGAAACTCGGTTACTGGCTCCGTTATTCCCTCGATGGTGTTCAGCATCGAGTGAATCTCCAGACTAGGGATTTTCAGGAAGCGGTGGCCAAGGCGGCGCAGCTTCGCGGAATGCCGGTTGCTGGCAAGACCGAGCGGATGGCCTGGAAAAGGGCAATCGCCTCATATATCGACGACAAAATCAAGGGCGTGAAGCCTCATCATCTTGCCGGGCGGCGCAGTGGGTCATTTTCCCCTTCAACCGCTGACCGGACACGGGGAATTCTCGAAGTTTTTGCCGCCCGAAGCGGGGCAAAATCACCACAGGAAGTCACGCAGAAACACCTCCAACGGTACTACGACGAGCGCCGGAAAACTTCCGAGGCCAGCGCGCAGTCGATCATCAATCGAGTACAGGCATTCCTCGGACACTTGAATTGTCGCCCCGGTCATGTGCAGTTCCCGAGCGGTGCGAAAAAAGAAAGGAGGACCGTCACGATTTCGATCGAGGAGTCTAACCGGTGGATTTCGGACGCTCCCAACGACAAGCTTCGGTTTATTTTGTACTGCGGTTTTCATTGCGGATTGCGGAGGGGTGAGATCGTCCATGCACGACCAGCTTGGTTCGATCTCAAGCGCCGGGTTTTGACTGTTCCGGCCCGTGAGGATCAGAAGCTCTCCAATGGGCAGGTTTTCAAATGGCGGGCCAAAGACGGAGAGACTCGGGAGATTCCGCTCTCCGAGGAGTTTACTGCATTTCTGAGGAGCAACCTCGACCCAGATGCACTTTTTGTCCTGGAGCCGGACAAGAGTGGTGGGAAGGCGAGGTACCGGTACGATCCCCGTCGAATTTTTGAAAATTACGTGTCAAAAATGGGCCGCGCAGATGCCTTTTACCACGCCATGCGTCACTCGTTTATCAGCAATCTCTGCAACAGCGGAAACCATTCGATCACCGAGGTTGCAGCGTGGTCGGGAGACACCATCGAAGTCCTTGAGAAAAACTACTGGCACAAAACGACTCGTACTGGCGGCCTAGATGCCACCATGAAAGGCAGGCACCAAGCTGATGAGCAGGCTTCTCTCGTACAGAAGATCGCTCAGCGGCTGGATCATCTGATCGAGGAGGGGATCATAGACAAGAGCACGGCTAAAGAATTGTGGAAAGGTTTCGAAAGTGAGGAAGAAGAACGAGGAATGAACGAGCGATGGGCTGCTGAAGAGGAATATTTAGAGTAAAGCTTCAACCCCTAGAGTCCAATAGTCGAAAGGTTTCCTATTCAGCTTTTCTGTCCTGTTCTCGAGTGGTGTCTTTCTTCTCCAGATTAAAAGGTATACCGACCAGCTTGCCCAGCTCGCACAAGAGTGATTTCAGGCCCACTTCGAATTTTTGCGTCAGGGGAGACTTCATCAGTCTCAAGAGAAATTCTTGTACCCGTTCCCGCAGGCGGCGGAGCGGGGCGATCTCTTCTTCGAGTCGGTGAACCTTTTTCTTTTCACATTCAAGCTGGTTTTCGAGTTCGTCGACTTTGCGTGTCAGTGTTTCATTCTCAGCACAGATTTCCTCTCCCTCGCTTCGTAGTTTCGCCACCCTTTTTTTCAGGATTTCCGCATCTTTGGCTCTTTCGGCCAACTGTCTTGCCGCTGCCGCGAGCGGTTTCTCAGGGGCGAGTTCCAATATCGAGCGAACCTGTGAGATTTCCTTTTCGATTTCTATGATCTCATCCGCCCGCTTCAGCCTTTTAATAGCCTCCGCGACGGACTCATGATCTTGGATCAACCCTGCCAATTTACGGGTGTCCTTGGGTTCGCGCCCTGCAGTGCCATCTCGATAACGCCTTTCCTCGTTTTCAACAAATTCCTTAAAGCCTGCCTCGATCTCGGCAACCTTTCCCATATCGCGCAGTGCTGACTCTAAAAGCGAATCCGCAGTCTCGTTCATCGTCCAGTCACCCGGCGGGCGCCCTTGGCGCTCCATGGCCCGGTTGAGCCCTCTTTCGAGTTCCTTGACCGTTGGAGAGCTGAGCGCACGGAAATCTTTACCAAGCCGCTCGAAAGCAAGTTGGGTTCGGTGCCAGGCGAGGAGATTTCCTGACGAGTTCAGGTCAAAGGCCGTGCGCCGGTAGCGCTCTCGTTCCGTTTTACCGACAGGAAAAATCACCCGCTCGACGCCACTGTGCCAGATGTTCCAATGGGGCATGTTGCTGTCAAAGTGCACAGACAGCGCTACACATTGACGCCCAGTGATTTCCTGGAACTTGGCTGCCACTCCGGGGGCCAACTGCTCCATAACGGCTATCACCTGGCTCTTTTCTCCGTTCGCCACCATTTTGCACAGTGCTCGGGCGAGTGCGGGATGGGTATTTACCGTATAGCGCCTCAGGTCTGAGTCCGACCGCACGACACGCTTCTTTCCCCTAACGGGTTTTGAGACAGCGGATGAATCGTCTTCAATCTGCCCGATGGCGATATCCAAATTACCGGGATCAACATCTCTCTCAATGGACTTGGTGCGGGTGCAAGCCGGCGTCGGTTTCCATTGCGGACGTTGGTCCGCCCCGGTCCCCCACCGGTGGTAAATGCACGAGTCGCGCCGAATCGCTCGCAACCAATGTAAATGCTCGAGGGGATTTGTGCGTGACAAAGCTGGCGGGGTCATCGGTTGTCCGGGCGGAGGTTCCGGCGGTTCTCTTTCGGGCGCATCCTTGGCTTTTGGGCCACGAACCTTTCTTCCTTGCAGGCGGAAAAAATCGCGCAATGCCGCAGCCCCGCTTCCAGCCGAGAACGAGGCAATGGTTCCCGATTCATCCCATGATTCCGGGATTATGCTATCAACGCGAATGGTCGGTATACCTGCACCCTGGAAATAAAGCGCCTCGGTCTTTTCGATCGCGGAAAAATCATTTGTGAACTCGTGTTCGAGCCGCCGAGGAACAAAAACCCACTCGCCCTTTTTGCGATTGGCGAGGGCTTTTTTGTCGAGTTCATGCCGCCAATTTTCGACGACATCATGCTCAATGGATGCCTCTGATGATCCTCCGCTGAGTCCCATGGTAGTGACAATTTTGTGGGTTTACGCCTGTGAGGCGTTCAGTCAATTTTGTGTTATTCCGTCTATTGGCAAGAACAAAAATGGATACTAATCATCCCAGAGGGAAAATCAGTATCCATTTTTGCCCTTGCCCTTCCGGGGGACTGCTCCAAAGGCGCAGGCCAGGGCGTGCCGCCCTCCGCTCCGCGGTTCCTCCCTCGTCAGGGGAAGCTCCCCCCGACACCCCCAGTGTGAAATCGAGGATTTCTCACCAGTTTATCGTGTCCAATTTTCTTTGGACACGCCCCCTGCGATATGTCCTTTCGGAACTCGCTGTCACAACGTTTCGGCGCGAAATTCGGTCGCTACAGGCAAACATACGAATGGACTGAATTCGGAGAAGGCTCCCGGTTCGAGACTCGTGAGCACACCGGGATGTTCTATCTCATTCCTGTAGGTTCGAGTACCCTTCTTTAGCAATTACGGTTAATTACTGGATTGATCCATATAATTACTGTAAATTACTGGTTGATCACGAAATCCATGTCCGAGCCATCATTCCCTGAGGTGCCGTCACGACGACGGAGCAAACTTGAAACGTATCGATCCACCATCACGCATTGGTGGACTGAGGACAAATCGACCCGCTCGATATGTTTGGGGCTTGCTCAGATGGGCTGTACCGTGGCGTACGAAACCTTACGCAGTTGGATTAACCGAGAAGTTCGTGATGGCAGGTTACCAGAACGAGCCAGATCTCGAGTCGGGCGACCGCCACGAAAAACGCGGGAACCCGTTTCACTTGGCTTGCTCCCTACCGGGGAGCCTGACGATCCGAGCGAGACGAGGCAGTTTTTGATGTGGAATCTGCATGCTGCCAAACCGCTCGAATCCGGACTGCTAAATGCCAAGGTCTTTGAGCTACAGGAGACGGGAATCCCCTTGGACGAGCATCACGAGCCGGATTACCTTGCATACGCTCGGAAGCTTGGACGCCAACGGCTACGCACGTTTGGCGATATGGATTTTTATCTCCTCGCTACGTGGTTGAAGCCCTGGCGCACTCATCCCGATTTCGGAAAGATTTCTTGGCAGATGCACGTTTTGCTGGTCGCCGCCCAACTGCGCACGGATATGCTCAAGGCCGTGGAGTCGGGAGCAGGTACAGAAGACACATGTAGCTAACAGGGAGCGTAGCAAGCAACCGAGGCGATCAGTTCAAATTCTCAGCCAGATCGACCCATTTCTTTTTCAAAATCCGCAGTAAAAATCCGACCTCAAAATCCAAGAGGGTTCGTTTTCCGGACTCAATGCGCACCAACACGGCACGATCCAGATCCCAGCCTGCTCGCTGTAACTTGGCTACCAGTTCCGCTTGGCTCCAGCCGGCCTCCGTCCGAAATTTTCGGAGGACACTGCCGGTGACGTTGCGCCGGTGGCGTGGTGCTGGGCAAGCGCGGTGATTCATTTTTCCAGCCTGCCGGAATCCTCTCGACGAGGAGGGGGCGTCGGCCTCACATTGTGACGACAGCCTCACAATGTCGGAACTAATCAGATCAAGAGCATCTTTTTCGTCAGCCTCGTCACGAAATCCGGGTCGGTGGATTTCTGTGTTCAGAGAGGCGGTCGAAAATGATCGAAAATGGCCGCCCCTGCGGGGCCAAATCCCTTTTCAGGAATTTGGCAAATCTTGCGGGAAGATAGGGAGTTCGAGCAATATGATGGAAAATCTCTTCGAAACCGTCCTTGGCCTCATCGTGATAGCCGTCGCAGGGTTCGGATTTTTGCGGATTGCTTGGGCAATTTTGGAAGTGCCGTACCGCATTTCGATAATTGTGGGATGCGTAATCGCTATCGCCGTCCTTACTGTCTGGGACTGGTTCGTCCGGCTTTGGAAAGTTTTGGGTGCGTTCCGACGGACGGAGTAATCGCCCTAATGCGGTAATTTATTCGTCGACTCCCTATGCCGCGGATCGCTGAGTCAGCAAGAGGAGCAAATCTTCTCCGCCGACTATTCCGTGATTTCCTTTACAAGATCGCCCTCCTCCTTACCCGAATGCTGCCCAGCCATAACGAACGGCAGCGCAAAGCTCGGGCAGAATACTTCGCCCAAAAGGTCTACGAAAACACCGACCGCCACGGCCCCCTGGCCTGCGCGGTGGCCATCAACTGCGTCCTCATCGCCCTTGGCGGCCTCGTCACCATCCGTTCCTCCCTCGCTCCAAACGAAGACGCCATCGAAGTCTCCCTCGGAACCGAAGGATTCCTGACCGAAGACACCTCTTCTTCCCCTCCGGCCGGTGGGGGATCGGCTGCCCAAGCCGTGCTCGAACAAGCCGCCCAACAGATGATGACGGCCACCCCCACGCCAGCCGTCCCAACCGACCTCACGGCCATCACCACAATGGCCAACACAGCCCTCGCTTTCGACGTGAAGCCCGCGGCCCCCTCCACGCCCTCGATCGGCGTGCCCACCATCAAGGCCCCCACCGTTGCCAAGGGCACCGGCACGGGAACAGGCGAAGGCCAAGGAACCGGCACCGGTAACGGAACGGGATCAGGAACAGGCACCGAAACGGGCCAGGGAACAGGATCTGGAACCGGGACTGGCCAAAGAGGCGGGGGAGCCCGCATCGGCACCCTCCATATCGAAGGCGCCCGTATCGGCATCCTCCACGACACCTCTGGCTCCATGGGAGACCGCATGCAGGACGTCCGAAAAATCGCCCGGGAACAAATGGGCAGCCAAGCCATCATTGCCCCCATCGCCAACACTGCGCTCTACTTGAAACCCAAACCGTTCAATCTTGATGTGCATGAAGATTTTGGGGACATGAAGCAATACCTCGGCGCCTTCCAAAAATTGGCCGAGAAAAACGTGGAGTCCATTTTCCTCGTCACGGACCTCGAAGACGGCCAAGACGATGCGTTCATGAACCGCCTCGGCGAAACCCTCCGCGCCAAGAAAATCCGGCTCTACGTATCCTCCAGCAGAGGATACGCCATTCCCTCCCTGCTGCGACTCATCGCCACCACAGGAGGAGGCTACGAATGGAGCGGGCACCAAATGGATGCCGCAAAACTCCTGCCCCTCCTTGAGGAACTCTACACCATCGAAGAGGGAAAAACCCCGAAAGAAGAAACCCTCCAGGAAATACATGAAGCCTTCGTCCAAGGGGACCTCGCCACCATCGAGACGCTCATCGCGGAAACGAGAACCCAAAAATCCGTGAAATCCGAAAAACAGATCGCTCGGGAAAAACGGATGGCAGAGGTCGAAAGGGTGCATAAAGAAGCCCCCTACTACAACCAAACGGTCACCGTCCAAGGTATCAACGTGACCTTGCTACCGCATGGCCAGCTCCAGTGGGCAAACAACAACACCGGTGCCACAAACACCAAGCAAACCCGGTCCGAATCCATCGGCCCGGATGGAAAGGTCACCCAAGAATCCTCCACATTTGGGGGGAAAATCTCCCAAGATGCCGGCCAACGGCAGGGAGGAAGCTGTCATGGCCACTGTTGGAGAGGCCCTCATCACACTGCTCGAAGCCCACGGCGTCGACACGGTGTTCGGCATACCCGGCGTTCACACCGTGGAGCTCTATCGCGGGCTGGCTGGCTCGCGGATCCGCCACGTGACGCCGCGCCATGACCTCTTCGGCCG
>JAFKMU010000048.1 GCA_017305195.1 Verrucomicrobiota bacterium | reverse complement strand
GGGGTTACGATACCAACTCCATCCTTGAGCAGGCCGCAAGGCAGGGCATGACGTCGGTCATCCCTCCCAGAAAGCGCCGCCGCGTTCAGCGCGACTACGACCGCCACCTCTATAAACTTCGCCATCTGGTGGAAAATACCTTTCTCCACATCAAACGTTGGCGCGGCATCGCCACACGCTACACCAAGAATGCGACCTCCTTCCTGGCCGCCGTTCACATCCGTTGCCTGGCTATCTGGCTTTCATTCTCGTGACGGCACTATTTAGGGCATCTAGAAGACATTCCAGCCATCCGGCTGGAGGAAGAAAATGGCCGCCGGACTGCGAAGTCGGCGGTCTTTTCCCAACGCTTTGGAACAGGCAGCGTAATTCTTAGGTCGAGCGATCGTAGGCGGCGAGGGAGACGATGCCGTCGAGTTCCTCGCCATGGAGGAAGCGGCGGAGATTCGCCGTGGCAAAGGCGCCGTAGGTCCACTGGCTGTCGGAAGTCGGCGCGCCGATGTGGGGCGAGAGGAGTGCGTTTTCCTGGTGCCAGAGAGGGTACTCCGGGGAAATGGGCTCCTGCGTGATCACATCCAGGGCGGCATGGAGCCGGCCGGAGCGCACCTCGGCGATGAGGGCGGCTTCGTCAACGATGATGCCGCGCGCGATATTCACGAAGAGCGCCTGATTCGGGAGCTGGGCGAGGAGCTCCCGGGTGACGCTGCGCTCCGAGGAGGGATTCAAGGCCTCGCACTCGAAGAAAATCTCGCTCTGGGGAACGAGCTCCTCCAGCGAGCGGCAGGGCTTGACGCCGAGGCTCTCCATCAGCGCCGGGGGCACTCCCTCCGAATACGCGGAGATTTTGACCTGGAAGGGCTTGAGCAGCTTGACCAGGGCCTGGGCGATCTGTCCGAAGCCATGGAGGCCGATGCGGCGTCCGAAGAGCGTGCGGGTGCGCAGGGAATCGACGAAATCCCAATACGGGACGTGATGCTTGTCGGCGATTTGCTGGCGCCACTGGCCGATATTGCGCAGGGATGCGAGGGCGAGGAGGAGCGCCTGCTCGGCGACCTGGCCGCCCGCGAGAGGGCCCCAGTTTGTCACGGTGCCGCCGCGTTCGAAGAACGAGCGCGGCACGAGCCGGCGGACGGTGCCGGGGATATGGCAGATGTACCGGAGAGGCGACTCGGGGTCGCTGGCGATTTCCTCGGGGATGGCCGGGGTCGACCAGCAGGTCAGGAGGGCGGTCGGCGCAAAATCCTTGAGCACCTTCAGCCACTCGGCGGCATCGAGCTTGCAGGCCTCGACCTGGCGGGTGGCGGGATAGAGGTCCAGCGGCAGATCGCCGTCCGGGTAGAATTTCTGGATCTCTCCATCGATCAGGCAGATCAGCAGTCGCTGGGTCAGGCTGGATTCCTCGCGGGAAGGCGCTGCTCCGAAGTCTCTCTGTGGCTCCGCGTGGCGGAGGGTGGTTTTGATGGATGTCGTCATGGTTTCCGGAGCCTCGACCGGGCTGCTCGCGCGGGGTCGATTGCCTTGATTTACCCAGAGTTTAAAATCGCCCGATTCCCGAGCAAACGACATCCTTGCTCGTATTATAGAACGAAGTGCGCGGCCGGCGGGGCTACCGGCGCTTGTCGGGCAGGGAAGGGGCGTCCCGCCACGTGCTGTCCACCAGGATGTAGAGAGGCACGGCGGGGATGCCGCGCTCGTTGCGGTGGATCATGCCGACGAGGAAATCGACGGCGGTGCGTCCGATCATCGGGCCATTCTGATAGACTCCCGCGAGATCTCCTTTGGGAGAGGTCATGAGGGAGGCATGGCCGCAGGTCTCCGGATGGATGCCGAGCTCCCGCAGAGCGCCGGAGATCTCGCCATCCAGACTCAGGATGGCATCGGGCTTGTGCGCCTCGTACCATGCGCCGAATTCCTTGACGAAATTCTTCCGCCTGGTGTCGGCTGCGTCGTCATAGATGAACATCGGAATACTGTACTTCTCGTTGTATCGGCGCTGCTCGGCGAGGTAGCCGGAGGAGAAGTTGCGATCGGTCCGAACGTCGGTTGCCTGAACGGTGGCAAATCCGATGCGCCGGTACCCCCGGGCTCGTATCGCCCTGATGGCGATGTGGACCGAGCGGTACTGGGCGTTGGTGACGACATGCAGCCGGGGGCGGGCGAGGCTGTAGCCGAAGGAAATCGCGGAAAAATTCTGCCAGTCGAAATTGATATGGGCGAGGCGGCCGGGCTGGGGGGGCAGGAAGATGCCGGTGATATTTCGCGCCCGGAGCACCCGCGAGATGCGAGGCAGCGACATATCGGCGACATGAAACTCCTCGAGGACATAGCCCAGCTCGGCGCACCGGGACTGGGCTCCCTCCTTGTACTCGAGATTGTCGGGTTCCGATCGCGGGATCGTGTGCAGCCACGCGAGCGTCCCTTGATAGCGCGAGACCTTTGCGCTTTTGCGGTATGCGGTGAGGGCGGAGAGCATGGGGTCGGGCGAGTAGCCCATGTCCTCGGCCAATTGGCGGATGCGCAAGCGCGTCTCCAGGGGCAGGCGGGGGCTGTCTCTCAGCGCCAGCGAGACCGTGGTGATGTGGACGCCCGCCTTGGCGGCGATGTCCTTTTGAGAGACACGCTCGAAGCTCATGCCGGGTGTCGTGGATGAGATATCCGGGGATTTCTCATAATCTGGGGTACGCCCGGCGATCGCATAGGGTTTCGAAAGAGTCTAGTTGCGGCTGGCCGCGCCCAGCCTGCGCTGGAGTTGATCCTCGTAGAGCGACCTCGGCTGAAGGTCCGCGCCCCGCCCGACGCCCTCGCAAAAATCATCGGTTTCCACGTCATGGCAGGGGCCCTGGGTGCCGATGACATAACCCTGGCCCCACTGGTGGGAGATGATGAGAAACTGAGGGTTTTTCGTGGGGTGTCCCGCGTACTCGCCCACTTCCGGCTGGTAGCGGAGGCCCGTGGTGTTCCAGAAGACCGACTCCGAGGTGGTTTCCCCGTGGGTGGGAGGAGCGAAGCGCTTGACCGCGGCGAAGTAGTCGCCGTCGGCGACCGCGTTGTCGATGAGGTTCACCCTTGAGAGGTACATATGGAAATCGCTGGGGAGGCGGCCATCGATGGCATGGAAGTTCAGCAGCACGTTACCAGTAGAGCCCATCTCTCCAAATGAGAAATTGTGCCGTCCGCCTTTGCCTGTGCAGTTTTTCAGCAGGCAGTCGTTTCCATAGAGGGTGTACATGTACCCGTTGCCGCCTTCTCCCCGGTACTGGGGATAGGCGAAGAAGCCGTCCTCCAGGGTGACATTGCGGGAGCGCATGATGCGTACGCCATGGGAGAGCAGGTGGATATCGGGATCATTGCCGGGGGGGCAATACGAGCCGACATTCCGCGCCCAGCAGTTTTCCGCGCCGTCGAAGATCAATGCCGCCGCCCGGAAGATTTCGTACCCGGTCGTGCCTGGGGTCATGTTCTTTTTATCGTCATCGTCCAATCCTCCCCCCGGATGCTGCTTCATTCCGATGGAAAGAGATTCAACCCCGGATTCCTCCACTGGTTTCGCTTTTTTGAGGATGGCGACGCGGGCATTGTCCGCGACGTAGACAAATCCATGCAGGGGCACGTCTACCGTGATCGTCTTTGCCTCGGGGTCGACGGCGGTGATGCGGCGGGCGTAGGCGGGGGATGGCTGGTAGGGGTCCGTCGGCTTCCAGACGCCGGTCATTTCGAGCTGGTCGATCATGCGCTGGGTCATGTCGGTGCGCACGACGACGTAGTCGCCCACCGCCATGTCGGCGAGATCGGCGACAGGGATTACCGTGACGGGTTTCAGAAGATCCTGCGTGATCGGCACGGTGGGATAGCTCTTGGAGGCCCACCATACGCCGTTCTTTGAGCCGATCGTGAGGACGCTCTTGTTCCGCATCTGCACGGAGTCGTTGTAGAGAAAGGTCTTGTCCCGGCCCTCGCCGCGCAGCACGACATTGTCGCCGGAGATGAAGAGCGCGGTTTTTCCCTCGGCGGAGGGCGCGACCTTGTAGGTTCCCGCAGGCAGCAGGACCACGCCGCCGCCTGCTTCGGCAGCGGCGTCGAGCGCGGACTGGATGGCGGCGGTCGCATCGGCCTGCCCGGTCTTGTCGGCGGAGTACGGGGCGGCGGTTGCGTCGATGAGGTTTTCCGAGCGCGTAGGAATCGGCTGCTCGCCGCGATGGTATCCCGCGTAGGAGAAATCATGCAGGTATCCGCCGTCGGGAGCCTCGTAGCCCGGTTTCCAATCCTCCGGGTAAAGCACGGAGCGCCAGGTGTCGCCGGCGGACACCGGGGCGGAGGAAAGCGCGCCTGCGAGCAGGCAGGCCAGGGCGAGTTTTTCAGGGATGAGGCGATACATGGGAGTTGGCGATGGGAGTTTGTCTGAGGAAAGGTTCGCGCACCGTGGCGCGGGTGTGCGGAGGCTGGAAGGCCACGAACCCGGGGCGGCCCGGGCACTGGGGGAAGAGGCCGAGGCTGGCCCAGATGTACCATGCGCTCATCTCGCCGTTATCCTCGTCGCCGGGCAGCCTGTCCGGGGTGTAAAGCTCGTCGCACACGCGCCGCACCCAGTGGGCCGTCTTCTCCGGCTGGCCGAGCAGCGCATAGAGAAACAGGAAGCCGTGCACGGGCTGGTTGGAGTGGGCGTATTGACCGAATCCCGCCATCGCCATCTCGGTCATCTCGTGGATTTCGAATCCGTAGTGCCCCGTCTGGAAGGTCGGAGGCAGGGTCAGCATGGTGTCGAGCTTGCGGCAAAGCTCCGCCTCTCCGCCGAAGAGCCGGGCCAGGCCGGGGACATCGTGGGGAACGTGAAACGTATGCTGCCATGGCCCGCCCTCGATGAAGCCGCCGCCCCAGCGAAATTCGCCGAATGGCTCCGCCCACGAGCCGTCGCTGTTGCGCTCCCGCATGAAGCCGACGGAGGGGTCGAAGACATTGCGATAGTGTCCGGTGCGCCCGGCCAGCAGCCCGGCCTCCCGGGTCCTGCCGAGGTGGCGGGCGACCTGCATCACGCAAAAGTCCCCGTAGGCATAATCCAGCGTCGCCGATACGGAGTAGTGGTGGCGGTCAGCGGGCAGATACCCCAGCCGGATGAAATCGTCCAGGCCCTGCCGGCCGTAGCGGCCGTCGGCGCTTGGCTCGGTGGCATTGCGCCAGAGATAAGGGAATACCGCCTCGACGTCCCATCCCGTGACTCCCCGGGCGACGGCGTCAGCCGCCACCGCGTCGAAGTGCGTGCCGATCATGCAGTCCTTGAGTCCCGGGCTGGGCCACTTTGGCGTCCAACCCGCCTGCTTGCAGGCATTGAGCCAGCCCTGGAGAATGACCTCCAGCTGGTCGGGAAAGGCGTGGGCGAGGAGCGGATACACCGTACGGTAGGTGTCCCAGAAGCCGTTGTCCGTGCAGAGGGGGCCGGTATGGACTGCGCCGTCGTAGGGGCTGTAGTGGATGTCGTTGCCCGAGCGGTCTTTTTCCGTCAGCAGCCGGGGAAACAGCAGCGTGCGGTACAGGCAGGAGTAAAAGGTGCGGCGGCGGCTTTCGTCAGGCTCCGGGAAGTCCAGGCGGGAGAGCAGACCTTCCCACGTTTCCTCGGCGGTGCGCTCGATCTCGGAGAACGATCTGCCTTCCAACTGCGAGGCGAGGGCGTGACGGGCGATGTCGCGGTCGATGAAGGAGGCGGCGAAGCGGAGCTCGACCCGGCGCAGGCCCGGGGAAAACTCCCAGCAGGCGCCATCCGTGAGCGGCTGGAAGCTGCGGGGCTTCTCGCTGAATCGTCCGCAGAATGACAGGCCGAAGCCCTCCGGCACGCCACCGCTGTTGTCGGTCGTGCGCCCGTGCAGGAAATTCCCGTCGGAGGATAGGGAGAACTCCTGGCGAAAATGGAGGCGGATGCGGAGAGGCGCAGCGGATGCGGTGTCGAAGGCGAGCAGGATGCCGCTGGCGCTGGGGGTGAAGGAAATGGTGATTCCCTGGCCGGGGAGATGCACGCGAGTAACGTGAGGGCGGCATTCCACGAGGCGATAAGCCGAGGCCTGGAGCGCGGGTGTCCCGGCCACCAGGCCATGGAAGGCCGTCAGCAGCAGCGCACCGTAGTCGAGCATCCACGGGCTGGGCTGGTGGGTCAGCCGGACGCCTCGCAGCTTGCGATCAGCGGGATGAAAGAACCACGGGTCATCCCGTGTCTGGAGACTCCAGTGATGCAGGCCGAAGGGCAGCGCTGTGATCGGCAGTGTGTTGCCGGTGGAAAAGTCCTTGTCCGATGCGGTCCCCTGGAGGGGATTGACGAGGCGGGTGAGCGAGGTCATCAGAATTCCTCCGGGCCGATGGCGATCTCTTCGCCCCCAGGGATGGCTGCATAGGTGATCCAGCCGTCGCGAACGGACGCGAGGCGGGTCTTCGCGCCCTGCCTTACGCGGGCCTGCCGCCATCCGGGAGGCGCGGCGGTTTGCAGGGTGAGCGGGAGGTTGTAAAACCGCGGGTCGCGGGGGCAGGAGAGGGAAATACGGAAAGCGCCGTCCCCTGCCCGGACTGCCAGAGACGCGGAGTCGCGCTCCGTTTCATACTGGTGGCAGGAGACGGGATCGGTGATCCAGATCTCGCTGCGATGGGCGTCGAGCTTGTCGAGCAGGGCGATGAACCACTCCCATGGCGTGGAGTGCCAGTCGCCGCCCACTCCGTGAAAGACGTAATACTCCATGCCGCCGCTCGCCAGGGCCGTATCGACCAGGGCGAGAATCTCCTCCAGGCCGCCCTGGAACTGGAATGGGTATCCCTTGAAGGGCGGGCGATTGATCAGGTGATGCCGCACGAGGGCGCGATCCACTTCCTCGGGCGTCACGGTCCAGGGAACTCCGCCGGGCTGGCCAAAGGAAAGGAGACGGGGCCATGGGCGCTCGGGATAGCAGCGGGCGATGACCTCGCCGCATCGGGTCAGCTCGTCATCGAGCTGGGCAAAGCTGGTTGCACCGACATGACTGTAGGTGTGGTTGGCGTACTCGATGCCCGGCGCAGGGTGCAGCCACAGATCCTCGCGGGTTTTCCACGGCTCGTTGGCCGGGTTGACGTAGATGGTTCCCGCCATGCCGCGCCGGACCAGCTCGGGGATCGCCCTTTCCATCTGGGTGGGGGCGTTGTCGTCAAACTGAAGCTGGAACGCGGCGGTCCTTCCGTCGGGCCATCTTGCGATGCGAGTGTCGCCGGGCGACGAGCCTGTCGCTGCTGAGAGAGTCATTGGAAAAGGGGAGTGTGGAATGTTTGTTAATCTAGCGCGCCTTTTTTCCAGGTGTACCAGGATGTTGTTCAATAAATAGAATTGGCGACAGGTTGAGGCAAGGGATGGTATGGGAGATGTTGCCCGTATGCGTATCCTCCCCGTTGGACGATCCTTTGGATTGTTAGCTACTACCCTGGTCGCGGCCTGTCTTTTTCCTGGCAGCCGCCTTTGTGCGACATCGTCGTGGGATGGAAAGTCCCCGGCCGAGTACATCGTCTCTGTCGAAACCGACAAGCCCGACGCGCTCTACAAACGCGGTGAGGAGGTAACGTTCAAGATCGCGCTTGAGCAGAACAAGCAGCCTGTGCCGGAGGGCCAGGTGAACTGGAAAATCTCGAAGGACAATGCGGAGCCGGTCCAGACCGGGACCGCGCAGATCAAGGATGGCGTAGCGACTGTGACCGGGAAGCTCGACGAGCCGGGCTTCCTGCGCTGCGACGTGACCTTTGCCGCGCCGTCGCAGGGAAACCTCGCCGCCGCAGCCGCCGCGGGCATCGATGTCACGGAGATCCGGCCCGCCCTTCCTGTGCCGGATGACTTTGTGGCGTTCTGGGAGGGGAAGAAGAAGGAGCTCGCCGCCCTGCCGATGGACCCGAAGATGACGGAGGTTCCCGCCCCGGCGGACCGGCCCGGCACGCGGGTGTTTGACGTGCAACTCGCCTGCACAGGCGGTGCGCCGGTTTCCGGCTATTATTCCATGCCCACCGACGCCAAGCCCAAGAGCGCCCCGGCCTTGCTGATCGTGGACGGCGCAGGCGTGCGCAACTCGGATTTCCTCGGCCCCATCCGCTACGCCCAGAAGGGTTTCATCGCCATGACGATCAACGCGCACGGCATCCCCAACGGCAAGCCGAAGGAGTTTTACTCTGCGCTCGATACCGGAGAGCTGAAGGACTACCGCGTGCGCGGTCGCGATAATCGCGACACCTTCTACTTCGTCGGGATGTATCTCCGCGTCCTGCGCGCGTTGCAGTTCCTCCAGGCCCAGCCGGAGTGGGACGGCCATACGCTCATGATCATGGGTGGCAGCCAGGGCGGAGGACAGGCGATCGCCGGGGCTGCGCTCGAGCCCAAGGTGACCTATACCCTGGCGGCCATTCCCGGCCTCTGCGACTTTGCCGGGGCGACCGCCGGGCGCATCGGAGGCTGGCCCAAGCCGATCCCGAAAGGAGCGGATGGCAAACTCGATCCCGCCGTGGTCGAGGCGACGCGCTATGCCGATGGCACCAATATGGCAACGATGATCAAGTCGCCGATTCATTTCTACATCGGCTTCGTCGACCTCATCACTCCGCCGACCTGCGAATATGCCGCGTACAATGTGATTCCCGGCCCCAAGTCCGTGGAAAACCGGCCCGCGAATGGCCACAATCACGATGATCCGAAGTTCTGGAACATGGTCTCGGAGACCCTGATCAACAAGGCCAAGGAGCAGCAGGGCGGGGCTCCCGCGACGCCGTAAGGGCCGCCCTGGAGCGTTGGTTGCCCGGGCAGGATGTGTCCATACGTCTTCCTCTCCGGCTTTTTGCGTTGCAGGATGAACGGTCAGGGAGTCTTGGTAACGACGACGTCGTCGATGGTAATGGCGTCCGCGCGTCCGCCGAGGCCGAGCACAAACGCATTGAACGTGGTGGTGCTGGAGTTGGCGTCGACGCCCTTGACGGCGGGGACATTGTCGACCGACCACGAAACGTGAATCCCATCAGCGGCCTTTTCCAGTGTGAAGGAAATGGTGTGAGCCTCGGTGCCGAAGGGCTTCGTCGCGGTGCCAAAGGCAACGATCGGCACCGGGTCGGAGCCGCCCAGCATGGTCTTTTCGCTCGTGTTGGGATCGAAGGCGATCGACGGTCCCTTGCCCGTGGCCGGATCGACCGTCATGACATAGCCCGATCCGTTCATGGCCTTGCCTTCATCCTCCGCATTGTAGAGTCCGAAGCGCAGGCCGGAGATCATCGGCGCCTGCTCGTTGGGAAACCTGCAGCGGAATTTGACATCGATCCTGTCGCCGACATTTTCCAGGGACACCGGATCAAAGGTGGTATAGACTGTGGAATTTGGCGGGAAGCGAACCTGCATGCTCTGCCCCGCGCCCAGCGCAGAGTCGGAGACGAGCTCGATGCCCACCGCCGTGCGGCCGCCCTGCCAGCTCCCCGCAGATTCCACCGCTCCCGCCTTGTCCGTGCCGGTGGCCGAGGCCTTGCTGAAGTCGTCCTCGAAGACCGTGCCAGCCTGAATCGTTGGACACAGAGCCAGGACGGTAGTAATGCCAATCGATAGGACGGCGACAGACTGAACTCTAT
Organism: Verrucomicrobiota bacterium; assembly: GCA_017305195.1. Taxonomy (GTDB): domain Bacteria; phylum Verrucomicrobiota; class Verrucomicrobiia; order Chthoniobacterales; family Terrimicrobiaceae; genus Terrimicrobium. Next base: position 107,360 of record JAFKMU010000048.1, on the reverse strand, counting down.
TGGTGTTTTGCATCTTCCTCAATGCGTTTGGCGCGAAGATAAGTGCGATTATATTGGTCATAGCTTCTTTGCACTAGATCCGGAAGAACGAGAACCGCTGTCGGAGGAGGGTTGAATATATAGCGTAACGTGGTGTCACCATTGACCAAAGCGACAGGGAGCTTCGATTTAACATCGATCCAGGCCTCATTGTCCTTTTCCTTAAAATGGTAGCAGGCGGCTTTATCGAATGTTTCGACGCCGACGTAGTTTGAAGCATTCATCCAGGAAAATCCCGGGAAATCGGCAAGGGAATGAAACTCAAAGTATTGATCGATCTGGATGTCGTTTACCGCGACGGTGTCGCCCTCATCAGCGTTGAAGGACAGCGTGCCGATAATCCAGGTTTCCTTCCTGATGTTCTCTCCAGTCACGATGACTCTTCTGATATCCTTTGTGCGGGTGGTCTGGACTTGCAGGGATTTTGCGGGATTGGATTTATCTTCCCCGGCCTTCGTCGGTTTGCCGGGAGCGGTCTGCACCACCCAGTCCGCATAAGGAGGGATCTGAGCGATATACGGGCTGACGGGGGCTGGAATATTTGCGGTCAACTGGGGAAATGCCTGAGAGAGCGAGGCGCAGAGACATGCCAGCAGGAGCTTGTATGTTTGAGAATTCATCAGGGATTAACGAGTTCCAGACGCTGGTCGACGATTTCTCCGGTAAAGCGGTCGATCGCCAGGTGCAGCCAAAAATGGCGTTCGCCCTCGACGGTGAAATCGTCCAGCTTCGCGGCGTTTTGAGAATAGCGGCCGGTCTGGGCGAAGAGATCGATCAGCAGGTTCCAGGTGCGTGACTGTGTGACATCCGCGAGGGCTCGGGAGACGCTTTCGCGGCGGGCCTTGATCTTTTCTTCGTCTGTATTGACGAAGGCGTTTGCAGGGAGATTGGCGGCGATCTGCGTGACAAGCTGATCCTTGCTGTATATTGGGGCTGCCGAGGTCATCGCGGCAATGCTGGAGGCAATAGCATCCGGCCGGCCGAGGATCGTGGCGGAATTGATATCCGGGATGATGTTGTTCAGGAGCGATGCGAGGACCTGCGGGGATGCCGTGTTAATGTTGATTTTCCCCACAGCGTACGAGCCCGGGGAGCTGTCGACGGTAAAGAGATCCAGCAGGCCCGCGTCCGCGCTTCTGTCGGAGAAGAAGTCGAGGCTTCTCCAAGGATAATCGCGCGATACATACCCCAGCTCAGCAACCCCGTAATAGGGACGGTTGAGGATAATCGGACGATCTGCCGTCCGGTCAGTGGAGAGCGACCAGGGATCGCCAACCCAGCCATTGGCCGAGGGTTCGGCCGTAAATCGTCCGCTGTCGGCAAGGCGCTGAACCTTGTCGGGATCGGCGTATCCCGCCGCCTGGGGAGCGGCTGGATATACGGTTTTCTGGTAGCTGAAATTGTTATTGCGAGCCAGGCCTGACGGGAGCCATGTCGAACTGCTGGAAAAGATCTCGGGAGATTGCTGTGAGCCAATCCAGCCTCCGGGGATTTTCGCGACATCGGTTTTCGACGAAAGCAGCGAGGACCAGAGAAACGCATCCCACTGCGTCGTGCTGGCCGTCTCGGTCGCGTACAGCGCGAAGTTAAAGCGAATGGAGCGGGGATCCTGTGCGAAGAAGGCATATCTGCGATAATAAAATATCGCGTTGTAGCCGGTGAGGCCTGTGTCGGGAGGGCTGAAGGATACAGGGTCGGCGGGCACGATGTTGGTCACTGTGTTTGATCGCGCATATCCCTGCCCCATGTAGGCCGTCCATTGCAGGAGTTTGTTGCCGTAGTGCGTGGCAGTATCATTCACGCCGGACATGTAGTTGTAGGGAACCCAGGTATTGTTGGCGTTTTGATACTCCGCCACCACATGGAAGGGGCTGTTGGCATTGTAGGAGTACCAATATTGAAGCCACTGCCAGTACGCCGCCGTGCTGTCGGTGGTCACTTCATTGGAATTGGGAAGGCGGGTTGGATCGTATGGGAAATCCTTGAGACGATATCCGGCGTATGTCCGGCCGCGCACTTGAGGCATTGTCTCCCAATTCGCGGAGCTTTCGATGTCGTCGGGATATGTGACATGGGGATCTCGGAAGCCCGAAACGCCTTTTCCATTGGCGCTGGAAAGAACCACCGTCGTGTCAAAGACCTGGGTGAAGCCGGGCAGGATCGAGGCGGTGTTTGTTCCGCTTGAGTCCGGGTTGATCGTGGTGCTCATCGAGCCATACTTGTTGCCGGCGATGGCGGAGCCCTGGACACGAAGTCGAACCTTGGGAAACGAGGTTGTATTTGTCGATGCCTGATGAGGATTCCACAAGCTGAGCAGGAGATAGTTCTGGACTATTCCAGGAGACGTTTTGCCGCTGTAAATGGTGAAGAGATTGAGATAGGGCAGGTCATCAATGCCGGGAGCCTGCCAGGGAGAGCCGGACTGCGAGTACTCGATGACGATCGGCGCGGCGGAACTCTCGTAAGAGGAAATGATCGATGCGCCAATCCTGAAGAGGTTGTACAGCTTGAAAGCCTGATGTTTTGAGTAGAAGGCGCGCGTCACGGTGGGGTTGCCGTCCAGCCCCAATGAACCGCTAAGGATGCCCTCCTGCAGCAGTTCAAAGAAGTTGGGTTCGCGCGGCGAAGACTCGGCGGCGATCTGTGCGAGGGTCTTCACTGCGGATTGTTCCACTGAGCCGTAAGGGCCAACGTATTGCCACACCCCGGATGAAGAGTCCCATTTCAGGCCAAAGCAAGCCTGGATGTTTTGCGGGGTGCCTCCATTGGCTGGTCCGTTGGGGCCGATCCATTGGAGCCGGTCGAGAGGGAATCTTCTTGAAATCAAGGGATCACCAGGGGCGACGGGGTAGGTGAAGGCTGAGCCGTCTGGCTTGTAGGAAGTTATTTCCGCCGAGGTCTTGAATCGGATCAGGGGTGCGAACGTATTGGTGGAGTTGGTCAGGTTCGCGGCTGTTCCATAGTCAAAGGCGTTGGCCACATTGGGCGTGGATGGGCGCCATGAGGGAGCACTGAGCTCCCTGCTGAATACCGTCAGGTTGGTCAGGAGATTCGTATTCAGGCCAGCGATATTGGCTTTGGCTGCGCGGATCAGGTCTTGACGGCTGAGAAATGTCGTGTCGCCCGGATAGACGGCCCCGGCGGCGTTGGTTCGGCGGTAATTTGTGATCAGCGAAACATAGGAGCTGGCGTTGGCTGCAGATTGTGCGTTTCTCCATGCCGAGAGGGCATTGGCATCTATTCCCAGGACGCTGAGATTTGCACCCGCGAGGGAGCCTTTGATTTTTTGAATGTCGTCGATAGATAGTTTCGTCGCGGGATACCCGGCCACGGTGATGTCCATGAGCCCTCCGATGTCGTAGATCGCGTAGGCGAAGCGGCCGATGGCGTAGTTCGTATTCGCCGGGCTGGGGTTGTTGAGGGCGTTGGCGCCGGTAAAAGTTCCCGCATTGGTCACGCCGCTGCGTGTGACGATCACCCAGCGCGGGGTGTCGTTGTCGGACGGATAGCTGCCGAGATATGGCGCCTCCCAGCGGGCTCGGGCGACATAGCGGCCGTCGGCGGATTTTGCAGTTGAGCTGACGGAGGATGCCGTGAGGCCGGGCACGGAGCCGTTGGTATAGGTGGCGTTGGTCGTGCTGATGCGCACGAGGTTGGGCATGGCGGCGTTGGTGCCGACGCGGCGGGGCAGGATGTTTGCCGCGGTGACATTGGTGAAGAGCGGCTTGTTGGTCGCCGAGGGCGGCTGTCCGGCGATCATCACGCTGGGTGGAGCGTCGGCGGACATTTCATTGATCAGGTCGGCGGTGATGAGGCTCAGAGCGCCGCGCGCGATCTCGTCCGCATTGATGGACTGGCTGTAGCTGGTCGAGGCGGTGCGCTCCAGCCGCATCGCGGTGACGAACGCGATGAGGATCAACGCGACGACGACGACCATCGAGAGGACGACGACGAGGGCGATGCCGCGCTGGCGGAGACGGGAGGAGGATCTACCGGAGAGGTACATAACGCTCGAAGATTTTGAGACCGCTGGCGAGGTCGCGCGGGTAGTTGTCCCACGACACTTGCGAGTTCAGGTAGTGCTGCCAGTCGGCGCGGATGCTGTTGGTGCCGCTGACCTGGGAGCGGAAGTCGGATTGCAGCTTGCTGATCTGGTCGGCCGAGAGCTTGTCGAGGGTGCGCTGGTCCACGACGGCGAGGCCCACTGCAAACCCCCGCAGGCCGTTGGCGGCGTCGTAGGTCGAGGTGAGCGAGCCATTCGTGCCGAGGAAGAGCACCTGGAAGCCGAGCACGCCGGAGACGGTATCTCGCGCGATGGCGTTGGCGGTCTCGGGGAGGGAGTTGGTATTTCCAAACGTGACGCCGGAGGGATTGGCAAAGGTCACGGCATAGTCCGCGCGCTGCAGGGTGGTGTCGGGTTGGAGGCTGTAGGCGACCAGCGAGACATCGCGGAGGTTTGTCGCGCCCTTGGAGAACCCGGCGCGCTGCGTGTAGAGCGCGATCTGCGAGTTGGGGAAGGAGCACAGGTCGCTGCGATAGACCCCCTTGCGGAGATCCTCGGAGAGGAGGTCGAGCAGCACGCGCGACTTGGAGAAATTGTCGACTCGCGCCTGACCGCCCAGCCAGGTCGTGTTGACGGTCGAGAAGAGCTGCCCGAGCATGAGCGTCATCAACGCCAGCACCGCGACGGCGACCAGCAGCTCGATGAGGCTGAAGCCTCCAGAGTTAGCGGAGCGGCAGGTAGGTGAGCGTTTCATAGCTGCCTTGGGCGTTGTTGCGGGCGGCCTGGGGTGGCCAGCTGAGCGAAAGATAGATCTGCGAGGCGTAGGGGCCGGTGGAGGAGTTCGTTCCGGCGAGGCAGGTAATACGGTAGAGGGCGTTGCTGGCCGAGGTGGTGATGAGGCCGTCCTCGCCGATGAAGACATTGGAGGAGGCGAAGGCGTTGCCGTAGGCTTTCGTGAGGGAGGCGGCGGGAATGGCGAAGCTGGAATTCGTCAGCGAGGACGAGCGCTGGGCGATGAGGAGCGAGGCCATGTTGGCGGCTTGCAGGCGGGCCTCCGACTCCCGGGCGGAGGTGAGGCCGACCTGGAAGAGCCCGATCATTGCGACCAGCACGAAGGCGCAAATCCCGAGCGCGAGAACGACCTCGACCAGGGAAAATGCGGCATCGGCGTCACGGACGATAGACGCGTGTTTGTCCGGTGAGGCCATTGATCCGAAGGACGGCAATGTTGTTCTGGTCGGCGACCGATCCGCGCATCGAGCGAAGGCCCATCTCGATGACGTCGATCGGACTATCGGCCACCCTGGCTTCCCCGTCTGGCAGAAATTGGATGACGCGGTCGAAATTCACGGTTCCCGGCGTGCCGGGCAGCCGCACGGCAAAGGTCGCGCTGCCGTCGGAGGGGCTGTTATCGACGCCGGTCTGGGGCTGGGCGGGCAGGTCGGAGATGTTCTGGCGGGTGAACGTGCCGGCCTCCTCGAGGCGCACCTGCTTCAGGGTCTTGGGCCGGGTCAGCAGCGAAATCGTATCGCTCGGCACGGAACCCTGGGCGGCCCAGGGCGAGGAGGGCTGCATCCCGGTCTTGGAGGCCATGAGGGCCACGTCGATCGAGGGTTCCTTGGGATCGTCGGTGTTTTCCCGCATGGCCACCCACACGTAGGTGCGCTGGGCTACGGCATACTGCCGCGCCTGGGAGAGCATCCCGGCGAGTTCGCTCAAGGAGCCGTTCAGGTTGTTGGCGCGGCTCAGCGAGGAGATCGCTGGCAGGCTGGCTCCGGCGAGGATGGCCACGATCGCCATGACGGTGAGCAGCTCAAGCAGCGTGAAGGCAGCTCGGTTGCCAGAGGTCGATGGTGTGGGGAAACGGTTCATCGGTGATAGGTTTTCGGGGGAGACATCCGCGGGAATCATCCGGGTCTGTCGTTTTGCTTTGTATATACAGTATGAACCGGCATGAGCGTTTCCATTCTTCTTAAATTCTAACGATAGAGCAGAGGGAAGGGATGCGCGGATTTTCCCGAAAGGCGCGGCGGGCGGCATATCCGGGAGACCCGGAAATACGAGATTGGGGGGAACGTTCACTGGGGCGGGGACCTCTGTACTATAGGACGAATTTTCTTCCTGTGGAAGGGGGCGTTTCAAGATAACTACGGTAGTCTGGTTAACAGCCTCCCTAATTGATGAAAATGCCTCCCCGTCTTTTGCTAGCTGCATTGTTTCTCGCCGTCAGCCTCGTTTCCCGCCCCCAGGCGCTGGCGGACGCCGCCCTCGCCCTCTCCATCGTGCCGGACCGAAAGGACGGGCTCTACGCCTCCGGGGATACCGTGACCTGGACGATCGATGTGGCGGACGCCAAAACGGACCGCGCTACGTTGGAAAAGCTCGACTATACCGTGAAGAAGGATGGCGAAGGCGTGGTGGGGAAGGGCCAGATCGACCTGGCCGCCGGACCGGCCACCGTCACGGGCACGCGGGCGGAGCCCGGGGCCTTGATGCTCTCCATCACAAAGCCCGGCGGCAACGGGCTGCCGCTCGGGGTGGGTGGGGCGATGTACGACTGGCAGAAGGTGAAGCTCTCCCAGCCTGCTCCGGCGGATTTTGATCAGTTCTGGAGTGAAAAGCTGAAGGAACTCGCCGCCGTACCGGTGAACCCCGTCCTGCAAAAGGTTGATGTGCCTAACGCGCCCGGCACCGAGTATTACAAGGTGACTCTCGATAATATCGGTGGCGCCCATGTCCAGGGGCAACTGGCCCGGCCGGTGTCGGGAGAGAAATTCCCCGCTGTGCTCATCCTGCAATACGCCGGAGTCTACCCGCTCAAGAAGGACGAGGTGGTCAACCGCGCCGCGAAGGGATGGCTCGCGCTGAATATCAGCGCCCACGATCTCCCGATCGATGAATCGGACGATTTCTACAAGCAGAAGAAAGACGGCGATCTGAAAAACTACGTCTACATGGGGAGCGAGGATCGCGAAAAATCGTACTTCCTCCGCATGCTGCTCGGCTGCGTCCGCGCGGCGGAGTATCTGGCCTCCCGGCCCGACTGGGATGGCCGGACTCTTATCGTGACGGGTACTTCGCAGGGCGGGCTCCAGTCCTTAGCCACGGCGGCTCTCTTTCCCAAGATTACCGGGCTGATGGTCAACGTCCCGGCCGGGTGCGACGTTTACGGGCCCAAAGCCACTCCTGCGCGCGCGTTTGGCTGGCCGTATTGGTTGTCCAACTGGGGGCCGAAAGACCGCGATCCGGCCAAGGTCGCCGCGACTGCCGGGTATTTTGATGCGGCCTACTTTGCCGAGAGGGTGAAGTGTCCGTCCCTCATCTCGGTGGGGCTGATCGACGAAACCTCCCGCCCGTATGGTGTCATCGCGGCCTACAACGCCATCCAGGCTCCGAAGGAACTGCTGATCATGGCCCGTTCCAACCATCACGGAACCGGCGGAGCCCAGGCGCTCTTCCTGACGCAGAGCGCCAACTGGACTGCGGCGCTCCAGCAGGGAAAGCCGCTGCCGATTTCTGCCGAGGGCTTCCGGATCGACCCGTTCAAGTGATCACCTGCGCAGCGGCACCTTCGCCGACTGCGGCAGGCGCACCACGAAAAGAACGATCACCGAGATCATCAGGGTGACGAGGGAGAGGAGCCCGGCCTGATAAAACTCGCCGCTCTCCACGTGGAAGAAGATGGCGAGCGGAATCGTCTGGGTGCGGCCGGGAATGCTGCCTGCCAGCATGAGAGTGGCCCCGAATTCCCCGAGGGCCCGGACAAAGCTCAGGATCGTGCCGACCAGGATGCCCGGCCAGGCGAGCGCCAGCATGATGTGCCAGAGCAACTGCCACTCGCCCATGCCGTAAAGCCGGCCGACATCGAGCAACTCCCCGTCGATCTGCTGGAAGGCGGCGTAGCTGGATTGATACATCAGGGGGAATGATGCGACCACCGCCGTGATGACGGTGGCCTGCCAGGAGAAAATCACGTCGACTCCGAAGTCTGACAGCATCTGGCCGACCGGCGAGTTGCGCCCGAAGAATACCAGCAGCGCGAGACCGATGACCGTCGGTGGGAGCGCGAGAGGCAGCAGCAGCAGGGCATCGACGAACCCCACCCAGTGCCCTCTGGCTCCCAGCCTCCACCGGGCGGCGAGGATGCCGAGGACGAAGGTGATGGCCGTCGCGGTGACGGTCGTTTTCAGGCTCAGCCAGACCGGGGTGGCGTCCATCACGGTTTGACCAGGATCTCAAAGCCGCGCTTGGAGAAAAGCTCGGCGGCGTCCGGCGATTTCAGGAAGGCAAGATAAGTCCTGGCGGCCTCCGGCTGCCGTGCGGCCTTGATGATCGCAGCGGGATAGATGACCGGGTCGTGCGACCCGGCGGGAGCCTCGGCGAGGATGGCGACCTTGCCGGACTGCATGGCATCCGTCATGTAGACCACCCCGGCGTCGACATTGCCGGTTTCCGCATAGGTGAGCACCATGCGCACGTCTTTGGCAAAGATCAGCCTCGGTTTCAAGGCGTCTGCGATTTTGTAGTAGGCGAAGATCTGCTGTGCGTACTGGCCGGCGGGCACGCTGCCGGGTTCGCCGATGGCGATGCGCTTCACCGTGGTATCGGTGAGCGCTTCAAAGCTCGCGGGTTTCGTCGCCCCGGGAGGTCCGACCAGCACGACCTTGTTGCCGAGGAGGTGGAAGACGGTCCCGTCCATCAGCAGACCCTTGGCCGAGAGGGCGTCCATTTGCTTCGTGGCCGCCGAGATGAAGACATCGACGGGAGCGCCCTGCTCGATCTGCTGCTGGAGAGCGCCGGAGCCTGCGAGGTTCAGGTCGACCGCCATGCCGGGATGCTTCGCGGCAAAGGCGGTGTTTACGTCGGCCAGAGCGTCCTTCAGGCTGGCGGCGGCGGAGACGACGATGGTCTGGGCCGGGAGGGGAGAGAGGGCAGCCAGGAGAGCTAGGGCGGTTCCGAGGAGGAGTCTGGCGAACGGGCGTTTCATGGGATTATCCTTTAAGGTCAGAGGTGGGTAAGGGTTCTACGGGATAGAAGATCGGGGCATTGCCGCCCTGGCGTTCTGCGAAGCGGCTGAGGGCGCGCTGACCGGCGGGCGAGGTGAGGAACTCCGCGAGCTTTCTGGCCCCTGCGGGATTCCTGCCGAGTTGTCGCGCGGGATTGGCCTTGATGACGACATACGGTCTGCGCATTTCCGGGTCGCCCTCGACGAGGATCTCCATCCCGGCGTTGGGAATCTTCCCGCTGAGCATGGGAATGCGGCCCACGATCACGTAGGCGCGCCGCTCGGCGGCGAACTCCACCACGCGTTGCGAGACGGGGCTTTCGTCGCGGATGAGCCAGTCGCCTTCCGGGCGAATGCCCGCCAGCTTCCACAGGTGGGCGGAGATCGTCTGGCTGCCGACGTTCCGTGCTTCCACAAAGGGCGCCCGGGCCGCGGCGATGCGGGCCATGGCCTCGGCGCCGCTTTTGAGGCCGCGAATCTTCGCCGGGTCCTCGGGCGGGCCGACGATCACGAGTTCGTTGCGCGCCCAGGGTTTCATCGAGACGCCCAGGCCGTCGGCGACGAGATTGGTGGCCACGTCGCTGGAGTGCAGCGTGATGAGGTCGATGCCTCCCTGGCGAAAGGCTTTGTCGATGATCTCCTTCGGCCCCGTGCTGACGACCTCGACGGGAATGCCGGTCTGGCGGGTGAACTCCGCCGTGACCTCGTCCCACATGCCCGTGGTCGCAAATCCCCCGATGATCGCAACCCGCACCGTGTCGTCTGCGGGGTGAGGGTTGCGGTGGCATGATACTTGAAGGCAGAGCAGGATCGATGCCGTGAAGATTGCGACCGAACGCAGGCGGTGCGGCGAGAGCGGACAGTTCATTGGTTGGGCCTCCAGGTGTCGCCGGGAATCTCTGTTTTCCAGCGAACGTCCGGCTGGGAAATGTCGCCCGATCCGCAGCCCAGATACGCGCCGGTGAAGCGCTGGACGTGTCCGTCGACGAAGACGACGTTGGCGCCGCCCGAGTGGCGGGGAGCGACGGAGAACTCGCTGCGCGAGGGAACCGTCGAGGCGTAGCCTCCGGGCGAGTCGGCCAGGAAGGCGAGGCTCGACGGCTTGGGCAGCTGGACGAGCCGACTGGCATCGCGCTGGTCCCAGCGGGAGAGATACATGTTCATCCCGTAGCTGATGAAGTGCTGGCCATCCTCCGGGATCTTTGCGCCGGGGCAGAGAAATACGTTGCGCTGACCGGGCCGGGGAACCTGCCCCCTCGCGTAGAGTTCCTTGTATGGACTCATCTCGAGGTAAGGCGGCAGGCAGTTGAACCAATCCTCGTCGCGGTCGATCACCGTCACGGGGCGTACTCCCTGGCCGCGCCGCGGCAGGAAGCCGTCGTGATCCTGGATGTAAAGCTGCAAGGCGATGCCCCACTGCTGGAGACGGCCGGCGCACTGGGCTGCGCGGGCTTTCTCGATCCCTGTATTGACCCATCCTGTCGTCACGCTGGCGGCGAGGGCGACGAGGCCGACCGAGACGAGCACCTCAGGGAGGGTGAAGGCCGTGTTGCGTATCCGCCTTCCGACCATGATCAGGCCGCCCAGAGCGGCGAGTGCGAGGGCTGTCGGCTCCGGTATGGCGGTGATGAGGATATTGGGCTCGTTTCCCCGGCCATAGCGGTTCGAGTTGAAGAGGTAGTTGATATTGTCATCTCCGGCGTACATCAGGAATGAGATGTCATTTCCGGCTGTGGCGTCGGCGAGGAGGTTGTCGGTCAATGGCAGATTCCAGGTGAGACGGACGTCATTCCCCGGTGGAACATATGTGTACGCGCCCAGCACTTCGTGCTCGCTGGCCAGCAGGGTTGAGAGGGAGTCGTAGGTGACACCATCCTGAGTCGGACTGCTGGGGCTTCCGGAGCCCTGCACCCAGTCGTCGTCGGAAAGCCACTCGATGACGAACTGGCCTCCCTGGATCATGCCGAAGATCGGATTGTTGGGGATCGCCCCGCCTTCGGCCCAGTTGCAGGCAAAGCTCAGCGCGATGGAGGTTATGACCCAGTTTCCCGCACCGTAGGTGGCATCGAAAAGCGTGATGGCTCCGGCGGAGCTGAACATGATCACGCTCTGAAACTCGCCCTTGCTGATCGTCTGGCCCGTGGTGGGATCGACGTAGCGGTTTTTGCCCGATGAAATGACCAGCGTTCCGGCGTCGCCGTAGTTCCAGTCGCTCAGGTCGTGATCGGCACCGTCTCCTCCGGTATTGGGATTATCGGGCGAGCCGGTGGCGAGGAAGGCGTCATTACTTGAGATGACCGAGTAGACCGTCGGCTCGACCGCGCGCGATGGCGCGGTCAGGCCTGCGAAACCGGCCAGCAGGAAAAGCCTGATCCAGCCGGAAGTCTTCACTGTACGGGAGAAGCTGGGGCCGAGCCGTTTCCCTGCATTCGTCGCATGAGCAGTATGCCCGCTCCGGCCCCGAGCAGGATGAGAGCGCAGGTTCCCGGCTCGGGAACCGATACGACGTCAAAGCTCAGTGTGGGAAGAGATGTACCCCCTCCGGTGAAGATGGTGATACCCGTCGTATCACTCGTCGACATGAGGTAGAGCGAGATGTTGGAATCTCCCGAGGAACTGGCGGTGAGAATATCACCAAGGAACGAGACATTGCTCCCAAGATCGTAGCTGAGGATCGACTGGCGCGTACCGCTCGAGTCCGTAGACCACTGGCCGGAGGTGAGGTCGGTCACTGTCCCCGTGTATCCCGGAGTCGTCCAATCGTAGTACTCCGAGGCTAGGAGGGCCTGTCCGCCGGACCATGAGGAAAGCGAGGTGGAGTTGGTGGCGTAGGTCGGAGTGGAAGTCCCCTGCACCCAGGAATCGTTTGCGACCCAATAGATGTCGAAAGTGCCCGGCCCTGAGTTGAACCGGGAATTGTTGGCATAAAGCGAGTATTGGAAGGACAGCTTGACATTGGAGACCGCCCAGTTTCCCAGGCCGTAAACGCTATTGAGCGAGTCGACAAATGAACCAATGTTGAACTTGAACGTGACGTTGGCGGCGAGAGCAGATCCGCCCCCAGTCTTGAGGCTGGCAGAGCCTTGCACTCCCACCGCTCCCCCGGACCAGGAAGTGCCGTTGCTGAAGATCATGCAGCTCGTTTGAGCGCCGCCTGTCCCTCCTGCTCCACTTGCTGTGGTAAAGCTTCCCGAGGTGAGAACTGTTGCGTGGGCGGCGAGCGGGAGGCCGATCATCGCGATGGATGTGGTCATTCGCCGGATGACGCCTCGTGCAAAAAGATTTGACCGACATTTCTCGGCCGACTGGCCGACTCCTGCGTGTGTTTGGTTGTTTGGCAGCATTTAAGCGCTCTGGGAGAAACTGCTGTGTTGCAGCGCATTCCAGTGCGCGGACCCTCCGCGCCTACCCAAAACAACCCGGCAGCCCTTCTTGCGCTTTCCGGAAAAGAAGGAAATCTAATAGTGTGGAATATGTAAATAATTTTTTACAAAAACTACTTTAGGGAAATCTATATGAGTCAATATTAGTGAAATGCGTCAACGGTGCTTGACGCGTCTTCGCGCTTGCGGGAGCATTTTTGCATGTCGGAAAAGCTCGATGGAGCGGGAGAACGCATCGTTCAGTTGCGGGCGAGGCGAAACATGACCCAGGCGGGACTGGCCCGCGCGGCTGGGATCACCCGGCAATCGTTGAACCAGATCGAGCGCAGTCAGGTCATCCCGAGAGTCGATACGGCCCTGCGGATCGCGCGGGCTCTGGAGTGCCCGATCGAGAGCCTCTTTGGTCCGCGGGACGAGCCGGAGATCGTGCCCGTTCATATCGTGGGCAACCTCCCGGAGGAGGGAATGCGTCTCGACCTGGCTCAACTCGACGGGCGCTGGATCGCGGGGGAATCCGACCTGCTGGCCAAAATCGGCGCGGGATTGTCCGCGGCAGACGCCGTGCTGCGGAGAACGGAGGAGGGGCCCATGGCTGAGACGAGTCTGGACTTGTCCGACCTGGCGGAGAATCTCTTTGTCGCGGGCTGCGATCCGGCGCTGGCCCTGCTTTGCGAGGCGGCTTCGCGTCACGCGGGGAAGGGGCGTTGTGTGTGGATTCCATGCGGGAGCTCCGTGGCGCTGCGGCGTCTTGCCGCCGGGGAGGTGCACCTGGCGGGTATTCATTTCGGGGAGGATGACGGCGCGAATCTTGAGGGAGTGAAGCGTCTCGGCCTGCTCAAGAGCTGCCTCGTCATGCGCTTCACCCGATGGGAGCAGGGCTGGATGGTGCGTCGCGGTCTGGGAGAGTCGTTTCGCGGTTTTGACGACCTGCCCGGGGGGCGGATTCGACTGGCCAACCGGGAGGCAGGTTCCGGTTGTCGGAATCAGTTGGAGGAGATGATGACGGTTCGCGGGGCGGCGGTCGATCAGATCGCGGGGTATGATTCCATCACCGTGAGCCATTCCGATTGCGCCCGACGCATTGCGTCGGATCTGGCCGATGTGGGGCTGGGGTGCGAGTCGATCGCGCGGGTTTACGGGTTGCACTTCATTCCGCTGTCGCAGGTGGCATTTGACCTCGTGATTCGCCGCGACCAGTTGGGCAAACCGCTGCTCGAAACGCTCATCGATCATCTCGCCATCGGAAAATTTGTGCGCTCGATCTCGCAAATCCCTGGCTATGAAACAGGTGAAACCGGGCGGGTGCTCACTCCGTAAAGCCGTTTTGGCTGCGCGGGCCGCTTTCGGCGGAAAATGAATTTACTCGTCCCGGAGACGATTTTTCAGAAAGTTCCCGAGGGAAGCAGGTGGTGACGGTTGGCTCATGGCGTAAATCATGCTTGGTTAGTACACCGTGAAGAAGGATATCGGGCCGGATCGCCCGATCATAGATTACAACGATATTGCCGATGGCTGTCCGGGCTGCGACTTCGCGCAGATGCCTCCCTCGAACGCCGATCTGGCAAACCTGCCCGCTCCTTTGTGCCGTGTCATTCAGGAGCTCAAGATCCTTTTCGACATTGCCCGGACGCTGCAGGAGGGCGGCGAGTTGCAGGATGTCATGAGCGGTTTGCTGCATGAGATTTCCGAGGTGATCGGACTGCACAATGGCACCCTGCGCATCCTGAATCGCGCCATCAACGAGACGCATGTCGAGGCGGTGCAGGAGGTTCCGCGAGGCATTGCGAGCAACGAGGTCGAGCGGTTCAACCAGATGGCCGCCCGCGTGATTGAGAAGGGCGAGGCGGAGATCATTCCCGACATCGGGCGCCCGATGCACGTGGTGCACGGAACGGCCGTCCAGACTGTCGACTGGCGGGTGCTGGCCCAGGGGAAGGGGGCATTTCTCTGCGTGCCAGTGGCGAGGACGAATGAGATCCTCGGCACGCTCAGCGTGATCAGCCACAGCAAGACCGTCGTGTCGCTCCAGGCCGACCTGCGCCTCCTCACCCTGATCGCGCAGATGATCGCCCAGGTGGTGAAGCAGCGGCAGCGGGCGCACGAGCAGATCGACTATTTTCGCCAGGAGAACGAGCGGCTTCAGGAGCAGCTCAAGCGGCACTTCCGGCCCGGCAACATGATCGGCAACTCCAGCGTGATGCAGACCGTCTACCACTCGATCGAGCAGGTGGCGGCGAGCAACACGACCGTGCTGATCCGCGGCGAAAGCGGCGTGGGCAAGGAACTGGTCGCCCATGCCGTCCATGAACGCAGCCCGCGTGAGGGGAAGCCGTTTGTGAAAATCAACTGCGCCGCCCTGCCCGAGAGCATCGTGGAGAGCGAACTCTTCGGCCACGAGCGCGGGGCCTTCACCGGCGCCATCGCCATGCGCAAGGGGCGCTTCGAGCTGGCTCACCGTGGCACGATCTTTCTCGATGAGGTCGGCGAGCTGCCGCTCCAGACGCAGGCGAAGCTGCTGCGCATCCTTCAGGAAAAGGAGTTTGAAAGGGTGGGGGGCACCGAGACGCTGCGCTGTGACGTGCGGGTGATCGCGGCAACGAACCGGTCGCTGGAGGAGTTCGTGGAGCAGGGAAAATTCCGCGAGGATTTGTATTACCGCCTCAACGTCTTTCCGGTCTATGTCCCCGCCCTGCGGGAACGAAAGACGGACATCCTGCAACTCGCGGATTTCTTCGTGGAGAAGTACAGCGTGGCCAATGGCAAGGACATCAAGCGGATATCGACCTCCGCCATCGACATGCTGATGAGCTATCACTGGCCGGGCAATGTGCGCGAGCTGGAGAACTGTATCGAGCGCGCCACGCTGCTGGCCACCGAGGATGTCATTCACGGCTGGCATCTGCCGCCCACCTTGCAGATGCCGGAGTCCAGCCAGCCGATCCCGGAGTCGAAGATCAAGGCGGCGATTCACGGCGTGGAGCGGGAGTTTCTGGTCGATGCGCTCAAGACGCACAAGGGGAACATGGCGGCGGTCGCCCGGCATCTCGGCCTGACCGAGCGGGTGGTGGGGTTGCGGGTGAAAAAGTATGGAATCGATCCGCGAAGTTACCGTCCATAACTCTGTCGCGCCGTGTCCGTTCCCTCCCACCTCAACGTCTTCTCCCTCTGCAATCGCCCGCCCTGGGCCATTTCCTCGGTCGATTTCCAGGATGATCCCACAGATCTGCGTATCGGCCGGGTGCGCGAGGACAACAAGCGCCTCTTTGCTCTGCTCGATGCCGAGCCGCGCGCGACGCGGAGAGGCGAGATTTTCCACGAGTACATCTCCGTGCAGTTTGCGTTGCATCAATGGGAGCACTACGAGAAGTCCGCGCGCAGCAGCCTGCGCAACAGCTACGTGCGCTATCTGCGCGGCTGGTCGGTGGATTCCAACTCCATCGAGGGCGCGGTGCTGAAAGGCTGGGTGCATAGCCGGATGGGCATCCCTCCGACTTTCCATAACGGGCCGCTGGCCGCTGATTCCGAACTGCTGACGGCGTATTCCTACGACCGCATCAAGGGCAGCGCGCGTACCAATGCCATCGACTCGCAGCTCGATCTGCTCTTTGAGTTCTGCCAGTATGAGCTGGCCCGGCGTCATCCGGGGGAGCGCTGGATCACACTCTACCGAGGCACCTATGATGCGGCGGGCTACCAGGAAATGCCTGATCCCGTGCCGGGCGAACCGGTGGTTCGCATGAACAACATCTCGTCGTTCACCTCCGATCGCGAGTGCGCGTGGGAATTCGGGTCGACCGTCTGGGAGGCGCGCATTCCTCTGGCCAAGGTCTTCTTTTTTAGCGACCTGCTGCCCGACAGCATCCTGCGCGGCGAGCAGGAGTATCTGGTCATCGGGGGCGAGTATCGCGTACGGAGGCTGCTCTACTGATGAAGCGGGAACTGCTGGCAAAAATCGAGGGCGGGCTGTGGGGCTTACTGGTCGGTGATGCGGTCGGTGTGCCGTACGAGTTTCATTCCTCGCGGGAACTGCCTCCCCGGGAACAAATCGATATGTTTCCACCGCCGGGTTTTTCCCGCAGCTATGCGCATGTGCCGTGCGGCACGTGGTCCGACGATGGTGCGCAGGCGCTGTGCCTCACGGAATCCCTCGTCGAGCGACGCGAGTGGGACCCGTACGACTTTGCCCGCAAGCTCCTTGCTTGGGCCAGCCGGGGCTATCTGGCGGCAGACGGCAAGGTCTTTGACATCGGCATCCAGACTGGTGAAGCCCTGCGTCGGCTTTCGGCGGGCGCGACACCTTACGAATCCGGGCTGGCCGGGGAGCGGAACAATGGCAATGGCGGGTTGATGCGTTCGCTTCCGCTGGCTCTCTTGTTGGAGGGCTCCGATGCCCGGCTCGTAGCCGTGGCGCATGAGCAGTGCGCCATCACCCATGCTCATCCGAGGTCGCAGGTCTGCTGTGCGCTGTATTGCCTCTGGGCTCGCCGGGAGCTGGAGGGCGTGGAAATCGCCTGGGACCAGGCTGCCGCCGATCTCGATACCCTCTACGGCAACAGCCCGGTGCATCGGCGGGAATTGCGCGAGGTTGTATTACCCGCTGCTGCCGAAAAACCTTGCGGAACGGGGTACGTGGTCGACTCGCTTTATTCCGCTCGCGCGGCCTGTGAGGAGCATTCCTACCGAAATGTCGTAATCGCCGCCGTGGCTCTCGGCAACGATACCGACACCACGGCCTGCCTCGCTGGCGGCATCGCAGGGATTCGTTTCGGGCGGACCGGCATCCCGGCGGAATGGCGGGAAGGACTCCGCGGACGGCATATTCTCGACGAGGTGCTCGTCCGGCTGCGGAAACTTCCTACATTCGCGTAGCCTCGTAATTGGCGTTCCTACATTTTGGTAGGAAACGCAAGATGCCGCTAGCAAAGCGCAAGCGAGCGACAATGTTCCTAAGTGATTCATTAGCAACCTCCCCTTGCGGACGGAGAGGAGGCGCAGAGCAGGTCGAAAATCTTGGCACGGCGCGTGATTAAGAGAATGCAAAGCCGGGCGCGAGTCCGGACCAACCAAAACTCAAAATCACTAAAATGCGGAAGATTGCTATTTACGGGAAGGGTGGAATCGGGAAGTCGACGACCACTCAGAACACAGTGGCCGGTCTCGTCGAGATGGGCCGCAAAGTCATGGTCGTGGGATGCGATCCCAAGGCCGACTCAACCCGCCTCCTGCTCGGCGGCCTCGCCCAGCGCAGCGTGCTCGACACCTTGCGCGAGGAAGGCGAGGACGTTGACCTCGAGGACATCCGTTCGCAGGGATTCTGTAACGCCCTGTGCGTGGAGTCGGGTGGTCCGGAGCCGGGAGTCGGTTGCGCCGGTCGCGGCATCATCACCTCGATCAACATGCTCGAGCAGCTGGGAGCCTACGAGGACAAGGTCGGTCTCGACTATGTCTTTTACGACGTGCTGGGCGACGTCGTGTGCGGCGGATTTGCCATGCCGATCCGCGAGGGCAAGGCCGAGGAAATCTACATCGTCTGCTCCGGCGAGATGATGGCCATGTACGCGGCCAACAACATCTGCAAGGGCATCGTGAAGTTTGCCCAGACGGGCGTCGTCCGTCTCGGCGGCCTCATCTGCAACAGCCGTAATGTGGATCGCGAGCGCGATCTCATCGAGGCTTTCGCGGAGAAGCTGGGCACCCAGATGATTCACTTCGTGCCGCGCGACAACGACGTGCAGCGCGCCGAGATCAACCGCAAGACGGTGATCGAGTGGAACGCTGAAGCTCCTCAGGCCGACGAATATCGCGCCCTGGCCAAGGCCATCGAAAACAACAAGAAGCTCGTCATCCCGAAGCCGCTGCCCATCGAGGCTCTCGAAGCCCTGCTCATGGAATACGGCCTCTTTAACTAATCTCTTATCATGTCGACCGAAGCAACGATCCCGACAGGAACCATCGAAGAAGTCGAGGGCGTGACGCCTGACGCTCTGCGCGAGCAGATGCTCAAGGGTCTGCCCTCGAAGACCCTGCGCAAACGCGCAAAGCAGATCGTATCGAACGATCCCGAGACGCCGCCGGAAATCGGTGCGAACTCTCGCACCATCCCGGGCATCATCACCCAGCGCGGCTGTACGTATGCGGGCTGCCGGGGCGTTGTCATCGGTCCGATCCACGACATCCTGCACATCACCCATGGCCCCGTGGGCTGCGGGTACTACTCGTGGATGACGCGGCGCAACCTGGCTCGCGTTCCCGAGGGCCAGACGAACTACATGCAATACTGCATGACCACGGACATGCAGGAGGACCACATCGTCTTCGGCGGCGAGAAGCGCCTGGCCGAGGCGATCCGCGAGGCCTACCGGCTCTTCAAGCCCAAGGCCATCTCGGTCTACGCCACCTGCCCGGTCGGTCTCATCGGTGATGACATTCACACGGTCTGCCGACTGGCCAAGGAGGAACTCGGCATCAATGTCTTTGGCTTCTCCTGCGAGGGCTACAAGGGTGTCAGTCAATCCGCCGGCCACCACATCGCGAACAACGGTGTGTTCAAGCACATGATCGGCCTCGACGACACGCCGAACGACGCCAAGTACAAGATCAACATCCTTGGCGAATACAACATCGGCGGCGACGCCTGGGCCATCGACGAATTGCTGAAAAAGTGCGGCATCTCGATTCTCGCCACGCTGAGCGGAGGTGTGTCCTACGACGAGATCATCAACTGCCATCAGGCGGATTTGAACGTGGTCATGTGCCATCGCTCGATCAACTACATGGCTGAGATGATGGAGACAAAGTTCGGCATCCCGTGGTTCAAGGTGAACTTCATCGGTGCCGACTCGACAGCGAAGTCGCTCCGCAAGATCGCGAAGTACTTTGACGACAAGGAACTCATCGACCGAGTCGAGGAGGTCATCGCGGCGGAACTCGCCGTGCTGCGCCCGATCCAGGCCGAGATCAAGGCCAAACATCAGGGCAAGAAAGCCGCCATCTTCGTCGGCGGTTCCCGCGCCCACCACTACCAGGATCTCTTTGGCGACATCGGCATCGAGACGGTCTCCGCGGGCTATGAGTTCGCTCACCGCGATGACTACGAGGGCCGCGACGTGCTGCCCAACATCAAGGTCGACGCCGACAGCCGCAACATCGAGGAGCTGGACGTGGAGCCCGATGAGGCCCGCTTCCGCCCGCGCATCTCGCCCGAAGCCAAGCAGAAGCTCATCGACGCCGGTTTCGCCTTCTCCGATTATCTCGGAATGATGCGCGAGATGAAGAAGCGCGCGCTCGTCATCGACGACATCAGTCATCACGAGCTCGAGCACCTCATCAAGACCTGGAAACCCGACATCATCGGCTCGGGCATCAAGGACAAGTTCATCATCGAAAAGATGGGCGTGCCCTGCAAGCAGCTGCACTCCTACGACTACGGTGGACCTTACGCGTCCTTCGCGGGTGCGATCAACTTCTACAAGGAGATCGACCGCATGCTCTCGACCAAGGTGTGGAGCTACGTGGTTCCGCCCTGGGTCAAGGATCGCAAGGCCGCAGCCCCGGAGGCTCCGGCAGAGGAACAGAAGGCCGCCTGACCGGTATCAGCACAACATTCAAGGAAACCTAATTCCATGTTAGACTTAGCCACACCCACCATCAGCGAGCGCAGCGCGCTGAAGATCAACCCGGCCAAGACATGCCAGCCCATCGGCGCCATGTACGCGGCCCTGGGCATCCATAGCTGCATGCCGCACAGCCACGGTTCGCAGGGATGCTGCGCCTACCATCGCAGCCATCTCACGCGTCACTTCAAGGAACCGGTGGCGGCAACCACCAGCTCCTTCACAGAGGGAGCGTCCGTCTTTGGCGGCATGGCGAACCTCCAGCAGGCTCTCATCAACATCTTCTCGATCTACAATCCGGAAGTCGTGGCGGTGCACACCACCTGCCTCTCCGAGGTCATCGGAGACGACATCCCGACCATCATCAAGAAGGCTCGCGAGGAGGGCAAGATCCCCGAGGGCAAGACCGTCATCCACGCCAACACCCCTAGCTTTGTCGGTTCCAACGTGACCGGCTACTCGAACATGTGCGTGGGCATCGTGAACTACCTCGCCGAGAAATCCGGCGAAAGCACGGAGGCGATCAATATCTTCCCGGGCTGGCTCGACCCCAGCGACATGCGGGAGTTGAAACGGCTCGCCGAGGAACTGGGCGTGAAGTACACGCTCTGCCCGGATACCTCCGACGTCCTCGATCTGCCCCAGACCGGCGTCTACGAGATGTACCCGAAGGGCGGCACTCCGGTGGAGGCGATCAAGCGCATGGGCGACGCCATCAAGACAGTGGCGCTCGGTGAATTCACCGCCCACGCCGCTGCGCAGAAGCTCAATGACAAGTGCGGAGTGCCCTTTGAGGCGCTCGACGCCCCGATCGGCCTCACGAATACCGACCTCTACATCGACGCCCTGCGCCGCATTGCCGAGGTGGACGTGCCGGCGTCAATCGACGCGGAGCGCGGCCGCCTCCTGGATGTGATCCAGGATATCGGTCAATACTTCCACGAAGTCCCGGTCGCCATCTTCGGCGATCCCGACCACGTGGTGGCCATGACGCGCTTCGCCATTGAGCTGGGGCTCAAGCCGAAGTACATCTTCTCCGGTGCGACGGGCCGCGCCTTTGAGAATCGCGTGCATGCGATCCTCGACGGACGCTTCCCCGACGCCATCGTGAAGCAGCAGGGCGACCTCTTCGAACTGCACGAGCGCATCAAGGCCGACCCGGTGAAGCTCATCCTGGGCAACACCTACGGCAAGCACATCGGGCGCGCCGAGAATATCCCGCTCGTCCGCTTCGGGTTCCCGATCCTGGATCGCGTCGGCCACCGGCTCTTCCCGACCGTCGGCTACCGCGGCGCCATGCACCTCGTGGAAAAGATCAGCGACGCCCTGCTCGACCAGCGCGACCGCACCTGCCCCGAGGAGTGGTTCGAGCTCGTCCAGTAATCATCTGAAGGAGAACCAACCCGCCTGCTGCCATGCCGCACGACGAAATCGAAATCCTCGAAGAACGCCGCAATCAGGTCTTCCGCAAGGGAGAGGGCGCGGCCTCGGGTGAGATTGCCTGTGGCAAGCGCAGCGCGGCGGGTTCGGTGAGCCAGCGCGCCTGCGTCTTCTGCGGGTCGCGCGTGGTTCTTTATCCCATCGCGGATGCCCTGCATGTCGTCCACGGCCCCATCGGGTGCGCGGCGTACACGTGGGACATTCGCGGGGCTCACTCCAGCGGGCCCCAGCTTCATCGCAACAGCTTCTCGACCGATCTCCAGGAGAAAGACGTGATCTTCGGAGGGGAAAAGAAGCTCGCCGCCGCTCTCCGTGAACTGATCGCCGCGTGTACTCCCAAGGCGGCTTTCGTTTACTCCACGTGCATCACCGGGCTGATCGGTGATGACGTGGACGCGGTGTGCAAAACCATTTCGAAAGAGACCGGCATTCCGGTCATCCCGGTCGAGAGTCCCGGCTTCAGCGGAACCAAGAAGGACGGCTATCGCGCCGCCTGCGAGGCCATTTACAAACTCATCGGCACGGGGGACATCAGCGGCATCTCGCCGCACAGCATCAACCTCCTCGGGGAATTCAACATCGCCGGCGAGACCTGGATCATGAAGGACTACTTCCGCCGCATTGGCATCCAGGTCGTCTCCTGCATCTCGGGCGATGGCCGGGTCGACGAGATCCGCCGCTGCCATGGCGCGAAGCTCAATCTCGTCCAGTGCTCCGGCTCGATGACGCATCTCGCCAAGAAACTCACAGACGACTACGGCATCCCTTTTCAACGCATCTCCTTCTTTGGCATCGAGGACACGGCCGCCGCGATCTATGGCGCGGCCGGGGTCTTTGGCGATCCCGAGATCGAAAGCCGCGCCCGCGAACTGGTGAAAGAGGAACTCCTGAAAATTCAGCCCGAACTGCGGCGCTATCGCAAGATCCTCAAGGGCAGGAAGGCCGCCATCTATGTCGGCGGCGCTTTCAAGGCGTTTTCTCTCGTCCGCGCCCTTCGTTCTCTCGGCATGCGCACCGTGCTGGTGGGCTCGCAGACGGGCAATCCGCAGGATTACGAACAGCTCAAGGAGCTCTGCGATCCTGGTACGGTGATTGTGGATGATTCCAACCCACTCGAACTCGCCAAGTTCTGCCTCGAAAAGGACGTCGATCTTTTCATCGGTGGCGTGAAGGAGCGGCCGATCGCCTACAAGCTCGGCATCGGCTTCTGTGACCACAACCACGAGCGCAAGGAGGCGCTGGCCGGATTTGAAGGGATGATCAACTTTGCCAAGGAAGTGCACGCCTCCGTCATGAGCCCCGTGTGGAACTACGTGCCGCGCCGGGCCAATCGCAGACAAGAAAGGATGGCGGCATGATTGAGGAATTTTCACTCACTGAGGAGCCGAAAGCGCCCGATCTCTCGCACTGCACCGCCGCCACACGCAACGCCTGCAAGCTTTGCACGCCTCTCGGCGCATGCCTGGTCTTTCGCGGCATCCAGGGGGCGATTCCCTTTCTGCATGGTTCGCAGGGGTGTTCGACCTACATCCGGCGGTATCTCATCAGCCACTTCCGCGAGCCGATGGATATCGCGGCGTCAAATTTCAACGAGGACTCGGCGGTCTTCGGCGGTGCCAAGAACCTGCATGCGGGACTCAAGAATGTGTCGCGTCAATACAAACCCGCCATGATCGGCGTGGCCACGACCTGCCTGAGCGAGACGATCGGCGAGGACATGGCGGCGCTGCTCCTGGAATGCCGTCGCGCCATCCCGGATCTGCCGCCGGTCGTGCATGTGTCGACCGCTAGCTACCGCGGTTCGCATATCGATGGATTTCACGATGCTGTCACGGCTCTGATCGACCAGCTCGTTTTACCTCCCGACCCGCATGGAGGCGTGAACCTGCTGCCTGGCATGCTCTCCACTGCGGATCTGAGGCATCTGCGCGAGCTGGTCGAGGCTTTTGGACTACCCGTCACGATGCTGCCGGACTATAGCGACACGCTGGACGGTCCGACGTGGATGGATTACGAGGCGCTGCCGGAGGGCGGGACGAGCGTCGAGGCGATTCGCCGGATGTCCGGCGCACGCGCAACGCTGGAGTTTGGGGACACGCTTCGCTTCACTCGGCGCACGGCCGCGACGAATCTGGCGGAGCGATTCGGCGTTGTGCGTGAGAACCTCGGCACACCCATCGGGTTGCGCGCCACCGGGGCGATGATCGAGGCGTTGGAGCGCATTTCCGGCCGTCCATGTCCGACGGCCATCACCGCCGAGCGCGGTCGGCTGCTGGATTCCATGGTCGACGCGCACAAGGTGGTCTTTGGCAAGCGCGCCGTAGTTTACGGCGAGGCGGATCTGGTGATCGGCCTGACGTCCTTCCTCTGCGAAATCGGCGTGGAGCCGGTGCTCTGCGCCAGCGGCGGCAAGTCGGAGCATTTCCCGACTGCCCTCCGCGTCGCAGTGCCGGAACTGCCCTCCACCTGTGTGGTGCGCGACAATATGGATTTCGCCGACATCGACGCAGTGGGCAAGGAGCTCAAGCCCGACATCCTCATCGGCAACAGCAAGGGATACGGCATGGCGCGCGCCCTCGACATTCCGCTCGTTCGCGCCGGATTTCCCATCCACGACCGGCTCGGCGGCCAGCGTGTGCTGCATGTCGGTTATCGCGGCGCCCAGCAATTCTACGACCAGATCGTCAACACTTTCCTCGCCCGCAAGCAGGAGAAATCAACCGTCGGGTATTCCTATCTATGAGCGCACAAGTCGATACAGCGTGTTTCAACCTCGATCAGCATCCCTGCTACAGCATCGGGGGCAGCCATCAGTACGCCCGCATCCATCTGCCCATCGCGCCGCGCTGCAACATCCAGTGCAACTACTGCAACCGCAAATACGATTGCGTGAATGAAAGCCGCCCTGGCGTGACCAGCCGCGTGCTTTCGCCCGTGCAGGCGCTCGCCTACCTGGAGGAGATGATGGAAAAGATTCCCTCCATCCGGGTCATGGGCATCGCGGGTCCAGGCGATCCATTTGCGAACCCCTACGAGACGATGGAAACGCTGCGGCTCGTGCGCAGGCGTTTCCCGGACATGATGATGTGTCTCGCGAGCAACGGCCTTCACATCGGTCCGCATATCGACGAACTGGTCGAACTCCAGGTCAGCCATGTCACGATCACCATGAACGCGGTCGATCCAGCTGTAGGCGGTCTCGTCTATGCCTGGGCTCGCGACGAGGGCAAGATCCTCAAAAATGATGACGCCGCAGCTGTGCTCATTGAGCGGCAACTCGACGCCGTGAAGCGCCTTGCCGTCGCGGGAGTGCTCGTGAAGGTCAACTCCATCGTCGTTCCCGGCGTGAATGACCGCCACATCCCGGAGATTGCGAAGGTCGTGAAGGGCCTTGGCGCCACGGTGATGAACTGCATCCCGCTTTGCCCCGTGCAGGACACGCCTTACGAGAATCTCTACGAGCCCGACGGCATCATGATGGCGCGTGTGCGCCTTCAGTGCGGCGAGCATGTTTCGCAGATGAGCCATTGCGCACGCTGCCGCGCCGACGCGGTCGGGCTGCTCGGCGAGGATCAGTCCGTCGAGTTTGCCGGCACCCTGGAAAGCTTCACCGAGATGAATACACCCATCGACAAAACCCGGCCCTACATCGCCGTCGCAACCCAGGAGGGAATGCTCGTCAATCTCCATCTGGGCGAGGCGACCAAAGTGATCGTCTACTCGCATCTGCCGGAGACGGATGAATACGAGATCGTCGACGTGCGCGCCCTGCCCGGGACGGGCGGGGGAGACGACCGGTGGAAGGAACTCGCCAATACTTTACGCGATTGCCGCGCCCTGCTCGTCAGCGCCTGCGGACCCCGCCCCAAGCAGATCGTCGAGGGCTTTGGCCTCGTCGTCATCGAGATGGAGGGGCTGGTCGAGGAGGGCCTGGAGGCTCTCTTTCACGACGAGGAAATCCCCGCTTCCCTCCAGCGCCGCTTCACGAGCTGCGGCAATGGCTGCTCGGGCGGAGGCAACGGCTGTTCCTGATACGAATCACACCAATGAATACACCCAATCATCACCTGCTGGTCTGCGGCAGCTTCCGGGCGAATGGAGAACGCCAGGGCGTCTGCTACAAGAAGGACTCCATGTCGCTCCTGAGCTATCTCCAGAATGAGATCCAGGATCGCATGATGGACGGCGTCGAGGTCTGTGTGACCGGCTGTCTCAACATGTGCACCAAGGGGCCCGTGATTATTGACTATCCCTCGGGCAATACCTACACAGGCATCACCGAGGAGGCGATCGACGCCATACTGGACGCGTTTGAGGAAGGCGCCATCGCCACGGACTATCTCGCCTCATAATGTCATGAAGCGCGATCTGACTCTCAGCGAGGAGATCGCAGGCTCGAGCGCCTGGTTCGTCGATACGACCCTGCGCGACGGCGAGCAATCCGCCGGGCTCACCCTCAGCCCGGCGGAGCGTTGCCAGATCGCTCGCAAGCTCCGGGAGACCGGCGTGCGCGAGCTTGAGGTGGGTATTCCCGCCTCCGGCGACGAGGCCATTGCCCGGATCAATCAGGTGCGCGACGCTGTGCCAGAGGCCTGGCTGCTGGCGTGGTGCCGGGCCCGCCGCGAGGATATCGCCGCCGCACGGTCGTGTGCGGTCGATGGAGTGAATCTTTCCTTTCCCCTCTCGGACTGCCATTTGCGCATCTGGGGGAAATCCCGCGAGTGGGTCTTGCGGACGCTTGCGGATCTCAGCGAGGAGGCGGCGTCGCATTTTTCCTATGTGGCGATCGGTGGTCAGGACGCCTCCCGGGCTGATCCGGTATTCCTGTCGGAGTTCTGCCACGCGGTCGCGGAGCTTCCGGTGATGCGCCTGCGGCTGGCCGATACGGTGGGCATTCTCACTCCGGATCGCACGGCGCGCATGGTGCAGCTCGCAGCGAGCGCATTGCGGGGCAAGCCCATCGAGATTCACGCCCACAATGACCTCGGCATGGCGACGGCCAATACCATCGCCGCCTGGCAGGCCGGGGCGAAGTGTCTGAGCACGACGATCAATGGCGTGGGCGAGCGTGCCGGGAATGCCGCGTTTGAGGAGGTGGTGATGGGACTCCATGCGGCTCTGGAGGTGGATGCGGGTATCCGACGGCATGAGCTGGTGCCCCTTTGCCGCATGCTGGAGACTTTTGCCAAACGCTCCGTCCCGCCGACCAAACCTGTCAGCGGACGCGAGATTCACGTTCACGAAAGCGGCCTGCACATTCTCGGCCTTCAGCGCGAGGTGCTAAGCTATCAGGCTTACTCCGCCGAGGAGACGGGCTGCGCCGAGACCTTCCTGATCGGCCCGCAAACGGGACCACGCGCCGTCGCGCGCGTTCTCGGCCTGGATGATACGGACGCCGCTCGGGTTTATCCCACTCTATGCGCCGTCTCCTCCCTGCTGGGGCGTTCGCTTACTATTGGCGAGGCATTGTCCTTCCTTGCGATTTCCGACAGCGGGCAGGCTGCGGCTCCCGCTCTGAGCCGATGAGAGAGGCCTTTCTAGTTCGACTGCTCATCGAGGAAAAGCTGCGAGCAGAGGCGGGCCTCCTCCTCGGTGATGAGAAACTCCTCGGTCACGAGGCGGCGTGTTCCATCGCCGTCGACATCCACAAAGGTCAGGCTCGCCCGGCCCTTTCCTTCCTCTTCCTGCGTTCTGTCATAGGCGGACAGCGTTCCAACCTCAAAGCCCTCCTCAAAAAGATAGCGGAGGCGAGTCAGCATTTTCATCCCCGGACATCTAGCAACAACCCCGCACCTCATAAATAAGAAAGCTCCCAAGCCATGGCGTTCTACCTTGCGAAATCTCAACAAGCCTCTGATGGAATCTGGAAGTTCGGCGAAATGACCAAAATTTCGCTGGGCGGAAAAACCGGTCCGCTCGCAAAATATGTGAGCGCCCTTCCCAAGGAGGACAACCTGCCCTGGCGCGTCGATGCGCCGAATTTTGCCCAATCCCACCTCGCGGGCGACGCGGGCGATCAGGTGCTCTGGATCACGGACCCCACCGAGCCGCCACTGCGGGTTCTGTGCATCTGCGGTTCCAGCAGTTCCGGAACGACGGATATCAACTTCAATATGGAAGTCCTGAAAGAAAGCGCGGGCGGATATGCCCGGACGGGTGCCGAGATCAGCGAGGCGCTGCGTCTGAATGGCGGACACTCCAGCCCGAGCGCCGTGTGGACCTGGGCTCCTCCGCCGATGGCGATCGGCGCGGCCGTCCTCGGCGGTCGCTGATGACCTTCATCCCAACAAATATTCCCTAAACATCCATGGCCTACCAAATCGACCCTCAAAAATGCGAAACCTGCGGCGCCTGCGTGGAAGCCTGCCCGAACGAAGCCATTAAGATCAAAGGCCTCACCGCCGTGATCGATGCCGGTCTCTGCATCGACTGCGGCAACTGTGAGACCACCTGCAACTCCGGAGCGATCAGCGCCTCCTAGCTGCTGCGCAGTGGCGGAATGCTCCACGCCAGCCAGAGCATCAAAAGATAACATAGCGTCCACCCTGCGACGTTGAACCAATAGCCAAACGGCTCGGTGAGGCGATCGCGGGGTGCGATCTTGTGATTGCCCGGCGTGATTCCGGTCACCATGGAACGGGCCACGCAGTAGCTGCATCCTGCTCCCGCCACAGCGGCGACGAACAGGAAGAATGGGTGGTGATCCTGTATGACCCCGCGTGCAATGACGCCCGCGAGAACGAGGATGGCGGGAAGTGTGCTAAGGAAGATCCGCACGAGACTTCTTCTATGCCGCGCTCGAACTCGAAGGATGCAGTGCTTCCTCGACGATGTCGGCCTGTTTGATCTCTTCCTTGCTTTCCTTGCGCGCACTCAGCTTTTCCCAAGCCGCTTTTCCAATGCGCTCCTCCTCTGCCTTTTGCGCCAGGTGAAACTTCTCAGTGATCTCATCGATGTTTACACTCGGGGCGGGGAATTTCATGTTCAGCGACTTCAGCTTCTCCGTGACGATCTTGGCCACGGCGAGGTTGCGGAACCATTTGTTGTTGGCCGGGATCACGTACCACGGCGCATAGTCCGTGCTCGTCTTGCGCAGAGCCTCTTCGTAGGCCTTGGTGTAGTCGTCCCAGTGCTCGCGCTCCGAGTAGTCGCTCTCGCTGATCTTCCAGTGCCGCGCCGGGTCCTCCAGGCGCTGGCGGAAGCGCAGCAACTGCTCCTCCGAGCTGATGTGCAGAAAGAACTTCAGGATGTGGGTGCCACTCTCCACGAGATTGCGCTCAAAGTTATTGATGATGTCGTAGCGCTGTTTCCAGACATGCTTGGGGACAAGGTTATGCACGCGCACGACGAGTACGTCCTCATAGTGGGACCGGTTGAAGACTACCACCTCGCCCTTGCCCGGGGTCTGCTTCGCGATGCGCCAGAGAAAATCGTGGGCCAGTTCCTCTTTGGAGGGAGCCTTGAATCCATGCACCCGCGCGCCTTGCGGGTTCATCGATCCGAGCACGTGATTGATCGTGCCGTCCTTGCCCGCCGCATCGAGCGCCTGCAGGCAGATGAGCAGCGAGTGCTTGCCCTCGGCGTAGAGGAGATACTGGAGTTCCCTCAGTTCCTTGTTCAGCTTCTCCACCATCTTCACGGCAGATTTCTTGCCTTCGTGCTCGGCGGTGAAGTTGGGATCGATCTTCTTGAGCCGGACATCGCTGCCCGGTTTCACGCGGAAAAGTTTGCAGTATTTCATGGAGGATTCGTGTTCTGTCAGGCGCTGCCTTCGGCGCTTTCGCTTGCCTGTGAGGCGCGAAGGAGGCGGTAGCGCTTGTTGATGCGCTGGAGTTGTTGTTTCTGAAAACCCTGGGCGAGCGTCATCAGCACACCGGTCGACCAGGCAAACCCGATCAGACCCGAGGTGGCGATCATGCCCTCGAGCAACCGCCAGTTCTCCGGCAGGTCAAAGTTGCTTCCGAGCGTCGTGTATTCCGTGAAGGCAAAGTAGGTTGCCGTACTGAAGTTGGAGAAACAATCCTTCCACTGGAAAAAACCGGCCCAAAGCATCACCTCGGTGATGTGGACGGACGTGATAATCCAACTCGCCAGGATCAGGCCGATGATGCCGGTGATGAAATTGGGACGCTTTTCAAAGCGGCTCTTGTAAAAGCCGCTGAACTCAATCGTCAGCAGCATGCCGAAACCGTGAATGACCAGGGTGAGCGCGATCAGGATGCCGCCCCAGGCGATTTCGTCAGCAGAAGTAACGTAGAGCGAATGATCCGGGAAGGGTTTCACGGCGGCGACTGCGAGGGTGTCTTCACGCAAACAGGTTTCGGCCCGGGGCTCAAGACGCAAAGTACGCCTGCACAAGGGCTCGGACTGCGGGATTTACAAAACTTTTACAAATTCCTTACCAGTCCATGACACATCGTCACGGCAATCGGCGCACAGTAGCGGGGTGAAAACGCTCCTATCCATCATCACGGCCTCGGCGCTTGTGTTCTCCGCAGCGGCCCAGGGTCCCTCGACAGTCACCATGACGGTGACCCCCGAGAAGAAAGTCATCCCCAGCGACGGGAATCGCGACGCCATCGTCGAGGTTGCCATTCAGGCCAGGGAGGCGAATGTCAAACGCACCGCTCCGATTAACCTCGCCGTCGTCCTGGATCGATCGGGCTCCATGGCTGGGGCGAAGCTTGAGAAGGCCCGGCAGGCAGCGGCTGTCGCGCTCGATCAACTGGGGCCGGAGGACTATTTTTCTCTCGTCATCTACGATGACTCGGCGGAGGTGCTGATCGCCGCGCAGAAGGCGGTGGACAAGGAAGCGCTCAAGGCGCGGATACAAGGCATCCGGGATGGTGGGAGTACGGCTCTGTACGCAGGGGTGGAGAGCGGGGCGGGGCAGATCCGCAAGTATCTCGACAAGGAAAAGGTCAACCGCTTGATCCTGCTCTCCGATGGCATGGCCAACGTCGGGCCGTCGACTCCCTCGGACCTGGCCCGGCTGGGGAAGGAATTGCGCGACGAGGGCATGGGCGCCTCCACCGTGGGGCTCGGAGAGGACTACAATGAAGACCTCATGACCGCCCTCGCCGAGGCCAGCCATGCCAACTACTACTATGTGCAGAATGTCGAGAAGCTCCCCGGGATTTTCTCGGAGGAACTCGGCACGGTGAAAAGCGTGGTGGCCCGCAACGTCCGGGTCACGATCACTCTGCCCGATGACGTGAAGCCCAAGGGAATCCTGGGAGAGGAGGCGATCAAGTTTGAAGGCCAGAGCGTGACCATTCCGCTGTCGGATCTCTACGGGTCGCAGACGCGCCGGTTCCTCGTGGTCTGCGAGGCGCCGAAGGGCGAGGCCGAGCTTTCGCTCGCCAGGATTTCGCTGAGCTACGACGACGCGGTCTCGGGCAAGGCGCTGTCCGATACGCAGGTCGCCTCCGTCGCCCGGAGCCGGGACGCCAGGGTAGTCGAGGCTTCCGTACAGGTGAAGGTCGCTACGGAGGTGGCCGTCACGCAGAATCGCCTCACCAAGGCTGCCGCCGTCAAGCTGGCCGACGAGGGGCGAGCCAAGGACGCCGCCGATCTGCTGATCAGCCAGGCCAATGCCAATGCGGCGCTGCCCTCGGCGGTGCAAAATTCCGTGATCCAGAGCGAGGATTCCGTCCTGCGCAGCAAGGCGAAGGAGCTTCTCTCCTCCGGCTGGCTGAGCCGCAGCAGCCGCAAGGAAATCCAGTACCAGAACTACCAGGACAAGAACCAGAAGCGGTAGGACGCAGGAGATGGCCGGGCGGGCCTCCGGGATTCGGGGACCCGCTCGCGCCGCCTTTTGCTTGCTCCGCGCTCCCGGCCCTCCTATTGGCTGTGGAAACTGCGCGCCGGTGTTACGCTCCGCCCTCATTTTTCTGGTCGCCATCTTCCTGCCCAGCCTCGTGCTGGGCTGGCTGGCGTTGCGCGCGGCGGGAGAGCAAAATATTCTCATCGAGAGACAGGCCGCCGATCTGCACCAGGCCCAGACCGATGCCATCGCGGCGGATTTGCGGCAGGCGGTCGAGCAGCAGCAGGCTGCCTTTGTCGAGCTGGTTCGACAGTTGGTCGCCGCTTATGGAGCGGAGGCTGTCGCGGAAAACTTTGGCGCGCGGTTGGCGGATGGCTGGAAACCCGGCGGAGTGCCTTTTGCGATCTCGCCTCGCGGCGCGCTGGTCTATCCCTCCATCGCACAGGCTCGCAGCGAGGAAACCGTAGCCGCCTTTCTGGAAGGCAACAGGTCCTTTCTCAGCAACGCGGCTCCCGCCGAGATCTATCAGCTCCCGCAAAGTGCCGCTCCGCCCACGAAAAATACTCAGTCCAAATCCCTGCTTTCCTCCATGGACTGGGTGACCCGCAGCAGTGCGAAGTCGAAAGACACCTCCGCGCAACAGGCTGCGGCGCGAAACATCTCGCCGCAGAAAGGGTATGACGACACCGAGCCCGCCGCGTCGTCCAAGATCGCTCCCGAACTCTCCAACTTTCAGACGGCCATCGCGGGAGCACCGCAGGGCATCATGGCCCGCTTCGTACAGGACGAATTGCAGGTGCTTTTTTGGACCAAACCCGAGGCCCGGTCCGAGTGGCTGTTTGGCGTGATGCTCACTCCCCGGCAGATGCAGGAAATGATCGCTCCGGCTTTTGATCAACTGGAGTCGATGGGCGAGCATATCGCCATCCTCAACGATCGCAGCCGTCCTGTCCTGCGATTACCCGGAGAGTTTCCCGCCGATTGGAAGCACCCCTTTGTCGCCACGGAGATCGGTGAGGTGCTGCCTCACTGGGAGGTCGCATTGTATCTGGCTAATCCTGGAGCGCTGACAAGCTCGGCCCGGCTGGTTTCCATTACGCTGGTGCTCCTCATCATGCTCGCCCTTGGGGCGATCCTGGCCGGAGCCTATTTCGTTTCGGCCGACATCCGACGCCAGTTGGCGACAGTCCAGAAGAAGACGGACTTTGTTTCCAACGTGTCGCACGAGCTCAAGACACCGCTGACTTCCATCCGGATGTTTGCCGAGCTTCTGGCCGGGGGCAAGGTCACCGAACCCGAGAAGCAAAGCCGGTATCTGCGCATCATCGCCGCCGAGAGCGAACGGCTGACCCGGCTGGTCAACAATGTCCTCGACTTTGCCCGCATGGAGCGCAAGCGCAAGGTCTACGACATGCGCGAGGTTGATCTGCACCATGCTATCGCGAGGCTCTGGGAAGTGGAGAGTACGCGATTACGCGAGGCCGGATTTTCCATGGCATGGGACGCCGCCGCGGGGCCGTATCGAGTGGTCTGCGATGCCGATGCCATAACCCAGGTGCTGGTGAATCTTTTTTCCAACGCCGAAAAGTACGCCGCGAGTGGAAGGGAAATCACCCTCTGCACTCGCATGGAACCCCGGGAGTTCATCGCCGAGGTGAAGGATCGCGGCCCCGGCATCCCGCGGGCTCAGGAGGAAAAAGTCTTTGAGGCATTCCATCGCGTGGACGACTCCCTCACCAGCGGGGTTCAGGGTTCCGGCCTGGGGCTTACCCTGGCCCGCCGGATCATTCGCGATCACGGCGGCGACCTTTTTGTGCGTGCGCGCGAGGGTGGGGGAAGCTCCTTCGTCCTTCGCCTGCCGCGCAAGCCAGTCGATCATTTATGAGCCGTAAAATCCTCGTCGCGGAAGACGATCCGCACATTCGCCTGGGACTCGTGGATGCCCTCTCCGCCGAGGGATACTCGGTAGTCGAGTGCCGGGACGGCGTTGAGGCCCTGGCGCAGATCCGCAACGCCCGGCCCGATCTCATCCTCCTCGATGTCATGATGCCGCGCAAGAGCGGTTTTGATGTTTGCAGGGAGCTGCGCGCGGCGAAGAACACCGTGCCCATTCTCATGCTCACCGCCAAGGGACAGGAGACCGACAAGGTTGTCGGGCTGGAACTCGGAGCGGATGATTATGTCACCAAACCATTCGGCCTGCGCGAACTGCTCGCAAGGGTTCATGCGCTGCTGCGACGCGCGACACACGACGCTGCGCCGACGTTCCGCCCGGACGCGATCCGCTTCGGTCGCGTTGAGATTGATTGCCCCGCTTTACGAGGCAGCCGCCGCGGCGAGCTCTTTGAACTGACACCGCGCGAACTGGCCGTTCTGGTGCTTTTGGACAGGGAGCGGGGAAACGCGGTGTCACGAGAAACGATTCTCAACGAGGTCTGGGGGATCGAATACTACGGCACGACCCGTTCTCTCGATCAGGTGATCGTCAAGATCCGGCAAAAGATCGAGGACGAGCCTTCATCGCCGCGGCATCTCCTCACGGTGCATGGCCTTGGCTACCGGCTGGAGGCGTAGGACCCGCCCGGGTTTCGCGGATCACCGGGGCGGACGGATAAGAATAAGAGCATCCTGCGTCACCTCGTAAACGGTCAGGATCGCGTCTCCGACACGGGGGCGCTGGATGTCATAGACGCGCTCTCCATCGGTCAGTCGCACGCCGCCGTCGGGGTCTTTTTCCAGCTCGTAGACTTTCGAGGTCGAGCGGCTTTTCCAGTTGTCCTCCTCGACGAGCGTGAG
The DNA here is from genome assembly GCA_017305195.1 of Verrucomicrobiota bacterium. Classification (GTDB taxonomy): domain Bacteria; phylum Verrucomicrobiota; class Verrucomicrobiia; order Chthoniobacterales; family Terrimicrobiaceae; genus Terrimicrobium. Next base: position 73,315 of record JAFKMU010000048.1, on the reverse strand, counting down.
ACCCTTTGCGTCGTCCTTCCGCTCGACCAGGCGTTCTCGCTGATCGATGACGAGCTTGAGCAGCATGGTAGATGCGGTCTCGCTGACGTACTCAAGCGCGACCTTCTGGATATCCACCTGTTTCTGGCTCTTGTAGCTGTCGGTGGAGTCGGAGGAGGAGCCGGTCTCCGTGCCGTCGCTCTGCGGCGTCTGGAGGATGACGAGCAGGCCCGGCATGCCCTTTTCCGTGAGAGTGCGGTAGTGGCCGGGATAGATGCGGGCGCTGGCTGGGGAGGTGAAGGCTGGCGCGCGGCTGGCATCGGCCAGGCGCAGGATGGTCTGCCCGGATCGCAACGGCCGGTCGGTGACCTTTTTGAGCGCATACGGAGTGGACTTGTTGGCGACGAGCTGGGGCCAGGTCATGGTGGCCTCGGGCAGATCCTGCCGCTGGGCGAGGATGCCGAAGTAAAAGCCGCTGAGCGTCTCCACGATGGCATAGGGTGTCGACGCCCCGAGAGAGCTGATTTTCCAGGCTCGCTGCATGAGCCCGTGTTCGTTGCCGAACAAGGTAAACCTGCCGGTATATCCGTCGAGCAGAACGGTGTTCTCGTCGCAGGTGACAAGGGAAAACTCCGCGCGGTTGGAGAATTCGGGGAATGGCATCCCCGACTCGCCCTGCCACCATTCGCGGAATTTTCTGCTCCCCAAGATGGCGAAATCCCGATCGAGAATGTAAGCGCGCGACACGCCCGCGATCGGTTTGGGCAGGGTGATGACCCTGCCATCGAACCTCCTCAGATCGGTGATCGGAGCGAGAAAGCCCGGGCCGACATTCGCAAGGAGTTTGCCTCCGACGATATCGGCTAATCCTCCCGCGGAGGTCTCTCGCTCGACGACTTCAAACACCGGGCTGCGCGACCGTGTCACGATACCCTGCGAGAGCATGGCTCGCAAGGTGGGGACAAGAGGCATGCCCAGATCCTCCGCCACCCCGGCGGGGAGTTCCGACAAGGAGCCGCTGTGCTCTTCGTCCGGATTCTTTGCCTCGCTGTACCAAAAGCTCGTTTCATCAATCTTCGTAATCGTGACGTCGCGGAGAGGCTCTCTGTTTTTGATCGGCAGTTTCACATAGCGGCCCGGCCCGCTGCGGATAACCTCCTCCGGCGGAGGAGTGGGCGTGGGGGACGTCTTTACTTTGGCGGGAGTGGGGGAGGTGCTGGCGGTGCGCCTTTGGGGCGGAACCTCGAAGCGGTCGGAAAAAATGCCTTTGGCGATGAAGTGCTTCTGGACGAGGGCGGCCACCTCATCCGGCAGCAGGGAGATGCTGTACGGGCCGCCTCCTGCGGAATGCCGGATACGGCAGAGATTCGCGTCCTGGGCGATGATCTGAACATTCTTGAGAGGTTCGGTGCGTCCTTTCAAGGTGAGTTCCGGAAAGCAGATGAAGCGGTAGCTGATCTGATTAGCTTTCAGAAACTGCCATTCGATCTGCTGAAGGGCGAAGTCTCCTTCGCCGCCGCGGAAGGACAGGTGAACCGCCTCCGGCGTGGACCAGAGAAACTTTGCATCCTCCAGCTTTCGTCCGTCGGGGAGGGTTAGCGTGGAGGCATCCGATAGGCCTTTTGAGGGAGGAATGAGCTTTGCCAATTCTGTGACGGATGGACGCAGATTTTCCGGGAAAGAGAGGATGTGTACGTAAATGGACGTAAGGCTTTTACTATCTCCATCCAGACCGGAAATCGTGGCGATGGGCGGTTCCCAGGCGACGAGCCGGACATCGCGCCAGACGCCGGGATCTGTGACGGCATGTCGCCTTTGCTCCTCGGTCAGCGGCATATTGCGGATGGATAGAAAAGTGACCTGCGGAGCAATGAGCGGGAGCTTCTCGTGGCGCGCCCGCAGCGGCGCCTCCTGGGATCGCGCTCCGAGAAGCGGAAGGCTTAGCAGCAGGAGGAGAAGGCAACGTTGAAAGGGCATGAAAATTAGGAAGACAAGGGGGCGTTGCCCGTCGCGTTGGGATGCGTGCGGGAACGTCCCGAGTTGACTCAAGGCAACCTTTTTTGCGGCGGAAATGCCAGTCGTAGAAATGAAAAGCGTGGCAACGAGTCTCCTCGCGCCACGCTTCTCTGCTGCCTAAAATATTAACGTCCTAAGCTATCTCCTCATATGGAAATCGCATAGAACGATGCCTAATGCGAGTGCTCCCACACATGGCGATACATGGCAATACTTAATTGTTGCCAGCCTGCTGAGGCGGCTCGGCGTTGCCGTGATCGACAGGACGGAAGGCGGATTTCACGGCTTGCGTCAGTCCGTTCACGCTCGCGCCGTCGATGCCGACCTCCTTGAGGAGCGTATCGACGAGCGGGGCCTGGGTGCGGTAGCGCAGGGCGCTGGAGACCACCTGGTCGGCGAGATTGCCGCCATCGGCGGAAACCGTCGCGCCATTGGCCGGAGCGCCTTCGCCGTTCAAGCCGCCTACCTGGACGATCTTGATGCCGTCGATGCGTTCCATCGGCTTCACGCTCTCGCGGATGATCTGCGGGAGGTTGGCCAGGATGGCCTGCTGGATCTTCATCGCGATCACCTCGGCGGAAAGGACGTTCTCAGCTTCGTGCAAGGCACGCGTACCGGCGGCATCGACTGCGTAACGTTTCTCAGAGGCTTCCGCGCGGAGCTTCTCGGCTTCCGCCTCACCTTGCGCGGCGATGCGCGCGGCCTCCGCGCGATCCTGCGCGGCCTGCTTCTCCGCCTCGGCGGCGACAGTCACGCCGATCGCGTCGCGCTCGGCCTGCTTGGCGGCCTCGACGAGTTCGATCTGCTTTTGACGCTCGGCGATCTCACGCTCCTTGACGGTGATGACTTCTTCCGCCGCCTTCACGGAGAGGGCGCGGGCATGGGACGCGATCGTTTCGGCCTCCGATTGCTGCTTGGACTTGGCAGCAACCGCGATGGCGCGATCCTGCTCGGAAAGCTCGACTGCCTTGGTCTTTTCCACTTCGGCGGTTTCGACGGCCTTGATCTTCTCAATATCGCGCTGCTTGAGCGTCTGCTCGGTGCGAATGCGCTCCTCGGAGATGGCGCGCTCGGCGAGGATCTGGGCCTGGTCGACCGCCAGTTTGGCCGTGATCTCGGCTTCCTTGGCTTCGCGCTCCTTTGCGGCGCGCTCGGCGGCGATTTCCGCAATCTGGGCCGCACGGCGGATCTCCACCTCGCGGGACTGCTCCAGGCGGGCGTACTCCGCCTCTCGCGTGATCTCGAGGCTCTGGCGCTCGGCCTCCAGGTTCTTCATCTGGATCTGCACGGCGGTTTCCTGCTCGATGTCGTTGCGCTGCTTGCGGCGCGCCTCGATCTCCTGGGTGAGCTTGGTCAGACCCTGGGCGTCAAAGGCATTCTGCGGGTTGAAGAACTGCTGGCTCGTCTGGTCGAGCGAGGTGAGGGAGACGGACTCAAGCTCCAGTCCGTTCTTGCGCAAGTCCTCCGACACGGCCTGCTGCACGCGCTGGACGAAATCCACGCGCTGCTCGTGCAGTTCCTCCATATTCATGGCAGCGGCGACGGCGCGGAGCGCATCGACGAATTTACCCTCGACGAGCTCCTTCAGGAGCTGCGGGTTGGTCGTGCGGCGGCCCAGCGTCTGCGCGGCATCGGCCACGGCCTCGGCAGTGGGTTTGACGCGGACGTAGAACTCGGCCTGGACGTCAACACGCATGCGGTCCTTGGTGATGAGGGCCTGCTCATTGGCGCGGCGCACCTCGAGGCGCAGCGTGTTCATATTGACGGGGATCGTCTCATGCAGCACCGGCACGACGATGGCGCCGCCGCTCATGATGACGCGCTGGCCGCCGAAGCCCGTGCGTACGAAGGATGTTTCCTTCGATGCGCGATGGTACAGCCGGGCTACGATGAGGCCGATGGTGAAGAGCGCCACCAGCACGATGCCGGCGACGACAAGGATGAAAATGATGTTGCTGAAGTCGTTCATGACTTGATGGGTGGTATTGGGGTGTTGGCTGTTTGGTTAATCGACGAGGGCTGAGTTGGGATTGTGAATGGCCCGGTAAATATTGGCGTGTTTTTCGACGATGAGGACGGTGGCGCCCGATGGGAATTCCTCCCCCTCCACATCGGGCTCCACGAGAATGTAGTGGCTTTGCCTGTGCTGATCCTGGAGCCGGGCTTCTGCCGGGCTGCCCTGACGCGCCGTGCCGTTGGTGATCACCGCGATGCGTCCGACGAAGCTATCCTCCGAGACCGCCGTGGTTTCATCACGCGGCAGGACTTTCGCGAGAAGACCGCCACCCGTCCGCACGCAGGGGACCGCCCCGAGGAAGGCGACGATCGCAGCGAGGGGAGCGGGCATCAGCATTTTCGTCAGGTTCGCCAGCGCGAACTGGATCGCCAGCCCGATCACTCCAAACGCCGTCAGGAAGACGACGAAGAGGATGAGCAGCGGCACCTGTCCGACCCTGAGCCATCCGAGCAGCTTCGAGAGCGGCGACGGCACATCATCCAGCGCATGCGCGTCATGCGGAGCCATGTCTCCCAGCTCGTGATTGAGATCGGGCAGGCCGGTCTCGATCAGGTGGGAAAGCCCGGGGCCGAAGAGGGAAAAAACCAGCTCCAGCGCCCCGATGGCTACCATGAGGACGAGCGCGATGGTGAAGGGCGTATTCTCGGAGGCCAGGAGGAAGTGGATCATGACGGGGATAGTTTCGCTTTTGCGGCGACAAGTCTTTCTTGAATGCGGTTCTTGCGGGCCAGGTCTTCCAACTCCGCGAGCTTGGCCTCATTGCCGAGGTTGCTCTTGGGCGGGAGCCCGGTTTGTTTCTCGATGATGCGGTCAAAGGCGGCCTGCGCCTGCTCGGCGCGGCGCTCCCAGCTTCCGCCGGACTCCAGCGTCGGCGTGCTCGCCTGGGCCTTGGCCTCGGCGGCGACGCGGTATTGGCGCAAATCCTCCGCCATCTCGCGCTTGCGCGCCTGCAGGGCGGCGATCATGCCTTCCAGCTCGCGGGTCTTGTCCTCGGCGTCGGCGATGGTGTTTTCCAGCAGGGGGATCTGCGCCTCGATATCGATCTGCCGGGCCACGGCCGCCTCGGCCAGGTCCTCGCGGTCCTCCTTCAGCGCCAGCTCGATTTTCTCCGCGAGATCCTCGTGCTTGCGGTTTTCCTCCATGAGCCGCTCGCTGGCCAGGTGCTTGCGCGCGGCCACGGTGCCGAGTTCGGTTCGCACCTCATCGACAGCGCCATCGATCTCGCGCAGGGCTTGCTCGAGCACGGTTTCCGGAGCCGCGTTCTCGATCGCCTCGACGATCTTGTGCGCTCCGCCGCTAATGATTCGCCCGACTCGGGCAGCGAGGGTTTCTTTCATGGTTTTCAGGGGTTGGGTTGTTGTTTTTTGGCGATCTCCGCCAGTTCCAAAATCATCTTGAGCCGCTTCGTCACGAGCGCCTCGTCGTAGCAGGGAGCCTGGCTGGTGACTCCCATCCGCAGAAAGCCTTCCAGGAAGGCCGTGATCCGGTCTGCCAGCCCGGATTCCAACTTGCGCAAGGCATCCTTCCCCACGTTCTCCTCGGGGAGCGTCGTGATGAAGTAGGCCGCCACCTCTGGCAGCCACTCGAGGAAGCGGTCAAAAAGCTCCGACCGCATATCCGCTGCCTTGTTGGCCTCCCGGATGCGCCTCGCCGTCGGGCTCAGCATGTCCCGGAAGAGTTCGGCGCAGTCGGAGAAATCCTCCACGCCGTCCATCCTCTTTCGTGTCTCGGAGATGATCGCCCGCAGCTTGTCGCTCGGCGTCGTCGCCCCCGCGATATCCAGTCTCGCCAAAAAGGCCGCCTCGTCTTCCGACAGCCTCACGCTCATCGGAATGCTTTTCATCTTGGTAAGTGTGTTCTTTTCATTGCGAATGAAAACATATGTATACAAATGAAAACAAAGGTCAATGAAAAGTGAATGCCGCGCGTGCGATTTTTTGAGCGGACATACCCAGGCAGGCGAAGGAGAGCGATTTCGGAAGGCAAACACGTCATTTCATGGCAAATGAGCGCGAGAAGGAAAGGCGCTGAGGTGTGCTCACTCGGGAGAAACTTTTCACGAGAGCGCAAAATCGCAGGAGTTGGATTTTGATACGTAAGAAGCTTCATCGCTGGTTAAGAGTTCTGTTGCCGCCCGGTTTCTTTGCTAATTCTCTTTCGTGACTTGGCGATGTGTCGTGCTTTTGGCGGTGTGTGCGGTTGTGCTCGTGCCAGCATCAGGCGACGAGAATGAGGAGTACCTGACTCCGCCGGAAAATCCTGCCGGCAGGGTGATGACTCTTGAGGAGGCGGCCATTCTCCGGGGGGATTCGTTTCCGGAGCTTGTTTATCTCGTGGGCAGCTTCCACGTCACCGCCACGGGCCAGACCAAAATGGTCTTGCGCCAGGATGGCCTCCCGCAGGTGCGGTTGCTGGTCGAACTCGCCGAGGGGCTCAAAGTGCCTCAGGAGGGAACGGTGGTAAGCAGGGATGCCGGAGCGCCTTTTATCGTCAGTAAGGTCCGGCTGGGGCCGACTGGGCAGATCACGGTTTACGCGAGAGACGCGGGCAGCCGGTTCCTGGACAAAGAGGGGAGATAACAGTGAGATCCGGCAGGACTTGGGGAAGCGCCTTTTCGGGATGGTTCGGGACTGGCCTTTGATTGCAAAGTCGGCGGAGGTTTCGGGAGCCAAGGAGATTCGCCCCATGCTGCCAATACCCTTAGGTGGAGTCCTGATCGCTGAGTTTTTTGCAAGGCAAGATGACTTTGAAATCCGGATCGATATCGATCCTCTCGCAGGAGGATGACGTCCGAACCGTGCGGACTGCCTTCAAGCGAGATATCGAGCTGGCTGATGCGCCGGGAGATTCGAGGAAGACCATTGAGAAACAATGGCTCCATGTGACCGCTGTAGAGGGACGGGCGAACTTCAGTGCCGAGGTCTCCTCGGAGCGGGACATTGCGGAAACGCCGCCGCCGCGACCGAAAAACACGCTCCAACACCAGCCCCGGATGCAAAAAGCCCGCCCCGGCTTCCGTGTTGCACTCGTGTTACCGCCAGCTCGTGGAGCCTGATAAACAGAGGAGAGCGGGTGAGGGGAATCGAACCCCCGTATGCAGCTTGGGAAGCTGCCGTTCTACCATTGAACTACACCCGCAGAAAAATGCTGTTTACTCCCAGGAGTTCACGTACCGGCGGGTCTTCTGCGACGCCGACACGTTCGTCTGATCGGCCGGGTTGTTCCAGGCGGCCACTTTCTTTCGCACGTTGGCACTGTTGGTGCCGACGCTGGAAAGGCTATTATCGTAATTGTAGTCGAGAGCTACGTAGTAGGGTCCGCCCCATGGATCAAGGAAGCCAGAGGAATTCGTGCCGCTCTTTCCTTTCTTCCAGGTGTTGACCTCGATGAAGACGATTTTGCGACTATTGTCATTAGTGCTGATCCCCGTAAGAGTATCAATGAGGTCTTTGGTGACCTTCCCATTGAAATCTGAATTCCCAGTCGAACCCGGCAGGCGGCCGTACTCGGTTTCGTAAGCGGTGATGGCCGTGGCGAGCTGGGTCACGTCGTTCTTGGCCTGGGCGCGGCGGGCGGCGTCGATGGCGGAGTTCACCGCAGGGAAAAGAAGGGCCATCAGGATGCCAATGATGGCGATGACGATCAGGAGCTCAATGAGCGTAAATCCTCGGGAGGAACGAATCATGCCCCAAAAGTGCGGCCACCGGGCATCGCGGGCAAGCATTTTTCTCTCGGGAACGCGAGGTTATTCCCAGGAGGTGACCGCCTGACGGTGTGCCTCGCGGGTGAGGGTGGTGGCCGGGACATTCCAGACGGCGACGGGTTTGGGCAGATCGTAGGCGGTGCGACCAGTTACGCTCCCGGCCTGCCCGATGGTTCCGCTCGCGCTCGTGGCCACGAAATAGGGGTTGCCCCAGGGATCGAGGAAGTCTCCGGCGGCATTGGTGCCTCCGCGCTTGAGCTTCCACGGGGCGATTTCCATGAAAACGATTTTCCGCGGGTTTGCCGTGGCGTCGATCCCCGTCAATACCTCGGCCAGGGTGCGGTTGACTGGTCCATTGGCTCCGGGAGGCAGATGGCCGTATTCCGTCTGGTAGGCCGTGATGGCCGTGGCGAGCTGGACCACGTCGTTCTTGGCCGCCGCTCTCGGGGCGCTTTCTCCTCCGCTCAGCCTCGGAAAGAGCATAGCCGCAGCGATAAACAGCACGAGGATCACCGCGCAGATGGCGATCAGGATTTCCGGAAAGGTCAGGCCGTCGGACGAACGCTTCACGCTATCGAGCATCCCGGCGGCAAGAGCTCCATCCAAGCATTTTCTTGCCTTGAAGGCGTTTAGCGGCGATTCCACAGGCAATGCCAAGGCCAAAAACCCCGAGTAAGGCCCGTCCGCCTGCGATGAACCTTCGCGAGGCCATCCTCAAAGCCATCACCGAACGTCCCCTGGACAAGGTGGAGATTTCCAAGGTGCTCCGGCTTCCGCCCCAAAATCGGGCCAAGCTGCGCGACCTCCTGCGCCAGATGGAGGTCGATGGCGACGTCGCCCGCATTCGCAAGGACCGCTATGTCATTCCGCGCGACGCCGACCTCTTCACCGGCACGATCCAGTTTCACGCCAGCGGCGCCGCCCATGTCCTCAATGAAAAGGCGGGCCAGCCCGATCTCTACGTGAGCGGGGAAAATACCTTCGTCGCCCTGCACGGCGACCGCGTGGTGGCGCGGGTCAACCGCCAGCCCAGGCCGGGAACCGGACGCGGCGAGACGCCTGGCAGGCTGGAGGGAGTGGTCATTCGCATCCTGGAGCGGGGGAATGCCACCATCGTCGGCACCCTCCAGAAGTCGCGCAACTTCTTCTACGTCGCCGCTGACGATCCGCGCTTCGTTCACAATCTCTACGTCCCCACGCCCAAGCCGCCCATCGCGGCGAAGGAGGGCGACAAGGTGGTCGCCCTGCTGGACACCTGGCCCTCGCGCCATGTGAATCCTGAGGGCCATATCGTCGAGGTGCTCGGTCGTACGGGCGCTCCCGGCGTGGACATGCTCTCGATCATCCGCAAGCACCATCTGCCCGCCGGGTTCCCGACTGAGGTGCAAAAGGAGGCCGAGGCCATCTCGCCCGTCATCGACGAACGCGAGGCCGCCCGCCGCGAGGATCTGCGTGGACGCTTTATCTTCACCATCGACCCCGACGACGCCCGGGATTTTGACGACGCGATCGATGTCGAGCGCACGGCCAATGGCTGGAGGGTCGGAGTGCACATCGCGGACGTCTCGCATTACGTACGTCCCCGTAATGCGCTGGATCGCGAGGCCTATTCGCGCGGAAATAGCGTGTACCTCGCCGATCGGGTCATTCCCATGCTCCCCGAGGCCTTGAGCAATGGCATTTGCAGCCTTCGCCCCGACGAAGATCGTCTGACCTTTTCCGTCTTTGCCGAGGTCGACAAGCGGGGGAAAATCCTCTCCGCGCGGTTTGCCCGCACGATCATCCGGAGTAAGGTGCGCCTCACCTACCGGCAGGCCTTTGCCCACCTCCAGAAGCCCGCGCATGACGACCTCACGCGCAAGCTCCATACCGCATGGGAGTTGTCTTCCCTGCTCCGCAAGAATCGCTTTGCTCATGGCTCGCTCGACCTGGACTTCCCCGAGGTCAAGGTCTGGCTCGACGCGCAGGGCCGTCCAGAGCGTCTGGAGAAGGTCGAGAACGACATCTCCCACCAGCTCATCGAGGAACTCATGCTGCTGGCCAACGAACTCGTCGCCCGGGAGCTCAAGCGCCATCGTCAGGCGACGGTCTATCGCGTCCACGAGATGCCCGATGAAGACCGGCTGCTGGACTTCCGTGAAACCGCACTGGCCAATGGCTTCCGCATCGGCGACCTGTCGAAGCGCGAGGAAGTGCAGAAGCTCCTGCGCCTCGTCCGGGGCCGCCCTCAGGAGTACGCCATCAAGATCGCCCTGCTCAAGAGCCTGAAGCGCGCCCGGTATGCCCCTGATCCCCTCGGCCATTACGGGTTGAACAAGGCTGACTACGCCCACTTCACCAGCCCGATCCGCCGATACGCCGACCTCGTGGTGCATCGCTCGCTGGAGCGGGTGCTGGGATTGACGAAGAAGGGGCCAGATTCCTCGGCTCTGGCCACCGTATCCGAGCACATCTCGACTACCGAACGCACGGCGGCTGACGCGGAAAAGGAGTCCGTAAAACTCAAGAAACTTGAGTATTTCCAGATGCAGGTCGCCAAGGGGAAGGGAGAAGCCTTCAAGGCCCGGATCATGGAGGTGCGGAATTTTGGCATTTTCGTCGAATTGCCCGACTTCCTCATCAGCGGACTTGTGCATGTTTCCTCGCTGGACGGGGATTTTTACATGCTGGATGTGCCTCGCGGACGCCTCGTCGGGCGAAAGACGAAAAAGGTTTTCCAGGTCGGAGATTCGGTCGAAGTGATCGTGGCGCGCGTCGATACCTACAAACAGCAAATCGATTTCAAAATCGTCTGATACAAGGACATACCGCCTCCTCTTCGGGGGGCCTAAGGAAAAATTGGGTTGAGACTGGCGGCATCTTCTAACATAGTTAACAAATCCCCAAACGTGTAACTTAATGGATACGATACTCGAGTCGCGCGAGCTTCAGGTTGAGCGCAAACACTTCTTCATAGAATTCCGTGAAAACGAACGCGGCCGCTTTCTTCGCATAACCGAAGAGGCTCATGGCCGTCGAAATACCGTGATCATCCCTAGCACGGGATTGGCAGACTTTGAGCGCCTCTTGAATGAGGTTCTTGCTGTAAACGCCTAGTTTAGAAATAGTTGTCTCTGTTTTGCGCGAGCCGGTCGGCGCCGGTCGCGTGAGGCGAATTGCCTGCTTTCGCGGGTTCGTCTTTGACACTGCCGCCCGGTTTGTTAAATAGGGCGGTTTTCCGCGCTCCCTTTATATGTCGAAAAAATCCAAGTCCTCCAAACCCGCAACCGCCCGCAAGGGTAAATACGTCTACTATTTCGGAGACGGCCAGGCCGATGGCGACGGCAAGATGCGTGCGCTGCTCGGCGGCAAGGGTGCCAACCTTGCTGAAATGACCCGTATCGGTCTGCCGGTGCCTCCCGGGTTCACGATCACCACGGAAGTTTGCTCCTACTACTACGATAACAAGCGCACCTACCCGCCGCAGCTCGTCAAGCAGGTTGATGATGCGATCGCCAAGATCGAGAAGTCGGTCGGCAAGGGTTTCGAGGGTGGCGAAAATCCGCTCCTCCTCTCTGTCCGCTCGGGCGCCCGCGACTCCATGCCCGGCATGATGGACACCATTCTCAACCTCGGCATGAACGACAAGACGGTTGAGATCGTCGCCTCCAAGTCCGGCAACCCGAAGTTTGCCTGGGACAGCTACCGCCGCTTCCTCCAGATGTACGGCGACGTCGTCATGGGCGTCCAGAAGCGCCCCGGTGAAGATCACGAGCCTTTCGAAAGCGCGATCGAGCACCTCAAGGACGAGCGCTACGGCAACCACAACTTCCCCGACATGCAGCTCACCGTCGAGGACATCCAGGAGCTCGTCTCCCGGTTCAAGGCCCTCATCCGCGAGCGCACCGGCAAGGATTTCCCGCAGAAGCCCAAGGATCAGCTCTGGGGCGCAGTGAGCGCCGTCTTCGGCTCCTGGCAGAATGACCGCGCGATCGTGTATCGCCGCAAGTACGGCATCCCGCACGAGTGGGGCACGGCCGTCAACGTCCAGACCATGGTCTTCGGCAACATGGGTGAGACCAGCGCCACGGGCGTTGCCTTCACCCGCGATCCCGCCTCCGGCGAGAAGGTGTTCTACGGTGAATACCTCATCAATGCCCAGGGCGAAGACGTCGTGGCCGGCGTGCGTACGCCGAACCCGGTCGTCCGCCTCGGCAAGGAGATGCCCGAGTCCTACAAGCAACTCCTCAAGGTCCGCGACCTGCTCGAGACGCACTTCCGCGACATGCAGGATCTGGAGTTCACGATTGAGGACAACCGCCTCTACATCCTCCAGACCCGTAACGGCAAGCGCACCGGCCTCGCCGCTGTGAAGATCGCCGTCGACATGGTGAAGGAAAAGCTCATCACCAAGGAAGAGGCTCTCTCCCGTATCCCGGCAGACTCCCTCAGCCACGTGCTCGCCCCGATCTTCGACAAGGAGAGCGCCAAGAAGGCCACCAAGATCGCCAGCGGTCTCCCCGCCGGCCCCGGCGCCGCCAGCGGCCGTCTCGTGCTTCGTGCCGAGGACGCCGTGGAGCGCGCCCACAAGGGTGACAAGGTCCTCCTCGTCCGTATCGAGACCTCGCCGGAAGACCTGCGCGGCATGATCGCCGCCGAGGGCATCCTGACCGCCCGTGGTGGTGTCAGCTCGCACGCCGCTCTCGTCGCCCGCCAGATGGGCAAGGTTTGCGTCTGCGGAGCCAGCGACCTTCAGATCGACTACGCCAACCGTACCGTCACCTCCAATGGCGTCACGCTCAAGGAAGGCGATTACATCTCCATCGACGGCACCGCCGGTGACGTCTTCGCCGGTGAGGTGAAGACCGCTCCCTCGGAAGTCGTGCAGGTGCTCGTCGGCAAGACCCTCAAGCCCGAGAAGAGCAAGGCCTACCAGGACTTCGCCGCTCTCATGACTTGGGCCGACAAGGTTCGCCGCCTCGACATCCGCACCAACTCGGATACCCCCGAGCAGGTCGAAAACGCCGTGGCTTTCGGCGCCGAGGGCGTCGGCCTCTGCCGTACCGAGCACATGTTCTTCGAAGGCGACCGCATCGACGCGATGCGCGAGATGATCCTCGCTCGCAACACGGACGACCGCCGCAAGGCGCTCGAGAAGCTCCTGCCCTTCCAGCGCGAGGACTTCATCGGCATCTTCCGCTCGCTCGACGGCCTCCCGGCCACCATCCGCCTGCTCGATCCTCCGCTCCATGAGTTCCTGCCGCACGACCACGCTCAACAGAGCGCTCTGTCGAACAAACTCGGCATCCCTCAGGAAGAGATCGCCAAGCGCGTGCACGAGCTGCATGAGTTCAACCCGATGCTCGGTCATCGTGGCTGCCGTCTCGGCATCGTTTACCCCGAGATCTCCGAGATGCAGGCCCGCGCCATCTTCGAGGCCGCTGCCCAGGTGCAGAGCGAAGGCATCCGCGTCCGTCCGGAAGTGATGATCCCGCTCGTTGGCTTCCCGAAGGAGCTCAAGCTCCAGATCGAGATCGTCAACCGCGTCGCCAAGGAAGTCATCAAGGAGAAGAAGGTGAAGTTCAAGTACCTCGTCGGTACGATGATCGAGGTTCCTCGCGCCGCCCTCGTGGCCGACAAGATCGCCGAGGACGCCGAGTTCTTCAGCTTCGGAACGAACGACCTTACCCAGACCACTCTGGGCATGAGCCGCGACGACTCCGGCAGCTTCATCCCGGCCTACACCGAGCACGAGATCATCGCAGCGAATCCGTTCGCGACGATCGACCAGGAAGGCGTTGGCGAACTCATGAAGATCGCCCGCGACCGCGCCCGCAAGGTCCGCAAGGACATCAAGCTGGGCATCTGCGGTGAGCACGGCGGTGAGCCGAAGAGCGTGGAGTTCTGCCACTCGCTCGGCCTCAACTACGTGAGCTGCTCGCCCTTCCGCGTGCCGATCGCTCGTCTCGCGGCTGCCCAGGCAGTCCTCAAGGAGAAGAAGTAACCCTTTCCCTCCCCAACCAACAAAAAGCGCCGTGTCCGCAAGGACCGGCGCTTTTTGCTTTTGCGGGAACGTGTGTTGAAGGAAGGCCGGCGGGTGCGGGACGAACCGGGGTCTAGGCGATGAGCTGGTCCAGGGTTTCCAGCACGGGTGCCAGGGCGAGATCGCGCATACGGCGGGTGCCGTCCTTCCCGATCGGCGCCTGCACGGCCAGATTGCGGTTTGTGCCCCGGTGCCAGTTCCCGATATTCGTCGGACCAAAGAGGGCCAGGCTCGGGGTGCCGGAGGCCGTGGCAATGTGTGCCGCTGCTCCATCCACAGTCACCACGAGGGCGGCATTGGCGCAGAGCCAGAGGAAATTTTGCAAAGTCGTGCCGTTTGACAGGCTGCGGATCGAGCCCTCAGCCAGACGCTCGATCTCGGCGCATTGTGAGATTTGCCAGTCGGTCGAGGCGCTGGTCATCAGGATGGGGAGATTTACCCGCTCCCGGATACGCCGCACCACTGCCGCCCAGCGGTCGCCCAGCCAGCTTTTACGCTTCCATCCCGCTGTCGGATTGATCAGGACAAACCCTCCCGTCTCCAGCCCGGGCACCGCCCAGTCATTCGGCGGACGGTTCAGGCGCGGCATGCGAAAGGCGCCCGCCGCCGGTACGGGAGTGTTGTTCCAGAAATACTCGGCGATGTACTCGTCGCCGAGCCCGGGAACGATGATCGGATGGAAGATCAGCTTGTGAAACCAGGAGGCTTCGTTCGGGCAGGGGAGAATGCAGGTCTTGTGCCAGGCGGGAGTGAACAGAGCGCGGGTCGCCGATTTGTTCACCGGATCGAAGCAATACAGATGCCGCGCGGGTTTGAAGGTCGGGCCGGTGTGTATTTCCACATCCGCCATCAGGCTGACGAGCGCATCATGTCCGCCCCGCGTCAGCAGGCGTACCGGCCTGCCGTGATGGGCGGCCAGTCGGGAAAGTGCGGGTTCCAGCAACAGCAGGTCTCCCAGTTGCTTGTGGAATACGACATAACAGCCCCGCATAAAAGACCTCATTGAATCGCTCATCATCGGCCAAGTTGACAATGCAAAATGAAATTGGCTTGAGCGCGGGCCGGTTCGTAGCGACTCATCAGGGATGCGCGTTTTCGTTTTCAAGCCGGACGGGATTGGCGACTTTGTGCTCTCCACCGGGGCGATCCGGGCTCTGGGCCGGGAATACGGCGAGGAAAACCTGATCATCTGCGTACGCGAGGTGCTTGTACCGCTCGCCCGAGAACAGTTCCCGGTGGCAACGATCTGGCCCCTGCCGGTAGCCCTCAAGCGAAAGGTGCTCAACCTTTTCCTGCGCAATTTCCTGGCCTGCGTGCCGCTGTGGTTCCGGATGCGGTGTCATCCGGTCGATATCTCGGTCTGTTTGCGCGGATTGCGCAATTACCTCGAGACCTCGCTGTTTTACTCCATCCCGGCAAAAAGATACGTTTCCTGGGAAAATCACCTCTGCCGTGGCAAGAGGGTGCGGGGGGCGGTGGAAAACGTGCTGACCCGGGTGTTTCGTTCCGAGCTCGTCGAGTATCCCGAGCCGCCCTGCGCCGTGCCGCTGGAGATCGAAGCCTTTCGCCGGGTGGTTTCCCGCGCCGTGGGACGCGAGATCGCCGTCGCTGATGTGATGCCCAAGCTCCGGGCGCGCATCGTCCCGACGGACAAGCCCGTGTGGATTTGCGCCCCCATTACGGAAAAGTCAAAGGTCTATCCCCTGGAGAAATGGGTTGAGGCCTTTTCCTCGCTGCGCGCTGAACTGGACGGTCGCACGCTTTTGCTGGTCGGATCTGAGGACCAGAAACCGAAGCTCGTGGAATTCGCCGCCGCCCTGAATGCTGCGGGTATCACGCAGGCGAACGTCTTTATTCCGGCCAATCTCGTCGCCTTCCTCGAGTGGATCGCGGCCGCGGAGATCGTGTTCACGGTCGATACTGCAGCTGCGCATTTTGCCACGGCTTTGAACCAGCGCTGTATCGTGGCCTACTCCGGCCTGCACGCCGGCATGTTTGCCCCCTGGCAGTCAAGCGATCGCCAGGCGTGGCTCCTGGCCGAGCCGCGACCCAGGAAAAAATCCCACTGGCACAAGGCGATCGCCCCGGAGCGCATCGCCTCCGAGGCGCGCCGGGTGTTAGCCCTCTCCAAATAATATCGCGAAATTGATCCTAATTTCCCGCATTGCGCATGCTTTCTGCTTATAGGAGTCTTTAGCTGTCGCCGTCATGATTCCTAACCACACCCACACGCATGCCGATTTCCGGCTACGGTACGGACACCCGCTGCCCTTTGGAGCGAGCCATGTCCCCGGAGGCGTGAATTTCTCGATCTTCTCGACCTACGCAAAATCCTGCACGCTGGTGCTTTTTGAAAAAGGTTCTGCGGAACCCTACGCGGAGATCCCGTTCCCGCCGGAGTACCGTCTCGGCAACGTCTGGGCGATGATCGTGTTTGATCTGAGCTACGAGGATCTGGAGTACGGTTATCGCTTCGATGGCGTGTTCGACATGCGCGAGGGGCTGCATTTCGATCCCAAGAAGGTCCTGCTTGATCCCTATGCGCGGGAAATCAGCGGACGTGAGATCTGGAAGCAGGCGTCTCAACTTGGCGACGTGTACCCGTTTCGCGCCCGCATTCCTTTCGAGGCGTTTGACTGGGAGCACGACCGGCCGATCAAGCGCCCGGAGAGCGAACTCGTCATCTACGAGATGCACGTGCGCGGGTTCACGGCGCATCCCACGGCGGAGGCAAAACATCCCGGCACCTACGCCGCGATGAAGGAAAAGATTCCCTACCTGAAGGACCTGGGAGTCAATACCGTCGAGCTCATGCCCATCTTTGAGTTCGACGAGCTCGAGAACACGCGCACGAATCCGCTCACGGGCGAGCAGCTTTGCAACTACTGGGGCTACAGTACGCTGGCATTTTTTTCGCCGAAGGCGGGCTTTGCCGCCACGGGCAGGCATGGCACGCAGGTCGAGGAGTTGAAGGATCTCATCCGCGCCCTGCACTCCGCAGGCATCAAGGTCATCCTCGACGTGGTTTTCAATCACACCGCCGAGGGCGGAGAGAACGGGCCGACCTACTCCTTCCGGGGTATCGACAACAAGACGTACTACATGCTCGATTCCGCAGGCAAATACGCCAACTACACGGGATGCGGCAATACGGTGAACTGCAACCACCCCGTGGTGCGGGGATTTGTCATCGCCAGCCTGCGACACTGGGCGGCGGAGTACCACATCGACGGCTTCCGGTTTGATCTGGCCTCCGTCCTGGGCCGGGATTCGACCGGTGCGCCTCTTTCCAACCCGCCGCTGCTGGAATCTCTC
Source organism: Verrucomicrobiota bacterium (assembly GCA_017305195.1). GTDB lineage: Bacteria > Verrucomicrobiota > Verrucomicrobiia > Chthoniobacterales > Terrimicrobiaceae > Terrimicrobium. The sequence continues at coordinate 56,263 of JAFKMU010000048.1, read as the reverse complement.
GCCTACGATCCCGTGCTCGCCCAGTGCGATCTCATCGCCGAGGCATGGGACGCAGGCGGGCTCTACCAGGTGGGCAATTTCCCGTCCTATGGCCGTTGGCTCGAGTGGAATGGCAAATTTCGCGACGCCGCCCGGCGTTTCATCAAGGGCGACCCCGGCGTGGTGGGCGAGATGGTTCAGCGCATCATGGGCTCGCCCGACATGTATGCCGCCGCCGGCCGCAAGCCGACCGCCTCGATCAATTTCATCACCTGTCACGACGGCTTCACCCTGCGCGACCTGTTTTCCTACAACGAGAAGCACAATCTCGATAACGGCGAAAACAACAACGATGGCGCCAATGACAACTGGAGCTGGAACTGCGGCGTGGAGGGCGAGACTACCGACGCCGAGATCAATGCGCTCCGCCTCCGGCTCCAGAGAAACGCCATCATGCTTCTTTTTGTCAGCCAGGGCGTGCCCATGCTGTGGATGGGGGACGAATGCGGCCGCACCCAGCGCGGGAATAACAACGCCTATTGTCAGGACGAGGATTGGAACTGGCTCGACTGGTCGCTTTCCGAGGAAAACAAGGGCCTCTATCGTTTCACCCGCAACATGATCGCCTTCCGCAAGGCAAATCCCGCCCTGCGCCAGCCGGAGTTCATGACGAGCAAGGACGTCATCGGCAGCGGATATCCCGACATTTCCTGGCATGGCGTGCAGCCATGGAAGCCCGACTGGGGTCTCGCCAGCCGCTCGATCGCCTTCATGCTGTGCGGTCGCCATGGCGCGGCGGCAGGCGGTCCGGCGCACTTCATTTACTGCGCTTTCAACATGTACTACAAGCCGCTGGAGTTCGCCCTGCCGGTCCTGCCCAAGGGGTACGTGTGGTTCCGCGTGGCGGATACGAGCCTGAACTCACCCGACGATATCGTCGAGCCCGGCCAGGAGGTGCTGCTCCCCGGAGTGAAGGCTCTCACGCTCGCCGAGCGCAGCTCCGTCATCCTCCTGGGAAAACCTGACCCGGCGACGTCGAGCTAGGCTTCGATATCTCCCCAGCCTTTCAGGCGCTTCAGCCCTTCCGCCATGGCGTGCCGAAAGGGAGCCCATGCCACGTAAAGGAAGGCGCCTGCCATGATGGCGGAGAAGGCGACATTGGCCAGAGCCGCATATTGATCGAGGAAAGCCATGCTCGGAGGCAGGATTTCCTCATGGGCCTGCTTCAGCATGACAGTGAGGATCATCGCGCAGGTGCCGAAGGAAAGGGTGAGATAGAGCAGGAAGAGCGAGGGGCGCAGGATCGCCGCCGCGGCGCTCATGATCGCGCCCCAGAGCAGATAGCGTTCGTGCATCTGGCCCAGCAGGGCAAACATCAGGATCCACGGGCAGGCCATGGCCAGCAGCACCTCGGAGCGATGCCTGCGGGCGTGAAAGGAAACCGAGTAGGCTGCGATCAGCAGCAGTGCCAGATACACCATCATCAGCAGGATGCGGATGCTCGGCAGCGCGATGGAGTGATCGCCCGAGAGATGGATGGTGTAGACAGGGTCCTTGAGGTTCCAGCCGAGGTGGGCGAGGGCGGCGGGCACATTGTAGACCGCCCCGCTGAACATCTCCGCATAGCGATTGGAGCCGTAGTGAAACCCGATCTCCAGCCAGGTAAAGGAGCCGCGGAAATTCCAGCCGATAAAGACGAGCACGCCGATGGCGGCGACGAGCGCCCACGTGGCCTGGGCGATCCGGCCCTTCCAGGTGAGCCAGATGATCGGGGCCAGGAGGAGGGCGTCGACGACGATCCAGACATAGGGCCCAAAACCTTTCAGGAGCCACGGGCTGGCCACCCCGACAAAAGCGCCGACCCATCCGGCCAGCACGCGCAACCCGGCCATGCGGCCCTCCGAGAAAAACGCCCAGAGCGGAAAGAACGCGCTGACGATGAGGATCTGCCCCTTCAGGAATGCGGCGGCGCCGAGGAGCAAGCCGCAAAGCAACCACCGCGAGCATGACGCGGATAGTGCGGCAAAGATGAAGAACGGGACGATCCAGATGTCCCATTGCGGCCAGCCATGGGAGTTCAGCAGGCAGGCGGGATTGAACCACACCAGCAGGGCCGCGCCGAAGGCAATGGTCTCAGCCGGGATTTTCCATTGCTCGGCCGGACGCTGGGCGCGGATGCGGGTGATCCAGAGGCGGACGAGGTAAAACATTGCCACGGCGGAAAGGATTTCCATCACGCCATTGAAGACCAGAAGCGGAGCGACATCGGGAGAGGTTGGTTTCTCCAGGGCGGGGTTGTGCTCCCGGATGCTCTTGGTCCAGACCGCCATGATCAGGAGCCGCAGTGGGGGATAGTCCAGCCAGTAGTCGTTGTCGCGGTCGGCTGCCTCGTTGTAGACGCGATCATAGATGTCGACGTAGGAGTCGAAGAATCGGACCCACCTGCCGAATCCCTGCGGGGCATCTTCCGAACCGGGGCCGATGAGCCGGGCGTCCTTCATCACTTGGCTGCCCCAGAAGTAGCCATTCTGGAAATCCCGGGAGAATCGTATGCTATCGGTGCGATCCCAGGTCGCGATGCGCGCGACGATGCCTATGGCCAGCGCCGCCACGATCATGACGGCGATCAAAATCCCCTTTACTCCCTTGGACATGCGCAGCCCTGTAGCAGGTCCCGTACCCCTTCGCTAGAAGTATTGGAAGAACAGTCTGTGCGATTCGCCGTTATTCAATGATCCGGCGATAAGGAAGCGGGGGGTATTTGTGGGGTTCGAGAGACTGGATGACGCGGAAAGAGGAGGAGGACGACGAATTGCTGCTCAAAAGTTCCTTGAGCTTCTTCTCAAGGCGGCGGCGATTGCTTGCCGGGCTCTCATCCGGGGATTTCCGGGCGATTTTCGAGGCGGTCTTCATAGGGTTGATGGGAGAGGTCGAGAGCAGCTCTTTCATTCATATTCCTTCGGCTAATGAGCCTCAATAGGGCGTTCCCCTGAGCGCCCGATAGGGTGAGGGAGATGCTCTTTTAGCCTTGCCCACGCTCCGCCCGATAAGCGCGAGCCAGAAGTGACATAGGGTGTGCAACTGTTGCGTCGTTGCCAGCATCCCGCAGCCCGTTGGCGATCTGGAGATGACAGCCAGGATTGGCTGCGGCCACGACGTCTGCTCCGGTTTTCTCGATGTGACCGATCTTGCGCTTCAGGAGCTTGGCCGACATCTCGGGCTGGGTGATGTTGTAGATGCCCGCGCTGCCGCAGCACCATGTCGATTCGCCGAGTTCCGCCAGCTCCAGGCCTGGGATGGACTTGAGCACATTGCGGGGTTGCTTGGTGATCTTTTGGCCGTGGCAGAGATGGCAGGCCTCGTGGTAGGTCACTTTGCAGGGAGTCTCCGGCGACTGCGGCTTGCGCAAGCCGATGAGGTCGAGCCACTCGTGGACATCCTTGAGCTTGGCGGACCAGGCCTCGGCTCGCTCGCGATAAGCCGGGTCGTTGGCCAGCAAGCGGTCGTAGGTCTTGAGGTGTGAACCGCAGCCCGCCGCGTTGGTGATGATGGCGTCGTAGTCGGCGGGATTGATCAGGTCGAGCATTCGTCGGGCGAGGAGCCGGGCGGTGTCGGGTTCGCCATTGTGGGCATGGAGGGAACCGCAGCACGGCTGCACCGGCGGGGTGTGGACCTCGCAACCGTTGGCCGCCAGGACCTCGGCGGTGTCGCGATTCACGTCGGCCAGCACGATGTCCTGCACGCAGCCGGTGAGGAGCGCGACCTTGCGGCCGTGGCCCATCACGGGCGGGATCAGCTCGTGGGAAAACTTCGCCTGGGCGACTGGCGTTTGCGCTTCCAATCCGCGGAGCTTTTCCGGCAGGAGGCGGTTCAGCTTGAGCCCGCGGAAGACGGCTTGCGCGCCGGTGGCCCGATAGAGCCACAAGAGGCGCCCCACGAAGCGAAGCAGGCGGGGGCGGGTGAAGAGGCCTTTCAGCAGCGTGGATCGAATGGCATTGCGTTTCGGATTGTCGAGTACGGCTGAGTGCTCGATTTCCGCCCGGGCCGTCTCGAAAAGATGACCGTACTGCACTCCTGCCGGGCAGGCGGTTTCGCAGGCGAGACAGCCGAGGCAATAATACATTTCCTCGCCGAAGGTCTTCGTCACATCGAGCCGCCCGTCCGCGATGGCGCGCATGAGCGAGATGCGGCCGCGTGGGCCGTTGCGTTCATTTTGCGTCTCGGTGTAGGTCGGGCAGGTTGGCAGGCACATGCCGCAGTGCATGCACTGCTGCAGGTCGAGGTAGTTGAGAGAGCGAAGCGAATCCGACATGGCCTAGAGATCGAAGATCTTTCCCGGATTCAGGATGCCCTTCGGATCGAAAGACTTCTTCACCTGCCGCATGACGGAGATGTTGAGATCGCCGAGCGCCTTGGCGAGGAAGGGCTTTTTCGCCACGCCGACACCGTGTTCCCCGGTGATCGTGCCTCCGAGGCCCACGGCAAAGTCGAAAATATCCTTCATCGCGCATTCCACACGGTGCATTTCCTCCTCGTTTTTCTCATTGGTGAGAAAGGTGGGATGCAGGTTGCCATCGCCCATGTGTCCAAAAGTGCCGACCTTGAGGCCGTAGCGATCGGCGGTTTCCTGAATGAATTTCACTGTCTTGGCGAGTTCGCTGCGCGGCACGGTGGCATCCTCGAGGATGGTCGTGGGAGCCACCCGGGCGAGGGCGGAGAAAGCGGCGCGGCGGGCCTCCGCCAGTTTGAAGGATTCTTCGGCGGTCTGGGCGATCTTGACCTCGCGGGCATGATGCTGCCGGGCGAGGTCGGCCATCTTTTGAGCTTCGTCCTCGACAGCGCCGGCGGGGCCATCCGTCTCGATGAGGAGAATGGCGTCGGCATCGCGAGGGAGGCCGACCTTGGCGTAATCCTCGACGCTGTTGATGGTCATGGCATCGAGAAACTCCAGCGTGCAGGGAATGATCTTGGCCGCGATGATGGCGGAGACGGTTTCGGCGGCGTCTTCCATCTTGTCGTAGATGGCAAGGAGGGTTTTCCGGGCCTGCGGCTTGGGAATGAGCTTCAGGACGACCTGGGTGACGATCCCGAGAGTGCCCTCGGAACCGATGAAAAGGTCGCGCAGGCTGTACCCGGCGACGTCCTTGACGCACTTGCTGCCGGTGAAGAGGACCTCACCCGAAGCCAGTACGACCTCCAGGCCCATCACGTAATCACGCGTGACGCCGTATTTCAGCCCGCGCAATCCGCCGCTGTTCTCGGCCACGTTGCCTCCGATGGTGGAGATGCGCATCGAGCCGGGGTCGGGAGGATAGAAAAGACCTGCCGCATCGGCGGCCTGGGCGATCTGGGCGGTGATGGCTCCGGCCTCGGCTCGCAGACAGAGGTTCTTGGTATCCACCTCGAGGATACGGTCCATCTTGCTCAGGCAAACGATGAGGCCGCCCGGAATGGGGAGACTTCCGCCGCTCAGGCCGCTGCCCGAGCCGCGAGTGACAATGGGGACGCCTCGATCCGAGGCAAACCGGACGAGACGGGAGACGTCTTCGGTGGTCTTCGGAAAAACGACCAGCTCCGCCTGGGAGTAGTGGGCGGCGGTGCCGTCAAAGCTGTAGGGAATGAGGTCTTCCTTCTCGTGAAGGAATTCCAAGTGAGGAAATTCGCGCTGCAGGCTTTCCCGCAAGTCGGTGTTCATGGAAGCCCGAGAGTCATCGGCGGAAGCCAATGATGCAAGATCAGGCTTGTTGAACTTTTCCGGCAGGAGGTCCTGAAGCGCGATTCCTTCAAAAAACGCGCGAGAGAACTAGCGGTCGAGGACCTTGTTCCACGCGGTGATCTTGTCGGCCTGGCTCTGGAAGAGCTCGTCCGTCGGGTCGAGAACGACGATGCTCTCGATCTTGTCGCCCTGTTTGATGGCGTTGACGATGTCCTGGCCCTTGGTCACTTCGCCAAAGACGGTGTGCTTGCCGTCGAGCCACGGAGTCGGGACGTGGGTGATGAAGAACTGGCTGCCATTGGTGGCCGGGCCGCGGTTGGCCATCGAGAAGATGCCGGGCTTGTCGTGCTTGAGGCCGGTTTTGACTTCATCCTCGAAGGTGTACCCCGGGCCGCCTGCACCGGTGCCCGACGGGTCGCCGCCCTGGATCATGAAATCGGGGATCACGCGGTGAAAGGTGAGGCCATTGTAGTAACCCCGCTTGGCGAGGTTGAGGAAATTGGCGACGGTGATGGGGGCTTTTGAGGCAAAGAGAGTGCCTTCGATGTCACCCTTGTTCGTTTTGACGATGATACGGATATCGGACATAGCGGAGGCGTTCGTGGCGAACGGTGACAGAATTGTCACGGCAAAAAGGGCGAAAAGCAGCTTTTTCATTCCGGGAATTGTGCCACTTTTGGCGAATGTCGCAACAGAAGGTGAATATCGGACTCGTTCAGCATCGCTGTACGCTGAACCCGGATGAGAACGTCGCTGCCGCCATTCGCGGGGTGCGGGAGGCGGCCAGACAGGGCGCCCAGATCATTTGTCTCCAGGAGCTTTTTCGCTCCGTCTATTTCTGCCAGATCGAGGATCACAAGTATTTTGATCTCGCCGAGGAGATTCCCGGCCCGACGACGCAGATTTTCCAAGATCTGGCCAAGGAGCTTGGCGTGGTGATCGTGGCCTCGCTTTTCGAAAAGCGCGCTCCCGGCCTCTACCACAACACGGCGGCCATCATCGATGCGGACGGCTCTTTCCTCGGCAAATATCGCAAGATGCACATCCCGGACGACCCGCTTTTCTACGAGAAGTTCTACTTCACTCCCGGCGACCTCGGGTTCAACGCCTGGCAGACGAAATTTGGCCGCATCGGTGTGCTGGTGTGCTGGGACCAATGGTATCCCGAGGCGGCGCGCCTGACGGCTTTGCGCGGGGCGCAGATCCTCTTTTATCCCACCGCCATCGGCTGGCATCCCACCGAGAAGGAAAAGTACGGCGTGCGCCAGCATTCCTCCTGGGAAACCGTGCAGCGCGGCCATGCCGTGGCCAATGGCTGCTACGTCGCCGCTCCGAACCGCGTCGGCCATGAGGCCCCGGATGGCGGGGATGGCATCGAGTTCTGGGGTCAGAGCTTCATTGCCGATCCATCGGGCCAGATCATCAAAAAGGCGTCCATCGATCAGGAGGAGGTCATCGTGGCCGAGGTCGATCTCGACGTCGTCGACACCCAGCGCACGCACTGGCCGTTCCTGCGCGATCGCCGCATCGACGCCTACGGCGATATCACGAAGCGGTTCATCGACTGATCCGATGCCGGCGCGTCTCAGGCATACCCGGTCGCACGACTATGGGTATCTCGTGCGTCGTTGGCGCACTGTGGCCCGGGCTTCCGGGTTGATCATGCGGCAATTTGCCGAGGCCGGGGGAAACGACCTGTATTTCCTCCGCTCGCGGAAGATTCGCAATGACGTGCCATCGATCTATATCTCGGCGGGCATCCATGGCGATGAGGCGGCGGCTACGGAGGGTCTGCTGGCCTGGGCGGAGCGCAACCCGGAGCTGGTTGGGAAGCTGAATTTCCTCATCTTCCCGTGCCTGAATCCCTGGGGGCTGATCGCAAATTCCCGCTACGATTCCGAGGGGCGCGACCTCAACCGTTCCTACCACAGCAGCAAGGTCCCGCAGATCGCGCAGCAGATGGCGTTGTTTTCCGACCATGCCTTTGACCTCGCGCTCATGCTGCACGAGGACTACGACGGGCAGGGCGTCTATATTTACGAGGTGACGGGGAAAAAGCCGTATTGGGCGGAGGATTTGCTCAAGGCGGCGTCGAAGCACATCGGCCCGGACCCTCGCAGCAAAATCGAAGGCCGTTCGGCACGCCACGGCGTGGTGCGCCGCAAGGTGACTCCCGACATGATGCCGGAGTGGCCGGAGGCATTTGTCCTTTGTTTCCAGAACGTTGCGAGGGTTTTCACGGTGGAGACGCCGTCGGAATTTCACCTCGACGACCGCATCGAGGCGCAGGTCGCTCTGGTCGGTCGGGCGGTCAAGCTGGTTCAAAAAGAGTTTTCTTTGCCTAACCGCCCGGTGGAGGCATGATGGCCGGATGTCTCGCGAAGCAATAGTCGAACGCACGACAGGAGAAACCAGCATCCGCCTGCGGCTCGATCTGGATGGCACCGGCAAAAGCAAGGTCGCCACGGGTGTGCCATTCTTTGACCACATGCTCACCTTGTTTGCCCGGCACGGGCTGTTCGACCTGGACGTCGACGCCAAGGGAGACATCGAGGTGGACTTTCACCACACGGTCGAGGACGTGGGCATCACGCTCGGCCAGGCGATCACCAAGGCGCTCGGCGACAAGGCGGGCATCCGCCGCTACGGATTCTGGTACGTCCCGATGGACGAGGCGCTCGTTCGGGCTGTCATCGACCTGAGCGGACGTCCCTACCTTGCGTATAATCCGCCGAAAGCCGTCGAGGCCATCGGAGGCAATTTTTCGTTTCAGCTCGTCGAGGAATTCCTTCGCGCCGTCTCGGTGACAGGAGGCATGAATCTCCACGTCGACATCCTGGCTGGACGCGACGCGCACCACATGGCAGAGGGAGTCTTCAAGGCTCTCGCCCGCGCCCTGGATGTGGCCACACAGATCGATCCCCGCGTGCAGGGCATCCCGAGCACGAAGGGTGTGCTATAGTCGATCCGTGGAGACCCAGAAAAAGATCGGCGTCATTGACTACGGCAGCGGCAACCTCCGCAGCGTGACCAAGTCGCTGGAAGCCGCCGGCTCCAGTCCCGACCTCGTGACCACCGTGGCCCAGCTGGAGGCGTGCGACGCCATCGTCGTGCCGGGGCAGGGAGCCTTTGGCGACTGCGCAAAGAATCTCAGGGCCAGCGGCATGTGGGACGCCATCACCGAGTGGATCAAAGCCGGTCGGCCCTATCTCGGCATCTGCCTGGGCTACCAACTGCTTTTTGAAACGAGCGAGGAATCGCCCGGCACGAAGGGCCTTGGCATTTTCCCCGGCAAGGTCGTGCGTTTCACCCCCGATGCCGGGAAGATCCCGCACATGGGCTGGAATCAGCTCAAGGACACAAAAGGCCCGCTCTTTGCCGGGATGGAGGCTGATCCGTTTTTCTACTTCGTTCACTCGTATTACCCGATGCCGGAGGACGCCTCGACGGTAAGCGCGTATTGCGAATACGGCGGGCGCTTTGCCGCCAGCATCTCGTCGGGCGCGATCCACGCGACCCAGTTTCACCCCGAGAAGAGCCAGGCATCCGGCCAGGCTCTCCTGAAGAATTTCCTCAAATCCCTCAACTAAATGCTGCTCCTGCCTGCGATTGACCTCATGGGTGGCGAAGTCGTGCGCCTGAAGCGCGGCCTGGCCACTGAGAAAACCGTCTACTCGAATGACCCCGTTGCCTTTGCGAAAAAGTGGGAGGACGCCGGGGCGGACTGGCTGCATATCGTCGATCTCGATGCGGCCTTTGGAGGCGTGCCGCGCAACCTCGAGTACGTGCAGAAGATTTGCGAGGCGGTGAACATTCCGTGCGAACTCGGCGGCGGCATGCGCAACGCCGACAACGTGAGCGCGGCCTTCGCCGCTGGCGTGAGCCGGGTCATCCTCGGCACCCGTGCGAGCGAATCCATCGATTACGTGGGCGAGATGTGCCGGGAGTTTGGCGGTGAGAGGATTGCGGTCGGCATCGATGCCAAGAACGGCCTTGTGGCTGTGAAAGGCTGGACGGAGACCACTGCTCAGAAAGCCACGGACCTCGCTCTTTCCGCCCAAGCGGCAGGCGTGGGAACGATCATCTATACGGATATTGCCACGGATGGCATGCTGGTCGGACCCAATTACGTGGAACTCCAGGCCATGCTCGACACGCTGAAGTGTAATCTCATCGCCAGTGGAGGCGTCTCCGCCGTCGAGGATCTGCACAAGCTTGCTGAGATGAAAGGCCTCTACGGCGCAATCATTGGCAAGGCTCTCTACGACGGGAAGATCACGCCGCCCCTACCGAAGTTTTGAGGTTTTAATCAGGGTATTCCCTGATGCGAACTCTATTGACCTCAAGGACTTAGCGGCGGCATACCTCGGGGCGTCATGAAAAGACTCCTACTCTCCCTTATTGGAAGCCTTGCTGTCGTAGCCGTATCCGCCCAGGCAGGAGACGGAAAGAGCTTCAAGGCCATCAAGGAAGTCGTCCCCGAGGAAAGCTGCGTTTTCCGCGACACGGAATTCCAGATCGACGGGTTCTTCGCCGGCGTCGTCGGACAGGGTGCTGCGTTCCACGGCGGCGTGGGCGGCGGTACCGGCGCCAACTTCTACTTCCTCCGCTACTTCGGTATCGGCGCGGAAGCCTGGTGGTATGGCAATGATGGCCGCGCCGAGCACAACTTCACCGGCACGTTCCAGATTCGTTACCCGATCTGCTCGCTGCGTCTCGCTCCTTACGCCCTCGTCGGCGGCGGTGCGCATATCGACGGCGAGACCAAGGGCAGCGTCCAGGTGGGCGGCGGCGTGGAATGGCGTCCCTTCTACCATGTCGGTTGGTTCGCTGATGGTCGCGGTGTGATCACTGAATCGAATAGCAATGCCTTCGGTCTCTTCCGTACCGGCGTTCGCTTCGTGTTCTAAAAGTTCGTTCTTCTTGTTTTGCAAAAGGCCGGGTTCCCTTGCGGAATCCGGCTTTTTTGTTGTGCGGGAAACCTTGCTTCCGGCGCAAACGACTGGAACAGTAAACTCACCTTATGGCGCAAACCCCCATCACCACGCTTTTCCTCGATATCGGCGGAGTCCTCCTCACCAATGGCTGGGACACGGAGCTTCGCAAGAAGACGGCGGCGCACTTCGGCCTCGATTACGAGGAGATTTACCACCGCCACCATGTCACCTACGACACGTACGAAGAGGGCAAGATGTCCCTCGACGAGTACCTGTGGCAGATCATTTTTTACGAGAAGCGGGATTTCACGCCGGACGACGTGAAGAAATACATCCTTGAGGCGGCCAAGCCCCATCAGGACATGATCGACCTCGTGACCCGTCTCAAGGCGGTCTACGGTCTCCGCGTCGCGGTGGTCAGCAATGAGGGGCGCGAAGTGGCCGAGGACCGCATCGAGCGGTTTAACCTCAAGAACTTCGTCGATTTCTTCATCGTTTCGGCCTTCGTTCATTTCCGTAAGCCGGACCTCGACATCTACCGACTCGCCATCGACGTGGCGCAGGTGAGGCCGCAGGAGGTGGCCTACATCGAGGATCGCCCGCTGCTTTGCGAGGTGGCTTCGCGGTTGGGAATCAATTCCGTACTGAACCGCAACGCGACGGAAACGCGGGAAAAACTGGCGAAATTCGGCCTCGTTCTCTGATCAGAGATTGAAGGCAATGGAGAAGGCGCGGGCGGAGAAGCCGATTCCCGCCGCGCCGAGGATCAGCATGGCGGTGAAGAAGGCGTTCCGTCTCCCGGGAGCCTTCATGATGAGGCTGATCGCGCCGAGGACCAGGCAAAGCTGAAGGAAGAGGGTGGCGGTATCGAAGATATCGCCTGCGCGGTCGAGCCGGTCGGACTCGCTGTCCCATTGCTTTGCGCCGCGGACCTTGCCGAGCTGGCCATCGACGGCCTGGGTCCAGTTTTCTTTGCCGACAGCCTCCGAGCCCATCAGGATCTCCTGCTTCTCTCGGGAGTAGCGGTCGATCTCGCCCTCGAGACGATCGAGGGTGCCTTGAACGGCGGAGGTTTTTTCCGGAGCGATCGCCCCGGCCGCCCGGAGAGCCAGCAGAAGGTCGCGCTGACCTTCTGCCAGGTTCTCTTTCAGGCTCTTGGAACCATACCAGGAGTAGCCCTTTGTTGCCTCGTTCCGGGCGGCGATTTCATCACCGCCGAATTTCCCGGAACCAAGCTCATTGATGGCCAGAAGGGCGGCGAGGATGGCGATGGTGACACCGCACAGCAGCTCAAAGCGGGAGCCGGTTTCCCGCCCCGCCGCGTCCTTCGTTTCGCTCACTGGTTACTTGGACTTACCCTGGTTCGCGACCGCCTGCATGGCAGCCTCGATGGCGCTCTGGTCGCCGAGGTAGTAGTGGCGGATGGGCTTGAGTTCGTCGTCGAGCTCGTACACGAGCGGCACGCCGGTCGGGATGTTGAGGCTGATGATTTCCTCATCCGAGACGTTGTCGAGGTACTTCACCAGCGCGCGGAGGCTGTTGCCATGCGCGGCGATGATGACCTTCTGGCCGGAGCGAACGACCGGGGCGATCGTCTCGTGCCAGAGGGGCAGGAAGCGGGCGACGGTGTCCTTGAGGCATTCGGTGACGGGAAGCTCGGCCTCCGGGATGTTCTTGTAGCGGGGATCGTGGCCGGGCCAGCGCTCGTCGGTCTTCTCGAGGACCGGCGGCGGGATGTCGTAGCTGCGGCGCCACACGAGCACCTGGTCGTCGCCGAACTTGGCGGCGGTCTCGGCCTTGTTCAGGCCCTGGAGAGCACCGTAATGGCGCTCATTGAGACGCCAGGACTTCTCGACCGGGATCCATAGCTCGTCCATCTCGTCGAGGGCGAGCCAGAGGGTGGTGAGGGCGCGACGGAGGACCGAGACGTAGGCGATATCGAACGAAAAACCTTCCGCCTTCATGAGACGGCCAGCCTCGCGGGCTTCTTCCCGGCCCTTGTCGGTGAGATCAACATCGGTCCAGCCGGTGAACCGATTTTCTTTATTCCAGGCGCTTTCGCCGTGACGAATGAGAACGAGTTTATGCATGGTCAGATTTGCCTTGTCGGCGGATCGTGTTTATACAAACCCGCATCCCGCGGCAAGGCGCGGCCTCGATAATGTTTAGTACGCTCACCTTTAACATGCAGAACGGGCAGCTGTGGGACGATGCCTCACCGGATACCACTCCGGTCGACCTCGCCGCCTCCGCCGCCTTTATCCAAGAGCAGGATTGCGACATCGTTTTCCTCCAGGAAGTCGAGTGCGGCTACGAGGGAGGTGGGCAAATCGAGCCTCCGCCGAACTACGAATTTCTTCGCTCCCGGCTCCCGGGATACGACGCGGTTTTCGGATATCCGTTGAAAAACCCGTTGGAATTGCCCTTCGGGCTCGGGCTGGCGATCTTCTCCAAGACACCGTTGCGCAACTTTTGCCGCATCGATCTGCCCCCGGCGGACATCCGATTTGAATACGCGGGAATCGAGCGCAGGCCGTCGCATCGTCTCCTTATCTCGGCGGAGACGGAGATCGAGGGGCGGGCTGTTCGTTTGATCAATACGCATCTCCAGGCGTTTTTCATGATCAAGGCCTCCAGTAATGAATTTCGCGAGCAGCGGAATCTCGTGGAGCGGGAATTACGCCGCACCGGCGAGCCGACCCTGCTGGCGGGAGATTTCAACAGTTCCCCGGAGGAAACGCTGCTGGCCCAGTTTGGCGAGGCTGGCTTCCGCACCGCCCAGGCTGACCAAGTGACGTGGAAGCGCATGCCCTTCGTCGTCGACCATATCTTTTACAATGCCCCGTTCCGGCTGGAATCCTCCCGGGTGATTCCGACCAAGGTGTCGGACCATGACGCGGTGCGGGCAGAATTTTCTTTCGTATAAATGAAACTCGTTTCGTGGAATGTGAACGGCATTCGCTCCGTTCTGGGCAAGGGACTGCATGACGTGCTGGCGACGGCGCAGGCGGATATCGTCTGCTTCCAGGAGACCAAGGCCAGGCAGGAACAGGTTGGCGCGACCTTCGACGGGTACGAGATCTACTGGAATGCCGCCGAGAAGCCGGGGTATTCCGGCACAGCGATTTTCACCAAAACGACTCCGCTCTCCGTGCGCAACGGCATCGGGCACGATCACCACGACCGCGAGGGGCGGGTGATCACGGCGGAGTTTGCCGATTATTACGTGGTCAACGTCTACGTACCGAATTCCCAGCGCGAGCTGACCCGGCTGGATTATCGCGTGAACTCATGGGGCCCGGACTTTCTGGCCTATCTCAAGGGACTGGAAAAAACGAAGCCCGTCATCTTCTGCGGCGACCTCAACGTAGCCCATAAGGAGATCGATCTCGCCCGGCCCAAGGGGAACATCAACAACGCGGGATTCACCCCGCAGGAACGCGCCAATTTTGATACCTACATCGACGGAGGGTTCATTGACACCTTTCGGGAATTCCAGCCAGCCACGGGGCACTACACCTGGTGGAGCTACCAGAGCAACGCACGCGAGAGGAACATCGGGTGGCGCATTGACTACGTGTGCATCTCGCCTGCCTTGCGCCCGCGCTTGAAGGACGCCTTCATCTGGCCGCATGTGACCGGCAGCGATCATTGCCCGGTCGGCGTGGTGCTGGAGTAGCGGCGGCATGCTGCTGGCGCTGCACAAGCCGTTCAACGTCCTCTCGCAGTTCACTCCCGATGTGGAGGGACAGCGGACGCTGGCGGAGTTTGGTTTTCCGAAAAACGTCTATCCGCTCGGCCGACTCGACTATGACTCCGAGGGGCTGCTCCTGCTCAGCGATGAAGCTGGGCTGAATACCCGGCTCCTCGATCCGCGCCGCAGCCATTGGCGGACCTATTGGGCGCAGGTGGAGGGGGAGATCACAGCTGACGCGGCCCGCAAGCTGGAGCAGGGCGTGGTGATTCAAGGGAAGAAAACCCTGCCAGCACGCGCTCGCCCCATCGATCCCGATCCCGAGCCGCCGCCCCGTGATCCGCCTATTCGCTATCGCGCGAATATCCCGACCTCGTGGCTGGAGCTGGAACTGCGGGAAGGGCGAAACCGGCAGGTGCGCCGCATGACCGCCGCAGTGGGATTTCCCACGCTGCGGCTCATCCGGGTGAAAATAGGCGAGTATCGTCTCCCCTCCGACCTCCAGCCCGGCCAATGGAGCGAACTGGCTGCCAGCGAGCGACGGATGATTTTCGGCTAGGACCCCGTGCCGACGTATTCGGCGGTGTAGGTGTCAAACTTGGTGGTCTGGCCCACTTTCGGCGAGGATTTCAGGTCGTAGACATTGTTGCCCACGAGTTCATTGCTCTGGGTGTCGAAGATCATGACCTGGGATTTGCCCTGGTTGGTGTCCTCCTTCACCGTCTGCACGGCGATGTAGCGGGGCTTCTTCTGCTTCGCCTTGGCGGCGGCAGCGGCGGCTTCCTGCTCCTTCTGCTTCTGCGCCTGCTCGGCGAGGTACACCCGGGCGCGCTGCTCGGCGATTTTGCGCTGACGCTCGCTCGCCTGGTGCTTGGCGATGACATAGGCGCTCACTCCGGCAACGGCAACAGCCCCTGCCGTGACAGGAATCGTGATGGCCGGGTCGACGCCAGCAGCGGCAAGCGGGATGCCCGTGGCCAGACCAGCGGCTGCTCCGAAGAGACCGGCATTCTCACCTGGAGAGAGATTTTCGCAGGCGGAGGTGAGTAGACCGAGGGAGACGACGATTGCGCTTGTTTGCAACAGTTGCGGGCTCATCTGATCCGTTTAGACGAGAGGCAATCGGTCCGACAAGCTCAAATGAGGCGCTTTTGACTTGCGGAAAAGCCGCCTCAAGGTTCCCTTTGAGGCCCATGAAGCCGACGGAAACGATTCTTGCCGCCCTCCGGTGGCGCTACGCCACGAAACAGTTCGATCCTTCCAAAAAGATCGACGAGGCGACATGGCAGGCGCTGGAGGAGACGCTGGTGCTTTCACCCTCCTCTTTCGGCTTGCAGCCGTGGAAGTTTTTCGTGGTGACCAATCCCGAGGTGCGCCAGCAGCTCGTGCCGCTTTCCTGGGGGCAGACCCAGGTGGTCGATGCCTCGCATCTCGTGATTTTTGCGGTGAAGCACCCGGTGACGGCTGACGACGTGCGCAAACACATCCTGCGCACGGCGGAGGTCCGCAGCCTTCCGGTCGAGCAGCTATCGGGCTTTGAGGCGGTGGTGAATGGCTTCATCTCCAAGCCGGAGTCCGAGTTTGACGTGCGATCCTGGGCGACCCGGCAGCTTTATATCGCCTTTGGCAATTTCATGACGGCGGCAGCCTTGCTCGGGGTCGATACCTGTCCGATGGAGGGCCTCGATCCGGCGGGATACGACAAGGTGCTCGGCCTTGAGGGGTCCGGCTACTTCACGGTGGCCGCCTGCCCGGCAGGATACCGCGCGGAGACGGATAAATACGCCAAGCTCCCGAAAGTGCGCTTCGAGAAGAGCCAGGTCATTCAGTACATCTAAAGGGTGGCTGCGCGCGCGCTCCTTGTATTGAGCCTGGTCGCTTTGCTGGCCGGGATCGGTGTCGCTGATGCGGCTTCCGGTGAGAGGAATGGGACTTTCCCGCTTCCGCTGGAGAGCTATCACGATGACAACGTCCCGTCCCTCGAGTCCAAGCTGGCGGGGCGTATCGCGACGGACCCCTTCAATCTCATCGCGACGGGCATCTTCCTGCTCGCGATCGTGCACACCTTTTTCGCGTCAAAGTTCCTCAAGATAGCGCATGACTATCGGCACAAGTACGACGTGCTGGAGGAGCGCGATGAGCGGGCCGACGGCTACCGGGTGGCCCGCCAACGGGATCGCCTTCAGTTCCGGGCGACGTTGTTTCATTTCCTCGGCGAAATCGAGGCGATCTTCGGCATCTGGCTGATTCCCCTCGGCATCGCCATCGTGGTCTTCAAGGGGTGGCACTCGATGGTTCACTATGTGGATGGGGTGAACTTCACGGAGCCGATCTTCGTCTTTGTCATCATGGCCATCGCGAGTTCCCGCCCGATCCTGTTTGTGGCGGAGAAGTGCCTCGCTCTTGTTGCTGCTGTGGGGAAGGGGACTCCTGCTGCGTGGTGGCTGTCCATTTTAACGCTCGGCCCGATCCTGGGATCTTTCATCACCGAGCCGGCGGCGATGACGATCAGTGCGATGCTGCTGGCCGATCGTTTTTACAAGCTGAAACCCGGCAAAACCCTCGCCTACGCCACGCTCGGCTTGCTCTTTGTCAACGTCTCCATTGGAGGGACGTTTACGCATTTTGCCGCGCCCCCAGTGGTGATGGTGGCGACCAAGTGGCAGTGGGGGCTGGAGTTCATGATGAGCCATTTTGGCTGGAAGGCGGCGCTCTCGATTCTCTGCTCCAATTTCCTCGTGCTGGCGATTTTCTCTCGTGAACTGCTGGCGATGAAGGCTGCGCCTGAGACGCACCGGGAGTCGGACGACACCCCGATTCCCTGGACGGTGACTGTCGTGCACCTGCTCGCCGTGACCTGGACGGTGCTGGTGGCGCATCATCCGGCTCTGGTTCTGCTCGGGCTGCTCTTCTTCCTCGCCTACGTGAAGGCGACGGAACGGCATCAGTTTACGATCAGCCTGCGCGGGCCGATGCTGGTGGGCTTTTTCCTGGCCTCCCTGGTGATCCATGGCGGCTGCCAGCAGTGGTGGATCGCTCCCGTGCTGGGTGGATTGGGCGAGTGGCCTCTCTTTGGCGGTGCGGTGCTTTTGACGGCGTTCAACGACAATGCCGCCATCACCTATCTGGCGACGCTGGTGCCCAATTTCAGCGACGCCCTGGAGTACGCCGTGGTGGCGGGAGCTGTCGTCGGCGGTGGCCTGACCGTGATCGCCAATGCCCCGAACCCTGCGGGTCAATCGCTCCTCCAGAAGCATTTTGGCCCGGGCGGGGTGAATCCCTTGGGACTGCTGGCTGGAGCACTCGGGCCGACGCTCATCGCGGCGGCGGCCTTTATGCTCCTGAGGTAGGTTAACGAGGGCCGGCGGGGAGACCGATGATGCGGTCTCCCGGGAGGATGCCCTTTTTCTCGAACCATCCCTTGTCCATCTCAAGCGCGTAGGCGACGTAGGGGAACTGGCTCCGGATCGGCGTCTCGTCGCGCGGCTTCATGTCGTGAATCTCCAGGATGGTGCCGGTCGGATCGATATAGGCGACGGAGAGGGGGATGAGGGTATTGCGCATCCAGAAGGTGGCCTGGTCGACCTGGGGCATGACGAAGAGCATGCCGCTGTCCTCGGCCAGCTTTTCGCGGAACATCAGGCCGGTGGCCCGCTCGGTATTGTCATCGGCGACCTCGGCGGTGAGCGCCTTGCCGTTGATCGTGAGCTTGACCGTCGAGAGGGTTGGCTGGGCGGCGGTCTGGGCCCAAAGCGCGCCCGCCGAGAAGAGGGCGCAAATCCACACGGAGAGTCTCATGGCGTTAGTCATATTGAGGTCGCCGATTACTGCCATGAATTTCCGCAATCCGCCCGAAAAAGTTTGCCAACCGGCCTTTCATTTTTAGGCTCTTGCGAGCAATTGTCGGCACCCCACGGCCGGCAGGGGGATACGTGAGTCTCGCCCCCCAAAAGGAGACTCGACCGAAATGGCGAACTTCTTCCCGAAATGGACAAATCAGCTTCCGTGGAAAGTGGGTGTCTGCCTGAGCGTTCTGACCGTCTCGATCGCCTCGGCGGTCACGTATTATTTTACCCCGAAATACACGAAAGTGGGCTATCAGCCGACGCAGCCGGTTCCGTTTTCCCACGCCCTGCACGTTGACCAGCTCGGCATGGACTGCCGAACGTGTCACAGCTTTGTCGAGGTGGCCTCGCACTCGAATGTCCCCTCCGTGCAGACCTGCATGAGCTGCCATACCCAGATCAAACCGGACAGTCCGAAACTCGCGCCGGTGCGGGCCGCCTGGAACGAGGGAAAGATGGATGGTCCGCCGGTCAACTGGGTGCGCATCCACCGGCTGCCGGACTACGTCTATTTCAACCACGCGGCGCATGTGAATCGCGGGGTGAGCTGTTTTTCGTGCCATGGGAATGTCAATACGATGGAGGTGGTCTACCAGCACGAGCCGCAGAGCATGAGCTGGTGCCTGGACTGCCATCGTCAGCCGGAGAACGCCCTGCGCCCTCCGGCGGAGGTGTTTAACCTGAACTGGAAAGCGACCTCGGCTCACGAGCAGTTTCAGCTCGGCAGCAAGTTCAAGGCGGAGTGGGGAGTGAATCCTCCCACGGATTGCGGAGGGTGCCACCGATGAAGCGGAAGTTGCCTCATCCTCCAAGAGAGAATCACCCGGCGCTGTGGCGGAGCTTTGCCGAGCTGGAAAACACGCCGGAGTTTGCGCACGTCATCGAGCGGGAGTTCCCGGGAGGGACAGCGCGCAACGGTTCCGGGCTGACCAAGCGGGATTTTGTGAAGCTGATGGGCGCCTCTGTCGCTCTTACGGCGCTGACGGGCTGCCGCCGTCCCGAGGCGCAGCTCGTGCCATTCACCAAGGGCGTCGAGTGGAGCGTACCGGGCAAGTTTCTCTATTACGCCACGGCGATGCCGATTCGCGGCGGAGCGATGCCGCTGGTGGCGAGCACGGTCGATGGGCGTCCCACGAAACTGGAGGGCAATCCCCTGCATCCTGCCAGCAACGGCGCGACGGATGCCTTTGCCCAGGCGAGCGTGCTCGATTTGTACGATCCCCATCGGTCGCGGGCGGTGAAGCGCGGCGGGCGTGACGTGCTGGCCGGGGAGTTTGAGGCGTATCTGGCGCAGATCAGCGAGAAGCGTCCGGATGGACTGGCCTTTTTGGTGGAGCGGAAAAACTCGCCCACTCGAGATCGGCTGCGGGGCGAACTCGAGCAGCGTTTCCCCGGTCTGATCTGGAGCGAGTATGAGCCGCTCGGCGATGATCGCGAGGCCGTGACGGCGGCCTTCGGGCCGGGTGTGCGCCTCGTGCCGAAGTTTGAACGGGCCGACGTGATCCTGGCGCTCGATAGCGATTTCCTTTCATCCGCCAGCGAGTACGGGCCGGCCTATGCGGCGGGCTTCTATCCGCGGCGAAATCCCGACCAGTTGGGCGCGCCCATGAACCGGCTCTATGTGGTGGAGAATCACTTCACCTGCACGGGCGGCATGGCTGACCATCGCTATCGCTGCAAAGCCTCGCTTGTCGGGGAGTTTGCCCGGCGGCTGGCGACGCGGATCGTTGATCTGACCAATCACTCCGGGCTCGCTACCTTGCTGGGCGCAGCGCCCCAGACCAAGGCGGATTTTGATGAAAAATGGATCGCCGAGTGCGCGGCGGATCTGGCGCGAAATCCCGGGCGCAGCCTCGTGCTCGCGGGCGGGCAGCAGCCCGCGTGGGTGCAGGGGCTCGTTTTTAGCATCAATGAGGCGCTCGGCAATCATGGCATGACGATTCTCGGCGTGGCCGACGAAGCGCCGCCTGCCGCGCCGCTGGGCCGGCTCGTGGAGGCGATTCGCGGGGGTGCGGTGAAGACGCTTTTCATCCTCGGGGGAAACCCGGCTTACAACGCCCCGGCGAATTTCGCCCTGCGCGATCTGCTCACCCGCGTGCCGGAGGTGGTGCGGGTTGGGCTGTTTGAGGACGAGACCTCGGCGGTTTCCGAGTGGCATGTGCCGGCGGCGCATTACCTGGAGGCTTGGGGCGATGCGCGAACTTTTGAGGGAACGTATACCGCGATCCAGCCCATGCTCATGCCGCTGTGGGGCGGAGTTTCGGAACTGGAAGTTCTCGCACGGCTCGGTGGCAACGCCCAGCCTTCCGGTCTGGAGCTGGTGCAGCAAACTTACCGCATCCTTTCCGGCGCGGCGTCGACCGATCCAAAGGATGCCGTATTTCTTCAAGGGTGGAGTGAGTTTTTGCGCAATGGCTTCCTGCCGGGTTCTCAAGCGACGGCGAAGGACCTCGCGTTTCGTGCGACTGAGGTGGTGAGACTCGCGGAAGCCGCCGCTCCGGTCGAGGCAGGGATCGAACTGGTTTTCCTCCAAAGTTCCAGCGTCGACGACGGGCGGTACGCGAATAACAGCTGGCTACAGGAGACGCCGGACTTTGAGACAAAGGTCACATGGGACAATGTCGCCCTCGTCAGCCCGGCGACGGCGGAGCGGCTGGGGATTCGCGCTAATAACTTCGGCCTGCTGCAAAAGGTGACGGCGCTCAATCACGAGGTGGATTTCGACATGGTGGCCGACCTGATCACGTTGAATGCAGGCGGTGTAGCCATCGAGGCGGCGGCGATTGTCGCGCCCGGCCATGCGGATGATTCGATCTCGCTCGCGCTTGGATACGGACGCAAGGGCGTGTCGGCTTTGTTTGAAAATGTCGGCTTCGATGCGTACCCCCTGCGAACGAGTGAAAGCCCGCGTTTTCGCACTGCCATCTCGGTGAGCGGTACGGGACGGACCTATCCGCTCGCCCGCACGCAGGAGCACAAGAGCATGGAGGGGCGTGACCTCTTCCGCGAGGCAACCCGCGAGCGGTACAAAAAGAACCCGAAGTTCGTGCAGTCGATGGGCCTCGTCGATGCCCATAACCCACCCACGACGTCCCTGTACGAGCACCCCAGGCTCACCGCTCCCGAGCAGTGGGGCATGGCGATCGATCTGAATACCTGCATCGGATGCAGCGCGTGCGCCGTGGCCTGCCAGGCGGAGAACAACGTGCCCGTCGTTGGCAAGGCCGAGGTGCGGCGCAACCGCGACATGGCGTGGATGCGTATTGACCGCTACTTTGCCGGGAGTCCGGAAAATCCCGAGATGCTCGCGCAGGCGATGCTGTGCCAGCATTGCGAGAATGCGCCGTGCGAGTCGGTCTGCCCGGTCAATGCCACCGTGCACAGCGAGGAGGGACTGAACCTCATGGCCTACAACCGCTGCATCGGCACGCGGTACTGCGCCAACAACTGCCCATGGAAGGTGCGGCGGTTCAATTATTTCGACTACAACCAGCGGCCGCTGGAGGAGCTTTACTGGGGGCCGCTCGCGCCGAAGGGCATGGCGGACAGCCTGAAGATGGTGAAGAATCCCAACGTCACCGTGCGCATGCGCGGCGTGATGGAGAAGTGCACCTTCTGCATCCAGCGGATCGAGGAGGCGAAAATCTCGCGCATGGTGCAGGCCGGGCCTCGGAACAAATACGACGTGCCGGTGCCGAAATTCCAGACCGCCTGCCAGCAGGCGTGCCCGAGTGATGCCATCGTCTTCGGCAATATCGCGGACCCGAAGGACCGCGTGACGCGCCTGCGGCAGAGCGACCGGGGCTATGTCACGCTGAAGTATCTCAATACCCAGCCCCGCGTGACCTATCTCGCCCGCATCAAGAATCCCAATCCCGCCATGCCGGATGCGGCGATGGTCGGAATGGCCAACGGGCCGGCGGGAGGGCATCACTAGCCATGGCGGAAGGAACAGTCATTTCCGTCGAGGAAAGCGCCCGCGCCGCCGTGGAGCGTCAACCCCTCGTCGCGCCAGGGCGTACGATGGGGTGGATCTCCGACTACGTCAGCTCCATCGTCGAGTCGCAGTCGCCGCGCTGGTGGTGGGTGGCGATTTCCATCACGGGATCGCTCACGCTTCTGCTGCTCGCCTGTCTGACCTATCTCGTCGCGACGGGCGTCGGGGTGTGGGGCAACAACCACCCGGTCGGCTGGGCCTGGGACATTACCAACTTCGTTTTCTGGATCGGCATCGGCCACGCGGGCACGCTGATCTCGGCAATTCTCTTCCTCACCCGCCAGAAATGGCGAACGTCGATCAATCGCGCGGCTGAGGCCATGACGCTCTTTGCCGTGATCTGCGCGGCGATCTATCCGACGATGCACGTGGGGCGCGTGTGGATGTCGTGGTTCCTCATTCCCGTGCCAAATGCCAACGGGATCTGGCAGAACTTCCGCAGTCCGTTGATGTGGGACGGCTTTGCGGTGCTGACGTATTTCCTGGTCTCGGTGCTCTTCTGGTATACGGGGCTGATTCCCGATCTCGCCACGCTGCGCGACCGGGCGACGACGAAGGTGCGCAAATTCTTCTACGGCATCCTCGCGTTGGGCTGGCGCGGGGGCAATCGCCAGTGGCGGCACTATGAGATGGCGTATTTGCTGCTCGCCGGACTCTCCACGCCGCTCGTGCTCTCGGTTCACTCGGTGGTGTCCTTCGACTTCGCCGCGTCCGTCATCCCGGGCTGGCACACCACGATCTTTCCCCCGTACTTCGTTGCTGGTGCGATCTTTGGCGGGTTTGCCATGGTATTGACGATTCTGATTCCGGCGCGGGCCGTTTATCGGCCGCTGGGCGATTTGATCACCGTTTCCCACATCGACAAGATGTGCAAGGTGTTACTCTTTACCGGGTCCATCGTCGGCTACGCCTACCTGATGGAGATGTTCATGGCGTGGTACAGCGGCAATCCCTTTGAACGAGCCACCTTCTGGTATCGGGTGACGGGGCCATACTGGTGGGCCTATGCCTTGATGATCCTTTGCAATGTCGCCATGCCGCAGTTGCTCTGGTTCCGCTTCTTTCGCACGCACGTGATCTGGGTCTTCGTGATTGCGATGTTTGCCAATGTCGGGATGTGGTTCGAGCGGTTCGTGATCGTGGCGACCTCGCTGACCCGCGATTTCCTGCCATCCTCGTGGGGCATGTTTCATCCGACCTGGGTGGATATCGCGACCTTTGCCGGAACGCTCGGGCTTTTTGGCACGCTTTTTCTCCTCTTCATCCGGTTCCTGCCCATGGTCTGCATGTTTGAGGTCAAGGCGGTGCTGCCATCGGCCAATCCCAACCCTGGAGGGAAGCACTGATGGAGAATGCTGGAAATCCTTCGGCGCCTCTGTACGGAGTGGGGGCGGAGTTTGCCACCGCGGCCGATCTGACTCGGGCCGCGCGGGAAATTCGCGGGGCGGGTTACGAGAGCTTCGATGTTTTTTCGCCGTTTCCGATTCATGGGATGGACAAGATCGTGGGCGCTCGCCGTTCGCCGCTGGGCCGCATCGTTTTCATTGGCGGGTTGACGGGATTTCTCACGGCGGTGGCGGTACAATATCTGCCCTCGGCGGTGATTTATCCGCTCATCGTGCATGGGAAGCCGACTGGCTTTTTCGCTATTCCGGCGTACTTTC
Organism: Verrucomicrobiota bacterium; assembly: GCA_017305195.1. Taxonomy (GTDB): domain Bacteria; phylum Verrucomicrobiota; class Verrucomicrobiia; order Chthoniobacterales; family Terrimicrobiaceae; genus Terrimicrobium. The sequence continues at coordinate 32,431 of JAFKMU010000048.1, read as the reverse complement.
CGATCCTCTTTGAAACGACCGTTCTTTTCTCGGCGTTCACCGCCTTCGTCGGGTTGCTGATGATGATCGGGCTGCCGAGGTTCAATCATCCGCTTTTCAACTGGGAGCGTTTCAAGGGTGTGAGCGGCGAGGGATTCTTCGCGGTCATCGAATCGCGCGATCCGAGGTTTTCAACAGAGGAAGCCGGGCGATTCCTGGAGTCGCTGGGAGGCAGCAACGTAACCGTGATTCACGAGGACTGATCGATGCTGCGCACCTTTTTCATCCTCCTTGCCTTCGTCGCGATCCTTGTGGTCGTGATGTTCGGCATGCGCGGACAAAAGTCCTCGGCTCCGCCCTTCGAGATTTTCCCCGACATGGACCGGCAGCCGAAGGTGAAGGCGCAGGACCCGAGCACGTTCTACGCGGATGGCCGGGCGGCGCGTCCTCCCGTACCGGGAACGGTGCCGCTGGGATACGACCAGCCGCAGGAGCGTCCGATCAAGGGCGTCGTGACGGAATCCGCCAGCCCGTATGACCGTGTAAACTTTGGCGCTGGCATGGACTACTTCAATACCGGACGCATGGGCGATCAATGGGGGACGGGCATTCCTTTTGAGGTGACGATGGAGACCATGCGGCGGGGGCAGGAGCGCTATGCCATCAACTGCGCGGTTTGCCACGGAGCGACCGGGGCGGGGGACGGGATGGCAAAGCAGTTTGGGCTGAATACCGTGCAGAGCTTTCATCAGGATCGCCTGCGTACGATGTCGGATGGCGAGATTTTTAATACGATCACGAACGGGAAAAATACGATGTTCGGTCTGGGCGACCGTGTGCAGGTGCCGGATCGCTGGGCCATTATCGCCTATCTGCGTGCGCTGCAAAAATCGCAGGGCGGAGCGACAGCCAACGACCTGCCGCCGGAGGAGCGGGCCAAACTGCTATCCACGCCATGAGTCTGCGCCCTGACCAGAAGTTTGATTATCGCCATGTCGGCTATGGCTTTCTCGCCGCATGCGCCCTGGCGCTGCTGGCATTCTTTGGCCTCGGGATTGGAGCAGTACTCGATGTCCGGCAGTTTGCGTTTTCGTATCTCTTTGCCTTCGTGTTCTTCTTCACGATCTCTCTGGGAGCATTGTTTTGGGTGATCGTTCATCACGCGGTCGATGCGGAGTGGAGCGTGGTGATGCGCCGGCAACTGGAGAATATCGCGTGCCTCTTTTCGGCGCTGGCGGTTTTGTTCATCCCTCTGGTCTTTGTCGCCCCGGTATTGTGGGCGTGGATGGACCCGGCGAATGCGGGCAACGCGGTGCTCCAGGAAAAGGCGGCGTACCTGAATAGGCCCTTCTTCTGGGGACGCTCGCTGGTTTACTTTGCGGTCTTCATCGGCTCGGCGTATCTGCTGCGGGCGTACTCGGTGGCGCAGGATGCGAGCGGGTTGGCGCGGTGTACCGTCTACAACCGACGCGTTGCCTTTGCCTCGATCGTGCCCATGGCGCTCTGCGTCACCTTTGCCGCGGTCGACTGGCTGATGAGCCTCGACTGGCACTGGTTTTCCACGATGTGGGGCGTCTACCTTTTCGCTGGAGCCGCCTTGAGCTCGCTCTGCGTGCTGGTTCTGGTTGTGACCGCGTTGCGGTCGGTGGGGTATTTTAAAAACCTCATCACCGAGGAGCACTATCACATCCTGGGCAAGCTCCTTCTCGCCTTTACCATCTTCTGGGCTTACATCGGGTTTAGCCAATACATGCTCATCTGGTATGCGAACATCCCGGAGGAGACGAGCTACTTCATCCTGCGGAACACCGGGAGCTGGAACGTGTTGAGCATTCTTCTGGTGGCGGGGCATTTTGTGGTGCCGTTTCTGCTCTTGCTCCCGAGCTTTGGCAAACGTCGCCCTGGCTTTCTTTGCGGCGTGGCATGGTGGATTCTCGCGATGCACCTCCTTGATGTTTATCTGATGGTGCTGCCGGAGCTGCATCGAGCCGGTTTCCGTCCGAGCCTCATGGATTTACTCGCCGTCCTGGCGATTGGCTCGACGCTCGTGGCTGTATACCTGAAGGCGCTCGGCGACTCCGCCATTTACCCGATCCGCGACCCGAGGCTGCAACAATCCATCGACCTGCAAAACTGATGTCCCTCTCGCCCCAGCCCCGCCATTTTCCCCTCCGGCTGATCGCCGGGGGCCTGGGTTTGCTCGCCCTCTTCGCTGTAGCGGTCGTGGTCGTGCGTACGGGCGATCCCGGTCCGGCCCCGGAGGATGCCGCGCGGGTGCAGGAACGCCGGACAGCCCTGGTAGAATTGCATAAAAAGGACGCCGAAAGGCTGAATACCTATGCCGTGGTCGACCGGACCACAGACTCTTTCCAAATCCCCATCGCGCGTGCGATGGAGCTCGTCGTCCGGGAGTACGCCAGTACCTCGCCGAGAGCCGTCGTTTCCGAGGTGATCCCCGCCGCAACGCCGGAGGCGACACCTCCGCCCACGCCCTCCGCCGCGCCATGAACGAAGTGTCTCCGCGCTCCGCGATGCAGGACGGTCGCTGGCCCCGGGGCTGGACGGACCCGCTGCCGCGCCTGCTGCTCTGGTGTTCCGCCTCGGCCTCGACCTGGCTGGTGGCAGGAACCGTCCTGCTCATCATTGCCGGGGTGCAGGTGGTAAATCCGGCGTTCCTGGCAGGTGTTTCCTTCCTTACCTTTGGACGGCTGGTCCCGATGGGGATCAACGCCCTGGTCTACGGCTGGGGTTCGCTCGTGGCCCTTGCGGTGATCCTGTATCTTCTGTCCCGCCTCGGCGGTGTCACCATCGCCTCGGCCCGGCTGGCCTACTGCGCCATCGGGGCGTGGAATCTCGCCTTGCTGCTCGGTCTCTGCGCCATCGCGGCGGGTGGGGGAAACGGTCTGCTGCTTTTGGAACTGCCGCCGTTTGCCAGCGTGACGATCCTGCTCGCCTACGTGGCCATGGCGATCTGGGGGTATGCACTCTTCCGAGGGCGGCGAATCCCGGGAACCTTTGCCTCTTCGTGGTATCTCGTGGCGGGTATGTTGTGTTTCCCCTGGCTCGTCGTGACAGGCAATGTCCTGCTCGTCTGGCTGCCGATACCGGGCCCGGCCCAGGCTCCGGTGGCGGCATGGTTCGCCGGGGGAATGATGAATCTCTGGCTTGCACCGGTTTCGCTGGCGGTGATCTTTTACATCGTGCCCCAGGTGCTCGGCCGCAGGCTCGCCGCGTATAATCTCAGCCTGCTTGGCTTCTGGAGTTTTATGCTCTTTGCCGCATGGTGCGGATTGGGGCGCATGGTCGGCGGCCCCGTCCCGGCATGGATGGCGAGCGTGGGTTTCGTCAGTTCGTTTCTCATGATCATTCCGGTGCTTATTGCCGGGGTGAATGTCTTCGGAGTGCTGAAGGGAACCTCGGAGTGGACGCTGCCGCTGCGCCACGCTGCCGCAGGCATCGGGGCCTTTGCGGGGACATATCTTCTGGCGGCCATTCTGGCGGTGCCGCCAGTGGCGGGAATTTTCAACTTTACCGATATCGCGGTGGCGGTGGGCTTGCTGGGCCTGGGGGGATTTGTGACGTTGTCGCTCGGCGGGTTGATTCAATTTATCCTCCCGCAGTTCGAGCACCGCGATCCGCTGGCGGAGAAGCTGGGATCATGGCACCTGTGGCTCACTGTCATCGGTGTCGGCTCGGCGGCGGTCTGCCTGGTGCTCGGAGGAATCCTGCAAGGGTTCGCCCAGTCTGATCCGGGAATCGTCTTCAGTCACTCCGTGGACTATGTCATGCCGTTTCGCTTCCTGGCCTTGCTCGGCTTCCTGATCTTCCTCGCCGGGGCGGCATGCCTGTTTCTCCGCGTTCACCGGGCGCTCGCCCGTTATCTGATCACGCCGCCATGAACCGAACGCCTGCGGTCATATCCGGAGTGGTGCTGGTCTTTGCCTTGGCGTGGCTGGGGGTCGCGATGTATTCGTACATGACTCTCGGGTATCTCGCGCCTGTCGAGGACAAGACCAGCGGCTCGACGCTGCCGCCCGCTCTGTCGGGGCTGGCCGACGCGGGCCAGCGGGTCTATGCCGCCGAGGGCTGCGCGTATTGCCACACCCAGCAGGTGCGGCCGGCCGCGATCAGCGGCGACATCGAGAAAAAACTCGGTTCCCGCCGCACGGTCGCGCGGGACTTCCTTTACCAGCAGCCCGCCGCCTTTGGCTATCTGCGTATCGGGCCGGATTTGTCGAATTACGGCTTGCGCGCTCGGGACGAGGCGGAGGTGCATCGTCTGCTTTATCAAACCGGATCGGCCATGCCCTCGTACCGTTCTCTCTACATCCTGCGATCGATTTCCGGCCAGCAGTCTGCGGAGGCGCTGGAGGGGTTGCGGGGATCATATGCGCCACCGGCGGGATACGAAGTGGTTCCCACCCCGGACGCTCGCGCGCTCGCGGCCTACCTCCTTTCTCTCAAGCGCGACTACCCTCTGCCGGAGGCTCCGCTGGAGAAAACGAAATGAGCGATCCTCAGCGCGACTCCACCTCGCTCCAGGAGGCCATCGACCTCGTGGAGCTTCATGCCTCGGCGGCTCGCGAACCAGTGAAACTCTGGCTGCTGGGCGTGATCATGGCGGTGATGTTCCTGGGCGGCATGTTTCTGTGGGCAAACAGCGGCGGGTTCAGCGCCTCGGTCTATGATACGGGCCGGGTGACGGCAGGGAAGGGGAGCGGAGCGCCCACTCCGCCGCCCAATCCCCGGATGATCAGTCGACGGCTTTACATGCAAAATTGCGCGGTCTGCCATCAGGCTGACGGCATGGGCATTCCCGGCACCTATCCCCCGCTGGTGGGAAGCGAATGGGTGCTCGGGCAGGAATGGCATGGGGACAATCACCTCGTGCGCGTCGTGCTTCACGGCCTGCAGGGCCCCATCACGGTGGAGGGACGGAGTTTCAACAACGTCATGACCCCATGGGGAGGGGTGCTCAAGGATGAGCAGATCGCCGCCATCCTGACCTATATCCGCTCGGAGTGGGGAAACTCTGCCCCTCCCGTCTCGAAGGCATTTGTCGCCCAGGTCCGGGAGGAAACCAAGGATCGCAAGGCGGCCTGGACCCAGAAGGAACTGCAGGAGATTCCCCGGCAGGTTTCGCCGCCGCCAGTGCCGGAGCCCACACCCTCAACCGTGGCCGCTCCGTCGCCTCCGGCTGGCTGAATAAATCCGCCGGGCGTCGTCCAGCGGTTCGCTCCTGTCGTATATCCTTCGCGTGCCGGGATTGACCGCAGGGCGTCTTCTGCCGAAAGTGCCAGCTCCCGCACGCGCAAACGATGCGAGGCTTTGATGTTGATATGAAGAAGAACACCTGGACTTTTAGCGATTCATTCATCCATGGCTGGGCCGTCCTGACGGCTTTCGTCACGCTCATCCTGATCTGGAGCGGGGGGCTGGTGACCTCCAAGGGGGTGGGAATGTCCGTGCCAGACTGGCCGAATACCTACGGGTACAACATGTTTGCCTTTCCGATTTCCCGCTGGGTGGGGGGGATCTTCTACGAGCACGGGCATCGCCTCATCGCCACCGGAGTCGGGGTTCTGACCACGGTCCTGGCCTGCTGTCTGTGGGGCCGGGAGACGACGGGCAGGATCAAGGCGATAGGCATTTTCGCCATCATCTTCGTCGTCCTGCTGCTCGGCGTTCGCGAGATGCCGGTCTATCTGACCTGTGCCATCCTGGCGCTGCCGATGGTCGCCTTTGGCATCTACAAGTTCTGCCAGGACCCGCGGCAACTCCGCTGGCTTGGCGTGGCGGTTTTTTCGGCAGTCATCCTTCAGGGCGTGCTCGGCGGATTGCGGGTCGTCTGGTTCAAGGATCAGATTGGAATCTTCCATGGCCTTCTCGCCCAGGCATTTCTGCTGACTTTAGCCATCCTTTCCGTGCTCACCAGCCGAGCCTTCCGCGAAGGACGCTGGATCGCGTATATGCCTGATCGCACGTTGGCGTACATCACGCTGGCCACGACGATCGTCGTCTATTTTCAGCTCGGCCTCGGGGCAACGATGCGCCATGAGCATATCGGTCTTTCGATCCCGGATTTCCCGCTGGCTTACGGCCGGGTCATCCCCGACACGTCGGCGGAGGCCATGGCGCAGATCAATGCCGCCCGGGTGCAGGCGGGTCAGCCGCAGACCACAGCCTTTCAGGTCTGGGTGCAAATGGTGCATCGCCTGACGGCAGTTTGCATCCTCGTGGGGATCACGATGGTCTTCTCCCGAGCGTGGCGTACCCGGCAGGCGGCGCCGATTCGCCGCTGGACGGCGGTCTGGCTGGCTCTCGTGATCGTGCAGGTCTGCCTGGGAGCCTGGACGATCTGGTCAAACAAGGCGGCGGACATCGCCACCGGACATGTCGCGGTTGGAGCCTTGATTTTGGTCGTCGGGGGGCTACTTTCCCTGCGAATGTTTTGCGGTTTGCGGGCGGGAAATTTCGCTTGGCCGGACGCTCCAAAACACCCATTGAATAACGCCGCATGATGAAGACAGCCGCACCCGCCCTTTCCCGACTCGAGTCCCTTTGTGGGGATTTGCTCGAGCTCTCCAAGGCGCGGCTCTCGTTTCTCGTCCTCGTCACCACCTTTGTAGGCTTCATGGTGGGGTGGCAGGGTCCGATGGACTACGTCCTGCTCTCCGCCACGCTGATTGGCACGGCGCTCTGCGCGGCTGGGGCTGCGGCCTTGAACCAATGGTGGGAGCGCGATCTCGACAGCCTGATGAAGCGCACGCGCAACCGTCCGCTGCCGGGCCGCCGCATGCATCCGCAGGATGCGCTGCTGTTTGGACTCCTTTTCTCCGTCGCGGGTCTGCTCGTGCTGGCTCTCTTCACGAATTACCGCGCCGCCTTCCTCGCTTTCGCCACGATCGGCATCTACGTGCTGGTCTACACCCCGATGAAGCGCATGAGTTCGCTCAATACGCTGGTGGGAGCCATCCCGGGCGCCCTGCCTCCGCTCATCGGCTGGATCGCCGCTCACGGGGTCTATGATCTCGAGGGCAGCCTGCTCTTTGCGATCCTGTGGTTCTGGCAGATGCCGCATTTCCTCGCCATTGCGTGGATGTACCGCGAGGACTATGCCAACGCTGGATGCGTGATGCTATCCGGCAATGACGAGAGCGGCGAAATGACCAGCCGGCAGGCCTTTCTCTACGCCCTGTGCCTCCTCATGGTGAGCCTCCTGCCAGCCATTCTCTTCTTCAACACGGCGGTTTACTTCTTCGGAGCGCTCCTCTTGGGAGCGGCGTTCGCGGGCTGCGCGCTGCATTTCATGCTGCGCCGGGATCGTCCATCGGCCCGCCTGCTTTTCCTCGCCTCAATCGCCTACCTGCCCCTGCTGCTCGGTCTGCTGCTGTTTACACAGCGGTAGGAGATCGTTTTTTCGATGGGGCGACTTTTGGAGATTGCTGCTCGCCAGCACGGGCGGGTTCAGGGAAAAATCCCGCTCTTTACCGATCTGTAGTCGATGTCGACCGAATCCTCTCCTTCCTCATCCGCTTCCGCTGAAACTTCCGTGCCCAAGCGCATTCCGCGTCTCGGCTGGGTGATCGTTTTCGTGGTTCTGGTCGGGCTTGTGGCATTTGCTTACGTGAGTCTGCAAAAGATGCGCCCGGTCGCCTCTTCACTGCCCAGGCTCGAACCGGCACCGGCTTTTTCCCTCACATCGCAGGAGGGAAAGACCGTGACGGACGCCGTGCTCAAGGGGAAAGTGACCGTGCTGAATTTCATCTTCACCCGCTGCATGGGGCCATGCCCCCGCATGAGCGCCCAGATGGGCCGTCTGAATCAGGCTCTCGGGCCGAAGCTCGATGACGTGCAGCTCATCAGCGTTTCCGTCGATCCGGAGTTTGACACCCCTGCCGTGCTGTCGGAATACGGCGAGCGGTTCGGAGCGGACCCCGCGCGATGGAAGCTCCTCACCGGCCCGACCGACCAGATTCACAATGTCATGGTCAAGGGCTTCCTCCTGCCGCTCGGAACGGACAAAGACGGAATGCCCGCCCACTCGACTCGCTTCGTCGTCGTCGACCAGCAGGGGGTGATTCGCGGCTACGAGGACGGTGAAAGCCCCGAGGTCGTGCAAAAGCTTCTCATGGACATTGGCGACCTCTTGCGGGAGGGCAAAAGCTCCTCCCGGTGAAGAAGCCCGGGCTTGATTTTGCGCCTGATCGGGCGACCTTGCCTCGCCGCATTCCCTCGGGAGCATCCGAGAGGAAACCCGGCTCGTAGAACGCACCGTGAATAGAAACTCCTTTTCCGTCTGGATCACCACCCATGCTCTCGGGCATGCTCCTCGCGCCTGATGAGTGTTAGCGACCTACCCGCCGTCAACGCCAGTCTCAACGGCATCGCCACGGTGCTGCTGACGGCTGGTTTTATCCTGATCAAAACGAACCGCCCTGCGGCGCACCGCGTGGCGATGCTGTCGGCTTTCGGCGTTTCGATGGTGTTTCTGGTCACCTATGTGATTCACAAGATCCTCGTCCGGGGCGTGCATACGCCCTTCGGCGGCGAGGGGGCGATCCGGGGCATTTACTACGGGATGCTCATCTCGCACATCCTGCTGGCCATTGCCATCGTGCCGCTGGTGATCATCACCCTGCGCCATGCTTTCAAAGGCAACCTTGACCGGCATCGGGCCTGGGCACGCTGGACCTTTCCTCTCTGGTATTACGTCTCCGTCACCGGAGTGCTCGTGTATTTTTTCCTCTATCAATGGTGGCCGGTCGTCCGGCACTAAAACCTCAATAACTCCTATCCCGCAATTTTATGTCCGGACTTGAAAATCCCTCTGTTCTCGACGCCATGGCCCTTGATTCCGCCACGGATAAGGTCATTCTCGCCATGTACGAAACCCGTGAGTGGACCGGCGGCGAAGAGCAACTGGCCCAGCTCGAGAACAAGGTGAACGCCTACCTCTCCTTCGTCCTCGATGGCGAAATGACCGAGGCTTTCCCGCAGCTCCGCGACAAGCCGGTGGAGATTCAGCTCCGCACGACCCACCTGCCGGATGACAGCGCGGCGAATCTCATCGTGCGCATCCGCGAGCAGCTCGCTTTCCAGAAAATCGAGTTTGTCGTCTACCAGGCGGAGCCGGAGGGCTGCTGCGGCGGCCACGGCCATGATCACGAAGGCGGCGGATGTTGCGGCGGCCATGGGCATGACCACGGCCATGACCACGAAGGCGGCGGGTGCTGCGGCGGCCATGAGCACAGCCACGGCCATGACCACGATAGCGAAGGCTGCTGTGGAGGCCGCGGGCATGCCCACGACCATGATCATCATGATCACGAGCACGGCGAGGGAGAGTGCCGAGGTGGAGGAGGCGGCTGCGGCTGCCGGCACTAAGCTGTCTCGGATTAAGCGTTCTTGTATAGCTTAGCGGTTTTCTGCTAAGCCATTTCCTGGCGGGTTTCTCCGCCAGATATGGCGCGTCGTCGTAAAGGTGGTGATTTTGATTTGGTCCGGGGCATTTTGGCTTTGGTGTTCCTTGGGGCCTTTGCCTTTGTCGGGTTCGATTTGAAGAAGCTGGCTTCCTTTGGGGTGCTGCTGGCGACAGGCGTGGTCGGGTTGGTGCTGGTGGCTGGCGCTTTCGCTTTCGTCTTTTTGGTCCTGCGATCTTCCGGATCGAGGCCCTCAGGCCATCGCAAGACGTCTTTTGATGCATATCCTCTCCGGGTGGAAAAGGACGGCTCGCCCTCGGCGCGTGATTTTTACACTCCGGTTCCGACCCCGCCGCCGGATCTTTTCACTCTGGAGTTGGTGAAAAGTATGGAATGGCGGCATTTTGAGCTGCTGGCGCAGGGACTCTTCCGTGCGCTGGGCCTGCATGCTCAACGGATCAAGGCCGGAGGAGATGGCGGGATCGACCTCGTGCTCCGGGAAGGGGAGTACGGCCCGGTTGTCGCCATTGTGCAGTGCAAGGCGTGGACCAACTGGCAGATTCCGCCAAAAACCATTCGCGAGCTGTATGGAGCCATGGCGGCGGAGGGCGCTCCGCATGGATATTTCATTTGTTCCGGGAAGTTCTCCGGCGCGGCTCGCGAATGGGCGCAGGGCAAGGCGCTCACGCTGGTGGACGGCGAGGAATTGGTCGTCTGGTTGAATTCCCTCGATTATCGGAGTCGCGTTGACCTGATTCGGGAAATCACGACAGGCGATTACAAGACCCCAACCTGCCCTCAATGTGAAATATCTCTCGTGAAACGGAGCGGGCAGTTTGGAGAATTCTGGGGATGCCCAAATTACGGGAACCGGGCGCGACGCTGCCGATACAAGATGCCGGTGGCCCGGCGCGCAGCCTGATTTCTAGGCGCGCGTCGCTTCGTTCAGCGAGGCGTCGTCTTCCATCAGGCGGCTGAGCTTGGCGTAGATGCCGCCGTGCTCGATCAGGGAGGCGTGCTGGCCGCGCTCGACGATCTGGCCCCGGTCCAGGACGAGAATCTGATCGGCGTGGCGGACGGTCGAGAGGCGGTGCGCGATGACGAAGCTCGTGCGGTTGGTCATCAGGCGGTCGAGAGCTTCCTGGATGAGGCGCTCTGTCGCGGTGTCGACGCTGGCGGTTGCCTCGTCGAGAATCAGAATGGGCGGGTTTTTCAACAGGGCGCGGGCGATGGAGACGCGCTGCTTTTCGCCCACGCTGAGCTTGATGCCACGCTCGCCGACAGCGGAATGCAGACCTTCCGGCATGCGGCGGATGAACTCCGCGGCATTGGCCGCCTCCAGCGCCTGCCACATCTCCTCCTCGGTCGCGTCGGGTTTGCCCATGCGGAGGTTCTCGGCGGTGGTGCCGTTAAAGAGAAAGCTCTCCTGAGTGACCATGGCGATGTTCTTGCGGAGATCGTGACGTGAGATGTCGCGAATGGATCGCCCGTCGATGAGGATATCGCCTTCGTTGTATTCGTAGAAGCGGGTGAGCAGGTTGATGACGGTGGATTTGCCCGCGCCCGTCGTGCCGACGAGGGCGATCATTTCTCCTGCGCGGGCATGGAGATTGATGTCCTTCAGGATCTGGCGTTCCTCTGTATAGCCAAAGGAGACATTCCGATATTCCACATCGCCTTTGACCGGCGGGGCGGCATTGCCTGCTCCCTCGTCGGTCTCGGTCGGCTCGTCCAGGATCTCGAACACGCGCTCCCCTGCCGCCCGGCCGGATTGGAAGAGCTGGTTGAGCTGATGCAGACGACCGACTGGTTCGTAGAGCAGTCTGGCAAAGACGATGAACATGACCAGCACGCCCAGCTCCATGCCGGAGTGCAGGACGCGGTAGGCTCCGTAACCCGTAATGAGGAGCATGCCCACGGAGGAGAGGAAATTCATCGACGGGTTGTAGATCGACCAGGCTCGCATCACGATGAGGGAGGCCTGGCGGAGTGCTTCGCTGGCGGAGTCAAAACGGGCGTGCTCGCGCTGCTCGCTGGTGTAGGTCTTGATCTGGCGGATGCCTGCGATGTTGTCGTGCAGCAGGGCGTTGAGCGCGGAGGCGGCCTTGCGGTGCTGGCGGTACCGGCTGCGGGCCGTGAGGGTGTAGGCGAGAGCCCCGGCGGCGAGGAGCGGAATGGGCAGGAGGGCGACCAGGGTAAGCTCCCAGCTATAGGCCAGCATCACCCCCGTCACGATGAGGATCTGAAGGATGGCGACCGAACCCTGCTCGATGCCGTCGATGAGGACCCGCTCGACCGAGGTCACGTCCTCGATGAGGCGGGTCATGATGTCGCCGGTCGCGCGATTGTCGAACCACTTGAGCGGGAGCAGTTGGATATGGGCGTAAAGTTCACTGCGCAGATCAAAGATGACCCGCTGCTCGAAGCTGTTGTTGAGAATGATGCGGATGCCGTTCAGGCCATCCTGAGCGACAAAGGAGGCTAGCCCGATGGCGACGAGAGGGAGAAGCATCTGCGGCTGATTTTTGCGGATGACCTCGTCGATGATGTACTGCGTGACGGTCGGGAAGACGATCACCATAAGCGTCCCGACGACGGCACAGGCCAGGGTGCCGAAAGCGAGAGCCGGATAACGACGGACGTAGGGAAGGACTCGGAGAAAGACGTTCATTTCCAGAAATGCCCCCAGAAGGAGTGCATCCACGTCGCGACCTGCTCACCGAAGAACCAGAGAGCCAGTCCGACGATGAGAAAGTAGAGCAGGGTGAGCACTCCCCAGGCGAGCGAGATAAAGATCATCAGCCCGTCCTTCTCCAGCCATGCGATGGCGGCGAAGAGGACCATGAGAGCGGGCAGGGTATTGTTGAGCGGCAGGTTGGCTGCAGGGATGGCGACGAGGAAGCCGCCGATGAGGATGAGCCAGCCGATGAATTGCTCGCCCCGGTCTCCGCTTACCCACTGTTGCAGGCGGGGACGGGTGAATTTGCGGCAGAAGCGGAGGGTTTTCTGGCAGAAGGCGATCACCATTTTCCACCCCTTGCCATGGAGACGAGCGTCCCTCATGCGCTTGGGCAGCTTCGGGTATTGCGCTCGCCGCACCATCTGCCAGCCCGAGGCCATGAACGTCAGGGCGCTGGCCATGGTCAGGGGGCCGAGCGAGAAGGGCTGGATAAACAGGACGCTCAGCAGCAGAGAGACAAAGCAGTAACTCGCCGGGCCGAGGCGTTCCAGAGCGGTCTGAAGGAGAACACCCTCGCCATCGGTCTGCACCAGGCAATCTTCCAGCGCCGCGTCGATGCTGAAGGGTTCCTGTGGAACAGGTTCAGCGGACATCATGGGCGGAGCAGACAGCGGAAATCATGGGCTAGGGTTGTTTAGCAGCGGTTCCCCGGCTCTGCAACCGCGAGACCGAGCTGAATTTCCTTCCCAAGATGTACTCCGTCGCGTTTGGTAACCGCTCGCCATGGAGATCCTGAAGCAGTTCATCGAGTTTCTTTTGCACGCCGAGAATCACCTCAAATGGGTGATTGAGAACTATGGAGTGTGGGTTTACGTCCTGCTGTTTCTGATCATCTTCTGCGAGACCGGTCTCGTGGTTACTCCGTTTTTGCCGGGAGATTCGCTCCTCTTTGCCGTCGGCGCGCTGGCTGCCCAGAAGCTCGTCGCAATGGAGGTCGTGCTCCCCTTGCTGCTCATCGCGGCCATCCTCGGAGACTCCGTGAACTACGGAATCGGAAAATGGTTTGGCCCCCGGGTGTTCCATTTCGAAAAAAGCCGGTTCTTCAATCCCGAGCATCTGCACAAGGCGCACGCGTTTTACCAGAAGTACGGCGGACGGGCGATCATCCTGGCCCGATTTGTTCCGATTGTGCGCACCTTTGCGCCTTTCGTGGCGGGCGTGGGAACGATGGAGTATCGTAAGTTTTTCTCCTACAATATCATCGGAGCGATTCTCTGGGTCGGTCTCTTCCTTGGTGGAGGTTACTTTTTCGGCCTCCATCCGGTCGTACAGAAGAACATGAAGCTCGTTATTCTAGGTATCATCGTTGTCTCTGTGCTGCCGATTGTCTGGGAATTCTCTGTTGCCTGGCTCCAAAAGCGCAAGGCCGCGAAGCAAGGGTAATCTTCGGATGTGACATTTTATCCACAGGTCTTTGATCTGTGGATAATTGAGCAAGTCCGGGTGGATTAGCTTGGGTGAGCGGGTTGAAAAGGGTTGGCACGGTTGTTGCTTAAGCTGTTTTTGCCGTCCCTTGGGAAGGCCCAAAGTCAACCACAACCAAGACGTAATAAAACCAATGCTCACACGTAAACCCATGCTTGCAACGATCGCTGCCGCCGTTATGGCCAGCGCGTTTGCACTTCCTGGCTGGGTATCCGCGCAGGATGCTCCAGCGACCACACCACCCCCGGCCGAGGCCGCTGCGACACCTGCAGAACCAACACTGGAACAGCGCGTGGCAGACCTCGAGGCTTATGTTAACAATGGCGCACGTACGCCAGACGTAGCCTCCAAGGTTGCAGTTCCTGGTCCGGGTCACAATGCATGGCAGATGACGGCTACGGCCCTCGTTCTGTTCATGACCCTCCCCGGTTTGGCTCTTTTCTACGGCGGCCTGGTTCGTTCCAAGAACGTCCTTTCCATTCTCGCCATGTGCATGGGCATCACCGGCCTGGTGACGCTGCTCTGGTATCTCGCCGGTTACAGCCTCGCTTTCAACGGCACCAGCCCGTTCTACGGCGATCTTAGCCAAGCCTTCTTCAACGGTATCAAGCCTGGTGCTGTGGGAGCTGGCTACTACTGGATCTCCGATTCCGTGTGGGCCATGTTCCAGCTGACCTTCGCGATCATCACGCCGGCCCTTATCTTCGGTGCCACGGCTGAGCGCATGAAGTTCATCTCGGTGCTCGTTTTCACGGCCCTCTGGATGTTCGCCGTCTACTTCCCGCTCGCCCATATGGTGTGGTCGGTGAAGGGTTTCATGTGCGGCACGCTCAATCCTGACGCTGGCATCAAGGCCATCGACTTCGCAGGCGGCACGGTTGTGCACATGTCCTCCGGTTGGTCGGCTCTCGTCCTTTGCATCATCCTCGGACCTCGTCTCGGATTCGGCAAGGAGCCCATGCCCCCGCACTCCATGGTGCTTTGCATGGTTGGTACCGGAATGCTCTTCGTCGGCTGGTTCGGATTCAACGCCGGCTCCGCGCTCGGTGCTGACGCCATCGCCTCCAACGCCTTCTGCACAACGATGCTTGCTGCGGCCATCGCCGGTTTCGTGTGGGGTGTTGTGGAATGGATTCTCAAAGGCAAACCCAGCGTACTCGGCTTCTGTTCGGGTATCGTGGCTGGCCTCGTGGTCATCACCCCGGCTTGCGGTTTCGTGACTGCCTCGGGTGCTGTGATCATCGGCATCGCCGCTGGTATCATCCCGTTCCTCGCGGTGACCTACCTCAAGAAGCTCATCGGATATGACGACGCCCTGGATACCTTCGGTGTCCACGGTGTGGGTGGTACGCTCGGTGCGATCATGACTGGCATCCTCGCCAGTGCCGACGCCAACCCGGTCGTCGCCGGCCTCAAGGACGGTCTGCTCATGAACCAGCTCAAGGCGGTTGTCGTGACGATCGTTCTCTCGGTGGTTGCCACCACGATCATCGCGTTCCTCGTGAAGTTCACGATTGGTCTCCGTCCGAGCACCGAAGTGGAATCCGGCGGTCTCGACATCGCGGAACACGGCGAAGAGGGTTACCTCCTCGACTAATTGCGGAAGTAACGTAGCAATAAGATTACATCGCCATGAAAAAAATCGAAGCAATCATCAAGCCCTTCAAACTGGAAGAAGTGAAGGACGCCCTGGCCGATCTGGGTATCGAGGGAATGACGGTCAGCGAAGTCAAAGGCTTCGGCCGGCAAAAAGGGCACACGGAAATCTACCGCGGTAGCGAATACACGGTCGACTTCCTTCCGAAAATCAAGATCGAGGTTGTCCTCGCCGACTCTCTCCTGGAGAGCGCGGTGGCAGCCATCGTGAAGGCCGCGAAGACCGGCAAAATCGGTGACGGCAAGGTGTTCGTATCGCCCGTAGAAGAGGCGGTCCGCATCCGCACCGACGAGACCGGCGAGAAAGCGGTCTAGTAAGTAAAACTCATAAGGGTACTACAGGGGAGACAGCGAGCCGGCGAGGTAGGGAGAGACCTCGCCGGCTTCGCATTTTGCGGGAAAACGCAGATTTGCCTGCTCACGACGTTGCCATGAGCGACGCCTTTGCCTTTAATGGCGCGCGACTTCTGGCCGCCGCGGTTGCCACCGGGCACATGGAGCGGCGAGCAGGGCTTCCAGAATTATGAAATCCGTTCTCCGTTCGTTCCTACGCTGCAAATCCATCGAGGTGCTCCAACAGGAGTTGACCGGCGAGGGAACGGACAAGGTCAAACTTCACCGGGCGCTCGGACCGACGAACCTCGTGCTCTTCGGGATCGGGGTCATCATCGGAGCCGGTATCTTTTCGGTCACCGGTTCGGCCGCGGGCTCTTACGCCGGTCCGGCCATCGTTCTGTCTTTTGTGATCGCGGGCATCGGCTGCGCCCTTGCAGGTTTGTGCTATTCGGAGTTTGCCTCGATGGTCCCTGCAGCCGGCAGCGCCTACACGTATTCGTACCTCACCCTCGGTGAGTTTTTCGCCTGGATCATCGGCTGGGATCTCGTCCTTGAGTATGCGGTCGGCGCCGCCACGGTGGCGAGCGCCTGGTCGGTGTACCTCATCAAGTTCCTCGGGCACATCGGCATCGCCTTTCCCGCTCAACTGGCGGCTTCGCCCTTTACTCTGTTGACCTTGCAGGATGGCTCAAAGGTTCATGGACTGATCAATCTCCCGGCGATCTTTATCGTCGTCCTGATGTCGGGACTGCTCATCAAGGGCATCCGGGAATCGGCTGTCTTCAATGCCATCATGGTCGCCGTGAAGGTGACGGTGGTGGTGGCGTTTATTGCAGTCGGGTGGTCATTTATCAACCCATCGAACCATGTTCCCTTCATTCCGCCCAATGAGGGGCAGTTTGGGCATTTTGGCTGGAGTGGTGTGCTTCGCGGGGCGGCGATTGTTTTTTTCGCTTATATTGGGTTTGACGCGGTATCCACAGCGGCCCAGGAGGCGCGAAATCCCAGGCGAGACATGCCGATCGGCATCCTGGTCTCCCTGTTGGTCTGCACCGTTCTGTACTGCCTGTTCTCCTACGTGCTGACCGGCATGGTGAGTTATAAACAGTTCATCGGCCTGGAGGGATTGGCTCCCGTGACGGTCGCGATTGAGCAGACGCCGTACAAGGTCTTCACTCTGCTCGTGGAGGTCGCCATCCTGGCGGGATTCTCATCCGTGATCATGATCCTGCTTCTCGGTCAGTCCCGCGTGTTTTACTCGATGTCGCGGGATGGTTTGCTACCCGGTCTGTTTAGCGACATTCACCCGAGATTTCGCACTCCGTGGAAGTCCAACATCCTCTTTGCCTTGTTTGTCAGCGTCTTCGCGGGATTCGTGCCGGGTGATGTGGTCGGGCACATGTGCAGCATCGGGACGTTGCTTGCCTTTGTCATGGTATGCCTCGCGGTGATCGTTTTGCGCGTCACCAAGCCGGATGCGCCGCGTCAGTTCCGCGTGCCGTGGGTGCCGGTGGTTCCCATCCTCGGCGCGCTGATGTGCCTGGCGATGATGCTGGCGCTGCCCATGGACACGTGGATTCGCCTTGCGGTCTGGCTGGTCTTGGGACTGGTGATCTACTTCTTTTACGGTCGCAAGCGCAGCAAGCTCCATCGGGCTGCTCAATAGGGAGGCCCGACTGGTCCGGCGTCTTCTTTCCGGCAAGGCTGCCGTCGAGGAAATACCGGGATACTACGGCTGAAAGACCGGTCCGAAATACTTCAGCCCGAGATCGAGGAGCGTTCCGCGTTCCTGCAGTTCGAGGATCGCGCTATTTATCTGCACCCGGAGCGGGCTGCCGAGCGGAACCGCGAAACCATAGTTGTAGGGGGAAAAGACGGGTCCTATCTCGGTGATCGGGAGTTCAGGATGGTTTTTGTCGTAGTATTGAAGCTCGGGGGCTGCTCCGACGATGGCCGGCACCTGACCGGTGAGCAGGCCTTCTCTCACGGCGGTATCCAGATCAGGGTACTCTATGCTTTCGATCATCTTCTCACGCAGGTAAAGCACGGCGGCGGTATCCTTGACCGCGCCCACGGTATGGCCATGCAAATCCCCCGGTCCCTGGATGTGGCCGCGCAAACTTTCCACCGTCATGGTGCTTGTGATGCTGGATGTCACATAGGCGACGATCACCACGCTCAGGATGGTCCAGACGCACATTACGATACGCCCGAACCAGCCGCCAAAACCCTTGTAGGCGCTCTTCCCGAGAGACAGCGAGATCACGTAATAGAAAGCCTCTGCCAGAGCGTCCCTGCGACTTTTGGGGAAGTCGGGGTTGTGTCTGCGTTCGAACCACGTGACAAAGAGCGTACCGACAACGATGGCGCCGAGAAGATACCAGAACGGCCTCAGGTGCCCCCAGTTGTAGAGGTCGGACAGGATGCGGCCAAATGTGTGAGGCCGGGCATTGCTCACCATGATGTGCAGGCCTGAGCGGAAATATGGCTGGGAAAACTCCACTTTTCCCTGCAACGCACTCAAGATGCCGAGATCTCCCACGATGATGTCGACCTCTTTCCTCTGCATCGCGGCCAGGGCATCGAGCTTCGTCGGGTATTGGGTATACTCAAACGTCCATCCATTGTGAGCGGCGACGTCCTCCCAGACCTCGATCGAGTATCCCGTGAAGGTATTGTCGTCGTTGCTGATGACAAACGGCACTGATCCGGCAATGGCCACTCTGAGCGGAGGCTTGTCCGGTACGGCTTCCTGTGACCAGACCACGGGGGCGACGCTCCACAGGACAAGCGCCAAGAGAATTTTCCTTACCACTTTTTCACGCGCCAAATCCAGAAAACGAGCCCGGCTGTTCCCAGCGCCAGCAGGTTGATCAGCATGAAGGGCCACCACGAGTGATCCTCGGGCAGCGGCAGATCGACATTCATCGAGAAGATGCCGATCACGAGGTTGGCCAGCATGATGGCGACAGTCCAGATGGTGAACTTCTTGATGAGCTGGTTCAGGTTGTGGCTGACGATCGAGGCTCGCGCATCCATGAGGCCGCCGATGACCTGGGTGTGAATCTCCGCGCGGCGGTAGCACTGCTTGTTCTCGATGATCATGTCCTCGATGATGCCGGTCTGGTCGCGGTCGAAACCGAGCCGCTCGGCCGAGGTGCGCAGGCGCTCCAGCAGGGCGCCATTGGAGCTGATCGAGTTCACGATGTAGACGAGGCTCTTCTCCAGGGCGAACATGTTGAGGAGATACCTATTCTCCAGCGACGTGCTGATGCGCCGCTCGAGGGAGTCGGAGAGCATGTTGATCGCCTTCAGGTGCCCCTCGAAGTGGAGGGTGGACTGGTAGAGCAGCCGCAGGATGACATCGTGGATGGACTGGACCTGGAAGGGGACGCGACCCTCGAAGAGCGGTGCGTCGTCGGGCATGACGATGACGAGATGATCCTCGTAAAGAAAGACGCCCGTCGAGGTGAGCTTGAGCAGGAAATTGTCATCCGCGCAGAAGCTCTTGGGGCGTTTGAAAATCAGTGCGGCATGGTCGGTCTCAAACTCGAGACGCGAAAGCTCGTCCGGGTCGAGCGACGACTGCAGGGTGTGATAGTCAATATTGTAGAGTTCCTGCAGCTCGGACTCGTCGTCGATGGTCGGCGCGATGTAGACAAAAATCTGCGCCTCCTCGTCGGGACAGTCGACGAGGCGGTTGTTTTCGATGCGGTAAAAATACCGCGCGTTGCGGACCGGACGCGACGGCTTTGTGTCCACCGCGAGCGGGATTTCCGCATCCTCGGGTGGTAGAACGATTTCCGCGTCGTCTTCGGCAGCCGTCGCCATAGCGGCAACTTGCCTCGCTTATCGGGATTCGACAAGTCCCGCGAGCGGGCGGATCAAATTTTTTTACGTAGCCGGACCTAGTCCCACAGCTTGTCGAGGCCGCGCACGATGCTGGCAAACAGGCTGTCGATCTGCTCCCTGCTGACGATCAACGGGGGCGAGATCGCGATGAGATCGCGGATGCCGCGCACCATCGCGCCCTCGGCGCGGATCAGGTTGGACGCGCGAGCTCCCAGCAACGAAGTCGGGGTGAGCGCGTCGCGACCGCCCCGGGGGACCAGCTCGACCGCACCGATCAGCCCGATGCCGCGCACTTCCGATACCGCCGGGTGCGAGGCGAGGCTGGCGAGCTTGGCCTCAAAGTAAGGACCGAGATCGTCCTTCACCTTGGCGATCAGGTCGTGATCCTCGATGTACCGGAGGTTTGCCAGCGCAGCGGCACAGCACGACGGATGGCCGGAGTATGTGAACCCATGGGCAAAATACCCGCCGCTGAGCAGCGGCTCGGCGATTTCGTCGCTGACCATCGTGCCTCCTAGCGGCAGGTATCCGCTGGTGATGCCCTTCGCCACGCAGATGATGTCGGGATCGAGATCCCACATCTCGCTGGCAAACCATGCGCCCACGCGGCCAAAGGCGGTGATCACCTCGTCCGAGACATAAAGGATGCCGTATTCGCGGCAAAGCGCGCGCAATCCCTGCAAGTACCCGGCGGGAGGCGTGATGACTCCGCCCGCGCCCTGGATCGGCTCGGCAAAGAGCGCGGCCACAGTCTCCGGCCCCTCGGCCTGGATGATCCTGCGCGTTTCCTCCAGGCACCACTGGCCATATGCCTCGGGAGTCAGCGGACTGCGGGCCCCATAGTGGTAAGGCCCGGGAATGCGGATATAGCCCTCCAGCGGCAAATCGAAGGGTTCCTGGCAGTTCACCAGCCCGGTCAGGCTGGTGGTGGCCAGAGTGACGCCATGGTACGCGTACGTACGGCAGAGGATCTTCCGGCGCTGCGACTGGCCCTTGAGCTTCCAGTACCCGCGGATGACCTTGAGGGCGGTTTCGTTGGCCTCGGAGCCGGAATTGGAGAAAATCGTGTGGTTCAGTCGCGCTGGCGCATGTCGGGCGAGAAACTCCGCCACCCGGATCGGCGCCTCGGTCGTGGAATTGAAGAACGACGGGTAGTAGGGGAGCTGGGTCATCTGCGCCATCACGGCATCGACGATCTCGCGACAGTTGTACCCGACATTCACGCACCAGAGACCGGCCAGGCCGTCGAGGATGGGAGTGCCGGTTTCATCGATGAAATAACATCCATCCCCCCGCTGGATGATATGCGTCCCCGTCCCATGCATATCGGAGTGATTGGTGAAAGGATGGATCTGATACTGCCGGTCGAGGGACTGCAGTTCCGCTGTGATGGAATCCACGGAAGGCATGAAAATACTCTACCAGAAACCCGGGCGGAACTCCAGCAAGCCGTTTGCCCGGCGGGGTTTTTGCGCTTGACCGTTCCCTCTGGTTTGGGTTGATAGCCCGGCACTTATAACGGGGGGAATTAATCGATGAGTGGATCGCTTGACGCGATGTTTCAAAGCGTCATCTGGACAGTTTGCTATGTCAGTGTGCTCATAGGCCTTTCGGCGTATGGCATTCATCGGTATTGCATTATCTACCTGTTTCTCAAGAACCGCAATCGCCCGGCGAAGCCCGTCGCCACCTTTGAGGAACTGCCTCCCGTCACGGTCCAGCTTCCGGTTTTTAACGAGTTTTATGTCATCCGGAGGCTGATCGAGTCGGTCAGGAACCTCGATTATCCCAAGAATCTTTTGCAGATTCAGATTCTCGACGATTCCACCGATGAAACCTCGCAAATCGCGGAAACCGAGACGGCCCGGCTGCGGGAGGAGGGGTTCGATGTGGAATATCTACACCGCGACAACCGCGAAGGCTTCAAGGCCGGAGCGCTGGCGGCCGGGATGGAGCGAGCGAAGGGCGAGTATATCTTCATCCTCGACGCGGATTTCGTTCCCGCACCGGATGTGCTTAAGAAATGCATCGATTACTTCACCGATGACAAGGTCGGCATGGTGCAGATGCGCTGGGGGCACCTGAATCGCAACTACTCGCTCCTCACCAAGGTGCAAGCCATGTTCCTCGATGGACACCTCCTTCTCGAGCAGACGGCGCGGAGCCGCAGCGGACGGTTTTTCAACTTCAATGGCACCGCCGGCATGTGGCGCAAGTCCTGCATCGAGGACGCCGACGGCTGGCACTATGACACGCTTACCGAGGATCTCGACCTCAGCTATCGCGCCCAAATGCGCGGGTGGAAGTTCGTCTACCTTCCTGATGTTCTCGTCCCGGCCGAGTTGCCCGTGGACATGAATGGCTTCAAGTCCCAGCAGCATCGCTGGACCAAAGGCTCGATCCAGACCTGCAAAAAGCTCCTGCCCGAGGTGTGGAAGGCCCGGCTGCCCCTGCTCATCAAGCTGGAGGCCACGGCCCACCTGACGTCAAATTTTGGCTATCTGCTTCTCGTGATGCTTTGCGTGCTTATCCTGCCGCAGTCCTTCGCCGCGAAGCACGGGCCGATGTACTCGCTCCTGGTCGACCTGCCGATCTTCTTTGCCACCTCGGTCTCGATCGCGCTCTTTTACCTCGTCGGGCAGATGCACCAGAATCCCCGCGGATGGTGGCGTGATATCTGGCTCATGCCCTTCACCCTCGCGCTGGCCACGGGCATGTCGGTGAACAACGCCCGGGGCGTCATCGAGGCGATCCTCAACCGCCAGTCGGAGTTTACCCGTACGCCGAAGTACGGCATCGAGGCGAAGCCTGTCGCCGTGCGCCGGGTCCGGTACATGCCGATCAAGTCCCTGCTGCCCTTCATCGAACTGCTCTTCGCGCTCTACTTTGGCTACTGCGTGTGGAATTCCATCGAGCTTCAGCAGTGGATATCGGTTCCTTTCCTCATGATGTTCTTCGGCGGCTTCACGTACGTCGCATGGAAGTCGGTTGCCTTCTGGCTGCAACAGTCGGGCTTTGCGCTCATGGCCCGCAGCAACGCGTGAACGTGCGACGCCTCTTCGCCGTTGCGGCGCTGGCCCTGCTGGCCGGATGCGCCGGAGACACCCATCATCGCATCCTGATCAGCGCGGCCGACCAGCGCATGGTCGTATTCCGCGACGAGGAAAAGATCGCCGAGTATCCCGTGTCGACCTCCAAGTACGGCCTCGGCAGCCGTCCCAACAGCAATGCGACCCCGCTGGGCCTGTTTCGCATCAAGAAGAAGATCGGCGCCGGAGCCCCCGCCGGAGCGGTCTTCAAATCGCGCCGGCTGACCGGCGAGGTCATCGCCGTCGATGCACCGGGACGTGATCCCATCGTCACGCGCATTCTCTGGCTCGACGGTCTGGAGGCTGGAAACAAGAACTCTTTTGGTCGGCTCATTTATATTCACGGGACCCCGGAGGAGCGAAACATTGGTCTTCCAGCCAGCTACGGGTGCATCCGCATGAGGTCCATCGACGTCATCTCCCTTTACGACACCGTCGGCACCGGGGCGAAAGTCCTGATCATTCCCGGATCGATCCCGCCCAAGTTTCGATCTTCGATAAATCTGTAAAAAATCCTTGCGACTCGGAGAAAGTCGTATACCTTGAAACATCCTAACCGCGGGATGGAGCAGTCTGGTAGCTCGTCAGGCTCATAACCTGAAGGTCGTAGGTTCAAATCCTACTCCCGCAACCAATTTGAAGCCCCGTTGGAATTGCTCTCCAACGGGGCTTTCTGTTTCATAGTTAATGTCTTACAGTGATTGGCATTCGTATTTGCCCGCTTTTCTGCTTAAATTTTGCGAATTTACAGGCAGCACACAGAAATGACTGGAAGTTGCGAAAATTTATCCGCCATTTGTCCGCCCAAATGGAGGTTTTCTACGTCATTTACATCTTCATTCGAATTCCAGGACGCTGGGTTTCGAGTTGCTGCTGTCGCTGCTGCTCGGATTCGAGGACTCGGATGAAGATTCGAAGAGCGTGCAAGGCGCCAACAAGCAATTGACCTCCCCGGAAGTGATGGCTTGGATCAATTCGAGAGAACGCAGCTCCTTTGGCAAAGAAACGAGCCAGTTCTCCTGCCGGGTGCGGATGTGAAGACCGAGATTGGGAACGATTTCGAGAAGGTCGATTTCCAGAAGAGGCAGAGCCCTGTTTTCCAGACAGAGCCATCCCGTGGGTTTGGCCGAGGGAAAGGGATCGATCCGGATGGCGGTTTGTTGCCAGATGCTGCTTCTGGGCGGTTGTGTTTTGCGATTGAACGGACTGGTGTTGGGACCTTCGATGGCCATGGGATTGGAGTTGTAGGATTTGAGAATCGATCTGCGCCAAACGGCGGGAATCGGAGGAAATGAGTTTATTGATATCGGCTTTGCGCATCCGGCAGCCATTGCGGACCATGGCCGAGGCTTTTGCGCCGAGGTGCTTTTCAGCGGGACGCTCGATGCCCTGAGCTTTTAGGGACTGGCGAGAAACGCCTTCCGTCACCCCGGCTTTACGGAGGGCGCGATTGCAGCGAACCTCCCACATCTCGCGGATTTTTTCGACCTGCTGCGGGCCAAGAGTTCGGTCGTCGAGTTCCCGGATTTTCTTTTTCGAGAAATTGCCGTCCTCATCAACGGCGCGAGTGGTCATGAAAATGTGACCATGGACATTGCGGTGGTCGCCTTTCGTGTTGGGCTGATGCAGACTTACGCAAAGCCCTGCGCCGTAGGTATCCCGAAGTTGAAGGCCGAAATTACGCAGCAGATCCCATTGAGCAGACGTGTTCAGCTCGTGGGGTAAAGCCACATCCATCGCCCGGCCAACGCGAGCATCCCACCGCTTCTCGGCCAGTTCGGCCCGGCGGGCCAACTCGCCGGGCTCCATCTTGGGGCCGATGACCTGCCATTCGAGGAGATCGGCTTTTTGCTTGGTCCAATCGTGTTTTTCACCAGTGCGCTCATTGGTCAATTTACAACGCGTGTCATAGGCAACCTGGGCCACGGCACTGTGGCCCTTGGCGCGGCTGATGGTGCGAATAGACAAGTGGAAAATCGCCATATCAGCAAAGCGGCTGGTGAGCTTGTAGGAAAAGAAAACAGGTGACAGGCACGCGGTAGCGAGCCATCCCCGCCGCTGGCGGGGCGCACTCGCGTCGTGGGGGCAACCCCACGATGCGTAAGTGCGCTTCAGCTTTCAAAGAAAGCCTCCGGTGGCTCGGTAGTCTCGCGTGCATGGCTGGCTCGCTTACAGGCGTGAAGCGGCTATCGCTGGCACTTCCTTCGCGACGGAAGGAAAGGCAGAGCGCAAAAGCTCTGCGTCTTGCCGAGAAGCCAGAGCGATAAGTTGGGGCAGAAGCTTTTGATGATCGCGCAGGACCAGGGCCCCAATGATGATCTTGGCGCGGGTCTGTTTTTTGCGCTCGGCGGTCTGGGCGGCACGCTTCATCCGGCGCAGACGATCTTCAATCTGGCGGCGTTCGGCTTCAAGGCGTTCGATTTTCTGCTGGTGGGATGTGGTGATTTGCATGGTGGGAATCGTGGAGGTTTAGGGAACGAGATTTTTGTGGAACTGCTGCCCCACAACGGGCGCGTGGAAACGGAGAGAATGAAAACTACGGAAAGACCGTCTCCGACGCGGTGAGACTTTTCTTCCTATTGGCCGCAAACAGGCTGATAGGAAAACGAATGGAGGCTGAATTTTCATGCCGTCACCCCGGTTTCAGCCGCTTTGCGCTCGCTCGGCATCAACGGAGGAAGTTCTCCGCCAACCAACCGCACATAAGCCGCTTCTACGGATTCCGTGGCCACGAGAAGGTCACGGCCTTCCCGAATGATCGTAAACCAATTTCCACCCACATACCGGGTCGCCCACAGCATGCGGTCCACTAGCTTGGCTGATCCGAGCACGGCGATGATTTGTTTTTTCGTCAAGGCCAACGGACGCATTCCGTCGATGGACACTCGTTGGAAGGAGGATTTTGCTTTCATGGTTTTATGGGTTGGAAGGGTGAACTATGCCCGAGGATCGAGAACAACCTGCTCCCAGTTGGGTGCAACTTGCTTACAAGTTTTCGAGCCGGGATTTTGCTGAATGGTCGAAAAGGTTAGCCGGTTTGCTTCGAGGCATTTCTCCAAAATTGGATAAAAATCACCGAAGCAATAACGGGAGTTCCCGAGCCAACATTTCGTCGTTCCACGAAGGCGATTTATCGCGAGGCGAGTGATCTGGCGGCGGCTTCCGTTTCGATTCATGAAGACCACCTTAGAGTCAGAAAATGGGAGGGTTGCCCCCAACTCGGGGCATAATTCACAATGCGAGAATCGGAAGATGGATGAAATCATCCACCAAAAGCTACGTTCCCAGTTGGCGGGATGTGTTCCCAGTTGAGAACAGGTTCACCGAGCAGGGGGCGTCAAAAACTCAAGCTGTTCTTGGCATCCCTCTCTAGCGAGATTTTAATGAGCAGCACCCACCCGTCATGCCAAATTACTACATTTTGTGGACGAAAGAATACCATTGACCAAAATGCAATAACTTCATTTTCATTTTTTCCCTCGGTCCGAAACTGGCGAATTTTCCCGTCCCAAAACTCCCGATTGGCTCGGTTGGCTTTGATGTGGTCGAAAATAATTTGTTCGGTGATTCCGAGTGGCATGTGTAGCAAGTAACCCTACCGGAGACAGATGGTTGCGTGGAGTCTATTTGCAGCAATCAAGGAAGAGAACTCATTCCTAGAACATGGACCATCAACTCACGCTCAAGTCAGCGCAGAGCAATTCCGCCTGTTTGAGAACTGTTTGGACGGCTTCATCCTGCAGGTCGGGCGGGTAGCCATATTTGTTCAGGATGCGCCTCACCCACCGGCGAATGTTGGCCCGCGCTCCCTCTCGAAGCGTCCAGTCGATGGTCACGCTTTTGCGAATCTGGGTGATAAGCTCCGTGGCAATGACTTTCAACTTGTCGTCGCCCATCACTTTGCGAGCGCTACCATTCGTGGCGAGAGCATCGTAAAAGGCGACTTCGTCATCATTCAGTCCGAGGTCTTCCCCACGCTTCGCGGCAGCATCCATCTCCTTGGCCAACTTGATGAGTTCCTCAATCACTTCCATCGTGGAAATGGCGCGGTTGTGGTAGGCGTTCAAGGTCTGCTTGAGTTTTTCTGAAAAGACTTGTGCCTGCACGAGGTTCCGTTTCGAGCGCACTTTCAGTTCGTCCTTGAGCAATTTTTCCAACAGTTCAGCGGCAACGTTCTTGTGTTTCAGGCCGCGCACTTCGGCGAGGAACTGGTCGGACAAAATGGAAATGTCCGGCTTGGGAAGACCGGCAGCGGTGAAAACATCAATCACTTGCCCCTCGGTCGTGATTGCTTTGGACACAAGCTGCCGGACCGCCGCGTCGATCTGCTCCGGCGTCTTTTTGCTCCCACCTCCCTGTTTGCTCAATGCGGCTTGCAGGGCTTGAAAAAAGCTCACGTCATCACGGATCGCCGTAGCCTCGTCGCTGGCCGCACAGAGGGCGAAGGCGCGGGAAAGCTCCGCCACGACCTGAATCCACCGTTTCTTTCCGTCTTCCTGCTCCAGAATATGCTCCTGCCCGGCGGGAAGGAGGGCCAGCCGCTGCGTCGCCGTGCCCGACGTCCACTTCGACCAATCGAAACCATGCAGCATATCGCTGGCGACACCATGTTTTTCCAGCATCACGGCGATGGCCTGTCGCGTGTCGTAGGTCGGATCCCCCTTGCCGCCGCTCTCGGTGTATGTGGCCAGCGCCTGTTTCAGTTGATCGGCGAGGCCAAGATAATCAACAACCAAACCGCCTGGTTTGTCGCGAAAAACACGGTTCACGCGGGCGATGGCCTGCATAAGACCGTGGCCTCGCATGGGTTTGTCGGCATACATCGTGTGCAGGCAGGGCGCGTCGAACCCGGTCAGCCACATATCGCGCACAATCACGATTCGGAATGGGTCTTTGCTGTCTTTGAAACAGTTGGCGAGCTTTCGCCGCGCCTCCTTGTTACGGATGTGCGGCTGCCAATCCGGGCCGTCCTCGGCGCTGCCGGTCATGATGACTTTGAGCGTTTCATCCGCCCATTCCGGGCGCAGCTTGATGAGCGCGTCGTGAAGTTCCACGCAAATGCGGCGGCTCATGCAGACGATCATCGCCTTGCCGTCCATGGCTTCGATGCGCTTCTCGAAATGTTTTACGAGGTCTTCGGCAATGAGCATGATGCGTTTCGGATCGCCCACCAGCGCCTCCAGCGCGGCCCACTTCGTCTTGAGTTTCTCCTTCCGGGAAAGCTCCTCGCCCTCGGTGATCTCGTCGAACTCCGCGTCGATCTTTGGCAATTCACTCGCGTTCAGGCCCAGTTTGGCGATGCGGCTTTCGTAATAAATCGGCACCGTGGCCTTGTCCGCAACAGCCCGCTGGATGTCGTAAATGCTGATGTAATCACCGAACACCGCCCGCGTGTTCGCGTCGGTCTTCTCGATGGGTGTGCCGGTGAAGCCGATGAAGCTCGCGTTCGGCAGCGCATCGCGCATGTGGCGAGCAAGGCCGTCGATAAGGTCATACTGCGAACGGTGCGCCTCGTCTGCGATGACAATGATGTTCCGGCGCGGCGACAACTCCGGCATCCTCTCGCCCTTTTCGGGTAGGAATTTCTGGATAGTGGTGAAGACCACGCCGCCACTGGCCACGGCCAGCAGGTCTCGCAGCTTTTCCCGGCTCGCAGCCTGCACCGGGCTTTGCCCGAGAATATCATGGCAGCGCTGGAACTGGCCGAAAAGCTGGTCGTCGAGATCGTTGCGGTCGGTCAATACGACCAGCGTCGGGTTCCGCATCGCCGGATGCCACACGATGGCTCCCGCGAAAAACAGCATGGTGAAGCTCTTGCCGCTGCCCTGCGTGTGCCAGACCACCCCCGCGCGACGGTCACCCGGTTTGCCGCCGTGCATCTTCCCGGTCCAGTAACTACCCGCGTCCTCCTTCATATGGGCGCTTTCCTCCCGCATGCCGCTAGCGCGCACGGTTTCCTCCACCGCCGCCTGCACCGCATGGAATTGATGGTAACCCGCGATGATCTTGTGCGCCGCTCCGCTGTCCGGGTCTTCCTCGAAGACGATGAAATGTTGAAGGAGGTCGAGAAAGCGCCTCCGGTCAAACACCCCGCGGATGAGGGTTTCAAGTTCTAGTGTTCCGGGCGCGGCATCCTGGTGCCCGTCAATCGTGCGCCAGACCTTGAACCATTCCTGGTTCGCGGTCAGCGAGCCGATTCGCGCCTGCAAGCCGTCGCTGACAATCAACGCGGCGTTGTAATGCAGCAGGCTTGGAATCTCCGCCTTGTAGGTTTGCAGTTGGGAATAGGCGCTCCAGATCGTTGCGTTCTCATCGGCGGCATTTTTCAACTCGATCAACCCCAACGGCAGCCCGTTGACAAAGACCACGATGTCCGGCCTCCGGTTGTGCTGCCCCTCGATCACCGTAAACTGGTTCACCGCCAGCCAGTCGTTCGCCGCTACATCCGCGAAATCGACAAGGTGAGCCTTATCGCCTTTGTTGGAACCATCGGATCGCGGATATTCCACGTCCACGCCGTTGCGCAGCATTTGATGGAAGGCTCGGTTTGTCTGTAAGAGGGACGGGGTTGTTACCCGCAACACTTTCCGAAGCGCTTCCTCCCGCGCATCGTCGGGAATATCTGGATTCAGCCGCTGCAGCGCATCGCGCAGGCGTCCTGTCAGCACCACCTCGCCGAATGAATCCCGCTCAAACGCGGGTTCTCCCGGAGCCATTTCCGGGCCGTGCCCGACGGCGTAGCCCAGACCATCGAACCATTCCAAAGCGGCATCTTCAACGTGGGATTCAGTGAGACTCATTTGGTCTGATACCGCCACTTGCTCGCGATGGCCGAGAGTTGAGCATCGTTCAATGCTGCCGCCTGCCAGCCTTTATCAAAGTCGATGTCATTCGAGCGTGGTAATTGCTCAGGCGTGAGGGAACGAATTAGAATTCTCGACGGCAAGACTGCCGCTTGCCCGACAAAAATCGCTTCCTGTCGCCGCAATCCTGAAAGCATCTTGGTAAGTCCCGCCATGGAATCAGGAAGAATCGCACGGACGTGCTCACGATCCGCGTCATTAGTAATCCGTAGAATGATCCAGCTATTGCACTGCGATAACACTGTCGCCTCGACCTCACTTGGCCGCTGCGATACCAACAGGAGCCCGATTCCATATTTACGGCCTTCCTTCGCTATCCGCCGAATTGCCTCTTGCGCAGCTTCGTATTGAGCTTCTCCACGATTGGGGACGTATCGGTGCGCTTCTTCGCAGACGAGCAAGACAGGATCATTTTGGCGTTCGTCTGCCGTCTGCCAAACTTTCAGGTTGAAGAGTGTCCGTGCGATCACCGCACTTGAAACACCGGCAACCTCGTTAGGAACTCCAGAAAGATCTACGATTCTAGGCTGTGCTCCATCACTCACAAGTTGCAATAAAATTGCCGAAAATGGATCCTGAGCAGCACCGTTCCACTCATTCATCATAAAGGCAACACGAGCATCCCGAACTAACACGTCGAGCTTTTCCAAAATAGAGTTATGGGAATCCTGTTTGCTTGCTTGCGGCGGCTTGTCGGCTTCGACGGCGGCAATAAAAGTCGACAGCTTGTAGGGCACAGGAGAGTCCACCGTAATCTTTGCTGGAGTCAGTCCAAGAGCCTTAGCGCCTTCTACCCTGGCCTTAAGCAGCGCTACTTTCACTATGTTTGCCTGAGATGTCGCGACAAACTCAGTCTTGCCGATCACCAATGCCACCGTCTCCGAAAAATTCAAGAGCCAGTAAGGCAAGACCAACGAGCCGTCATCCGTGGAAAGTTTCTTGTGGCCCGGAAATGCGACCGAATACTCGTTATGCGGATCGAGCACAACGATCCGCGGCTTCCAATTGGCTAAGCCAGCTTCAGTGCCCCTTTCGAGGAGACTGTGAAGAACTGCAGCAACCGTGCCTGATTTTCCCGCGCCCGTTGAGCCCAGAATAGCTGTGTGCTTTCCGAGTAGTTCATTCATCTCGGCAAAACACTTTGTCCCACCTGTCCCAACATGCTCACCAAGATGGACGGAGGGGCCTTTCCCATGACCGTAAATGAAGCGAAGCTCGCGTTTGGGCGTGAGGTAAACGGTTTGTTGCGGAAGCGGATAAGTTGCAACTCCACGGTCGAACTTCAGCTCCCAGCCAACAGGTGTAACGGTCGTGTTGCGCAGCCACTCACCTTCGCCAAAGAGGTCTGCTTCAATTACTCGCTCGTCGTTTGCTGCTTGTGGCGCAATGCCACGCTCAAGCTCGTATTCCGCCTTCATTCGGAGCCGCCCGACGAAGGCAAAGATGATCCTCCGACCAAAATGGATTTTTACGATCGAACCAAACTGCCCAATCGGGTAAGTATCGCCTCCAAAGACTCGGGACAGTTCAGTGATGCCCGGTTTCAGTTCCGCAACAATGTGAGATCCATCAACCTCGATGATCGTCCCGATGGCGAGGTTCTCTAAAGGATCATTCGGATTATGGGATTCATTGCTCATCGTTCACCTCCAAGAAGGCGGGCAATGTTTTCGAATTTGGACCAGGGCAGATCGACTGCCGACTTGGTTACAGTTGCACCGTGAAAGAATCCCTTGCGGGCGTAGATTCGGATTTGTTCGCTGATGTCCTTGTCTTCGTGGAGCCGCTTGAGATCGCCGGTTGGCTCTTCATCAAATGTGAAGACGACAATTGTCAATTCGCCTCCTGATTCACGAAGTGCTCGCTCGATTTCGATGTTGATGTGGGAATCGCCAAAGCTGTAACCGCAGATCGTCAACACGGTTTGAGTGCCGGATGGTGGGCGAAGTGCGCGACGTGCAAGGCTGGACAGCTGCGCATAGGGGTCGCGCTGGGTTTCGCGGTATTTTGTAGATGCGGGCCAGATCAGAACCTTTTGTTCGTTACCGGTGGGCAATCTGAGATTCTTGTCGATCCTTCGTGGCAGTGGTTCGCCGGACATTTCGCTCCAGTCAATCGATCCATGAAGTTTTATTACACGGGCTGCAAGTCCCTCTGCCTCGAAAGTCGCCAGATCCCACCATGCGCTGTTGCCCCCGTTCATTCCGTCGGCATAACGCAGCTTTTGAAGGGCTAGCGCACTCTCAATGAGCGTGTCGTAGTTCAAAATCAAGTAATCGACGGGACGAACCGCCACCGTTCTACCGGGCCGAGACGGCCGATGAACTGCTTGGATGAATTTCCAGTGAACATCCATCGACACCGGCACATCGATCACTTCAGCAATCGCCGCTTTGATTTCATCCACCGCGTCCTTGAGTTGTTTTGCAGTGTAATCGACACCGGCAAGTGGAGCCGTGTGGCTCGTTGCTCCACGGACACCGCGCCGTTCTGCTATTGCGACAAGATCGACCAACTCGCTCAAGTAGTCTTCTATATTCGCGGCGTTTGCACCGGCAAAGAGTCCTTGAATGGCAGAGAGGATTGTCTTTGTGGTCGCGCTCAACTTTGCGCTCGCGAGGCTCTTGGACGTGAGTTCCGCCATGAGGGGCAGTTCCGCACACTTGCTGCACCCTGCACCGATCAAGAACGCTTTTCCGCTTTGCGTTAGAAGGTCATCGAGCTCGTTGAGTGCCGTGGCGAAGGTTGACTCTTTGAGTGGAGATAGGTCGTCGGGCATAAGCGTTGTAATTCTCGATTAGTTGCCTGTAGGGCAAATTTCCCCGCTCAGCAGCTTCGGCAACAAGGTGGCGAGATTTTGGTGAGAATCAGTCATGGCATTCTGGTTTGCTTGCCGTCTTACTTCCAGAGAGTGGCATAAAATCCCGGCCAACTGCTACGATAAATCATCATTTAGAGCAGATGGTGCAGGCGTTGTTTCAGAGTTGGTTCGTGGATTTTGACCCTGTCCGCGCCAAACTCGACGGTCGCCAGCCCTACAATCTCGACTCCGCCACCGCAGCCCTTTTC
>JAFKMU010000026.1 GCA_017305195.1 Verrucomicrobiota bacterium | reverse complement strand
AGCAGGTCGTCACGGCTTTAAAGTCAGAAAATGAGAGTTTAAAAATGGGTCTTAATGCATTAAAGTCTGGTTATGAACAGGTTATAAAAGAAAACGAAACCTTAAAGAGTCAACTCGAAGTGATCGCTTCTGGTGAGATCGAACAATGGGAACCAGATGAAAATTCTGTGGAGCAGGAAGAAAACGCCATGATCCTCGACGATGGAAGTGAAATCTTGGAGAAGGAAGAAACCGACTCCTCTTTAATTGATGGAATGATAAATTCCCTAACTGCTTACAGTCGCGACCGTGATCGTGAGGCAGAGAATGATGGGCCAGATAGATAGGTTCGTTCAGATTCAGGTTGAATTGTAAAGAAAAAGGTTACGCTCGGATATTTTTCTGCGCGTAATTGAGGGTGGGGACAACTCATCCAGTCCAGAAACTCGGATACAGCACGAAGGAGGCCATCGCCGTTATTGGGTCTCAGAAGCTTTTTGTGCGTGCTCTCCATGCTGGCTGGATCAAGCCTCATGTCTCTACAGGGCCTGGAGGTGTTAATCTGTACTCTTGGTGCGATTTAGAGTCCCTGTGGGACCGCCTGAGCCGCGAAGTACCTCCCCTCCTTCCATGCGAAATGAAAAGAAACTCAACCCAATGAAGACTGAAACACAACAACTTCAGGAATTACTCCCTGAGTGCGAGTCGATAACGATGCACTCCATTAAAGCATCAACCAACAGCATCGAGTCCGTTTACATGACCAAGCGAGTGATAAATGGAATTCCAACCTACGATTTCATTCAAGTTCTGGAATCTAAAGCGACCGGCCAAAAGCACATTAAAACCAAGGACGGGTCAATTCTGGGTCAAATTTCCGTGGGTCAAGTCGCTGGGTCAAATTAGGCCGGGTCAATTTCGGGTCAAATTTGACCCCAATCAGACACATTCCACCTCATTCAAGCTCATTCAGGGTGAAAACCTAAAAACCCTGTAAGCTTGTGACTTACAGGGTTTTCTAAATGGTGGGCAGGACAGGATTCGAACCTGTGAAGGCGATGCCAGCGGATTTACAGTCCGCCCCGTTTGGCCACTTCGGTACCTACCCGTTTGGGAAAGCCTCCGCGCTGAAGGTTACTACCTCGCCTGTCCGGCGAAGCGCGGTTGGATAGTAATAGATTCGATTATGATCTTTGCCAATGGAAAATCGTTACTATCTGTCGGTTGATTACTGATTGCCTCCAGAACGTCCAATCCCTCGAGGACTTCACCGAAAACGGTGTTCTTTCCGTCGAGTTTTGGGAGCGAGGTGAGGGCAAAATAGATCTGGCTGCCATTGGAGGCCTTGGCCGGATTGACATTGTCGGGCAGACGCGAGGTGCCTACGGAGCCACGGACATTGTTGCGCCCGATCTCGGCAGGCACGGTATAGCCTGGGCCACCAGTGCCGGATCGGTCATTATCGCCGTGGCGACTGTACGGGTCGCCGGTCTGGACGAGGCTGCCGGGGAAGGCGCGATGAAAGCGCATGCCGCGATAGAAGTTGCGGCGGCAGAGGTCCTTGAAATTGGCCACAGTGAGAGGCGCGGCCTCGTCATAAAGGCCGATCACGACCTGCTGACGCTGCTTTTCCTTGCCGATACGGATCTGCATGACCGCGACCTCGGGACCCAGGGTCTGGGCGTGGGAGGCGGTGAGAAAGCCAACGACGAGCGCGGCAACGATCAGATGGAGCTTCATTCGAGAGTAAGGGGGAATTCAGTCTTTTCCACGCGGCCAAGGCAAGCCCCAGTTTCATCTATCACCGAGAAAACCGTCTCATCCGAGCGGGTGGAGGCATAGCCGAGCGCGTAAAGCGAGGACTCCAGCGGAGCGACGCTGGTGATGCGGCCTGCCTTTGCCCCCCGGGAATCCACCAATGGCCAGACGCGTCGGCCAGCCGGGAGCGAGGCCTCTCCCCGGAAGAGAGTCAGGATTTCGTTGACTCGTCCGACGCTGCGCAGGCGGGAGACCACCTCCTGGCCGACGTAGCAGCCTTTATGAAAATCGACCGCCGAGGTCTCAAGACGCGCCTCCTGCGGCAGGGTGTCCTCGTCGAGTTCGCTTCCCCAGGCGGGGACGCCATGGACGATGCGGATGCGCTCCACCTGGTCGGAGGTGAACTCCTCCAGCCCGGCCGGGAGGGCCTCGACATCGTATCCTGGCAAACCAAGACGATCGACGCGCAATCCCTCGGTCCCGCCTCCCACGACATGCCAACCCGAGATCGCCTCGATCGGTTCAAAACTCACGTCGTCCGAGATGGCGTATCTCTCCAGGCGGGCGAGAAGCGTCTCGGTGAGGTCCGAGACGGTTTCGACGATGAGTGAGTCTTCATCCTCCCAGATGCGCACCGGGGCGCAGAGCTTGCCCTTGGCTGAGAGCACGAGAGCGCTCATGGCCGCACGGGGCCGAAGCTTGCGGAGGTCGTTGCTCGTCTGGCCGTTGAGATAGCGCAGGCGGTC
This sequence comes from Verrucomicrobiota bacterium, assembly GCA_017305195.1. Lineage (GTDB taxonomy): Bacteria > Verrucomicrobiota > Verrucomicrobiia > Chthoniobacterales > Terrimicrobiaceae > Terrimicrobium. The sequence goes on along the minus strand of JAFKMU010000026.1, from coordinate 9,291 downwards.
GGCGCCGGTCACACGGATGCGACCGAGACCCGCCAGTGTAAAATACCCTCTCGGGGAAAGCAGAGTCGCCTCGTCGGCCATGCTCTAGCTCTTCGGTCCGAAAAGCGGAAAAATCCCCTTCTTCACCGGGGCGGTGGCGGGATTTCCCCCACCCTGCTCGGGTTGCGCGCCATTGGCCGGGAACGTCCCCTCGGGGATCTCGTGGTCGGGATTGGGAAATCCGTACTGGCGGGCCAGCACAGTGAAGTCCTCATCCGCCCAGCCGCTCTGGAGCCCGGACATGGCTGATCCGGCAAAGGCAGTGGCAGCGGGCAGGTCGATGCCGTACTCGGAGGCCATGTTCAGCGCGATCTGGACGTCCTTGAACATATGCTTGAGCGCGAAGCTCGGCTCAAAGTTTCCCTTGATCATGCCGGGAAGCTTCATGTTGCCCAGGGCGGAGTTTGCCCCATGGAGCTGGAAAGCCTCGCCGAGCTTGTAGAGAGGGATGCCGCTGCGATCGATGATGGCGAGCGCCTCGGAGTATGCGGCGGTGGAGACGGCGATGATGACATTCATCGCGATCTTCAGGGCGGCCGCCTGCCCGATCTCGCCCACAGGCAGGATCGCCCGGGCGTTCACCTCGAGTTGCGGACGGACTTTTTCCAGCGCACCGGCGTCTCCGCCGATGTAAAAAACGATCTGCCCCGCCGCAGCCGCATCGCGGCTGCCGGTGAAGGGCGCGTCAAGATACTTGGCATGACGCTCCTGCACCACATGGGAGGCCGCCACGGTCTCCGCCGGGGAAACCGTGGTGTGATTGATCACCACGTGCTCTGGTCCGAGCGCGGGAGCCATCGCCTTGACCGTCTCCAGCAAGGCGGCTCCGTCGGAGACAAAGACCTGGATTTGTTTGGCGGACTCGGCCACCTCCGCGGCCGAGGAGAGGAAATTGGGTTCGGGCCGCGGGGAGCGACTCCAGACCCACACCTGATAACCAGCCTTGCGGAGGTTCGCTGCCACGCGGGAGCCGATCAGCCCGAGGCCGATGACTCCTACGTTGGGTTTCGCCGAGCGCGCCATCTTGCTTACGGATTAATGCCTCCGGGGGCCTTGGCGGGATCGACGGTCGGAACCGTGACCGCATCGGCAGGAGCGGCTGGAGCTTCCGGGGCGGGCGGGAGGTTGTTCTCCACCTTGGCGCCATCGCGGAGTTCCTTGATGAGATTCTGCACGGCGTCGCGCTGCTTGCTCTGCTTGAGGAAGCCGATGAGCTTGGCCTTAACCTCGTCGTACGGGATCTGGTGGGCTTCCTTGGTCTCGGTGACCTTGATGACGTGCCATCCGAACTGCGTGCGCACCGGCTGGCTGACCTGGCCGACCTTCTGACTGAAGGCTGCCTCGGCAAACTCGGGCACCATACGATCCTTGGTGAAGAAGCCGAGATCACCGCCGGATTCCTTGGCGCCGGGCTCCTCGGAGTACTGCTTGGCGAGGGCGGCGAAATCCGCGCCCTTCTTCGAGGCTTGGGCGGCGATCTTTGCGGCCTCGGCCTGCTTCTGCTTCACGACGTCCTCGGGAGCGTTCTCATCGACGCGGATCAGGATGTGGCTGGCCTTGACCGAGGCGCCTTCCTGGAATTCCGGCTTGTTGTCGTTGTAAAACTTCTGGGCGTCCTCCGGGGTCACGGCCACCTTGTCGGCGACCTGGCTCTCGACCCAGCGCTGCTGCTGGAGCATCTTCTTGATCGTGTCGGCGACCTTGTCGGGCGACTGGCCGACCTGGGCGAGCTGCTTGTTGAAGTCTTCCTCGGTCGGGAACTGCTTCTTGATCTTGGCAAGTTCGGCGTCGATGTCAGCCTGCGAGACCTCCACCGCGGCGGCCTGCTTGGCGATGAGCTTGTCGACGATCAGTTCGTCGAGGAGCTGGTGATAACCCTCGATCTTCTGCGCGTCGCTGAGGTCCGCGGCATTGATTCCCGACGATTTTACCGCCGTGTCGAAGGCTTCCTGGAGTTCCTTGAGCGAAATCGGGTCGCCATTGACCACGGCAACGGGGTCCTTCAGGCCGAGGGGCGAAGCCGGGGCGCTCGCATCTGCAGGCGTCGCGGAGGCTGCGGAAGCCGCCGGAGCGGGGGTGGAAGCCGCTGCCGCCGGGGAGGCGGAGGGCGCTGCGGAGGGCAGGGAGGCCGCAGGCTGGGACGGCTTGCACGAGGTCATGGCGAGCGTGGCGGCTGCGGCCGTAGCCGAGCACAACACGAAGGAGAGGGATTTCTTCATGGAAATGGAGTTCGTTTTGTTTGGCATGCCCTGAAAATCAAGGCGAGTGGAAAATTGAATTTTCCGATTTACACCGTGAGACAGTGGAGCAATTCTATCCGTTCAATCTGCTCACGTGGCGGAACTGGCAGACGCGTACGCCTCAGGAGCGTATGGGGAAACCCTTGGAGGTTCGAATCCTCTCGTGAGCACCACTCCCAGCCGAATATTCGGCGGGAGTCCGCCTACCGGAGGCATTGAGACTCGATGGCGATTCAATCCACGCTTCCACAACAGAATCCCGGTTTTGTCCGCAAGACCTTCTCGGCTATCGCGGGCCGGTACGACATCGCCAATCACCTCCTGAGCGGAGGATTCGATTTTCTCTGGCGCGCCAAGGCGGCCTATCTCGTCGCCGCCACCCGGCCGACTCGCATCCTTGACCTCGCAACAGGCAGCGGAGACCTGGCTCGGGCCCTGGCCTCGGCCAATCCCGAGGCGGAGATCGTCGGAGCGGATTTTTGCCTCCCCATGCTGGAGGTCGCCCGGGGAAAAAATGTCCCCGCCCTCATCCAGGCGGATGGGTTGAACCTTCCCTTCCGCGACGGCACGTTCGACGCGCTCACTGTGGCCTTCGGCCTGCGCAACATGGCCTCATGGGAGGGCGCTCTGCGTGAAATGAACCGCGTCCTGCGTCCGGGAGGGTTCCTGCTGGTGATGGATTTTTCCATGCCCCCGGCGGCTCCGATTCGCTCCGCGTATCGTCTTTATCTGCACAATGTCTTGCCGCGCTTTGCCGCCGCCATCACGGGCAACAAGGAGGCTTACGAATATCTCGGCACGTCGATCGAGAGCTTCCCGCGCGACGAGCAGATGTTTTCCCTGCTCCAGCGCTGCGGCTACCATGGCATGGCCCAGCACCGGCTCTGCCTGGGCATTGCGAGCATTTATACCGGCATCAAAGCCTGAGAGGCGGGGTCAGATGTCGTTGGGCCGTGCGACCATGATCCCGGCATCGCTCTTGAAGCGATTCAGGTAGGCGCTCAGCCGGGTATCCACGATCACCTCGCGGGCGTTTTTCGAGGCGTGCATGAAGCGCAGCACGCCCTTCTTGTCCCGGTAAGCCAGGCCGACGTGTGAGGTGTAGCCATACGGCCAGGTGGTGACGATGCAGATGACATCGCCGTTCTTCAGATACTTCTCGGCGGCAGGCACCTTGGCCTTTGGTACGTAATAGATGCCCCGCCGGGAGAGCTGATCCTCGATGCGGGCAAGCTCGGGCACGAGCGAGGGATTGGCCCGGAGCTGCTTGCTGGATTTCCAATCGGCGGACATTTCGCGCATCTCGCGGTTGAGTTTGCGGGCTCCCGGCAGGTCCGGCGTCACGTCCTTGACCAGTCCGCGGCTTTGATTATCAGCCAGCCATTGCTCCAGGTAGTGCAGCCGGGAGGTGAAGATGCCATTGCAGCGCCCGCCCCGGTAGCGATCCATCTCGATCATGCGCAGCATATCGGCGGTGGAGGGGGTGGGCGAAGCCTTGAGCGCGCGGGCGGAGGCGAGCGAAATCTCGAAGAACGTCCAGCAGTCCATCCCGTCCATGTTGACGCATGGCGTCTCGATGCGGCTGTCCAGCTCGAGGGTGTAGTTTTTGTACGGGGTACCGACCAGAGCGAGTCCGGCCCGCGCGGTTCGCTCGCCGATCGGCAGGCTGGCCCAGCCCTGGCTCTGGCCTTTTCGGATGAGGTCGTAATATTTGTCCTTGCCGACAAAAACCACGTTCTCCGGGAGGGAGGCGGTGTGAGCCACCGCAACACCGGCCAACAGGAAAAGAGCCGCCACCTTGCGCATGGCAGCACTGATACGTCGGAAATGCCCTCTTCGCAACCGGCGGAATTTCTTCTCTCCACGGCCTCTTTTTGCTAAGAATCCCAAATGGACACTCCACCGCCCATCAACCCGGGATCGCCCGTCGTCCCTCCCACCCCTCCGGCCACCGACTCCAACCAATGGAAGGTCTACCTGTACGTCTCGGGCCTCGCCGGTTTGCTGATCCCGATCGGCAATATCGTCGCTCCGCTCATCATCTGGCTGATCAAAAAAGAGGAGTCCTCCGAGATCGATGCGGCTGGCCGTCTGGTCCTGAACTTTCAGATTTCGTACACGATCTATGCCATCGTGAGCAGCGTGGTCGCAGCCACCCTGTTTTTCCTGATCATTCCGCTGCTCCTGCCCTTTGCCGTCTTCATCGCCTGGCTCGTCTTTGTGATCAAGGGAGCGCTCAACTCCAGCAAAGGCCTCGACTACCAGCCGCCCTTCACGCTGAAAATGCTCTAGCACTCCATGCGAGTGCTCGTCGTGGAAGACGATCCCGGCATCGTCGAGGTGCTGGATTACGCCCTGCGTCGCGAGGGGCATGAGGTGACCTGCGTATCGTCCGGCCTCGAGGCGGTGCGCCGCGCAGGCGAGGCGGAGTTTATCCTGCTCGATGTGGGGCTGCCGGATATCGACGGCTTTGAGGTCTGCCGCCGCATCCGGCGCACGCTGGAAACCCCGCTCATGTTTCTCACCTCGCGCAGCGAGGAGGTCGACCGCATCGTGGGGCTGGAGCTCGGCGGCGATGATTACCTCGCCAAGCCCTTCAGCACACGCGAGCTCACGGCCCGCATCAAGGCGGTGGCACGCCGGTTCGAGCGCGCACCAGAGCAGCCGCCTGCGACGCTCTCCGTCGACCAGGCAACTCATCGCGCCGCGTTTCAGGGGAAGCCGCTCGACCTGACACGCATCGAGTTCGCGCTGCTGTCGGTGCTCCAGGCCGAGCCGGGACGAGTCTTTACCCGCGATCAACTCCTGAACCGCGCCTGGCCGGATGGCGGCCTCGTCACCGACCGCACGGTGGACGCCCATATCAAGACCCTGCGCAGGAAGCTGACTGATCCCGACCTGATCGAGACCGTGCGAGGAGTCGGCTACCGCCTGCGCGAGGAAGCGGCATGACACCGGGCCAGCCCGTCTCAAGGTTCTGGCGCGCCGTTTATTTCATCCAGCGGCTCATCTCGCGGCTCGCCCCGCCGCTGCACAGCCTGCATTGGAAGATTCTCGCCCTGCTGCTGGTGGCGATCTTTCTGCCCGCCCTCTACTTTCTCTGGCAGGTGCGCCTCGGCATTGAGCGCAGCCACGTGCGATCCACCGAGCGCGGCATGATCGACACGGCACTCGTCGTCGCGGAGTCTCTCGCCTCCTCCGGCGGCGACACCTTTTCCAATCTCCCGACTGCGCGCGAGATCAATGCCCGGGTCTTCCGGGATCTCTCCCCGGACCTCCGCATCGTGATCTACGACGACGGCGGCAACGTCGTATGGGATACGACCGGGGAATTCCCCAAGGGCATGCCCCGCGCAGGCGAGCGCGATGTGCGCAAGGCCCTGGCGGGGGATTACGGCAGCCGGTGGATTCGCGATCCGGGGCGCAAGACCGTCGTCCTCTTCAGCACTCTCCCCGTCTTTCGCCACGGCAACATCATCGGCGCGGTCAGCGTCATCAAAACCACCTCCGACGTCCGCAAGTCCATCCTCCGATCCTTCCAGGATCTCGCCATCCCCGCCGCGATTGCCTTTTGCATGGCGGTATTCACCTCCTACCTCCTCTCAAGCTATCTGACCGGGGTCATCACCGATCTTGCTGGCCGGGCCGAGCGCATCGCCGATGGCGAGGCGGGAGTAAAGTTGGAAACCTGGACCAAGAGCGAACTCGGCGACCTCGCCCGCGCCTTTGAGCGCATGCGCCTGAAGCTCGAGGGCAAGTCGTATGTCGAGGAGATGGTCGCCACCTTTTCCCACGAGCTGAAAACTCCGCTCGCCGCCATTCGCGGTGCGGCCGAGGTGCTGGAGGACAGCCCGGACGAGTCAACACGCCAGAAGTTCCTCCGCAATATCCAGGCGGAGGTCGATCGCCTCACCCAGATCGTCACCAATCTCCTCGCTCTCTCTCGCATTGAGACGCAGCCGGCGGAAACTGCCGCAACCTCGCTTCACACCGTGGCCAGCGAAGTCGTCGAGTATTACTCGCGGCGGGCCGAGGCGGCAGGCATCCTCTTTACGCCTGAGGTCTCGGCAGAATCCACCCGCCTCGCAGTGCCCGCCGATCAGCTCCGCCGGGTCATGGAGGCACTGCTCGACAATGCGCTGCAATTCACCCCCCGAGGCAAACACGTCCGCTTTTCCATCCATGGTTCCCGCATTGAGGTGGCGGACGAGGGGCCAGGCATCCCTGTCGAATTGCAGCCGAAGGTCTTCGACCGTTTCGTCACCACGGTGAATCCCGCCACGGGACGGCGCGGCACCGGGCTGGGCCTCGCCATCGTCAAATCCATCGTCCAGAAGCACCACGGCGTGGTGACGTTCCTGAGCGAACCCGGCAAAGGGTCGCTCTTTGCGGTGAAATTCCCGGAAATTTCATAATCCCTTCATCATCGCTTCACACGAGCCTGCCAGTCTCCGGCCATGCGCTGGATCTCACTGCTGCTCGCAAGCGCCGCCCTCGCCGCGGCGGAACCACCCCCTCTTAACGAAGCGCGCGTCACGCTCAGCTACCCGGAGCTGAAAGCCCTGCTGGAGGCCGCGCGCAAGGAGCCGCCGCCGGCCGCACCGCTCGCCTTCAGCATTCTCTCCGCCGATTATCAGCTCACGCTGGAGAAAGACCGCGCGACCGGCGCCGCGACTTTCGAAATCCAGAACTTCTCCGACCGCGCCGAGCTCGTTCCGCTGCTCGGTTCCGCCGCCCGTGTCGAGCGGGTGGAACCCAAAGACGCCGTGCTCACCGTGCTGAGCGGGCGGCTGAAATATTTGCTGGAGGGAAAATCCCGCGTCCGGCTGGTGATTGCATTCACCGCCGCGACGCGGGACACCTCAGGGCGCTGGGCACTCGATCTGTCCATCCCGGAGTCCGCCCTGAGTTCCCTGACGATTCGGGGCGCGGACGCGTCGGAGACCATCACTGTCGCAGGACTCGGCGCTCCCACCGCGGAGAACGAAGCTCTTCGCTGGCAACTGGGAGCAGCGGAAAAGATCACTGTAACCCGCGAAGCGACTCCGAAGATCGTCCGAGAAACTCCCCTCCCCACCAAACGCGTCGAGGCTCCCACCATCATCCGCCAGTTGAATGTCGAAATGCGCGCCGTTCGCGATGGGTCGTACCTTGCCCGGACAGGCTGGATCATCCGACACGACAATGCCGTCGATCTCACGCTGGCCATGCCAGTCGATGCGGAGATCCTGACGTGCCGGGTGAACGGCGCCAATGCAGCCCCGCTGGAAAAAGATGCCAGCCACATCGTGCTGCCCATCCCCCCGCCGAGCAGCCAGGGCGAATCGCAGGTCGAGCTGACCTACACGGCGCGAGGCAAGGCTTTCGATCCCGTGCGCGGAGAATACTCCGTCACGCTGCCCGGAGCGCCCTTCCTCATCGAAAAGCTGGGCTGGGATCTGGAAATACCGAAGCCCTACGAGACCGTGGCCATCCAGGGCAATGTCGACTTTGAACCCTCCCCGAGGCCCGACCTCGTGCGACTGAAACGCGAACTCGGCCGCGGCGATGCCGCCACCGTCCAGCTCTTTTACCAAAAACCCGAAAAACCTGCCAAATCATGACACCCAAACGCTTATTCGCGATCCTCTTCATCTTCTGCTGCACCGCCGTGGGGTGGTTCATTCTCGGCGGAGCTCTGGACCTGCGCACCGGGCAATCTTCCTCCGCGAGCTGGGATCGCGTCTCCGACACGTGGGGCCCCGTCATGAGGCAACTCCACCCGACAGCGTACTATCAGGCCCCCACCGAGGCCAATGGTCGCGCCACCCTGCGGCCCGTATCGAGTGCGATCCACGTCGCTCTCGGCTACGAGCCCAAACGCAAGGGGCTGCTCTGGGCGCGCACGTACACGGTGGGTTTCCGGGGAGAGTATACCTTCGCCAACCCGACGCCGATCCCGCAAACGATCTTCGTCCAGTTCTCCCTGCCCTCGGCGGACGCGAGTTACAACAACTTTGCCTACACCCTCAACGGCAAGCCGACCCAGGCCAGCATCAACGGGACCGCGCCGATCACGGAAGCCGTCACCCTGGCTCCGGAGGAAAAGGCAACACTCATCGTCGCCTATGACAGTCGCGGTCTCGACTCGTGGGGCTACCAGTTCGGTACGGAAACCCGCGTGCAGAAGTTCAATCTCCAGATGGCGACCGATTTTCGGTCCATCGACTTCCCGGAAGGCACCGGGTCGCCGACAAACCGCGAGCAGACAGACAAGGGCTGGACGCTCACCTGGGACTATCCCGACCAGATTGGCGCGCGCCCGATCGGCATGGACATGCCCAAGGTGCTGAACCCCGGCCCGACGGCAGCGCGGATCAGTTTCTTCGCTCCCGTGTCGCTCCTGTTCTTCTTCGCGATCCTCGTCATTCTCTGCCTGCTCCTGAAGGTCGACCTGCATCCGATGAATTACTTCTTCCTCGCCGCGGGCTGTTTCGCCTTTCAACTGCTCTTCGCCTATCTCGTGGACCTCATTCCCATCGGCGGGGCCTTTTTGCTCTCCACCATCGTCTCGATGGTCCTGGTCTCCGGGTACCTGTTCCTCGCAAAGGGGCGCAGATTTGCCAGCCTCGCGGCGACGGCGCAGTTCGCCTACATGGTGCTCTTCAGCTACAGTTTCTTCTTCGACGGCATCACGGGGCTGACCATCACCATCGGAGCGATCATCACGCTCGCCATCCTCATGGTCGTCACGGCCAAGGTGAACTGGTCGGAAAAATTCGCCACCCGCCCCATGGCCGCGGTGATTCCTCCGCCCATGCCCAAGACCGCGACCGAAAGCTACTAGGGCGTGTTAACGTAAAAGAGCATCATAGATGAGAGCAATGAGAATGAAGGCGGAAAACATGGCGTCGAGTTTCTCGAAACGAGAGAAGATGCGGCGAAAGCCCTTGAGACGGCGGAAGAGCCGTTCGACCTGATTGCGCTTCTTGTAGAGTTCACGATCATACTCCCAAGGATTGAGTCGATTGAT
>JAFKMU010000025.1 GCA_017305195.1 Verrucomicrobiota bacterium | reverse complement strand
TCTGATGTGTGGAAAGCATTTCGAGGCGCAATATGGCACATGGCATCGGACATATGATGTCCGATGCCATGTGCCGATTCAGACTTTACTCGAAACCGCCTTCTACCACCAGCATTTTGACCGACGAAATCAATGGGTTTTAGATTCTGAGGCGTAATGGTGATCAAAATGCCTCCGTGAGTTCCGCCAGCTTCTTCGCGAGGCGACCACTTGGCATGATCTTCTTCCAAATCTCCAGTTTCTTTGCGCTCACCAACTCGAGGTAGTTGTCCCTCAATTTCCGCTCAGAGGTGTTCATCTCCCACGCCACCTGCGGCAAGGATTTGACCTCCTCAATCCGATAGCTCGCGTAGCTGTGACGAAAACCATTGTCGATCTTCTCCACCTTGATGCCTGCTTTGTCCCATGCCTGTTTGAACTCCTGGGACAACGTGGAATCATGACTGTAGTGCGGGCACACCCATCCTGAATCTTTCGCATACGGTTTCAGATAGGCATAGAGCGTGTCAGAAATAGGAACCACCCGGCGTTTGCCGGTCTTGGACTTGGAGCTTTCCACCGTGATATGCCGTTCTTCCAAGTCGATGTCCTTCCAATCAAGGCGATGAATTTCCGCCGCGCGGCAGCCAGCAAAAGCCCCAATCGCCGCAAAGGGAATCCATTTGTCCGGCAGACCGTCCATGATCGTCTGCATTTCGCCCGGCTGATAGATTTCGACGTTCGCATCGCGCTCCGGAGCTTCCATCAGGTGATCCGCCTCGGTCGGGATGTTGCGTGGCAGATAGCCGCGCCGCTGCGCAAAGGAAAAGAGATTGCAAAGGACACCCCGGTAATTGTTTCGGTTCCGGCCTTTCGTTTTCTTGCCGGGGCCAGGAAGGGTTCGCAGGCCGGCTTTCGTGCGAACCCGGCGCCGGATGCAATCCAGGTGATTCTCCAGATCGATCGTCCGAATGTCCAAGATGGGAACCGTCGCAAATTTGTCCGCCGCCAGACTCAAGCGGCCAGACGCATCCGACCAGTGCCGGTAGGAACGGGCGGGCGGTTTGATAACCTCCAAAAACTCTTTCACGACCTCACCAAAGGGCTTCGCTGGAATCTTCTGTCGCTGCCGCTCCGCCACCAGCAAGCGAGCCGCTTCCTCAATTGTTCCGATTCCCCCCAAAATCTCGTTCGCCGCAGCCACCTGCCGGGCCGCCTCCGCCAAACCGATGTCGAGGGGCTGGAGGATGTCCACGGCGGCATTCACCACCGCCGCTTGCTTCGGGCTGAACGTCGCCACATGCGCCGTACCCGTGGAAAGCTCCTCGACCAATTCCTTGGCCCGTTGCCGACCGCTCGCCAGATCCTTCCGCTTGACCAGCTTTCGCTCGCCTTCGGCATAATAAGAAAGGAGAACCCGGCCCTGACCTGCATCGTAGATCGGGATACGAACACCCTTGGATTCGACGACTTCCAACGGACCGCGTTTTCCGGAAGTCTCGGGGGATGATTTCGAAGCCATGCCCAGATTGTTACCTTTTTGTTACTTTTTGTCAATTCTGAAGCTTTACCTAGGTAAATTACACGGGTTCGAATCCCGTTAGGGTCGCCAATCCTTCGGATGGCGAAACCGCCCGCAAACCCTCATAAATAAAGGCTCTGCGGGTGTTTCGAGTGAAAAATACCAAAAGGCAGTTTTGGGCAGTTTAGGCGGGAACTTTGTCACGCATTGTCACGCAAACCGGCAAATCACTGGCTGAAAATAAAAGGCGTTTCCACTCGGAAAGCTGGCAGCCATTGAGAAGGTGCTGGTCAAGCCACGAGATTTATCCCCGGCGCGACCGCTTTTTTCTCACAGCCTCTTCCCCAAGAAGCGCCTCGACGCTGCATCCCAACGCGCAGGCGATTTTATAGACCGTATCCAGCGTGACCCCTTCACCCGAGGTTTCCAGCTTGTGGGCAAGGGACTTTGAAACACCGAGTTTCAGGGCAAATTGTGCATAACTCAGTTCCCCGCGCCGCCTCCGCAAGTTTTCGGATAACGATTGGGCGATGGGATTTGACACGGCCAATTCATATCGGGAATACCGTCCATATTTATGGACGATTTCGATTGCTCACAGAGGCGGTTTATCTACTCTGGCATCGGAGAATTCCAATGGGTGACAACCTGTCATTTCCGATCGACCGACAAGCCAACCCGTCGCGGCCTTCGGAACTCGCTGCCCTCCTGAGACAGATTTTTGCAGAAAATGGCGCTGGACTGGAACGTGCGATCACCGCCGGGACATTGACCGTCTCCGTTCCACCGGACGACCTCGCGATAGAAATTTGGGACAGAAACTCAGGACGGGTGAAATTCTTGATTGGGGGTTCTGCACGCATTACAGAGATCGTCCCTTTTGTGATCGACTGGAAAAAACGAATACTCGAAATGCGGCTTTCAGAAATGGAAGCGGGAGAATCGCGAGAGGAGATTCCTTCCAAGCCAGTCGCCGCGCCGTCAAAGAAACTCCGTATCATCTGCGCAGAAGACAGCCCGGATGAGCAGGAGTGGTTGTCTGATTTGCTCTCAGGTAGAGGGCATTCCGTGACGTTCTGCGACAACGGACAAGCGGCCTTGCTGGAGTTTGCGAAAACATCGTTTGATGTGCTTGTCACAGACGATAACATGCCCCGCATGGGGGGCTTGGAATTGGTTCGTGCGCTCCAAAATATCCCCGGTCTTCCAAAAATCATTGTCTCCTCCGCGTTTCTGGAACCCGAAACGGAAGAACAATACCGGAATTTAGGCGTGTGCCTTTTTCTGCCAAAGCCATCGCCCAAGGAAAAATTCCTGAAAGCTGTCGAGGGTGATTGAGCGGCGAAAAGCGCGGCTCTCTCAAACTTTCACGGTGCTAGGTAGGCTCCCTATTTAGGAGACCATACCCGCCATGAATGGGCGGCAAAGTTGCCCCGGACTCGGGGCCAGGGCTGCGAAATTCCGTGCGAATGTCGCGGCATGAAAGCACATGCCACCCTCGACAATGACATTCGCTTTGCCGAACGTCGCCACCCCGTTGACTTCATCGAACCCGCTCCGACCGGAAAAGAAAGCATCCGGCGAACATGCGAAGTTCTCAGCCGCACCTTCGGATGGGTGGCCGAGGGCGACACCGTTGAACAAAGGGGACTACGCGCCACCGTCGTTCTCTATTGTGTCCGAGCCGATTTGCTTGGCACATCCACCCTTGAGGAAATCGGCACTCGAAACGGCTGCCCGCTCACGGCCCTTGACCAGCTCGTTGCGGACTTTTGCCACACCATCGGCTGGCAATGAGCGCGACGACTCAGCAGACCGCCGAGCAAGTGCGCGGCATTCCCCTGCAAGAATTGCTCCGCTGGCACGGCTTCAAAATGCGGCGGGAGGGCGTCAGCTTCCGCGCTCGGAGTGACCGTCACAACATCGTTGTTACCGGCAACAAGTGGTTCGACAACAAAACCGGCACGGGTGGCGCGGGGGCGATTGACCTGCAAATGCACCTATGCGGCGGGGATTTCCAAACCACCTGTCACGTTTTGGCCGAAGGCTTCCGCCCCACCGGGGCGGGACTGGTCTTCCCTCCCGACAAGAACCCGGCCAGCAGGCGCAGGCCCTTTGAAGAACTGGCCGCGCAATACGCCGTTCCGAGTCTCGCAAACTGGCCGATAGCCCGCGACTACCTTGTCGAAACCCGCAAAATCGAACCTGCCATCGTGCATGAACTGCATGGACGCGGCTCGATCTACGCCAACAACCACCAGCCCAACCCCGGCATCGTCTTTCTTCACCGCACGCCGCACGGCAAGGTTGAAGGGGCCACGCTGCGGGATACCCGCCACGAATCCAGCTTCCGGCCCTGCCTTGGCAACAAGCTCACGGCATGGTTTGTCCTGGGCGACCTCGCCACCGCGGAAACGGTAGCTGCCGTTGAATCCCCGATTGAGGCCCTGAGTTATCACACCCTGTTTGCAAGCAAGCATGACCGGCTCGCCGTCGTCAGTTGTGCGGGTTCCTTCGTGCCGGAGGAACTGATGGCGCAGACACGCGACCGCCGCCAAAACTTCGTTGTCGCGTTGAACAATGACGACGCCGGGGAATTCGGCTGGCAACGGGCATGGGACAGCACGGTTGACTGGCCCGGCTTCAAGATTTCGTCGGAATGTCCCCGACGCAACGACTGGAACGCCGATCTTGTCGCTTCTGCCCGAGCCGCGCGCGTCACTCACGCACCACAGCGGCACCCCCTCCATCTGTAATCCCCTGCCACCGGCAACAAGCCCCGAACACGTCATGGACCTCACCGCTACCTATTCCCCCGAAGACAACAAACTGCGCCTATATTCCAGCGCCCGGCTCGACAAGGAAACGTATGACCGGCTGAAAGCCGCTGGCTTTTCATGGGCTCCCCGGCAGCAGCTTTTCGTCGCTCCCATGTGGACGCCGCACCGGGCCGACCTACTCATTGAGCTTTGCGGCGAAATCGGCGACGAGGACAAATCCCTTGTCCAACGCTCCGAGGAACGGGCCGAGCGGTTTGAAAATTACAGCGAGAACCGGGCAAAGGACGCCGATCAGGCCCGCAAACAAGTAGCCGCCATCGCGGAACACATCCCTTTCGGCCAGCCTATCCTTGTCGGCCACCACAGCGAAAAGCACGCCCGCAGGGATGCCCAACGCATTGATGACGGGATGCGCAAAAGCATCAAAATGTGGGACACATCACAGTATTGGAAGGAACGCGCCGAGACCGCAATCAGCCACGCGAAATACAAGGAGCTTCCCGCCGTTCGCGCTCGACGCATCAAGAGGATCGAAGCCGATCACCGGAAGCAGGAGCGGTATCTGAAGCACGCCCGCGAGTCCCTTGCGGCGTGGAGCACGGAGGGCCTGACGCATGAGCAGGCATTGAAGATTGCGGACCACGCCAGCTTTCGCCTTCCCCGCAAGGAGGGAGACCGCCCCGACTTCCATCAAAAACCGAGTGCTTGGGACGCCTTGAAGGGCGATTATTCAAATCTCTACGCGCCCCGCACGCTGGAGGAAGTCGTCGAGAACGCGAAGATTTGTTTTACTAACTCAATCGCCCATCACGAACGCTGGACGCAGCATTACGAGCATCGGCTTTCCTACGAACGGGCCATGCTCAAAGCGGACGGCGGCATCGAGGCCGACAAGAACAAGCCGGAAATCGGCGGTGCCTGCAAGTGTTGGGCATCGCCTCGCGGTGGCTGGTCGCTGATTCAGAAGGTCAACAAGGTGTCCGTGACCGTGCTGGATAATTGGGGAAATGGCGGGAACGATTTTACCCGCACCATCCCCTTTCACAAGCTCACCTCCGTAATGAGCCGGGCCGAGGTGGACGCCGCCCGTGAAGCGGGGTTGCTCGCCGGAGAAAGCCCGCTCGGCTTTATTCTCCGCTCGAAACCGAGCCAGGCCGAAACCGTTGGCGAACCGGCGAAGCCCATTCAGGAGGAACCAAAGGTTGCCCATCCCTCGGCTATTCCGAGCGGGATTCAGACCCCGCGTGGCCCACTCCCCCTAAGCCAGCAGGAGCTTTTCAAGCCACAGCCTGGACAATCACAGAAACGCGGAATCGGCTCGTGAACGCCTCGCTCTCCCACATGGCGCACACGCGCTTTTTTTCCGCTCGTTGGCCGGAGCCGCTCACGGCATCGGGGGCGGCGCAGGCTTGCCCCACATGCCTACCGTCCCCGGCCAACCAGCTTACCTTTCATGCCACTCCATGCCTTGGCCGCCCATTGAAGAAAGGCAACCGCTTCGCTCCCCGCCATTCTTCAAACGGCGGCTGGACCTCTTTCGATCCCTCAAGCGGAGCCCCCGGAAACGGGTTCCGGGTCTCCTTGAAACACCCGGCCCGACCATTCGGGCGTTCCCATGTCCTCGTTCATTTTCCTCTGTCAAATGACCGTCAGGATAGCACTTTTCCTACGGAAAAGCGCAGAGCGGAAAAACGATGTTTTTCCGCTGCCCTTCGCGTGTCAGGCACGCTTCGGGAAGGACATCGCTTGCGGCTCATTTTCCGAAACGAGTTCGGATTATTTAACCCCATTAAGTAATATGAAAACCGCCGACAAGCCCGCCGCCGTTCAGCTTCATTTTGAATGCTCCCTTGAAGCGAAACTTCGCTTCAACGCGCTTCACGAAGCTCTCGGATTCAAAACCAAGGTCCAGACCTTCGAGGCGATTGTTTATTTTGTATCCACCAAGGACAAGATCGACCCCGCCGCGTTGGAACGCATCGAGGCTGACGTAAAGGAAACGCTTCGCCTGCTCGAATCCTTCACATGAAGAACGGGCAAATCTTCGCGCGAAAGTCCACCGCACGCGGGCGACTGGATCTTGAATATCTCGACGAAACATCCGGGCGGAAAGTTTCGTTGCGCGAACGTGCCGACATGGAGCAGCAGATTGGAAAAAAGCTAAAAGGCTTCACCGACTACGCATCGAAGGAAACGCTCGGGCAGGTTCACGCCGGGGGATTTCTTCACGATCACATCCGCATCAACCGGGACGGCACCAGCACCGCCCCGATTCGGCTCTCCAACGCGGAGCGCAAGCGCCGCATCACCGAATCCTGGCAGCATCATCTTGGGAAATTTCCCTCGCAGGCAAAACGTCCGGTCATCGCGCATCGCCTGATTTTCTCGATGTCGAGCGAGCAGCACGACGCGCTGGTTTCTGCGGGCCTCAATCCCGATCAGGTGTTGCACTCCACCATGAAGAAGGTGATGCGGAAATTCGCCGAGGCATTCCATCCCGGCGATTCCATCGGCTACGCCTACGGCCTGCACCACGACACGGACAACCTTCATGTTCACGTCGCGCTTTGCCCGCGCACCGCGAAGGGCAGCTATGTCGGATGCAGCACGTCGCGCTTCAACCAATCCAAGCACAAGCGACAGATGGATAGGATTCGCTCATGGTTCGAGCAGGAAAACCAGCGATGGGAAAAAATTCTCCGCTCCCCGCAGGATATTGAGCAGGCGATTTCCCACCGCATTGACTCGGATAAAATCGCATTCGCTCCGCGTCTTGCCGCCGCGCATTTGAACGCTTTGCGAAATGCGCAGACCGCCGAAGCGATCCGGTTGCAAAACTCGTATCAAAGCATCTGCAATCTCGAAACCGCCATCGCAGCCAAGCGGCGGCTTCTTACGGTTCAGCGCAACGCAAATTACGTTTCACGCCTGCTTGGCCGGCGGAAGCCCAAGTTCACCCGCACGGCGGAAAAACTCGCCGCCGCCGTTGACCGCCGCTCGCTCCGCGAATTGCAAAACCTCCTTTTCAAAATCAAGCGCGACTACCGCGCCGCGCATAAACGCTACACGCAAACCTACGGATTCCATTCTTATGGCAATCGCAGCACCATCACACACAGCCATCGGCAACAGGGCGTTAAACTCTGATTTCGTCCTCTGCGAAAATTTCGCGTTCCGCCCCGCCAACGTGGACGGTTTCTCGCATCAGACATTCGACGACGGCACCGCCGTTACGACCGTCAATTTCAAAGGCTACACGCAAACTATTCCCGACCCGGAACGCCGCCTGTTCGACTTCCTGACCTCCAAGCTCAATCCCACGCCCACCGATGAAAACGCTTGATTCCATCCTCTACGTTCTTTGCGCAGCCGGGGCGCTGGTCGGTTATTTTTTCCTCGCGCCGCCGTCATCGCTTGTCGTCATCGCGCTTTGCGCGGTCTTTGCCGCGTGGACGATTTTTGCGGCGGACAATTCCGGCAAGATCGTTCTCCGGCTCGGGGGTTTGTCGTGGACAATGGAAGATTTCGTTCGCGGCTGGCTCATCACCGGGAGGACCGGCAGCGGAAAAACGCAATGCGCGATCAATGCCATCACGTTTCAGATTTTCCAGAACGTGAAAAATTGGGGCGGGGTTTGCCTCGATCAAAAGGGGCTGTATTGGGAAATCCTCGTGCGGATGGCCGCGCATTTTGAGCGCAGTGACGACCTAGTTTTGCTGCAAACACGGCCACCGGGCGAAGATATGCTCTGGCGCCCTTCGCACACCATCAACATCACCGGAAACCCGGACGTTCCCGCATCAACGTATGCGAAAGTCATCGTCGATACGGCAGTTTCGTTGACCGGCGGGCGCGGCGGAAATCCGTTTTTTCCCACTAAGGCCCAACTCGCTATTCAGAGCGCCTTTGAAATCCTCCGGCACATCGAGGCGTATGTCACAATTCCGAATGTTCACCGGCTTTTGCTCGTTTCCGAGGATTCCAACGCCGCGCTTGAGGAACTGATGAACCGGGGCGATCAACGCTCCCGCGAGCTGGTCACAGCCTTTCGCAGCTATCTTGACCAACCCGAGGAACAGCTTGGCGGTGTGCAGGGAACCTTGAGCACATATCTGGAATTTTTCCTGAACCCGGAAATCTCGGAGGTCTTTTGCGCAGATGAGCCGACGTTTTCCATTTCGGAAATCGACGCCGGAAAAATCGTCTGTCTCGCGATGCCTCAGAAATTCCAGAGCGAACGTCTCTATATCAATACCATTCTCAAGCTCTCCTATTACTTCCATGCCCTGAGTCGGTTCGACCAATCCGCCGAGGAACGGGAACAAAACAATCTTCTGATTCTTTTTGCCGACGAGGGACAGGAGATCATTACCGGAGCGGAATCCGCGTTTGCGGATCATCGAGCCGCTGGCGTGATTCGCGAGGCACGCGCAACCATCGTGCTTGCCACGCAAGCCTACACATCCATTCACGGCTCCCTCGATAAAAGGTATGCCGACGTTCTCTTGCTGAATCTCAGCAACGAGTTGATTTTCACCGTGGCGAATCACGATTCGGCCGTCATCGCTTCCAAAAACATCGGCGAGAGGGAAGTCGTGGAGAAATCGTGGGGCTGGTCAGCCGGAAAACGCTCCTACAACTACCAGCGGAAAATCAAACCGTTCTTCGAGGCATACCGCCTGCGCAAGTTGCCGAAGTTCACCGCCATCATTCGGCATTGCGAAAAGCCGTTCCGCAAAAAACTCATTCCGCCGATCAACCCGGACGGCAGCTTTCCAAAGTGGTTCACCACTTTCCGCCCCGACTATGCGCTGCGCCAATGGCTCAGAGGTAAACCCCAACCCGTCACCCAACCATGAATCATCTCATCGAAAAACTCACCAGCCTTGAGCCTCATCTTGCTTCCAAGATCAAAGGCCAAGGCCACGTCATCCCTCGCGTTTGTTCCGTGCTGGAGCGCGGCCAATTTGGTTTGCAGCCCACCGGCAAGCCGCTTGGCTCGTTCCTGTTTCTCGGGCCGACTGGCGTAGGAAAGACGGAATTGACGCTCGAATTTTCCCGATACCTTTTCGGCGGTGATGCCGTGTTCCGCTTCGATATGTCGGAATTTCTCCACCTGGACGCGGTAAAGCTGTTCATGGGAGACGAAACCGGCAGTCCCGGACGGCTCGGGAAGGTGCTCGCCGAACATCGGCAAGGCGTTCTCCTGTTCGATGAAATCGAAAAAGCCCATCGGCTGATATGGGATCTCTTTTTGCAGATGCTTGATGCAGCCCGCATCACGCTCGCCGATCACCGGGCTTACGATCTCTCCGGGTTTTACATCGTTTGCACCAGCAACATTGGCTCGCAGCAGCTTTTACGTCCGACCCGGCTTCCATTCGCCACGCTGGAACGGGCCGTTTTAGCGGAACTCCATCGCTTTTTCCGTCCCGAGTTGATTGGAAGGTTTGACGAAAAAATCGTCTTCAAACCTCTTTCCCCAAATACGCAACGCGAAATCGGCCAGCTTGCCATTTCAGAAGAACTCGCTCGCTTCCGTGCGCAGGGGTTTGAACTGACCGTTTCGGAACCCGCCGTTGAATTCCTTGTCAGGCGCGGCATTCAAAAGGCTCTTGGGGCACGGCCTATGAAGAGGACGGTGCAGAAATTCATGGGCGATGCCATTCGTCACACCCTCAAGTCCGGTCATCGGCCTACCGGGACGCTCGCTGTTTCGCCGCTTTTCGATCACCTGACCATCGAGCAATGAGGACAGATTCGAGCTTCGCGCTTTGTTCAATGTGTCGCCGCTGGCGAACATATGTTGATACATATTGACCCTTCAGCGGGACACCGAATAATTAGACGACCGTTTCGCCGAGAAGTCTTGTATGTTGCTGGCATCACTTAATTTTGGTAACGCCCGCCGGATCATGCCCTCAATCAGAAACAAAGTGCGGGGAGGTCTGATATCAACCGATTTTTCAAGGGTTATTGGAAGACATGGCAATAAACGAGAGAAGCCAGTGGAGAAAAAGCTCCGAGGCAAACAACAAAAGCTCAAAAATGAAAACCATGAAACCAATCCTGAGCGCTGTCGCGCTCGCAACAGCCATCGCTGGCACGGCGCTTGCCGGTCCCAGCAATCCAGCCAGTTCATTTACCGGCATTATCCCTGTTCGACAGGCGCAAGGTTGTCCGATGATGAAGTCTGAAAGGAAGCTGGTCAGCTCCCAGAACGTGAAAGCCAATGGCCCCGTCCAAAAAACCATCGGCTATCGGCATGAGGGCTGCACTGGTGGGTCTGTCACCAAAATGACATGCGGCCCCAGCGGAGCCGCCTGCGCGTCTATGCGCCGAGGCTGAGTCCCCGGCAATCGGGGCGGGTCTGGTGCCCGCCCATGAATAGTGATAATCTTCAATTATGCAAAACGACTTCAAATCTTTGCTGGATTCCTGGCAGCCTCAAGTGCCTGAGCCATCTGACTTTCGGCGAAATGTCTGGCAGCGAATAGAACGGCAACGGAAGGCACCTACTTGGTTCGACCGTGCTGTCGAGTTGATCGGACGCCCGCGCATTGCCGTCGGGATGTTTGCGGCGGCTGTTCTCCTTGGGGCAGTCGTAGGAACGGAAGTTTCGGCCAGCACTCAGAGCAACGAGTATCTGCGTTCGGTTAATCCCTACGCTCAAGTCCGATGAAACGGGGCGGGCTGATTGTTCTGCTGATCGCCGTTGCCGCCATCGTTGCTGCCCTTGTGGCCTGTCTCGTTCAACATAAATCATCGCCTGTTGAATGGTTGCGTTCCGAGTATGGACTCAATGCGGCTCAAATGAAGCAGGCAGCCGCCTTGCACGACGATTACCGGACAGTTTGCGCGCAATTGTGCTCAAAAATTGCCACGACAGATGCCGCTCTAACCAAAGCAATCCGTTCAAACACAACGGCTACACCCCAGATTGTGGCCGCTATCGCGGAAACTGACCGCGTGAGGACGGAATGCCGTATTCAGATGTTGGAGCATTTTTACAAGACGGCTGCTCTCATGCCGGAGGACAGGCGGGCCAAGTATTTAGAGAAAGTTCTTCCGCTCGTTCTGCATCCAGGAGAAATGCATGCAGAGCACAGCCAATGATTGCCGTTGACTCGGATATTGATGCCATGTTGCGCCTCAAGGATGGTGATGATTTGGCCTTGAATGAAATTATGGACCGGTGGCAGCGGCGCGTGACCGCCTTTTTGCTGCGGATGGTCAATGAAGACGCAGTGGCCGTGGATCTGGCGCAGGAAACGTTCGTGCGGGTTTACCAATGCAGCGACCGATACCGCCCGTCGGGAACATTTTCCACTTGGCTTTTTGCCATTGCCGCCAATCTCGCCCGTCAGCATCTGCGTTGGCAACGACGCCATCCTACGGAGTCCATGGATGTCGATGCAGACACTCCTCTATCAGACAGAATTGCTTCCCCAGAGGAGTCTCCCGACTTGCTCGCTCTTCGTGAGGAACGGGCCGCACTGGTCAAAAGGGCGGTAAGCGAACTCCCTCATGAATTGCGGGAGGCAATTGTCCTCTTTGAGTATGAAAACATGTCCTATGTCGAAATCGCTGCCGTGGTAGGTGGCTCCCCTAAAGCGATTGAGACGAGGCTATATAGAGCCCGAAATCTGCTTCGCGAGAAACTTCGGCCCTGGCTTGGGCCGGAATAGAAATTCTCGAAAAACTTTGAGGGTTTGGACGAGCACCGGGAATACACAGAAGATGAAAAACATTCTGACACTATCAGCCATCGCAGCAGCATTTTTAGGTTGGGCCGGAATGGCTCACGCACAGGATACCGTCCTCGATAATTACACCGCCGTTTCAACCGCACTCGCCCAGGACAACCTGAGTGCTGCCAAATCGGCTGCTACGACACTGGCCGAAGGCGCAAAGGGGACTGCTTTGGCCGAACATGCCTCCGCTCTGGTGAAGAGTGATTCGCTCGCAACTGCTCGCGAACACTTCAAAGCCATCAGCGAAGAGGCGGTCAAGCTCGCCGACGGAAAGGCTGGCTACTACGTCTTCACCTGTCCAATGGTCAAGGCAGAGTGGGTGCAAAAGACCAAGGAGGTTCAAAACCCTTACATGGGTAAAGAAATGCTTGGTTGTGGGAGCATAAAGAGCAGTTCATCCGCCTCCGTGAAGATGGGCGGCTGCTGCGGCTAACCTTCCAATTGGCTTGCCAATGAACACGACGAGGAATAATTACGCCTTATGAAGAAGCTGCGCCAGTCGCGTGCTCACCTGATGACGATAGTAGCAGTTGTCATCGCGGCGTGGCTTGTCGCCTCGAACCATTGTGCACTCGCTACCCTCGCCAGCGAGCCTGACGACCACGCATGTTGCCACTCCGAGAAGGGGGAAACAACTCCGGCCCACGACGTGCAATGCTGTGACTCCCTGACGGTGCCCACCCCTGAAAATGCGGTTGCACCTGTGGTTCATCTCACTGAATTGATGCCGGCCTGGCAACCCGCGTCATTTTTTCTCTCATCTGATTTGCTCCCCGAACTGCTAGAGGTGCCAGCACCCAACACTGGACCGCCCGGCTCGGAAAGTTTTGCCATTCTCGTTTTGAATAGGAGCCTGCTGGCACACGCTCCCCCGGTTTTCATTGTCTGACCAATTCGGTGGCCTTTGGGCTACTATCTCCGCGTCATTTTACGACGCACCGCAACCCGCCGACACAGCCGTCGG
>JAFKMU010000024.1 GCA_017305195.1 Verrucomicrobiota bacterium | reverse complement strand
CGAGGGCTTCCATCGCAAGATGAAACTCATCCAACGCCGGGCCTTCGGCTTCAGAAACTTCCACAACTACCGCTTGCGCGTCATCGCCCAATGCGGCTAACACAAAAACATCAACAAATGACCTCGTCCCCATTTTTTGGCGGAGAGCCGAGAGTTCGATGCCGATGCCGAGGTTGCCGCATTCGCGGAGGAATTCAGGCGGAAAATAGTCGCACTGAATCAGCATCTGGAGGCCGTCTTTTCCCTTTCGGGGGATATATCCAAAATCAAATCTCATCTCGTCGAGACCGGTAAGCCGACCTATCGTATGGCTGTACTTTCCCAGAAACGCGGATGCCGCTTCGATCTGCGTATCCAGATCGTCTTTATCGTCGGGACCAAGGTCGATGGAAAACCCGGAATCTTCGTAGATAAAATCTCTGCGCCCGCGCCGTGCTCGTTCTCCGATCTGAAAAACACGATAGGGATTCAAACCTGTATCGTCCAAAGATCGAGTATCAAATGCCTTTCCGGAAGCGTGAAATATGACCGATGGCATGGTTGATTTTGTTACCAAACGCCCAATGGATATGGCGAGCCAGACACACAACCTTCTTCCGCCCGACTCACGAGAAAGCCCAAAAACACGCCCCAACCGACGCCCTCTCACCAGAGGAAAACTGCCCGGAGAGGGACTCGAACCCACACACCTTGCGGTACCAGATCCTAAGTCTGGCGCGTCTGCCAATTCCGCCATCCGGGCGACGCTGATGCTGCGCGGCCAATGCAGGCCGGAAGATCATGGCGGGAGATTCTTCCGTGGCGGGGTTTCCCGCAAGCGTAAAATCCACTCCTCCGTCCACACAGCGCGGAGACCGCTTGCCGCCTTGCCGGAGAGGCGGGCTCACTCGTGGCGCAGAGCGTCTATGGGATCGAGGGCGGCGGCGCGGCGGGCCGGAGTGTAGCCAAAGACGATGCCCACCGCGGCGGAGAAGAGGAAGGCGATCACGTTGATCTTCAGGTCGAAGATGAACGGCACCTGGATGAGCTTCGAAATGCCCACACAGAGGCCGAAGGCGACGGCAATACCGACCAGCCCGCCGATACAGGAGAGCGTGACGGCCTCCACGAGAAACTGGAGGAGCACCTCGCGAGCGCGGGCGCCGATGGCGAGGCGGATACCGATCTCGCGCGTACGCTCGGTCACGCTGACGAGCATGATATTCATGATGCCGATGCCGCCGACCAGCAGGCTCACCCCGGCGACGGCGGCGAGCAGAGTCGTCATCATCTGGGTGGAGGCGCTGAGAGTTTCCGCGATCTGCCGGGTGTCGAAGACATTGAAATCATTGTCCTTGTTGCGGTCGAGGTTGCGCCGGGCGCGCATGAGGGCCGTGATGTCCGAGACGAGGCGCTCGCTGTCCGAACCTTCCTTGGCGGAGATGGCGATCTGGGACACATCGCGCGAGGAGGTGCGGCCCGTGAGGCGGCGCTGGAGAGCGGTCAGCGGCATGATGATGGTGTCGTCCTGGTTGCCCATGCCGATCTGGCCCTTGGCGGCAAGCACGCCGATGACCTGCACCGTCGAGGAATAAACCGTATCCGAACTCGTGGAACTGCTGGAAGAGCTACTGGAGGAACTGCTCGTGGAAGACGAGGAGGTGGAGCTCTTCTTCGAGGATGAGGAACTGGAGGAGGATGACGAGTTCGGTGCGCCGATGCGGATCAAACGCCCGATGGGGTCTTCAGCGCCGAACAGCTCCTGTTTCGCCGTATCGCCAATCACGCAGACGGCGTTGCCATCGCGGAGATCGTTTTCATCGAAGAAACGGCCCTCGGCGATTTTCCAATTGTTGATCGTAAAATACGAGGGAGTCGTTCCCGTCACACTGGTGGAGCGGGCCTTCTGGCGATAGATCGTGCTCAGGCTGGAGCTTTTCACCGGGGCAATGGCTTCGATGCCGTAGACCTGATCGCGCAGGACCTCGACATCGCGCTGAGTGAAATTCGGCACTCCCGCAGAGGATGCTCGCGGGCCAAAGCCCATGCCCGGGCGAAGCATGACGAGATTGCTGCCGAGGTTGGAAATCTGACTCTTCACGGCCATGGTCGTGCCCTGCCCGAGGGTGACCATGGTCACGACGGCGGCGACCCCGATGATGACGCCGAGCACGGTGAGAAAGGCGCGCATGAGATTGCGGCGAATTTCCCGAAGGGCGATGAGAAAGGCGTTTCCCAGCATCGTTAGGAAGGTTTGGTTTCGTCCGAGGCGATGAGACCGTCCCGCACATGAATGGTCCGCCGAGCGTAGGTGGCGACATCGTCCTCGTGTGTGACGAGAATGACGGTGATGCCGCGCTCCTGGTTCAGGCGGGTGAGCAGTTCCATGATCTCCACCGTCGTTTTCGAATCCAGGTTGCCCGTTGGTTCATCAGCGAAAAGGGTCGATGGGGACGTGACGATGGCCCGGGCGATGGCGACGCGCTGCTGCTGGCCGCCGGAAAGCTCGGCGGGGGTGTTGCGAAGCTTGTCGGGCAATCCCACGGAGGCCAGCGCTTCGGCAGCGAGATGATGACGTTCCGCGCGCGGGATGCCGCGATAGATCATCGGCAACTCGACATTTTCCAGGGCGCTCGTACGGGCCAGGAGGTTGAATCCCTGAAAGATGAATCCGAGCTCCTGGCGGCGCAGGAGGGACCGCTGATCCGCATCCAGCAGCTCAATAGCGATCCCCTGATAGAGATACTGCCCGGAGGTTGGCGTGTCGAGACACCCCAGCAGGTTCATCAGCGTCGATTTGCCGGAACCGCTGGGGCCCATCACCGCGACAAAATCTCCTCTCCGAATGGTGAGGTCGATACCGCGCAAAGCCTGGAACGCGGCATCGCCAACGCCGTAGGTCTTCGTGATCTTGCGGAGCTCGATGAGCCGGGCGTCGGTCATTTGGGAGGTACGGCGTAAAGGACGACAGGCAACCCCTCGGAAAGCCCTTCGCCGGAAACCTCGGTCGCCCGGCCGTCGGAGAGCCCCGTTTTCACCGGCACCGGCTGGGGCTTTCCATCCCGCAAGATCCAGACGCGCGAGGAGTCGGCTGAGCGCGGGGCCGCGGTGTCGGTTGATTGCGGCCTGCCGGACTGGCGGCGCGGAGGGCTGGGGATGAGGCTTTGCACGAAGGTTTTCTTTTGCTGAGTTCCCCCGCCGGCCTTTTGGGCGTCGGGATCGAAGCGCAGGGCGGCATTCGGCACGAGCAGCACGTCCTTTTTCTCGGCGACGGATATTTCGGCTGTTGCCGTCATGCCGGGGCGCAGGCTGAGATCGTCATTGGACACCTCCAGCTCGGTCTTGTAGGTGACGACATTGTCGGTGACGGTCGAGCCAAACTCGGCCTTTTTCACCATCGCCTTGAAAACCCTGCTCGGCCAGGCATCCACGGTGAAGGTGGCGGGCTGGTCGGCCTTCACCCGACCGATATCGGCCTCGGCCACGGCGACCTCGAGCTTCATGTTCTCCAGTTTCTCCGCGACCACGAAGAGCTCCGGCGCGGTCATGGTGGCTGCAACGGTCTGGCCGGGATCGATGTTACGCGTCAGGATGATGCCGTCGATGGGCGACCGGATGACGGCCTTCTGGAGATCGCTTTCATTGGTCCCCACGTTGGCCTCGGCCTGCCGCACCTCGGCCTCGGCGCTGAGCAGGTCCGCCTTGGCGCGATCGGCGGTCGCGACTGCGGTGTCCATGTTGGCCTGGGAAGGAAGCTTCCCGCCGCTGGCCTCGTGCAGTTTTTTCAACCGCTCCAGCGCGGCCTCGCTTTCTTTCAAGGTCGCCTGCACCTGCGCCACTTTGGCCTTGGCAGCGGCGGCCATCGCCCGGCTGCTCTCGGTCTGCTGGTCGAGCTTGCTGGTATCGAGCCGGGCCAGCGGCTGGCCCTTGACCACCTGGTCATTGGTATCGACGAGGACTTCCTTGATGGTTCCGGACAATTCGCTGCCCACAGTAACCTCGTTGGTCGGCTCCAGGTTGCCAGTGGCATTGACCGTCAGCCGGATGGTACCGAGAACGAGCGGCTCGGTCACATAGGTCGTCTCCTTGCCGCCGCGGGAGGAGAGCTTCCAGCCCGCCACGCCGAGAATGACGAGGACCGCCACGGCTGCGATGACGTAGAGCCGCCAGCGCCCGGATGCGCGTTTTTCCGCCTTCAGGATTTCCGCAAGTTCCGGATTACTCATAAGGGTTGCCATCCTCCGCCGAGCGATTTGTAAAGTTGCACATAAGATCTGACCTGATCGGCCTCCGTATTGACGCGTTCCTCCTCGACGCTGAGCTGGGTGCGCTGGGCCTCAAGGACAGTGATGAGTTCCACCTCGCCGGCCTGATACTGCTGGGTGGCGAGCTGCGAGGCATCCTGCGCGGCGGCATCGGCCTTGCGCAGGGTTTCCAGCCGCTCAGCCGTCTTGCGCGTCGCGACGAGGGCGTTCTCGACCTCGGAGAGCGCGGTCAGCACGGTGGACTGGTAGGAGTACACCGCCTGCTTCGCGAGCTCCTCGTTGATATGAATATTCGCCGTGATGGCGCCTCCTTCAAAAATCGGCTGGGCGAGGCTGGCCAGCAGGCTGCCCGCCAACGTGCGAGCCGCTGCCTCGGGAGAAAAGATCGTGCCGGTGCGGAGAGCCTCCAGCCCCAGCGAGCCATCGAGATTGATGGTTGGGAAGCGCTCCAACTCCGCCGCCGTCTTGCGATGGTAGGCAGCCAATACGCCGTAGACCGTCGCGCGCACGTCGGGCCGGTTGTTCAAAGCCTGCGCCGGGATGCCCACGGCGATGCGGGACGGAACGCGCGGAATCGACCCGGGGCGATCGAGAAGCCGATCGAGGGCTCCGGGCGTCTGACCGCAAAGGACCGCGAGCTGATTTTTCGTCTCGGAGATGGTCTGCTCAATGGCAGGAATGGACGCCCTAGCCTGCTCCAGAGTGCTTACCGCCTGCTGAAGCTCCAGCATGTCGCTCACGCCCGCCTCCTGCTGCCAGCGCGTGATCTCGGTGGTCTCGCGGCGGGTCTCCACGTTGCGCCGGACCACGTCGAGCTGCGCCTGGGCGGCGCGGTACGTGATATAGGCGGTCGCGACATCGCCAGTGAGCGTGACCTGGGCGGCGTAGTAGTTTTCAACCGTCTGCTGCACGTCCTTGGTGGCGGCGGCGAGGTTTTGCATCTGGCGACCAAAGAGATCGACCTCCCAGGTCATGTCGAGGGACAGATTGTACGTCTCGCTCCGCGTAACCAGGCCGGTGCTTTGTTCATCACGGCGCTGGAGACGGTCTGAGGCGTTGCCGGTAAGAGAGGGCAACAACCCCGCGAGCTGCACGCTGCGTTCACCCCGGGCTTGCGCGACTTTGGAAATAGCCGTCTTGATGTCCGGGCTGGAGGCCAGAGCCTTCGCAATGAGCTCATCGAGCGTGGGATCGCCAAACCGTTTCCACCATTTCTTCAATGCGGCGGCATCCAGACTACCATTTCTCTGGGTGGAGCTTTTCCATGCGGAAGGCACGTCGACGGAGTCCTTCCATTGGTCGCGATGGTTCGCACAGCCTGCAAACATCATCGATGCGCACAAAGCCATCACCCCGGTCGGGCGCAACCCGACACCCCGGGCCACACTGGATAGACGTTTCCGAGGACTCAAAAATTTATCCTTTCGCTGGAGCGCAAAGTCATTGATATTGTCAACATATGCGTCGCATATCATTTGACAATGTCAAACACAAATCCCTCAGCAAGTCTGAGCAGGTATTTGAGTCGATTCATCATGTGACGCACCTGATTCGCTCCGGAATCTTCAGGGTCCTGCGCGACAGCAGATATGAACTGACGCACCTTGAGGGAAAGCTTCTGGGTTACTTTTCGCGGCATCCCGGCTCCACGCTGGGCGACGTGGCGGAAGAAATGGCCAAGGATCGAGGTCAGCTCGCGAAGGTGATTCGCAGCCTCCGTCAGCATGGACTGCTGACCAGCCTGGAAGACGATACCGACCGCCGCAAGGTCAAGCTGGTGCTGACCCCCCAGGGGGAAAAAATCCACATCATGGTCCGAAAAGAAATCAGCCGCCTCTCGGAAATCGCGATCCAGGGACTCGATTCCGAGCAAAGGAAGGATTTGCTGGCGATGCTGACACGCATTCAGACCAATCTCGAAGAATCCGTCGCCGGGGACGATTGAATCCGCCGCGAGCATCTTTCGTCTTCTCACGTTTCATGAAACCCGCTTTCCCCCATCGAGTTTTGAAAAACATAAAAAATCCTGCGATCCATCACATCCGTCTTTCATTTGCAACGAGTTGACGGCCATGCGCTCCGTGTTCGATCCTCGGGGAGCGGATGCAAAGGGACTGGTGGCCGGGATTATTGGCGAGCCACCCCGCTGGCCGCCGCCTTGCGGCTGGGCGCGTCCATACCATCGAGGAAGACATGTCGGCAATGTCCCGCCCGGGACAGATCATCGAACCGACCTCAAAACGATGTCCTACCACGATGCCAAGTACCGCATCTTTCATCGCCTCTACGAGGATCAAACGGCGTATCGCGAGCTGATGGGCGGAAACCGTCCCGGACACTAGCCGCACGCAGTTTCCGGCCTTAGGCATTCCGCCCCAAAAGCCGTCCGTTCTCGCCTCATAGGAAGACCTTCCTATTGTTGCATAGGCTCCCAGCGGACACAGTGATCCGCATGGGCGCTGTTGACGCTATCAAGCAGGATTTGTTGGCCAAAGGGGTGAAGTATTGCATCGGAGCCTATGTGGACATCCACGGGGTGCCGAAAGGCAAGGTCGTCCCCATTTCGCATTTCGAGGACTTTGCGGCGGGATCGGAACTCTACACGGGATACGCTCTCGACGGCTTGGGCCAGAGCCCGAACGACGATGAGATCGCCTCCGTGCCGGATCTCGACCGGGTTATTCAACTGCCCTGGCAGAAGGAGGTTGCGTGGTTCCCTGCCGACAACACCTATCACGGCGAGCCCTATCTCCTTAACACCCGCACGCTCTTAAAAAAGGTGCTCGCCGAGGCTGCGGCAAAGGGGTGGAAATTCAATCTCGGCATCGAGTGCGAGGTGTACTTCCTCAAGCTCACGGACGAGGGAGGCCTCGCGGTTGAGAATCCGGACGACAACCTGATGAAGCCCTGCTACGACGTGAAGCGATTCCTCGATAGCTACGGCCTCATCGACGAGATCGCGAGCACGATCGAGGAGCTCGGCTGGGAGCTGTATTCGTTCGACCACGAGGACGGGAACGGGCAGTTTGAGTTCGACTTTGAGTATTCCGACGCGCTGACGATGTGCGATCGCTATGTTTTCTTTCGCTACATGGCGAAGAAGATCGCTGCGAAATACGGCCTCATCGCGACATTCATGCCAAAACCGTTCGCCGACAAGACGGGCAACGGCGCGCATTTCAACATGTCGCTCGCCGACATCAAGACCGGCGCGAACCTTTTCAAGCAGGCCGACCGCAGCGATCCGCACGGTCTCGGTCTTTCGACGCTCGGCTATCACTACACGGCGGGCATCCTGAAGCACGGTCGCGCACTCTGCGCGGCGTGGGCTCCGACGGTGAACAGCTACAAGCGCCTCGTGCGTCGCGGCCTGATGGGCTACTACTCGTGGGCTCCGGTTTTCAACTCCTTCGGCACGAACAACCGGACCAACTCCGTGCGCATCCCGATGGCGGGCGGCCGGGTGGAATCCCGCAATGCCGATTCCGCCTGCAACCCCTATCTCGCCGCCGCGCTCGCGCTCGCCGCAGGCATGGAGGGCATCGAGGGTCAGCTCGATCCCGGCGCTCCAAGGTCGGAGAATCTCTACGCCTACAGCGACGAGGAACTAACCAAGATCGGCGTCCAGTCGCTGCCACGCTCGCTCGGTGAGGCCATCGACGCCTTTGCGGGAGATCCCTTCATCACGCAGGTGCTCGGCCAGGAACTGCGCGACGAATTCATCAAATACAAATCCGCCGAATGGGAGGAATACAACCTCACCATCTCGCCATGGGAGATCAAGAAATACGCCCGACTGTATTGACAACCTCCGAGCGGGGAGCCCGGTAAGATGACCGGACTCCTCAGCCCGCGACGCCCGATACCGCGGCCCTTTTACTGGGGCTCCGCGGCACTGGGCTTCGTCGTCCTGTTGTGCGTCTGGGAATGGGCGGCGGGTTACTACGCGGCCCAGGGAAAACAGGTCCTCTTCCCCTCGCCCGCCGCCGTCGGGCAGGTGGTGCAAAACATGGTGCGCGGCGCGACGACCGGCCAGGAACCAGCCGCCCGCGAGTTTCAGAATTTCGCCGCCGATCTGCGGATCAGTTTTTTCCGGGTCACGGCGGCCTTTGCCCTGGCCGCGCTGACGGCGATTCCCCTCGGGGTCATGATTGGTTCCTACCGGGTGGGCGAGGCTTTCATTCAGCCGGTGACGGAATTCATCCGCTACATTCCCGTCCCGGCCCTGATTCCGCTGCTGATCGTGATCTTCGGCATCGAGGAAACCTCGAAGATCATGCTGATCTATCTCGGCACCTTCTTTCAGCTCATGCTCATGGTGTCGGACGAAATCCGGCGCGTGCCTTACGATCTGGTGCAGGCGGTTTACACCATGGGCGGCACGCGGCGCGAGGCCGTGACAGAGGTGCTGCTGCCCGCCTCCTGGCCCGGCATCGTCGACGCGCTGCGGCTTTGCAATGGCTGGGCCTGGTCGTGGCTCATCGTGGCGGAACTCGTGGCGGCCAATGAGGGCATGGGCTTTCGCATCGTGAAGTACCAGCGCTTCCTCCAGACGGATAAGATCTTTTTCTACCTCGTCGCACTCGGCGTCATCGGCCTGCTGCTCGACCTCGCCTTCCGGCTCTTCAGCAAAATCGCGTTCCGCTGGAACGTCGCCGCCCGCAACTGACCATGGCGCTGGAACTTTCCCATATCACCAAGACCTTCCGCTCCGGCGGCGCGGAGGTGTGCGCCCTGCAGGATTGCTCCTTCACTGTGAACGACGGGGAGTTTGTCTCGCTCATCGGGCCGTCGGGCTGCGGGAAATCGACGATGCTCTACATCGCCGCGGGCCTGGAGGAGGCCACGTCCGGCAGCGTGATGCTGGATGACTGCTACCTGCGCGGGCCGGGCAAGGATCGCGGGATGGTTTTCCAAAATTACACGCTCTACCCGTGGCTCACGGTGGAGCAGAACATCAAGTTCCCCTTCCGCCTGAAGGCCAACACCGATTACGCCCGCCCGAGCGCCGCCATCATGGGCGAGATCGAATACGCCGGGCATTTGCTGGAGATCATGGGCCTCGCGCAGTTCCGCAACCGCTACCCGCGCGAACTCTCCGGCGGCATGAAGCAGCGTGTCGCCATCGCCCGCGCCCTGACCAACAAGCCGCGCATCCTCCTGATGGACGAACCCTTCGGCGCGCTCGACGCCCAGACCCGCGAGGAACTCCAGGAGCTGATGCTACTCCTCGGCCTGTACGAGAAAACCACCACGCTGCTCGTGACGCACGACATCGAGGAGGCCATCTACCTCGCCGATCGCATCGTGGTGCTCTCCGCCCGTCCGGGCCGCATTCTGGAGGAAATCACCGTCCCCTTTCCCAAAGACCGTCTCCTCGACATCAAGCTCACCCCCGAGTTTCTCGCGCTCAAGCGCCGTCTCGTCGACCTGCTCCATGCGGGCGGGCGTCCATCCTCTGGGCGAGCCGAGATCCTCGAGCGCCTCGGCCAGCATTTCCACGCAACGACCGGTACGCCGGTCACCACCACGACAAACCAGCAACAACCATGAAACACACCATGAAAGCCATCGCCGCACTCCTGGTCGCGGCGCTCACCGGGTCGGCTCACGCCGCCGAAACCAAGACCCTGAAGGTCGGATACAACAACTGGGTTGGATTCATCGCCTTCTTCGTTGCACAGGACAAAGGCTACTTCAAACAGGCCGGGCTCGACGTCCAGCCCAAGGTCTTCAGCGCGCCGGGCGAGGGCCTCGTGCCGCTGATCTCGGGCGATCTCGACATTCATCTCTCGACGGTCGACGCCGCCATCCTGCGCTCCGCCAACGCGCCGGGGTCGCTCAAAGTCGTCGCGCTCGTCGACACCTCGGCCGGAGCCGATGCCGTGCTCGGCGGCCCGGGGGTAAAAACACCCGCCGACCTGAAGGGCAAGAAAATCGCCGTGACCCTGGGCGAGTGCAACGAGGTGCTGCTGCAGAAGGCCCTCCAAGCCGGAGGTCTGACCGAGAAGGACGTCACCCTCGTCAACATGGACCCCGATGCCGCCGGCACCGCGCTCAAGGCCGGGAACGTCGACGCCGCCGTGACCTGGGAACCGTGGATCAGCCAGCTCGTCGGAGCAGGAAATGCCAATGCGGTCTTCACCTCGAAACAGGCACCAAACGTGCTTACCGATTGCGTGGTCATCAGCGCACAGGGTGAAAAAGCCAAAAAGGCGAAAATCGCCGCGTTCCTCGCCGCCATGAACAAGGCGACGGAATTCGTGAAGGCGCACCCCGATGAGGCCGCCGCCATCGCGGGCAAGGCGCTGGAGGTTCCCGCCGAGGACATCAAGGGCATGCTCGGCAAGGTGACGCTCTACGACCAGGCTACCAGCTCCGCCCAGATGAAGGGCGAGGCCGCCAAGAGCGCGGATGAACTGCTGATCTTCTTCAAGAACAAGGGGTCCGTCGCCAAGGACGCCACCGTGGCCGGGCTGCTCGCTCCCGACTTCGCCAAATAACCGGACCATGAACGACTTCGGCCTTTTGATGATCGATTTCCAGAGGGACTTCTGCGCCCGGGGTGGCTACAGCGACCTCTGCGGGGGATTGGACTGGGTGCTGCCTATCTTGCCCAATGCCGTCCGCCTTCTGGAGGCGGCGCGAGAGGCCGGAGCGTTCATCGTTCACACCCGCGAAGGCTACGCGCCTGATCTGTCGGATTGCCCGCCCGTGCGGGTGGAGCGTTCGCGCAAGGCGGGCGGGGAGTACGGCAGCCAGGGGCCTCTTGGCCGCTTGATGATTCGCGGGGAATACGGGCATGACTTCGTCGATGAACTCCAGCCGCTGCCCGGCGAGACCGTGCTGGACAAGAATACCTACGGGGCTTTTGCAAAATCCCATCTCGAAACTTTGCTCAAGGACAACGGCGTGCGCCGCCTCGCCATCGCGGGCGTGACCGCTGATGTCTGCGTTCACACCACCCTGCGGGAGGCGGCGGACCGGGGGTTTGATTGCTTTTACGTGCGCGATGCCATCTCGACCTTCGACCCGGAGATCCGCCGCGCCTGCGAGCTGATGGTGAACCAGGAGGGCGGCATCTGGGGTCAGCTCGTCACAGTCGAGGAAATCGTCTCGCTCTGGAGGACCGCCTGATGAACGCGTTCACCCCACCGCCGAGATTCTCCTGGCCGGGAGGCGCCAAGGTCGCCGTCATGCTGTGTTTCGATGTCGATGGCGAAACCACCGCCCTTGAGCACGACCCCGCCCTGGCGAAGCGCCTGACCACCATGTCGCAATGCGAGTACGGCCCGACCGTGGGCGTGCCGCGCCTGCTGGGTTTGCTCGATCATTGCCAGGTGCCCGCCACGTTTTTCATTCCAGGCTACATCGCCGAGCATCACCCGGAGATGACCCGCGCGGTGCAGACCGCCGGGCACGAGATCGGGCTGCACGGGTATTTGCACGAGCGGCTCATCACACTGAACGAAACCCAGGAGGAGGCTATCCTACAAAAGAGCTTCACCATTCTGGAGGATCTCACCGGCACGCGCCCCGTCGGGTATCGCGCGCCGTGGTTTGAGCTGAATCCCTGGACGCCTGCGGTCTTGCAACGCAATGGCGTCTTTTACGTCGCCAGCGCGATGGGCGACGACGTGCCTTATCGCCACCCCAACGGCCTTATCGAAATCCCCGGCCAGTGGATGCTGGAGGATTGGGAGCAGTTTGCCTTCAATGCTGATCCGGCGTGGGGTTCGATCCCGGAGAATTGTGACAAGGTCTTCGATCTTTGGTGGAAGGAATTTGAGGCTATGTATGATTTTGGCTGCTGCTTTGTCCTCACGCTCCACCCGTGGCTGTCTGGGCGACCGTCCCGGGTTCGCCTGCTGGAACGGCTCATCAACGCAATGAAGGCCAAGCCCGGAGTGTGGTTTGCGCGCGGAGCCGAGATCGCGCGATGGTACGACCAGACGCCTGAAGCCCGTCGGGAGGTTGATTTCGACCAGCTCGCGGGTAAATAGGATATCGCATGGGCAACGCACTCAAGGTGGTCGATGCGGGAGAGATTCCCGTCGCGCCAGCCAGACCCAGAGGCCGACCGGCCGAGGAACTGGCCCGGGCCTGCGTTGCCCTGCAAACTCTCGGCATCCGCGACCGCGAGATGTACTCGCTCCTGTTTCGCAAGACGCTGGAGGAAAATCCGGACTTCTTCGGCGTGTGGAGCGTGTGGGAACCCGATGCGCTGGACGGCCAGGACGCGAAATTTCGCAACGCCCCCGGCCATGACCAATCGGGGCGCTTCGTGCCATTCTGGAACCGCAGCGGCAACGAGGTGCGGCTCGATCCGGTAACCGGCTACGAATACCCCGGCCCGGGCAACTGGTACTGGCTCTCGACCAGTCAGAAGCAGCTCTGCGTGATGGACCCGTACATGTACCCCGTGGCGGGTAAACGGCTCCTCCTCACCAGCCAGATCGCTCCGGTCGTGATGGACGGTCAGTGCCTCGGCATCACCGGCGTGGATATTTCCGTGGAGTGGTTCGTCGAGCACACGATGAAGGGCAAGGCGGGTGCCTCCCTGCCCGAGACGAATCTTTACGAGGAACTCACCGAGCGCGGCCTGGTCTTTCTGAACAAGCGCGGCGAGGTGCGCTACTGGACGCAAAGAACCCGCGAACTGCTCGCGCGTTACCTCCCCGAGCCGGAGCGCCTCCTGCCGCGCGAAGTCCTCAAGGCGGTCAACGCCAGCACGAGCGCGGGTCCGGTGCAGATTCATTTCCGGCACTGTTACTCCGAGCTCGCCGTCACGATCATCCCCCTCCGCTCCGAGGCGCTCGTGGTCGCGTCGGAAACGTCCTATTCCCCCTGCGATCGAGCCTGCACGCTGACCGCGCGGGAGCGCGAGGTGCATCACTGGCTCTCGCAAGGCAAGTCCAACGAGCAGATCGCGCAGATCCTAGGCATCAGCGTACACACGGTGAAAAACCACCTCGATCACATCTTTGGAAAGCTCGGCGTCGACAACCGCGTGGCCGCCGCCATGGCCTGCATCGACCGCCCCGCCGCGGCCTAGAGCGTTTTATCATATCGTGCACACGTAACCGGCATGATGGAAGAAGCCTTGAGCATCGGTCGGAGAGACTGAGGCCAGGGCTTGGGCAATGGCGCTGAGCAAGGACTCTTGGGAGCGGGCTTTGGCGCTGCGCAGGTGCTGCTTGA
>JAFKMU010000023.1 GCA_017305195.1 Verrucomicrobiota bacterium | reverse complement strand
TCGCCGCTCTTCCTCCTCCAGTTCCAGCCAGATTTCCTCTCCCTCATTGCTTTCCCTCCGCTCTTCGCGGTATCCTGCCATTCCTATACACACCGGGGCCATGTTGGTCGTTCTCAGACCTCATGGCCCCACTTTTTGATCAAGAGCCGGAACAGATCATCCGCATCTTGAGGGAAGCGGATACGGGAGTTGGGGTGGAAGAGGTGTGCCGGAGGCACAACGTGAGTACGCAGAGCTATTACCGGTGGAAGGCGAAGTATGGGGGGATGGACTTGAAGGAAGCGCAGCGGCTGAAGGATCTGGAGAAGGAGAACGGGGAGCTAAAGAAGATGCTGGCCGACCAGATGTTGAAGGCGAGGGCCTTGGAAATCGCGCTGGAAAAAACATCTAAGCCCGGAGCGGCAGCGCGGACTGGCCGAGAAAGTACAGGCCGCGCTGCGGTGTTCCGGGCGCAGAGCGTGTCGGTGGCTGGGGTTCCATCGTTCGACGATGAGGTATCGTCCCCGGCCAGTAGCGGATCGGCAACGGCTGCTGGAGCAGGCAATCGTGCGGCTGTCGGGGGAACATCCAACGATGGGGTACAAGAAGATCACGCGGTTGCTCCGAGACAAAGGTAAGCGACCGAGCAAAGGCACCCTATTCGGAGGTGGAGGAAATTTGCAAAGCTGAGGGGGATGGAACCCCGAAGACATTACAGCGTAGCGGAACAGGAGATGGTGATAGGGTTGTACCGGGAGAGTGGCAAAACCCGGAGGGAGTTTTGTGAGAGCGAGGGCTTGGAGCCGAAAAAGTTGGAAAGATGGCTGAGGGCGCAAAGAGCTCGGCAGGAGGGTGTGGGCAGGGAGGTGAGCATTGTGGAGGTGGAGGAAAAGCCCGAATCGGCAGGAAAGGAGACGGCGGCAAAATACCGGCTGGGATTTGGGGTGGGAGCGTGGCTGGAAGTCGAAGGAGACTTTGAGGGGGCCCGGGTCCGGGAACTGGTGGAGATCCTGAGGGAGGCGGCATGCTGAGCATTGGGGGAGCGACGACGCGGGTGTATCTGGCGGTGGGAGTGACCGATATGCGCAAAGGCGTTGACGGGTTGTCGGGGCTGGTCAGGAGCCGGATGGAAAGCGATCCAGCGAGCGGGCATCTCTTTGTCTTTTGCAATGCGGGGAGGACGAGGCTGAAGGTGCTTTATTTCGACGGGAGCGGAACATGGCTTTGCGCGAAGCGGTTGGAACGAGGCCGGTTCGAGTGGCCGGAGGATCTGGGGGAGGAAAAGAAGATCGCCCTGGGTGCGACGGAACTGGCGGCGCTGGTGGATGGGCTGGAGCTGACACAGACGAGAGCGCGGCGTTGGTGGCGCAGGAAAATAGCGGCGTAAACGCTTTGCGTAATCGTTCGAAAGAAGCTAATAAAAGCAGCCATTAGCCATGGCCGCGGTAACGATCTCCCAAGCTGAGTATGACAAGCTGGTGAGAGGCGTGGAAAAGGCGGATCGGTTGGAAAAAGAGGTGGGGTTGCTGAAGGCGATGCTGCGCCTGATGAGGCTGGAGAAGTACGGGAAGAGGAGCGAAAAGCTCAGTGACGACCAGCTGGAGTTGCTGGAGGTGGAGCCCGGAGTGCATGCGGGCGAAGTTGAGACCGAGGCGGAGATCGTGCCGGAGGCGCGCCCGGTGCGCGTGAAAGACCATGCGGGACGCAATGCGTTGCCCGCGCATCTGGAGCGGCGCGAGGAAATCCTCTCCGGTGCCGAGCGGATGTGTCCATGCTGCGGAGAGGCTCGTTGTGTGATCGGCTACGAGGAAAAGGAAGTGCTCGATCTGGAGCCCGCGAGGTACTTTGTGCGGGTGATCAAGCGGGAAAAGCTGGCCTGCCGCAAGTGCCCGGAGGCTGGAGTGGTGACGGCAGCGGTGAGCGGACCCAAGATCGTGGAGAAGGGAAAACTCTCGGACGCGGTGGTCGTCGACGTGCTCATTAAGAAATACGCCTCGCACCTGCCCATTTACCGCCAGCAGGCGGACCTGGAGCGCGATTTTGGGATCGAGCTGTCGCGCAGCACCCTGAATGCCGCCGTGCTGAGCGCGGGCGAGTTGCTCCTGCCGATGAGGGATGTCCTGAAGGCCGATCTGCTGGCGGGAGGCTATATCCAGGCCGATGAAACTCCGGTCGGTGTGCAGAGCGCCGAAACCGAGGGGCGCAACCATCAGGCCTATGAGTTCCAATACAGCCGACCCGCAGGCCCCGCTGTCTTCGACTTCCAGATGAGCAGAAGTCGGGAGGGTCCGGCCCGGTTTTTGAAAAACTACGGCGGCATCCTGCAATGCGATGGCTACGCGGGCTACGACAAGGTCGGCGCACCCCGGATGGTGCGGGCAGGCTGCATGGCCCATGCCCGCAGAAAGTTTAATGACGCCCTCAAGGTGGACCCGCAGGATCGGGAGGCCGCTGCCGTCCTGGCCATCATGGCCAATCTCTACGCGGTGGAAAAAGAAGCTCGTGAAAACACCCTCTCCCAGGAAGAGCGGGCCGCACTTCGTCAGGACAAGAGCATACTGATCATGCGAGAACTCCGCGCTAAAATCGAACAGGTCGCCCTGACTGCCCTCCCGGCCAGCAAACTGGGCCAAGCCTGTACCTATGCGCTCAAACAGTGGCCCCGCCTCCTGACCTTCCTGGAAAACGGTCGTATCGAGATCGATCAGAACCTCTGCGAGAATGGCATGCGCCCCATCGCCCTTGGCCGCAAAAACTGGCTGCACCTGGGAAGTGAGGGCGCCGGTTACAAGATCGCCGCCATCCTCTCCCTCTTCGCCACCTGCAAACGCCTCGGACTAAACCTGCGCGATTACCTCAACGACGTCCTCCCCAAGCTCCCGGACTGGCCCGCCTCCAACGTCGCTGACCTCTCCCCCCTGCGCTGGCGTCCTTCCTGAAAAACCTCTTTCCCTCCCGCCCCTGTCAACCATGCCGTTGCTCGCACGGATACAGACAAAGGGTATCGCATAAACAAAAAACAGGTGCAGCGGGTGCGGCGCGAGGAAGGGTTGCAGGTG
Source organism: Verrucomicrobiota bacterium (assembly GCA_017305195.1). Classification (GTDB taxonomy): domain Bacteria; phylum Verrucomicrobiota; class Verrucomicrobiia; order Chthoniobacterales; family Terrimicrobiaceae; genus Terrimicrobium. The sequence continues at coordinate 10,894 of JAFKMU010000023.1, read as the reverse complement.
CCGGCGCCGAAGCCACGCCAGCGAAGGCAGGGGCTATCGACCGGACTGCCCCAGAAAGCGCAGTACTGCAATCATGTGTGGTGCTGGGACTTCATGAGCGACTATACGCAGCGAGGAGGCAAGCTGCGTGTCTTCAACCTGATCGACGAATACACCCGGGAATGCCACCGCATCGATGCGGACCGGGCCATCCGGGCCACCGATGTCCTGGAAATCCTGGCTGAGGCCATCCAGAAGCACGGAACACCCGGGTACATTCGCAGCGACAATGGCCCCGAGTTCATCGCCAAGGCGATCCAGCAATGGCTGGCCGAGCACCAGATCAAGACGATCTCCATCGATCCAGGGTGTCCCTGGCAAAACGGATACGCCGAGAGCTTCAACAGCAGGTTCCGGGCTGAATGCCTGGATCGCGAGTTGCTCTATACCCTCAGCGAAGCCCGCTATGTCTGTGGAGAGTGGCGCAAATACTATAACGAAACCCGCCCGCACCGATCCTTAGGCTTGCTAACCCCGAGCGCCTTTGCCAAGGTCGCCCAAGATGAAGGCGTCGACTCCAGTCGGGCTACGCCCTCCTTCCGTCGCCACCTTCATCACAAAACATCAACAATCCGGAAATCCTCTCACATCATCCGGACCTAAAGGGGGGGCCCAAGCAGCAGGACGAATTATTTCTGGTTCATCACCGTTGCCGTCTGAGGACGCTGGTTCGGCAATGAACTTTCGTCACGGTTTTGGTGTCCGACGACTGTGCCGTCATCAAGGTGATCGATTCTCTGCTCTTTCAGCCGCGCGAAGAGTCCCCGGATGTCTCTCACTCCGCCCCAGGTGAACCAGATTGCGGTCACGACGGACATCAGAATTGGAACACCAATACCCGCGATGTGCCAGTAGGTGGACCAGGCCGATTCCGGCCAGGGAGCGACGAGATTCCATATGGTGCCGATGGCAAAGATGCCGACCCATAGCATGCTCCACCCGAACAGCCCCCCTGCGATCCATTTGTCCGAAAGGGTGAAGTTTTCATCCATGCCGATGAGTTTCCCCCAGCCGAGGCTGCGTCGAGGAGGCACCTCCACCACCTCGCCGACCTGCTCCTTGATCGCCGCGTATTTCCCGCGATGGAGGAGGCGATCCATATCGTGATCCCCGCGGCAGGTGAGCAGGGAAACGACAATGTAAATCGTGATCGCCACGAGCGTGGCGATGAAGGAAATCTGTGTGCCGTTGAGGGGGAATCCTGTGCCATAGATCTGCCGGGCGAGAATGCCGCCGACGGACAGGCCTGAGCCGGTGATGAGCGCGCACCAGGCTCCAGCAGTGGTTCCCTTTCTCCAATAGAGTCCCCCGATGATACAGGCTCCCGCTCCGCCGACATAGATCGCCGTCGTCACCGCCCACCACATCACGATGTACTCGGTCTGTTGGAAGAGGGCGCCAAAGAAAAAGGCGAATACCGCCACGCCAACCACCGCCCAGCGAAGTACACGCACATGTTGCTTTGGCGCAAAAGGCTTCCGCCGTAGGGGCATCAAAACATCCTGCACAAAGATCCCGCTCCAGGAATGAAGGTGAGTCGAGTCGCCACCGAAGATTCCCATGACGAGGATCGCGCAAAGGATGCCCCGCACGCCGACGGGAAGCAGATCGGCAAGAGCCACGGGGACTTCCATCTGCTTCCGGGTCTGTGGATCGGAGATCTGTGCGAGCTGATCGTGAACCGCTGCGGCTCCCCTGGCAAAGTCGGGGTGCGAGAGATACGTCATTGCGCAGACAGCGAGCAGTGTCACGACTGCCACCTTTCCGGATTCCCGCCAGCGCCCGAGGATGCCGCCCATTACCGAGGCATGAGGCGTGATCGCGGCGGAGTTGTAGGCACTGGCATTCTGCCATGCCATCGTACCGTACACGCCGACAAACAGGCTCATCAGGACGTACCAGATGTTAAAATCCTTGAGACCGCCGGAATCAAACGGATTGATGAGCGAGTGGCCCTCAGGCTGGTTCGTCAGCACCTCGCTGATCTGCGACCAGCTAAACATCATCAGCAGCGCCGCGATGATGATGATATAGAAAAACTGGGAGAGGATACCCTCGATGCAATCGGTCACCATCACCGTGATCAAGCCGCCCGAGAGGGTGATAAATACCGTGATCGAGAGAAAGACCGCCATGAGGAGGATGGAGGTCGAAACCGTCGTGGAAAGAAGGTTCACCGTGGGAGGTAGGCCCAGAAAATACACCATGCACCGTGCGCCGACTGCGGGAATGATGCCAAAATTAATGATGCCTGCCGCAAAGCCCAGCATGCCCGTGAAGATTCGAAACCTCTTGCTGTACCGCAGCTCAAAGAACTGAGCGAGCGTCATGGCACGGGTTTCCCGATAGCGATAAACGACAAAGCCGGAGATGGCCACGATGAGTGTCACGGGCACGGCGATCCAACTCCACCAGACGAGCGTAAAACCAGAGCGGGAAATCACCTCAAAGCTCGCGACAAAAACCACTGCCCCCGCCTGGAGTTCGCCCTTGGCCACAGCCAGCAGGTAGGGACCCGCGAGGCGGCCGCCCGAGAGAAAATCAGCAACGCTCCGCATGTACTTTTGCGTCAACAGCCCGACGCCCAGCACCAGCACCAGAGGAAGCCCAAAGACAAGCCAGTCAATGATTGTCATAGTTTCCGAACGCGAGGAGCCTCAGGCGAGATTGGCCAGCATGGAGGGCGACACGGCGTAGCGCAGGGCCTCTCCTTTTTCCCAGGCGCAGAACTCCTCGATACAAAAATCCGCCATGCGCAGAACCTCGTCTCCGACTGATCCCGCGATATGGGGAGAGAGCCAGACATTGGGCAGAGAAAAGAGCGGGGAGTCCGCAGAGGGCGGCTCCGGCCAGGTGACATCGAGAAGAGCAGAGAGGTCCGGCCGCTCGCTCAACACCGTGATCATGTCAGGCTCGACGACGGTAGCGCCCCGCCCGGTGTTGATAAAGGTGGCATCTTGAGGCAAGCGGGCAAAAAGACTGGCGTCCAGCATTCCACGGGTTTCCGGCACATCGGCCAGATGGTTGCTCACGACATAGGCCCGCTCAAAGGCCTCGCGGAGGGAGACCTTTTCCACCCCGAGCCTCACGGCGTCCTCGTTGGAGAGGAATGGATCGAACACGATCACCTTGAGCCGGAAAGGCTTGAGCCGCTCGATCACGGCGCTGCCGATGGCTCCTGCTCCGAGGATCGCCACGGTCGCCCCATAGTTGCCGCGACCATGGAAGCCGGGAAAGTGATCGGGCTGGCGGAACTTCCGGGTGTTGCTCCAGTAGGCCTTGGTCGAGAGAAGGATCTGCGCCACGGTGAACTCCGCCACCGGGATGGCATTGGCTCGCCACGCGCTGACGACCAGTATGTCGCGCTTGAACAAGGGATAGGCAAAGTCCTGCACGGACCCCGCCGCGTAGAAAACGGCCTTGAGCGAGGGCAGTCGATCGAGCTCGGCAGGGCCGAGAAACGGCATGCTCCAGGTGCTGAAGATGACTTTGAGATCCCGCAGGTGATCGGCGTGCTCCTCGAAGTTGTCCATCGAGATGAGGGCAGGGTACAGGTCGGTCAGCGAGGACACCCTCTCGCGGCGCCCTTCCGCATAGACGAGGTCGATGACTCGCTTCTCTCCGAAGAATGCGGCCTTTTTCCGGCCTCCACCTTCGGACAAGAACGAGTAGGCGGCTCCGTTGATCCGGGCGGTGAGTTCCACATTCGACGCGATCATGTCAACCCTTCCCGCGGCTCAGGAAACATCCCGTATCGACTGTTCGCACCGAAAGTCCAGAGCCAAAGCCACGCGACCCGTCGTGGGCGTCACCGCCGCCTCCAGCCGCAGTTGCCAGACGGGGAACGGACAGAAGGAATTTTCTCCTCCCGGCCCCCATTCCCTCACTGGCACGGGCTGCACACGATATCCCCCCATCACCGTGCCGGCATCCGGAGCGAGCCTGGCCGTCACCATCGCACAGGCGGCGCCCCAGCGCACCGCCTCGGGCCATGCTCCATCATGTATCCCCTCTTCCATCGCCATCCATTCGCCGTTGCGAAGGAGTTTCGGCGACAACGTCTGCGGGATCGCGAGCAGATACGCAGCGGAGCGAATGACCAGCCCCTCGGGAAAGGAGGCTCCTCCCCTCAAGGCAAACTCGCGGGAGCCATAAGCTGCATGGGTAAAGAAGCGGATTCCCTGCTCCGCCAGATCCTTTGCCCATAGCACTTCCAACGGCTTTTCGCCGACCACGAGATTCAGCGGCGATACGTAACTGCCCTGAGTGTCGCGAGACAGGAGCAGGCCCTCGCTGGTTTGGACCGTCATGGAGGTGTGATCGCGGAATGACGTGCCGGAGCTGCGGAGGACGTTGCCGTTCACGTCGGTCAGTTCGACATGCCAGAGACCGTCAGGGTCATTGGAGGTGGCGTAGAGCAATTCGCTCCCGACAAAAAGGGTGGAGAGCAATGCGCCGCCATGGATGCACCCGAGATGGGGGTCGCCGAAGTGTCGCACCTTGGGGATGTTTCGCAGCGAGGTGGTGCCGACAAAGCTCGTTTCGTATGCTGGAGTGCTGATTCGCAGCCAGTCATGCCACCAGGCATAGCTGCCAAAGGCCGGGGGCGGCACCGGCTCGATCTCATCGAGATGGTACTCGTACAGGGCGCGGGCCAGATGGGAATAAAATCGCGCGCCGAGCAAAGCGGGGAACTGCTTCTCGATCGTGATATTATGCCCGTAAGGACATTGTTCCGTGAGGCCTGTCTGAGAAAATACCGGGCTGCGCTGGAGGAAATCCACATACCGGTCGGCATACCAGCGGAACCAGCCCTTCAATTCCGGGCATCCCACCCGATCGGCGAGGAACGCCGCCTCTACGGGAGCAGTCTCTACCAGGCATCCCGCATACCAGGCCCGGTGCACCCCATAGCCGTCCACATCGCTCGCGGTGTGGCCTGCCCGGGAAAGATTCCGCAGCAAGCCCTGAAAATATCTCCGGCAAAATTCGCTCCACACCTCATTCTCCTTCCAGACTCCATCCTTGAGTCCATGCGCATAGACAAAAGCAAATCCCTGCGGTTCGGTATTATAATATACCGGCGTATGGGTGTTGGTCGCATATTGTGTGGTCGTTCCCGCACTGCAAACATAGTTCCAGGTCCAGTCGGGATGCAGGCTCGGCTGGAGCAGGCCGCCATGCAAAGCCACGGGATTCTGATAGGCATGGATGCCGTTTTCCCAAAGCTCGAGACAGGCCTTCCTATATTGCTCCTCCCCGGTCACCCGCCAGGCCCAGTACCAAGCCCGCAGCTCGAATCGCATCTGCTGTGTGCGCCCCACCGTTCCCTCGGGACGGCGAACGACCGGATGCCGATCCACCATACGCCGTAACGCGGCTCTGGCGCATTCGATCACCTCCTCGTCCCCGGCCAATGAGGAGCCGTAGTAGGCAAAGGTCCCCAAACCGTCAGCAACATGGCAGGCGTGGGCGGGATGATCCACCACCTGTCCGTCCGGCTCCTGCAGCAATCCATCCTCCCGCACGGATGCTGCCAGACGACGGGCCAGCAGTCCGGCTCGCTCACGATGAGGCAGGGAGGAGTCTCCAAGCAGGGCCTGATAGATGTGAAAGATTATCAGATACTGCAGAAGCCCCGGCGACGCGGGCAATCCGGTGGTTTCTTCGCGATAAACGCCATCCGCCTCATTCCAGCAGCGATCAAGGAGGCGCAGAAAGCTCGGATTTTTCAGGAATTCTGTCAGACTTTCGTTCATTCGAGTACCTCCGAATAATAGTGATTCAACCCATGATGGGTATCGTAGCGTACCTCCAGTACGCCTCCCGACTGTAATGGCAGAGGGATTTTTTCGCTGGCACCCGGGGCGATCTCATCGACCCACTTCACATTTGAGACGTCCGGCCCGCGTACAATCTGAAAATTAACCTTACGCATCGGAGCCTCGCTGCGATTGGTAAAGACGACCACGTCTTCCAACTTTTTGAGGGTAAACGGAAGAAGAAGGCTGCGCACGAAGGCCCGGCCTCTTTCGTCCTCGAGTTCGCCATGAAAGGGAAAAAGGAACATTCCGACCACACCAGGAGCTCTGGACAATACCTCCCACTTATCGCGCATCTCTTTTTCCCAGGCGTCTTCCTTACCCTCTCGGTCCGGTTTTCCCTTCAGAGTTCCCCACTCCGTCACAACAATCGCCCGGTCGCCGACCTCCTTCTCCATTTCCGGAAGCTGCGCGGCAATACCCTCCGCCGACTGATATGTATTCCATCCCACGATGTCCTGACCTTCGGTGAAAAACCAGTTCTGGCGCCACTGATCCAGGTTGGCGTGGGTTACAAAGCGCTTGTAGGGATCGCTTTCTCGGAAGGCCTGCCGGATGCCCTCCAGATAATCCTCCATCACCTTCCGGTCCGCGTAGCCCGGTGTGTGATGGATTTCATTGGAGCCGTTCCACATCAGGATGTTCGGGGAATCATTCAACAGAAGCCCAAGCAACCGCTGACGGGCGCAGGCAAGACGGAGATCCGGCTCCACCAGCTGGCCGAAAACTCCAATGCTGAGGTCTGTTGAGGCGGCGGCCGTGACCGGAATGACCATCATGCCGTGTTTAAAGGCTTCTTCCAACTGCCAGGAAGCCCCCTCGATCCGCAGGGCATTCACGCCCAACTGCTGATACTGGCGAAGCAGCCGCAGAAATTCTTTGCGGGTCAAAGTCCGATCATTCTCAAACTCCACCCCGGAGTTGGAGTTAATACCGCGGGCAAAGAAGGGATCTCCGTTAACCTTCAGTTTACGATCCTTCACCTCCACCACCACGCCGTAAAAGGAAAGCTTCCGCTGATCAAGAACCTCGCCTTTTTGTCCGATGACAAACACCTCCGTGACATAATTCCGGAAATCCGCGGGTAACCGAAACTCAGCGGACACAGCCTTTCCCGGCTCAAAGGGAACCCTGATCTCGCGACCATCGCAGCGAAACAGGATCTCCTTGATGGCGCTTTCATCTCCCGACCGCAGCACACATTGAAATCGGTGTAGTGCAAACGCATCTCCATCAACCGTCTCCGGAGGTATCCTGACCAGTGACTCGATCTGAGGTCGCGCCACTCCGGCCAGGGTCACCGGAGCAAGGATTCCATAGATATTCTTCGCAGCCCGGTCGTCGCGATGACGAAAGATCCACCACGCCCGCATGGGATTGCCATAAAGCCGAATCGCAAGGGTATTTTTTCCCGGCTGAAGATAATCGGTTACATCATAGGCGAGAGGCCATTCAAAATCGTCGGAGTAGATGGGTAAAACCAGCCGGTTTTTCCCATCGGGCACAGCGGCCTCGTCAAAAGGAAAGGGAACACCGCAGCGATCGAAATGCTGCCACATGACGGCTTTTTTCACGGGCACGCCAAACATGAATGCCTTCCGGCTGCCATTCTCGGCCACCCAGTCGAGGCGCTTCTCGGTGGAGGTTTGTGTGCCGACCAGTTTTCCGTTCAGGTAAATCCTGGCGTCGTCGGCGAGATCGTCCAGCCGGAGATACACCCGTTTCCGGGGAAAATCCTCGGGAAGATCGAAGACGCGTCGATACCAGAAATATCCACCCTTCTGATCGGGCACGCTTGGTTCGGGGACCTGAACGGTTTCCCAATTCTCATCCAGGTAGCCGGGCTGGGCATACTGATCGTCGGCGAGAAACGGATAGTCCCATGTCTTTTCCCCGAAAAACTTTTTCCGCCAGGGACCGTCAAGAGATAGGCGGGTCAGGGACGGGTCGGAGGAGACCTGCTTCCAGTCCACTCCCTTTTCAAGATGCTCGTAATAAAGTGGCTCGATTTTTTCCACCTCCGGCCAGCGATATTGGCGGGCATAGGTCGATTTCATTTCATCGAGCCATCCTCCTACCGTCTCTCCCAGCACGACTTTGGAGATCTTTATTGTGGCATTGCCGCGGGCTTCGCCGCCGAGATCCTGAATGAACACATACAGGCGGTCATTTCCCGACACGAGCCGACTGGGCCTGAGTCCCGAAAAATAGAACCGATATGTCTGCCGGCCGGCGCGCATGAGCGCGTTTCCTTCCAGGTACTGATTGGTTTCCCAAAACTTGTCGGGGTCGGCCAGCGCGACGGTAATACGCGCGATGGGATTATCCGTTTCAGCCTCAACTTCGACATAGCCCCCCTCGCCCAGGTCGGCGAGCTTGGCCCGGCCAAAGTCGAGAAAGACATAATCGTCGGACGATTTGATATCGGAAAACTTGAGGACGATTTGCTCCTTGGTGGTCTGAACCTGAAAGGCCTTTCCTCCCTGCTTGGGCGTGGGCACGAGGCTTCCGTCAGGCCAGAGGGCGAGAGTTTTCGCATCGTTAGCCGCGGCCATCGCCGCCCCGGCCAGACAAAATGCCAAAAGGATATGCACGATTTTCTTCATAGAAACTTTCTGCTCTGCACCCGCCCGGACCGGAGGTGTCCGCCAAGCGGTCAAAACTCGGGATTGTCAGGGCTTGATCGGGGCGGTGCTGAAAACCACGGAGTCCAGATTGAGCCTGGCTCCCTGGCTGATGGAAAACTTGAATTCCGCCGATTCTCCCCATGTGTCACCCAGCCAGGAAGACGCATTGCGAAAGTTCAGGCTTTTGGCCGCTGGGGCGTTATCAACCCGGACATCGTATTTCCGCTCGGCAAAACGCTGCTCAACTCCCACGGTCGCCCATTTGCCAAACTCCCACCGGCCCACAACCTGCCACTCCACCATGCCATCTCCGGCGCCATTGGACGCAAGGATGACTTGCCCGCTTTTCTTGGGATCATTCGCGATGGCCAGAAAAGCGCCTGTCGCCTGATCATTTCCCTTCTGTGAGAAATAAAAACTCGCAAGAACGCCGGTCTGATCCTGTGCATCTTCGGGAACTACGAACGAAAACTGGGCATAGACCGTTTCGGCCTTCTCTACCGCCTTTGACCATTCCGAGGAAGGACGGGAACCCGGCGTCCGCATATAAACCGCATCGCCGCTTTCATTAAAAATCTGCAGCACCTGGCCGCCGGAACTGCCGCCTGCAATGACTTTTTGGCAATCATTGACTCCCGCAGGCCACACTCCCCAGTTTCCAGAGGAACCTTTTTCGCCCACCACCGATCCGTCCAGATCGTAGGATTCGAAACCCTCCTTGAAAAAGACACCGCCCGAGGCGTGGGGAAGAATGAGCCAAAGACAGGTCAAACAAGATGCTATTTTTTTCATAAGAACTTCAGTCGCCAGATTTTACTGTCCACATACCTCTCGGATTGCTCATGGATCCCGATCCAACAGTGGCTTCGGGTTTGAGATTTTCCACATGGCCATCGACAAAAAGGTAATTAAAGGTTCCCTGATGGAGTTGTTTTCCATTACCCCGGGAAAGCTGCTGAGTGGGACTATCGACGATCGATGATCCGGCATTGCCCGCCATGTTGTCGCCTGTATCCCCTTTCGCCTTAGCTGTACTATAATCCATGACCATTATGGTCTTGGAAGGTTCGGAAATGGACGCCAGGCGAACGCCGCTGGGCGCATCGGGGGAGACATTCAAGGTTCGTCCCACGCCCATGGGGCCATCGGCGTCCCAACTCCCACGAGGCATCGCATACGACCTGCGGGAAACTCCCGAGAGGGCAGGGAGTCTGTCTGCGGGACATATCAATATCGAATGACGCCCCGGCATTGATCCAGAAGAAATCTGCGAAGGAGTCAAAGTAATATCAAGATAGGAGCTAATGAGATCGTCCCAGGATACTCCACCCCCGCTCATTCCGACCCAGTAGCCATAGGGCAAGGTCATCTCATGGTCTCCGGAATATTCCTGAATCGCCACTCCGATATGCCTGAGGTTGGACATACAGCCCCCTTTTTGAGATGCCGCAAGACCACGGTTCACGACCGGAAACAACATGGCCGCCAAGAATCCGAGAATAGCCATGGAAACCAGAACCTCCGTCAAAGTAAAGGCCCTCAGATTGGTACTAATGCGCGGATGGGACACTGGAGGGAGAGATGGGGGATTGATTCGGGGGGACTCTTAGCCAGTCTGAATCAGGATCGGCGGCGTCGGCTGAGGACGAAAACTCCACATGCCAAACCAACCAACAGCGCCGTGGCCGGCTCGGGCACCGCCTGAAGGGACACATTGTCCAGATAAATGGGCGCGTAGGTCGCCCCCGTGGAGCCCATGGCAAAGAAATTCAACACCGACGTCTTATTCGCAGTAGAGAAGAAATTCATATTGAAATCCCCGGTCCCAGCCGAGCCAACCTGCTGAACACCATTGACAAAAAGCGTGTAGGTATTGGTCGAGTAATCAGCTATCCCGGAAATCGTGATCCATTGATCCAGCGAGCTCACCAAATCCGATCCCTGGGCGTTCTTCACAGTAATGTAACTTGTTCCGTCATTGAAATTCAGTTTGCCATTACTAACTAACTCTATCCGGAGAATCTGCTGACCGCTACCCATCTCGCCGATGCCATAGCGCAGAGAGCTCGCACTGGTGGAAGCAATACCATCGTAAAGATATTGAAAACCAAATGAGAGGACCGTCGAGCTGGAATTAAATGTGGAACCAATGCTGGGATTAAAAATACGGTAGAGGTCATTTTGCGCCCTGGTCGTATCAAAGAGCTCAACAACCTGGCTCGATGAATTTCCTGAGGAGAAAGAATTGCTCACTACTTGTTCAGTCCCAGAGAGAGGTGGAACAGGCGAAGCAAGCCTGCCAACCTTTGAGCAATTATGGGACAGATACTACATGGGAGCGCCCGAACGACGGCGGCAGTGCGTCGGGCGATCCAACATAGTCAAGAGAGCCTGAGGGCCTTGGCC
>JAFKMU010000002.1 GCA_017305195.1 Verrucomicrobiota bacterium | reverse complement strand
GGCAGCCGGGACGACCTTGCCCAAGTCCGTCCAGGAGTCGGACGGTGGGTTGTCGATGTGGGAGCGCAGGAGTTGAACGAACTTGGCATCGCGGGCGTTGGTGAATTTGCCGCGCATCTCCACGAATGCCTTTTGGCCGCTGTCCATCGAGGCCGGGTAGCCCGCCAGCAGCGCGACAATGAGGGTCGTTTTGAGCAAGGCCTCGAGAATGCCGCGAGGGTCGGAGCCAGCCCGCCAGCCCATTTCGCCAAGGCCGATGACGGCCAGGACGAAGGCGAAAGGCATGAGCAGGGTGCGGATTTCCAAGCCTGCGGCGTAAAGATTGGAAAGAGAGGAAGTCATAGGTTTTCCGAATTGGTGAGAAAGGCCGAAGGGTCAGAAGCCGGGAGGGACGTCGTCGTTCGGGGTGGTCAAGTCGGGCATTTGCAATTCGGCTTCCGCCTCCGCGGCCAAGCGGGAAAGGTCTTGGTTGCGCTGGCGGCTGATTTCCTCGGCGGCCACCTCCGCTTCCTTCTCCCGGTTCTGGTTGAGGATATGGAGGGCTTCAATCTGGCCGTGCGCCGTCTCCACCATGCTGTCGAGGTCGCCGAGAGCGGCCTGCGCCGTGGCTAGCGAGCCGACCAGCTTCTGCACCTCGGCATCGGTCTGCGCTCCCTTCAACTGCGTGTTGAGCTGGGCAATCTGGCTCTTCAGTGTCAGGCGCTTGCTCTGCGCCTTGAGCAGCAATTCCTCGAAGCGGGAGAAGGCGTTGTTGACCGCCCGGTATTGCTTGAGGGGATCGCGCACATCGCGGAATGAGGATATGCCGTTGAAGGAGCGGTTGAGATCCGTCCAGCCGGAAAGGTCAATCGGCTGGAACAACTCCTGAATCGTGCCGGAAAGCTGCGCGCCTTCCTGCGCGATGCCAGCCAGATCACTCAACGTGTCCGAAATGCCGGATTCCTGCAGGTAGCCGGAAAACAATCCGTTGTCGATCAAACCAATGGCGGCGATCGGATCGCCGATGGCCTGCTTGACCTGGTTGGCTGTTTCCAACTGCTGCTGCACGGTGGTCAGCGTGTTGTGGAGGGTGGCGAGTTTTTCGGCCCACTGCGTCTGCTCCCAGGCGTATTTCAGTTGGTCGAAGATGTTTTTCTGAATGGTGGCCTGTTCTACGATGGGGTCGCTGACCACATCACCCACCCCAAGCACAGCATGGGCGTGAGGAGCGGCGAGCGCGGCGGCGGAAGCGGCAATAAGGACGGTCTTTTTCATGATGGAGGAGCGGTTGGGATTACTGGACGACGGGGATGGCGATTTCGTAGGGAACGGTCTTCACCGTGGAGGCCGGATCAGGGGAGATCGGGACACGGTAGAGGGAGACGCGCGGCTCCGGCTTAGGCTCGGATCGCTTCTGCATATCTTGCAGAATCCAGTACTGGCGCTTGACGGTGTCGGAAGCACCACGCTCGTATCCCTTTTGGAATTGGGATCGGGTGGCGCACGCGGGCAGGCAGGTGATGACCGCACACGAGGCGAGAAGCACGCGCAAGGCCCTTTTTTCCCTAGAGGCAAAGAAACGAAGGATGGTTTTCATAGTGATTGATTAGGGGTTGGGGGAAACAGGCGCGGCCGATTCAGAAAGAATCCCGCTAACGATGTCTTTATGGTGGCGGAGCACTCGGCTCCGGTTGTCGAAGTCTTCCCCGGTCGAGGAAGAGCAGAAGAGCATTTCGGGAGAGACCCGATTGTGAATTGTCCCGCAAAGAGGCTCCTGAACGTCCAGATGGTAATACGTCAGAGACGCATACTTATTCGTATCGGGAAGATGCTCGGGAAGCGGGTAACGGGAAATCGCCTCCTTTGTCGTTTCGGACAAATCAATGTCCTTGGCGACATCTTCAATATCGCGACGGTCGTTCATCCGCGTGAAGAAGAATTGCTTGGCGTTGCCGAAGACGATGGGGCGAATGCCCGAACGTTGGAATCGGCTGTATTGCTGGACGATGGAAATGATCCAGGTGGAGAACTTGGAAAGCTGGGCGTAGAACTCGGAAACGAGTTGTTCGCCACCGGGAATGTCCAGCGTTCTGGCGACCTCCTCAAAGATCACCCTTTTGCGTTTGCCACGCGGCAG
>JAFKMU010000001.1 GCA_017305195.1 Verrucomicrobiota bacterium | reverse complement strand
GGCAGCCGGGACGACCTTGCCCAAGTCCGTCCAGGAGTCGGACGGTGGGTTGTCGATGTGGGAGCGCAGGAGTTGAACGAACTTGGCATCGCGGGCGTTGGTGAATTTGCCGCGCATCTCCACGAATGCCTTTTGGCCGCTGTCCATCGCGGTCGGGTAGCCCGCCAGCAGCGCGACAATGAGGGTCGTTTTGAGCAAGGCCCCGAGATTGCCGCGAGGGTCGGAGCCAGCCCGCCAGCCCATTTCGCCAAGGCCGATGACGGCCAGGACGAAGGCGAAGGGCATGAGCAAAGTGCGGATGTCGAGAGCCGCGTTGTAGAGATTGGTCAGGGAAGAAGTCATAGGCTTAGGAAAGTTGAAAAGAATGAGCCGAAGGCTCCCCCTAGAAGCCGGGAGGGAGATCGTCGTTCGGGGTGGTCAGGTCAGGCATTTGCAATTCCGCTTCCGCCTCAGCGGCCAAGCGGGAAAGGTCTTGGTTGCGCTGGCGGCTGATTTCCTCGGCGGCCACTTCCGCCTCCTTCTCCCGGTTCTGGTTGAGGATGTGGAGGGCTTCAACCTGGCCGTGGGCGGTTCCCACAATGCTGTCGAGGTCGCCGAGTGCGGCCTGCGCCGTGGCCAGCGAACCGACCAGCTTCTGCACCTCGGCATCGGTCTGCGCTCCCTTCAACTGCGTGTTGAGTTGGGCAATCTGGCTCTTCAGTGTCAGGCGCTTGCTCTGCGCCTTGAGCAGCAATTCCTCGAAGCGGGAGAAGGCGTTGTTGACCGCCCGGTATTGCTTGAGTGGATCGCGCACATCGCGGAATGAGGATATGCCATTGAAGGAGCGGTTGAGATCCGTCCATCCGGAGAGGTCAATCGGCTGGAACAATTCCTGAATCGTACCGGAAAGCTGCGCGCCTTCCTGCGCGATGCCGGCGAGATCACTCAGTGTATCGGTGATGCCGGATTCCTGCAGGTAGCCGGAAAAGAGTCCGTTGTCGATCAACCCAATGGCGGTGATCGGATCGCCGATGGCCTGCTTGACCTGGTTGGCTGTTTCCAACTGCTGCTGCACGGTGGTCAGCGTGTTGTGGAGGGTGGCGAGTTTTTCGGCCCACTGCGTCTGCTCCCAGGCGTATTTCAGTTGGTCGAAGATGTTCTTCTGAACGGTGGCTTGTTCCACAATCGGATCGCTCACGATGTCACCCACACCGAGGACGGCATGAGCATGGGGCGTGGCGAGCGCGGCGGCGGAAGCGGTAATCAGGACGGTCTTTTTCATGATGGATGAGCGGTTGGGGTTACTGGACGACGGGGATGGCGATTTCGTAGGGAACGGTCTTCATGGTGGAGGCCGGATCAGGGGTGATCGGGACGCGGTAGAGGGAGACGCGCGGCTCCGGCTTAGGCTCGGCCCGCTTCTGCATGTCTTGCAGAATCCAGTACTGGCGTTTGACGGAGTCGGAGGCCCCTCGCTCGTATCCCTTTTGGAATTCAGATCGGGTGGCGCACGCGGGCAGGAAGGTAATGATCGCACATGAGGCGAGAAGCACGCGCACGGCTCTTTTTTCCCTAGAGGCAAAGAAACGAAGGATGGTTTTCATAGTGATTGATTAGGGGTTGGGGGAAACAGGCTCGGCAGATTCAAAAAGAATCCCGCTAACGATGTCCTGATGGCTGCGAAGCGCTCGGCTCCGGTTGTCGAAGTCTTCCCCGGTCGAGGAAGAGCAGAAGAGCATTTCGGGAGAGACGCGGTTATGAATCGTCCCGCAAAGAGGCTCCCGAACGTCCAAATGGTAATATGTCAGAGCCGCATACTTATTCGCATCGGGAAGATGCTCAGGAAGCGGGTAACGGGAAATCGCCTCCTTCGTTGTTTCGGACAAATCAATGTCCTTGGCGACATCTTCAATATCGCGGCGATCGTTCATCCGCGTGAAGAAGAACTGCTTGGCGTTGCCGAAGACGATGGGGCGAATGCCCGAGCGCTGGAACCGGCTGTATTGCTGGACGATGGAAATGATCCAGGTGGAGAACTTGGAAAGCTGGGCGTAGAACTCGGAAACGAGTTGTTCGCCACCGGGAATGTCCAGCGTTCTGGCGACCTCCTCAAAGATCACCCTTTTGCGTTTGCCACGCGGCAG
>JAFKMU010000047.1 GCA_017305195.1 Verrucomicrobiota bacterium | reverse complement strand
CAAGGCCTTGAGATTACTGTACTTCAAGCTGCCTCGGTGCTTCGGAAAGCAATGCTCTATCCTTTCGTAGTGCTCCTCACTTAACTCCATCTTTCCCGCTTAACCTTTTCTACGCCCCCAGGAAAGATATTTACGTTAACACGCCCTAGAAAAGATCCGTCAGCATTCCGGGTAATGGTGTGGGTTGTTCCCCAGCTTTCCTTGCCGCTCCAGGTGCCGATCAGGGAATTTCTGGCGATTGGCTGATTTTGATCAGGAGAAAGACTTTTTGAATCTTTCTGCGGGACTTCTCTTTGAGGATCTGAAGTATGGTCCGCTTCCCGCAGCATCAGGAATCCAAAGGTAGCGGCGGTGATTATGGCGCCCAGTACGCCATAGAGAATGCGCTGTATCATGTTGAATAAATGATTCTGCAATTCTGCTTAATCAGGCGGGCCTGCTTCTGTGGGGGCTATTCGATTTTGAAGACGTTATTTATCCGTTGAAGAAATCCTGCGGTAAATGATTCTTTCATGGGGCGAACTAAGGTCACTTCCGGTGCGGTCTGGCAGACGATATAGGCAACTTGGTCGATGAATATAATTCGATAGTGGTAAAAAACGGTTTCCGGTCTCGCTATTTTTGTGGACTTCAACAATTCGGAACTTGAAATGCGGGCGAATGTATTCCCGTTTGGGTGGGAGTCGGCGGCTGGGGAAGTGATAAGCTCATCGCTTAAAGAGAATGCTAAGCAAAGACTGAAATTAAAAGTCGCCGCGGCGATCAGTGTGCGTATTGAGGGAAAGGACATTACGTCGGTAACATGTTGGCCTGTGCTGTCTTTCTCCAGGATTGGGCTGTTAATTGAATGTTCGGCGTCGATGGAGATGTGATTGAGGCTCTGAAACTTGACCGACTTAAGCGTCCATGGAAGCTGGAGTTCGGGACAGAAGTTGCTCATGACGTGAAATTTCCTGAAATTCTACATCCACTTGTTACACAATGGGTGTCGGCATTACAGGAGAATTCATTTGCTTTGGATCGGAGTGAATATCCTGAGGAGGCTCTTCCTCCTTGGCAGTCGGAGAAAACTCTGCCTACCATGCCTAGCTCCGGGTGAACGGGGGTATAGCTCAACGGTCAGAGCAGGCGGCTCATAACTGCTTGGTTCACGGTTCGAATCCGTGTGCCCCCACCAATTCTCGGCGCTGACAGCTCGATTCGCCCGGGTTTTGCGGGTTTGGTGGCTCCGGAGGGGGCGGTTTGGCGGGTTTTTCTTGCCTCTGGACGGGCAAGATTCATCACTTTGCGGGATGAAGTCCCCGTTTCGCGTGATTGGCCGCGTGTTGTTCCTGCTGGTCGTCGTCACCTTGTTGGTGATCGGCGGCGTGCTGGCGTATTTCACGTCGTGGCGGGCGGACAAGCTGTCGGCCCTCAGCGAGGGGAGCGAGATCATCAAGACGGCCTGGGGCGATGTGGAGGTGGTGGTGCGGGGCGAGGGCCCGGCGGTGCTGGTTTTTCATGGAGCACCCGGCGGATATGACCAGGCGCTGGTACTGGCCCAGGGGCTGGATGAGGCGGGGTACAAGGTGATCGCGCCGTCCCGACCGGGCTACCTGCGGACGCCGCTGGCCTCGGGATTGCTGCCCAGCCAGCAGGCCGACATCATGGTGGCCCTGCTGGACACGCTGGACATCAGCAAGGTGACGGTGCTCGGCGTGGCGGAGGGCAGCCCAGCGGCAGTGGAGTTTGCTTTGAAATACTCGAGCCGCGTCTCCAGCCTCATGCTCGTCTCCCCGGTGCTGCGCCGCTGGGCGACGTGGAAAACGGACGAACTGCCCCCGGTCGCGGCAGGCATCCTGGACGGGCTGACGGGCGATGTCGGCAGTTGGATTGCAGTGGAAAAGGCCGAGCGCGACCCGCGAGGTCTGCTCAATGATATGGAGGCGATGACGAGCTCAGGCACGGAGGACCAGCATGCCCGCGTCGTGGACGGAGTGATGGCAAACTCCGATCAGCGCGATTGGTTCCAAGGCCTCGTCAGCTCGTATGCCCCCCTGACGCCTCGCGACATCGGCACCCGCAATGACCTCCTCCAGATTCGCAACCTGCCGGAGTTCCCTTACGAAAAGATCGCCGCTCCCACGCTCCTGCTCTACGGAGCGCTCGATCCCCGGTTGCCCGCGGATCTGGTGGAGAAAGTGACGAAGCGCATTCCCTCCGCCGAGGCGGTCGCCATGCCCGCCGAGGGCGCGGTGGTCTGGCTGGGACCGGATGGCGACACGGTGCGCGAGCGCATCCTCGCCTTCCTCAAGAAGACGACTCAACCGTAAATTTTTTCTCCCATGGATTTCTTCGACCGTCAGGCCGCCGCCCAGAAAAAGACCGGGCTGCTGGTTTTCTACTTCATCCTCGCCATCGTCTGCCTGATCGCGCTGATCGTGGTGGCGATTTCGCAGATCGCCTCGATTCCCTGGAACGACCCGCAGCTCCTGGGTTACGTCACCCTCGGTACGGTCGCCGTGGTGACCATCGGCAGCCTCGTCAAGATCGCGGAACTGGCCCAGGGCGGCCGGGTCGTGGCGGCCATGCTTGGCGGGGAACCGGTCACGCCCAACACCACCGACCCGCAGGAAAAAAAGCTGCTCAACGTGGTGGAGGAAATGTCCCTGGCCTCCGGCGTTCCGGTGCCCGAGGTGTATGTGCTGAATGACAATACAATCAATGCCTTCGCCGCCGGTCACGGGCCGGGAGACACCGCCATCGGCGTGACGCGCGGGTGCATCGACAAGCTGAGCCGCGACGAACTCCAGGGCGTGATCGCGCATGAGTTCAGCCACATCCTGCACGGGGACATGAAGCTCAACGTGCGCCTGATCGGATTGCTCAATGGCATCCTGTGCGTCGCGCTCATCGGGGCCTTTGCCATGCGCATCTTTGCCTATATCCGCGTGGATGATGGCGGGAGTTCAAACGACGGAGATCGCAAGAACGGCATGGCGCTCACGGTGGCGGTCTTCCTTATCGGGCTGGCCGTCTACATCATCGGCTATATTGGCGTGTTTTTTGGCAACCTCATCAAGGCCGCGGTGAGCAGGCAGCGCGAGTTCCTGGCCGACGCCTCGGCGGTGCAGTACACGCGCAATCCCGATGGCATCGCGGGAGCTTTGTGGAAGATCGGGAAATTCGAGTCCCGGCTGTCGAGCCCGCACGCGGAGGAGGCGAGCCACCTGTACTTTGGCGATGGATTGTCGGCGAGGACGTTCAGTTTCTTCGACACACACCCGCCGCTGGAGGAGCGCATCCGCGCCGTCGCGCCGAATTTCGAGCCACCCGCCTCGCTCGACATGCCGCCTGCTCCGAGTAGCCAGCGGTCATCGGCCTCCGCGCAGCCGCCGCCGCTTCCCACCCAGCCTGTGTCTACGGCGGAAACTCTGGAGCGCACCCTCGCCGGAGCCGCCGCCCTGCTCGCCAGCGTGCCGGACTTTGCCCTCTCCAATGTACGCGATTTGCATGGGGCCATCGCCTTTGTCTACGCCATGCTGCTCGACGAACGGTCGGACTACCGCGAGGCGCAACTCGCCAGCATCGGGGTGGACGACGCCATGCGGCGCGAGGTGATGGGACTCTACAACCGGCGGAGCGAAATCCCGCTCCCGCAGCGGCTCCCGCTCATCGACCTGGTCGTCCCCACACTCCGCCAGCTTTCGCCGGACCAGTACGCGACCTTCCGCGAGAATGTCCACAAGCTCATCGCCGCCGACCAGGCGGTGCATCTCTTTGAGTTCGCCCTGCAAAAGACCCTCCTGCGCCACCTCGACCTGTACTTCACCCGCCAGACCGGCGCGTCGGTGAAATACCGCACGATCATTCCGCTCCTGCCCTCGGTGCAGACGCTGCTTTCCGCGCTGGCCTACATCGACCACCCGGACCCGGCGCAGCGTGACGCGGCCTTTCAGGCAGGCGTGCAGCAGCTCATGATCAATGCCGCCTCCTATCCCATGACGCGGGTGGACGGCTGCGATCTCACGCGGATCGACAACGCTCTCGACGAGGCCGCCCAGGCCTCGCCGCAGGTGAAGCGCACGATCCTCGCCGCGTGCCGCGAGGTGGTGAAGCACGACGGAGTGGTCGATACCCAGCAATACGAACTCCTGCGCGCCATCGCGGATTCCCTCGACTGCCCGATGCCGCCGCTCCCGCCCGTCACGGAATGATCTGGACGCCGCCCGAGTACGTCGCCGAGCTGGAGGGCGAGGGGAGCACGGTTTGCCGCATTGCTTCAGCCGATGGCCTGCGCATTGAGCGCTTCGGCCCCGGTGCGATCATCTCGCACCGGGAACGTCAGGTGCGCCCCGAGCTGATTGACCGCCTCGACGCCTGGGCGGCGCGCGCCGGTATTGCCCTCGACCGGATTTACGAACGCCAGCTCGTCATTGCTCCCGGGGAAACGGACAAGCCGCGCCCGCTGCGGGGAGGGGAGCTGGATTCCGTGCTCACCGTGCAGGAGCTGGGATTGCGCTACGAGGTGGACTTTCTCGCGGGCTACTCGTGCGGACTCTTCATCGACCAGCGGCATAACCGGAAATACCTCCTCGGCCTGCGTCCGCGTCGTGCGCTCAATACCTTTTCCTACACCTGTGCCTTCTCGATCGCCGCCGCCAGCATTGGCGCGGAAACGCTCAGCGTCGATCTCGCCAAGGTCGCGTTGGCGAGGGGCCGCCGCAATCTGGAACTCAATGGCATCGCGCCCGAGGGGCATCGCTTCATCGCCGACGATGTCCTCGATGTCCTGCCCCGACTCGCCCGGCGTGGGGAGAAGTACGATGCCATCATCCTCGATCCCCCGACCTTTGCCCGCGGAGCGAAAGGGCGGCCCTTCCGCGTTGAGCGGGATATGGAAAAACTCCTCGCTCTCGCGCTGGAGGTGGGAGCCCCGGGAGGCTGGATTTTGCTCTCCACGAATGCCTCGGAACTCCAGGTCCGCGACCTCCGCAGCATGGCCCGGAGGCAGGGCTGCGACCGTTTTCACGAGGAGACATTGCCCGCCGACCTGACCCATGGCCCCGTCTCCACGACAGTCTGGGCGCAGATTCCCTGACCCACCCCTCAGTACCGAACGCCTCGACGGATGGCGATTTTTGGTCATACTTGCCGGATGTCTACTGCGACCGAGGAAGAAGCCAGCTACCGCCAGGAGGGCAGCGTGGTGCATCTTTCCGGCCGACTGGATGCGGAGGGCTCGGCCCAGCTCTGGCGGACAATCTTTCAGCGATCCCGTAAAAAACACGAGGCGGTGAAGTCGATCGACGCCTCGGAGGTGACGTATTGCGACGGTGCAGGCATCGCGCTGCTCTTCGCGCTCTCTCGCCAGAACAAGGCCTCCATCGACAAACTCGCCCCGGAGTTTCAGAAGCTCCTCGACCAGTTTTCCTCCGATAGTTTTGACCGGCCAGTCGACCCACCGAGGAAAATCTCGGCGATCGAGAAGCTCGGGATGGGCGGAGCGGAGTTTGGTCGCGATCTCTACGATCAGGTCGTCTTCCTCGGGCGCATGTCGGTGGTTTCCGTGCAGACCTTTTTTCGTCCCTCGCTCGTTCGCTGGGGTGACGTGTGGCGCATCTTTGAAAAGGCCGGGGTTAACGCCGTGGGCATCGTCGGCATGATCGGCTTCCTCATGGGCCTGATCATGGCTTTTCAATCCGCCATCCCGCTCAAGCAATTCGGCGTGGATATTTTTGTGATCAACCTCGTCGCTCTGGCCATGTTCCGCGAACTCGGGTCAATTATGACAGCGATCCTGCTGGCCGGGCGCTCCGGTTCGGCCTTTGCTGCCGAGATCGGGACGATGAAGGTCAACGAGGAGCTGAACGCCCTCAAGACGATGGGCATCGACGACGCGCGCTTCCTCGTCGCTCCGCGCATGATCGCGGGCATCATCGCCACGCCGCTGCTCAGCATTTACGCAAACCTCATGGGGCTCCTCGGCGGCTTCATCGTCATGATGTCTTTCGGCTTTCCCTTTGCCGCTCTCTACCGGCAGGTCACGGCGAATGTGGAGACCAGCGACATCCTCTCCGGGTTGATCAAATCCGTGGTCTTTGGCGTTCTTGTCGCCGGCATCGGGTGCCTGCGGGGGCTGCAGACCAAGTCCGGCGCGACCGCCGTGGGCGACTCGACGACCCGCGCCGTGGTCAGCGGCATCGTGCTTATCGTGATCACCGACGCGATCTTTGCGGTGGTCTTCTACGTGCTGAATTTCTGAGATGAGCGACGCGATCATCGAAGTCAAAGACCTCACCGCCGGATATGAGGACAATGTTATCCTCAAGGGCGTTTCGTTCACCGTCCAGCGGTCGGAAATCGTCGTCATCCTCGGCGGTTCGGGCTGCGGCAAGAGCACTCTCCTCAAGCACATGATCGGCCTCTATCATCCGCCGAAGGGCGATGTGCTGATCAACGGCAAGAGCATCGTCCATGCAGAGGGCGAGGAATTGCAGTCCATCCTGCGATCCATCGGCATCACCTATCAAAGCGGGGCCCTCTTTGGGTCACTCACGCTGGCGGAGAATGTCCGCCTGCCTTTGGAGGAGTTCACCGACCTGCCCTCGGATGCGATGGACCTCATCGCAAAGATGAAGCTCAGCCTCGTCGGGCTGGAGGCTTTCACCGGCAGCCTGCCCTCCGAGGTCAGCGGCGGCATGCAGAAGCGCGCCGCCATCGCCCGTGCCATGGCGCTCGACCCGCAGGTGCTTTTCCTCGATGAGCCCTCGGCGGGCCTCGATCCCATCACCTCGGCGGAGCTCGACCAACTCATCCTCCGACTCAATGACAGCCTGGGCATCACCTTTGTGATCGTGACACACGAACTGCCCAGCATTTACACCGTGGCCGACCGCGTGGTGATGCTGGACAAGGAGATCCAGGGAATCGCTGAGATCGGTTCCCCGGAGGAATTGCGCGACAAATCACAGCACGAGTGGATTCGTGAATTCATGAAGCGGGAGGTCCATCCCGCGTAGACAAGCCATGCCCAAATCAGCCAACTATTTTCGGATCGGTATCTTCATTCTCTGCGCCATCGCCATTTTTGTGGTGGGCCTGGTGGTGTTCGGCGCCGGTCAGTTCTTCAAGCGCAAGATCACCTTCGAGACCTACGAGAAGGGGACCGTCCAGGGCATCGACGTCGGCTCGCCGGTGAAGTTTCGCGGCGTTCAGATCGGGCAGGTGAGCTGGCTCGGGTTCAGCTTCAACGCCTATCCGCAGAAGGACATGACGAACAAGGAGAACTATGTCGTCATCCGCATGGAGGTCGACAAGGAGATCTTCCCCGGCATGTTTCAGGAGAACCTCCAGCCGATCCTTGAGCAGGGCATCGCCCGAGGCATGCGGGTGCGGATCGAGCCGCTGGGCATCACGGGGCTGAATTATCTGGAGATCAACTATGTTGACGACCCGGCGCAATACCCTGAGTTGCCGTTCCATTGGCGTCCCACATTTTACTACATTCCGTCTGCTCCGGGCGAGTTGACCGACATTCTCGACTCGATGAACAAGATCATGCGCGATGTCGAGCAGCTCAACCTGGGCGAGATCCAGGGCGGGCTCAACCAGCTCCTGCAAAACCTGAACAAGGCCCTCACCGACGCGCAGATCGATCAGGTCAGCCAGAATCTCCAGACTCTCTTGACTCAGCTCGACCAGGCCATCCAGGAGGCGAAGCTCGGCGACCTGAGCGCCGATGCCCGGTCGCTGATGAGCGGCCTGGAGGATTCCAACAAGGAACTCCAGAAAGTCCTCTCCAACCTCAAGCCCGAGGAAATCCGCTGCACGCTGCGCAGTCTCTCGGCCACGATGGAAAACCTGGAGGATTTCTCTTCCTCGATCAAACAGCGCCCGTCCTCGCTGCTCTGGGGCAGCCCGCCGAAGCCTAAACCGGCCTCCACCCCGACGCCCTTTCCGCGGAAGCGAAACAACTAGGCTCCTCGGGGAGGGGCGGGGGATTGCCAAGAAAGCGTGTCCCCGATAATGTCAGCCGATGGAACCGATTAGTGACTTGCTGGCCGTGCGCCGGCAAAAGCTCGACGCCCTTCGTGCCAAGGGTGTCCGCCCCTTTGGGGGCCGCTTTCCCACGGATGGCAGTATCTCGGATGTGCGCAACGCCTTCGCCGAGGGGAAAACCGTGCGCGCCGCCGGGCGCATCACTGCCCATCGCGACATGGGCAAGAGCCGCTTCCTCGACCTTTCCGACATCACGGACCGCATCCAGCTCTTTCTCCATGCCAAGGAGATCGGCGAGGACGCGTTCTCGACCTTTCAGCAGCTCGACATTGGCGACTGGATGGGCGTCGAGGGCGAGTATTTCACGACCAAGACCGGCGAACCGTCGATCCGGGTCAAGACCCTGACCGTGCTCTCCAAGGCGCTGCGTCCGCTGCCGGACAAGTGGCACGGCGTGCAGGATGCCGAGATCAAGTACCGCCAGCGTTACCTCGACCTGATCTCCAACCCCGAGTCGCGCGAGGTTTTCCTCCAGCGTATCGCCATCGTGCGCGAAATCCGCCGCTTCCTCGATGAGAGGGGTTTCCTCGAGGTCGAGACGCCCATGATGCAGGCCGTCGCAGGCGGAGCCGCCGCCGCGCCCTTCAAGACGCACCACAATGCGCTCAGCATGGATCTTTTCCTCCGTATCGCGCCGGAGTTGTACCTGAAGCGGCTCCTTGTGGGCGGGTTCCCGAAGGTTTTCGAACTGAACCGCAACTTCCGCAACGAAGGCATTTCGCGCCGCCACAATCCGGAGTTCACCATGCTGGAGGTCTACTGGGCCTTCTCCGATTTTGAGAGCATGTCCGAGCTGGTGGAGGAAATGATCTGCCACCTCGCCCTGTCCGTGCGTGGTACGCTCCAGATCGAGCACAAGGACGCCGAGGGCAATGTCACCAAGACCATCGATCTCACGCGACCGTGGAAGCGCGCCCGGTACGCCGACCTCATCAAGGGCGTCGTGCCCGAGTGGTACGAGCTTTCCTCCGAGGCGAAGCGTGCGAAGTGCGTTGAGCTCGGCCTCGACATCCAGCATTGCACTGAGGACTTCGAGCTCACCCAGCATGTCTTTGAGAAGCTGGTGGAGGAAAAGTCGATCAACCCGCTCTTCGTCACCCATTGCCCGAAGGAACTCGTGCCGCTGGCCAACCAGAATGCCGAGGACGACAGCGTCGTCGACGTTTACGAACTCGTGATCAACGGGCAGGAAATCTCGCCAGGTTACTCCGAGCTGAACGACCCGGACATCCAGCGCCAGCGTCTCGAGCACCAGAGCGGCGGGGAGACCCAGAAGCTCGATGAGGACTTTCTCGGCGCGCTGGAGTACGGCATGCCGCCCGCAGGAGGCGTCGGCATCGGCATCGACCGGCTGGTCATGATGCTGACCGGAGCGGAGAGCATCCGCGACGTCATCCTCTTCCCGCACATGCGGGCACGCGAGAGTTGAATGTAGAGCAGCCGGCTTCGGCGAATGACCCTGGGAGCGGTCAGAAGCACGGCGGCGGCTTTTTGTCGTCGCCGGGGCCGGTCAGCGCGCATTGGTTTCAGCTCTTCAATGCGTTTTCCTTTCAGATCGTCCTCGGGGCGCCGGTGATCGTCTTTGCGAAGTCACTCGGCGCTTCGTCCACCGTGCTCGGCATCATCGCGTCCTTCACTCCGCTGATGACCGTCTTTCAGCTCCCGGCCGCGCAGCATCTCGACCGGTACGGCTACCGGCAGTTTGTCCTGGCGGGGTGGGGTGCGAGGACGTTCTTCATTTTCCTCATGGCGTTCGTGCCGCTGCTCGTATTCCTCGATGCCACGGCGAAAATCGTCGTGCTCATGGCGGCACTGTTCTTTTTCAATCTCCTGAGGGGCATCTCCTCGGCGGCCTGGATGCCGTGGATCACGGAGATCGTACCCGAGAATGTCCGGGGCCGGTTTCTCTCGGTCGATCAGCTTTTCATGTACATGGGGGCTCTCCTGTCACTCATCGCCTCGGCGGTGCTCATGATGGGCAAGGTCGATCCCTGGGAGTATTGCCTCGTCTTTCTCCTGAGCGCATTTTCCGCTACCGCGAGCCTTTTTGTGCTGCGACGCATCCCCGAGGTGCCGCCGAGTGAAAAGAAGGCGCGCAATTCGCAAAAGGTGCCATGGCGTACGATGCTGGCGTATCCCCCTTTCCGTGAACTCATCATCTTCAACCTCCTCTTCATGTCGGTCGTGGGCAGTCTCGGTGTCTTCACCGTCGAGTATCTGCGGGAGGTCGGGCATTTCGACGTTTCCTCGGTGATGTACATCTCTGCCTTCTCCTTTGTCGGCGCGCTTATCGCCCTGCCGTTTACTGGGAGAATCGTCGACCAGACCGGGAGCAAGCCGCTCATGCGTTTCGCCACCGCGATGTTTTCCGCGGTGATCTTCCTCTGGTTCCTCGCCGCTGCCAACGTTGTGCCGACCTCCATGGTGCTCATCGCGACCCTGAATGTCTTCTCCGGCATCGCGTCGGCCAATTTCAACCTCGCCAACGCCCGCATTACCATGGCGACCATGCCTGAGATGGGCCGGAACCACTTTTTTGCCCTCTTCACCGTCATCACCAGCCTTGGCTTGGGGGCTGCGCCTGTCATGTGGGGGCTCACGCTCGACATGATCGGCACTTACGAGGCCGTTACGGGCGTTTTTCACTGGAAGCGGCACAGTATTTACTTTCTCGCCCTCCTCGTTATCAACATCGTCGCATTCCTGTACATTCCGCGTCTCCACGAGTCGCCGGGGGCCGAGGGGAGGGAATCCCTGTCGATCTACCGGCGACTGAAGAGCCTCGCGCGATTCCGGCACCGCTAATCATCCATGATCCAACGCAGTTTCAGCCTTTTTCTCGCGCTCCGCTACCTCCGGCCCAAGCGCACGTTTCTTTCCATCATTACGCTCATCTCGATCCTGGGCGTCACGCTCGGCGTGATGGTGCTCATCCTCGTCATCAGCGTGATGACCGGCTTTGAGCGCGAACTCGAGCGCAAGGTCGTCGGGTTCGACGCCCACGTCGTCGTCTCCCGCATGGACAGCCCGCTTACCAATTGGGAGGAGCTTCAGGATAAAATCCTCAAGCTGAAGGACGTCGTCGCTGCCGCTCCATTCGTCCAGGGTCCCGTCCTGGTGGAACATGAGAATATCCGCGTCGCGCCGAAGATCCGGGGCATCGATCCCGAGGCCGAGGAAAAGGTCACGGAGTTGAAACAATTCATCGTCCAGGGCGACCTCGATCTCGATGGGGACAAGGTGATACTCGGTTCCGAGCTCGCCGCCCTCCTGCATGCAGGGGTAGGGGACAAGATTACCCTCTACTCACCCGGCAACGTCAGCCAGATCTTCAACGAACTCGAACGCCTCCAGAAGGAAGGCAGCAAATCCGACGCTGCCGCGCTCAAGCAGATGATCCTGCCCCGCGAGCTCACCGTCACGGGCATCTTTGAGAGCGGCCGCTACCTTTACGACAGCGACTTTATGCTCGTGCCGCTTTACGTCGCACAGGAGGTCTACGACCTCGGCGGGGACATTCACGGCCTCGCCATCCGCACCACCGACCGCTACCGCGCGGACGCCGTGAAGGAGGAAATTCAGGGGATTCTGAAATACCCCGATACCGCGATGACCTGGATCGACATGAACAAGCAGATCTTTGACGCGATCAAGATGGAGCGCAACGTCATGTTCTTCATCCTTCTTTTCATCGTCCTCGTCGCCGCCTTTGGCATCATGAACACCCTCATCACCGTGACCGTGCAAAAGACGCGCGAGATCGGCATCATGAAAGCCCTCGGTGCCCAGACCATGCAGATCGTCGGCGTCTTCATGGCGCAGGGCGTCGTCGTCGGCCTCTTCGGCACCATCGTCGGCCTCATCACCGGCATCTCCCTCGTCCAGTATCGCAACCAGGTCAGCGATTTCCTCGCCAACACCTTTCACATCGAGGTCTTCCCACGCTCCGTCTATCAGTTCAGCGAAATCCCGGCGGAAATTGTCCCTTCCGACGTCGCAATCATCTGCACGAGCGCCTTCATCATTTGCTCGCTGGCCGCGCTCATTCCCGCCTACGTCGCCGCCCGGCTCGACCCCGTGAAAGCCCTGCGTTACGAGTAAAAACCAACGAAAAGAGGAGGCTTCAGGCGAATAGGGGGAAATTTCCCGAAATTTCCCATTTGACCTTCCGCCCAAACCTCGCTTTACTTTCCCTCCCTTATTAAAGCAGCCGTAGCTCAATTGGATAGAGCATCTGACTACGGATCAGAAGGTTAGGGGTTCGACTCCCTTCGGCTGCACCACTTTGAAATGACTGGAAACACTTGGAAATAAGTCGGTTAAGAGTGGATTTTTTTCTAAATTTCAGGATTCACAGGCAACAACTGGAATCGACAAATAACAGCCTCAATTTATCCGAGATTTATCCGAGATTTAAGGGGCTTCGCCGATATCGCTCTCACGTTCCTATTTCGCGCCGTTGTGACTGCTTGGGTGGCCGAGTGATTGCCCCCTTGGAGTCTCAATGCCACTCACGATAGTGGGGGAGTCTTGTGGAGTCTTTTTCGCCTGAACTACCTGCCAGCGCTCGTTCAAGACTTCTCTCAAGGCTGAGTCTTCCGTTTGTCCAATCAATCCCGCCAGAGCGGAAGGTTTGATCAAACGGTGCCGAATCAAATCGACCACGTAACCAATATCCTTCGGACGACCTGCTGCCAACTTGGCGTATGCCAAGTCAACAGGATCAAGGCAATAGGCAACCGCTCCGCCAGTGTTTTCACTTGTGAAGCGCTCGAGCCGATGCTGCCATCCTGTCGGAAGGATCGCGGTCGCAGGACTTACTCCATCCGCATAATATTTGAAGGTGTCATGGAAGGTCGAATATTCCCCCAAGCAACCGCTGATTAGATCGGCCAATTCCGGATGATCCTTTGGGTAAAGATCGAGTTCCATCGAATTGCGCAGGACGCGAGGCGCGTCAGGAAATTTACCCAAAATCGACTGACTCCCTATAATGATAAATTCTTTCTGGCCGGTAATCCCTGCGGCAGCTCGAACAATATGCTCAAACTCCTGACTGTTCATAGCGACGAAAAACCTCAAGACGCTCCCGCTGATTCAAAATACCAGTGAAGGGAGTGGACTGACGGAGTCTTTGTCCCTCGTAAGAATCCTCCACCAAGATCGAGAGAATCTCATCGAAGGATTTGAGCGAAAAAATCGAGCGCCACTCACGTAGAGCATTCTTACACGATTCAGAAAGAATCGGTTCGCACAAGGTGCGATCAAGGTTTTTGCGTACAAAATCCATCAACTCCGGTTGTCGGCGGATTTTTTCCGCCACTAGCCGGTTCAGCGCCAAGCTTCGCCTGTCGATGAGATCATGGCCCATAACACTGCCAATGATACTTAAAAGAGCGTCTAGATCAAGGCTCCATCAACACTCTCTGCCCCTTCTGTGTCGCCGGTAGTGCCATCAGCCAGCAGTGCATACACGATTTCGACTGACTGCGTGTCGAGGTGAAGACATCGACTTCCTCGTATATTGTTGAACCAGCGACCGTTTGCGTGGCATGTCGCCCAAAGCATACGGTCACCCAGAGCCGAGCACAGCAATGAGGCGAGCCGGGTTTCTTATCCAATAGGAGCAAAAATCAGCGGTCCCCTCAGGTCGAGGGAACAAACCAGCGCACGAAAGGCCCGCCGCGGAGCCGCTTTCTTTTTCCCTACCCGGAAAATTGATCTCGCTCAATTCCGACCGGAGGTGATCACACGAAAATACCCAACGATACTTTTCCCCGGATCACGCACGGACCACTGGATATGCGTTTTGGCGGAAATACGCACGCAGGGAAAGAGTGTGCCGCCCTCAAAATGCCCCGCGAATGGTGTCGAAAGGAGGCTGATTTTCGTCGGTCTGCGACGTGTGTAGAAACTCGATAACTGCACAGAAGGGGATGCACTTCAGCAAATCTTCGTCGCCGGAATGACCGAGTTCATTGGTTTGCAGGACAGCTCCCGAGTGTTCGACCGTGGCACGGAATTCGTGGAATGTCTCCGCCCAAGCCGCGGCAATGTGTCTCAGTCAAATCCAGACAGCGCCCCGGCTTGACGATCTCGCCAATGGCAGAAGCCCTCGTTGACCTTGCTGCCAGCGATGGCGGGACTTCAAAATTGAACCTATTGGAGCATCCAGATCGAGCTGTTTTGCCAGAATTACGCGAATGAGAGAATCGCACTCGACGGGTCAAGGCGACGATGCTGCATTGCGCCGTGCGAAGCGAAAGAAGCAAGACGGCATGGTCGCCCACCCCTACAAGTGGAGGGAAATCGCGTGGACGGTGGTGCGGCTTGCCCGCTCCACCGTCCATGACAAAGCCTGGCATCGCGTTGAAGGCTGAACCAGGCGACTTGCCGGATTGATCTAGCAAACCTGTTCCGGGTCGGGAACACGTCCCAGTAGAGGGAGACGTAGTGTTTGATGGATGAAGTCATCCGGAGTTCTTTTTTTACCAGCGCGAATTTTGCCCCGAGTTCGGTGCCATGTCCTCATTTTCCGAGGCTACGGTGTGCGCTATGAATCGGAAGAATCTTGCCGCAAGATGGCCAATGAAAGCCCATCACCGAGGCAATCATTTTTTTCCAAAATTGGACAAATCTCCCGACGGGAGTCGGCTAGTCTTTTCGACCATTCAGCAAAAACCTCGATTCGGAAGTCCGAAAGCGAAGTTGCTCCAAAATTGGAGCATTCCGTTCTCGATTTTCCAGCATCCTCCAACATCTAGAACCGTGAATTTTTCAACCATTCGCCAAACTTCGACTCGGAAACCCGAGCTCAAAGTTGCTCCCAATCGGGAGCAGGTCGCTCTCGAGCTTCAGCCATAGTGCAACCTCCCAAATCGTAAAGTAATGAAATCAAAAACTTCCTTCCAGCGAGTGTCGATCGACGGAATGCGTCCGTTGGCCTTGACGAAAAAGCAGATTATCGCCGTGCTCGGATCAGCCAAGCTGGTGGACCGTATGTTGTGGGCGACCCGCTATGCGGGAGGTCGCTGGTTGATGATTATACGAGAAGGCCGGGATCTTTTGGTGGCCACGGAATCGGTGGAAGAGGCTTATGCGCGCTTGGTCGGCGGGGAACTGCCGCCGCTGATGCCCAGTGAGCGAAAGCCGGTGGAGAGCGAAGTGGCAGTCTGAAAAGATCACAACGCATAGAGCACTTAGCCCGCGTATGCCCGGAAAACCTTTCCAATCCAAGCTGGAACCCTTCTACGAGTTCATTCGGGAGTGCCGGGCCAAGCGCTGGAGCTACCAGAAGATCGCAGAGGTTCTGACCATCGAGAAGAATCTCCCCGTCGGCGCGAACACCGTTTTTTCCTTCGTCAAGGTCCGGGCCAAACGGCGCCGCGTTTATACGCTGCCTCCGCTGGAATCAGCCCTCTCCCAAGCTTCCCCATCGCACGGATTCTTCAACACCCCACAACTCACCCATGAAACCAAACGCAAATACAACATCACCTGACATTCTCCACCGCTTGATCGTTCCCATCCAGACGCGAGGCAATCTCGGCAAATCCACTGAGGCTATCGCCCGCTGCGAATGGATGAACCGGCGCGACATTGCGTGGAATGGTTTCGATCTCGACGCTTTCAATCGCACTCTGAGCAGCACCTACGAGAAGGTGCACTTTATCCAGGCAGGGCCGGAACCCGAAGGTGAACTCATCAAAATCTTCCGCCAGATCAAGCAAGCGGAGGTGACGGTGGTCGATCCCAGCGCCCATATGAATCGGACCATCCTGCGGGCCATGCAAATGGTCCGGCTGCCGGAGATGTGCGCGGAGGTTTCCGCACGCGTGACGGTCTTCATTTACCCGGTGGATGAGGTCTCCGATATGGACGACATCACGCAGACGGTCGAAACTCTCACGAATGCCGTTGATTGGGTTATCGTGCGCAACCCGGTTAAAATTCCCACCAGCAAGTTTTTTCAAGGCTCCGAGTTGGAGGCCGAGTTGCTCTCCTATGGAGCCAAGCGACTGGAAATTCCCAGCCTGCTTTCCGATACGCGCAACCACCTCCGCTCGCGGGAAGTTCAGCTTGGGCGGGGCTTGTCGCCCGCCGAGGCCTTGGCCAATCCCGATGTTCAGCTCGATATGGCGCACCGCATCATTCTAGAACAATGGCTAGCGGATTTGTTCGGACGGTTTGACGCCATTGCCGGGCACCTGATTTCCACAGCCAAGGCCGGAGCTCTCAAACCGGCTGCTGCAGGGAAAGTCCGTCCCGCTCAACGCCGGGTGTCCGGCATCAACCTGGAGAACATCACATGAGCGCCGAGTCAGACGACCATCGGTACTGGAAGGCGGCTATTTCTCATTTGCCCACAGCTCAGCAACGAGACGCCGCCTGGGAATTTTTTGTCAATCGTTTTGCTGGAAACGCGCAAGCGGCCGACACTCTCAGCGGCACCATCATGGTGATGGAAGCTCATGGCCTGTACATGCTGGCTTTTCCGAAACGGTTCCATACGGAGGCGGTCGCTCCGTTGGAGGCCATGCTGCATGCTTGCCGCGAAAGCTTCGATCAGTTCCTCCTTCAACAAAAGGCGGCGAATTCGGCCACGGTGGATGCCTGGGAAAAGTCCCAGCAAATAGCTCGGGAGGCTCTGCAAACCGTCGAGAAATTTGATGAGGCTGTTCGCGAGGGCTGGAAGGAAGTCAATACGGAGAAGCTGGTCGATCTCATTCACGAGGAACTCGAATCCACTCTCCTCAAACCGCTGGCGTCCCAGTGCCAGCAGTTGGAAGAGACAACACCGGCGGTCACGGAGGCCATCGAGGAATTGGTGAAATCCGCTCGGCAACTTCGTGGATTTCACTTTCGAGGAATCTTCCTTGGCCTGCTTATCTCATTCCTGAGCCTGACGGGTGCTTGCTTCTGGTATCTGAAGCAAGAACACGAGCGCAAGTTACGCCAGGAGGTCAGGCTTCTGGAATCAACTTCTTCCCAGAATCGCGAAGCCTTCGAGCAACTCGATCTTCTCGGAGCGAAAATTCGCGTCACTCATCCGGTCGATGACCGGGGGACTCCGAACAACGAGGAGTATGCCCTCGTGATGGAGGCGGGCCATGGAGTTTCGGTCTTTGACTCGAAAAAAGGCAAATGGGCCGCCATCTATTTTCGCCCGCTTTCCCGAGAGGAGCGTCGGCAGCAAGCCGCGCCGTGATGTTCCGATCCTTCGGAACCTGCCAACCAGAACTGACGCGCAAGCCATGCGAGCTTATCCTAAGATATCCCAAGTGATCCCAAGTTTTTCGGGGAATTTCCCACCGCAATGGCGGAAAGCTTGGATGACTTGGGATGAAGTTCGCACGTCATTCCAGCTTCATCCAAAGTGGGGAAAATCCTCAAACCTTCGTTTGACATATTGCGTCTCTCCTCCTGAAGAACTGGAAAACAACGGAATGCTGGGAATACATTCATAATGTTTTATGCGAAAGGCCGGGTGCACCTAATGCATGGCATGTGACCTGTCAAAACCACTTCATGTTCACCTCCGCAAAAATCCGCAATGGCTCGACCTATCTGGCCAATCATCTCTCAGCTAATGACTATTACGCCAAGGGGGAAAAGGTCACTGGTGAGTGGGTCGGAAAAGGGGCGGAATCGCTGGGGTTATCAGGCGAAGTTTCCACGACGGACTTCGAAGCGTTGCGGATCAATCAACGTCCGGGCACTGGCGAACGGTTGACGCCTCGTACCAAGGACACCCGGATGCCGACACTGACTGAAGCGGATCAGGCTTTTAGGGAAAAGAATGGTCGTTCGGGTTCGGCCCAAGAGGTCGCCAACTTTCGGCTGGAAATGAAGCCGGTTTCCAATCGGGTGGCTTTTCTGGATTTCCAGTGCTCGGCTCCCAAGTCGGTTTCCATCATGGCCGTGCTGGCGGAAGACCCTCGCTTGCGGGATGCCCATACCAAGGCTTCACGGCTGGCCTTGGGGGAACTGGAGTGTTTCGCCTCCCGTCAGAACAACTCGCTGGTCGAGCGCAGGTCGGAAATCACCGGGAATATTTGCGCTGCCGCATTCACCCATGATGCCAGCCGGGCGCTCGATCCGCAGTTGCACACCCATTTCGTCATTGCCAATGCAACCCAGGCGCCGAATGGCGGATGGTATGCCTTGAACGAATTCGAGATGGTCAAGGCAGTGCGATACGTCGGCAAGGTTTATCAAAACGAGCTGGCACGTTCTGTCCGGGAACTCGGCTACGAAACCCGTGAGGTGCGGCGAAACGGCAATGTGACTGGGTTCGAAATCGATGGGGTCTCCGACGAATTGTGCCAGCGTTTTTCCAAGCGCCGTGAGGAGATCGAACGGGAAATCGCTCGATTCGAACGGGACCGCGGGCGTGAGCCAACCATCCGGGAAATTTCGCTGATCACGAGGGAGACACGTACTCCGGGGCTAAAGGAGATCACGACTCCAGCGGTCCTCGCACGACAGCGGGAGCAGTTGAAACCGGGAGAATGGGAGCACATGCAAGCGGTGCGTAGCCAGGCCATTCCACGCCCTGCCGACGGTTTAGTGGCTGGTGAAGAGCGCGATGCGCTCTGCGCCAGCGTGGAGCATCTCTTCGAGCGGCAAAGCGTCGTGAGTCAACATGAGATTTTGGCGGAAGCTCTCAATCACTCGTTGGGAAGCCACGATTTGCAAAAACTCAAGGAGTGTGTTCGAGAGGGCGAAGCCGGATTGGTCAGCCTTACTCCCGAGGATGGATTGCTCTCGGAATGCGCCACACGGCAGGGTCTGGCCATGGAACAATGGGCGGTGTCCTATGTGAATGCGTGCAAAAGCCAGTGCGTCGCGCTCAACCCGGCGTTTTTGCCAGCCAAATACCTTTCCAAGGAACAGCGTACATGTGTGAAGGAAATTCTCTCAACAAAGGACCGACTGTTCAGTTTTCGTGGCGTGGCTGGTGCCGGAAAAACCACGACGCTTCGGGAAGTCCAGCGGGGTTTGACGGAAACGGGCCATGCGGTATTCGCCATTACCCCGACGACTTCCGCCGCAAAGGTCTTGCAGGCTGAGGGGTTTCCCAACGCAACAACGGTAGAAGATTTTTTGCGCAATGGAGAAAAGTGGAATGGGCTGAAAGGAGCGATTGTAATCTGTGATGAAGCGGGCCTGAATTCCAACAGGCAGGGTGCCGCACTTCTTCGGATGGCGGAACGTCATGATTTACGCGTCCTGTTTGTTGGGGACACGCGTCAGCACATTTCTGTCGAAGCGGGGGACTTTCTTCGCGTTTTGGAGGCCCATAGCCAGATTGGCCGATGTCAGGTCGGCCAAATTCACCGGCAAATTCCAGAAGAATATCGGGCCGCAGTTACTCAAATGG
This sequence comes from Verrucomicrobiota bacterium, assembly GCA_017305195.1. Classification (GTDB taxonomy): domain Bacteria; phylum Verrucomicrobiota; class Verrucomicrobiia; order Chthoniobacterales; family Terrimicrobiaceae; genus Terrimicrobium. The sequence goes on along the minus strand of JAFKMU010000047.1, from coordinate 271,967 downwards.
CAGCGGGAAATGTCCGGGGAGGACTGAATGCGTTGGATAAAATGGGCTGCATCAGGGAGGGGCAGTCCGCGTATCTACAGAATGCGGCTGCGGACTATTTGCGCCTAACGGATCATGGGAAAGACTTAGATCGATGCATTGCAGTTTCTTTTACCTGGGAAGAGAACCATCGTTTTACGGAGGCAATCCGGGACGGCCTGAAAAAACATGGCGTTCTTCCTGCGGAAGGTGCGAGCGTCATTGTCCACGAGTCATTGCGCTGGACCAATCAGCAAAAGAGGAATTGGCGACGATATGAGGTTGGGCAGATGATCGTATTTACGCCATCCGCCCATCGCCCCTCTGTTTCCGCGGCGGTTGTTCGGTTGGAGGATCACGATGTCGTGGTCGATACTGGCGGTAAGGAAATGAGGTTGAATTTGCGCAAAGTTGATTCCTTCGATGTGGCTCGGCCTCGAAAAATTGAGGTCGCTCCGGGTGACAAACTTCTCATTCGCGCAAATGACAAAAAACTCGGGCTCGTGAACGGGCAGATACTTACGGCTGGCAAGATTACACCGAACGGCTCAATAATATGCCGAGAAGGAGTCTCCATTCCCGCGGAATTTCGCCAATGGTGTCACGGTTATGTGGTGACCTCCCATAAAGCCCAGGGACGAACAGCGGACCATGTTATTATCGCCGCCGAGAATCTAGCCGCGAAAGGAGCCTATGTAGCCAGCTCACGAGGGCGCCTGTCTTGTGCCTTGCATACACCGGACAAAGTCCGCCTTTTGGATCGGCTTCCTGAAGGGGATCGTAAAGCCATTCTTGATGTGCAACCTCCGGGAAGTCGATTTTCGCTGGGAGTCCGCGTTCGTCCGGCGATGTGGGAAAATATTTCACCGCTCAAAAGAGCTGGGGGGAATCGGCTCCCTTTTTTTACCAAAGGCGTTCAATTGGCGAAATCCAGTGTGGAAAGACTGGTTCATCAGTTTTCTGATAATTCCGCGAAATTGTCTCTCGGGCAGTGAGCAGTATCGGCTCAATCTTCGTTAAATAACGAATAAAAGAACATTGTTTCATTATTTATGTTGCGAACGAGACTTGATCTCAATATTTTGGCCGACGTTATGACACCTTCGTATCCTCGTGACCCACTCTGCTTGGCTGGATCGGAACAGCATTTCGAGACCGATCATTTTCCTTCAATTCCTCCAAGCGGGTGCAGACATAAACCTTCCGTGGGCTTTTCGATCGCTCGGCTGGTGCTCGGTGCATTTCTCACCGTCTTGGCATGCGCAGTACCAGTCGAAGCCGCAGTGATCGCGGATTTCCAACTGCTTACTTGGGACGACAGTCGGGCGAGCGCGGAATTACCTTCTGCCAGTGGGCTGAAACCATCGGCGAGCTATCCGGCGACCAGCGATTGGCTGATCTTCACGCCCGACGACCAAGCGCCGGGTGCAAGCTACAATCCCCAAGGGGCTCTCAGTCATAGTTTGGCCGACATCCCTGGAACGGGAAACTCGTCCTTCAACATGGCACCGTCGCTCACAGGGACGATTTCGATGGCGTTTGCAACCTCTGGATCGGGGGCTTGGGATGTTTCCGTTACCGGGTTGTCTTATAGCGGCCAGGCGACACCGGTGATGTTCATGAATCAGTTCCTTGTGACGCCGGGGAGCGGCGTTGCGCAGAGCGGTTCTTATGGCGTCGATGGCTTGGGAAATTCCGGCACATGGAGTGCGGGCACGGCAGGGGCATGGACGATTGAATACGATCTGGACTTCTATCTCGCGACCAATGCGGATGGTGATCCGTCTCCCGCTGACGTGGATGCTGGCTTCAACGACAAAGTGCAGCAGGGATATCTGCTTCCTGTCTCTCTCCTCACCGCAGAGGGCCTCTCCAGCCTTTCCTTGAACGACCCGGCGGGCATGTACAGCGGCGATTTTGCCACTTATCTTCTCAATGAAATCACTCCGCGTCTTCCAGGGGATGCGACGTATTTATTGGTTACCCAAATGAGCAAGGTGAATCCCGACTATAGCGAAGTGGGTTTACCCATCACAACCAATACTCTCCTTGCGAATACCACAATTGCCTACACCACCGGGGCGATTCCAGAGCCGTCAACCTTTGCGATGCTGGCCTCAGCGGTCGGCCTACTCTGGCTGTCCCTCCGCGGCCGGATTCGGTCGGGTCAGAGATTCACCTGCGCCCGGGGGAAAGGGGTAGAATGACCTCCCCCGACCGCCTTGATTTGGAGTGCGACTGCGAGTTGCCCGGGGCCAGTCTCGACGTTGGTAGGATGCCGGGGCATTGGTTGTTGGCGAGGCTCGGCAAGAGAGTTCTCAGGCCGGGAGGATTGGGAATGACGCGGCAGTTGCTCTCAGCGCTAGCTATTTCCCCAGCCGATCGGGTGGTCGAGTTTGCTCCTGGTCTTGGTGTGACAGCCCGGATTGCGCTGGCGGCTGGTCCGGCCAGCTATACGGCGATCGAGCGTGATGTGGCGGCGGTCGGCCAAGTCCGCCGCTGGCTTGACCGGTCACCGGCGACCGGCCCTCGCAAAGTGCTTGCCGGTCTGGCGCAGAAGACCGGGCTGCCAGAGGGATGCGCGAGCGTTGTTTACGGAGAGGCGATGCTTTCGATGCAGGCGGAGACGTCCAAGCGACAAATTGTGCGGGAAGCCTGCCGCCTGCTCAAACCGGGAGGACGCTACGGCATTCACGAACTGTGTCTTTTTCCCGACGATTTGCCAGAGAAGGATTTGGATGTTGTCCGAAAGGACATCACAGAGGCTATTCGTCATAGGGCGCTACCGTTGACGGGGGGCGAGTGGGAAAAACTTCTGCAATCTGAAGGCTTTGAGATTATGCATCGATCCTCGGCACCCATGGGCCTATTGGAACCGTCCCGCTTGGTAAAGGATGAAGGAGTATTAGGAGCCATTAGGTTTATCTGGCGCGTTCTCAGCGACTCTGCTGCGCGAACCCGGGTATTGGCAATGCGACGAACCTTTCGTAAGCATCGTAATCGAATGGCGGCGATTTGCCTTGTGGCCCGCAAGCCCATGGGGCAACAGACTGTTCCGGAACTTGGATGACCGCGGAAGGCTGTCGAATGCATCCAACCAAAACCCTAAAGCGCCTCAGCACCAATTCCGGTTTCACTTTGGTGGAGTGCTTGATCGGGATTGCGATCATTATTGCGCTGTCGGGCCTACTCTTTCCTGCCGCACGGAATACCATGGCTTCCGCAAACCGCGCGCGATGCCAGAGCAATCTGCGACAAATCGCTGCCGCGGTGATGAACTACACTGCCGACCACGACGGAGTTATGCCGGTTGCCGCGCCCCATGAACTGGGCGGAGCTCAAGGAAGAGTTTCCCCTAACGACCCCTGGCTTCCTGCGAGAATGTTCGGCGGGGCGCTTCCCCCTGAACGACGCCCTCTTAACGCGTACGTGGATAGCGTTAAAGTTTTCCGTTCTCCCTGTGACCGGGGGGAACCTTTGTGGTGGTTCGACACCGCCTCGTATCAAAAGACTTCGACGTGCTATGAGCTTTACGGGAGCAGCTATTTTTATGCGTCGGGCTTCAATCGTATGGGAGGCGTGATGGCTCCCATGGGAATTGCCAAATTCGTTGGAACAGAATTTTCGCATGAAAACTTTGTTGGGGCCCCCCTGCCCCTAGGTCAGGCGGTGCGTGTCGCCGTCTATCCCGCCGCGTCAAAAAAAATTATTGTCGGCAGCATCCCAATTCATCGCACGATGAGTGGAGTCGTAGCTTTGAGCGAGCGGGCGCAATGGTACAAGGACGATCCCGATCATCTGTGGGCAAATGCTGCTTTTCTTGATGGTCATGTCGAGTTTGTTCGCGTTTTTCCCTATGATCAGGAATACCCCGGTGTTTCGACCACGCCGGATGAACGGAACCCGTATTTTTGAGGCAGATGCAAACTCGTCGAATCTGGATTTCCCTAGTGTTTGCAGCGTCGTTTTTTACGGTCATTGCCTGGGGATACTCTGTCTTCACAAAGCCGCGCCTCTCCGAAGAAAGTTTGCGCACCGTGACTGGCGTGGAGATTCGCGTTGCGGAAACGCAGAGCTCACCGAGAGGTTTATTTGTCTCTTGTGTGGCCAAAAACCAAACGCAGAAAGTGGCTTCCTCTCTCATTTTTACGGTGGAGATCACTACGGAGAGTGGGCACGTTCTCGCGACGAATCCACTTGGAAATATGCTGGGCTTGAAGCCGGGAGAATCGAGAGCAATTCAGGTTCCGATGCCTTCCAATTCGGAGCTCTCCCCTCCATTCTTGACCCGTGCGAGGGTGGATCTTGTCCGGTGGGAGCAGTAGCTGGAAAAGGCGAGAAAACTCGGAGGTCTGGCGGCGAAACCGTTCGCCCAAGCGCTCCATCGGTGATGATTTTCGCCCGCAGGCCGCCGCGGCCTTTCATGGTTTCAGCATCGAAATGGATGACGGAGTTCATCCAATAGCAAAGGCGGCATTCTTCGACGCTGAGGAAACGCACGCCCTGGATGGCAAATTCGCGGTCGATTTCCGCAGCGGGGTTCCTCCCCCCGGGTGATAACATTACGTCGGCAGTCGACGTGGTCGCGGGAGGTTTCCAACAAACCCGCCGAGGAGAAGGAAAAATAGGATGTCACCCCACATCGTCGCGCCGGAAATGTGCAGCCAGGGGATTCCGGTCAGGGCAACCGCCGCCGCCAGCGTTTCCAAGAGTGTCAGCCGCCGGACATCGAGCAGACGCGGCAGGGCGGTGCCAAGAAACCCGATGACAAAGCAGGTGAGAAACCCCTCGATCATGATCCTCGCATGCATCGGCCCGGGGTAGGTGCGCGTGATATTCCAGACAAACAACGGCCAGAGCAGCACGCCGAAAATCCCGATGGCCGCGCCCAGCGGAAAAAGCAGCCGGAACGGCTCCCCGGCTGCCACCAAAGACCAATAGCCGGGAGGGCGAGGGGTCTTCGATTTCATCTTCTATCGACAATCACTTTTCGAAGGGTTTGCTTTATTCGGGTGAACTTCAAGCGGCCAGTTGCTCTAGTTCCTGGCGGGGGCCAAAAAACTCAAAGTTGACCTGGGAGGCGGGAATGCCCCATTTGAGCAGGTTGTGGTAGATGCCCACCATAAAAGGCTTTGGCCCGCAGAAAAAATAATCGGCATCCCGGTTGGGAACCAAACTTTCCAGCAATTCCGCGTCAATAAATCCTTCGCTGTCATGAGTGGGGTTTACCCGGTCCTCATCCGTGGCTTCGCTGTAGCGGATGTGAACTTTCAGATTGGGATGGGTTGCGGCCAGTTCCCGGAGCGTCTGCCCGAAGGCGTGCACCCGGCCGTTCAATGCCCCGTGGACAAAGTGGATGCTCCGATCCGGCTGGGAACGCAAAGCACTGGCCAGCATGCTCAGGGTTGGCGTGATGCCGACGCCCGCGGAGACTAACATCAGGGGGCGCTCATGTTTTTCCTGGGGGTCAAAGAAAAATTCCCCGCAGGGCGGTCCGACCTCGATGGTGTCGCCGGTTCGCAACTGATCGTGGAAAAAGTTGGAAACAAAACCATCCGGCTCCCGTTTCACGCTGATGCGGAAATATTTCTCCCCAGGGGCGTTCGATAAACTGTAATTGCGCATCGTCGTTCCGCTTTGCGGGTGAGGAACGCGCACGGTGATATATTGCCCCGGCTTGAAAAGAGGGACACCTTTCCCATCGGCCGGTTCCATGTAGATCGACGTGATCACCGTGCTCTCGGACTCCTTGCGCGCCACGCGGAAAGTCTTCAGGCCATTCCAGCCGTCTTCTTCGGCCGCTTGGGAGGCGTAGATTTGTTTTTCCCGGCCGATCATAATATCGGCCAGAAATCCGTAGGCCTCTGTCCAGGCGGTCACAACTTCCTCGGTGGCCCCCTCGCCCAGAACCTCCTGGATCGAACCTATGAGATTCGCTCCGACGATGGGATAATGTTCCGGCAGGATGTGCAGGGAGGCGTGTTTTTGGGCGATCAGTTCGACGGCTCCGCCCAGCACCTCCAGATTATCGATGTTGGCGGCATAAGCGCAGATGGCCGCTGCCAGGGCCTTTTGCTGTGAGCCCGCCGCCTGGTTGGAGGGATTGAAAAGCGGTGCCACTTCGGGGTTGTGCGAGAACATCCTCTTGTAGAAGTGTCGCGTGAGCGCCTCGCCGTGTTGCTCCAGAATGGGAGCGGTGGCCTTGACGATTTCGATGGTCCTTGGGTTCAGCATAACAGAAGCAAACTTTCCACAAACGCCGGACCCCGCGCGAACAGGCCGACCGCGAGATTTGACATAAATCAAAACGTGGAAAGAAATTTTCCCTGCCATTCGGGAGGAATTTTTTTAGCGTCCCCCAATGAATCGTCTGGAAGACATGCGGCGGGCCGCCCTACAATATTCGATTTCGCGGGCTTCTATTTTCGTCGGTTTGCCGGCGGACGACCTCTGCCATATTTCGGGCTACGCGTCTCTGAAGGTCGTGGCGCGCGGCGCTTACCTCTTCCAGCAAGAGGATCCCGTGATCGGTTTTTTCATCGTACGGACGGGGCTTATCAATGTCCACCGTATCAATGCGCATGGGAGAGAACAAATTGTTCACTTGCTGCGCCAAGGCGATTCTTTCGCCGAGCGGGCCATCACTTCCGATACCGGCTACCCCGCCAGTGCCAGAGCGGTGGAAGACAGTGAAGTGATTCTGATTCCGATCAAAGAATTTCGAGCCCACATGGCGAAAAAACCGGATCTGGCTTGGCGAATGGTCGCCTCCATGAGCCAGCATCTGCGATCTCTTGTCAGCACTTTGGAAGGCCTGCGATTCAAGGATATTGAGAGCCGTCTGATTTTCTGGCTCCTGCAACGCTGCCCGGATGGCACCAGCAGCAGCCCGGTGGACATTGAGTTGGGAGCCAGCAAAAGTTCACTCGCCTCCGACCTAGCGACCCGAAGGGAAACTCTTTCGCGGGCTTTTCGAAAACTTAGTCAGGCTGGTGAAATCGAAGTGCATCCCCGTGCGATCACTGTCCTTAAGCCTGTGCGGCTTCACAAGCTGTTCTCGCAGAAAACCGTGTGAGGCACCGGACGATTTCTCTCCTGCCTAGCAGGGATTTTCCGGAAAAATCGAGTATTTTTGATCCCGGTCAAATCTAGCAGTGCCGGGCTGAGACATACATCATGTTGTGGAAGCCACTCAGCATATACACAAGATGATGGGCTCAGGGGTAGCAAGAACGGTTGATCCCGTGAGCTCAATCGACGAATACGTGGAAAAAGCGGACTGGCGGGTGAACGCCAATGCAAATCAGGGGTATTCGCTGGGAGGAATGATTCTCAATGTCGCGGGCAAGATGACCGCGAACTACTGGCTAGATCACGTTTATCCCGAGGAAATCGGAAGAGCGCACCGACACGGCGACCTGCACATTCACGATTTGGATATGCTATCGGGCTATTGTGCCGGGTGGTCGCTCCGGCAGTTACTGGCCGAGGGGTTTAATGGCGTTTCGAACAAGGTGGAGTCTGACCCGCCTCGGCATTTCCGCACGGCGCTGGGCCAGATGGTGAATTTTCTCGGAACGCTGCAAAACGAATGGGCCGGCGCGCAGGCCTTCAGTTCCTTCGACACCTACCTGGCACCCTACGTGCGCGTGGATGGACTCAGCCAGGACGAGGTGGAGCAGGGGATGCAGGAATTTATTTTCAATCTCAACGTCCCATCGCGCTGGGGCACGCAGACGCCCTTTACGAACCTGACGTTCGATTGGGTGTGTCCGGAGGATTTGCTCGGGACTCCCGCGTTGATCGGCGGTCGGGAGTCCGGCTTGGTTTACGGAGAGCTCGGTCGCGAGATGGAAATGATCAATCGCGCCTACCTGCAAGTGATGGCGCGGGGCGATGCGCGCGACCGGGTTTTCACTTTTCCGATTCCCACTTATAATATCACGCCGGATTTTCCCTGGGAGAGCGAAACGGCGCGTTTGCTTTTTAAGGTCACGGCAAAATACGGGCTGCCGTATTTTCAAAATTTTCTCAATTCCGACCTTCAGCCTCATATGGTCCGTTCAATGTGCTGTCGTTTGCAGTTGGACTTGCGTGAGTTGCTCAAGCGGGGAAACGGGCTCTTCGGCTCGGCGGAGCAGACGGGTTCAATTGGAGTGGTGACAATCAACGCTGCGCGGTTGGGTTATCGTTTTGCCGGAAATGCGGAGGGCTTGCTGGCGCAACTCGACTCGTGGATGGCGCTCGGGCGCGACAGCCTGGAGATCAAGCGGCGGGTGATCCAGGGAAACATGGACCGCGGCCTCTATCCCTTCTCCCAGCGGTATCTGGGCACGCTGCGAAATCATTTCTCCACCCTTGGCATCAATGGCGTCAACGAATGCGTCCGCAACTTCACTCGCGATGCAGAGGATGTCACCACTCCATGGGGGAGGCGGTTTGCCCTGCGGCTTCTCGATCACATGCGAAGCAGGATGGTGGAGTTTCAGGAAACGACCGGGCATTTGTACAACCTGGAAGCGTCTCCGGCGGAGGGCGCAACGTATCGGTTTGCGCGACTAGATCAAAAAAGCTTCGAAGGCATCCTGCAGGCCGGAACGCCAGAGGCGCCGTATTACACAAACTCCTCGCAGTTGCCGGTGGGATATACCGACGATCCGTTTCTGGCCCTGTCCTGCCAAGACGAACTTCAGACCCGCTATACCGGCGGCACTGTGCTGCATCTTTATAATATGAACGAAGCCCTTTCCTCACCCGCGGCTTGCCGCGCACTCGTTCGCCGCCCTCTCTCCCGGGTCCGCCTGCACTACATCACCGTGACACCGACATTTTCCATTTGTCCGAAACACGGCTACTTGAGCGGCGAGCAGGAATTTTGCCCACGCTGCGACGACGAACTGCGTGCGCGGAGCCATTCGGCGTAACGCTTTTCCAATCCCAACAACCTATGAAAACTGAAATCCTCCTCCGAGACGAAGACCGAACCCGCTGCGAAATCTGGACCCGAGTGATGGGCTATCACCGGCCCGTCTCCCAATTTAACCGCGGAAAGCAAAGCGAACACCGGGAACGCCTGCATTTCCGGGAGGAACGTGACGCGGCCGAGCCGGTGGCCCGCGCCGCCTGATGTCGGCGACGGCGCGGGCGACTTTGGCGGTGGGTGGATTTGTTCCGTTCACCACCGTGGACTATCCGGGAAAGCTCAGCGCGGTGGTCTTCTGCCAGGGCTGTCCCTGGCGGTGCGGCTATTGCCACAACGCGCACTTGCAGGCCTTTACGACCGGAGTTTGGCCATGGGCCGCCATCCTCTCACGGTTGGTCGAGCGTCAGGGGTTTCTGGATGCCATTGTCTTCAGTGGCGGGGAACCGACGGCGCAAGCCGCGCTGCCCGGTGCCATGGCGGAGGTGAAGGAACTCGGTTTCCTGGTGGGCCTGCACACGGCGGGAATGTACCCCGGTCGGCTAGCGGCTGTGTTGCCCCTGGTCGATTGGGTGGGCTTCGATGTGAAGGCCCCCTTTGACGGGAAATATGACGCCCTCACACAACGAGACGGCGCCTGGCTCCCGGTCAGGGAATCCCTGCGTCTCCTGCTGTCCTCGAAGGTCGATTATCAGATCCGCACCACTCTCGCCCGCACACATCTCGATGGTTCCGCCTGTTCCGAATTGCAGCGGCAACTCCATGCCCTGGGCGCGAAACCGACGCAGTGGCAAACGTGCCGCCCACCTGCCACCGCACCTCAAAATCCCGCGTAAAGCAGCACCAGAACCAAAACTATTGATCGCGATCAAAGAGGTCGTTGAATTTTTCAGGAATAGTAAGTTATGAAAAAAGAAGAGAATCCTAAACTCCGTGCGATCTCGCGCCAGCGGCCCTTTGTCGGCGGGCGCTGCAAACTTTTCGTATGACGCGAAGTGAGGCCGACTCGCAAGCGATGGAACATCTGTCCGGTGGCCGATCCTCTCTGCCCTTGATTATCCAGGGAGGAATGGGGGCTGCGGTATCGGGCTGGCGGCTGGCACGCTCGGTGTCGAGATCGGGCCAGTTGGGCGTCGTCTCGGGAACGGCCCTCGACACTGTCCTGGCGCGCAAGCTGCAACTGGGTGATGCTTCTGGAAGAATCAGGCATGCCCTGCGGCATTTTCCGGTTCCCGGTGTCGCCTTTCGCATCCTGGCGAAGTATTTTATCGATGGGGGCAAAGCGCTTTCTGCGCCCTTTATTCCCACTCCCCTGCCGGCGTTGCATCCGGGTTCCCGACTGACGGAATTGACGGTTGCGGCGAACTTCGTGGAAGTTTTTTTGGCCAAGGAGGGCCACCGTGGTCTGGTTGGAATCAATCTGTTGGAAAAAATCCAGCTTCCGACTCTGCCGTCTTTGTTTGGCGCAATGCTCGCCGGAGTTGATTATGTGCTGATGGGGGCTGGCATCCCTCGCCACATTCCCCATGTGCTTGACTGCCTTGCAAAAGGAGATGCTGCCGAATTGAAGATGGATATGGCAGGAGCCGGCCCCGGAGAAGAGGTGCATGCGTCGTTCGATCCCCGAAAATTTTGCGGGGATTTGGTTCTTAGTTTGAAACGACCCGCCTTTATCGGCATCGTCGCGTCCGCTACCCTGGCCCTGACCCTGGCGAAAAAATCCCATGGGCGTGTAGACGGTTTTGTGGTGGAGGGCGAAACGGCGGGAGGGCATGTCGCCCCACCCCGTGGCCCCCTGCAACTCAGTCCGGGCGGTGAGCCAATTTATGGTCCCCGCGACAAACCCGACCTCGAGAAAATTCGCGATCTCGGGCTACCCTTCTGGCTGGCCGGTTCGTACGGACAACCTGGCAAACTCGCGGAAGCCCGTCGGCTCGGTGCGGTCGGAATTCAGGTGGGGACCGCCTTCGCGTTTTGCAAAGAATCCGGAATTTCAACCGAAATTAAAAAAACACTTTTTGAGAAAAGTCGCCTTGGGAAGGCCCATGTTTTTACGGATCCCCTTGCTTCACCCACCGGGTTTCCGCTCAAAATTCTGCAGTTGGAAGGGAGCGTTTCCGAAGACGACATTTATACTAAAAGGCAGCGTGTGTGCGATCTGGGCTACCTGCGGCAAACCTACCGGAAACCCGACGGCACTCCGGGGTATCGATGCCCGGGAGAGCCCGTGGAGGATTTTCTGCGGAAAGGCGGAACGCTGGAAGAAACCATGGGACGGAAGTGCGTCTGCAACGGTTTGCTGGCTACCGCGAATCTCGGTCAGATCGGCTTAACCGGGGAACCGGAACCGACCTTGCTCACGGCCGGAAATGATATCGGGACCATTCACGGGTTCGCCCGTCGCGGCCGCGACTCCTACAGCGCCTGCGATGTGATCCGCCGTCTACTCGAAAAAGAAGCTCCCGTGTAAGAAGCAGAGCGGGCGTCCGCCCAAAGATCATCGGCTTATGATCGAAGCCATGATTTTTCTCTTAAGGGTAGGTTGCCTATAGCGTGATGTGCCGGAAGTTTTTGTCCCGTGGAGTTCGGTTTACACCCGCTGGCGGCGCTGGGCACTTTCGGGATTCTGGGGCGCTTTTGCTCGTCCTAGCTGAGGGAGCCTGCGGCAAGTTGCGCTCCGTGGATGCCACCCACTTCAAAGTCGACCAGCATGGCTCCACTCCTCAACTGATGGACTCTCTCCACGATGTCACCGTAGTCGCCAACAAGGCGTATGATTGCGATGGTTTCGCCGACCAGGTGGCCCGGCGCAACTCCCGCGCTGCGTTTCCGCAGATCCAATCGCTGCCGCCCTTTGCCTTTTCTGCGGCTACTACCGCAAACGCCATCGGGTCGAGAACTTCTTCCAGCGTATCAAAGCCCTGCGCCGCTTGGCCACTCGCTATGACAAAACAGCTTCCTGCTTTTTCGCCTTTGCTTTTCTCGCTTCCATCCTCGATTGGCTCAGATCATTTTGACGACACGCCCTAGTGTGCCGACAAGGTTTGGGGTTGTAGCAGGCTCAGACATTTTGCAACGGCGGGCCTTAATGGCTGCAGACAGGTTTCGATTGCTCGAGGTTGGCCGGGGAGGTTGATAATAAGGGAGGTGCCCCTCACCCCGGCGGTAGCGCGGGAGAGAATGGCTGTGGGCACATGCGGAAAACTTGCGGCGCGCATGATTTCACCAAAGCCAGGCAACTCTTTTTCAAGCACGGCACGGGTGGCCTCGGGGGTGACATCGCGGGGCGCGGGTCCGGTGCCGCCGGTGGTGATAACCAGTGCGCAATCAAGCTGGTCGGTGAGTTCGATGAGTGTTTGTTCGATCAAGCTTTGTTCATCAGGCAGCAGGCGAATGATGAATTCAGCATCGGGATCAAGGCACTCACGCACCACGCGCTCGATTTCCGGCCCGCTGAGGTCTTCATAGACGCCGCTGCTGGCGCGGTCACTGAGGGTGATGCGCCCGATTTTCATTCTTTGGTTTTCTCCAGAACGCGCACGGCCTCGATGCGCATGGCCTTGTCCACGGCTTTGAGCATGTCATAGAGGGTGAGCGCCGCTGCCGTTACCGCCGTAAGTGCCTCCATCTCAACGCCGGTGCGGGATTGGGTGCGGGCGGTGGAGATGATTTCAATGCGGTCTTCTTTGATTTGAAAATCCACCAAAACCTGATCCAGAGGCAGTGTGTGGCAAAGGGGAATCCATTCGTCGGTGCGCTTGGCGGCCTGGATGCCGGCGATGCGGGCTACGGCGAGCGCGTCACCTTTTGGCGCGTTGCCTGCTTTGAGCAATTGCAACGTGGCTGGCGAGCCGTGCAACTCCGCTACGGCTTTGGCGGTGCGTTTCTGAATCGGCTTTCCCCCGACATCCACCATGCGGGCTTTTCCTTGGTCATCGATATGGCTGAGTTTCATAAAGGGTTCGGGTGTTCCCGGGTGAGCAATGTCGGGATTTGTTGGGTCGCGGGATCCGGTTCTCCGAAGAGCAATGCGGTCGCGCGAGCCAAGGGGAGAAGGTCGCTGGAGTGTTGCCAGGGAAGCGGTTCCACACAGGCCAGGCCTTCGGCATACTTGAGGGTTCCCGGGGTCCATGAGGGGCGTCCATCGCCTTTCGGTTGTCGCCAGTTCTCGCAATGCGCGGAAATCAAACCCGCGAGGGGCACCCCATTCCATCGGTCCAGCGCGGTCTGCACAAATACGTGAAAGCAGACCCATTGGGACAGCGGATTACCCGGCAGGCCGAAGGCTGCCTGGTCGCCCCGAGTAGCGAAAATCAGGGGCTTCCCAGGGCGACTCCTTACTCCGGCTATATGAATGTGGAATCCGCTTTTTTCCAATGAGCGGACGGTGTGGTCCTGTTCTCCCGGCCCGGAGCCTCCGGAAATGAGCAGGATATCTCCGGAAAAGTCCTGCAGCGTGCGGCACAAAAGTTCGGCATCATCGCCTGTCATCAACCGCTGGCAGCCAATCCTTCTCTCCGCCAGTAATGCGGCGATCATAGGCCCGTTGCTGTCGAAGACTTGCCCGCCTTTGGGCTCCGAAGGCGGCGTGATGAGTTCGGAACCCGTTGCGATGTGCAGTGCCATGACGGGTGCGCGCACGGGCAATTCCGCACAGCCACAGGAAGCCGCCAGGGCGATTAAGCCGGGAGCGACCAATGCACCTGCCGACAGCACTTCGGTTCCCGCAGAGAATGACCCGCCGCGTCTGCGCACGTGCTGTTCTTTTTCCAACGGATAGTCCTCCTGAACCATAATGGCACCGTCCGCGAATTGGCAGTTTTCTTGAGGGATCACACAGTTGGTCCACTCCGGAACGGGGAAGCCGGTCGCCACCCGGCAGGCTCCGAGTGGAGAAGCGACAGTTGCTCGCAGCTCCAGCAAGGGATGCGGGCCGCGCTGCGTCGAAGCCAGGGCGTAGCCATCCATGGCACTTTGATCGAAGCCAGGCGCGTCAAAGGCCGCCACCAAGGACTGCGCGGTGATCCGTCCAAGGCAGTCTTCCAACGGAAGAGAAACAGCCGAGCGGGGTGCGAGCTTAGCGCGAATCGTCTCCCGGGCCTGCTGAATTTCGATCATGCTGTGTTTCTTTTCCATATCGGCACATCTTGTTTCAAACGACTCATGAAATGCGTGAGCAAAGCGAAGGCCTCGCTGCGGTGTTTGGATTGGATTTCGACAATGATGGCCGACTCCCCCGACGGCACAAATCCGATCCGGTGCAGGACGATCACTTGTTCGCAGGGATGCTCCGCAGCCAGCTCCCGCAGGATGCGCTCCATGACCTGTTCGGCCATGGGTTGATAGGCCTCGTAGTGCAGCCCATCAATGGCGGCACCATCCTCATGGCCGCGCACCACGCCATCAAAACGCACCACGGCACCGCATCCGGGAAGAGGCTGGCTTTCGATTGCAAGCGGCGCTGAGCAAAGTTGAATTTTCGTCGTCATCCGCCGGAGACTGGTGGTAATACCGCGACTTCGCTGTGGGGTAAAATCGTTTCCCCGTAGGATAAAAACTGCTGATTTACGGCCAAGCGACAATGGGCTTGAAGCGGCTCCATGCCGGGATGTCGGAGGACCAGCTTGGCCCAAAATTCGCTGGCAGTGAGAGGTTGGGGTTCTTCCCACACTTCCTCCCTAGAACCCACGATTTCGGCTGCTTGAGCAAAAAAGAGCACACGCATAAAAGTTTCCTCGGTCAGCCTCCGATGGCTGTCATGGGGCGATTGGGTTGATAGTTCTGCAAAAACTCATGGTCTTCGGGTTTGTTGGCGATGGCGGCATGCAAGGCATCCGCCGGATCGCCGCCCGCACGAAGCGAGGCCAGCAAATCAATTTCTCCTATTCGCCCCAAGCACGGACGTAGCTTGCCATCTGCGGTGAGACGCAGCTTGTTGCAGGTTTCGCAAAAGTGCGGCGTGGTCAAGGCACCGATGAACCCGAGCCGGGCGGGCTTTGGCAGCTCCGGGCTGAAAAATTCATAATACCTCGCCGGGCCGTTGCCGGGGCGGTAATCGACCAGTGGCGTTAGTTCCCCGCTCTGGCTCAACCTGCGCATCAATTCCTGCACCGAGAGAAAATTGAATTCGTTCAAAACGTCGGTGCGTGAGAGAGGCATCAGCTCGATAAAGCGCAGGGGCATCTGCCGACCCGCTGCGTAGCGAATGAGCGGCAGGTATTCTGATTCATTGATGCCGCGCATCAGTACGCAATTGAGCTTGATGATTTCGAAGTTCTGTCGCCGGGCCGCTTCCAAGCCATCAAGCACCACTCGGAGATCGCCACCCGTGATGTGTCGATAGAGTTCGGGCGAGAGGGCATCCAGCGAAACATTGACCGAGCGAACCCCGGCTTGTTTAAGTGCGGGAGCGAGCAGCGAGAGGCGCGTGGCATTGGTGGAGATTCCCAGCGTCTGCACGCCCGGCAGTGCCCAGATGCGTTCAAGAATTTCGACTATGTCTTTGCGGATGAGCGGCTCTCCTCCCGTGACTCGGATTTTGCGGAAACCAATTTCCGTGGCGACCGCTACCGTGTTCACAATTTCATCAGATGTAAGGTGATCTTCCCGCTGCGCCCACCCTTTGTAGCCCTCGGGCATGCAATAGAGACACTTCTCATTGCAGCGGTCGGTCACCGAAACCCGAAGATAATCGATGGTTCTGCCAAAAGGGTCTTTCATGCGAAGGTCTGGACTCCAAACTTAACCGCCGCTACCAACAGCACAACGCCTAAGGCGTTCCGCAGCCAGACGGGACGGGCGACACGACTGCCCCAGGAAGCTCCGATGATTCCTCCAAGCAGAGCAGTGCCCAGCCAGAGAGGAAAAGCCGAAGGCAATGCGGGATGATGCCCCGCCGAAGCCATACCCGCCAGACCAGCCAGCGAATTGACCAGAATAAATGGTGCAGAAACAGCGGCTGCTTCTTTCGTTCGCGCCCATCCGGCCAGCAGTAGCAGCGGCGTTAAAAAAATGCCGCCCCCCACACCGACCAAACCCGAGAGCAATCCCATGGCCCCTCCAACACATAGGGAGGTGGTCAACGAGAGATGGCGCGGATCTTTCACCGGCAACGGAAGGAAAAAACGCAGAGCCGCCACGACTAGGGCCGCGCCCACCAACAAATAAAATCCATCTGTCTGCAGGGCGACACGCCCTCCCAACCACGCGAGGGGAAGGGCCGTTACGGCAAACGGCCAGAAAAGCGACCAGCGAAAATGTCCGGCCAGAAAAAACAAAATCGTCGCCAGCAAGGAAACACTCACATTCATCCACAACGCGCACGCGCGCATCATCTCGGGCGAGAAGGCAGCCAAGGCCATCACGGCGAGATAAGCGGATGCGCCGCCGTGCCCCACACTGCTGTAGAGCAAAGCCGCCGTAAAAAAGGCCAGCGCCAACAGGATGCCGGAGTCCATCATCGCGGAACATCCGTCGGGGAGTTCATGTTGTGAAAGGCCGCCTCATCATCTGGAGTGAATTCAGTCAGCAGACCCTTCTCCGTCAGCTCGGCCACAAGGTCTTGCAATTTCCAACGTCTGGCCTCCGCCGCCACACGCACGATGGACTCCGCCTCGATTGGATAAATGGCCGCCAGCGGCTCGTAGCCATGGTTCGTTTTCGCCACCACCCCGAGCCCTGCTGCACATCTATCCAGTATTTGACAAAGAACTTCCACCTGCATGTGCGGCAAATCCACCGCCACAGCAATCAGATGCGTCGCCGATTTTTTCTTCGCCCAAGCGATCGAGGCCAGTAGACCGGCCAAAGGACCCTTAACCCCTTCCACATCCGCAACCCACTCTGCATTATCCGGCAGCCAATCGGGTTGCCGACCTGCTGAAACTGCCACCGTGTTTCCGATGGAACGAAGCATTTGCATCTGTCTCGACCAAAGAGGCTGACCTCTGATGAGCATTTGCGCTTTGTCCTGTCCCATGCGGGATGACTGGCCCCCGGTCAGCAAAACTGCGGCATACTGGCAATTCACCTCCATCATCCCATCGCTCAAAATTTTCGCCCGCAGCCCACCTCGACCCTTCATCCATTCTTCGGCCTCGGAATGAATCGCGCCATTCATCCAATAGCAAGGTTTACATTCCTCGGTTCCTAGAAAACGAACGCCCTGAATTTCAAATTCCTGTCCGATCAGAGCACTCAAGTTTAACCCCTCGACAATCACATTGCGGCGGGTGGCAGCGGGATCTCGCCGATCAAGCGGAATCGCCAGCTCTTCCCACATGCGCACAAGGTTTTCGCTTTCGAAAAAAGTGATCTGCCCTTTAAAATCCGGTTTGTAATCAAAATAACGATCACCGACGATGCCGCGCCCAGCCACACACTCGACGCGCGGCACGGAAAGAATCGGATTCTCTCCTGCCGGGCCACCATGATGACCACGATAATTGTGGCCGGGGGAGATGTAGAGATGGCGGATGATCATCCTGAAAAATTAAACCACAGAGGCGCAGAGAATTTTTGTGGTTTTTGTTAAGTTCTCCGAATAACAGAATCCCAATCCTAATCGTACTCCTGCGCCTCTGCGGTTACTCCTCATCCGCACGACGCACTCCTGGCAGGATCGCCACCGCCCAAATTACCACGCCGAGCACCCAGCTCACTGCCGCATATCCGTAATGGCTCATGCGCATGGCCGGCATCCAATCCGCCGAGACCCGGGTCAACATGGCCAAGGCCACCAAGGACGTCATGATGAGCACCGGCCAGATCGTGGCACGAAATCGCGCGGATTGGCCGCTATGTCCAAGCACCACCCGGCTCGCCACGATGAAGGTCAGCAGGCTGAATCCAGTAATTAAGAGCAGGTGGAGCAAAGAGAAAGTTTGCTCCGGCCAGATGGCCATCAGCGCATAAGCACTCGGAATCGAAAGCAGAGCCAGTCGCAGTCCCAACGCCAGCGAGCCGCCGCCAAAGCCGGCCTGATGCACCGGCACCTCGCGCAGGAAATAAATCAGAATCCCCGCAGACCGCAGACCGTTGCCCCAATGCGGATCTCCCTGTGCTTCCATAACAAACCCCGCCATGACCATTCCGCCGCAGAGAAGCGCAAAAACAGCCCCGCGCTTCCATTCGGGACTCAGTACGAGCGACTCGGGAAAACTTTGGCGATTGGGCAGCCCGAAAAATCGTGGCAGCAAAAACGCCCCGATGCCCATGATCGGGAAGAGCAGAAAGCCTTGATAGAGCAGCAGCTTACTCAACGGAAAGCACCACTCTGGCAGGGCCGTAGCACTCACGCTGCTGACTACCTGCACACCCGACCCAAACAGCGCACAGAGCATCCCGACGGCTACGAGGACAAAAGCTGGCGGTGGGTTGTCCTTGCGAAACAGCAGTGCTCTTGTCCCGAGCAAAAACAGCAGTGTGCAAATGGTGAAGAAAAACAACTGGTCGCCCCACATGGTTGCCCCGCAAGCGTGCAAAATAACTGTTCCAATGACCGCAACGGCAAAACCCAGAGTTTCCATCCACGTCATTTTTGGCACTTCCAATAGCCGTGGAAGGGCCGTACCCAAGAATCCAATCACAAATGAAGTGAGGAACCCCTCGATCATGATGCGGGCGTGGATTTGCCCAGGGTATGTTCCCGTCACGTTCCAAATAAAGAGCGGCCACATGAGGACGCCATAAATCCCGATCAGTGTGCCAAGCGGAAAAAGCAGGCGGAATGGTTCCCCCGCCGCGACGAGTCGCCAAAAGGAGCCTGCTGCAGCCTTTCGGGCAGCGCGATTGGATTTATTGCACCGGCGGGCTGTCTCCGCCGGGTTTGCCAGTTGGGTTGTACTCATGGACTCTGCGGGCATCATTGGGACGAGCCGGAGCGGCTGCGGAAGAAACTCACAAGGGCAACAAGAAACGCACCGATGACCAGAGGCAGTCGCTCGCTCCACAACGGTGCTCTCACCAAAACCGGACCAAATAAATACGCCCCCGCAAAGAGAAGTGACCCGATCCACCCCAGCGTAATCAGATGCGTCAGGGCCAACACCAATCCCCGCACCGGATCTCCCGTCAACGCATCGGAGCGCACCAGTAAAACCGCGCAGGCCAGCCCAAAACTAAAAAGCCCCAACACGGCAAACCCCATTGAGGGGAGAATACTGCGCGAAAAGCGGTCGATTTGGTTCACAAGATTGATTTTCCCGGCGGCGGGTTCATCCGCCCGATGAACAATGAAAAACCCAATTTCTTAATAAATCAAGAAAACACTGTCTTGATTTCGCGCATCGTCTGAATATTTTCTCATTTCGATGAAATTGACCCCACCGTTTTTCCGTCCATCCATCGGACGAAAAAGCCTTGCCGAGGCACCCATGATCGTCATTTGGGAAGTGACCCGAGCCTGTGCGCTTGCCTGCCGTCATTGTCGTGCCGAAGCCATGCCCTGTGCGGTGCCCGGGGAGTTAACGCACACCGAAAGTCTCGACCTCATCAAGCAAATTGCCCGGGCCGATCCGGCCGTGTTTGTCATTACCGGCGGGGATCCCATGGAGCGCGTGGACTTGTTGCTGCTCGTGCGGAAAGCTTCTGCTGCGGGCCTTCGCGTGGCGCTCAGCCCGAGTGCCACGCCCCGTTTCTTGGCCGCCGATCTGGATTCCTTTCGCGAGGCGGGCGTGCGGAGGATTTCTCTCAGTTTGGATGGAGCCACTCCCGAAGCCCACGACGCGTTTCGCGGGATTCGCGGAACGTGGGATTGGACCATGCTGGCGGCGGAAAAGATTCGAGCCGCCGGGATCGAATTGCAGATCAATACCACCTTCACCCGGCAAAACATTGCTGATTACGAGCGCATGGTGGACGCCGTGATCGAGGTGAAGCCGGTGCTGTGGAGCGTGTTTCAGCTTGTGCCAACCGGACGCGCCACCATGGACGACCTTCTCACCGGCGAGGAAATGGAGGAGCTGTTTCATCAGCTCTGGGAAACGGCCCGGTTGGTTCCCTTCGACATCAAAACCACCGAGGGGCAGCACCATCGGCGCGTGGTGGCACAACGCAACGCGGCAGCCGGCATTCGAGCCCCCCTGCCACCGGTCGGGGTCAATGACGGACGCGGCTTTGTTTTTGTTTCCCACACCGGCGATGTTTATCCCAGCGGGTTTCTTCCCTTTTCGGCCGGGAACGTGCGCGCGGGCGAGTTGCTCGAGATTTATCGCGATTCCCCGATTTTTCAGGCCCTGCGCCGCGAGGATGAATTTTCCGGCAAATGTGGCTACTGCGAGTTTCGCAGTCTCTGCGGCGGTTCTCGCGCCCGCGCCCATGCCATGACCGGCGATTACCTCGGCTCCGAGCCTCTCTGCACCTACCAACCCAAACGGCAACCCGCTCTCTCCCATGCTTAATCTCACCCGCCTCCTCTGTGATGTTCCCCAGCCTGCTGATGCGCTCCGTTACGGACGCGGCCACGGGGCCCCCGCTTCCGCTTCCACGCGGAAACCGGTCGTCGTGTGGAATATCACCCGCCGTTGCAACCTGCGTTGCCTGCATTGCTACTCCGATTCCGAGTCCCGGGTTTATCCGGGAGAACTCGATTGGTCCCAAATGATGGATGTGGTCGATGACCTCGCGGGATTCGGCATCCCTGCTCTGCTGTTCTCCGGTGGCGAACCGATGGTTCATCCCCTTTTTTACAATCTGGCCGAAGCAGCTAAAACCGCCGGACTGCGCCTTACGCTTTCCACCAATGGCACACTCATTGATGCGGATGCCGCCTGCCGTTTGTGCGAGATTGGTTTCGCGTATGTCGGCATATCTCTTGATGGCATCGGTGCGACGCATGATCACTTCCGGGGCAAAACCGGAGCTTTTGATAAAGCCGTGGCCGCATTTCGTCATTGCAAAACCGCCGGGCAAAAAGTCGGTCTGCGCCTTACGCTCAGCCGCCCCACGGTGAACGACCTCGGAGGCATCCTTGATTTCATCGAGGCCGAGGGTATTGACCGAGTGTGCTTTTATCATTTGGTCTACAGCGGACGAGGGGCCAATCTCGCCCTCCTGCGACCGGAAGAAACCAGGCAGGCTTTGGATACCATCATGGACCGCGTCGAAGATTGGCACCGCCGGGGTATCACCAAAGAAGTTCTTACCGTGGACCAACCGGCGGATGGCGCCTACCTGCTGCATCGTTTGGAAGAGCGCCAATCGCCGCGCTACGCCCCCGCTCGCGAACTCATCGAATGGAATGGCGGCGGGGCGCACGGTTCCGGAGTCAGCCTGGCCAATATTGACACGCAAGGCAATGTCCACCCTGACCAGTTCTGGCAGTCCCTGACGCTCGGCAATGTGAAAACCGAACGCTTCAGCCGCATCTGGACGGAAAGCCAGGATCCGGTCTTGCGCGGCTTGCGCACCTCACCGCGTCCGGTCAGTGGCAAATGCGAGAGATGCCCGGATTTTAAATGGTGCGGCGGAGGCTTCCGTGTGCGGGCTTGGCAGCGCTTCGGCGACCCATGGGCGGAAGACCCGGGGTGCTATTTGCATTAGCGTGAAGAAAATCAGCCAAAAGACACGCCCCAACACCCTTGACATTTAATCTCTCTTTTTGAAGGCGGTTCGGGCTCAAATGTCCCTCCCGCCGACGTTGTTTTCAAACAGCCGGTGCAGCGCGGAGGGATTTCGAATCAGCAGACTTGTGCCTTGGATCCCGATTTGACCGGTATCGCGAAACCGAGCGAAAATGCGGGAGAGAGTTTCCTGGCGGGCACCGAGTTCGCCAGCAAGAGCAGCCTTTGACATACCGATTTCGATGGTAATGCTCGTGGAATCAGGCGGCTTAGGGCAGCGGCGGAGGATCCAGTGCAGGAAACGCGTTTCGGTGTCCTTGAGTTTGAGGCTCTCCAAGGAAGAGACCAGGGAGCGAAGATGCACGCTGAGCGACGACAGCATCCGCCAAGCCAAATCGTTCCGCTCGCGCTGATGGTCAAAAAATTCTTTTTTCGGAATGAAAATAACCTCGCTAGTCACGACCGCCCGAGCGTCCGCCGGATAGCCTCGATCGCCCGCAAGGGCGGCTTCGGCCAGCGATTCGCCGACTCGGAAAAGATGGATGACCTGTTCACGGCCATCGGCGGACACGCGATGAACATTGATGATGCCTCGCCTCACCACATAAAATCCGCACGCAGGGTCGTCTTCCCGGAACAAATATTCCCCTTTGGCAAGCGATTTGAGCGAAGCGTACCCCGCAACCTGCGCCAAGTCCTCCTCGGGAAGCCCGTCAAAGATGGAAGCCCGTCGCAGGGAATAAATGATCGCTGTGTTGCGGGACTCCCCTCCCGGGTTCGCCTTCATTTGTTGCGATAGGTGGCGTAGCGGGCGCGCTGCTCGGGGGTCAGTTTGGCGGGGTCGAAGCGCGGGTCTGGAACTTGGTGTATCTTGCTGTAGATGACGTTCGCCATGTCCTCGGCGCAGCGCACGATGTGCCCGGCTTTGGGGCCGGAAAAATTCTCGGCGACGGTTGTGCGGAATAGGGTCAGCCAATGGTCGAAGAGTTCCTGTCCCATGCCTGCGGCGGGGATGAGTTGCGCATGGGCACCGATCAGGTCTCCACGGAAGGTGTTGGCCCGGAAAAGCACGGTATCCCAGAAGTCGTAAAGTTTCGGCAGGTGCTTTTCCCAGTTCACCTTCGCGATGCCGTCGAAGATCGGCCCGAGGGTGGCGTCCGCGCGGACGCGGTCGTAGAAGCGATCCACGAGCCGGATGATGTCGGCGCGGCTGGCGAGGTCGGGAAGAGTGGTGGTTTCGGTCATGCTCAGCAGTGCGATTCGGAATTGGCGCGGTGGTAGAACCAGCCGTTGAGGCCGAGGCAGAGGAGGGCAAAAACGGCCATGGCGCAGTAGGCGAGGGCGGGACCACCGTGGTGGTCCATCGTCCAGCCGAGAAGCAGGGGCGGGAAAAATCCGCCGAGCGCGCCGAGGCAGCTCACAATGCCGATGGCCGCGCCAGCTTCCTTGGGCAGAACCTGAGGAATGATTTTAAACACGCTGCCATTGCCGAGCCCGGCGGCGGCGCAGATCAGGAGAATGAAGGTGAAGAAGCCGGGGAATTGGTCCGCCTTGGTGAAGGCCGAAAGGCTGAACCCGCCAAGGGCCATCGTGCCCAGCGAGATCGAGGTGATAAGTCCGGCGCCGGCTTTGTCAGCGAGCCATCCGCCAGCGGGACGCATGATGGTGGCCACGGCGGCAGCGAGCGGGGCAAAGATCAGGGGATTGGGCGCGCCCCCCGGGGCATCGGCAAAGATGGATTGAATGATCAGCGGCAGCGACGCGCCCATGGCGACAAAGCAGCCGAAGGTGAGGAAATACAGCGTCGAAAGCACCCATGTGTGCAGGCGTTTCCCGGCCACCAACTGCGAGGCGAAGGATTTGGGTTCGGTGGGAAAATCCTTCGTGCCGAACCAGATGAGCGCAGTACAGAGGAGGACGAACGGAATCCAGAGGAAGGCGGCATTTTCCAGGTGCATTGCGGGTTGTGCCGCAGCGGACGTGCCGGGATTTAGGAAGGAAAACCCGATGACGAGCGGGATGGCAAATTGCGCGATGGTGACGCCGAAGTTTCCGAGGCCGTTGATGCCGAGGGCGGTGCCCTGTGCCTGTTTGGGGAACCACAGATTCACCACGCCCATCGAGGTTGCGAAGTTCGCCCCGGCGATGCCGGTGAGGGCGGCGCAGGCGAGCAGCACCCAATACGGTGTCGCCGGGTTCATCACGGCAAAACCCGTGGCCAGACAAGGCAATGCCAGGGCCAGGGTAACCGCCGCGAAACTTTTCCGGCTGCCAAAGGTGGAGACGATCAGCCCGTAGGGAATGCGCAGCAACGAGCCGAGCAAAACGGGCGTGGCGGTGAGCCAGAAGAGCTGCTGACGGGAGAGGTCGAAGCCCGCTTTGTTGAGCCGCAGGGGAATGGCCGACCACATGAACCATACTGCGAACGCCAGCGCGAGCGACACGGCGCTAATAGCCAGGGTGCGCCAGGCGAGCGGGGCATTGCGGAAGCTTTCCTTCACAGTCGGGCGCACCGGGAGGCGGATGGGTCCGGGAAGATAGCGGATGAGAGCGGCACCGCTAAAAAACAAAACCACAGAGGCCCAGAAAGCGGGCCATTTGACGGCGTTGTTGCCATTGAGGGACTCGTTGAGGGCGGCGGTGAGCAGCCAGATTTGCATGATGAGCACCAACACGAGCACGCAAATGATGCCCAGCGAGAGGGTGTTCGTTTTGGAGGGATGCGCCTGGATTTGGGCGTTGCGAAAATTGCTCATGGGTCAGGCGTGTTTGGCGGGCTCATGTTCCTGCGGTTCACGCACAAAAATGTCATTATTGCGGATGACGACCTCCAAGTGCGGCAGCGGACGCGGCGGCGGCCCCTGGAGCACGGCCCCCGTGGAGGCGTCGAAAAATCCGTGGTGGCATGGACATTCGATCTTGTTGTGGTCGGGGGAATAATAAACCGCGCAGGAGAGGTGGGTGCATTTTTGTTCGTAGGCGCGAAAGGAACCGTCGTTGAGATGGATGAGGATGAAAGGAATGTGCGACCCTTCGACGGTGAACGGATGAGTGCCGCCGCGAACGACGTCGATGGTTTTGCACACAAACACTTCGCCTTTTATGCGGAAGGGCGGGACGATCTTGTCCTTGATCGCCACCCAGCCGCTGCCCACCGCCATGCCGGCGGAGACGAGGCAGAGGAACTTGGCAAACTCGCGGCGCGAGACGTGTTCGGCCTCGACGCGGTCGATGGGAAAATCCACTTCAGGCGCGGATTTCGGAGGAAGGGTGGGATTATTCACTGTCATCAACCACCAGTTCGGTGGCTCCTTTGGGCATCATGATGTTGACGCGGGTTTTCACGGTTTGTTTGCCGAATTTGAAAGAGTTCACCGGCGAGCTGTTAGGACGTTTGCGGGTCATTTCCTCGCGAGTTCCGTAGAAAAGCGCGCCGCTGGGGCAGACGGTGGCGCACATGGGTTTTTTGCCCGCGCTGGTGCGGTCGTAACACATGTTGCATTTCACCATCAGATCCATCGGCTGGATCTTGCGGGGAACTCCGAAGGGACAGGCGTTCACGCAATTTGAGCACGCTATGCAGCGATCGGTCTTGGCGGTGTGAACGATGCCGTATTCATCCTTTTCGATGGCCACGGCTGGGCAAACCTTGGCGCAAACGGGATCTTCGCAATGCATGCAAATCTGCACGGAGGTTTGTGGCGTGAAGTAGCGATCCACGTAGTCCACATGGATCATGGGAAGCTGGCCGTTGGTCTCGCATTCGGCGCAGGCCATTTCACAGGCGTGGCACCCGATGCACCGCTGCGGGTCGAGGAAAAATTCTTGGTCGGTGCGGAATGCGTTCATACGGAGGCCCATGCTTGAGAAACTTCAGGGGACGGGGCGAGCTTTCCGGTCGGTTCCAGTTTGCACGCACAGACTTTGAACTCGGGGATTTTCGAAATCGGATCGAGGTGGCCGGAGGTGAGCTGGTTGGCGGATTTTTTTCCGGGCCAATGATACGGAATAAAAACCGTGTCCTCGCGAATGGTTTCGACGAGTTGTGCGGGGAATTCGGCGCAGCCTCGCCGAGTGGAGACGCGCACCGTCTCGCGGTCGCGGATGCCGAGGCGGGCGGCGAGTTTTGGGTGAATCTCCAGCAAGGGCTCGGGGTATTGCTGGACGAGCTTGCCGATGCGGCGGGTTTGGGTGCCGCTGAGGTATTGGGAAACGACGCGCCCGGTGGTGAGGATGACGGGGTAGTCCGCGTCGGTCACCTCGCCGGGATCGCGGTAGGCCACACCGTGGAAATGCGCTCGGCCGTCCGGGGTCTTGAATTTCCGATCTTCCCACAGCCGCGGTGTGCCGGGATGGTCCTCGCTCGGACACGGCCAGAAGACGCCCATGTTGTCCTCGATCTTCTGGTAGGTGATGCCGAAATAATCCGCGGTGCCGCCTTTGGAAGCCACGCGCAATTCGTTAAAAATGTCTTCCGACGTTTCGTAGGAAAAATGCTTTCCGGCACCAAGACGATTGGCGAGTTCGAGCAGGATGGAGGTGTCGGTGCGGGCGTCGCCGGGCGGATCGATGGCCTTGCGGATGCGGGTGACGCGCCCCTCGGCCGTGGTAACGGTGCCGTCCTCCTCCTCGTGCAGGGAGCCGGGCAGGACGATGTCCGCGTGGCGGGCGGTTTCGTTGAGGAAGAAATCGATCGCGACGTAAAACTCCAGCTTCTCGAGCGCCTCGCGGATCATGGAGTTGTTCGGCAAGGAAACAAGCGGATTGAAGCAAATGCTGAGCAGACCTTTGATTTCACCGCGGTGGATGGCCTCCATCAGTTCGTAGGCGGTGAGTCCTTTTCCGGGCATGTCCTTTTCCTCGATGCCCCAGACCTGGCTGATGTACTTGCGGTGTTCGGGATTCTCGATGTCGCGGTTGCCGGGAAGTTGGTCGCACTTGTGGCCGTGTTCGCGTCCGCCCTGGCCATTGCCCTGACCGGTGATGGTAGCGTAGCCGCAATACGGTTTGCCGATCCGGCCGGTGGCCAGGACGAGGTTGATGCAGGCAAGAACGTTTTCGACGCCCTTGCTGTGATGTTCGATGCCGCGGGCGTGAAGGAGGAAGCTCGTGCGGGCCGGGCCCCACATTTCGGCGGCCCGGAGGATCTTCGCTTTTTCAATGCCGGTGATCCTTTCGGCCCAGTCGAGGTCGTAGTCGGCCACGGCTTCGCAGGCCTTGTCGAAATCGGTGGTGTGGTTGGCGATGAAGTCGCGGTCGAGCCAGTCGTGCTTGATGAGCTGGTGCAGGATCGCGCCGTAGAGCGCCGAATCCCGGCCAGGGCGCACGGGCAGGTGCAGGTCGGCGGTACGGGCAATCGGGGTGAGCCGCGGATCGACCACGATGAGTTGGCCGCCGTTGTCGCGGGCCTGCCAGATCCAGTGGGTGAGCGTCGGGAAGGTTTCGCTTACATTGGTGCCGCAGATCATGATCACTTCGGCATGGGCGAGGTCGGAATAGTTGTTTGAGCCGCGGTCGAGACCGAAGGCTTTTTTGTTGCCGGCTCCGGCGCTGACCATGCAAAGGCGACCGTTGTAATCGAGGTTCTTTGTCTTCAGCGCGACACGAGCGAATTTGCCGACGAGGTAACTTTTTTCATTGGTCAATGAAACGCCTGAGAGCATGGCAAAGGCATCATTGCCATGCTCCGACTGAATGCGCTGGATTTCCGAAACGATGCGTTCCATCGCGGGATCCCAGCCGGTTTTCTCGAATCCCTTGCCTGCGACGCGAACGATGGGCGTGAGCAAGCGGTCGGGATGGTCGTTTTGCAGATAACGCTGAACGCCTTTCGGACAGAGTCGGCCTTCGTTGAAGGGAAATTCCTCCCATGGCTCGAAGCCGACGATGTGGTTGTTTTTGACGAGCAGCTTAATGCCGCACTGCATGCCGCAGAAACAGCAATGCGTCTTCACCACGGCGTCCGGTTCGTCACGCCCGGGAATGCCTTCGGGCTTGGGAAAATTCAGGCTCGGTCCGAATTGGGCGATAATTGACTCGGGGGAGACGGGGAGTGTGGCCATAAGATTATCCGAAATAGCGACCGGACTCTGCACGGGCCTTGAGGTGGGCGCGGGCGAGCAGGGCGCGTTTGCCGCGCGGGCTGTAGTCGAGGTGGGATTTGCCGTCCTTCCGGGTGAAGTCGCAGCCTAGCTGCGCGGTGACAGTTTTGAGATCATCCACCTGCATCCCCGGCAAAAATTCCTCGCCGGTGTGCGGACAGACCGCCTGAGGGCCTTCGGCCCCGGCCTTGCGGTAGATCGCGATGCCCAATTGCGCAGGACGTTGAATGATGTGAAAAAATTTTCCAAACGGCATCCAGATCAAAAACAAAATCACCGTGATCGCATGGGTGATGGCCATGAACTGGTGGGCGCGGCCTTCCATAAGTTTGTAGTCGAGACTGATCCCGATGCCCGTAACTGAAATGGCCAGGAGCAGAAGCAGGGGCAGCCAATCGTTTTCGAAGGTCTGGATGGCAATCTGGCCAGCATGCGTGAGGCGGCGGCGCATCAGGAGCATCACGCCGGCGATGACGAGGATCGCGGACCAATTGAGCGCGTTGAAAATCAATGTGGCGATCCAGGTGTGCAGAGGGAACTCCGCCGTCTTGAATCCGAAGGTGTAAATTTCATAAGTATCGATGCCGCCGGGTTTCAATCCGAAATGAATCCAGCCAAAGACCAGCGGAAACGTGACGGCAAAGGCTAGCATGCACCCCCAGGCCATGAGAAAATGTCCGTAGCCCAGAGCCTTGCCGCGGTTGCGGATGAAACGCTGACCCAGAAAATTCACCACGAAGTGTTTGGTCAGTTCCCAGCCATACACGATAGCCTTGCCGGAAAAGAACAACTGCCACCCGCGCACAAAATACCGCCAGGTGGGGGGGCGCTGGAGCCAAACGATGTAGCGATAGACGACGCCGAAACAGGCGAATATGCAGCCGAAGAGGTACGCGATGAGAGCTGGATCGAAGTTTCCCAGATTGCGGGAACCGACGAAGATTGAAACCACCAACCCCAAAGTTGCCAGCGTGGCGGTGAGGAGAGCGGCCAGGTTAAGTGTGGTAAACATGGGAGGATGCTTTTCGTCAGCCCATCGGGGGCAAAAAAAGGGCGAGGCTGGTTTCTTCAATGAAACGTTTATTGCTTTCAACCATCTGGCCTATGACGTCGTGCAAGGGGCACGGCGCGCCGTGGCCGCACCAGTCGGGGCCAAAGGGGCAGAGAGAAGGAAGCTCCGTCTGCTCAAAAAGCCGGATGATGCTTGCGAGATTGATTGTATCCGCGGGCCGCGCCAGCGCGTATCCGCCGCCTGGCCCCGGTTGTCCAGCGACCAACCCCGCCGCAGCGAGTTGGGTTAAAAGTTTCGCGGTGAGCGGCTGGGAAATGGAACGAGCCTCCGCGATCTCCCCTGATCCGGCACGCATGCCTGGGCGGGCTGCGAGATAGCTCATAATGGAGATCGCGTTAGACGCTGTTTTGCCATAAATAAACATGCTTTCTTTTACTGACTGATTTTTATGGCGGAGAGAATATTTATGGCAACGCCGGGATAAAGGCTTACAGGGCAGCCATCTGCTCGGCGGCGGGGAAAAGAACACTGTTTTCAAGGTGAATATGCCGATGCAAATCCTCCTCCAAGTCTTTCAGTCCATCGAAAAGCGCACGGTAGGTGTTACAGGCGTCGGCGGGCGGTTGATAACCATGGGTCAATTCCCGCAGCCGTCGGAGTGCCTCTCCGGCATCATCATGCTCATGAATCATGCAGGCAATCGGTCCGTCGAGGGGAAGCATTGCTTCACCGCTTTGGTTCATGGCGAGAATTGCGGGAAAGAGAATTTGCTCTTCCTTCATCATATGACTGTCCAGCTCCTGAAACAGGCCAGTGAAGACGTCGCTGACCTGCAGAAGGGAAGGAGTGTGCGGCCCATGAACCTGAGCGACCCGGTGGGCCATCGCATGCAGTCGTGGCAGTTCGCGCCGGAGGAAGCTGTGATGTTTTTCAACGATGTAGGAGATCAGTTCCGCTGGAGGTAGTTGTGCGGGATTCTCTCCCGACTCCACGACCGCCACCTGTTCGGCTTCGATTTGTTCGATTACCGATTCCAGTGAAACCCCTTTTCGCTGGCAGGCCTCGGTAAGTGTTCGACCGCCCTGACAGCAAAAATCAATTTGAAAACTTTGGAAAATTCGGGACCGGCCCGGCCGCTCCGCTACCAGCTCTCCGACGGTGCGAAAGGCGAGCGGTGTGTCCGCAGGTGAAACGACAATGTGGGTATGGCTCATAAGATTATGAGCGCAATTCAACACAGTTCTTTTTTCAAATCAAGAAATAACATTCTTTATCTCTTTATTTAGAAAAAAGAAACAAAACCTTCCTTGCATTCTCTGGGCGAGTAGCGGTTTGAGCGCTTGTGAGCCAGCAGAGAAGCGCTATCCGATTCAGATGCAGATTTCCAGAGCGAACGATCATTGCCACTCAATCCATGGCGCACAACGGTCGTTAGTACTTTCAGGTGTCGACCTGCTGTGTTGAAAACATTCGAACCGGCGATGGTCACCCTAACGGTTGGGGTTGCAAATCATGTTCGACCAAAGTGCGATGAATGACATCTCGATTCAGGCAGAGTGCATTGGCCAAGCTGCGCACGCTCCAGCGTCCCAAGCCTGCCGGAGGCTTTCGGCACACTGTGTGAACGATCCTCTGTTTTTGCGCCGTCGTGATTTCCAGCGGACGTCCCGGACGCTTATGGTCACGCAACCCTTCGCAACCCCGGGACTCGAAGCGTGTCCGCCACGTTCCCACTGTATGGGGCTTGATCTTGAACCTCAGTCCTATCTGTCGATTGGATTCTCCTTCTCCCGCCAGAAGTATCATCCGCGCCCGCAACATCAACGACGCTGATTCCGTCCGACGCCTTACCAGCGCCTCAAGTTCCGTTCGTTGCGAGGGGCTTATTTTCAATTTCCCAAGGGCTTTCGGCATAACTGAACTGAAAGCATTTTGTATGCCGTTTATTTATCGGACGATGCACTAGATGGCTCCAGTTTCCAGAATTTCTCCGCAGCTTCGGGTGTCACAAGAGCTCGGTAGTGCTGAAAGATCACCGCCGGAGAGTTGCCCATCTCTGCCGCCGTCAGAGCCTCGTTCTTGTGGAAAGCAAGATGGTAGGAGCCGAAGGAGTGACGGAGAACGTTCCGCGGCCAAGGAGATAGCTTGGTCAAGGCTTGAAGCCGTTCGTGTTTCTCTCGGTACGCGGGAGGTGTTACGGGACCAGTTTCTTGTGCAACCGGAATGAGCCAAGAAGCAAGGCACTCCGAAATGGAAACAATACGACGTTGTCGAGTTTTTGCCTTCCGGGCTGTCACTTCGATGAACCGGTGACTGCCGTCTAGATGAATGTTCTCCCAGTCGAGGCCAGCAAGCTCGCCGGTTCGAAGCCCTGCAAACAGACCGATAGCGATTGAAGCGAGGAGTTGTTGGCATTCGTCATCGGTTGCACATGTGGTGAGAAGCTTCCTCGCTTGCGGCACAGTAAGGATCGAGACCGTATCGTCGATTTCGCGGGTTTTATCGATTTGCTCCGTCGGGTCGCTTTCCCGCCAGCGACGTTTGACAGTCCATCGGAAAAATGCCCGTAGGTGGCGTATAGTGGCATTACGACTGGCTGGCTTCTCGTATTTGGCAAGATGCTGGCGTACCTCCTTTTCGGTGATTTCGTGAACGTTGATTTTCGGATTCTGGCCTTCCGAGAGCAGCCGCAGGAATGACTGATACCCGACGATGGTTTTTTCCGCAGCTCCACGGTCTTTCTGGGCTCCCAAAAATCCCTGTATGGCTTCGGCTAGGGAAACGGAAGCCATCTTGGGACGGTAATTCTTCAAACTCAATCTCACGGCCTCAGAAAGCGAGAGCCCGGTTCCCTCAAGCTTGCTGAAACAGCCGATTGCTTCCCCAAGCTGAGCCGGAGAAAGTTCATATCCTCCGGCACCGAGCGCGTTGCGTTTTGCGACTTCCTGTTCCCAGGCTTTCACCGCATCACCTGCCAACGGGAATCGTCGTCGTACGACTTGGCCGCCTGTCCATCGTTTCCCAAGCCGTAGAACCCAGTATTCCGTTGTCCCTGAACGGTCCTGAAAAATGGAAACGCCGGATGGTAGCTTCGGAATTTTCATGCCCTGAAATTATCCGCAATTTATCCGAGAATTGCAATCACCATAGTAAATTTGCTGACTACGGATCAGAAGGTTAGGGGTTCGACTCCCTTCGGCTGCACCATTACAACCCGTTTGTATCCATCGGGTTGCTGCTATCTCGGTAGAGGTGGCCTGTTTCATCTTTAGGTGGAAGCCCTCGGTGATGCCGTTGTTTTGGGGTAAGCGCTATATGGTCTCAAGAGCCTCTCGCCTCTTCGGGCATTTTTCGCTTTGGGCTGGAGGTCGGATGAGAGGAGTTCGCCGAGCATGCCGGAAGGCCTGTGGGGTGTTACGGAACAGGGTTACTCGACGCGACGGAGAGTGAAAAAGCCTGGAAAATTGGGGGCGGACAGAGAGAGTAAGCAGATGAAAGGGACGGGATATATTTTGCTGGCGCTGGTGGTGGTGGCGCTTCTCTTTGGGGCATTGCTGGTAGGAGAACGGCTGACGACGCAGGAGTTGACGCGGGCGACGGAGGGAACGACGGGGGAGTCGGTGTGCTTGATCTGGCGACCAAGGTTTCTTCATGGAGATGGCGGGTGTGACCTGGATTTGCTGAACCGGCAGGGGCGGGTGATCGACTCGGTACGGTTGGGAACGATGGATACGGCCTTCAATGCGCTGCAGCGGTACGGACAGCTCGACTTTCAGGGAGACCGGGTATTGGTGGGAGGCCGACGAGGGGAGAAGACGCAAGAGTTCGTAGTGCGGGGCGGGCGGCTCCGGACGCCCTGAGGTGGCGGGAGGGACGGTAGCCGACGACGCTGCCTGAGATGCTACTTGCTCGCGGTTCTCATTCAGTATCTTCCTCCGAGAGACGTCTCCGCCTGGGAATCCCCCGCGCCGGATTACTCCCGGGGGTGACGGCATCATTCAGCAACGATTTCGAGCTTGAGGTCGTCGGCAAGCAAACTGATGGCGGATGCCATGCCTTGATGGGCATCACGCTAAGGGGGCAAACAAAAGTCGGTATAAGCGGAGGTGGCTTTTTTTACTATGGATTGGAAGGTTTGGGATTCGAATCCCGACGACCGCACCACCCAATGATTTAGGATGATTGGGCTGGCTCCAATGGCCTTCCGGGCGGATCGGAGATCCTGTCTCTCAGAAAAATGATTTCAGGGGAGTTGAGGCACCTTGGATAGTGCGGACTGTTTCTTGTCCTGCAATGCGGCGATACGAGGCTTGAGCTGCTCGGGGTTGCGATTGGCGGACGGGGAGGCCTCGAGGATCGCGATGGCGGCGTCGTAGGCCGAAACAGCCTCCTGAAAGCGACCCGCCTGCACAAGAATGCTGGCGCGCTGGACGTTGAGATCGGCGCTCGGTCGGAAGCGCGCCGTCAGGATGTTCAGACGGTGCAGTGCGGAGTCCCACTGTTTGAGGGACAAGTCAATTTCGATGGCTGCTTGCTCCAGTCCCATGAGGACCCCGATGCGAGAGATGCCCTGGTCGAGGAGGACGATGGCGGCCTGCGCGTCTCCGGGACCGCCGCGCTCTCGCAGCCAGTCGGCGCAGGTCACGTACTCTGCCGCGTCCTGGGTTGCGCTGATCTGAAGGTACTTTTGCTTCGCGGCGATGGCTTCGTCGCGCTTGCTGGCTTGATAGAGGAGGTCGGCGTAGAGATTCCATCCTTGGGCAAAGTCCGGCGCGGTGTGCGTCAGGGCTTCCGTCTGGGCGAGGGCTTGGGAGGAATTACCGCCCAGGAGGGTGAGCTTGGCGGAGAGGTAGAGATTTTCCGGATCGGAGGGCGCGGCTCTTAGCAATTGGCCAGCGATGTCTTCGGCTTCGCTGAGACGATTCATCGTGATCAGAGTGTCCGCCTTGTCACGGAGGAGGGCCGGATCGTCAGGCGTATCTTCCAGATGGGCATTGATTTCATCCAGGGTGTGGCTTGGGCTGGGATGGGCTCTCGCGTCCAGGGGCCAGGAAAAGGCAGCGATGGCGAAAAGAGCAAGGCCGCTTCCCCGGAGAAGGGAAGCGGCGCTGGATAGTTGTTTGCTTAGGTACAACACGATGGGTGGAGATTCTCTCCGTGGCGGATCAGTTCGTTTCCTGAACGTTGCCGAGATTGAGGCGGAGGAAGACCTTCTTGGGCAGAGCGCCATTTGTGACATTGAGCTCGGCTTCAATGGTCTCAACATCCTGCTCCCCGGCGTCTACCACCTGAGTCGTGATGGCGGCGGTTTGAGAGCCATTGGATTCGCCGCTTTCATGCCAGTTGACCAGGTCGGTGGACCATTGGATGGTTGCGTTGACGTCGGTGGCCGCTTTCAGGTGCGGGAAGCGCACCTTGAGCGATCCGGCCTGGGCTGTGGCGACTGCGATGCCTGTGGCGCTGCCAGCGTTGTCCGGTGTGGTGCCGAGGTAATACTCGAGGGCGTTGGGAACCCCGTCGCCATCGGCATCCTCATGTGCAGCACCTCCGCCATGCTCGGCCAGGTATTGGTCGAGGGGACGATCTTTGATCGTACCAGTGGCGAAGCTCTGGGTGCCGATGGTGTACGCACTGTCCGTGGCGAGCGAGATCACGATGGTTTCGTCGCCCTCCGGGGTGTTGTCGGCAAGGACGCTGACAGGGATCACCGCAGAGGCGGAGTCCTTCGGGATTTCAAGCGTCCCGTTCAGCGTGGAGTAGTCCGCCCCTTGGGTGGCCGTTCCCTGCACGCTGTAGGAGACCGTCAGCGGGACCGAGAGGTTTCCGTCACGTGTAATGGTGAAGGCGAGGCTCTTGTCGGAACCGAACTCGCCGCCTTCCGCGTCGGTGGCCGCGATGGTCACGGTAGGAGCCACCGGCGGCGGTGTGACGAAGAGAGAGATCGGGTTCGACGTGGTTTGCCGTCCCTCGTTATCCGTGGCTTTGGCGAGGATCGTGTAGGTGCCAACGGGGACATTGGACCAACTGAGGTACCCCCACCCCTAACCCCTCCCCACAAGGGGGAGGGGGATGCCATCGCTGCTGCGCTTTTATCCGATCCTCCGGAAGGACCGGCGACTACGTTCACTCTCCCCTCCCCCTTGTGGGAAGGGCCGAGTCGCTCCGAAGGAGCGAACCGGGGTGGTGATGGTATTGTCGCCATCGCTGACCTCGGCATACCACTCGTACTTCGTGCCGCTCTCAAGGTTTTGCAGGCTGGTCGAAACGTCGCCGCCTTGGGAACCAACCTGTGCGACCTGGGTAAACTCGCCCATGCCTCCGGAGAGATTCACCGAGATGGTGAAGGCGCTATCAGCGTCGGTCTCGTATTGGTTGAGGGTCGGCGAGTAGGTCTGTACCTGGACGAGATCCTGGGATGGCTTGAACGTAAGGATACGCAGCCAGCCGTCTCCGCCGTTTGTCCGGCCCTGAAAGTCGGCGAGGATGGAGTGAACCGTGCGCCCCTGGAAGGTATCCGAGCGGCGGCCTTCTCCATGGATATGACCCCCATGCATCATGATGAGGTTGGGGTTGTCCTTCAGCGCATTGTACATGGCGCTGCCCATCGAGCTGAATGACGCCGGGTTGCCGGTGTTCACGGTATGGTGACTCACCATGATGGCTCGGCGGTTGGGATAGGCTTTCAGGAGGCTGTCTGCCCAGTCGAGATCGACCTGATCAGGCGTGGCGGAGTACTCCATGCTGATGACGATGAAGTCGAGGCCGCTCGCGCTGAAGAGCGTGTAGTTGTTGTCGGCCAGGGTGGGTTCGGATGTGCCGCCGTAGTAGCTCTTTCCGGCGAAGTGGTTAACCTGCGTCGAGGGGTTCACACCAAAGAAGGTGTTGAAGTAGATCGTGGTGCCGGTGTCATCGTCGCCATTCGGGTACTGGTCATGGTTGCCTACGTTCATGCTGTAGGGGATGCCTTCCGCGAGCTGTGTCGTGGCCGGATTCTCCAGGCGATACATGGCGTTGGAGGCATTGGCCCATTCCGCATCACGCGTTGACGGGGTGTCGCCGAAGTTGGTGACGTCGCCGAGGTGCATGACGAAGGCGATGTTGAGATAGTCTTTCTGCGATACGATCCAGTCGGTCTGGGCGTTGTAGATCGCCGCGCGGGTGCCGCCGACGTTTTCGGAGTAGTACTGGGTGTCGGGCAGCGCGATGACGGTGAAGTCCGGAGCATTGGACACCGGGGTCACCTTGCGGGTGTAGAACTTGACCTGGAGGCTGCCGGAATCCAGATCGGAGACATTCACGCTGAGATCGAGAGATCCCGAGACATCTGTGATGGCATCCTCAGGCGAGAGCACCGTGATCAGCGGCGGGATCGCGATATCGAACGGAGCGCCTGTGGTGTGAAAGACGCCGTTGGCGAGCGCGCCATTGATGATCTGTCCAGCGGTGCTGCTGATGGCGGTACCGGAGGGTTCGTTCAGCGCGTATCGGGCCACGAGGCCGTTTTCCGCGGCGATCTCCGAGTTCATCGCGGTCTGGATCTGCGTCTGGGAGCGGGCGTAGTTCCAGATGCGCACTTCGTCGAGCGCGCCGGCAAAGTATCCCTCGGGAGTGCCCGTCGAGTTCATCGCGGTACCGAGGCTGGCATGCTGGATGGAATCCGAGCGCGGCACCTGTCCGTCGGAGGTCTGCTCTGCTTCCAGGCGACCGTTCAGATACAGGCGCCAGGTGGTTCCGTCGAAAGTGACCACGCCATGCTGCCATTCCCCGATCGGGACGACCGTATTGCCTGAAACCGGGTGGTTGAGGCCGGTGGCCATGTCTTCAAAATCCGCCACCAGCACGCCGGAGGTTCCGTCGATGCCGAAGAAGTAGTTGCAATCGACATTGGAACCGTCGGACTGGCCGCGCCCCTTGGCGATGAGCGGGATCGCTGTCACGCCACCGACGCCTGTTCCTGCGGTGGAACCTCCCGCTTCGCGCTTGAACCAGCACTCCAGCGTAAATGTGGCGAGCTTAAGCGCCGGTGCGTCCCCGAAGGTCACATAGTCGTCGGTGCCATCAAGGGAAATCGCATCAGTGCCAGCCGGAGGAGTCACTGTGACACGGACAGCAGCAGAGCTCGTGGTTGCGCCCTCGGTGTCTGTCGCGCGAGCCGTGATGACATGGCTGCCCATCGAGGGCGCGCTGATCGCGGCTGTATAGGGAGATGAGGCGTCCTCGGAGACGAACTGGCCGTTGTCGAAGAACTCGACCTTGGTCACTCCGGTATCGTCGGAGGCTGTCGCAGAGATCGAGATCGGTGTTCCAAAGTTGCTGTAGGAATCATTCTGCGGGGTCTGAAGTGCGACCGCAGGCGGAATATTGAAGGCGACCTTGGAAAAGAAGGCGAAGCTGAAGACGTCCTCCTTGCCGCTGATATTCTGGAGGGCCGGGTTTGCTCCCTTCGTGCCGCTCATGTCGCGGCTCTCGATGATCCAGCGTTGATTGGCGGCATCCCAGCCTGCGTTGACGATGTTATCCAGATTGTAGGTTTCACCGCCGGGGGCGCTGATGATGAGCGTGCCGGTGTCCGGAGTCTGCCCGGGAATCGTCAGATACCATTGACCCGTGCCGCCCTTGGTGACGGTGAAGACACCAGCGGATACGTCGGCTGTGGTGTCGCCGTTGATGCGGCCCATGGCAGCGAGGCCATCTGTACCGATCTTGGATACAGGGATGTAGACGAATCCTACGGGATCGTTTTCGTACGTGTCGGTGTTGGCCGAGTTGTCATGGCAAAAAATGGTGTAGGTGCCATCGGCATTTGCCTCGGAAAGGGCGTAGTTGTCTTCGTTCTTCGCGCCGTTGACCAGGAGGACTCCGCTCTGGGCCGCGTTGGGGAAGAAGTCGTTGATGTCCAGCGTGTAGATGCCTGACGATGATGTCGGGTCAATGAAATGGGTGCCGAGCACAAGCCCCTGCGAGCCCGTGAGGGTCGTCATCGTGCCGTTGTTGGTCGAGTTTTTCGCGATGCCGCCGAACCACGTGCTGTACGGGAAGTATGTGAAGGCGACATCGTAGTTCACCTCGACGCTGTCGTAGGCGTCGGCCCAGTGAAGCGCGATCCAGTAGAGGCGGTTTCCCGTCGTGCTGAAATCGTAGCTGCTCGTGGCAAAGAACTCTCCGGCCGCCGGGCCGCCGGTATTGCTGTCATTGCGGGTGAGCTGATTGATCGACGTCATGAGCACGCCATTCGTCGCATCCGCGCCGGTGCCGAAATCCAGCGCGTAATCGCCTCGGTTGGTGGAGGCGGCAGCGATCGTGATGCCAGATGACGAACCCGGGCCGAAGACCAGCGAGATCGGCGGGGTGGAATCCGTTACGGCGTTGGCGTTATTGGCCAACTGGGTGATCACCAGGGAACCAAATTTGGTTCCAGTGGCATGCAGGGATGAGAGCGCAACGAGGCTGCAGAGCAGCGATGTTGCCAACACGTGGGAAATTTTCATTTTGGCAGCAGAAGAAATGAGATGAGAAACGCGGCTCCCGGGGCAAACAGGCCCCGGGAATAAACAGTGACTATTGGGAGAGCTTTCGACGGCGAAGGAGTGCAAGCATGCACACCGAGGCGCCTAGTAACATCCATGTCGACGGCTCGGGAACGGCGGCAACACTATCCAGGGTGAGATTGACTGAGGAGCCAATGCCATTGGCAACCATGCCGATCATGACCACCGGTCCATTGAAGACACCGTCCTCCATGAGGAAGTCCATGCGAATTGTCGCCGGAACTCCTGGCGAGAATGCACTGAAGTAACTGGAATAGTTGAGGGAATCACCGTCTTCGTCGAAGAGCATGATATCGAAACGGGCAGAGGAGCTTCCCGAATACGTGGCCGTGAGCATCAGATAACTTGCGTCCCCGTCGATGGAGATCGGGATGTCCAGCGTACCGTAGACGCCTGATCCGAAGTCACTGCCGACAAGATTGAGCGAGGTGCTTGTCTGGGTCGGCGTGAAATCAGAGAACGTGATGTGATATTCGGAATCTCCGAATCCCGTGAGGATGACTGCATGCGCGCTCAGGGCGGAGCATGCGAGCAGGCCGGCACCCAGGAGAAGGTTTTTGATGAGTTTCATAGATTGAGGTGCGATTAGAGGTTGTAGGGAAGGTTCTGTTGCACGGTTCCTGCACCGGCCTGTGAACCCTGTTTTCCGATCAGGACGCCGTCGCCAACGTTAAGGACGACATCGTTGCTGGGAGTATTAGGTCCGACCCGAAGCCATTGGGTGCCATTATGATAATATTTGCGCCACGCACCGCCGACATTGACCTGTACGGTATCGGCTGCGGCGGCCGAGGTGCTTTTGATCCAGCCCGGAAGCTCCGCGATGCCCGACGCGCCCAGAGTGATCTCGACCGGCCACCAATTCGCCAGCAGAGTTGCCCCGGAGTTTCGTACCAGGGCCTTGCGCTCGATCATGGGAACCGGGCCGCCGATGGTGAACTGAAGAGGCGTCTGGCCGGCACGACTGTAGATCACGGCGGCATCGGGGCGGAGAGGCACATTCGTGGAAACGGTCTCGGGGCCGACGCGCAACCATGCATTGCGGGTTGTGTTGTAGTAGTACTGGCGATACTGGCCCTGAACGAGGACCTGGATAATGTCTGCTGTGCTGGAATTGGCTGCTCCGAGCACTCTTGTCGTCTCAGGTGTCCCAAAGACCGAGCCCAGGGTGTCGCAGACGATGATTTCATAACTATCTCCGACAGAGATGCCTGCATCGGCGAAACTGAGGAGAGAGAGGTCTTCGGAGTCGAGCGTGACGGTCGTTGCGGTGTTGGGCGTCGCTGTCGAGATGAGGAAGGTGCGACCTTTGGCCGCGCCGCTCGTGATCCGGATGACATGCGGAGAGGCGACGCTGGAGAGTTCTCCTGCGGTCCAGCCCGCTGCGGAGTTGGCGAGCGTGCTGCTCGTCACCGCGGTGATGGTGCCCTTCATGGCTCCGGCGGCTGATGCTATGCCGGTGAGCGGGAGCGAGACCACGCTGATCGTGCGCCCTGCGGCGCTGCCGACCGCGACCTCTATGGTGACTGATCCTACAGGGTTTGAACTGACCTCCTGCGCTGGCAGAAGCGCTATGGAGCTGGTTATCGTAATCGCAAAAAGTGCGGCAGCTGTTTTCACGGCGCTGGCAATTACTAGGATGACTAGTCTCGGTCAATAGGTGCTGTTAGCATGGCCGCTCCGTTTGGAAATTTACGAAAATAACGACTCAATGACGCCTTTCGGCGGCTGCTGGTTGGAGCGACTTGTATGCGGCTGAAAGTCACGCGGTTGCGTAATGCGGAAGGTGTATTGCCTGATGCGCAATCGGGGCGAACAAGAATAATCGGCTCGGCCAATGAAACGAATTCTTAACACAGTCGAGAGTCGGTCGGGATGAAAATCAATGAACTTTTGGAGCAGCTGGATGTCCCGGTCCGATACGACAAGAGGTGCGGCAGGCCCGGAATGAACGTCCTGGAAATCGAAGGTTGCCTCCCGTGTGAACATCGGTGAAAGCAGGGGAGTGCACTTCATTCCACTCGTTGCGCTTTTTCTCAGCCTGTTTTCACTCTCTGTAGCGAGGGCAACGTCGGACGGCCGGATGCTGCTGGACGTTTTTCCTGATCGGATCGAAGCGAGACTGTTGCTGCCGGAGGCAGCCCTGCAAAAGGCTCTGGGATATTCGATGGACGGGGAGTTTGTGCGAAACGATGCACGCGATG
Organism: Verrucomicrobiota bacterium; assembly: GCA_017305195.1. GTDB lineage: Bacteria > Verrucomicrobiota > Verrucomicrobiia > Chthoniobacterales > Terrimicrobiaceae > Terrimicrobium. The sequence goes on along the minus strand of JAFKMU010000047.1, from coordinate 231,604 downwards.
CTCTGGCATTGTATCTGCAGTCACATCTCACTGTGACCTCCGTGGAGAAGCCTCCGATGTCGGTGGAACTCGACCGGGTGAATCGGTCCTTGGAGGGTTTCGTGGAAGCTGTTCTTGTGGTCTATCCTTCGGATGGGGTCACTCCGACCAGCTTTGTGATCTCGGGAGACCTGTTGCAGGAGCCGGGAGCGCGCCGGGTGCTGGAAGTCTTTCTACAGCGAGACGTGTCGGAACTGCGCTTCGGCCTGGAACCTCTCATTCCTCTGGGTGCGCTGGATTATTTCCACAAGACCGTGATCGTTGAGCGTGAGCCGCTCTCAGGTATCCGGCGGGGAGCTGCCGCGTGTGCGGCCGTGTCTCTGTTACTGCTCGGCTCGGGACCGATGCTTGTCGTGATCGCCTTGCTCTTGTTGCGGGCGACGCTCGCGGGGCATGGGAGCGTCTTTGCGGCGTTCGTCTTTTCTGCGCGAGCTGTGGCCGTTTTTGCTGCAGGGTCAGGCGTGGCGTTGCTGTCAGGTGCGACGGCTGGAGATGGCTGGACGGGCGCGGGCATGGCCTTGCTTCTGGTTCTCTCGGCCTGGACTGTCTGGAAGCCGCTGGGCTGGCGAACGGATATCGGCGTTGCTCTGGCCGCTGGTTGGTGCGCTGGCGTTTCATGGAACGAACGGGTGATCGCGCAAGGCATCAGCGGCGCAGATATGACAACTCTATTTTATCTGACCGGCGCCGGGTTCCTCGTGTTGACTGCTCTCACTCTGCTTGTCCTTCCGACGTTTCTTGTCGTGGCCAGACGCGTTCCTCCCGGCTGGCTGAAGGGAGGAGGCGCGGTTTGTGGCGTTATTGTTGCTTTGCTGACGTTGACGGGTTTCGCACTCTTTCGATGATGAACGCCCATGTGGAAAAATCGCCATCATAGCCTTTTTGTGTTAGGACTCGTTACGCTAATGGTTCTCCCATCGTTTGCTCATGCGCATAGCGAGGCGGGAGCGGGCGGTTTTTCCAGTGGTTTCATGCATCCTTTGAGCGGTTTGGATCACATGGCCGCTATGATCGCGGTGGGCTTGTGGGGAGCGTGCCTTGGCGCGCCTGCGGTCTGGCTCCTGCCCATTACGTTTCCTGTGGTCATGGCTCTCGGTGGAGCACTCGGCATCATGGGAATCCCTCTTCCCAGTGTGGAGACGGGCATCGCGCTATCGGCGATACTGCTTGGCCTGATGGTGGCGTTTGCCGCCAGACCGCCGATCTGGCTGGCAGGCATGATCGTGGGGTTTTTTGCGATCTTTCACGGCCACGCCCATGGTACGGAATTGCCCACGGCATCGAACGCCTACGCCTACGCCGCCGGGTTTGTGATCTCTACCGGTCTGCTCCATTTGTGCGGCATCGGGTTTGGCCTCCTTTCCAGATATCCATGGGGTGGCATCGCGATCCGCACCGGAGGGGGAGCTATCGCTGCGTTAGGTTTTTGCTTCCTGTTTTCGGTTCTGTGATCGTTTCCTCAGGATTTGGAGCCCTTTCCGCTTTTGAAGGATTGCCCGCGCTTTTGCTATTAGGGGCGTGCGGACTCTGGCTGGGATGCTGCCGCCCGGTCGTTCCGGATTTCTCGATCGGATCGTTGCTGGGCGGGTTTGTGGCTGGAGTCTCGGGGCTTGGTCCGGCGCTGGGCGCGCCGGGGGTGAGTGCCGCCGTACTCGGTCTTGTCGGTGGCGGGGTGGTCGCAATCGCGCGGACCGATAGCTTTGTCCTCCGCTGCGTTTACTTTGTGGCCTGCGGGTATGTGTTGGGTATTTTGGTGCCGACACCGGTCGAGGGAAGACACGCTGTCCTCTGCGGCGCACTGGTGGTGGTCGCGCCGATTGCCATAGGGTTCTACCTATCATTGCTCCCGGATCGTGAGGTCTGGTTCATCGCCCGCCGGGTGATGGGATCGTGGATCATCGCGGTATCGCTCCTAGTTTGCGCTTTTACCATCAAGTACGGCGATGCGGGAGCAGGTCGTTCCGCAGTTTGGGGAAAATCCGCGGAGCGTCTCGCTCCGGCCGGGATTCCGCCGGGGAAAGGTGCAGATGTTTTGGCCGGACGGGGGCGTAGAGTGAACATTAATGTGTGCTCCGGTAATGAGATGGCTTCCCGAAAAGGCTTTTCGCGCTCGACATTGGAAACCAGTTGCGGCAGGGAAGGGGAAATATCACGAGCTGAATGACTTCCCCTGATAAAATAGCCCGTCGAAAAGATAAGCTGGAGCGGGTGGCAAAGGTGTTTGGCCCGGGCAAGGTCATTCCCGCCGATCGTACCGTTGAGTTTCTGGAACTGATCCTATCACCCGGCGATCGGGTCGTGCATGAGGGCGATAACCAAAAGCAGGGCGACTTCCTCGCGGAAAAGCTCGCCCAGGTCGACCCGAAGAAAGTCAATGGCCTGAAGCTCGCTGTCTCCTGCATCGGTCTGCCGGAACATCTGGATCTTTTTGAGAACGGTATCGCGGAGGTCGTGGACTTTGCCTACGCCGGACCGCAGGGCGGACGACTCGCGGAGCTCGTCGCTAACGGCACGGTGAAGATCGGGGCGGTTCACACCTACGTGGAGCTTTATGCCCGTTACTTTGCGGAGTTGCGGCCCGATGTGGCCTGTCTGGTGGCGATCGACGCCGACGCGGAGGGAAATCTTTACACCGGCTCGAATACCGAGGAGACGCCCGCGCTGGTCGAGGCGGCAGCCTTCGGCGGCGGCATCGTGGTGGTGCAGGCGAACAAGCTTACCGACAATCTTCGCCGCGTGGACATCCCGGGCGAGTGGGTGGATTTTGTCATCGAAAGCCCGAAGCCCTTTCACCTGGAAGCGCTTTTCACCAAGGACCCCGCGCTGCTCGACGAGACGCGCATCCTTATGGCCATGATGGCGATGAAGGCGATTTATCAAAAGTATCTGCCCAAGGTGCTCAACCATGGCGTGGGCTTCAACACCGCCGCCATCGAGCTGCTCCTGCCGACCTATGGCGAGGAACTCGGCCTCAAGGGCAAGGCCTGTACGCACTGGGCGCTGAACCCGCACCCGACGATGATTCCGGCCATCGAGAGCGGCTTCGTGGAGGCCATCGCCTGCATCGGCGGCGAGGTGGGTATGGAGGACTATGTGGCTTCAAAGCCAGACATCTTCCCTCTCGGCCGCGACGGCAGCCTGCGGTCCAATCGCTTCTACGGCCAGATGGCCGGCCATTTCGCCGATATGTTCGTCGGGGCGACGCTCCAGATCGACCCGTTTGCCAACAGTTCCACCGTCACGGCGGATCGTCTGGCCGGATTTGGCGGTGCTCCCAACTTTGGCGCGGAAAACCGCGCTCGCCGTCATCTTTCCGAGGCCTTTCTCCGCGCCGGGGCCGAGGCCCATGCGGGGGAATACATGCCGCAGGGGCGCAAGCTCGTGGTTCAGATGGTCGAGACCTTCCAGGGCGCGAACAAACCGACTTTCGTGGAACGGCTGGAGGCCTGGGATGCGATGAAGACGGCGGGCTTCGCGGTCCCACCCGTGATGATTTATGGCGACGACGTGAGCCACATCGTGACCGAGGAGGGCGTGGCCAATCTGCTGCTCTGCCGGACGATGGAGGAACGCGAGCAAGCCGTGCGCGGCGTGGCGGGATTCACTCCCGTCGGCCTCAAGCGCGACCATGCGATGGTGGCGAATCTTCGCGATCGCGGTGTCATCCAGCGCGCGGAGGATCTCGGTATTCGCAAGACCGATGTCTCGCGCGACCGCCTCGCTGCGCGTAATATTCACGATCTCGTTCGCTGGTCCGGCGGCCTGTACAATCCGCCGAGCCGCTTCCGTAACTGGTAACTAGCCATGGAACACCTTTCTTTTGAATTTGATGGCGGCCCCAATGCGCCAAAGTCCGGCAAACCGTACTCCGTCGCCGGAGTGGTCGCGTCCAGTAACCTGGAGGTGCTCGCCCAGCCGAAGGATCTCGGCGGCAAGGTGCGCTTCGAGGTGAGTACGACTGTGGCCCATTTTGAGGAGGCGTGGCGGGCGGTGTTTGCCGATTTCATCGAGCGCAGCCAGCCCCGTGACGTGCTTTTCTCCATCAACGATTTTGCCGCGATCCCGCCGGTGGTGAGCCTGCGGCTTGATCAGGCCTGGGAGGCACTGGCATGAAACTGACTCCGCGTATTTCCTTTTACGAAGCCTCGGCCCGCCAGCGTGTGGCGGGATTGCTCGATGCTGATTCCTTCCGCGAAATCCTGCCTCCGACCGAGCAGCGGATCAGTCCGCACCTCGGAATGTTCGATGCGCCAGTGGCCTTCGACGATGGAGTGGTGGTGGGCGAGGGGACGCTCGAGGGCAAAGAGGTTTATATTTTTGCCCAGGAGGGCAAGTTCCGTGGAGGTTCGCTCGGCGAGGTGCATGCGGCCAAGATCACCGGACTGCTCCGGCGAGCAGCCATCCGCAAGCCTGCGGCGGTGCTTGGCCTGTTTGACTCGGGCGGTGTACGTCTTGAGGAAGCCAACGCCGGTGAGATCGGCTCGACGGAGATCATGCGCGCCATTCTCGAGGCCCAGCGCGCCGGGGTGCCCGTGATCGGGCTGCTCGGTGGGAGCTGTGGCTGTTTCGGAGGTTCGGGCATCACGAGCAGTTGCTGCGATGCGCTCATCGCCTCCGAGGAGGCCCGGCTCAGTGTTTCCGGTCCCGAGGTGATCGAGACCGTCATGGGTGTGGAGGCTTTTGATTCTCGTGATCGTGCTCTCGTCTGGCGGACCACGGGGGGAAAGAATCGTTTCCTTTTTGGCAAGGTCGCCACGCTGGTCGACGATCACATCCCGGCCTTCCGCATGGCTGCTGTTGCATTGATCAAACCGAGCGAGCCGCTCAGCGTGGAAAGTCTCCGCGCCGAGCGAACCCGCCTGGCCAGACGCATCGAGGATTACGGTTCCTGCACGGATGCCCGCCAAGTCTGGGCCAGGATGGGGCTCGATGCCGATCGCGTGCCGGACATGACCGCTGCTGAACTGACTGCCGTCAAACCTGCCTGAGACATGGAACTCCCCATCCTGCTTGATCAACTTTTCCCTGAAGGCCACCGAGTTGCCGTTGATGACTGGCTTGTCTCGGGTGAGGCCACACTCGGCGGCCGCCCTGTGGCCGTGCTCGGCACGACCAACGATGTCTTCATCGGCATCCGGGAGGCCGTGGCTCTTTCCGACCGGCTCCTCGACATCGTGGAAAAGAGCCCGGGCATTCCGATCATCATGCTGGTCGACAACAACGGCCAGCGCATGGCGCTCGATGAGGAGCTCCTCGTCCTGCCGGAATACATCGCCCACCTCCTGCGCGCCCAGCAGCTGGCCCGAAACAATGGCCACAAGTTGATCTCCGTGGTCTATGGCAATTCCATCGCCGGAGGATTCATCGCCTTTGGCATGCTGGCCGATCGCATCGTGTCCGTGCCTGGTGCGGAAACCTCGGTGATGAAGCTTGAGGCCATTGCGCGTGTGACGAAGATGCCGCTGGAAAAACTGCAGGATCTCGCCAAGCAAGTGTCGGTCTTTGCGCCGGGCTGTGAGAATTTCTTCCGCATGGGCGGCCTGCACGAGATGTGGACGGACGATTTTTCCAATCGTCTGCAAAAGATCCTCGCCAGCGATGACGCTCAAGACATCCGCGCCTCTCTCGGCAATGAACGCGGCGGTCGCAAGGCGGCCCAGGCTGTCATTGCCGAAGTCCGGGGCTGACGTGTTTCGGCGTCACGCCTTTGTCCGGCTCGCCGAGAACGCCTGGCGCGACGCGACGCCGGAGGGTGGCGATATCGAGGTCCTGCAGGAGTGGACCGCCAGGGGCCGCCCTCTGATCATACGACGACCCTGTGTATCGGACGACGGGCAGGAGGTTTTTCTCGGTCTGGCTCTGCCCGGCAAGCGGCGGATGGCGTTTCGCGTGCCCGTCGCCAGTGTCCGAGCGGTCGAGCCTCCGCCGGTTTGGGATGTCGAGGTGGTCCCGGGGTTCGTATTTCGCATCTACGGCAGCCGCGCCTGGGAGCTGCTGACGGGCTTGTCGTATGTGACTCCCAGCTCCGATCTTGATCTGCTGGTGGATATCGATTCCCTGGCCGGATGGAGGTCCTTTCTGTCGTCCGATTTCCAGCTTCCGGAGCCGCCGAGGGTCGATCTGGAGGTGATCTTTCAAGCGGATGCGTCATTTAGCTGGCGGGAGTATCTCGGGCCTGCTGACGACATCCTTATCAAGTCCAATCGGCGCGTCTGGTTGGAGCGCAAGGACCAGTTGGGCTCTTTGCTCGCATGATGACCATGGCATTGTCTCCTCGACTTATCGCTCAATGCGCCGCCGATGCGCTGCGTGAGGAGCTTGAGACCTATCCCAAGCCCGGTCTGGTCAGCCTGATCGATAATGGAAGTCATTCCGACATGGATGCCCGGTGTTTTCTCGCCTCCATCGAGGCTATCACTCCAGGATTCGCGGAGATGGCGGCTTATGCCGGAAGCTCTCTGCATGATCTTCAGCAGATCGGGTTGGGAATGGAGCAGGCAATGCGCGCGGCTACGAATGGCCGCAATGCCCACCGCGGCGCGATTTTCTGTCTGGGCCTGCTATGCGCGGCAGCGGGAGCGAGGCCGGACGACTCGACAGAGTTTCTCGGCGACATCGTCGCTCGGCGCTGGGGAGGAGAGATTCCCCAGGCCGACTCTCTTGAAATCCACAGCGACGGTGTGGTCATGTGTCGCAGGTACCAGATGGGCGGTGTACGGCGTGAGGCAGCGCTGGGATTCCCCTCCATCTATCAGCTTGGCCTGCCTGCCTATCGCCATGCCATTCCGCATGGCCGCCCGGCCGCCCGGGTTCAGGCGTTCTTTGCCATCCTCGAGCATTGCGAGGACACGACGCTGCTGAAGCGCGGCGGCCTGGAAGGGCGTGATTTCGCCCGCAGCTGCGCCCGGAGTTTTTTGGACGCGGGAGGGGTGGCGGATCCCGGGTGGTGGCAGCGGGCGCGAGAGATACATCACGAGTTTGTCCGGCGAAATCTCACCGCGGGCGGAGTAGCAGACTTGCTGGCAGCCACGCTCTTCGTCGAGGATATGGAGAGGAAACCATGAGCCAGTTTGCCATCGTATGTTCCGGACAGGGCGCTCAGACGCCGGAGATCTTTACGCGTTTTCCTTTTACAGAGAAGGGGCTCGCCCTCCGGCAACGTATCATCGATGCTCGCTGCGTCGATGACGATGTCCTCGACTGGCTGGCTGACCCGTCGCGGAACCCGCAGGCGATTTTCCAGAACCATTTCTCCCAGCCATTGATCTGCCTCTATCAGGCAATGGTGTGGGTCGAGATCGCGGACTTGGTGCCTGCTCCAGCAATGGTCGCAGGGTACAGCCTCGGCGAACTCACCGCCTATTTTTGCGCGGGGGCGTTCTCACCTGAGGATGTCGTAAGGCTTGCCGGAGTCCGCTCGCGCGAGATGGATGCTGCGGGTCCGCGCGGCGAGTTGATCGCGGTCACCGGTCTCTCTCCATCTCGGGCATCTTCACTTGATGGCGCCATGCTGGCTATCGTGATCAGCGAGGATCACTGTGTGGTAGGCTGTTCCGCCGACCGGGCGGAGTCTCTGGCCCGGGAACTCAAGGATGCTGGAGCCCGCGATGCCGTCGTGCTTGCGGTGACGGTGGCCTCGCATACCGCCTTGCTTGATCGTGCGGTCGAGCCGTTCCGATCGGCTTTGCAACAAGTGCCATGGCAGGTTCTGAAAACCCCGGTGCTTGCAGGTATCAGCGCCGCCAAGGTCTTGCGTCGCGAGCAGATGGAGCAAGTATTGCCAGAACAGATCCATCACACGGTGCGTTGGGACCGTATCCAGCAGCGGTTCCAGGAGTCCGGGTGCCGGGTGGTGCTGGAGCTCGGCCCCGGCACCCAGCTTTCCCACATGGCCGTTGCACAGGGCATCGAGGCGCGCGGTGTCGACGAATTTCGCTCCATAGAGGGCATTGGGGAATGGGTGAAAGCGACCATGGGGCGTTTGGGATAATTTTTTATCCGGGCAAGGCATGCGGGTGCGGTTGACTCTGTCCCCGCGATGCGGAAAATGCCTGCATGGAATCCTCCCGACGAACTTTCCTCAAAACGACTGCCCTCGCTGGTGTTTCCTACGCAATCTCGGGTGCATCCAGCCATGCGGCCAATCTGGATCGGCTCCCCCGGCGACGCTTTGGGCGTCATGATGACGAGCTTTCCGTCATCGGCTTTGGCGGCATCGTGGTGAAAGACGCTGATCCGGCCGATGCCGCTCGACGTGTGGCAGAGGCCTTTGAAAAAGGGGTCAACTACTACGATGTGGCTCCCTCCTACGGGGACGCAGAGGTCAAGCTCGGGCCGGCCCTTGCTCCCTACCGCAAGCAATCCTTCCTCGCCTGCAAGACGGCGAAGCGCGATCGGGCTGGTGCGGAGCAGGAGTTTCAGCATTCGCTGGAGCACCTCCAGACCGATTATTTTGACCTTTACCAGCTCCACGCCATCACCGATGTCGCCAAGGATGTCGACGCGGTGTTTGCTCCGGGAGGCGTAATGGAGTTCCTGATCGAAGCCAAAAAGCAGGGTCGTATTCGCTATCTCGGTTTCTCCGCCCATTCCATCGAGGCAGCCCAGGCTGCATTGGATCGCTATCCATTTGACTCGATTTTGTTTCCCGTCAATTTCGCCAGTTATGTCGCCGACGATTTCGGCCCTCAGATTCTCAAACTGGCCGAGGAAAAGGGTGCAGCCCGCCTCGCGCTCAAGGCCCTGGCCCGGCAAAGCTGGCCGAAGGACGATCCCATGCGCGAGGAGTACAAGAAGTGCTGGTACCAGCCGCTGACTGATCCTCAACAGGCGGCGCTCGCTCTGCGCTTTACGCTGAATAAACCTGTCACTGCCGCCATCCCGCCGGGTGACGAACGGCTCTTCCGTCTCGCGGTCGACCTCGCGCTGAAGGATATTCAACCTCTCAATGCAAACGAGGAGAAAGAGCTCTACGCGTTGATCAGCGGACTAAATCCCATCTTTCGCAAGGCCTAGCTGATCCATCACTCGGAGCGCCAGGCATCCCGCCACATGTCGGGATACCATCGGCCTTCATCCATTTCGATCAGGTCAAAATCCGTGAGGATCGTGCCATTGTCGGGCAGGCCGTACTCCCGGATCATCGCCGGGATGAACTCGTCGGTTTCATCATCGTGCCAGCCCCGCTTGCTCATGAAGCTGTTGTAGATCAGTATTTCCTCATCCGTCAGGCGGCGTCCATTGTCGTAGCACCAGCCCAGCGCCTCGGTATCGGAGGCTCCCGCGATAACCTGAGCGCGCAGATCCTCGTAGGACACCTTCAGGTAGCGGCAGGTGCGGCCATCGAATCCCTTGCCAAGCATTTCCCAATATTCCTTTGGCAGAATCGACGCAGCATGGAGTCGGATTTTTGAACACATGCGGGCGAAGTAAAAGAGTCCTTCTGTTTTTTTATAACAACCTTTCAGACCTTCTGTTTTCATCTGTATGGAATGCTGTGGTAGTGGCCTATTCTAGCCATTGGGGCAAGTGCCGTTTCGGTATCTTGCCTATACATCGGAAGATGAGTGGAGGGGATGTGTGTAAAGTTTTGAAGGAGTGTGACTTGCGGTGTTCTTTGCTTTCCCGGGGCGCCCTCCGAAGGGAGATTTCCTTTCCTGACAAGCCTTCTCCAGTTGACGTAAGCGATCCATGGCAGTCACCATCACGACACATCACAAGGAATCAATTGAATGAATAAATTAAGTGTCGCCCCCTCGGATTTTGAGCGTCAGATCGAAATGGATTTTCTGCGAGCCACCGAAATCGCTGCTCTCAACACCCTCCAGTGGCTCGGAAAGGGAGAAAAGGAAAAGGCCGACGAGGCCGCCTCGGATGCCATTCGCGGAATGTTTGACCTCATGGACATCAGTGGCGAGGTCGTCATCGGCGAGGGCATCAAGGATCAGGCGCCAGGGTTGTTCAAGGGCGAGAAGGTCGGCACCTGGAAAGAAGGCTCGCCGCGTTTCGATATTGCGCTCGACCCCGTTGACGGCACCACGAATGTCAGCAAGGGCATGCCAAACTCCGTGAGTTGTATCGCGGCCACCCAGACCGCATCGGATGGGCAGCCCAGTCTCCAGGATATCCCGGCGTTCTACATGAAAAAGCTGGCCTATCCGCTCAAGGTCCGCCAGGCATGGATGAAAGATCCGAGCCTCCCGATCGACATCAATGCTCCCATCGAGGACGTGATCGATGTGACCGCTCGCATCTTGGGCAAGGAAGTGCGCGACGTCGTCGTCTGCGTGCTGGACCGGCCCCGTAATGGCGAACTCATCGAGGCCGTTCGCCGCAAGGGCGCCGCACTGCGCATGATCATCGACGGCGACATCGCAGCCGCGCTCGCGCCAGCCATGCGCACGTCGAATATCAATCTCTACGCGGGCATCGGTGGCGCGCCCGAGGCGATCCTCTCCGCCGCCGGGCTGCGCTGTCTCGGAGGCGGAATGCGCGCCCAAATCTGGCCCAAGGACGAGGAGGAGCGGCAGTCTCTCATCGCCGAAGGGTGGGGCGACATGCTCGACAAGCAGTTCATGTCCCGCGATCTCGCTCGGGGCGAAAGCATCATTTTCGCGGCGACGGGCATCAGCAACAGTCCGCTTCTCAAGGGCGTGGAGGTCGAGGGCTCCATCGCCACCACCCACTCGGTCTTGATGCGTGCTCGCAGCGGCACCGTGCGGTTCATCGAGGCGCATCACAATCTGGAGCGCAAGACGATCCATCTGCGGTCCACCCAGGCGGAGCGCAGGATTTAACCGCCGGATACTCGGTTTCCGAAATCGCCGGGCATCGACGAAGGTGTCCGGCAGCGCTGGGGCCGTGCTAGCGGGCGAAGAAGAAGATATAAATCCCGAAGGCAAAAAACATCACGTAGATCAAACCGGTCAGGATCAGCGTGAGAAGCACCCGGGCGTGGAGGAGATGTCGATACCACGGCCTCGGGCCCTGGCCGGGGATTTCTCCCGGCCTGTCTGGTGGCGCGGTGTTGGCTGTCATAGAGGTTGGATCATCCGATCCGGCAGGCAGTTTGAACAGTGGCAGTTTTTCCCATAAGGAACCTGCACAGTTTATCGCGTGGTCGGGCTGGGAGTCGGCTGCGGGTGGACGACCTTTTGTGTCTGATTGTCCTCCGCCGAGGGAGAGTCGGGTGTGATGGTGATGCTGTAGGGGCCGATACGCTGGCCGCCGAGAAATCCCCAGTGATGTCCGCAACGGGTCCCCCATGCCGTGTCGGACAGATTTAGCGTCTTATCGACATACTTCCAGAGAACCGGAGCAGCCTTGAGCGGCTGCAGCGCCTCCTCTGTGGATAGACTGCCCCCGCAAAGGGCGGCGCTCCAAGCCGCCAGCGATAAGGCCAATGACGCGAGCAGCGTTTTCATCACGCGATATGGTGGATCAGTCCGCCATCGACCCGGAGCGCCGCGCCATTGATGGCCGCCGCCCTCGGGCTGCTGACGAACGCGACAAAATCCGCGATCTCCTCCGGCTTGATCAGTCGGGAGATGAGCGAGTGAGGGCGGTCGCGCTTCATGAACTCCCGGCCCGCGTCATCTGCGCTCAGCCCGGGAAACAGCCCCTGGACCAGGCGGGCCACTCCTTCGGTTTGCGTGGAGCCGGGCATGATGGTATTGACTGTCACTCGCGTGCCTTTCGTGAGGTTGGCCAGGCTGCGGGAGAGTGAAAGCTGCATCGCTTTGGTTCCGGCATAAGCCGCCATGTCGGGCGGCGGCGTGAGTGCGGCCTCGCTGGCGATAAAGATGATGCGGCCGTCGTTCCTGGCGATCATCTGCGCGAGATAGTGGCGCGAGAGACGCACGCCGCTCAGGATGTTGACCTCGAAAAGTTTCCGCCATGTGTCGTCGCTTTCCGTGAAGAAGGAGTTCACCTCATAGATGCCGAGGTTGTTGACCAGGATGTCGACTTCCGGATAGGCAGCAATGGTGGTCTCCGCTCCCTCGAGGGTTCCGTTGTCGGCAACGAGAGGGCGGAGGGATGCTTCCGGTAGGGCGGACGCGATGTCGTGGATCGCTTTCTGGACGACACTTTCCGAGCGGCCATTGATGATCACCGTTGCGCCTTCCCGGGCGAGCGTGCGCGCGATTTCCTGCCCGATGCCGCCGCTGGAGGCGGTCACCAGCGCTGTTTTTCCTGCAAGCTGTAGGTCCATGGTCTGGATAAACTGGACGCGAATGCCTCGTGAGGCAAATGGAATGCCAGATGACAAAGGACCGCTAGCCGCAAGCTGCCATCAATAAAACGCAAGCGGGGGTGCGCGGTAAATTGCACAAATTTCATAAGAGTTTCTTATGGAAACGAAGAGCAAGAACTCGCTGCCGGGATCGAAGGAATCCCGGCGATTCAGCTATGCGACGGCTGGCATGGGCGGGGCGGGAATGATCTGCACGATTGGGCAGGCGGTTTTGCTGGGGCTGGTGGTCGACCGTCTTTGGCGATCCGCCCCGGTGCCTGCGTGGCTCTTTTTTGCTCTTGCCGCAGTCATTCTCCTTCGCGCGATTTTCGCGGGAGGCGCGAGATGGTTTGCCTTTGGGGCGTCGGCCGGAGCCAAGCGAAAAACCCGCCGGGCGATACATGGAAAGATCCTGGACCTGGGCCCGGCGAGGTCGGCTTCTGAACGCACGGGCGGCCTTGTGCACGATACCGTGGAAGGGGTGGAGGCCCTCGATGCGAGCAACGGCTTGTATTTCCCGCAGTTCCTCGTCGGGTTGAGCGCGCCCCTCGTCATCTGCCTCGCGATAGGAGTGATGGATTGGGTTTCCGGCCTGGTCTTGCTGGTGACTGCGCCTCTCGCGCCCATCCTTCTCGGCCTGACGCAAAGCCGGTTCCGCGCGGTTTCCGCCCGGTACCATGCCGAGGCGAGCGCCTTGAGTGCGCGCTTTCTCGACGCAGTGCAGGGCTTGCCGACGCTCAAGGCCTTCAACGCAGGCGCGGCATGCGGGAGCGAAATGGCGCAGGCGGGCGAGCGGTTTCGGCGGGAGACGATGAAGCTCCTGGCGGTCAACCAGCTGGCGATCTTTCTCCTCGACTGGGGGTTTGCGGTCGGGGCGACCGGAGCGGCATTTGTGGTGGCGGCTTTGCGCTGGAAGGCGGGAGCGATCACGGTCGGCGAAGCGGTCACCATCGTCCTGCTGAGCCTGGAGATCATCCGGCAGCTCAATCTCCTCGGAGCATTCTTCTTTGCCGGGGCCGGAGGCCGGGCGATGGGGCGGCGCATTCGTCACTATCTGGACACGCCGGGCCCCGTGAAGGAATCTGAGACGACGGGATACCGGATGCCCTCGCGGCGGGATGTCCGCTTCGAGGACGTATCTTTCGCTTATCCGGGGGGCGGCGATGTGCTTAGTCACGTGAGCTTCGAGATTCAACCCGGCGAGACCGTGGGCCTGCTCGGAGCCAGCGGCGCGGGCAAAAGCTCCATCGTGCATCTCCTGCTCCGCTTTGCCGATCCCCGGGAGGGGCGCATCCTGCTGGGCGGTCGCCCGCTCGTGGACCTGCCTTTGGAGTGGCTGCGGTCGCAGATCGCCTGGGTGGCCCAGGATACCTGGCTGTTTCACGGCACCGTGGAGGAAAATTTGCGGATCGCATATCCGGGTGCGGGCCGGGGGGAGATCGAGGAAGCCTCCCGCGCGGCCTGCATCCATGATTTCATCACCTCATTGCCCGAGGGATACCAGACGCGGATCGGGGAGCGCGGGACTCGCCTGAGCGGAGGGCAGGCGCAGCGGCTGGCCATCGCCCGGGCGCTGCTGAAGGACGCGCCCATCATCCTGCTCGATGAACCCACGTCGCATGTGGACTTCGCTTGCGAGGCGGCTCTCCGGCAGGCTCTCGACCGCCTGTCGGAGGGCCGTACGGTTTTGCATATCACGCACCGGAGGCACTCTCTCTCGGCTGCCAGCAGGCTCTTCTATCTGGAGGATGGCCGCATCACCAAAAGCGAGGACAGCCTGACGCTGGAGACCATCGCCGCCTGAACATCCCATGACTCACCGACAAACCATCATTCGTCTCTGGCAAGTGCTGAGGCCTCTGCGCGGAACGCTGGGGCTCTCGGTGGCCATGCGCATCGTGAACCAGTTCCTCGCCGTCGTGCTCATCGTTCTCGCCGTATGGGGCGTGACGGCCATCGCACGGGGTGGGAGCAGTCAGATGCTCTGGACCGTCGCGTTCGCCTTGGCCGGGCTTGGCATGGTCAAAGGGATCTTCCGTTACCTGGAGCAGTTTTCCGGGCATTATGTCGCCTTCCGGCTGCTGGCCGACCTGCGCCGCCAGCTTTTTGCGTCGCTGGAGGCCATGGCCCCGGCGGGGCTGGGGCGCGAACGCAGTGGAGATCTCGTTTCCCGAGCGATTGCCGATGTCGAGCGGGTCGAAGTTTTCTACGCACATACGATTGCCCCTTTCGTAGTCGCCGTGGTGGTTCCGCTGGCTGTGGTGGGCGTCCTGGCCTGGATCAGTCCCATGATCGCCCTGGGGCTGCTCCCGTTTCTCGTGCTGACTGGCGTAGGTATCCCCTTCGCCGCCCACCGAATCGGAACCGGTGCGGCTGGGCGGGTGAGAGATCGGCTTGGGGAGATTTCCGCGAGGTTTACCGATGTAGTGCAGGGCATCCGCGAGACGCTGGTTTTCGGATATGGCTCCCGCAGCGAGGCCATCCTGGACCACGAGGGTGACCTGCTGGCTTCCGCCCAGAAAACTCTCTCGGGATGTCACGTCTTCCAGAGCACGGCGACCGAGATCGGTATTGGCTCCGCCTTACTGGTCGTGGTTTTTCTGGGCGCGGGTGAGGTTCTTTCCGGGGAAATGCCCGCTTACGACTTTCCTGTCGTGCTTGCCCTCACCTTGAGCGCGTTTGTTCCCCTGCTTGGTGTGACGAATCTCATCCCCGACTTTGAGCAGGCCATCAGCAGCGCGCGCAGGCTTTTCGACATCATCGACAGGCCCTGCCATGAGAGCCCATGTCTGGCGGCTGTCGGCGGGGAGCCTCGCTCGGTCGGGGTCGTTTTTGACAAGGTGGGTTTCGCCTATGATGATGGCAGTCCGCGCGTGCTGGATCGCGTCTCCTTTGCGGTCGAGCCGGGCGCTGTCACGGCCATCGTGGGCGCCAGCGGGGCGGGGAAATCGACTCTCGTGAATCTGCTGCTCCGCTACTGGAGGGAGGATGCTGGGGAGATCCTGCTCGGGGACGTGCCGATCCGCAACATGGCGGCGCGGCGGGTGCGGGAGTTGATCGCCGTCGTGCCCCAGCGCGTGCATATCTTTAACACCACGCTGCGCGAGAATATTGGCATGGCCCGGCCCGATGCGGCCATGGACGACATCATCGAGGCGGCGCGCCTGGCTTGCATCCACGAGTTCATCATGGATCAGCCTGAGGGCTACGATACCATGGCGCATGAAGGAGGCGCGCGGTTGTCGGGAGGGCAGCGCCAGCGCATCGCCATCGCGCGGGCATTCCTGAGCAATGCGCCGATCCTTGTCATGGATGAAGCGACCGCTCATCTCGATGAGAGAACCGAGAGCCGGATCATGGAGTCCGTTCGCGTCTGGCAGTCTCGCGACGAACGCCGCGCCGTTCTGGTCATTGCTCACCGTCTGGCTTGTGTGAGGGATGCCTCGCGGATCATGGTGCTGGAGCACGGGCGAGTCGCCGGAATCGGCTGCCACGAGGCGCTGCTGGACTCCTGCGAGGTCTATTCGGATCTCTTCGCCGCGCAAAGCGGCGCGGCCCAAAGCTAGGCCGCCGGTTCGATCACAGGTTCCTTCCTGGCCCGGAACCGGGAGGAGCCGAGAAAGATCGCGATGGCCGTCCAGATTAACGCAAAGGCAACGCCATCGCGGAGTGTGAATCTCTCATGAAACACGAAGACGCCCACCATGAGCTGCAACGTGGGCGCGAGATACTGAAAGAACCCCAGGGTCGAGAGTGGCAGGAGCTTCGCGGCGGAGATAAACCAGATGAGCGGAAACGCCGTAACGATCCCGCCTCCCATCAGGAGCAGGGTGATCTTGGGAGTATCGAGGAAATGCATCGACCCATGCCGCGCGAACACCCCGAGCAAGACCAGCGCCACCGGAGCCATGACCGCAGTCTCAACGATCAGCCCGGGCAGGGGATCGATCGGCACCATTTTGCGAAGGAGACCGTAAATTCCGAAGCTCGACGCGATGCCCAGGGCGATCCAGGGGACCTTCCAGAGATGCCAGCCGAAATATACTACGCCCGCCAGCGCCAGCAAGACGGCCACGACTTGCGACCTCGTCAGGCGTTCCCTGAGCACCAGAGCTCCGAGCAGCACATTGACCAGGGGATTGATAAAGTATCCCAGGCTGGTCTCCACCACCTGCCCCGTATTGACGCCATAGACAAACAACCCCCAGTTGAAGCTAAGGAGGGCGGCAGTGAGGAAAAGAAGACCGACAAGTTTCGGCGTCTTGAGGACCCTGACGCAAGGCGACATTTGTCTCAGGACGACTCCGAGGATCAGGAGGAAAACCAGCGACCACAGCAGCCGGTGACAGATCACTTCCGCCGCCGGGATCGTGCCAAATTGCTTCCAGTAGAGCGGGAACAGTCCCCACGACCCATACGCGAACAAGGCGTAGATCACTCCCTGGCGGGTATGGGCGTTCGTATTCAAAACAACGCGCGGATATTGCACGAGCAACTGATGTTGAACAGTCGCAAATCTTCGGATTCTAGACCGGTACAGACGGCCTGGCGCGGGTTCATGCGCCGGCTGGTTTTTCCGCGGATTTCTCCGGCCTGAGTTCGGCCCACTTCAGGAGAGCGTCGAGCGCGGGGCATAGCGACTGACCCCATTCCGTGAGCGAATATTCCACCTTGGGAGGTATCTCCGGATAGACCTTGCGATGCACAATCCCGTCGCGCTCCATCTGGCGGAGCTGCTGGGCGAGCATCTTCTGCGTCACGGCGGGAATCGCGCGCTCGAGTTCGGAGAACCTTCGGACTTCTCCTCCGAAGAGCTGGAAAAGAATGAGGAATTTCCATCGGCCCTCCAGCATGCGCAGGGCGCTCTCTACTCCCTGCGCAGCCGAGATGCGCGTCCATTCCCTGCCTTTGCGCTGGATACTTACTTTTTTGTGCGTTCTCCCCATAAAGTGGGTTTATCTGTATCGTTGGCTCATGAAAGAAGAAATTCCGGGAATCGGGGCAGGGCGGTCGGAAAGACAGGAGGATGGTGTGACGAGGAGCGAGCCTTTCCGAGGCGATGGGGAGTTTTCCGGCAAGAGGGTGTTCGTCACCGGGGGCACCCAGGGAGCAGGCGAGGCAATGGTCCGCCGCTTCGCTCAGGCCGGGGCTGTGGTTGGCACGACCGCGCGATCACCACTTCCCACCGGGCTGTCGCCGGATCTCTTTGTCCAGGCGGATGTTTCGACTCCGGAGGGTGTTGCCACGGTAGCGGAGACAGTTCTGGAGAGGTTTGGCGGCGTGGATATCCTTGTCCATAATGTCGGCGGGTCCCGCACTCCTGGCGGCGGTTTTGCGGCGGCGACGGATTTTTTCTGGCAGGAGGAGATCGATCTCAACCTGTTCGCTGCCGTGCGTCTTGACCGTGCGCTGATCCCTCGGATGCTTTCGGACCAGGTGCGGGGCGTTGTCCTGCACGTCAGCTCGATCCAGCGCAGACTGCCGCTGCACGAGTCCACCACGGCGTATGCCGCAGCCAAGGCAGCCCTCTCGGTCTATAGCAAGGCGCTTTCGAAGGAACTCGGTCCCCAGGGCATCCGAGTCAACTCAATCGCTCCGGGCTGGATTATGACCTCCGCCGCGGAGCGTATGGTTCACCGATTGGCGGAAGCCAATGGGACCGACGATGAGGCTGCTCGCCAGAGTATCATGGCTGCTCTCGGCGGCATCCCTCTGGGACGCCCGGCCTATCCGGCAGAGGTAGCGGAACTGGCGGCCTTCCTTGCCTCGGATCGCGCTGGTGCGATTCACGGCTCGGAGTACGTGATCGATGGCGGGACGATCCCGACGGTGTAGTTCGCGGGGCGCTTTGTTTTGGCGTGTTGCGCGTCCGGCGGCAGGATTCAGCGCCGGGATGAGGTCGTGAGTTTTTCCGCGGGCTGACGCTCCTCGCTCGGCGGGTGTTTCCAGAAGCGCCGGTAGAGCCGTGAGAAATACAAGGGATCATCGTAGCCCACCTCGGCGGCGATGCGTTTGAGCTGCCAGTGGGACTCGCGCAGCAGGTAGCGGGCGTGGCGGAGGCGCAGGTGTTCGACGTACTCGTGCGGGGTGCAGAGCGTTGCTTCCAGGAAAAGGCTGCGCAGGTAGTTGGGGCTGAGGTCTGCCACCTCAATCAGCCGGGACAGGGCATCGCGATCTGCGAAATGTTCGTGCGCCCAGCGCAGCGCCTCCTTTACACGGGGGTGGATCGTCGAGGCAGACACGGGGCGGTCAGTGGTCGCTGGCGGCTGGGCGTGGTGAAGGAAGCGGGTCAGGGTCACCTTGAGTGCGGCCTCCAGATGAAGGGTGCGCCATTCGTCGGGAGGCTGGCGATACAGCTTCAGCAGGCTCTTGCTCGCGCGACGTTCCACCGCCAGTTCGGACGGGGAAAGTCTTCGCTGCAGAAAGGCATGAATCTCTTCCGTCGGATCATCAAACTCGCACCAGGTGATCGTGCAGCCCGTACCCTGCGGCGTGGTCCAGACTCTCCGCACCCACGCGGGAACGAGGAACTGAGTGCCCGCCCGGAGCCGCTTCGCTGCTCCGTCGAACGTGTACCGGAGCTCCCCCTCGAGGATGAGAATGAAACGATGCGTGGTGATGATCTCGTCCCGGGTGCTCTCGCCTTTGGCAAAAAAACGGCAGTTGACATTTTTTACCTCAAGCTTTCGGCGCAGGCACTCGGCCGCCAGGGCGGCGAGACCAGAGTTCGACGGGGACTTCATTTCCCAGAAAGACTAACTCCGGATTGGTGGTTTTATCCATGTCATTATCCGGGCAGGCCATGGGTTGATTCTGGATGCTGTTGACGGGCGGCGCGAAGATGTCCGCATGTCTGCTTCCTTTTATGAACCCGCGCGCGACATTCCCATCCTCGGGGAGTACGATCTCTGTGTCATCGGCGGCTCCTGCACGGGTGTGTTCGCCGCCATCCGGGCTGCGCGGCTGGGGCTGTCGGTCGGGATCGTTGAGCGAATGGGATGCTTTGGCGGCGTGGCGACGCTCTCCCTGGTGAGCGTCTGGCACAGTTCGTATGATGAGGCCTTTGAGCGCCAGATTTTTCGAGGCTTGTCGGTGGAACTCATTGAGCGCCTGAGAAAGCGCGGCGCCGTCAAGGATCGGGAGCGCGACCCTTCATGGGCCTGGGCGTTCAATCCCGCCGAGATGCAGATCGAACTCGATGAACTCGTGATCGAGCACGGCATCGCGCCTTGGCTCCATGCCGCCTTTGCGGCTCCGTTGATCGAGGATGGACGGCTTGCCGGGGTTGCGGTCGAGACGAAGTCAGGACGTGGCGCGATCCGCGCCCGTTTCTTCATCGATGCGAGCGGAGACGGGGATCTCTGCGCGCGCGCCGATGTGGAGACCTATCGGGCGCATCATGGCCAGCCATCCACGACCTGCGCCTTGTTTGGAGGATGGGATGGCCTTCGCGGAGTGGACTGGCAAGCCTTGATCCGCCAGCACGGCGCGGAGTTCGGGCTGCCCGAGGGTTTTGCCTGGGGAGCGATGGTGCCGGATTCGACATCCTACATGCTGGCGGCTACGAGGGTGTATCAGGATTGTGCGACGAGCGAAGGCTTTGCGGCGGCGGAAATCGAGGGCAGGCGACAGGTGCGGGCCATCCACGACCTGCTGCGCAAGTATGCCCCCGGAGCCCGTCTCTCATTGCAGTCTCTTCCTGCGCGTATCGGTATTCGTGAGACGCGGCACGTGCGCTGCCTGCATCGGCTCACGGGTGACGAGGTGCTTCACGGGAGGCGATTTTCCGACGCCATCGCCAACGGCTCGTACCGGGTCGATATTCACCATGCCGACAAGCCGGGCATCACTCTGCGCTATCTGGATGGCACGGAAACCTATGCCCGCCCTGGCTTTCCGGATGTACGGTCACGCTGGCGTCTCGAGACAGAGGGAAATCCGACGTTTTACCAAATTCCGTATCGATCGCTCGTGCCGGTCGGCCCTTACGACAACCTGCTGGCGGCCGGACGTTTCATTGATGCCGACGAGCAGGCTCATGCCGCGATCCGCGTGATGGTGAACATGAACCAGACCGGGGAGGCTGCGGGCGCGGCTGCCTTTCTGGCCCTGCGCGACGACCTTCCGGCGGCCCGGATCGATCCCGAGAAATTGCGCTCGACCCTGACCGATGGCGGTTCGCTGATTATCTAGCGATCGGCTGCCGGGTAGACGAAGGTCGAGATCGAGTGCGCGGGCTGCGCCACCAACGTGGTTTGCCCGCTGACGGAAAGATCGAGTGAGATTCCCTCATCGAGCGGATTCATCACAACCACGGCGAGTGAGCCATCGGGGTTGAGGTACGCCGTGGCCTCGACTGCGTCAGAGGTCGTCGCGCAGAGAGCGCGCCGCGCGCCTGAGCGGATGAATCGCGAGAAGTGGCCGATATAATAATAGGAGGACTGAAAGTGCAGCGTGTCGGTCTGTGTATCGGCCAGGATCGGCGCGCTGCAATAGTTGCCCACGTGGTTCGGCCCGCCCTGTTCATCGAGCAGGAGATTCCAATCGACCCAGCCTTCCGTCCAGCGATTCAGGTCGTTGATGATGGAGCGCGCATAGCGCTCGCCCAGATGCCATGCCCCGATGTGAGTACCTGCTTCCTGGCAGCCTTCGGTGAAGAGGAGATGCTTGTCGGGCCAGGCATCGTGGAGCAGTCGCACGTTGTCAAACTTGTCGGCCACGTACCAATGGAATCCCGCGCCCCAGATGTACTTGGACGCCTCGGCATCGTGATAGGCCACACTCGCGCGATGAACCAGCAGGTCGCGATTGTGATCCCAGATGATGATCTTTATGTGAGACAATCCCGCCTTCTCCAAGGCTGGCCCAAGATGGTCGCGGACGAAATCACGCTCCTCCTCCGCAGTATACACACAGGAATCCCATGGTTGGACGGCGGCCGGTTCGTTTTGCACCGTAATGCCCCAGATCGCGATACCCTCCGCCTCCATCTCGCGAATGTAGCGTACATAATATTCCGCCCACGCTGTACGATATTCCGGCTTGAGCTTGCCGCCTTTGTTCATCTGTCCGGTGGTCTTCATCCATGCGGGGGGCGACCAGGGTGAGGCAAACAGAAGCACCTTCTCTCTGGTTGCTGCCAGAGCTGATTTGATCAGAGGCAGGAGTTCTTTGCGCTCTCGGGAGAGGGTGAAGGTTTTGAGGTCGGTGTCGCCGTCCTGCTCGACACTGGCATAGTTGCCGAGTGCGAAATCGCAGCTGTTGATGTGGGTCCGGCACAGGGTGTAGCGATTCCCATCCGCCGGATCAAAATAGGCGCGTAAAAACGCTTCCCGGTTTTTCTCGCTCAGCTTGTAGTACGTATGCGCCGCCGCCTCGGTGAAGGCGCCGCCAAATCCGAGATGCGTCTGGAAGAGCACGCGCTCGTCGGCGAGCACGGAAACACTTGCCGGTCCCTCCACTGGGGCGGGGGACGTTTGTTCAGAGATTCGATACGATGAGTTTTGCGCAGTCAGGAAGTGACGAAAGGGCGAGTGCATTGCGGAAAACAGCCATCCTTCTCCAACGCAGCTCAACGGGCGAGCGTCTCGGTGCTATATCCGTTGAGCATCTTCCCGCCCTGCCATCTCCAGAGAGGTGGTTTTACCGGTCGGAGCGACTGGATTGGTGTTCTGAGGGAACTTGGTCAGCTCTTTGCTGGCGAGCAAGTTGCAGCGGATGGAGGGAAAGATTTTTGTGCCAAAAATTGCTTTCCGGGGGTTGCCTCCATCCCAATGTGCGGCTACTTTCTCGCCGCCGGTCCGCCAACAGGCGCATGGGCAGCTGATTTCCGGGAAATCGCCATGGCATCCACGACCATCACCCTCAGTTTAGTGATCCTGCTTCCCGTGCTGGCGGTGCCGCTGGTTCTTGCCCTGGCGTCGCGACTTGGGCCTCGGGTGGGGTATCTCACCGCGGCTGCGCCTTTGGGTTCAGCCGGGTTGCTGGCCTGGATTGCCGCTTCGGCCGGTTCTCAACCTCGTGTGATCCTTGAGATTCCCTGGGTGCCGCAGCTTGGCGTGAACCTCTCATTTCTCGTCGATGGACTGTCGATCTTTTATGGCTTCGTCATCTGCGCGATCGGCGTGCTCGTCTGCTGGTATGCGGCAGAGTACCTTGGGAGGAAATACGCCCACGCCCGGTTTTATTCCTGCCTACTGTTCTTCATGGCGGCAATGCTGGGCACCGTCTTCTCAAATAACCTCCTACTGCTTTTTGTATTTTGGGAACTGACCGGTGTTGCCTCGTTCCTGCTGATCGGCTTTTTCCACGAGAGCGACGAATCCCGTCGAGGAGCCCGGCAGGCTTTGCTGGTCACCGCTGCGACCGGCCTGTGCATGCTGGTCGGGATCATTCTGTTGGGCCTTGCCTCGGGCACGTATTCGCTGGCCAGGCTGGCCGATGGATCGCTGAGCGACTACAAGGACGTGGGCTGGATTACCGCCTCGTGCGTGCTGCTTTTGGTCGGTGCGTTTGGCAAATCCGCGCAGTTTCCGTTTCAATTCTGGCTGCCCGGGGCCATGGCGGCTCCCACTCCGGTCAGCGCCTACCTGCACTCCGCCACGATGGTGAAGCTCGGCGTGTTTCTGACAGGGCGGATTTTTCCCATCTTCCATTCTCTGGAGCTCTGGTTCTGGCTCGTCTGCGGGGTTGGCTTTTTCACCATGCTGCTCGGCGCGTTTCTTGCGCTCCGCTCGAATGACCTCAAGGCCATCCTCGCTTACTCGACTGTCAGCCAGCTCGGCTTTCTGATTGGAGCCTATGGCGTGGGCAGTAAGACGGGCATTCAGGCCGACACGCTTCACGTACTGAGTCACGTACTTTACAAAGGCTCGCTCTTCATGACGGCGGGCATCGTGGATCATTGCACGGGCCTGCGCGACGTACGGAGGCTTGGCGGCCTCGGTCGCTACATGCCGGTGACAGCGTTCTCAGCGGCGATCGGTGTTGCCGCTCTGGCCGGTCTGCCTCTTACGACAGGATTCATCAGCAAGGAACTCCTGCTCGCCGATCTCGTCGATGCCAAGGCGTGGGTATGGTTTGCGCTCGTCGTTATTTCCGCGACGCTCACCGTGGCCTTCGCCGCGCGCCTGTTTTTCAATGTCTTCACAGGTTCCAAACCGGATGCGCTCTCCGTGCATCGCCCGGGCTGGGCGATCCAGACGCCGCCGCTGCTGCTGGCCATGGCTGCGCTCATCCTCGGCGCCTTCCCGGGATTGCTCGATGGCACGCTGAACGCCATCAAGGTCGCCGGACTCCAGGAGGAGGAGCCAATTCACCTCGCGCTCTGGCACGGCTTTAACCTCGAGGTGCTCACCACGGCGCTCATCATATTATGCGGCGGCGGGCTGTACCTTCTTTGTCAAAAGAGTGGCTGGAAGCGCGCGGAAATCCCCGGCTTCCTTCGCTTCGATGTCGCCTTTGAGCGAGGCCTGGACGGCTTGTCGGTTTTCTCCAAAAAGCTCACGCTCGCCTTGCGAGCCGACTGGCCCCCGGCCTACCTGCCCATCGTGATCTTCTTCCTGCTCATCTCGCTGGCGGGCACGGTAGCCGTTTCGTCGACCCGCTTTTTTGAGGGCTTTAGCGCCATCGATATCAGCCTGTCGCCGCTCCATACTTTCGTCGCCTTTATGATCGCGGCCTCCCTGGTGGGCGTGATCGTCCTCCGTCGCTGGACCACTCAGCTGATCGCGCTTTCCGTGGCCGGATTCTTTCTCACCTTCTACTTCGTCCTGTACCGCGCTCCCGATCTCGCCATGACGCAGATCCTCGTGGAGAGCGCCTCGGTGGTGATGATTCTCCTGCTCCTTTCACGCTTTCCGAGTTCGCAGCTCCTGCGCTCCGAGGAAAAGCGCGAGGCCAAGGGACGAATCTTCCGCGTGATCCTTTCCGGTGGGGTCGGGCTGGTGATGACCTGCCTCGTGCTTTTCGCCGACAGGCATTCGCATCCCGATCCCATCGGGCCGAAGTACCTCGAACTCTCCAAGCCCCTGGCGGAAGGCACCAATGCCGTGAATACGATCCTCGTGGACTTTCGCGGCTTTGACACGCTTGGCGAAATCACCGTCCTCCTCGTCGCTACGCTCGGCGCACTCGGACTCATGATGCGCTACAAACGTGGTCGCGCGGGCAACGATCCCGCGTCAGCCCCCGGGTTTTTCCTGGAAAAGAAACGCAGGCCATGAAAGCGACCACCGATTCCTTTCTCGTGCGCGCCCTCATCGGGCTGGTGTTCCTGCTGGTGAACATCGTCTCGGTGTATCTCCTGCTGCGCGGGCACAACCTGCCCGGCGGCGGCTTCATCGGCGGGCTCATGACCGGCATGTCGTTCATTCTCCTCGGCCTCGTGCGCGGCTGGGAGGAACTTCAGCGCGAACTCCCCGTGCCGCCGCTGCGCCTGGCGTCGTTTGGACTGCTCCTTGCCATGATTACGGGCACGGCGCCGATGCTTTTCGGCAGGCAGTTCCTGACGCAATATCAGCTCCATCTCGATTACGTGCCTCTCATCGGTGAGGTGCATATCGGCACCCCGCTGCTTTTTGATGTCGGCGTCTTTCTGCTCGTGAGCTGCATCACCGTGAAGCTGGTGATCGTTCTCGCCCGCTCCACCTCGGGCCTCCCGGCTTTCACACCCGGCGAAGTGCCGTATTACGCCTCGGAACTCGAAGGCCCCATCGAGGAAACCGCCAACGAGGAGGATCGTCATGCAAATTGAGACCGCCCTTCTCGTAGGCCTGCTCTTTGCCGTCTCGGTCTACCTCCTGCTGCACAAGAGCTTTGTCCGCATCCTTTTTGGATTCGTCACCCTGACGAATGCGACCAACCTCTTCCTCATTTCCATGTCCGGCGACCCGGATGGAAAACGCGCCCCCATTCTCGGGGAAGGTTCCGGCCCGATCGTTGATCCGCTGCCGCAGGCTCTCGTCCTGACGGCCATCGTCATTGGCTTTGGCCTCACCATTTACCTGATCATGCTGCTCTATCGTATCTTCCTCGACGCGAAGACGACGGACGCGAGCAAGCTCTTCCTGCCGGAGGCTGACGATGAATAACCTCCTCGTGCTCCCTTTTCTGCTCCCTGTGCTGACGGCAGTAATATGCTGCCTCTTCGTAGGACGTCCCGGGGTGGGGCGGCGGGTTTTCATCGCCATCTCGGCTACGGTGCAGTGTGCGCTGGCTTTCTATCTCGCTGTGCGGGCCTTTCACGAACCTCCCCTCGTTTTGCTCATGGGCGGCTGGGCTCCTCCGCTCGGTGTGGTGTTGGTCGTCGATGGACTGGCCGCGATCATGCTCTGCCTCTCGACTGTTGTCGCCCTGGCCTGCATCCTCTTTTCCTATGCGGAGATTCCGGTGTGGGCCGAGCAGCCATTGCGCCTGCCGCTCATGCAACTGCTCGTCGCGGGCATCAATCTCTCTTTCCTCACCGGTGATCTTTTCAATCTCTTCGTCGCTTTTGAGATCATGCTGGTTGCTTCCTATGCGCTCCTGACGCTGGAGGCGAATGATCGCCATATTAAGGAGGCCTTTCCCTATCTCGCAGTGAACATGTTTGGCAGTGCGCTGTTCCTTGTCGCGGCGGGGCTGGCCTACTCCGTTTTCGGCACGCTCAATCTCGCCGACATTTCGCGCCGGGCGGAGGCCATGCAGGGGGACTTTGGCGTCATGGTCGTGGCCGTGCTGCTTGTCGTGGTCTTTGGTATCAAGGCCGGCGTTTTCCCACTCTACTACTGGCTGCCGAATAGCTACCCGATCCTGCCATTTTCGCTGGGGGCATTTTACTCCGGCATGCTGACCAAGGTCGGCATCTACGTGCTCCTGCGCACCTTTGGCACCGTCTTTCCTCATAACCTTACGCCACTCTACACCGCTCTGGCGTGGCTGGCGGGATTGACCATGGTGCTGGCCGTGCTCGGTGCCGTTTCGCGCAATTTCATCCGCGGCATCCTTTCGTTCCACATCGTTAGTCAGATCGGCTACATGATTCTGGCCATTGGCTTTTTCACACCGCTGGCCATAGCGGCCTGCATCTTCTACGTCATCCACCACATCATCGTGAAATCCTCGCTCTTCCTCATTGGCGGCACGGCGATGTTTTACAACCGCACGGACAATCTCGCGCGCATGGGGGGACTTCTGAAGGCCAGCCCGATTCTCGCCACCTGCTTCATCCTTCAGGCTTTCTCGCTCGCAGGAGTTCCGCCGCTCAGCGGCTTCTGGGGCAAATACGCCATCATCCTCGTGGGTCTGCAGGAGCATCGCTACTGGCTCGTCGTGGCTGCTCTGGTCGCCTCGGTGCTCACGCTGGTCAGCATGCTCAAGATCTGGATGGGCGCCTTCTGGCAGAAGCTCCCCGCCGACGGCACTGCCGATCCCGAGGCGCCTGCCGCCGCCCGCACGATGACTGCCATCGTGTGCGCTCTGACGCTGATTTCCCTGGCCATCGGTTTCGGGGCGGAGTTCTTTTTTGGCATCGCCCAGACGGCGGCGACCTCGCTGCTCGATCCCGCGCAATATCGTGAGGCGGTCTTCTCGCTGACCGGAAAGGGGGGGCAATGATCCCGGGAGCCGTCATGCATCTGCTCATCGCTCTTGTGGCGATGTTCCTGAGCGGCAACCCGACTCTGGGCGGGCTCGCTCTCGGTCTCGTGGGCGGATTTGCCCTCATGGCGCTCTTTCGCAACGCGCTCGGCTGTCAGAGCTACATCCGCCGTGTCATGGCGGCTTGGGCCTTTGTCTTCATCTTTCTCCAGCAGGTCGTCTCATCCAATCTCCGCCTCGTCGGCGCGGTGCTCCGACGCGATGCCGGCCGACTTGAGGGGGACTATATTTCCTACTCCGTGGAAGGCTTGACCAACCTGGAGGTCCTGCTCATCGCGCAGTGCATCAGCCTCACGCCTGGCACCATCGTGGCAGATCGGAGCGATGATGGCAGCGCGCTTATCCTGCATACCTTTGCCTCCGGCAGTCCGGACGAAATCCGCCACGCCCTCGATGAGGGATTGAAACGGCCCATCCTGGCGATCACCCGATGATGACCGCAGTCGTAATCCTCACCTTTGCTCTCCTGGCCGCAGCCTCCGTGCTGGCGCTGGTTCGTGTCTTGATCGGGCCGACGATCATCGATCGCATCATCGCTTTCGACCTCGTGGCCATCAGCATCGTCGGCATGATGGTGGTGCTTTCCGTCTGGTGGAAGACCCAGCTCTTCATCGAGATCATGCTCATCTTCTCGCTGCTGGGCTTTGTCGGCACGGTGGCCTTTGTCTGTTATCTCCACAACGACCCATCGAAACTGAAGCGGGTGGGGAAGAAGGACGACTCACGAAAGGAAACGCCATGATCCGCGAAATCCTCATCTCCGCCTTGCTCATCGTGGGTTCGCTCCTCATCTTTCTTTCCGGGCTCGGGCTCATGCGGTTCTCCGATGCTCTTTGCCGCTCCCATGCCCTCGCCAAGGCCAGCACCTGCGGCATCTGCCTCATGCTCGCCGCGCTGATCATGGCCATCGATAACGACATCTCGGGCCTGAAAATCTTCCTCGTCATGACCTTCACGCTCTTGACGATCCCGCTTGCCGGTCACCTCACGGCCCAACTGGTTTACCGGCACGAGCAGGGGCGGTTGAAACACCCCTCCCGGGAAAAGACGCCCTCCTCTAAAACCAGGTAGCTCCTCCGTCTACGGTTTGACTCGCTGAGGCGTTTACGAGCACGGCGGCTCCGCTAAACCTGTGGTGACGATATGAAATCCGTTTCCCTTTCGGTTCGTCATCGCTGGTTGCTGGTTCCCTCCAGTTGGAATCCCGCCCGGTATCGTGTGCAGATTTTCGACGACGGAAAAATCCTGCACGATTTCGTGTCTCCCCTTGCTGGTTCGGCGGTGGAGTGGTGGGCGTCGATTGACCTGGCTTCTTCAATGGGGCGCGAGATCACGCTGTTGTCGGAAGACGACTCACTCTTTGAGATGATTCGCTGGAGCGATGAACGGCCTGCTCCTTCGGACCTTTATCGCGAACCGCTGCGCCCGCTTTTCCATTTTTCCTGCCGTCAGGGGTGGCTCAATGACCCCAATGGCCTCGTCTGGTATCGCGGCGAGTATCACCTCTTTTACCAGCACAATCCCTATTTCACCGATTGGGGGAATATGCACTGGGGCCACGCCGTCAGTCCCGATCTGATCCATTGGACGGAGCTCGACATCGCCCTTTTCCCGGATGAGCACGGAGCCATGTTCAGCGGTTGTGCCGTGTGGGATAGGGAAAATACCAGCGGTCTCCACTCCGATGGTTCCATGGTCCTGCTCTACACCGGAGCCAAGGAGGACTCCACCCAGTGCCTTGCTCATTCGCCTGACGGGCGGGAGTTCATCAAATACTCAGGCAATCCCGTCATTCCTACGATCGAGAGAGGAAATCGCGATCCGAAGGTGTTTCGTGACCATGCGCGGGATCGCTGGGTGATGGCTCTCTATGTTCCGGACGGAACGAGGCATGCGATCCATCTCCTTTCCTCAAGCGACCTCAAGCTGTGGACGCCTCTGAGTCGCGTGCTGGGCGGGGAGGGGAAGGATACCTTTCTCTTCGAGTGTCCAGATATGTTCCCCCTGCGTTGGCAGGATGAGGAAAAGTGGATTCTCATCGGGGCCGATGGGCAATACCTCATCGGCTCTTTTGATGGTGCCGTCTTTATGCCGGAGACCGGCCCGTTGCGTTCGATTTTCGGCACTTCCTACTACGCGGGCCAGACCTTCGACAGTGAACCTCGCGGTCGCAGGGTGCTCGTCGGTTGGCTGCGATCCCCGGCGAATGGAATGACGTTCAGCCAATGCATGTCCCTGCCGCTGGAGATGTCACTGGCTCAAGGCGACGACGGCCCCCGCATCGCTCTCAATCCCGTAAGCGAGGTGGAAACTTTGTGGCAACCTGCAAAAATCTGGCACGAGCTTTCTCTCGACGAGGGGCAGCGCGAAGTCCTTGCGGAAGCCATGGATGGCTTTGCCTTGACCATTGCGATCAGCGGAGAGAACGAAGGGCATCTCGCTTTGAAGCTCGGAGAAACCGAGTTCCTCTACGGTCCGGCCTCCCGCCAGTTCTCCTGCGGGGAAACCTCGGTGCGGATTCCCGGGCAAGCTCCCGCGCTCGACATTCGAATTTATGGCGATCGGACGACGCTGGAAGTCTTCGCCGCCGGAGGCATGATCTACTGGCCGATTGCCGATGCGGCGACCTCGCGTTCATTGAGTGTCGAAGCTCGGCGCGGCCGTCTCGACCTGTCGATGATTTCCCTGAGTGGCATGAAATCATCGTGGCCCGGCGCTCTCGACTGAGCGCCGGATACCATTCGCAAAACCTTAAAGCTCGGTAATCGGCCCGTAGGTCTCCGGTCGCCGGTCCCGGTAAAACTGCCACACGTTGCGGACTTCCTGGATGAGATCCAGGTCGACCGTTTCGACCAACACCTCGTCTTTGTCGCGGGAGGCCACCGCCACCATCTGGCCGCGCGGGTCGCAGATGTAGGAGGAGCCGTAGAATTCCCCGATGTTCCAGGGCTTCTCCATACCCACGCGGTTGACCGCGCAGAGGAAGTACTGGTTTGCCACGGCATGCGCCGGCTGTTCCAGCTTCCAGAGATACTCGCTCAGGCCCGCCACCGTCGCGGAGGGGTTGAAGACGATTTCCGCCCCGTTCAACCCGAGGCAGCGCGCCCCCTCCGGGTAGTGGCGGTCGTAGCAGATGTAGAGCCCGACCTTGCCCACGGCGGTTTCAAAGACGGGATACCCGAGGTTGCCCGGCTTGAAGTAGAACTTCTCCCAAAATCCCGGCTGACAATGCGGCAGGTGGCTCTTGCGGTATTTGCCCAGCCAGGTGCCATCCGCGTCGATGATGGACGCCGTGTTGTAGTACACCCCGGTATTCTCCACCTCATAAATCGGGACGATGAGCACGATGCCGAGGCGTTTTGCCGTCTCGATCATGAGCTGGGTGGTGGGGCCGTCGGGGATTTTCTCCACCATGTCGTACCACTTCATCTCCTGTTCCGCGGCGAAGTACGGGCCAAAAAACAGCTCCTGGAGACAGACGATCTGGGCGCCTCGACGGGCGGCGTCCTCGATGTAGCCGATGTGTTTCTCGATCATCGCCTGCTTGATCACCTTCGGGTCGGCGTCACCCGAGTGCGTGCAAGTGGCCTGGATGAGGCCGATGCGAACGTTGCGTGCCATCCGACCATCGTTGCGATCTTCCGCGGGTGGTGCAACTGGATTTGAGAAATTGCGATGGATTCCCGAGGCAAAAGGGGGAATTCTTTCTCTTTAACCCAACGCTCAATGCCCACGCTTGCCACTACCGTCGATGGCCTGAAGCTCCCGAACCCCTTCCTGATCGCCTCCGGCCCTCCGGGAACCAATTTCAACGTCATCAGCCGCGCCTTCCGCGAAGGATGGGGCGGGGTGGTGGCCAAGACCGTCAGCCTGGACGCTTCCAAGGTCGTCAACGTCTCTCCCCGGTACGGTAAACTTCACGCCGCCGATGGCCGCGAGGTCGTGGGTTGGGAGAATATCGAGCTTATCAGCGACCGACCGCTGGAGATTTGGCTGGAGGAGTTCAAGAAGTGCAAGGATGCCTTCCCGGATCGCATTCTCATTGCCTCGATCATGGAGGAATACCGCCGCGACGCCTGGGTGGAGATCATCGAGCGTTGCGAAGCGGCGGGCGTCGATGGATTCGAACTCAACTTCTCCTGCCCCCATGGCCTGCCGGAGCGAAAGATGGGGTCCGCCATGGGGGAGGACCCCGACATTCTTTCCGAGGTTTGCAGCTGGGTGATGGCCGCGGCCAAAAAGCCGGTGTGGGCCAAAATGACGCCAAATGTCACGCATATCGAAGCTCCGGCACGCGCTTCGCTAGCGTCAGGCTGTCACGGTATCAGCGCCATCAATACCATCCGCTCGGTCATCGGGGTGAACCTCGACACGCTCCGACCCGAGCCAACGGTGGAGGGTTATACGACTCCCGGCGGCTATTCTTCGAAAGCCATCCGCCCCATCGCGCTGCGCATGTGCATGGAAATCGCGACCATGATCCGCAACGAATTTCCCGGTCGCACCCTATCCGGCATCGGGGGTATCGAATCCGGCAATGATGCGGCGCAGTTCATCCTCTTGGGTTCCGACACCGTGCAGGTCTGCACCGGCGTCCTGAAGCATGGCTACGAACTGATTCACTCGATGAAGGAGGAGCTTCTCGCCTTCATGGAGAAACATGGCTTTGAGACGCTGGAGGACTTTAAAGGCAAGAGCCTCCAGTATTTCACCACCCATGCCGAACTCGTCCGACTCCAGCGCGAGGCGAAGAAGAAGGCCGAGACCGACGGGGACTGGAAGAGCGAAACCTTCGTGGCGCAATCCCACGCCTTGAGTCGCTGATATGGCCCTCCTCATCAAAAACGGCGAAATCGTCACCTCCGACTCCCGTTACGTGGCGGATATCTGGTGCGAAGGGGAAACCATCACCCGGATCGCTTCCGACATCGAGGCGCCCGCCGGGGCGGAGGTGATCGATGCCTCGGGCAAGTACGTCTTCCCCGGTTTCATCGATCCCCATACCCATATCTACCTCCCTTTCATGGGCACCTATTCCAAGGACGACTATGAGTCCGGGACCAAGGCGGCCCTGATCGGCGGCACGACGACCATCTTCGATATGTGCACGCCGGGGCGGGGGACGACTCCCCTGGAGGGATTTGCAACTTGGACCAGGCAGGCTTCCGGCAAGGCGGCTTGTGATTATGCCTTCCATGTGGGCGTGGCGGGATTCGATGAGAACACGCCCGCTCAGTTGCGTGAAATCGTTGCGAAGGGCATCGGGTCCTTCAAGATCTTCCTGGCCTACAAGGGCGCGTTGGGAATCGACGATGAAGAGCTTTACGAAACGTTGCGCATTGCCAAGGAACTGGGCGTCATCACCGCCGCTCATTGTGAAAATCCCACCCTCATTTCCAGCCTGCAAAAAGACCTGCTCGGCCGCGGAGTGACCGGTACAGAAGGCCATCATGCCAGCCGCCCGCCACGGGTGGAGGCCGAGGGGGTGCACCATCTGATGACCTTTGCGGAGCTTACCGGAGCCTCGGTGTACATTGTGCACCTGAGTTGTCTGGAAGCACTGGAGGAAGCCCTGCGCGCTCGCCTTCGAGGTGTTGATGTTTCGATAGAAACACTTATCCAGTATCTTCTTATCGATAAAAATTACGCGGAATTAGGAAATTTTGAAGGAGCCAAATATGTGATGTCTCCGCCCCTCCGCGACGCCAGTAATCAGCCGATTTTGTGGAATGCGCTACGCCAGGGACTGATCCAGACCGTGGCAACCGACCATGCGCCTTTTGATTTTTTCACACAGAAGCGTATGGGCGAACACGACTTCACCAAAATCCCCAATGGCATCCCCGCCATCGAGGATCGGGTGAATCTGCTCTATACCTACGGCGTGGCTGAGGGTCGACTGGACCTCCAGACCTTCGTGGCGGTGGCGAGCACCAACGCCGCCAAGACCTTCAACCTCTTCCCGCGCAAGGGAACCATTCAGCCCGGCAGTGATGCCGATCTGGTGGTTTACGATCCGGCCTATCGCGGCACCATCTCCGCCGCCACCCAGACCCAGAATGTCGACTACAACGCTTTTGAGGGCTGGGAGATCAAAGGCAAGCCCACCCATGTCACCGTGCGTGGGGAACTGGCTATCCGGGCCGGGAAGTTCGTAGGGACGCCGGGCCGGGGCCGACTGCTCAAGACAACACGCTAAGCAGCGCGTCCAGGTGAATGGCCATATCGGGCCGTGTTCCCGCCCAGGGAAACACGGCATCGATCTCGTCGGGCGAGGCGGATTCCCTCAAGGGTTCGAGTCTCTTTAGTACGCTTGTTAGCGCGGGAGCGAACAAGGAAGCGTCCTGACCAATGCAAAAGTCGAGAACCTTGGGAGGTTTTTTGTTCACTCCCATGCGTACGCGCATTCCTGACGCGTAGGCGTTCAAACCTAAATCCCACGACCCGCCTTCGGAGGTGAGTCGCAGGTCGCGGTAGTGCTCGTTTGGCTCGACGCGGTGAAAGGTCACGATTCCTTGCTGCGGTCCGGGTGACCCCACCAACTGTTCTTCCGCTTGCCGTCGTAATGCTTCTCGATCAGGCGCACGGCGTCTTCCAACGATCCATCGGCGGGAGCCCACTCCTTCACATCGGGGAAGTCGATGGAGGCATTGCGATTCTTCGCATCGCTGCGGAAACGGATCGGGCACCAGAAGGACTCGATGTTGCGCAACATTTCGCTGCCCAGGCTCCACAGCCCGGTCATCCAATCGCAGTACCAGCACCAAAGCAAATCATAGCCGACCAGCCCGTCATATTTGTGGCGAGACAGATTGACCCACTCATTCTGCTTATAGGTGGGCAGCTTGCCGACGGCGGCAACGATGGGGTAAAGAACGAGTTCCGTGGCGCGAATCGCGACGAAGGCGAGCACGGCCGGAGTCTGGAGCAATAGGCACACCTGATTACGGATCGGCCCCAGCACGTGGGCCTGGGCGTCGGTGAGGGTGCGGCCCTTTTTGCCGCGGATGGCTCGGTGAACGAGGCAGAAGAAATGGAGGAAAAGAAGCTGGGCGACGATCGCGGCGAAGAATCCCCGCCATCCATCCCAGGTGGCTCCGACAGCCCACGGTACCCAGGTATAAAGACTGACGAACGCGTCGAGCAGCGGGGCTTCGGTGATCTTCTCCGAGATGGCGTAGGTGATTCGCGTCAGAATCGCGGCGGCGATGAGTCCGCAGAAGACAGTTCCGAGGACGCAAAAAAAGGCGGTCACTTCAAACATCCCGCCAGCATGCCGAGGAGCGGGCTCCTCGGCTATGCAAAATCTCTAGCGGGCGGCTTGCGCCTTCTTGAATTCCAGCACGTTGATCGGCGGGACGTTCAGGGCGCAGTATTCCTTGTCGTGCAACTCAAAGAGATGGCTCTCGTCGCACAGCTGGGTCGTCACCTGGTAGGTGATGAACCGGCTCTCCTCGTGCATCGCCTCGGAGATGCTGCCGAGGAGCTTGCCGCGCGCTTCCTCGGGAATGACGAGGAAGGGCAGGCCGGAAACGATGTAATCGCAATGCGTGATCCCGTGCTCGGCGAGGACGTCGGGCATCTCCGTAGCGTTCCTGTGCAGGATCGTCACGCGCGGATCATGGGCGAACTGCTTGCGCAGGTGCGCCACGAATTCCTCGTCCAGCTCGAAGGCAAAGAGGCGGGAGTTTTTGTCCATCCGCTTCACGATCTTGCGGGTATGGCAACCCTCGCCGGGTCCGAGTTCCACCACCACGCGGGGCTTGGAGAAATCGAGACGGCGTGAGGTCTGGTGGGTGAGGAAAGGCGAACTGGGCACGATGTAGCCGACCTGCAAGGGGTTGGCCAGCACGCGCTTGAAGAAGAGTAGACTCATTTATTTAAGGGGAGCGACCTGTTTGTTCCAGCCTGAGAGTCGCTCGTAGGCATCTGCCACCCCGAGGAGCCTGCTTTCGTCGAGCGATTTGCCGAGGAACTGGAGTCCGACCGGGAGTTGCTTCCCGCCTTCTTCCACAAATCCACATGGAACGCTGATGCCGCAGATTCCAGCCAGGTTGGCTGCAATGGTGAAAATATCCGCCAGGTACATTCGCAGCGGGTCGCTCGTGCGCTCGCCGATCGGGAAGGCCAGATCAGGCGAGGTCGGGCAGACGATGGCGTCGACCTTCTCGTACGCGGCTTCAAAGTCGCGCCGGATGAGCGTGCGCACCTTTTGCGCACGGAGGTAGTACGCATCATAGTAGCCGCTCGACAGAACATAGGTTCCCAGAATGATACGCCGTTTTACCTCGCTGCCAAATCCCTCCTCGCGCGAGCGCAGGTAGAGATCCATCAGATCCTTCGGCTGGTCGGCGCGCTTGCCGTAGCGCACGCCGTCCAAGCGGGCCAGGTTGGCCGAGGCCTCGGCCGTGGCGATGATGTAGTAGACCGACACCGCGTATTCCGTGTGCGGGAGCGAAATCTCCACCAGCTCCGCCCCGGCGGCTTCGCACTGGCGGATGGCTTCCTCGACTTTGGAGCGGACGCGGGCGTCCATGCCGTCGACGAAATATTCCTTGGGGATGCCGAGCTTCACGCCCTTCAGGTCACGACCGAGCTGGGAGGTGAAATCCTCCGTCGGCAGGTCGAGCGAGGTCGAGTCGTGCGGATCGCGTCCGGCGATGGCGTTGAGCAGCAGGGCGCAATCCTCCGTGGTGCGGGCAAAGGGACCGATCTGGTCGAGAGACGAGGCAAAAGCAATCAGGCCGTAGCGGGAAACGCGCCCGTAGCTGGGCTTGAGGCCGACACAGCCACAAAGGGCGGCGGGCTGGCGGATCGAGCCGCCGGTATCCGATCCCAATGTCGCGGGAACTTCCAGCGCGGCCACGGCGGCAGCGGAACCTCCCGAGGAACCGCCCGGGATGCGGGAGATATCCCACGGATTGCGGGTCACCTGATAGGCCGAGTTTTCCGTCGACGATCCCATGGCGAACTCGTCCATGTTCAGGCGGCCAAACGGAATGGCGCCCGCTGCGCGGAGCCTGGTAATGACCGTCGCGTCGTAGGGAGAGGTGTAGCCGGTGAGAATCTTCGAGGCAGCCGTGCAGGACTCGCCCTTGACGTTGATCACGTCCTTGATGCCGATCGGCACGCCGCCCAGCGGGAGCGAGATGTCGGCGGTTTCGGCGGCCTTCTTCGCTGCCTCAAAGTCGCGGGAGAGAAAGGCCTGCACCTGCGGCTCGACGGCCTCGATGCGTTTTTCCAGCGCCGTGATGGCGTCGACGGGAGTGAATTGACCGGCGCGAAAGCCAGCCTGGAGTTCGGCTGCGGAGAGAGTGGTCAGATCCATTATTCGAGAACCTTCGGAACGATCAGGAGATTGTTTGCGGAGCGCGGGGCGATGCCGAGGAAGGCTTCGCGCGGCAGGCTTTCACCCGGCACGTCGTCGCGGGTGACGCTAAAGACCGGATACGTGTGGGCGGTGGGTTCCACATCCGAGACGTCCAGCTTCTTCAGGTGCTCGATATGCTCAAGGATGCGACCGAGCTGGTCTTGGAATGTGGCGACCTCCTCATCGGAGAGCGCGAGGCGGGCCAGGGTGGCGACTTTGCGCACGTTCAGATCGGGTGAGCTCATGACGAAAAGGGAATCACACTGCCCAGCGCGGGCGGGGAGGGAAAGTGTAAAGCGTCGCCCCGAGGGGGATTTTTGCGTTTTTCAACTCGGTACGGAAGTTGCTTTGTGAGGGTATGGACCACCCAAAAACAGCCGCTTCACCGCAAAGTGCGGGGCATTTGGCTGGCCTTCTCGCCTCGCTGCATGACTTGGGAGTACGCAATCGCGAGGTTTATAATGGCGTTCTTCGCTCAGTCCTCGACGCAAATCCGCACTTCCTCGGGGTGTGGTCGGTCTGGCAGCCGGATGCCCTCGACGGTCGGGATCATGAATACGCCGGTGCGCCGGGCCATGACGAATCCGGTCGCTTCGTGCCGCTCTGGCATCGCTTCGGCGGGGAGGTGCAGCTCGAACCCAATACCGACTACGACGAACCCGGCGCCCAATGGTACCGGCTCCCGGCCTGTCGCGGCAGTCAGGTCGTCATCGACCCCTACGAGTACCGGGTGGGTGGGGAAAATCTCTTTATCGCCAGCCAGGCCGCGCCGATCAAATTCGGCGGTCGCTGCGTCGGCGTGGCTGGTTTTGATGTTCACATGGACCTGCTGACCGACGCGGATGCCCGCCCGCGCAGTGTCGAGCCGATCGAGCATGCCCTGAATCGCCACCACGTCATTCTGGACGACGGGGGCGATGTCCGGTTCTGGAGTCCTGTCACGCGCCAGTTGATATGGCGCTACGTCGGCGGACGTTCCGCCGGGCAAAGTGAACTGCCGGCGCCTCTTCACGAAATGGTGGCCAGCCGGTTGCAAAATCCATCGCGTCGCGGAGCGTCCTGGACCTTTCCCAAGGGAGCGAGGGAGTTGGTAATACGTTTCACTCGCCACCCGCATGCCGGCTGCGGCCTCCTCCTCGTGGAGGAGCGTGGCCTGGAGTGCGCGCCCATGGCCCCCGAGAGCGGGCTGAGCCAGCGCGAGCGCGAGGTGGCCGACTGGATGTGCCAGGGCAAATCCAATGAGGAAATCGCCATCATCCTCGGGATCAGTGCCCACACGGTGAAGAACCACCTGGAGAAGATCTTTCGCAAACTCGGCGTGGAAAACCGCCACGCCGCCGCACTCGCATTTCAGCGCGAATACGCTGAATCAGCCGCCTCATAGGAAGGTCTTCCTATTGTTGTACAGGAAGGACGGAGGCAGTGTGCGAGCCATGTCGGATGTAGAAGCAATCAAGCAGGATCTTCAGGGAAAAGGTGTGAAGTATTGCATCGGCGCTTACGTGGACATCCACGGTGTCCCCAAGGGGAAAGTGGTGCCCATCTCGCACTTTGAAAGTTTCGCCTCGGGCTCGGAGCTTTACACGGGATACGCCCTCGACGGTCTCGGCCAGAGCCCCAATGACGATGAGATCGCCTCGCTGCCTGACCTGGAGCGCGGGCTCCAGTTGCCCTGGCAAAAGGAAGTCGCCTGGTTCCCTGCGGACAATACCTATCACGGCGAATCCTATCCGCTGAATACCCGCAACGTCCTGAAAGGCGTGCTCGCCCGTGCGGCGGAGAAGGGTTGGAAGTTTAACCTCGGCATCGAATGCGAGGTGTATTTCCTGAAGCTAACAGACGATGGACGTCTTGAGGTTGCTAACAAGGATGACAATCTTTCCAAGGCGGCCTACGACGTTAAGCGCTTCCTCGATAGCTATCCGATGCTGGATGAAATCGCCGGGTACATCGATGACCTCGGGTGGGGGCTGTATTCCTTTGACCACGAGGACGGTCACGGGCAGTTCGAGTTTGATTTTGGCTACTCCGACGCGCTGACCATGTGTGATCGCTATATCTTTTTCCGCTACATGGCGAAGCAGGTCGCGGCGAAATATGGGCTCATCGCCACCTTCATGCCGAAGCCATTTGGCGACAAGACGGGCAACGGCGCGCACTTCAACATGTCGCTCGCCAGTCTGGAAACCGGTGAGAACCTTTTCAAACAGGCGGATCGCAGCGACCCATACGGCCTCGGCCTCTCCACGTTGGGCTATCAGTTTACCGCTGGCATCCTGCGTCACGGGCAGGCGCTGTGCGCGGCCTGGGCGCCGACGGTGAACAGCTACAAGCGCCTCGTGCGTCGCGGCCTCATGGGCTACTACTCGTGGGCTCCGGTCTTCAACTCCTTCGGCACCAACAACCGCACCAACTCGGTCCGCATCCCCATGGCGGGCGGTCGGGTGGAATCGCGCAATGCCGACTCAAGTTGCAATCCCTACCTCGCCGCCGCTCTCGCTCTTGCGGCTGGACTCGAGGGCATCGATCAGCAGTTCGATCCCGGGCCGCCGCGAACGGAGAATCTTTACGAACACACCGACTCCGAACTCGCTGAACTCGGTGTCCAGCATCTGCCCAGATCGCTCGGCGAAGCTGTTGCGGCGTTCGACCGCGACCCATTCGTCGAGCAGGTTCTCGGGGCGGAACTAAAGAAGGAATTTGTCACCTACAAATCCGCGGAGTGGGAGGAGTACAACCTCACTGTCACGCCGTGGGAAATTCACAAATACGCCCGCCTATACTGACCCATGCGCTCGAAGAAAGTCCTGTTCGTCCAACACGGAGATACCGATAAACCCGGCCTGCTCGGTGAAGTCCTCACCCAGCGCGGCATGAGCCTCGATGTCTTGAGGTCCGACCTCGGCCAGCCGGTTCCCGTAACGTTGGAAGGATACGACGGACTTGCCCTGGGGGGCGGAGCGCAGGGTGTTTATGAGCAGGATCAGTATCCCTATCTCGGCGCGGAGACGAATCTGGTGCGTCAGGTCGTCTCCGAAGGCAAGCCGATCATCGGTCTGTGCCTCGGGGCCCAGTTAATGGCGGCAGGCCTCGGTGCGGAGGTGCGCAAGGCCCCGCATCGCGAGGTGGGCTTTTATCGTGTCACTCTCGACCCGATCGCAGACTACGACCCGATCTGGGGCGGGCTGCCGAAGGACTTCGTCACCACGCACTGGCATGGCGACGTGTTTGAAATTCCGGTCGGCGGCATGCGGCTCGGCTCCTCGGAGCTCACTCCGAACCAGCTCTTTCGCTACGGTCATTCGCTATACGGTATGCAGTTTCATCTGGAGATGACGCCCGAGATCCTCGCCGAGATGGTTGAGGATTCTCGCGACTATCTCACGGAATCGGGAGTCGATCCCGACATCATGGTTTCTCAAGGAAAAGAATGCCTCCCCGTGCTGCGGGAGACAGCGATCGAGGTGTTCACGCGCTGGAGCGATCTCCTATGATTTACGGGGCGGGGGATTCACGCAAGCCGGTGCGGCTTGAGCACCTTTCCTGGACTCGCATTCGCGATCTTCAGGCGGGGGGGTGCGATATGCTTCTCCTTCCGCTCGGGGCCACCGAACAGCACGGCCCTCATCTCCCGATCAATACCGACACCGTGATCGCCACCGCCGCCTGCGACTACGCCTCCGCTGTGACTGGTGTGCCTGTATTGCCTGCTCTTTCCTATACGGTGTCCGCGGGGCACACGGAGAAATGGCCGGGAACCTTTTCCATTTTCCACGAGACTTTCATCCACACGTTGCGCGAGATCGCGGCCTGGGCCGTCGCGACAGGGTGGAAGCGTCTGCTTCTCGTTAACTCCCACTTTGGCAACGACGCCTCGCTCCGCGTCGCGGTGGATCGCCTGCGCTTCGACTACGTCAACCGGCTCCAGATCGCCACGCGCAATACCTTTAGTCTGACGCCCTCGATCTGGGAGTATTTCATCAGCGACGCCGCCGATCTCCATGCCAACAAGGCCGAGACCGATCTCATGCTGCACCTCGCGCCGGAGACCGTGGACATGTCGGTTGCCGAGGACGATCCCGACCGGACGACGGAGACGATATTTAACTACATGGTGGCAAATACGAGCCTGAATGGCGTCACCGGCAATCCCACCGAAGGCACAGCCGCGCGCGGAAAGCTGCTCTTTGAGGAAATCGGCGAGGCCCTCGCCGCCATTGTGGAAAAAGCCCGCCGCGAGACCGCACCGGTCGAGTGGCAGAGAACCGCCGGAGTCTTTTGAACCCCTCGAACGATCCAACAACAAACGGAGAACAACCATGATGAAAAAAACACTGATGGGTCTGCTCGCTGCCGCGCTTTGTGGCGGTGTCGCGCAGGCGGAACCCCTGAAGATCGGTTACAGCGACTGGCCGGGCTGGGTGGCCTGGGAGGTTGCGATCCAGAAAGGCTGGTTCAAGGAAGCCGGCGTGGATGTTCAGTTCGAGTGGTTCGAGTACGTTCCGTCGATGGAAGCCTTCGCCGCAGGCAAGCTGGACGCTGTCTGCATGACGAATGGCGACGCCCTCGTGACCGGCGCGACCGGAGCGCCGAGCAGGACGATTCTCATCAATGACTTCTCGAACGGCAACGACATGATCGTCGGACAGCCGGGCATCGAGAAGCTGCAGGATCTCAAGGGCAAGAAGGTCGGTGTGGAGGTCGGTTTCGTCGACCACCTCCTCCTGCTCAAGGGCCTTCAGGCCGTGGGCATGAAGGAATCCGACGTTGAACTCGTCAACGTGCCGACAGGCGAAACACCCAAGGCCCTCGCCTCTGGTGATGTCGCCGCCATCGGTGCCTGGCAGCCGAACTCCGGGCAGGCAATCAAAGCCGTCCCCGGCG
The DNA here is from genome assembly GCA_017305195.1 of Verrucomicrobiota bacterium. Taxonomy (GTDB): domain Bacteria; phylum Verrucomicrobiota; class Verrucomicrobiia; order Chthoniobacterales; family Terrimicrobiaceae; genus Terrimicrobium. The sequence continues at coordinate 190,442 of JAFKMU010000047.1, read as the reverse complement.
CCAAGCCGATCTACACCAGCAAGGACGTACCGGGTCTGATCTACGACGTGCTCGCCGTGAGTCCGGCCAGCCTCTCGGCTCATCCCGAGGAGTGGAAAAAGATCGCTAAGGTTTGGTACAAGGTCGTCGACTACTTCTATGATCCCGCCACGCATGATGACGCGGTGAAGATCATGGCCTCTCGCGTGAATCTCTCGCCTGAGGAGTATGCGAAGTTTGTCAGCGGTACGAAGATCCTGAAGCTCGACGAAGCCAAGAAGGCATTCAAGAAGGGCGAGGGCCTCGATTCCGTCTACGGCTCGAATGTCGTGGTCGACGAGTTCAACGTCTCCAACAAGGTCTACGACAAGCCGCAGCCCACGGCGGACTACATCGCTCCGGCCATCACGGACTCTCTGTAAGAATAATAGCTAATGTGGACCGGTCGCTGATGTCCCTCTGCGACCGGTCCCACCACTACTCATGAGCAAGGGAAAGAAATGGCTGGTTCCATTCGGGACGCTCTCGGAGCCCCGGCAGTTGATTCTGCTGTGGATCTCCTTTGCCCTCCCGCTGGCGGTCTGGGCGATCGTTAGTTACGTGCCGTTCGTCTGGCATCCGCTGGTGAAAATCGACGATCCGGGCGGCGTTTCGTATTTCACTCGCGACGCGTTGATCGAGCGATCCACCTTCAAAGCCGAGAATGCCAAGCTGGCAGCCTCGGGCGGCCATATCGCCACGGGCACCCCGGCGAATCCGGTCTTTCTTCCCGCGCCCCATGAGGTCGCGGTGGCCTTTTACAAAAGCTTCACCACGCCGCCCAAGCGCAAGGGCGAGAAGTGGCTTCATGAAAGTCTCTGGCAGAGTATTCAGGTCATCTTCTGGGGCTTTCTCTGGAGTTCTGTCTTCGGGGTCCCCATCGGTATTCTTTGCGGCACCTTTCCATTCTTTTCCCGCATCACCGAGCCCTTCGTGGACTTTACCCGCTATATGCCTGCGCCGGCCTTTGGTGCGCTGGCGGTGGCTGTTCTCGGCATCTACGATGCGCCAAAGATAGCCATCATTTTCATAGGTACGTTCTTCCAGCAGGTACTGGTCATAGCCAATACAACGCGCAAGCTCGACACCTCGCTCGTCGAGGCCGCGCAAACCCTCGGGGCGAATCGCCGCCAGCTCCTGTTCCGGGTGGTGGTCCCCGGCATCTCGGTCGATCTTTATAATGACATGCGCATCCTGCTCGGGTGGGCGTGGACCTACCTGATCGTGGCGGAATACATCGGCGCGAGCTCAGGCATCACCTTCTTCATCAATCAGCAGGCGAAGTACCGCATCTACGACAACGTCTTTGCCGCCATCATTATCATCGGCATCATCGGCTTCACCTCCGACCGCATCCTCGACTGGATCGGCCGCCAGATTTTCCCATGGCAGAAGGGCGTCAAAAAATCCCTCCTGCGCGCCATTCTCGACCGTCGTCGCAACAGCACACAGAACACGGAGACAGCCAATGCAAACGCTTAACCTGCCGAGCTACCTGGATCAGAGTCCCGAGGTCGCCGCGCGATTCTCAAAGCTCAAGAGCCGCCCGCTCATTCTCGACGTCAAACATCTCAATAAGACGTTTCACACCCACACGACGCTCAACGACATCTCGCTTCAGGTCTTCCGCCGCGAGTTCATGTGCGTGGTTGGTCCGTCCGGTTGCGGCAAATCCACGCTCATCCGCATCATCGCGGGACTGGAGACGACTACCTCAGGCGAGGTGTTGCTGGAGGGAACTCAGGTTTCCGCGCCGGGGTCGGATCGCGGCATGGTCTTTCAAGGGTACACGCTCTTCCCGTGGCTCACCGTAAAGAAGAACGTCATGTTCGGTCTCGAGATCGGGGGGCGCTCACCAGTGGAGTCCGAGAGCGAGGCGCGCCAGTGGATCGATCTCGTCGGCCTGAGCAAATTCGAGAACTCCTATCCCCACGAGCTCTCCGGCGGCATGAAGCAGCGTGTCGCCATCGCCCGCGCGCTCGCCAACAACCCGCGCATCCTGCTCATGGACGAGCCCTTCGGCGCGCTCGATGCCCAGACTCGCTGCAAGATGCAAAGTTACCTCCTGGAGATCTGGAAGCGCGTCGATGTCACGATCATGTTTGTGACCCACGATCTGGACGAGGCCATCTACCTCTCCGACCGCATACTGGTGCTGGGCACGAACCCGAGCCGCATCATGGAGGTCATCGAGGTGCCCGTCCCGCGCCCGCGCAGTTCCAGCCAGTTTCTTTCACCCGAGTTCCTGGCCACCAAGGCCCGCCTGGAGGAGCTGATTCACGGCCCGGAGGAAGCCGAAGCCATGCCTCTGCCCAAGATCCGCCTCACCCACGCGGGTGATGACGTGGAGTGATTTAAACGCTCTTCTTCAGCAAAATTTCCGCCGCCTGCGAGACGTCCTTGTCTCCGCGACCGGAGAGGTTGACGATCACGAGTTGATCGGGGCGCATCTTGGGCGCCACCTTGATCGCGTGAGCCACCGCATGGGAGGACTCCAGCGCCGGGATGATTCCCTCCACTGAAGCCAGCGTGCGGAAGGCCGTCAGCGCCTCGTCGTCCGTGGCGTAGTCGTATTCCGCCCGGCCAATCTCGCGCAGGTAGCAATGCTCCGGCCCCACCGCGGCATAGTCGAGACCCGCCGAGATGGAGTGAGTCAATTCGATCTGCCCGTCCTCGTCGGCCAGCAGCCACGTCTTAGCCCCTTGGAGAACACCGAGGCGTCCGCCCTGGAAGCGCGCCGCATGGCGGCCCTTGATGATGCCTTCGCCCCCGGCTTCCACGCCGACGAGACGCACGGAGGAGTCTTCAAGGAAGGGGTAAAACAAGCCGATGGCATTGCTGCCGCCGCCCACGCAGGCGATGAGCAGGTCGGGAAGGCGATTCTCTTTTTCCAGAATCTGCCGCCGAGCTTCGTCGCCGATGATGCGGTGAAAATCACGCACCATCACGGGGTAGGGGTGGGCGCCGTAGGCCGTGCCGAGAATATAATGGGTCGAGCGGACATTCGTCACCCAGTCGCGCATCGCTTCGTTGACGGCTTCCTTCAGCGTGGCCTGTCCGGCGGTGACCGGGACCACCTTTGCGCCGAGGAATTCCATGCGCGCCACATTCAGCGCCTGGCGCTTCATGTCCACCGCGCCCATGTAAATCACGCACTCAAAGCCAAACCGCGCCGCCACCGTGGCCGTGGCCACGCCGTGCTGGCCTGCTCCAGTCTCGGCAATGACGCGTTTCTTGCCCATGCGGCGGGCGAGGATGGCCTGGCCGATGGCATTGTTGATCTTGTGCGCTCCGGTGTGCAGGAGGTCCTCCCGCTTGAGATAAATCTTCGCTCCGCCGAGGTGCTTGGTCAGGCGCTCGGCGTAGTAGAGTGGGGTTTCGCGACCGCAGTAGTCGGTCAGCAGGTTCATATATTCCTGCTGAAAGGCGGGATCGTCCTTGGCCTTCAGGTACTCCTCTTCGAGTTCCTCCAGGGCGCTGTAGAGCGTCTCGGGAACGAATTTGCCCCCGTACTGGCCGAAGTGACCGGTGGCATCGGGCGCGTAGACAGGTGAAGGAGAGGACATAAGTCAGCCAATATGCCCGTTTCTGATCAAGGCTGCAACAGCTCGCCGATGCGGAGATGGCATCGGGGGCAGTTCCGTGAGAGAAAACCCCTTGATTTGGTTTCCGGTCCTTTTCCCGGCATGGACGCTCATCGTCACGCGATAGCGAGTGATCGGATAAATCTCCGTGTGCAGGAGCTTCCCGTCGCCTTCCGAAGGGGGCAGCAGCCACATGCCTTTCCAGCGAGGGCCATGAGAGGGTTCCAGCCAGAGTTTCCCTTTCTCAAAAATACAGGCCCGGCTTTCCGTCACGAGTTCCACTTGCGGGCGCGCTCGCTTCACGGGTAAAGCCTCCGGGTTTTCCGCGCGGCACTCCAGACGCACCGGGCAGCCGTCGCAATCCGGGTTCCGCGCCGTGCAAACCAGCGCTCCCAGCTCCATGAGGGCCGAGGTGTGAAGGCGTCCGCCCTTTGCGGGCAGGAGCGCGTGCGCGGCCTTTTCGAGGAAAGCTTTCCCCGCCGCGTCGTCGATGGGGTTTTGCCAGTTGTTCAATCGGGCCAGCACCCGGGCGATATTGGCGTCGATCACCGTCTCCACCGCATCGAAGGCAAACGCAGAGACCGCCCCCGCCGTGTAATCTCCAACCCCCGGCAACGCTCGCAGTTCCGCCCGACTGTGCGGCACGACGCCCTCATGGCGCTCGACCACCGCCTTCGCCGCCGCATGGAGGTTGCGGGCGCGGCTGTAGTACCCGAGCCCCTGCCAAAGGTGCAGGACTTCCTCCTCGCTGGCCTCCGCGAGATGCCGGACGGTTGGGAATCGCTCCATCCACCGATGAAAGTACGGCTTCACCGCCGCCACCGTCGTCTGCTGGAGCATGAATTCGGAAACCAGGATCGCATACGGGTCCGTCGTTTCCCTCCAAGGAAGCTTTCGGCCATTGCGCCGGAACCACCTGGCCAGCGACTGGCGAATTTTTTCCTCCGCCTCCGCCGTGCTCCGGTTATTAGTGGGTGTTCCTGTGTCCGAAAAAGCCATCACTCTCTACAATACGCCGCTCACCTCCGAGCAAGCTGCGAAACTCAAGCTGCTGCTCCAGGCGGACGGTTTCAAGTTCGAGACGCGTCCCTACACGCTTTTCTTTGCCCAGAAGGACAAATTGACCATCGCGGTGTATGAAAAAGGACCGAAGGTGGTCGTCCAAGGCCGTGGCACGGAGGAGTTTGTGCAGTATCGGCTGGAACCTGAGATTCTCGGCGAGGCCAAGCTCGGCTACGACGAGGTGCTCAAGCCCGAGATGTTTGAGCCGCACTTCGGCATCGACGAAAGCGGCAAGGGCGACCTCTTTGGCCCGCTCGTCATCGCCGGGGCCTACGTCGACCGCGACATCGCCCAGCAGTTCAAGAAACTCGGCATCACCGACAGCAAGCGCATCAGTTCGGACAAGAAGATCCGCGACCTGGCCAAGGCCATTCGCGAATCCCGCACTCCGCAGAGCGTCGTCACCATCAGTCCCGAGCGCTACAACGAACTCTATAAAAAAATCGGCAACCTGAACCGCCTCCTCGCCTGGGGCCACGCCCGGGTCATCGAGAACCTCTGCGAGCTGAAGCCCGACTGCCCGCGCGCACTTTCCGATAAATTCGCCGACGTGCGCGTCCTCCAGCGCGCTCTCATGGAGAAGGGCCGCGCCATCACCCTCGACCAGCAGACCAAGGCGGAATCCGACTACGCCGTCGCCGCCGCCTCGATCCTGGCCCGTGAGAAATTCATCGACTGGCTCGACGCCCATGGCAAGGAGGCTGGAGTGCCGCTGCTGCGAGGTGTTTCCAAGGCGGTAAAGGCTGCCGGACGCCAGATCGCCCAGCAGGGCGGAAGCGAGGCGCTCGCCAGGTTCGCCAAGATGCATTTCAAGACCGCACAAGAGGTTCTCACCGATTAACCCCCAAAAAGACTGACTATGGACATCAACGCCTGGACCAAAAATCTCCGACTGATCTACGACAAGGCCGTCAAATCCTACCAGGACGGCAATCGCGACCTTACCTCGTACTTTAGCGACGCCGAGAAGCTCTTCCTCGCCTCGATCGGCCTGAAACCCATCAATGTCTACGACTACGCCGAGGACTTTGCGAAATACGGCGAGCCGGATTGGGATACCTTCATCCTCATCGTCGCTGCGCGCCGCGACTACTTCCTCTATGTGCAACAGGGCATGCCCAGCTCCGGGGAAATCGACGAAAGCGAGCTGCCGCCCAAGACGGCGGACCTGGAGGGAATCGCCTGGCTGCCTCGTATCGTTCGCAAGGCGAAGTGCTTCCTTCACGGCGACCTCTGCCACGACATCATGTATGGATGTAGCGGCGACCGGAGGTTTCTTCGGGAGCACAACCTCCATCCAGCTGATTTCCTGAGGGCGGTTTGGGCCTCTCACGGGGACGATCAGAAGGTGCTCGCCTTCGTTCGCAAGGTCGAGGGACGCCAAAGCGCTTAAGGCTCAAGACCTTCGTTACGCGATTTTTTCGCAATTCCCGCGAGTTTTTTGATGACAATCTGCTCGCGTGGAATGAAATTTGCTGCCCAGTTTTTTCTCTGAAAACGCTGACCTGCTACTGCATCTCTGGAAACCTACGGGGAAACACACATGAATCAAAATAGCCTGAATACCGAAACGCTCCCAACTTGTATGTACCGTCCGGAGCACGAACATGATTCGTGCGGGGTAGGTTTCGTCGCTCAGGTCAGTGGACGCCGTTCCAACCGCATCCTGCGCATGGGCCTCCGGTCCATCTGCAATCTCATGCACCGCGGCGCGCTCGACGCTGACGCCAAGACCGGTGACGGAGCCGGTATCCTGACCCAGATCCCTTACAAGCTCTTCGTGCCGGAGGTGACCCGCCTCGGCCACACGCTGTACAAGGAAAGCGATCTGGCTGTCGGCGTTCTCTTCCTGCCGCACGACAACGCCTACGCCCAGGCTCGCGCCAAGGCCATCACCGAGGAGGTGCTGGAGAAGCGCGGTCTGTTCCTCTTTGGCTGGCGCGAAGTGCCGATCAATCTCCGCGTCCTCGGCGAAAAGGCACAGACGACTCTGCCGCGCATCGAGCACGTCCTCATCGGCAAGCCCTGGGGCATGGCCGACGACGACTACGAGCGCCGTCTCTTCCTCGCTCGCAATGAGATCGAGGACATGGCCGCCGCCGCCAAGATCAACAATTTCTACATCCCGTCGTTCTCGCACCGCGTGATCGTCTACAAGGGATTGCTCGTCTCCGCCTCGGTCGAGAAGTTCTACCCGGACCTCTCGAACCCCGACTACGAGACCTCGATCTGCGTCTATCACCAGCGCTACAGCACGAATACCTTCCCGAAGTGGCCGCTCGCGCAGCCCTTCCGCATGCTCGCGCACAACGGTGAGATCAACACCGTGCGCGGCAACCGTATCTGGATGAGCGCCCGTGAGGCCGAGCTTCAGGCGGATTTCTGGGGCAAGGACATCGATCTGCTCAAGCCAATCATCCAGCCCGGTGGTTCCGACTCCGCCAGCCTCGACAATGCCCTGGAGGTGCTCACCATGAGCGGCCGCAGCCTGCTGCACGCCGTCACCATGCTCGTGCCTCCGGCCTGGAGCTCCGACAAGAGCCTGCCGAAGGTCGTGAAGGAGTTTTACGAATATCACCGCTGCATCTGCGAACCGTGGGACGGTCCCGCCGCCCTGTGTTTCAGCGACGGCATCACTGTCGGCGCTTCGCTCGACCGCAACGGTCTGCGCCCGGCCCGCTACAAGCTGACCGACGACGGCATCTTCGTTCTCGGTTCCGAGGTGGGTATTGACGGACTCGACCTCCGCAATGTCGTCGAGATGGGCCGTCTCGCCCCGGGTGAGATGATCGCCATCGACACGGCTGAGGGGACGCTGCTCCGCGACGCCGACATCAAGCTCGGTCTGGCTTCCCGCAAGCCGTACGGCGAGTGGTTGGCCAACAACCTCGTGCGCTTCGAGCATACGAAGGAGGAGGAACTCAAGCCCTCCGAGAGCGAGCTCGACATCATGTCGCTCACGCAGCAGCAGATCGCTTTCGGCTACTCGAGCGAGGAGCTCGATATGATCCTCAAGCCCATGTACAAGGACGGCGCGGAAGCCGTCGGCTCCATGGGTGATGACACGCCGCTCGCGGTGCTCTCGCTGCGTCCGCGTCTGCTTTACACCTACTTCAAGCAGCTCTTTGCCCAGGTGACGAATCCGCCGATCGATCCGATCCGCGAGAAGCTCGTCATGTCGCTCGCCACCATCATGGGATGGCGCCGCAACCTGCTTTCCGAGTCGCCCGAGCATTGTCATCAGGTCGTGATGGAATCGCCGATCATCTTTGACGCCGAGCTGAACAAGCTCCGCGCCATCGGCGGCGATTTTGAATCGCACACCATTCCCTGCACATGGCCCGTCTCGGAAGGCGCTGCTGGTCTGGAAAATGCCGTCCGCCGCATCTGCCTCGAGGCGGAGAGCGCGGTCGACAACGGCGGTCGCCTGATCATTCTCTCCGATCGCGGAGTGGATCATCAGAATGTGGCCGTGCCGATGCTCGTCGCCGTGGGTGCCGTGCATCATCACCTGAGCCGCGTTGGCAAGCGCATGCGCGCCAGCATCATCGTGGAAACCGCCGAGGCCCGCGACGTGCACCAGATCGCCTGCCTCATCGGCTACGGCGCGAGCGCCATCAACCCGTATCTCGCCTTCGAGACCGCTCGGGAAATGATCGAGAAGGGCCAGGTCGAGGGGGGCTTTGCCACTGCGGCCATCAATTACAAGAAGGCTCTCGAAAACGGCATCCTGAAGATCATGTCCAAGATGGGCATCTCGCTCGTGAGCAGCTATCGCGGCGCGCAGGTCTTCGAGGCCATCGGTGTTTCCACCAAGGTCATCGACGAGTGCTTCGCTGGCACCACGACTCAGATCCAGGGCGTTGGCTTCAATGAGATCGCCGCAGAGAGCCTGACCCGCCATCACATGGCGTTTGGCGAGGCTGTCCCGGTCGAGGAAGGCAAGCTGGAAGATCCCGGTTACTACCGCGTGCGCCGCGGCGGTGAGCTTCACGCCGTCACTCCGCCGGTGCTCCAGAGCTTCCACACCTTCGTCGGCATCAAGGGCGAAGACAAGGCAGGCAAGTGGGAGGATTACCAGAAGTATGTCGACGCCGTGCTGACGAACCGTCCGCACTCGCTCCGCAACCTGCTGGACATGATTCCCGCCCCGACCGGCCCGGTGCCGATCGACGAGGTCGAGCCGATTGAGGAAATTCGCCGCCGCTTTACCTCGGCTGGCATGTCGCTCGGCGCGTTGAGCCCCGAGGCTCACGAGGCCCTGGCCATCGCCATGAACCGCATCGGCGGCAAGTCGAACAGCGGTGAGGGTGGTGAGGACCCGGTGCGCTTCAAGCGTCGTGAGGACGGCGACTGGGCCAACAGCGCCATCAAGCAGATCGCCAGCGGTCGCTTCGGCGTCACGGCGGCGTATCTGGCGAGCGCGAAGGAAATCGAGATCAAGATGGCCCAAGGCGCCAAGCCCGGCGAGGGCGGCCAGCTGCCCGGCCACAAGGTCAATGCGTACATCGCCAAGCTCCGTCACTCGGTGCCCGGCGTCACGCTGATCTCGCCTCCGCCGCACCACGACATTTACTCGATCGAGGATCTGGCTCAGCTCATCTATGACCTGAAGCAGGTGAACCCGCGCGCCCGCGTCTGCGTGAAGCTCGTCGCCGAGGCCGGCGTCGGCACCATCGCGGCTGGCGTGGCCAAGGCTCACGCCGACATCATTCTGGTCAGCGGCCACGATGGCGGCACCGGTGCTTCTCCGCTCAGTTCGGTGAAGAACGCTGGCGGCGCCTGGGAAATGGGCGTGGCGGAAACCCATCAGGTTCTGCTGCTCAACGGCCTGCGCAATCGCGTCACGCTCCGCACCGACGGCGGCATGCGCACGGGTGAGGACATCGTTTACGCGACGCTGCTCGGCGCTGAGGAGTACAACTTCGGTACCGCTGCGCTTATCGCGCTCGGCTGCGTCTACGTGCGCCAGTGTCACCTGAACACCTGCCCGGTCGGCGTGGCCACCTCTCAGGAGAAGCTCCGCGCGAAGTTCAAGGGTACGCCCGACAACCTCGTCCGGTTCTTTAACGCCGTGGCGCAGGAAGTCCGCGAGATCATGGCCAAGCTCGGCTATCGCACGATCAACGAAATGATCGGTCGCACCGAGTCGCTGCGCCAGCGTGTCGTGCCCGATCATCCGAAGGCGAACACCCTCGACCTCAGTCCGCTCCTCGTGGACGTGGCCAAGGGCGATACGACCATGGTGCGTCATGCCACCCGCTCCCGCAACGATGGTCCCGAGGATCGCACCCTCGACGACATCATCATGCAGGACGCTAAGGAGGCGATCAACGACGCCCAGCCGATCACGCTTTCCTACAAGATTACCAACGTCAACCGCTCCGCCGGCACCATGGTGTCGGGTGAGATCGGCTACCAGTGGGGTGAGGAAGGTCTGCCTCCGGGCACGATCAACCTGCTCCTTCACGGCAGCTCGGGCCAGAGCTTCGGCGCGTTCCTCGCGCCGGGCGTGCGCCTCGTGCTCACGGGTGAGGCCAACGACTATGTCGGCAAGGGCATGAGCGGCGGCGAGATCGTCATCAAGCCGGTCACTCCGCGGAAGTACACTCCATCCGAGTGCATCGTCCTCGGCAACACCGTCATGTACGGTGCCACGGGCGGCGCCTTGTATGCGAATGGCCGCGGCGGCGAGCGCCTCTGCGTCCGCAACTCCGGCGGCACCGCCGTCGTTGAGGGCGTGGGTGATCACTGCTGCGAATACATGACCAACGGCACTGTCGTGGTCCTCGGTCCGACCGGAAAGAACTTCGGCGCGGGCATGACGGGCGGCGTGGCCTACGTACTCGATGAAGGCAACACCTTCCTCGATCGCTACAACCCGCAGCTCATCACTCCGGCCCGCCTGGAGAATGCCGACGACATCACGACGCTGAAGGAATTCATCTACAAGCACCTCGAGCTCACCGAAAGCGCCAAGGCCCAGGCCATCCTGGCCGACTGGCAGGCTTACGAAGGCAAGTTCTGGAAGGTCAGCCCGACCGTCCCGGCCGCTGCTCCCGCCCCGGCGGAGGAGAAGCCCAAGGACGAACAGGTGATCAACGAGAACGTTACCGCCTCGCGGTAAGTTCCCGGCTTACGCCAACTTCAACAGAGAAGGGCGGGCAGAAATGTCCGCCCTTTTTCTTTGGAGAGGAAATGACGGAGGAGGAAATACTCTCTGTGGTCGCAACAAGGCTGTACGCATACATTCGCCCCCACCGACCGACGCTACAAAGCGGCCATCGCCGCCGGGTATGGGCTACAGATTGATGGAGTCTGCCCTTAAGCCGACTGGGTGAAAAATCGCCGCTGCTTTTCCGAGATCGGGCGCTCCAGGTGCTCCAGCACCTGCAACATGTCTTCCCAGACCTTGCGTTTTTCGCTGATGAGCTGATTCCGCAGGAGATAGGCGGGATGGTAGGTCGCCATCACCGGAATGCCTCGGAAATCGAACCACTTGCCGCGCATCTTGCCGACCGGCCCATTGGAACCAAGCAATCCCTCAACCGCCGTCGCGCCGAGCGCGACCATGGCCTTCGGCTTCACCAGCGCAATCTGCTGCTCCAGCCACGGAATGCAGGTTTGCATCTCCTCGGCCTTGGGCTTGCGATTGCCGGTCGATCCCGGCGGCATGTCGGGGCGGCATTTCAGGATATTGGCGATATAGACATCGTCGCGGCCGTATCCCATCGCCTGGATGATCTTGGTCAGGAGCTGACCAGCCTTCCCGACAAACGGCTCGCCCTGCAAATCCTCATCGGCCCCGGGAGCCTCGCCGACAAACATCAGCTCGGCATGACGATTCCCCACGCCGAATACGACTTGGGTGCGGGAGCGCACGAGATGCTCGCATTTCGTGCAATTCAGCGCCGCGGCCTCCAGCGTCTCCCATGTCCAGACGGGCGATATGCTCGGTGCATCCGCTGGCGTCTCGGCGACGATCGCAATTTGGGGCGGCAGCGAAGGCTTGGTTTCCGCCGGAGCGGGCTTGGCCACAGGCGCTGGCGCAACTGCCGCCGCTTTCGCCGTCTTGGCGGCTTCCGTCGCTAGGGAGCGCAATGCGGCGAGGCTCTGCTCCGACGCGCTGACCTTGGGGCCGAAGCCGTTCTTGATCTGTTGCAGCATCGGCAGGGTCTCTGCCAGGGCCTGTTGAAATACGTCGCTCACCGTTCGGATATTCTCCAATTCTCCGCCGCCGGACTCAAGGCTTCTCCGGCAGTGAGGCTCGAATCTTGAAAAACTGGCTCTCGACCTTGTCCTGGGCCCGGGGGAAGGGGATGTCTTTGCCCCCGATGTGCAGGACGGGCGCAAGAAAATCATTGTCCGCCGTCATTACGAGGGTGACCGCCGATGGATGGAGCGGCGGAACGATCACGATGCCCTCCCACTTTGCGGCGAGGCGCTTGGGATCGGGGACGATCGCGGGCAGATTGAACAACAGCGTCTTCGCGACCGGGCGGGCCGTGGCGGCGCTCCCGTGGTCGAGGATGTTTGTCGCCATGGAGAGATCGGCAATCCAGACCGCCTTGTTGCGGGCCACGGGGTAATCAAGACTCCCGTTCCGTCCCCGGTTATCCCGCTCCAGTACGAGAAGCCGGGTGTCGCTTAACGCCGCCAGATCATTCACCGAGACGCTGTCGATATCCTGCAGCTCGCTGGTTTCAGGCACCACGGTGGAAAAGGGATACGCGTACAGTGCGGTCGGCTTGCCGGAGGCGAGATCGAGGATCAGCAGATTGGTGGTGGGGGACTTGTGTGCACCATCCTGCATCAATCCGCTTTGGAAGATCAGCGCGGCGGATTTCCCATCCGGCAGCAGGCACATTCCCTCGGGCCCCTGGTTTACCGCACGGCCATGGACGAGCTTTTCGGTGTTCGTGAAATCCATCTTCCCGTTGGCGCGACGCGGACGAAACATCTCCGGCAGTTCGATGCGGCGGATCATCTTCCCGTCGCGGGCAAACTGGTAAAGCAGCGGCCCGTATTCGTCAGTCACGTAGAGCGTACCATCCGGCGCGATCGCAATGGCCTCCGGATCGAGGCAGGTGCGGCCATCCTTGAGCCTGGGAATCTCCGACTCGGGATCATCCGGAATCAGGCCGCTCATTTCCCGTCCCTCCTCGTCGCGGAAGAGCACGGCCTCCACGATCTGCGGATTCAGGTCGTCGCCTTGCAGATCGAGGCGCACTTTGACGTAGCGGGGACGGAAGTCGATGGTGCCGTCGCCCGCGCCGCGATCCGGGATGCAAAAGAACAGGCCGCTTTCGGGGTCGTGGGCAATACCCGACCCGAGGCCGCCCACTGTATCCCCGAGGTTGTCCACGGCGGCGGACGGGATGGAACCCGAGGCGAGGACCACAGAGTCTGCCCGGGCGGATGGGAGGAGGGCGAGAGAGAGGAGGAGAGAAAAGACGGGCTTCACGATTTCGCGGTGAGCTTGGAATAGTCGATCGTCTTGAGGCGCTTTTCCTTCGATCCCAGGCGCGGGATGCAGGCCATGAGCGCCTTGGTGTATTCGTGCTGCGGAGCGCGCAGAATGCTCTGCGTGTCGCCGTACTCGACGACCTCACCTCGGAACATCACCGCCATCCGGTCGCAGAGTCCCTGCGTGATGGCGATGTTGTGGGTGATAAGGATGAGCGACATGTTGAACTCGGCTCGCAGGCGCTTGAGCTCGGCCAGGATCTGCGCCTGGATCGTCACGTCGAGCGCCGTGGTCGGTTCGTCGGCCACCAGCAGGCTCGGGCGGCAGCTCAGGGCCATCGCGATCATTGCGCGCTGCTGCATGCCGCCGCTGAGCTGGTGCGGGTAGTCGTGCATTCGCTTCTCGGGATCCACGATACCCACGGTCTTCAACCAGTGAACGATCTCCGCGTCGACATCCTTCACCTCGGGCCGATGCAGCCGAATCGCCTCGGCGATCTGGCTGCGAATCGAGTAAACCGGATTCAGCGAGGTCGAGGGCTCCTGGAAGATATAGGCAATACCACCCCCGCGAATCTTGCGCAGCCGGTCCGGCGGCATGGTGAGGACGTTCTCGCCCTTGAAAAAGATATCGCCGTCTGCATACAGCGCTGGAGGCGAGGGGAGCAGGCGGGTGAGCGAAAGCGCGGTCACGCTCTTGCCGCTGCCGCTTTCTCCCACGATGGCCAGCGAGGAGCCCTCTTTCATCGAGAGGGACACATGCTTCACGGCCTCCGTCACTCCATGTTCGGTGCGGAAGTTGATGGACAGGTCTCGGATTTCCAGCAGGGAAGGGCTCATGGATTACTTGCGTTCGGATCGGCTTTCGGCGGCCTGACGCAGTGCATCACCCGCGAGGTAAAAGGCCAGGGCGGCAATGAAGATGGCCATGCCTGGGAAGACAATGAGCCACCACGCATCGAGGAGGTATGTCTTCCCGTCGGAAATGATGTTGCCCCACGTGGCCTGCGGCGGCTGCACGCCAAAGCCGAGGAAGCTCAGTCCCGCCTCGGTCAGGATGGCGTCGGGAATACCCACGACCGCCGTCACAATGATCGGCGCAGCGGCATTGGGCAGGATGTGGCGGAAGATGATGCCCGGTGTGCGAATGCCCAGCGCCTTGGCCGCGCGTACGTACTCGGTTTCGCGCAGGGTCAGGAATTCCGCGCGCACGAGCCGCGCCGTGCCGGTCCAGCTCACCAGACCGATCACGACGATGATGTTCATGATGTTCGGCCCGAGCAGGGCGACCGCGGTGAGGATCAGGAAAAACGATGGGAAGCACAGGATGGCGTCCACGACACGCATGATGATGTTGTCGATCCAGCCGCCGAAGTACCCCGAGATCGCTCCCACCGTCACACCAATGAAAAGCGACACTGCCACCGCCACGAATCCGACGGTGAGCGAGATATACGAGCCATTCAGCAGGCGCGAGAGCACATCGCGCCCGAGATTGTCCGTTCCCAGCCAATGCGCCGCCGAGGGCGGCATGAGCTTCTGCGTCAGCTCCGTGGTATTCGGATTGTAGGGAAAATAGACGCCGAGCAGCGAGCAGATGCCCGTCACCAGCGCGACCGCGAAGAACAGCCCGATCACGATGGAGGCGGTAACTCCCACGGGATTCTTGCAGAAGCGCCGCCACATGCGGCGGCCCGGACTTTCCAGGAGCAGGGGCAGGTCGGCGACCTCGGCGGAGCTGGCGGTGGATGCGGTCGTCGTCATTATTCGAGTCGCACACGGGGATCGACCACGGCGTAGAGCACGTCGGAGATCAGGTTTCCTATGAGAATCAGAGCAGCCACGATAAAGTTGATCGCCACCAGCGTCGGGTAGTCTCGCTCCAGCACCGCTTCGTAACCGAGCCGGCCCAGCCCGGGATAGGCGAAGATGGTTTCAATGATCACCGACCCGCCGATGAGTCCCGGCAGCAGTCCGCCGATGCCCGTGATGAGCGGTCGGATCGAGTTGCGCAGCGCATGCTTGAAAAACACCGTGTCCGGCTCCAGCCCCTTGGCCCGCGCCGTGCGAATGTAATCCTCGCGCAGCGTCTCGATCATGCTGGCCCGGATGAAGCGCGACTGCACCGCGATGCCGCCGATGGAGAGCACGACCGCAGGGAGCGCGATATGCCAGAAGCGATCCAGCCACATCGACGCCGCATTCGGAAAGAACACGCCATAGCTTTGCGTGCCCAGGATCGGCACATCGGTAAACCGCACCAGCCCGATGACTATCAGGTAGGAAATCCAGAATCCCGGCATCGCGATAAAGATAAACGCGAGAATCGACGTCAGCAGATCAGGCGTCTTGCCCGCGTGCTTCGCGGCATAGACACCGAGCGCCAGACCAAAGCTGAGCGAAATCACCGCCGCCAGCACATTGAGCGAAATCGTCGCAGGCAGGCGCTCGCCGATCTTTTGCAGCACGGGCCGGTCGTCCTTGATGCTCTTCAGGTTGCCATTGAAGAGGTCGCGCATGTTGAGCCAGTACTGCTCGATCAGCGGGCGATCGAGGTGAAACTTCTTTTTGAACGCCTCCTTCACTTGCGGGGTGATCTTGGGATTCAGCTCGCCCCACGGATACGGGCTTCCCGGTGTCAGCGTGATGATGAAAAACGAGATCAGGCTGATGAGGAAGGCCAGTACGACCGAGATGGCGAGGCGGCGAATGATGAAATTCAGCATGTCAGCGAGGAAGCTTGTCCGCGTATTCCGGACGGTAGAACCACTCGGAGTAATAACTCCAGCCGGCCTTGGTCATTTCCACAGGCGAATCGATCCAGCCGCCTTTGCCGTCTGGTCGGCGGATGCGGTAGCTGTCCTTCCACAGCACCGAGGTTGCCTGCGGGACGAAGAGGAAGAGATACGGCTGATCCTTGTAGATGATGCTCTGGAGCTTGCCCGCCATCTCGATGATCTTGTCGCGGTTGTACTCCTGCCGGATGTCGACAAGCAGCTTGTCCACCTCCGGGTTCTTATAGCCCACGACGTTGAGTTGCTCCGGGTTGTTCTGCGACGAATGCCAGATCTGATACTGGTCATAATCCGGCCCGAGCGCCCAGCCGAGAACCATGGCGTCGAAGTCTCCCTTGTTGATGAAGTTCTTCAAAAACACTGCCCACTCGTAGAGCTCGATCTTCACCTCGATCCCGATCTGGCGGAAATTGTCCTGGATCAGCGTTGCGATGTCGCGGCGGACCTCCGTGCCGTTGTTGGTGATGATGGTGAAGGTAAACCTCTGGCCGTCCTTTGTGAGAACTCCATCGGATCCAGGCTTCCATCCTGCCTCGGCGAGCAACTGGCGGGCCTTCTCCACGTCGTAGGGGATCGGCTTCACGTCCGGATTGAAGAACCACATCTGAGGCAGGAAGATTCCGGTGCTTTGCACCCCATAGCCGTAGAGGATGTATTTGATCATCTCCGGCACGTTGACCGCATGGGCCAGCGCACGGCGCACGCGCTCATCTTGAAAGATCGGGCGCTTCAGATTCCAGCCGACATACGAGTAGGAACTGCTCGGATACGAAAACAGATCGAAGCGCTTGTCCTTCTGGAATTCGCTCACCGCCCACGGATCAACGCCCCAGAAATCAATCTGCTTGGTTTCAAAGGCCAGTCGCAGCGAAAGCTGGTCGCTCAGCACCCGATAGACCATGGAGTCCAGCCACGGCCCCGGCGCGTCGAAGTAATCCGGGTTGCGCACCAGCCTCACGTACTCGTTCGTCTTCCACTCGGAGAACTTGAACGGCCCGGTGCCGATCGGGTTGCGGTTGAAGTTTTGCGCCCACCACTCGGGCGATTTGCTCTCCAGCAGATGCGAGGGCAGCAGCCCGATCATCCAGCTTTGCAGGGCGGGGGAGTATGGTTTGCGATAGACCACGCGCACGGTGTGCGGGTCGGGAGTCTCCACCGCCTGGATGTAGAGAAAATCCGGTTTGCGCGGCGACGCCACCGCATCGTCCATGATCGCGCGATAGGTGAAAACCACATCCGCCGAGGTGAAGGGCGCGCCGTCGTGCCACCGCACATCGTCCCGCAGGGTGAAATCCACGATCGGCTCGGCCAGAAACGGCAGCACATCCCCCGCCGCGACGGTTCCTTTTTGCGAGCGACCGGCAAGGAAATCCTGCAAATCCTTCACCACCGGTGCAGGATCACCCACCACCGTAATCTCAAAGGCCGCGTCGGATTCCACCCAGTCGCGCACCGCCTTTGCTCCGGTCTCCGTCGCACGCCAGGCCTTGAGTGTCTCCGCCGCCTTGCCCTCAAGATCGACGCGAATGATGGGGGCCGGAACGACCGTCTTGGCATCGAAAAGCCCCATGATCTCCTGCGAGGCCGCCATGCCCGGTTCGGAGAAAGTCAGCACCAACGAGGAGCCATCCTGCCGCACGTCGGTGAGCTTCCAGTCCGCCCAGCGTCCACGCATGAAGAAAAGCTTCCCCATCGCTCCTGGCACCGTCTTCGGATCGTCAAAGAAGATCGTCGTGTGCTGGCTGAGGGTGAAGGATTTGGCGAGATCCGTGGTGATCTCGAGGTCGGCATTGTACTTGAGCAGGCCGTTGAAAATCATCGAGCCCACGTCGCTGGCGGCGGAATCCGCCTGCTGGATCGGGTTGAGCATGGACGGCTCGGCGATCGAGCCGATCGTCATCTCATTCTTTTTGTCGGAACTGAGCCTCGTCTCGTTGAGGAAGGCCACCGCGATGGCAACGATCAACAACGCCGGGAGGCCATGAAGGAAAAACCGAATCACCAGCGCGCAACATAGCGCGTCTTCCGGCTCTGGAAAGCGGGAAGTGACCGCGAAAATAACCGATTTTTCTGCTATGCGGTCGCGGGCCTGAATAGCAGAGTCTCGGCGCATGACGGCCTCCACCCGCTCATCCGGCGCTCGCCGCACTCTGGCGCTCCTGCTGAGCCTCAATCTCCTCTGCTACATCGACCGCTACATTCTCGCGGCGGTGGAGCCCCAGATTCGCGAAGCCTTCTTTGCCAATGATCCGAATGCCCTCGCGAAGACCGGCAGCCTCGCGACGGCATTTCTGTTCAGCTACATGATCCTGGCCCCGATTTTCGGGTTTCTGGCGGATCGTATGTCCCGTTGGGTCATCATTGCCTTTGGCGTCGCCGTCTGGAGCCTTGCGACGGCGGGATCAGGGCTCGCCGCGACCTTCGGTGTCCTGCTGCTCGCTCGCATCCTGGTGGGCACGGGCGAGGCGGCCTACGGGCCGGCCTCGGCCACGATCATTTCCGACATGTACCCGATCGAACGCCGCGGTCAGGTGCTGGCGTGGTTTTTTGCGGCCATCCCGGTGGGTAGTGCGCTTGGCTACGTATTTGGAGGGTTGATCGGAGCCGCCCATGGCTGGCGGGCGCCATTCATCTGGGCTGCCATCCCGGGAATGGTACTGGCCGTGATGTGCCTGTTCTTCAAGGACCCGCGTGCCCACAAGGCGGAGAAACCGAAGCACGCATCGCTCAAGGACTACCTCGGCCTCCTGAAAATCCCCTCCTATGTGCTGAATGTCGCCGCGCAGACCGCCATGACCTTTGCTATCGGCGGGATGTCCTTCTGGGCTCCCTCGTATTTCTCTGGTCGCTCCGGCGCGCCGGATCTGGGGCAGGTGAATCTCATCTTTGGCGGCATCACCGCCGTGGCCGGGCTGCTCTCGACGCTCTTCGGCGGCTGGCTGGGCGATCGCTTGGCGAAGCGATTGCCGGGGGCTTATTTTTGGGTGTCTTCCGGCGGCATGCTTCTGGCCTTCCCCTGTACGATCGCCATGCTCTTCGTGCCTTTCCCCTGGGCCTGGGTGCTCTGTTTCTTCGCCGTGTCGTTCCTCTTCATGAACATTGGGCCAGCCAATACGGCCATCGCCAATGTCACCGATCCCGCCGTGCGCTCGACCGCCTTTGCCGTGAATATCTTCGTCATTCACGCCCTCGGCGATGCCATCTCCCCGCCGCTTATCGGGGCGGTGGCTGACCGGTCGAGCCTGACCGCCGGGTTCTTCGTGGTTTCCCTCGCAATGTTCGCCGCCGGCGTGATCTGGCTCTTCGCGGCCCGCTACTTGGGCCGGGATACTCTGCGGGTGCGTGAGGACTTCGCCAGCGCCTGAAGCGCCCGGTTCATCGCCTTCACCGAGGCAAATCCGCTGCGCAAAGCGGCTTCGGTCAGCGTCATCCCGGGGCGATCGAGGAGTTGGCGAGCTTCGCGGGCGCGCAGCCTTCGGAGATAAGCTGCCGGGGCCGTTTTCATGCGGGCGGAAAAAAGCCGGGTGAAATGCTCGCGCGAGAGCCCGGTTTCCGCCGCGAGTTCCTTGATGCCGATGGGCTCGCGAAATCGCCGTTCGCAGATCAGCTTGGCCGCCTGCACCGGATCGAGGGTTCGGGCCGCAGGCGTGCTCGCCTCGCGGGTCCAGGCTGCGAGAAAGGCAAAACACTGGGTGCTGGCCGTGAAGGGATCGACCGAGACGCGGCGCTCCGCCTGCCGGATTAATGAAAAGAAGAGCGTCGCCGCTTCGCCGGTCCGCGTCATGGGAATCACCGGCCCGAAAGCCTCCCGCAGCTCCCGGCACAGCCGGATGCCGAGTTCGCCGTACAGGTTGAGCCATGCCAGCTCCCATGGCGCCTTCGGATTTTCCGGGAGCCCGTACTCGCTCTTTTCTGGAACGAGGACGATGAAGGCGTGTCCCTCCGGCACCTCGTGCTCGCGATCCTGGTAAATCACACGCCCTAGTCCGTGCTGGGTGCGTTGGATGATCACAAAGGACTCCTCGCTGCGATTGTCATTGTTCCAGTGGTACCGGCTGTGAACCACCTGATGGGATGCGCCGAAGGGAACCGAGATTTCCAGCGGATTTTTCGGCAGAGCCATGACGAGAAATATCACAAAATGACCTGTCAATGTCACATCTGAATTCTGGATCGAATGACGGAATTATCGTACGAAACCCTCATGGCAAAGCCATCTCCCAAGAAGTCACTCGGCCACGCCGAGCATTCCAAGGCCGCCCATACTCACAGTTTGGCCGGTGAATTCCTTCGTCCCATCAAGATCACGATGCTCGGCGCGGGCAGCGGGTTCACGCCCAAGCTGGTCAATGACGTCCTGCGTACTCCCGGCACCAAAGGCGGCGTGATCGCGCTGGTCGACATCGACCTCAAGCGCCTGAGCGCCATGAAGCGCCTCATCGGCAAGGTCATCGACCTCGTCGGGGCCAAGGGCTGGAAAGTCATCGCCTCGCCGGACCGCCGGGCGATGCTGAAAGGCTCGGACTACATCGTGAACTGTATCGAGGTCAGCGGCCTCGAGTGCGTGCGTCACGATAACGACATCCCGGCGAAATACGGCGTGAGCCAGTGCATCGGCGACACCATCGGGCCAGGGGGCTTGTTCAAGGCCCTGCGCACCATCCCGGTCTGGCTCGATGTCCTGCGCGACGCCGAGGAGCTTTGCCCCGGAGCCATCGTGCTGAACTACACGAACCCCATGAACATGCTCTGCCTCGCCGCCCAGCGGACCTCCGCCATGTCGGTGGTTGGCCTCTGTCATTCCGTTCAGGGAACCAGCCATCTCCTCTCGAAGCGGGCAGGCGTCCCCTACGACGAAATGGAGTGGGAGTGCGCGGGCATCAATCACCTCGCGTGGTTTGTGAAGCTCCGCCACCAGGGCAAGGACCTCTATCCGCTGCTCAAGAAACTGGCCGAGCAGGACATCGCCGGGAAGCCGTCAAATCCCGACGACGTCGGAGACATCGTCCGCAAGGACATGATGCTGCACTTCGGAGCCTTCATTACGGAATCCAGCGGACACCTTTCGGAGTACCTCCCGTACTACCGCAAACGGCCCGAGATTCTGGCGAAATATGGGCGGTCCGGATACGATGGCGAAACCTCGTTTTACGCCGACAACTGGCCGACCTGGCGCAAAACCGCTGATGACACCCGCAGCGCCATGCTCAAGGGCAAGGAGTCCATCACCTGGGATCGTACCTGGGAGTACGCGAGCTGGATCATCGAGGCCCGCGAGAAGGACTCGCCGTTCCGCATTCACGGCAACGTTTCCAACAACGTTGCAGGCAGTGGAGCGCTCATCACCAACCTGCCGGCCAATGGCTGCGTCGAGGTTGCGTGCATGATCGACCGCAATGGCATCAACCCGACTCGTTTCGGGGCCCTGCCTCCCCAGATGGCGGCCCTCTGCGCGTCAAACATGAGCATGTTTGACCTCGGCGCTACCGCCGCCATCGAGCGGAGCAAGGAGGCGGCCATCTACGCCCTCATGCTTGACCCGCTCACCGCAGCCATGTGCAGCCCGGCGGAGATAAAAAAGATGACGCTGGAGCTCTTCGAGGCCGAAAAGGCCTTCCTGCCCAGGTACAAGTAACCAAAAAACGTCACCGGCGGGGGCAAACTCATCTATTGTCCCCGCCGGGACGTTGTGCTTAACTGGACCGTTTACCGATGAACGTTCTAGTAGAAAACCAGCCCAACTGCCTCGTCTCCCTTCAGGTCGAGCTGCCCGCCGACCGTGTGACCCGTGAATGGCAGACCGTGGCCGAGCAATTTCAGCGCAACGTGCGCATCCCTGGCTACCGCCCGGGTAAGGCCCCGAAATCTCTCGTCGACACCCGCTTTGCCAAGGACATCAAGGAAGAGCTCACCAATCGTCTCCTCCGCGAAAGCCTCAACGAAGCGATCAAGGAAAAGAATATCCAGGTCATCTCCGTCTCGCAGGTCGAGAACGTCGAGATCGGCGCCGACAACGTGCTCCGCTATCGCGCCACGGTCGTGACCGCCCCGGATTTCGAGCTTCCCGATTACTCCAGCATCCCGGCGGAGATCGCTCTGGAGGAGGTCAATGACGAGCACATCCAGCGCTGGGTTGACCAGCTCCGTGAGCCGCATGCCACCTACACCCCGGTGGAGGATCGCGCCCTGGCCTTCGGCGACTACGCCGTGGTCAGCTACGAGGGCAAGATCGACGGCACTCCGCTCGCTGAAGCCATCCCGACCTCGCCGCAGCAGCTCCAGGGCCGCCGCAATGCCTGGATTTTCATCGACGAAAAGAGCCTCCTTCCCGGCTTCTGCGCCGCCCTCGTCGGTCAGAACGTGAATGAGGAGCGTACTTTCTCACTGGAGCTTCCCGCCGATTTCCCGATTGCCGATCTCGCGGGCAAGAAGGTCGACTACACCGTCACGCTCCACGGCATCAATTCCAAGAGCCTGCCAGAGTTCACCGACGAACTCGCCGCCAAGCTCGATCCGGGTTCCACCGCCGAACAGGTACGTACCAAGATCCGTGAGCAGCTCGAGCAGCTCGCGCAGAATCAGTTCGAATCCAACAAGCGTCAGGCTGCGGTGAAGTACCTCCTCTCCAATGTGGAGTGCGAGCTTCCCGCCAACATCGTCGAGCGCGAGATGGCCGGCATCCTCAAGGAAATCGTCCGTGAGAATCAGGGCCGCGGCGTGAGCGACGAAGAGCTGCGCAACCATCAGGACGAACTCCTTGGCGCCGCCCAGCAGAGCGCCCGCGACCGCGTCCGTACGAATTTCCTGCTCCTCCGCATCGCGGAGAAGGAGAAGATCGAGGTCGGCGAGCAGGACATCGCGCAGCGTGTCTACGAGATGGCCGCCCGCTACGAGATTCCGGTGAAGAAGCTCATCAAGGACCTTCAGCGCCGCGACGGCTTCGGCCCGCTGCGTGAGCAAATCCTCGCAGGCAAGGCTCTTGATTTGCTGGCCGCGAATGTTACGGTGACGCAACCCGCTGCACCAGCAGAGGCTCCGGCTAACGCCTGACACTTATGACGAACTCCTATCTGATTCCCACGGTCATCGAACAGACCGGTCGTGGCGAGCGCGCTTACGACATCTACTCCCGACTCCTCAAGGATCGCATCATCTTCATCGGTACGCCGATCGACGATCATGTGGCCAATATCGTGATCGCGCAGATGCTCTTCCTTCAGATGGAGGACGCCAAAAAGGACATCAGCATTTACATCAACTCCCCTGGCGGTTCCGTCACGGCGGGTCTCGCGATCTACGACACGATGCAATTCGTGACGTGCGACGTGAACACCTACTGCATGGGCATCGCCGCCAGCATGGGAGCTGTCCTGCTCTGCGCCGGCACGAAGGGCAAGCGTTATGCGCTGCCCAACTCCGACATCATGATCCACCAGGTCTCGGGCGGCGCCCAGGGCCAGGCCAGCGATGTCGAGCGCCAGGTCGAGTTCATGTTCAAGCTCAAGAAGCGGCTCAATGGCATCCTCTCGCATCACACCGGCAAGTCGGTGGAGCAGGTGGAGCGCGACGCCGACCGTGACAATTACATGACCGCCGAGGAGGCGTGCGCGTATGGTTTGGTCGACGAAGTCGTCAAGCCCCGCAAGGAAATCAAAGAGCTTCCCGTCGAAAAGACTTCCGAGTAGTATTCTTATAGATGGCCAGGGCTAGCAATCTGACGATGTGCTCCTTCTGTGGCAAAAGCCACGCGGAGGTAAGGAAACTTATTGCCGGCCCCGGCGTCTATATTTGCGACAGTTGCATTACTGTTTGCAAAGGCATCCTGGACAAGGAGCTTAACGACGAAGCGCGCAAGCAGAAGACCACGATTCAGGTCCCGAAGCCCGCAGACATCATGCGGGAGCTCGACAAGCACGTCATTGGCCAGAATGGGGCGAAAAAGGTTCTGTCCGTCGCCGTTCACAATCATTACAAGCGCCTCATCAGCGGGGAATCGACCTCCGACGGGGCGCTCATGCTTGACCCTCTCTCCGAGGTGGAGATCGAGAAGAGCAACATCCTGCTCATCGGTCCCACCGGCTCGGGCAAGACTCTGCTCGCCCGCACGCTGGCCCGCATCCTCGATGTTCCATTCTGCATTGCCGACGCCACGACCATTACCGAGGCAGGGTATGTCGGCGAGGACGTGGAGAATATCGTGCTCCGTCTCCTGCAAAACGCCGACTACGACGTAAAGCGCACCGAGATGGGCATCGTCTACATCGACGAGATCGACAAGATCGGCCGCAAGACCGACAACGTCTCGATCACCCGTGACGTCTCGGGCGAGGGCGTCCAGCAGGCTCTCCTCAAGATTCTCGAAGGCACCGTCTGCAACGTGCCTCCCCAGGGTGGCCGCAAGCACCCGCATCAGGAGTATATCCAGATCAACACCGAGAAGATTCTCTTCATCTGTGGAGGCGCTTTCGTTGGGCTGGACAAGATCGTTCATCGTCGCATCGGCGGCCGCTCGATGGGCTTCCATGCCCGCGACTTCCGCGATCCCGATGAGATCGCGACCGAGGCCATTCACTCCGTCGAGCCGGAGGATCTCCTCGGCTTTGGCCTCATCCCCGAGTTTATCGGTCGTCTCCCCATCGTCAGCACGCTTGACGCGCTGACCGAGGATGAGTTGATGACCATCCTGACCGAACCCAAGAACGCCATGACCAAGCAGTACACCAAGCTGCTCGCCATGGACGGGGTCGGCCTCACCTTCACCAAGGATGCTTTGCGTGCTCTGGCCGCCGAGGCCGTGCGCAAAGGCACTGGTGCCCGGGCTCTGCGCGCCCTGCTTGAGCGCATCATGCTCGATATCATGTACGATGTTCCCAGCCGCGACGACATTGCCGAGGTGACGATCAATCGCACTGTGGTGGAAGGAAAACGCCCCCCGTTGATCCGGAGGCGGCAGGACAAGGACGCCGCCTGAGGCGGTCCAGTCAGCCCATGGATGAATCCACAAAGGCAGGCGGGTTTGCCTACCTTTTCGAGAAATTTCCGTCGTTCAGTCAGACCTTCTGTTTTCGGGAGGTCGCTGAAATGCGCCGACAGGGGATTCAATGCCCGGTCTATTCCGTTCGCGAACCGAGCGGCGAGCCTCCGCAGGATTTTCCGGCCGGATTGAGGGAGGCGATTACGTATCTTCCCGCGTGTTTCCATGAATGGACGGGATCTGTCCGCCATCGACGCAAGACGCTGCAATACACCGTCCCCAAGCTGGTGAAGCGCTGGGGCGATGAAATCGAGAAGCGCCGTATTCATGAGGCACTTTGGTTGGCTGAGGATTTTCAACGTCGCGGTATCCGGCACGTACACGCCCACTTTGCGGGGTTGGCAACCCGTACGGCCTACTGGCTGAACGACCTTCATGGCGTGTCGTACAGCTTCACCGCGCATGCCAATGATGTCTTTTGCGACGAGCCCAAGCATCGCCTGGAGACGATGGTTGCCGCGGCCAAGGTGATCACCACCGAGACCGAGTACAGTCGTAAATTTCTCCAGGAACTTTTTCCGAAATATGCCGGCAAGGTCTTCCGCACCTACAATGGCATCGATATCGGTCGCTTTACTCCGGGGACTGAAAAAGCCGATCCGCCGGTCGTCGTGGGCGTCGGCCGCTACATCGAGAAAAAAGGATTCGCCGACCTCATCTCCGCCTGCGCTTTGTTGGAGGATATTCCCTTTGTCTGTCAGATCGTGGGCAGGGGACCGATGGAGGAGGAACTCAAGAATCAAGTCGCAGCCCTTGGCCTCGCTGACAAGGTGCAAATTGTTGGACCGCGCAGCGAATCCGACATCATCGAGATGCTCTCCCGTGCTACACTCTTTGTCCTTCCGTGTGTGAAATCCGGGGATGGCGGATCGGACAATTTGCCGACCGTGATCATGGAGGCGATGGCCATGGCGCTGCCGGTCATTTCGACTCCGATCGCCGGAGTGCCGGAGATGGTGATCGACGGTCAGACCGGATATCTTGTTCCAGAGCATGATCCGGGCGCGCTGGCGCGTTCCATGCGTGAAATCCTCTCGGACCATGCCCGGGCGGAACAATTTGGAAAAGCGGGCCGCGTACTGGCGGAGGATCGCTTCGACATTGCCCGGACGGTTCAGACCCTTAGAGATGTCCTGGAGCAGCACGACGCCTTCCAGCCCCGTTCCCGCAGCATCCTTTCGAGCCTCTGGTCATGATCTCGGAAGCCTCGCCACTCCCCACCGGGTGGATCGAGAGCGGACGACCGCTGGAGATCGACGTCGGCTGTCACAAGGGGCTGTTTCTTGCCGAGATGGCCGCTCTCTACCCGGACCGCAATTTCCTGGGGATCGAACGGCAGGCCGAGCGGGTCGAGCGCACCAATCGCAAGATCCAGCGCTTGGAGATGCGCAATGCCGCCGTGATTTGCGGCGAGGGCCACGAGACCTTGCGCACCCTGCCGTCGAGTGTCGCCGACCATATCCACGTGCTCTTTCCCGACCCCTGGCCAAAACGCCGGCATCACATTCGGCGATTGATTCAGCCCTCGTTCATTGAAACCTGCCTGCGGCTCCTGAAACCCTGCGGAATCTTGCGCCTCGTGACGGATGATGAACCCTACGCCCGGGATGTGCGCATTCACGCTGCGAACGTGCCCGGGCTTGTGGAATGCCCGGATGACCGCGAGTATCCGCTGACGGAGTTTCAGAAGAAATTTCTCGTCGATGGCCGACCTGTTTACGCGTTGATTTTGCGCAAGCCGATCAACGGTTAAGCGGCGGCCTTCGGCGCGCTGCCGAGCAGTTCCCGGTAGGCTGCCTCCAGGAGGGCGATGGACCGGCTCTGCTCAAAATTCTGGCGCACGCTTTCTGACGCATTGCGTGAAAGCGTCAGGTAAAGGGCGCTATCACCGCAGAGTCGCTCCAATGCCGCCGTAAAGGCGTCCACATCCCGCTCCGGCACGAGCAGTCCAGTGCTCTCTGATGTCACGGCCTCGGGGATTCCCCCGTGCAGGGTGGCGACGACGGGCAGCCCCATCGCCATCGCCTCCAGCATGGCATTGGGCACGCCTTCCTGGTCGCCGGTCGCCGTGGTCTGGCTGGGATGCACGAAGACATGCGCCTCGCGATAAGCCCCGGCCAGCGCCTCCTGGTCGAGGAAGCCGGTAAAGGTCACCGAGGAGAGAATCCCGAGTTCCGCCGCCTGACGCTTGAGGCTTTCTTCCAACGGCCCGGCCCCGGCCAGGATCAACTCGGCGGCCGGGTAAGTCTTTTTGATCCGGGCAAAACTTTGCAGCGTGACCTCCAGGCCTTTCTTGGCGATGAAGCGGGAGGCTTGGATGAATTTCCATGCTCCGTCGGCAGGAGGCTGGCGATCCTGATACGGAAATCCATCCAACGGGATGCTTGTGCGGTTGAGGCGGATCTTGCCCCGGTCGCAGCCCAGATCCACCAGGCGATCTGCGAGAGATTCACTGCGGGCCAGCACCATGGGAACCGTTTTGAGCACTTCCTTCAGCTTCCCGGCATAGCTCGGCTGATCGTCCCGGGTCATGATGTCCATGCCGTGAAACGACACCAGCGCCGGGATGGGCCACGCCTGCAGAAAGGGCAGGAGATGGACTCCGGTATGGCCGAAATAAACATGCATCAGGTCAACCTCCCGGCGGCGCAGCACCTCGATCAACTGGTCGTACTCTCCGCGATAATGAATCGCGGGCATGCGACGGATATGTTTCCGGTAAAAGCGGCGGAGAAAGTTTGTCCGGGGTTTCAGGAGGATCTCGACATCGTCAAACGGGTAGACATCCTCATTTTCCCGGCACCGCGTCAGGACGAACGTCTTGAACTCTTTCAAGCCGGTGACCTGGCGATAAATGTGCCGCATTTCCTTCTTGAGGAATGTGGTGCAGTAACTGGCGACGACCGGCTGGGACATGAACAGCCCATTCAACGGAACTCCGCCCGCTTTAGCCAAGAGATTTTCTGCGTCTTTTTGCCCTTTGCCGGGTTAAATATCTGGTAAACTGTGATTTCGTGTCTCCCGGCGATGAATTTGGATGATCCCTCCCCCGATGAATTGTCGTCGGCGGAGGATCTCCATCTCATGCTCCGGGTGCGCGACGGTGATATCGATGCCTTCGAGAGTCTGGTGGTGAAACATCAGCACAGTGTCATCGGCACGGTAGCCCGGATGTTGGGAAACCCCTCCGACTCGGAGGATATCGCCCAACAGGTGTTTATTCGCGTCTGGAAGTCGGCTGCCCGCTATGAGCCCACCGCGAAGTTCACGACCTGGCTCATGACCATTACCCGGAATCTCGTGTTCAACGAATCCCGCCGCCGGGGCCGGGCAAAGATCGTACCCCTGCACGACGAGACAGACGAAGGCCCCGTAACCCAGCACGCCGACCCCGATGCGAGCACGCCCTCGGACGAGCTTCTCGACGCCGAATTGCGCGAAGCCGTCGATACCGCCATCGCGGAACTCCCGGAGAAGCACCGCCTCGCCATCGTTCTGCGGCGCTATGAAAACCTGGCTTACGAGGAGATCGCCAAGGTGCTTAAAACCAGCGTTCCCGCCGTGAAAAGCATCCTTTTTCGCGCCCGTGCCGACCTGAAGGCAAAACTTCAGCGCTATCTCGATTGATCAGGCCAGCCGGTCGATCTGCTGGCTGGCACGGAAATCCCCCAGCAGCTGCCGCATCTCCTCCTGTCGCGCCGCATGCGTGGCGGAGTGGCGCAGGTTGACCGCCTCTTCGGGATCGCCGGAGAGGTCAAACAACGCTTCCTCGCCTTCGGGAAAGGCCATGTATTTCCATCTCCCGTCGCAAACCATGAATTTGTCCGCCTGGTACTGGCTGAAAGTGACTTTCGGCGGATTGCCGAGCAGGTCGTGGCCGTCCACACCCGCCGGGAGGGGCAAGCCGGCCAGACCACAGAGGGTGGGGAAGATGTCTACCAGGTTCGCAGGGGTGGAGTTCACGCCGGCTTCCAGCGACCTTGCTCGCAGAAAGAGGGGGATGCGGGCACTGCCGTCGTAAAACTTCCGTTTTTCCCAGAGTCCATGCTGGCCCAGCATGTCGCCATGGTCCGAGGCGAAAACCACGATCCAGTCGTCGAGATCCTGTCCGGCCTCCTCAAGGGCGCGAATGACCCGGCCCAGCCGCTGATCGGTTTTCTCGACCATTGCGTAATACGCTGCCGTGGCGCGCCGGATATCTTCTTTCCCGACACCGTCATCTTCTCCGATGCGTCCGACATTCAGGGCATGGAGATCCGGGCGGGGCTGGTCGACGAAGACCGGTACGCGGTCGTGATAGTAGTCGTAGAGCTCGCGATCCGCCAGGAGGGGGAAGTGAGGCTGCTGGAGGCTCACCATCATCAAGAGCGGCGTCTCCGGGGGCAGGTCGTACATCCCGCCAAAGTGGATGCGGATGAAATCACATGCTCCCTGCACTGTGTAATCATCGTGGATGCCGAGGGGCGACACTCCCGGTCCCGCCCGGCGCAGATCCTCGGCTCCCTGCCACTTGCGGCGCCCGATCTGGTTGCGTTCGGCGTAGGCCTCCGGCCAGCGCACGGCGGTTTCGGACCCGATGCGGTGCATCCAGCCCTGCATCTGGTCCTGCCCCCGGTGGTGCAGCTTGCCGCAGGCCACGGTGTAATATCCCTGATCGGCGAACCACCGGGCAAAAGTGGGCGATTCCGGCGGGATATCGGAGAGAAATTGCGTGCAGCCCGCGCGCTGGGGATACCGGCCGGTCGCCATGCACTGGCGGGCCGGGACGCAGACCGGCGAGGGCGTGTAGGCCCGGTCAAATCGCATGGCATTTGCCGCCAGCCGGTCCAGATGCGGCGTGCGGGCGACAGGATTTCCTGCAAAGCCTGCGATGTCGTGGCGGAACTCATCCGCCATCAGAAACAGGATGTTCTTCACTCAGCCCTCCGCGGCCATGCCGAAAAGGCCCACGTGCTGATTCTTGCCCTTGAGCTGATGCTCGCCGAGATCTTTGGCGTCGGCAGGCGGGGCGGACAGGGTGGAGATCAGGTCGTGAGAGGCGACGAGCCGATAGCCGCCAAATTGCTTCATCACGCTCTCGATGCGGAAGACCGTATTGACTGTGTCGCCGATGATGGTCGCATCGCGCTGGGCCACCAGGCCGATGTTTCCACAGGTGACCGGCCCGTGATGCAGGGCGACGGCGATACGGAAGGGCTTGCGCTCGACGCCGGGCCAGAAGCGTTTCTGCGCCGCCTCGAGCAGCGCGAGCCCGCTCTTCATCGAGCACTCGGCCTCGTTCTTTCCATTCTCTTCCCGGACCCAGTAGGCGAGCACGGCGTCGCCGATGAATTTGTCGATCGTTCCGCCGCTGGCATGGATGATGTCTCCCGCATCGCGGAACCACTCTCCCAGCATGCGGGCGAGGTGTTCCTCTGGCAGCACCTCGGACATCGTGGAAAACCCCCGGATGTCGCACACCATCACCGCGACGACCGCGCTCTGGTCCTCGCTTGCGTCGGTGCCCGCAGCCATCGTGACCTCGTTGGCCACATCGGCGGGGGCATCCTCGTTTTGCTCGAAAATGATCTCGTTGTTCGTGATGCGGATCACCGCTCCATGGTTGAGCAGGGTGGGGGTGATGACGCGGCGGCCATTGACGAATGTGCCGTTGCGGCTGCCCAGGTCCATGATCTGGTACTGGAAGGCATTGTGGCAGCGGATGATCGCATGCTGGCGGGACACGTGCTGGCTGAAGTGCAGGCTCACCGTGTTGTCCCGGCTGCGGCCGATGGTTGCCGTGTTGCCGACGTCGATCGTGAAGGGCTCGCCCTCCGCCGGGCGGATTTTCAACCTTGCTCGCATGGGGCTATGATACTCGTTTCCGGGCGGAGCGCTACTCGCGTCGTCCGTTCAGGATTCGCTCGGCGTACTTCGCCAGGATGTCAAATTCCAGGTTCACCGCCTCGCCGACGGCGAGGTCGCTCAGGTTTGTATGAGCGCGGGTGTGCGGGATGATCCATACCGCGAAGGTTTCGTCGTTGACCTCCGCGACAGTGAGGCTTACGCCGTTGACCCCGATGGAGCCCTTGTAGGCGATGTACTGGGCGAAACCCTCGGGAATCGTGATCTCGATGCGCAGGTCGCCGCGCCGCTCAAGGAGGTCTTTGACGGTTCCGATGCCGTCCACATGACCCTGCACAAAGTGGCCTCCGAGGCGGCCATCCGCCGCCATGGCGCGCTCGAGATTGACCGGAGAGCCGGGGCGGAGCTTTCCGAGGTTGGTGCGCTGCAGCGTTTCCTCCAGCAGGTCGAAGCTGAGTTGATCCTTGCGGTGGGCGGTGACCGTGAGGCAGCAGCCATTGATCGCCACGCTGTCGCCAGTGCGAACACTCTTGGGGATCATGTGCGCGGCTATCGTTAACTGCACGGCATCCGTGGTGCGCCGCAGCCACTGACACTCGCCTACTTCTTCGACCAGACCGGTAAACATTGCAGCAGGGGAGAATCTCAAAGTCCGGGCCTTCGTAAACGCAAAATCGCACCGCATTTTCATCGACTTTGCATTCATCGGGTCTCATCAAGTGCCCGTGATGATGTCTCGCGTGGTTCTGGCGGCGGTTTCTCTCGCGCTCTGCTCGTGCGCCTCGGTCGGAGTGCGCTCCTCCCAGCGGCTTTCCGACGCGCCGCCGCGCAAGGCGCCCGCCGCGATCTTTGTGAAACCGCTGGCTTACTACGAGCCCAATGTCGCCGTGGACCGGAGCGGTACGAAGCTCTCGGACTTCCAGTACGATTTTCAGGAAAAGTTCACCCGGTTCCTGACCTCCCGCCTGTCGGATGGCATCGCTCCCGCCTCTGCCATGGCCGCCACCGCGCCGCCTCGCCGGGGAAACTACTGGTTGATTACCGGCCAGTTTGACCGGGTGAGCCAGGGGAGCCGGTTCCTCCGGTCCTTTGCCGGGTTCGGCCTGGGCGGGACGAAGCTCGATACCACCATCGTGGTGTCGGACATGTCAGGTCCGACCCCCCGGCCTTTCCTCGTGATCCGCACCTCCGGCGGGTCCAATGCCGTGCCGCTCCTCCTGGGCTTCCCTCGCTCGGGGCTGACCTTCGACGCCCAGCGCACCGCGCGCGAGGTCACGGCGGCGATTTCCGAGTTTTTGTACCAGCAGGGCGCAGTTCCCTATGAATATGCTGTCGCCCCGCGCAGGCTCTCGGAGACAGCTCCGGCGAGGTACGACCCCCGCGCCTGGGTGCATGCGCCCGCGCCATAATCTTGCACTCGGGAGGGTGCTGTGCTCGTACTTGAGCTGCCATGATTCTCTCGAAGAATTCTCATGTGCTGTTCTATGGGGACAGCATCACCGATTGTGGCCGCAATCGGGACGACATCAACTCTCTAGGCGGCGGCTACGCCTTTCTCATCGCCGGTCGGCTTCAGTCGGCCTATCCCGGGTGGAACCTCAAGTTCACCAACAAGGGCATCGGCGGCAACCGGGTCTTTGATCTGGAGGAGCGTCTGGAAAAGGACGTTCTCGCTCTCAAACCCGACGTCGTTTCCATCATGATCGGCATCAACGACACCTGGCGGCGTTACGATAGCAACGTGGTTTCGCGGATCGATGAGTTTCAGGCCTCCTACGACCGGATTCTCACTCGCATCACCACCGAACTCACATCGCGAGTCATCCTGCTGGAGCCCTTCCTCCTTCCGGTGCCGGAGGATCGGAAAAAGTGGCGCGAGGATCTCGATCCCCGCATCACCGCAGTGCGCGAGCTCGCCTGGAAGTACAAGGTGCCCTACGTCGCGCTCGACGGCATCTTCGCCACCGCCGCCACCATGGCCCCGGCCGATTACTGGCTGCCCGATGGTGTGCATCCCAGCCTGGCTGGCCACGGTTTGATCGCCTCGGCCTGGATCCGCGCGATCAAGAACTGATCATTTCCAGCTGACCGTACCGATCTTGGGGTCCCATTCCGGAACCGGAGTGCGGACCCCGAACGGGCTTTGCACCGCATGCAGGAAGGCCGCAGGCGCCTGATCGATCCTCAAGGGCAGGCGGTTGGCCTCATAAGGGCGGCTTGCCACGGTGGTCCAGAGCAATCCGACCAGCGTCAAGGCGATGCCAGCCAGGAGCAATCCTCCGCCCAGCCCCATGGCGAGGCCGAGGATGCTGTCGATGACGTTTGACTCCGTATCCTTCCGGTTGCGCCTGCGGATATTGACCGCCAGGCAGGCGATCAGCGCGCCGACGGCGAAAAGGATGGCAAACACGACGGCGGTCACCACCCCCGGAGCAGCCGGGATGATCGGGATGAGCCGCTGGGCGGCTTCCGGCCAGAGGCGCTCGGCAAAGAGTGTCGCCAGCGCGATACCTGCCGCATACTGGATCACGACAAAGGCTCCGAAGCGCCAGCCAAGATAAGCTCCCGCCAGGATGGGGAGCAGGCTGACGAGGAAAATGATGAATTCTGTAGCCATGGGATTCTAGATAGCCTGAAGTACTTCCTCGACGGTGGTGATGCCCATCAGGACCTTGAGCGCGCCATCCTGGCGGTAGCTGGCGAATCCGCGTTCCGCCGCCATCGCAAGGAAGGTGGATTCATCGACATCGTCGCCGACGGCTTTGCGCAGATCATCGTCCAGTACGAGCAACTCAAAGAGGCCCGTGCGCCCTTTGAACCCTGTATTGTTGCATTCCGGGCAGCCCTGCGCCCGGAAGATCGGTGTTCCGGGGTCGAAGCTGAACCCGATCGAGGCCAGTTCTTCGCCCTCACAGGGCGTCTCCAGGCGGCAGGCCGGGCAGAGCACACGCACCAGGCGCTGGCCGATGATCATCAGGAGGGCGGTACCCAGCTTGTAGCGCTCGATGCCCATGTCCTTCAGGCGTGAGAGCGTCCCGGGGGCGTCCTTGGTATGCAGGGTGCTGAGGACCAGGTGCCCGGTGAGGGCTGCGCTCACCGCCACCTGGGCGGCTTCCGCATCACGCATCTCCCCGACGAGGATCACGTCCGGGTCCTGTCGCAGGATCGAGCGAAGGCCGCTCTCGTAGGTGACACCGGCCTTGATGTTCACCGCGATCTGGGTCGCCCCGGCCAGTTCATACTCGGCGGGGTCTTCGATGGTCATGATGTTGATCCTGCTGGCGTCGAGCTGCCGGAGGGCGGCGTACAGCGTGGAGGTTTTGCCCGATCCCGTCGGTCCGGTGGCCAGGATCATTCCATTGCGTGAGTGGATCACCTGCTGAAAGGTCTCCAGCATCTCGGACGACATGCCGAGGGAGGTCAGGTCAAAAATGCCCCGGCTGTGATCGAGTACGCGGATTACGATTTTTTCTCCGTGGATCGAGTTGGCCGTGGCGACGCGGAAGTCCACTCCGGCATCGCCGAGCCGGGCGCGGAACCTCCCATCCTGGGCCTTGCGCTTTTCGGAAATGTCGATCTGGGCGAGCGATTTGATCGCAGTCACGATGCGGCGGCCGTCTTCGAGCGCGAAGGTGAACCTCTCGTGCATGATGCCGTCGAGGCGCAGGCGGACGCGGTACTCATCCGAGCCGGGTTCGACATGGATGTCGCTGGCCCGCTGCTCCAGCGCGATTTCCAGGATGTCGCTCGCGAGGTCGAGGCCGGTGGAGAGATCGTCCTTTTTCTTGAGTTTGATCGCTTGGTGCTCGTCGTCGAAAAACTCGATGCTGCGCGCGGCCTTGCGCTTCGGCGGATTCTCGGCGGCCTTTTGCCGTTCGCGCAGGAGGCGGCCCATCGCCTCCCAAGGAGCCCAGCGCGCTCCGGCCTCGGGCAAAAAGGGCAGCGCGGCGAGGTAGATGCCGTAGAGTACCGAGCCGACGATGGGGAGGATGATGGCGATATTGGTCCAGGGCCCCGGGGATACTCCCCGGCGGTCTAGTGAACGCCGGACCCACTGGAGGCTGTAGATCCAGATGGCGGTCAGCAGGAATACGGCGGCAATGGCGGCATCTGCCTTCCATGGGAAATGGGCTGCTTCTGCCGGGCCCGATGCGGTGGAGGTGGTGTCCTGAGCGGGTTGCGGGGTCGGGGCAATCCTCAGGCGATCCTGGATCTGCTGCACCTCGGGCACCATGCCGGGGATCACCTCGTCGGGAGTGGCGGAGGGAGACGGGCCCGCTGCTTGTGCGAGAGCCGGGGTGGCGGCGGGCGCGGTTCCCTCCATGGTCGGGACCGGCTTGGCCGGAGCAAGGGCTTTTCCGTTGATGGTCTTGATGGCCTTTCGTGGGAACTCGGCCACGCCATGACTCATGTGAACGATCACATGGGTTTCCGTAAGCACGGTGCGTACATCGTGCATCTTGGTTCCATCTTGAAAAACGACCTCGTCAGCGAGGATAGCTGTTTGCCCCAGAACGAGGATCGCCAGAATGATTGCGCCGGTAAGCCGGCGTGTATTTGCCACGGTGCGCCGTATAGACTTAGGCAGGTCGCTCAGTCAAGAAAGTGCGGCATCTCGCTCGCATAAGTATGATGCGAAAGTGTTTCCATTTTTGTATTATTTTGATGATGAGATTGTTGTGTTGTTTCTTGGCGGAGTGCTTTGCTTGCGGGAAAATTCCCCGATGAGCATCGGCGCGGAGAAATCCCGGGCAGCTACGCAGGGGAGGCGAATAAGCGGGATCGAGAGTGCTTATTCCCCGGCATTTTGGGGGCGCGAGCGGCGAGCGGCGAGATACCGGGCGATGCTCGCTTCGAGGTCAGCCTTGCGGTAGGGCTTGGTCAGGTAGTCGTTCATCCCGGCGATCTGGCACTTGAGCTTGTCGTCCGGCATGGCGGCAGCGGTCAGCGCCGAGATCCAGGTCCTCTTGCCCGCCGCCCGCAGCCGGGCTGTCGTCTCGAATCCATCCAGGCCGGGCATTTGCACGTCCATGAAGATGAGATCAAACTCTTCGCGCTCACATGCCTCCAGGCATTCAAAGCCATCTCCGACCATCGTTGCCGAGTAGCCTAGAGAGAGCAGCATGCGCGAGATTACCTTGCGGTTGATGGAGTTGTCCTCGGCGACGAGGATCTTCAGCGCTGGAGGGGGCTCGGCCTCCTGCTTCTTCGATTCCTCCGGCGGTGTTGGAGATGGGGGCTGCGTTTCCTCGGGGCAGCCGTTCGAAGGGTTGAGAGGAAGGGTGAAGGCGAAACATGAGCCGTGGCCCGGTTCGCTGAGGACGGAGAGCTTTCCGCCCATGAGTTCCACGACACGAGCCGAGATAGCCAGCCCCAGTCCCGTGCCGCCATAGCGCCGGGTGGTCGACGAGTCCGCCTGGCTGAAGGGTTTGAACAATCGTGCCAGGGCGTCCTTGTCGATGCCTATCCCGGAGTCCAGTACCTCGACCTTCAAATGGTCCGGCTCACCGGAGCCGCCGGGCTCTGCTGCGAGAGCCACCCTGAGCTCGACCCAGCCGCGCTCGGTGAATTTTACAGCGTTGCCGACGAGATTGAGCAGCACCTGCCGGAATCTCGTGCTGTCGCCCAGCAGTTGATCGGGAACTGCCGGGTCGATCTGGGCTGAGAGCGCGACCTCCTTGGCGGTCGCCGTCGGCAAGTACAGGCTGATGACCTCTCCCGCGCATTGGCGAATCGAGAAGGGGCGGTGCTCCAGCTCCACCCGGCTGCTTTCCATCTTGGAAAAGTCCAGGATGTCATTGAGAAGCCGGAGCAGGGTGTCGCCGCAGTTCTTCACGGTTTCGACATAGTCCCGCTGCTGTTCGGTGAGGCTGGTTTCTCCGAGGAGCTGGGCAAAGCCGATGACGCCATTCATGGGCGTGCGGATTTCATGGCTCATCACGGCGAGGAACTCGCTCTTGGCGCGATCGGCGTTTTCCGCCGCTTCCTTGGCCGCGATCATGGCCTGTTCGGTTTTCCTCCGTGCCGTGATGTTGGTCAGCGTACCGTTCACGCCGATCTGGCGTCCGGAGGAGTCGTAGCGAGGACGCCAGTCCGCATCGACCCAGATTTCGCTGCCATTGGCTCCGATGATGCGGAATGGCTGGTCGTCGGGCTTTCCCGAGTTCCATGCCTTGGTCACGCGCTCGCGATCATCCGGCCAGATGAAGGGATCGACCGGTCGTCCCAGGCAGTTGTTGATGCGATAGCCGGTGGTTTCCTCCCACGCGGGATTCAGGAACATCCAGTGCCCGTCCTGGCTGGTCTGGAAGACCACCTGCTCCAGGCCCTCGACGAGTTCCCGGTATTTCTTTTCGCTGAAGGCCAGTTCCCGCTGCGCGTGCTTGATCTTTCGCAGATCGTGCCAGATGACGAGCATCACTTCTTCATTCGCGATGTTCACCCGGGTGTTGGTCACGTCCACCGGGAGCAACTCGCCGGAGACATGCTTCTTGTACGCTTCAAAGCGGTGCAGGCCGCGGAAGACCGCCGTATCCCAGGAGGCGGTCTCGTCGAGGTCCGGCCAGTAGGCGGCGAGCGGCTGCCGGATCACGTCGGCCTTGGTTTCGAAGCCCAGCGTCTTGACCGTGGCCTGGTTGCAATCGATCACCCGGTTTTTCCCGACGAGCATATGCGGATCAGTCGACGCCTCGAAGACGGTCCGGAATCGCTCGTCACTGATCTTGCGCTCCGTGACATCGAGGAGCGTGCCATCGACCAGGAGCGGCTTGCCGTCCGCATCGCGCAGGATCATGCAGCGGTCATGCACCCAGATATGGCGGCCGCTCGCATGGCGAAAGCGGTACTCACCGTCATAGAACCCTGCCTGGCTCTTGATCGCGGCCAGGAAGGCCGTGGTTTCCCGGGAGCGGTCGTCCGGGTGAATGAAGCCAAACCATTCCGGCATGTTCTGCGGCATCTGGGCCGGGGCATATCCCAGCAGGGACTCGGTTTTTCCCTCCCAGATGATTTTTTCGGCCTCGTCGGCGGTGGGAAAGTTGTGCCGGTAGATGATCTGGCCGAGGGATTGGATGATGCGTCTGTCGCGCTCCTCCAGCTCCGCTTTTTCCTGGGTCGCCTGCCACTTTCCTTGCTCGTGGCGCAGGGCCTGCCGTGCGTGCCACCAGACGAGCAGCCCGAGCAGCACGGCGGTGAAGGCCGAGATGATCGCGGAGAGCAAGCCGGTTTTCTTGAGATCCGAGAGACGGCTTTCGTAGTCCGCCACGCTCATGTCGATCCCGAGCGAGGCGACGACATTCCCGTGGGAATCCCGGATGGGCGCCAGCGCTGAAAGGAATGTGCCGTATTCGTCGGTGAAGGGCTTCTTGCTGACAAAGTTCAGCCCATTGCGCACCGCATTGACCTCTGCCGCGTCCTCGTCGGGGGCAAAGCTGCTGTAGGGCTCCATGAAGCCGGATGGCTTCATGGGCCGGGAAAACTGCAGCCTGTTCGCCGCCGTGGCCGTATCCAGGACAAAGTAAAGCTGCCCGCCCTTTTCGACGAGGGTGTAGAGGTAGGCGATTTCGGGAGCCTGCCGGTGAAACTGGATCAGCGGCGCGATCAGCTTTTCATAGGCGGCCGGGTCGGGCTTTCCGCTTCGCACGAGCTCCGCATGGGCATCACCGTCCACCAGGCCTGCCGCCGTGCGCGCGGTGCGCTCCAGGCTGTCCTTGATCGTGATGCGCTGCTGGCGCAACGCCTCGATATCCATCAGGAGCAGGCTCGACAGCGCGATGACAAAAACAGCCAGCCCCGCCAATATCCCATCCCGGACGGGAATGGATATCCGGGAAAACGGCGGCTTTCTGGCGTGGACGGAAGACGAACCCACGCGCGGAGAATAGGCATACCCGGGGTATTTTCCAACGTAAACGTGCAACGTTTCGCATGACTTCCCTCTTCTAACTCGCGCCAGATTCGACTACCTCACCGGATGGAATGATCGCGATCTCCATAGACGCACTGACCAAGAGGTTCGGCAGCCAGGCGGCGCTCGACGCTGTTTCGCTGCGGATCGAACCCGGCGAGCTCTTTTTTCTTCTGGGGCCGAGCGGCTGCGGCAAGACGACTCTGCTCCGTACGATC
This sequence comes from Verrucomicrobiota bacterium, assembly GCA_017305195.1. Lineage (GTDB taxonomy): Bacteria > Verrucomicrobiota > Verrucomicrobiia > Chthoniobacterales > Terrimicrobiaceae > Terrimicrobium. The sequence goes on along the minus strand of JAFKMU010000047.1, from coordinate 151,515 downwards.
GCGGGATTCGTCACCCCCGACGCGGGGAAAGTATTTTTCGATCGAGAGGATGTGACCTTGCTGCCGCCGCACAAGCGCCGGACCGGCATGATGTTTCAAAGCTACGCGCTCTGGCCCCACCTCTCGGTGGCCCGCAATGTGGCCTTCGGGCTGGAGGAACTGGGCGTTCCGGCGACGGAGCGCGAGAAACGGGTGCGCGAGGCTCTTGCTTCGGTGCGCATGGAGGCGTATGCCGGGCGGAAAATCGGCCAGCTTTCCGGCGGCCAGCAGCAGCGGATCGCCCTGGCTCGCGCCCTGGTGGTGCGCCCGCGAGCTCTGCTTCTTGACGAGCCGTTGTCCAACCTCGACGCCAGGCTCCGGCTGGAGATGCGCTCCGAGATTCGCCGCGTTTGCAAGGAGTTTGGCCTTACGGCGGTCTATGTGACGCATGACCAGAAGGAGGCCCTCTCGGTCGCGGATCGCCTCGCGGTGATGGCCGAGGGGAGGATCATACAGGTCGGGCGGCCGGAGGAGGTCTACCGAAGGCCGCACTCAAGGCTCGTTGCAGAGTTCATCGGCGAGACGAATATCCTTCCAGGCCGCGTGATCTCGCGGGATGACGACCGGCTCTGGGTCGAGGCTCGGCCCGGGAGCTTCTCCGCCCATGCGGTGGAGACGCTGGAAACAAAGGCTGGTGACAGCGTGCTGCTCTCCATCCGTCCCGAGAGTTGGAGGATCTCCGACAGGAGCGAAGCGGAAGCAATCCCGGCGACGCTGCACTCCACCATCTATCTCGGGGAGTTGGCCCAGCATGAGTTCGACGCCGGAGGAGAGACGCTCAAGGTCCTGGAGATGAACCCGCATCTGTCCAGCCGGGTCGCGGGCCGCCAGTATTTCCTGGAGCCGCTGGATGTTATCGCCCTTGAGGACCGGGCATGAGAAATCTCCTCGCCATCGGGCTGGTCGTCGCTGTGCTGGCGCTGCCATTTCTGCTGCGACCGAAGCAAAACCTGCTGGCTGACGCAGAGGACACGCTGGTCTTGATCAGCCCTCACAATGAGTCGATCCGCTATGAATTCACCCGCGCCTTCGCTGAAAAGTACCGGAAGGACACCGGGCGCACCGTGCGCCTCGACTGGCGCACCCCGGGCGGCGGCAGCGAGATCGCGCGCTACCTCAAGAGTGAGTTTTATAATGCCTTTGAGAATTACTGGCGTTCCCGTGGCAACGCCTGGACCCCCGAGGTGATCGGGGCTTTTGACAATCCGAAGGTGACGCCCGCCGACAGCCCGGCCGGGGACACTCCGGCGCAGGCGGCCCGCCGCGCCTTTCTCGATTCCGGCGTCGGCATCGGGATCGATGTGATGTTTGGCGGAGGGTCCTTCGATTTCATCCAGCAGGCCGATGCGGGCCGTCTGGTCGCGGGCGACGTGATGCGCCGCCATCCGGAGTGGTTCACGGAGCAGTCGATTCCCCAATCGGTATCAGGCGAGCCGTTCTATGATCCGAAGGGCCGCTGGATCGGCGCAGCCCTCTCCTCCTTCGGCATCTGCTACAACACGGATTCCCTGCGTCGGCTGGGCATCGCCACTCCGCCCTCCGGCTGGGAGGATCTGGCCAATCCCGTCTATTTCAATGAGGTGGCATTGACCGATCCCTCCAAGAGCGGTTCCGCCGCCAAGGCCTTTGAGATGATCCTCCAGCAGAAGATGCAGCAGGCCGGAGAAGAGCCCCTGGGCGAGGGGTGGGCGGCCGGGCTCAATCTCATCCAGGCCGCCGCGGCCAATGCGCGGTATTTCACCGATGCGGCGGGCCGCGCGCCCATGGATGTCGCGGCCGGTGATGCCGCGATCGGGATGTGTATTGACTTTTATGGGCGGTTCCAAAGCGAGTTCGTCGCGGGGCCGGATGGCGCGTCGCGCCTGGTCTACGTCACGCCGTCGGGCGGCTCCTCGGTCGGGGTGGACCCCATCGCGCTTATCCGCGGCGCCCCCAATCGCGAGGTCGCGGAAAAGTTTATCGACTTCGTTCTCTCCATCGAGGGGCAGAAGCTCTGGAATTTCCGGGTCGGTACGCCGGGCGGCCCGACGAAATACGCGCTCCGCCGACTGCCGATTCGCAAGGAGCTTTACGCTCCCGCGTTCACGGCATTTCGCTCCGATCCCACGGTGTTTCCCTACGAGGACGCGAAGCTCTTTACCTATCATGCCGCCTGGACTGCGCCGCTCTTCCGCGTGATCGGTCTGGTTATCCGGGTCATGTGCCAGGACAGCCATGACGAACTGGCCGCCGCGTGGAAGGCGCTGATCGCCGCCGGGTTTCCCCCTTGTGCGACAGCCAGGTTTTACGATGTCAGCGCGGTGAGCTACGCTCTGGCCCGGGAGAAACTCAGGCCGGCCCTTGCCTCGCCCGATCGCATCGCCGAGGTCGCGCTTACCCGTGAACTTACCGATGCCTTCCGCCGCCAGTATCGGGAGGCGGAACAACTTGCCCGGGAGGGAAAATGAGCCGCTCCACCGCATTTGCCGTTTTCGGGTTCAGCATCCTGTTTTTCTTCTTCTTTTTCCTCTGGCCTATCGGGGAGACGGTGCGCGGGGCGTTTTTCACGCCCGGCCAGGGTTTTACCCTGGGCTATGTCCTCGAGGTTTTTCGCAACCCGGTCTATGTCGAGGGATTGGTCAATGCCTTCCTGCTGGCGGTCGTGAGCACGGTGCTGACGCTGCTTATCGCCCTTCCGCTCGCCCTCATGGCGGATCGCTGCCTTTTTCCGGGGCGGATGCTTCTTTCCGGGCTGGTGCTCGTGCCCATGATCCTGCCGCCTTTCGTAGGAGCGATCGGGGTGCGTCAGATCCTCGGCCAGCAGGGAGCGCTCAATGCCCTGCTGGAGAGCCTGGGTCTCGTCAGCGAGGCTTCTCCCGTCGACTGGCTGGGGCAGGGGAGATTCTGGGGCGTGGTCATCATGAACGCCCTGCACCTTTACCCGGTGCTGTTTCTCAACATCACGGCTGCGCTGTCGAATGTCGATCCGGCGATGGAGGAGGCGGCGGAGAACCTCGGCTGCACCGGACTGAGAAAATTCCGGCGCATCACCCTGCCGCTTATCATGCCGGGCGTTTTCGCCGGGGGCGCGATCGTTTTTATCTGGGCTTTCACCGAACTGGGCGTGCCCCTGATGTTTGAGTACACCCGCGTGACGCCGGTGCAGATTTTCTACGGCATCCGCGACATTTCGGGGAATCCCTTTCCCTATGCGCTGGTGGTCGTGATGCTGGTCTCCACCGTGCTTCTTTATGCCGTGAGCCGGTACGTGCTGGGCAACAGCGCCCATGGAATGATGCCCAAAGCCACCAGCCAGGGCGGACCCCGGCCCATGACCCCGTTGGCCGCCTGGGGATGCACGGCGTTCTTTGGGGGCGTTACCGTGCTCGCCTTGTTGCCTCACCTGGGGGTGATCCTGGCGGCCTTCTCCTCGCAGTGGTACGGCACGATCCTCCCGACGAGCTGGACGCTGGGACACTTCGAGGGGGCGCTGGGTCACAGTCTTACGCTTCTTTCGATCCAGAACAGCCTCAAGTACGCGGCGCTGGCCACCCTCCTCGATGTCGTGCTCGGCATTGCCATCGCTTATATCGTCACCCGGACGAAGCTCCCGGGCCGCCACCTCCTCGATGCCATGGCCATGCTCCCGCTGGCAGTGCCGGGATTGGTGCTGGCCTTCGGATATCTGGCCATGACCCAGCCGGGGAAGCTCTTTGAATTCCTCAACCCGGTCACCGATCCCCTGGTGATCATCGTCATCGCCTACGCCGTCCGGCGGTTGCCCTATGTCGTGCGGTCTGTCGCCGCCGGCTTGCAGCAGACCAGCGTGACCCTGGAGGAGGCCGCGCAGAATCTCGGGGCATCTCCGTTGCGGGCGCTGCGGCGTGTGACGCTGCCTCTCATCCTCGCCAACATCCTGGCGGGCGGCCTGCTGGCGTTTTCCTTCGCCATGCTCGAGGTCAGCGACTCCCTGATCCTTGCGCAGCGAATGAAGGACTATCCGATCACCAAGGCCATCTTCGAGCTGTATCAACTGCTGGGCGAGGGACCCTATCTCGCTTGTGCGCTCGGCGTATGGGCCATGCTTTTCCTCGCGACCACGGTCTTTGCGGCCAATCTGCTGCTCGGGAAAAAACTGGGCGGGATGTTCCGTCTCTAGGATTTGCCGCGCTCCGGGAGCGAGGAACGATCTCCATTTCACTTGCCCCCCCGGGACTTCCCTCGCTTTAGTACGGCACGCCCCATGAAGAGCGTCCTGCGATTCCTCATCTTTGTTGTCCTACTCTTCGGAGCGGTGTCGTTGCTTTATTTTACCCGTACGAAGGCAGCGACGGCTGCGCGGGTCCCTGTCGCAGTGTCGCATTATACGGCCCTGGAGACCGTGGATCGGGAGTTTACCGACCTCGTGTCCCACGTCCTTCCATCCGTCGTCAGCATCACGGCCATCCCCGCCGATACGACCAATCCCCGCATCCAGTACCTGCGGCAGCTCTTTGGCTTGCAGCCCGGGGCGACTCCGCCGCAGCTCGGCTCGGGGGTGATCGTGTCTCCGGAAGGACACATCGTGACGAATTTTCACGTGATCCAGGGGGCCGGATCGGCCGAGGTCACGCTCAATGACGGCCGGGTGCTGCCTGCCAGGTTCCTCGGGGCCGACATTCCGTCCGATATCGCCATCCTTCAAATCGCCCCGGAAAACATCTCGCCCATCGCCTGGGGCAACTCCGACGAGGTGAAAGTCGGCCAGATGGTTTTTGCCGTTGGAAATCCCCTCGGTCTCCAGGAGACCGTCACCCAGGGCATCATCAGCGCCCGTGGACGCCGGGCGGCCAGTGAAGCGGCCAATGAGTTTTTCCAGACCGACGCGGCGATCAACCGCGGCAACTCCGGCGGCCCTCTCGTCAGCCTGCGGGGCGAACTGATCGGCATCAACAACATGGTCCCGGCCCAGACCCAGGCGCAGGGCATTGCCTTTTCCATTCCGGCCAATACCGTGCGGCGGGTCTTTGAGAGCATCCGCGACCATGGGCGCTTCATCCGCCCCTGGTTTGGTGTTTCCACCCTGCCGCTTTCGCCCATGATCGTTCGCCAGCTCAATCTGCCCGGTGATATCGCCGGGGCTCTCGTCCAGGTGACCCAGGCCGACTCCCCGGCGGAGAAGGCGGGCATCGAATCGGGCGACGTGATTGTCGAGTACGGGGGAAAAGCCGTACGGGATGCTTCGGATCTACGCACCCGGGTCGTCGACACGCCGATCGGAAATACCGTGGACATCAAGGTTTGGCGTGGCGAAAAGATCATTCCGCTCAAGGTGACCATCGCGCCGGAGCCCGGGAGCTGAGGTGTTCCCGACCCCCAAACATGCTCAAGGCTTTGCAAAAGCGATAAAAATGTTATTCTAGCCTGCTGTGTCGACTGCCACCCCTCATCCTCCCTTACCCAAGCAGCCCTTGGGCAAGACGTTTACCGTCGCGATTTCTGTCCTGGGACTCCTTGCCATCGTCCAGTTGCTCGCGGTGATTCTCCACTTCGGCCCGATGGTCGGCCAGCAGATCACCGACTCGGCCATGGCGGCCCAGAAGGGCCGCGATACGGACTTGAGCGAGGCGGCCCCGACGCCTGCATCGGCTAATTTCCCTCCCTCGCAGTCGGCTCCGGTTCCCGCGCTTTCGGCGGCTGATCACCAGCAAGCCATCGAGCTTCTCAATGAAGGAGCGAGCAAGCTGCGCGTGGGTGAGTACGATCTGGCAATGAAAAGCCTTGAAGAGGCCGAAGCCATCCTGCCGGGCGACCCCAAGCTTCTCGTGCTCAAGGCCAAAGCCTTTGAGGGATTGGATCAGCCCGGAGACGCGATGGCCGCCCTTGAGGTTGCCTCCCGGTATCCCGGACTGCCGCCGCAAGTACGCGTCGGCATCGAAAAGGACATGAATCGCCTGTCGCAGGTGATCGCGGCCGCTCCGCCGACTCGTTCGCGCTCGGCCGGTCCGCTGGAGTCTGGCGGCGATCAGGAACTGCGGGAAAACGGCCTCCAGCCCGGCTCGTCTCTCGGCATCGTTGATGTGCGGCTCCGGGACGTCAAAATGGGAGTCAAGGGACTGAAGGTGGCGGTGAAAGCCCGGCCCGGATCGACGATCAACGTCAAGGATGTGAAGATCCTCGTTTTCTTCTACGAGCAGACGGAGGACGGGGATGTCCAGCTTACCGAATCCAAAGTGGTGCCCCAGTGGCTCAGCCCGCCGATCGACTGGGCAGGCAATGATTTCGAGCTTCTTGAGATTCAATATTCGATGCCGGACGGCACTGCCGACGGGGCAGGCCGGAAATACTTCGGCTATGTCGTGGGCATTTACTACAACAACGAACTGCAGGATTTCCGCGCCGACCCAGGCAAGCTCGCCAAAGACTTCCCCCTTCCCCTCTATCTCAAGAAAGATAACGAATGAAAATTTTGATCGTAGACGACGAGCCCGGTTTGGCTTCCGGGCTGGCTGGTTGGTTGACAGAGAACGGTTGGCCCCAGCCTGGTGTAGCCGCCAGTGCGGATGAAGCCTCGGCCTGGGCCGAGCAGCAGGGGCGGGTCGACGTCCTCGTGACCGATGTGGTGATGCAGCCTACGGATGGCTTCACCTTGCGCGAGAGCCTTCAGGCGCGATTCCCGAAAATGAAGGCGGTTTTCATCTCGGGCTATGATCTGAGCGACTATGGCTCGCGCATGATCGGTGCAAAGTTTTTGCCCAAGCCGGTTTCCGGACACGATCTCGACGAAGCGATTCGCGCCTTTTACGAGGAGCCAAAAGCGGCCCCCGTCGTTGCTCAGCCCGTGGCAGCTCCTGTGCAGCCGACCCCGGCTGTTGCTCAACCAGCGTCTGTCGTTGCTCAGCCCGCTCCGGTTGTCGCGCAGGCGGCCCCTCCAGTCGGCGCTGTAGCCGCTGCGGCAGCGTCACTGGGAGCCAAGGCTCCTGTGGCGGCTCAAGCCGCTCCAGTCGTCGCCAAAGTCTCCGCCACGCCGACTGCCACGCCGACTGCCACGCCGACTGCCACGCCGAAGCCTGTTGCCGCCGCGGCTGCACCAGTCGCAGCTACGGCCAGCGCACCCAAGGCGGTCGCGGCTGTACCGCAGGCCGCAGCGCCCGTGGCTGGCCAGCCCGTGGTCGCCAAGCTCTCCGCTGCTCCCAAAGTCGCCGCAGCGCCGCAGGCGAAGCCCGCCGCAGCCGTGGCCAAGGCCGGAGCACTGCGCCCCGCCGCCTCGCCCTCTCCCGCCGCCGCAGGGCCGCGCCCGGCAGCAGCATCTGCGCCCATCGCCCAGCCAGCTGATAACTCCGAGGTTGAACTCGCCCCCGATCAATACGTGGGTGCGACCGTTGGCAACTACCAGGTCGAGGCCAAGATCGGCCAGGGTTCGCGCAGCGGCATCTATCGCGCCCAGCAGACCAATATCGGCCGCCCGGTCCGTCTCTACATTCTCGATTCCCAGCGCGCTAGCGATCAGGAGGAGGTCAAGAGCTTCATCTCCGACGCCAGTGTGAAGGCCAATGTCTCGCATCCTTACATCTTCGCGGTGTATGAGGCGGGGCAGTCCCAGGGCTCATACTTCTACTCCTGCGAATACGTGCCGTGCCGCTCGCTGAGTCAGATTATTCAGGCCGGGCAGTTTCTGGATGAAATGACAGCCATTCAGGCGATGAAGGTCGCCGCCGAGGTGCTGGCTTATTTCGAGAAGGAAAAGATTTCCCACAACCTGATCGGCGAAAACAGCGTCCTGATCGGGGAGAAAAACAAGCCCCGCATCGCCAACATCGCCACCTATCATCCGGATGCAGTCTTCGACATGAAGCGCGAGATGTCCGAACTGGGGCGGGTTTTTGCCGCGGCCCTGCCCGAGCAGTCTCAGGCGCTGGGCATTCGTGCTCTCGCGGCCAGCCTTGCCGACGGTTCCCGGGAGTTCCCGACATGGCAGGCTCTCATCGATGCGGTGACGGCCCTTGAGCCCAAAGTCGCGCCGCAGGACGCCTACAAGCTGGACGCCCAGGAGCGTGCGGCCATTCGCATGGTCGAAGAGGCCAAGAAGCGCCAGCGCCGAAACATGCTCGTCAGCTCAGCCATCTCTCTGGCGCTGCTCGCGACTGTGCTCGGCATCGTCTCGTTCTTCATCTTCCGGGCGAATACCAAGGGCACCGATTACAGCAAGATGATCGAGATCCCGGCCGGGGAGTTCGTCTACCAGGATGGACAAAAGATGAACCTGCCGACCTTTTACATCGACGAGTACGAGGTTACCATCGGCCAGTATGCGAAGTTCCTCGAGTATCTGAAGGCGCACCCGCAGGATGCGACGAAGTTCGACCACCCCGATCAGCCCAAGGGCAAATCGCACATTCCGGAAAAATGGGCCGACGAGGATCTGCCCACCGGCTGGATGCCCGGGTTTTACACCCGGGCCAAGCGCTGGGGGAAATATCATGACGCCAAGCTCGATGTGAACAGCCCGGTCTTCGGTGTGGATTGGTACGACGCCTACGCCTACGCCAAGTGGAAAGGCCACCGCCTGCCGACCGAGCAGGAGTGGGAAAAGGCCGCCCGCGGCACTCAGGGCTTTCTCTATCCCTGGGGTGGCGAGCCCGACAACAAGAAGGTCAACAGCGGCGTCGACACCAATCGCGATCCTGCCAAGGGCGGCGAGGTGGACGGATGGGACGGATGGAGCCCTGTCACTGCAGTCAAGACGGACAAGAGCCCCTTCAACGTTTACGGCATGGGTGGAAACGTCTCGGAGTGGACGGCGACCTTCGATGCTGATCCCATGCTGCCGAGCCAGAAGGTTCCGGTGATTCGCGGCGGCAACTGGCGCACCCCGGATTACAAGCTGACTCGTCGTGTGCTGAAATTGAGTGAAATTCAGAATGACGAGGCGCTGGGATTCCGTACCGTATCGGACACACCTCCCGCCAAATGACGAAATTCCGGTATTGGCTCATTGCTCTCGCCCTCTGGGCCGCGCTTAGTCCGTTGTCTGCCCAGATCCAGGTGGACATCAAGTTCAAGCGCAGTCTCTACGTCGTTTACGAGCCGATCATCTGCACGGTTACGATCACGAACCAGAGTGGGCGCACGCTGGATCTCGCCGACACCCCGAGGAACCAGTGGTTCAGCTTCCAGATCGAGACTGGCAAGGGGCGTCCCATACCTCCGAACGATCCCAACTACCAGAACCAGCCGCTCACCGTCCCGGCGGGCGAGAAGGTCGTGCGCGCCATTAACCTCACACCGCTTTTTCCCTTGGGAGAGTTTGGCACCTACCGGGTGAGGGGAACCGTGTACTCGGAGGAGCTCAAGCAATACTTCTCCTCGCCAAACCTGAACATCGAGATCACGGAAGGTCGCTTGCTTTGGGAGGACACCGTCGGCGTGCCGGAGGGCGCGGGACCAGGCAAGACGCGTCGCGTCTCCGTGCTCGCGCACCGTCTGCCGACGACGAGCATGCTGTATCTGCGCGTGGAGGATGCCGAGGCGGGCATCGTTTACTGCACGACTCAACTGGGGAGATTCATCGCGTTCAACAACTCGGACATCGAGATGGATGGGGCGAACAACATCCACATCCTGCAAAACACCGCTCCCAAGGCGTTCCTTTACTCTCAGTTTGATGTCAACGGCAAGCTGGTCAACCAGCAGGGATATCAAGCCGGAGCCCAGCGCCCCATTCTCGTCCGTTCCCAGGGTGTGGTCTCCGTCAGCGGAGGCACGGAGTACGATCCGCGCGCCACTCCGCCCGAGAAGCAGCTGCCCAAGCTGGGTGATCGCCCCGTGCCATTGCCCACGCCCCAGAGCGCGCCCACCCCGGAGGATAAGCGTCCGGAAAATCTGCTCTCCCGCTAGAGCGTCGGCCGTCCGGCAGGCGTCTCGCGGCTCCTGCGCGAGGGCGTTCTTTTTTGCCGAGAGAAGGAGACGGCAGCCGGGCAATGTGCTACAAGCCAGCGGGTAATGGCAGGTGTTGAACATCAGCGGCTGGCCGAGCACTCCTCCGGATCGGTAAACTGGCTCCTGTGGGGGCCCTACCTGAGCGAACGCCAGTGGGGCACCGTGCGGGAAGATTACAGTGCGAGCGGGGATGCCTGGAACGACTTCCCCCATGAACACGCCCGCAGCCGCGCCTATCGCTGGGGTGAAGACGGCCTCGGCGGCTGGTCCGACGAACGCCAGCGCCTGTGCCTGGGCGTTGCCTTGTGGAATGGCTGCGACGCCATCCTGAAAGAGCGCCTTTTCGGAGTCACCAATGCGCAGGGCAATCACGGAGAGGACGTGAAGGAATCGTATTTCTTCCTCGATGGCACACCGACGCATTCCTACCAGCGGATGCTCTACAAGTATCCGCAAAAGGCCTTTCCCTACGAGGAGCTGATCCGGGCCAACCAGAGCCGCTCCCGCCTGGAGGAGGAGTTTGACCTCACGCAGTCGGGGATTTTTCGCGAGAATCGCTATTTCGACGTCTTCATCGAGTACGCCAAGGCTGGGCCGGGAGTGACCTGCCAGCGAATCACCGTGACCAATCACGGACCGGAGGCCGCTCCACTCACCCTGCTCGTTCAGCTCTGGTGCCGCAACGTCTGGTCCTGGGGCGAACCCGAGCGCAAGCCGGCGCTGCGTTTCGTCGAGGGAGGGGTGCGCGCGTCGAATCCGGAGCTCGGCGCTTATCGCTTCGAAGCCGAGGGCGCCCAGGAATGGCTCTTCACCGATAATGAAACGAATTTCAACCGCCTCTTCCGGGCGGGGGAATGCACGTGGCCGAAGGACGCTTTTCACGACTGCATCATTCTCGGCGACACGGCATGCGTGAACCCTGAGCAGGAGGGAACGAAGGCGGCGGCCGTCTGGCGGTGCACGCTCGGGCCCGGCGAGACGCGCGAGTTTCACACCACGCTGCGCCCTTTGGAGGCGCCTGTTCCGGACTTTGCCGACGTGCTGGCGAAACGCCGGGCCGAGGCGGATGAGTTTTACCGTCAGAAGACCGATGATCTTTCCGAGGAGCGGGCGGGGATTTACCGCCAGGCTGCGGCTGGGTTGACGTGGAGCAAGCAGTTTTACCGCTACAACGTCCGGCGGTGGATCGAGGGAGACCCGACCGGCCCTCAGCCGCCTCCCTCCCGCGCCAACGGGCGCAATGCCCGCTGGCAGCATGTGAACGCGGGCGAGATCATTCTTATGCCCGACACCTGGGAGTACCCATGGTTCGCCGCATGGGATCTTGCTTTTCACGCAGTGGCTTACGCCTCGGTCGACCCGGCCTTTGCCAAGGAGCAGCTTTTACATATCACCAACGAGTGGTATCTGCACCCCAACGGCCAGCTGCCAGCGTATGAGTGGGCGTTTGATGATGCCAACCCTCCGGTTCATGGATGGGCGGCCTGGAGGGTGTTTCTCATCGACCGCGAGCGCCGCGGCGACCGGGGAGATATTGAGTTTCTGGAACGGGTCTTTCACAAGCTCATCCTGAACTTTGGCTGGTGGATCAACCGCAAGGATGCCGACGGGCAGAACATCTTCGAGGGCGGCTTTCTCGGCATGGACAACCTCGGAGTTTTTGACCGCAGCCAGCCGCTTCCGCCGGGATTGAAGCTGCACCAGTGCGACGCGACGGCCTGGATGGCGATGTGCTCGCTCAACCTCATGCGCATCGCCGCCGAGCTGGCGCTGACCAATCCCGCCTACGAGGATATCGCGGCGAAGTTCCTCGATCATTTCCTCCGTATCGCCTCGGCGATGAACAACGTCAGCGGGCAGGGACTCGGCCTGTGGGACGAGGAGGATCAGTTCTTTTATGATGTCGTGACCAAAGCCGACGGCAGGCCGTTCCCGCTCAAGGTGCGTTCCATTGCCGGATTGCTCCCGCTTCTCGCGGTCGAGACTCTGGAGGCGGAGCATATCGAGCGCCTCCCACGCTTTGCCCAGCGGCTGGACTGGATTCTCAAGCATGAGCCCGGCCTGGCCTCGCTCGTCTCGCGCTGGCAGAGGACCGGGCGCAAGGAGCGCAGGCTGTTTTCCCTGCTCCGCGTGCACCGTATGAAGAGCCTGCTGCACCGCATGTTTGATCCTGAGGAGTTTCTTTCACCCTACGGCATCCGGGCGCTGTCGCGGCACCATCTCGAGCACCCTTATGTATTGCCTTACGACGGGCGCAATCTCACCGTCGGCTACGATCCGGGCGAGTCAAAGATCGGGGCTTTCGGGGGGAACTCCAACTGGCGCGGCCCGATCTGGATGCCGGTCAATTACCTGCTTGTGGAGGCATTGCTGCAGTTCCACCAATACTACGGCGATTCCATCACGGTGGAGTGTCCGTGCGCAGGCGGAAATGCCAACTTGCGTGACTGGGCTGTAGAACTCGCGACACGGCTGGTCTATCTCTTCGAACGCAACGAGGATGGGTGTCGGCCCATTTTTGCCAATGATGACCTGCTCCAGTGCGATCCGCAGTTTCGCGACTACCTGCTGTATCCCGAGTATTTCCATGGAGACACCGGGCGCGGGCTGGGGGCGATGCACCAGACGGGATGGACGGCTCTCATCATGCCGCTTCTCAAGCTCGCCTCGGGCTCGCCGGAAGACATCCCGCTGAGGTAGCGGCATCGTTCCACTTTCCCGGGAAACGGCTAATGGGATTTTCGGGCCATTAGCCCGATCAGCAACCGGGTGATGATCGTCTCATCGTTGAGATTGCCGCTGAGCAGACGCTGATTGGCCTCGGCGCAGGCGGCGAATCCCGCTTCGAGTTCCGGCAGGGTGTAGTGCGATGCGTTCATCGCGGCGATGCCGAGCGGGTAGGCATTGAGCGTGCCGTCCTTCTTCTTGGGGAGATGCGACAGCGCGCTCTCCGGGAGGCGCTTGAGCGAGGAGGCAAAGAAATGGGGCTGGGACGGAGGTGCGACCTTGTGGCGGATGATGAGATCCTTGGCCAGCAGGAGGTTCCTGACGGTCGGGACGACGGAGGCCAGGAGGATGCCGACGCCTTTCTCTCCCTGGCGGAAGAGCTGGGCGAGGGTATCGAGGGCCAGAGGCAGATCGCGGCGGGAAACCGCTTCGCTCAGATCAAAGATGCCGCCCTCGCGAGTCTGGGGTACCAGATCGCGGATGTCCTCGGCCTCGATGGCCCGGCTTTTGCCAAAGGCTGTTTCCAGCTTCTCCAGCTCCGTATCGAGCTGCCGGGTATCCAGGCCGACACGGGCGGTGAGCGCCTCGATGGCGGCAGGGCTCATCTGGAGATCGCGGGCGTGGACGCGCGATGTCGTCCACTCGATCATCTCTTCCTCCCCGGCATTGAAGCCGAGGTCGGGCAGATCGTGAACGGTGGTTTGGGCGAGCTTGGTGAGGGTCTTGTAAACTCCCCGCCTTTTGTCGGGCTGGGGGGCGCTGAGGACAAAGGTGATGCCATCGGGCAATCCCTCGGTAAGCAGCTTGGAAAGGCTCTCCAGGTTGTCAGCCACGGTTTCCGAGCGCCCCATCACGCTGTCGGAAAGGAAGGTGGCGCTTTTCAGCCACACGAGCTTGGCTCCCGCCAGGAAGGGCATGGTCAGCAGGGCCTGCATGGTGCTCTGGATGGCCGATGCCGCGGCATCGACCGTGTCGACGGCACCGTCGATGGTTTCGAGGCCAAAGGCGTCGGCGCCGGGCGCGAGCTTCTGGACCAAGGCCGAGGCGGCTTTCTTGACCGCCGACTCGTCCGAGCCGGTAATGAAATGGATGGGTGAGGCCTTGGAGGACATTTAAAACGAACCGGCTTTTTTTCGACCGCCGCGCTTCGCCGGGTATTTCGACGGGCGTTGGCGAGGCTCGATCTTTGAAACCCCGGACCCATTTTTCAACTCCAGAATTTGATCTCGCAGCAATGCGGCCTTTTCGTACTCCAGCGAGGCGGCGGCAGCAGCCATCTCCTGCTCCAGTTCGCGAATGACCTCGTGCAGGTCAAAGTCCGCGGGGGTTTCCTTGACGATGCCCTGCTCCAGCTCGCGGCCTTTCAGGATGACGTGGAGGCTCTCCTGTACGGCGCGCTTCACGCTCGTGGGCGTGATGCCATGCTCTTCGTTGTAAGCGATCTGGCGGGCGCGGCGATATTCCGTCACGTCGATGAGCGCCTGCATGCTGCCTGTGACGTGGTCGGCGAAGAGGACGACCTCGCCATTGACGTGACGCGCGGCGCGGCCCGCTGTCTGGATGAGGCTGGTTTGGCTGCGCAGGTAGCCTTCCTTGTCGGCGTCGAGGATGCAGACGAGGCTCACCTCGGGAAGGTCGAGACCTTCGCGGAGGAGGTTGATGCCGACGAGGATGTCGCATTCCCCGGCGCGAAGACCGCGCAGGATTTCCACCCGCTCGATGGTGTCGATGTCGCTGTGCAGGTAGCGGACTTTCAGGCCGATGTCGCGGAGGTAGTCGGCCAGATCCTCGGCGGTGCGCTTGGTCAGCGTGGTGACGAGGACGCGTTCGCCGATATCGATACGCTGGCGGCAAAGCTCGATGGTAGCGTCGATCTGCCCTTTGAGCGGCTTGATGGTGATCTTCGGATCGATGAGGCCGGTCGGGCGGATGATCTGCTCGACGATGAGCGGGGAACCCGGGGTGATCGGGTCGAATGTCTCTTTCCCGGCCTCGTTACTGCGGGATTTCTTGCCGCTCAGGCGGGCGGCGGATTTCTGCTCCTTGAAACCTTCGGTATTTGGCAGGTAGGTGGTGTTGCCGACGATGCTATTGCGGATTTCGAATTCCCCTGGCGTCGCGCTCACGTAGACGACCTGATTGGTCATATCCATGAACTCGGGGAAATTCAGCGGTCGGTTGTCGAGGGCGCTGGGAAGCCGGAACCCGTAGTTCACCAGTACCGACTTGCGCGAGCGGTCCCCGGCAAACATGCCGCCGATCTGCGGCACGGTGGCGTGCGACTCGTCGATGACGAGCAGGAAGTCCTCAGGCATGAAGTCCATCAGCGTATAGGGACGGGAACCCGGAGGCCTTCCGGTGAGGTGGCGCGAGTAGTTCTCGATGCCGTTGCAGAATCCCATCTCCTGCATCATCTCGAGGTCGAACTCCGTCCGCTGCTTGATGCGCTGGGCCTCGATGAGCTTGTTGTCCCGCTCGAATTCCATCACCCGCTGGTCGAGTTCCTCCCGGATGGCCCGGGCCGCGCGCTGGAGCTTGTCGTAGGGGGTGACGAATTGCTTGGCCGGATAAATCGTGAGAGTCGTCAGTGTCGCCGTGACATTGCCGGTGAGGGGATCGAACTGCGAAATCCGGTCGATCTCATCGCCAAAGAACTCCACGCGGATCGCCTCATCATCCACCTGGGCCTGATGCACCTCGACCACATCTCCGCGCACCCGGAATTTGCCGCGTCCAAAAGCGATGTCGTTGCGCTCGTAAAGCATGTCGACCAGCTTGGCCAGGAAGGCCTCTCGCGTCATGGTCTGTCCCGCTTTGATCGTGACGAGCATCTGGAGAAAGTCCTCCGGCGAGGCCAGGCCGTAGATGCAGGATACGCTCGCCACCACGATCGTGTCGCGGCGCGAGAGCAGGGAACTCACCGTGGAAAGACGCAGGCGCTCGATCTCCTCGTTGATCGAGCTGTCCTTCTCGATGTAGGTATCCGTGCGCGGGATGTAGGCCTCGGGCTGGTAGTAATCGAAATAGCTGACGAAATACTCCACCGCATTGCGCGGGAAGAACTGCTTGAACTCGCTGTAAAGCTGCGCCGCCAGCGTCTTGTTGTGCGACATGACGAGGGTGGGGCGGTCCAGCTCCTTGATCACGTTGGCGGCGGTAAAGGTTTTGCCAGAGCCGGTAACGCCGAGCAGTGTCTGGTGGCGGTTTCCCGCCTGCAGGGAACGGAGCAGCTTGTCGATCGCCTGTCCCTGATCTCCGCGGGGTTCGTAGTTCGACGCCAGCTCAAAAGCCATAGCCGACCAACATGAACTCAACTCGGCATAAGCGCAAATCCTGCTTTTTACGGTTGCCAAGCACCTGAATGCGTGGCAATATCGCCGATTCGAATTAACGAAGAAATGGCAAAAGCAGAAGCAATCGAAGTCGGAACGCTGCGACTTCACGAAAAAGATACCGGCAGTGCGGATGTGCAAATCGCCCTGTTGACCAAGCGAATCAACGATCTCACGGAGCACCTCAAGGGGCACTCCAAGGATCACGCCTCCCGTCGTGGACTCCTGAAGCTGGTCGCCCAGCGTCGCAGTCTCCTCGACTATCTCAAGAATACAGCTTCTGACCGCTATAGCTCGGTCGTCGAGAAGCTCGGCTTGCGTAAATAGCAAGTCAAAGACCGCAAAGCCCCGTCATTTCGGCGGGGTTTTTTGCGTAATCCCGGCGTCGGCCCACAGGGGGGTCGACGCCTCATCCCTACACGTACGTATATAATATGCCTCATTCCGTAACGGCCAACGTTGGCCACTCCCCCCTCCTGATCGAAACCGGTAAACTCGCCCGTCTTGCTGACGGTGCAGTGACGGTTCGCTCCGGCGACACGATCGTCCTCGTGACCGCTGTTTCCGCCACCACTGTCAAGGAAGGCCAGGACTTCTTCCCGCTCACCGTCGACTACCGCGAAAAGGCGGCTGCCGTGGGCAAGTTCCCCGGTGGATACTTCAAGCGCGAAGGCCGTCCTTCCGAGAAGGAAATCCTCACCGCCCGCATGACGGACCGTCCGCTCCGTCCGCTCTTCCCGAAGGGCTACCTCTACGACACCCAGATCATCGGTGTGTTGATGAGCGCTGACGGCGAGATCGATCCCGACATCCTCTTCATCAACGGCGCCAGCGCCGCTCTTTGTGTTTCCGACATCCCGTTCGCCGGTCCCGTGGCCGCCGTTCGCGTCGGTCGCATCAACGGCGAGTTCGTCGCCAACCCGACCCACGCCCAGCGTGCGGATAGCGACCTCGATCTCGTTTACGTCGGCACTGAAAACGACGTGATCATGATCGAAGGCGAGGCCAAGGAACTCCCGGAAGCCGAGTTCGTCGCCGCCCTCAAGTTCGCCCACGAGTCGGCCGCTCCGATCATCCAGGCTCAGAAGGAACTGGCCGCCGCTGCGGGCAAGGAGAAGCGTGTTGCTCCTCTCTTCGTCGTCTCGGAGGAACTCCTCGAGATCGCCTACCAGGTCGCTGGTGATCGCATCGAGGCCGCTCTTTACACCCCGAGCAAGGTCGCTCGCGGCAAGGCTGTCGGCGCTCTTCGCGATGAAGTCGCCGCCGCCATTCTGGCCAAATTCCCGGAAGCCTCGAAGTTCGAGATCAGCCAGGCTTTTGACTATCTCCAGAAGAAGGCCTTCCGCATCAGCATCCTCGACAAGCAGGTGCGTTGCGACGGTCGCGGATACGACCAGATCCGTCCGCTCGCCGCTGAGACCGGCCTCCTCCCGCGCAGCCACGGCAGCGCGCTCTTCCAGCGTGGTGAGACCCAGGCCGTGTGTCTGGCGACGCTCGCCCCGGCTGACGAAGCCCAGGAGCTCGACGGTTACACCGGCGGTGAGACGACCAAGCGTTTCATCCTGCACTACAACTTCCCGCCGTTCAGCGTGGGCGAGACCGGCCGCACAGGCAGCCCGGGCCGCCGCGAAATCGGCCACGGCGCTCTTGCCGAGCGCAGCATCGCCCCGGTCATTCCGGCGGTGAATGAGTTCCCTTACGCCATCCGCGTGAGCAGCGAGATTATGGAGTCCAATGGCTCCACCTCGATGGCCAGCGTGTGCGCCGGCGTGCTCGCTCTCATGGATGCGGGCGTACCGATCAAGAAGCCGGTTGCCGGTATCTCCTGCGGTCTCGTGACCGAGTACAACGGCAGCCAGCTCAGCCGCTACACCATGCTCACCGACATCATCGGTAGCGAGGATCACTTTGGCGACATGGATTTCAAGCTCTGCGGCACCGACAGCGGTGTGACGGGCTTCCAGCTCGACCTGAAGCTCCCGGGCATCAGCCTCCAGCTCATGGAAGAGGCCGTTTATCGTACCCGCGACGCCCGCTATCGCGTGCTCGAGGTGATGAATGCCGCGCTCTCCGCTCCACGTACCGAGCTCAGCGCCTACGCGCCGCGTATCGAGACCATCCGCATCAACCCGGACAAGATCGGTCTCCTCATCGGACCTGGCGGCAAGACCATCAAGGGCATCGTGGCCGAGACCGGCGCCGAGATTAATATCGAGGACGACGGCTCCGTGCACATCTACTCGAACAACGGCGAGAGCCTGAAGCGTGCCAAGGAGATCATCAATGGCATGACCAAGGAGATCTCGATCGGCGAGCTCTACCAGGGCACTGTCGTCTCCATCAAGGAGTTCGGCGCCTTCGTGGAAGTGCTCCCGGGCAAGGACGGTCTCGTGCACATCTCCGAGCTGGCCGACTTCCGCGTCAACAAGGTGCAGGACGTGGTCCAGGTGGGTGATTCCGTCTGGGTCAAATGCATCGGCGTCGACGACAAGGGCCGTGTGAAACTCAGCCGCAAGGCGGCAATGAAAGATCGCGACGAAGCTGCTGGTCAGCCAGCCTAAGTCCTTCATAATCAACATACGGAAAAGCCCGACCTTGACAGAGGTCGGGCTTTTTTCGTTCATACGCGAATCCTATTGTTACGGAATTGTAACACTAGACGCCTTTGCCCAAGGCCCCACGACTTGCAGGCTCGGCACCGCCTTAAATCTCTCCTATGAAATTACCGACAAGCCTGCCGTGGCGCTCATTCTTCAGCGCCGCAGTCTGTTCAACTCTCATCGCAACCGCCGCTCACGCTGGTACGGCTACGACGACCGTCGTTGAGGAGTCTTCCTCCTCCGACTCGTGGCTCAAGACCTGGTGGGAAGGCAAATACATGACCGGCAACTGGTTCGGCCTGCGTGACACGCTCGAGGATAACGGCCTCACTCTCGGCGGCAAATACGAAGGCGCGTACTTCGGCGTGGTCGACAGCGCTGGCGGTTCCCGCGGTTTCTACGATCAGCAGCTGACCTTCACCGGCGATCTCAATTTCGGCAAGCTTCTCAAAACAGAAGCTCTCGAGGGCGTCAAAGCCTTCGGCGTGGTCCGCTGGCGCGATCCTCGTCAGGCCTCGAATCCGAATCAGTTTGTTGATGCTTCCAGCATGTTCAATCCGTCGAACTGGCAGTCCGGCACCCAGTGGCGCATGATGTCTTTCGGCATGGAAATCGGCACGGCCAACCTCCTGCCGGTCAAGGACATGATCGTTCTGCGCGGCGGCTGGCTCCAGCCGAACCGTGAGTTCATCGATCAGCCGCTCTCCAAGCTCTTTTCGAACAACGCGATCAACAGCGGGAAGGGCGTGGGTGGCAACATCCCGTTCTCGTCCAGCTTCTCGACCTGGGGCGGTACTTTGAAGATCAAGCCCGTCGAGTGGCACTATGCCAAGGCTGGTTTGTTCATGTCCTATCCGCAGGCCACCGCCAGCGGCAACCATGGCCTCGCCTATCAGGGTTATGCACCGGACACAGCTCAGAACGGTCTCTTCTTCATGGGTGAGACCGGCTTCACGCCGAAGATCGGTGAGTCCAAGCTCCCGGGCAAGTATGCCTTTGGCGGCTATTACTACGAGCAGCAGAACAACTCGTACTTCGGACAGAGCTACAATGGACGTTATGGCTTCTATTTCCAGGCTGACCAGATGGTCTATCGCGAACCTTCCGCCGAGGAGCCCGCTCCGCTTGGCAAAGGACCGTCCGATGGCAAGTCGGTGGTGGATGGCAAGGACGCCAAGAGCTTCAAGGCTCCGGTCGCGGCCAAGCCTGAGCTCTCGAAGCAGGGTCTCTCGCTCTTCAACCTCATCAGCTTCGCTCCGAAGTATAACAACCTCTATCCCTTCTACTTCCAGTCGGGAGCGGTCTACACGGGTCTCATCCCGTCCCGCGACGAGGATCAGCTCGCCTTCGCGATCGGTTACGGTTCGTACAGCTTCTACAACATCCAGTCCCTTCAGGATCGCGGTGTCGTGAATCAGCCGAACTACTCGATCGTCCTGGAGTGGGACTACCGCATTCAGATCAACAAGTGGGCCTACTTCCAGCCGATGGCACAGTACATCATCCAGCCGAATGGTACCGGCGCGGTCCAGAACGCGACCGTCCTTGGCTTCACCTACGGCCTGACCTTCTAACAAAACCTCTAGGTAGCTAGTGTGAACCGCCGCCGGGCCTCTCCTCCCGGCGGCGGTTTCTTTTTTTCCGGGCAAGAGAATACGCGGCCTGAGAAGATGTGGGCCTGTAGAGGAACGAAGGAAGGGGAGGGGGAATATACCCTACTGCGGGCAAATAGAGATGTGGCCGCTGATCTGTGAGCGCCCGATGGGGAGGCAGTGGTTGCGAGGCGACTGTATGAGCCATGCTACCCAAGCAGCCTGCGAGCAAGACCGCCGCCGAATAGCAGCGAGATGTCGGCCTAACCCGCTCTAGAGCATTTTCTATGAGAAGGAGTCGAGGGCCAGGGCCGTGGCCACAGTGAGACCATGGAAGGTGCGTTGAGCGGCGGATCGTAAGGCGGCCTTGAGTTTGGCGAAGGCCAGTTCGATGGGGTTGAGATCGGGGCTGTATGCCGGAAGATAAAAGAGGCTCGCGCCGCGAGCCTCTATAGCGGCTTGCACCCCAGCCACTTTGTGAGAGGCGAGGTTATCGCAGATGACGATGTTTCCAGGCTGCAGTTGCGGACCGAGCACGTGCTCGATGTAGGTTCGGAACGCCTCGCCGGTCATGGGGCCATCCAAAAGCCAGGGAGCACCCAGTCCATCATGGCGCAAAGCGGCAATCAGGGTGGCTGTCTGCCAGTGGCCGTGAGGAACGCTGTCCAGGCAGCGTTGCCCGCGCACGCTGCGACCGTAGTGACGAGCCATTTTGGTGTTGAGGCCGGTCTCGTCGAGGAAGACCAGATGCCGATAGTCCCATTGCTGGCGCTGATGCTGCCATGCCTGGCGCGCTTGCCGGATATCAGGCCGATCTTGTTCGGCGGCGCGCAGCGTTTTTTTTATAGCTAAGATCCAGGCGATCGATGCGATGCCCATCCTCGAAGATCATCTTCGTGGCCCGCCAGACACGAGCGCCGGTAGCCTCCCCGCTGCTTGGCTTTGAGCGTGCCCGTGGTTTGCTGCTGCTTCCAGTAGCGTTCCACACTGCGCTTGGAGACTCCAAACATCCGCGCCACCTCTGCCGCACTGTCTCTCTTCGATCTCCTGACTACGATGCGCTCCCGCAAATCCTCACTCAGAGTCTTCATCCCCTGAGCTTACTTCTTCATTCCTCTTTTACGACAAATTAAATAGAAAATGCTCTAGTCGAGCAGTTCGGCGTAGTGCGCGCGGGCGATATCGACGCACTTTTTAAGGATGACGTCGGCCGTGTCGGCTTCAAACACCTCGTGGGCGAGTGTCTGGCAGGTGGCCAGCGAAAGCGACTGGACCGCCTTTTTGACTCGGGGAACAACGGAGGAACTGGCGCTCAGTTCGTCCACACCGAGGCCGATCAGGAGGGGCGTGTACTGGATGTCTCCAGCCATCTCCCCGCATACGCCGACCCAGATATTATTCCGGTGGGCGGCGTCGATCACGGACTTGATCAGGCGCAGAACGGCCGGGTGGGTGGGTTCGTAGAGATGAGCGATCTTGTCATTGCCTCGGTCGACGGCGATCGCGTACTGGATAAGGTCATTCGTGCCGATGCTGAAAAACCTGGCTTCCCGGGCAAGGAGATCGGCGCACAGGGCGGCGCTCGGGATCTCGATCATGATGCCGACCTCGATGTCGGGGTTGAACTCCACGCCGCGCTCGCGCAACTCGGCCTTGCACTCTTCCAGCAGGGCATTGGCCTGGCGGAGTTCCGTCACGCCCGAGATCATCGGGTACATGATGCGGACGTTGCCCAGTGCGGCGGCTCGCAGGATCGCCCTGAGCTGGGTCTTGAAAATGTCCGGGTTCTGAAGGCAGAAGCGGATGGCGCGGCAGCCCAGGAAGGGATTTTCCTCCTCCTCCAGTTCCAGGCTTTCGGAGAGCTTGTCGCCGCCGATGTCCAAGGTGCGGATGATGACGGAGTGCGGCTTCGCGCGTTCCGCGACGAGGCGGTAGTTCTCGAACTGCTCCTCCTCGTCCGGCGGTTCCTCGCGATTGAGGTAAAGGAACTCCGTGCGGTACAGGCCCACGCCCTCCGCACCGCTGGAGATGACATCATCGACCTCCTCGGGCAGCTCGATATTGGCGGAAAGGATGATGTGCCGACCTTCCTGCGTGGCCGAGACGGTATCGCGAATGAGTTCCAGGCGTTCCTCAACCTCTTCCTTCCGGCTTTCGATCTTGCCGTACTCTTGCAGCGTCTCCGCTGTCGGGTTGACGACCAGCAGGCCGGTGTACCCATCGATGAGGATGTCATCGCCATTGGAGAGCTTGGAGCAGATACCATGCAGGCCGACGATGGCGGGTATGTCCAGCGACCGCGCCATGATGGCCGAGTGCGATGTCTTGCTGCCCAACTCGGTGGCAAAGCCAAGCACGAGCGAGCGATTGATCGACGCCGTATCGGAGGGCGTCAGATTATGCGAGAGGATGATGTGGGGTTTGTCGTTGGAGGTATACCCCTGCGGTCCTTTGCCCAGCAGGTGGCGAACGACGCGCCGGGCGACATCCTCGATATCGACGACGCGCTCGCGCAGGTAGGGATCATCGATCTGGCTGAGAGTCTGGCAGTACTTCTCCGCGACCTGGTGGAAGACGTACTCGATATTGTTGCGCTCCTTCTCGAGGTTGCGCAGCACCTCGTCGATAAGGGTGCGATCCTCGACTACCAGCAGGTGGGCGTCGAAGATGCTGGCATCCTTGGCCCCGATGGCGTCGGCGATGCGCTGCTGGATCTCCAGCAGTTCGGCGCGGGTGGCGATGAGTGCGGCCTCGAAGCGTGCGATCTCCTCGGGGAGTTCCTCATTCGTAATCTTACGGAGGGGGATCTCCTCTTCATCGACCCAATGAATAACCGCCTGGGCATGGGCGATACCCGGGGCGACTCCCACTCCCTGAAAGCGCAGTTCAGGCTTGGGAGTGGTCGCTGTCTCGCTCACTCAATCAGCGGTAGCAGCAAACCGCTTTCACGTCAAAACGTCTTCAACCATCGGTGTTTGAAGAATGGACGGATGGGGGTGGAAAAAGAGGTTTTTCCCGGGTTTCCCGAGGATGAAACGACCCGGCGAGGGGAGAGGCTTCCGGAGGCGGGAAGGGAGATTTCGAGCAAGGTATCAGGGGAATACGTATCTCCCGCCTGCCGGTGGCCCGGAAGGCGTCTCGGATCCTGTGATCGGGGATGGAAGGAAAGCGGAGGGAGAAGTGCCGCTGGCGCAGTGTCGCTTGGGAGAAGATGCTCCGGTCGCGGAGAGGCCTCCGCGTCGCCGGGAGCAGGTTATTCCTCTCCGAAGCGGGTCTGGACCAGATTGTCGAGTTCGGCGACAACCTTGTCGGCGTCGGCTCCCTCGGCAATGATGTGGAGCTTCGATCCCTTTCCGGCTGCCAGCATCATGAGTCCCATGATGCTCTTGCCGTTGACACGCTCGCCATCCTTCTCGACCCAGACCTCCGCCCGGTAACGACTGGATATCTTCACGAACATGGCCGCCGGCCGGGCGTGCAAGCCGTTCCGATTCTGTATTACGATCTCCCTGGTGCAGCGGAGAACGTCGTCGTTTGATTTCTTGCGAGAAAGTAGGCCCATTATCTGATACGTCTTTCGCTCATCATTTGCAGTAGACGCTGGTTAAATTCAACTGCACTGTTTTGACCCATGCTTTTTAGTTTTTGATCGAGCGCGGCAACCTCAACCAGCCTTCCGACGTCGCGCCCGGTGCGGACCGGGATGATAACGTGCGGAACCTTGATGCCAAGGATTTCATAATACTCACGATCAAGGCCGATGCGATCAACATTTTCCAGTTCCGCCCAGTCTTTCAGAGTCACTACGAAATCGAGTCGCTTTTCACTCCGGACGCTTCCGACACCGAAGATCGAGCTGAGGTTGATCACCCCGATGCCGCGGACCTCCATGTGGAAGCGGGTTAGATCCGCCGCCATGCCGATGAGCTCGCGGCCCTCCACGGAGCGGACCTTGGTGATGTCGTCGCTCACGAGGCTGTAGCCGCGCTCGATCAGGGACAGCACGCATTCGCTTTTGCCAATGCCGCTGTCGCCGCGGATCAAAGTGCCTATGCCCTGGATATCCACCATGCTACCGTACTCGCTGGCCGAGGGAGCGAAGTCGAACTCCAGCGCGATCGTGGCGGCGTTGATGAACTTCATGGTGATCATGTGCGTGCGAAACACCGGTGTCTCAAACTCGGCTGCCGTGTCCAGCAGGGCGTTGGGGATGGGTGCGTTGCGCGCGATGACCAGGCAAGGAATATTGCGGGAAAAGAGCTGCTTGAGGCGATCCTGCATCGTCGTCGCATTCAAGCTGCGCAGGTAGCTGAGCTCGGCCGCGCCGAGGACCTGGATGCGTTTGCCCGCGAAATAGTTGTAGAAGCCGCTGATGGCCAGCCCGGGCCGGTTGATGGTGGGCTCACGGATCTTGCGATTCAGGCCGCGCGAGGCGCCTTCGAGCCGTAATCCGAGCGTTTCCGCGTGATTGGCGTAAAAATGGCCAACCGTGATGTGCGGAACCTGATGGGACGTAGAGGCTGCGGCGGATTTGCGCGGCATGGGGAAAATTACATGGTGAAGTTTTCGCCCAGGTACAGCTTGCGGCTGATCGGGTCGTTCAAGAGAAAGTCCTTCGTGCCCTGGCTCTCCACCCGGCCTTCAAAGATGAGATAGGCGCGATCGACGATGTTCAGCGTTTCGCGAACGTTGTGGTCGGTGATGAGAATGGCGAGGCCCTGGGCGCGCAGGTCCTGAATGATCTGCTGCACGTCATAGACCGCGATCGGGTCGACGCCGCTGAAGGGTTCGTCGAGCATCAGCAGCGAGGGATTGGTCACCAGCGAACGTGCGATGGTGAGACGGCGCTTTTCACCGCCCGAGAGCGTGAGGGCGACGTTCTTGGCGAGGTGCTCGATGCCAAACTTCGTCAGCAACTCCTCGCAGCGCTCCTTGCGCTCCTTGCGGGTGGACTTGGTCGTCTCAAGGATGGCCATGATGTTCTCCTCGACTGTCAGCTTGCGGAAAATGGATTCCTCCTGCGGCAGGTAGCCCATGCCCTGGCGCGCACGCCGAAACATCGCCATGCTGGTGACGTCCTTGTCCTCAAACATGACGCGTCCTCCGTTGGGACGCACGAGGCCGACGATCATGTAGAAGGTCGTCGTCTTGCCCGCGCCGTTGGGGCCGAGCAGGCCGACGATTTCTCCCCGGCGGACATTGATGTCCACGCCGTTGACCACGGAGCGACCGGTGTAGATTTTTACCAGTTTATCGGTTTGCAGCAGCGGCTTGGCGGTATTTGCCATCGGTGCTGTCTTTGGCTCAGGAGAACTCGCGGCTGCACTCATCAGTACTTCTGTTCTGAGGTTTCGACGATGACGGTGGTGCTGCCACCGATGGTCTTGGAGGTGCCCGATCGGTTCAGGATCATGATGGTGCCTTCCTCGGTGGCCTTCTGCATGTTGACGTCGTGCTGGATGGATGGCCAGATGGAAAGTGTCACGTCGCCCGATTTCGGCTCGTAGACGGCCTTGCCGGCGCGACCGGTGGCCTTTGAGGTCTTGCCGCTCTCATCGGTGCTGTTCTGGACGATGATGACATTGCCCGTGGCCTCGGCGAGCTGGAGGCCCTTGCGATCCTTGCTGAGGGTGACCCGGAGCTTGTCGCAGAAGAGGGTGAACTGCGGGTCCTGGACGACCACGTTGCCCTCAAACTCCGCCATGCTGGCGTTGTTGTCGAAAGTCGCCTGCTTCTTCGCGGTGATCTCAGTCTTCGCGTTTTTCGGGCGGTCCTTCATCAGCGGGTTCACGCCGAAGGGATCTTTTTTCTCGGTTTTCGCCCCATCAGGGTCCATCGAGGCTCCCGAGTTGGTCTGCGCCCAGGCGGGAGCGGACAGCAGAACGAGGCAGAGGGTACAAAGGAAACGCTTGATTATCATGAATTATTGAAAATTGTCGGCGCTGTAGATGGTCATCTGAACATTGCCGATCACCTTGGCAAACCGGGTTTTGGTCTCGAATTCCCCCTGATCGCCCCGAATCTCAAAATCTTCACGCCGAATGAGCACGCGATCATTACCGGTCAGCACGCGGTTTTCGAGATTAAAAACCGACTTTGGAAGCTCGATGTAGAACTTCTTTCCGTCGTCGGAGTAGGCATCGATCTTGAGATTCTCCATTTCGATGTGATTTGCGTCGATCTTGCGCGCCACCTCGGCGTTCAGCAGCATGACCAACTGGCCATTCTCATCGTAGTGAGGGACACGGATGCCCTTGACCGGGACATTCTCCGGCAGCGGGATGTCGAACTCCTTCTGGGCTCCCGCATCGTCGCCGTCTTTTTTCTTGGCCTTGTCGTCCTTCTTGGCTTCGGGTTGGGGCGTCGCGGCGGGCTGCTGTTGGGCAGTGAGCGGGGACAACGCGACAAACGACGTGAGGAGGAGGCTAGCGAAGAATCTCATTGCGGATGCCTTTGAGTTGCCGGATCAGCTTGGGGAGCTGGCGGAGAGGGATTTGGTTCGGGCCATCGGAGAGGGCCTTGGCGGGATTCTCGTGGGTCTCAATGAAGATGCCGTCGCAGCCTGCCGCGACAGCGGCGCGGGCGAGAACGGGAGCCAGCTCGCCATCGCCGCCCGTGCGGTCGCCAGCGCCGCCGGGACGTTGGACGGAGTGGGTGGCGTCGAAGACCACCTGGTAGTTGAGCTGTTGCATCCAGTAAATCGAGCGCATGTCCGCCACCAGGTTATTGTAACCGAAGGTCGCTCCGCGTTCCGTGAAGAAAAATCCCGCAGATTTCGCGTTTTTCAATTTTTCCCCGATGTTTTTTACATCCCAAGGGGCAAGAAACTGCCCTTTTTTGACGTTCACGATACGTCCTGAGTGGGCTGCGGCGACGATAAGGTCTGTTTGGCGACAGAGAAACGCGGGGATCTGGAGGATGTCGATGTACTGGGCCGCAATCTCGATGTCTTCCGGCGAATGGACGTCCGTCGTGACCGGCACGCCGAGATCGGCGCCGATTTCCGCCAGGAGCTCACAGCCATCCTGCACGGTGGTGCCGCGAAAGGAGCTGATCGACGTGCGGTTGGCCTTGTCGTAGGAGGCCTTGAAAATGAACTGTACGCCCTCGTCCTGGCAGATTTTGTGCAGCTTGCGGGCCATGCGCCGGGTGAATGCCGGCGTCTCAATCACGCACGGGCCCAGAATAAAAAGGAGCGATTTGCCGCCAATCGACTGGCGACCGATCTTCACGGCAGGTCGGGACATCCGGAAAACCTAGCGAGCTTAACGATTTTCGCCAAGTCTCTTACGCGGGTTGTGCAAGTTTTGGGTAAACCGACAGGTGCTCGGAGATGGCGTCGCAGAAAATTTCCCCGTATTCCGCCAGTTTTTTCTCTCCCACGCCCGGGATGAGCGCCATTTCGCGCTCGGTGGTGGGGTATTTGCGGGCCATTTCCCGCAGGGTGGCATCGCCAAAGATGATGTAGGCGGGCACATGATGCTCGTCGGCGAGCTTTTTGCGCACCGAGCGCAGGCGGTTGAAGAGGAGTTCGTCGCAGGAAATCTCGCCGGATCGGCTCCGGGCGCGCTTTTTTGGCGAAGCCAGGGGCTTGGTCAGCGAGATCAAGCGGCGGGATTTTAGCGCCTCCAGCCCGGCCTCGGTGATTTCCCACTGGGGGTATTCGCCGGTGGTCTGCTGGACCAGGCCGAGGCGCAGCAACTCGCGCCCGATGGCGGCCCACTCGGCCCTGGGAAGGTCCTTTCCGATGCCGTACGTGCTCAGGGTATTGTGACCCCATTTCCGGACTTTCTCGGTCTCTGCGCCGGTGAGGACCTCGATGATGTGGTTCATGCCGACCCCGAATGGCGTGGCCTTGCGGATGCGGAGGATGCAGGAGAGGAATTTCTGGGCCGGGATCGTGCCGTCATAGGTCTCGCGCGGCTCCAGGCAGTTGTCGCACCCTTCACAGTTTGTCTCCTCCACCTCTTCGCCAAAGTAGCGCAAGAGCGACTGGCGGCGGCAGTGCGAGGTTTCGGCATACTCGAGCATCTGGCGAAGCTGGTCGCGGGCGATCTGCTTCTCCTTGGGATTCGTCATTTCATCGATGAAATGCATCTGCTTCGCCACGTCGCCGGGGCTGAAAAGGAGCAGGCAATCCGAGGGCAGGCTGTCGCGCCCGGCCCGACCGGTTTCCTGATAGTAGCCCTCGACGTTTTTGGGCAGATCGTAATGCAGCACCCAGCGGACGTTGGGTTTGTTGATACCCATGCCGAAGGCGATGGTGGCGCAGATGATGCGCACTTCGTCGCGGAGGAAAAGCTCCTGATTGAGCGCGCGATCCTCGGCGGAGAGTCCGGCGTGATACGGTCGGGCGGTCAGGCCGCGGTTGGAGAGCGCCTCGGCGACGCGCTCGGTCGTGGCCCGGGTGGCGCAATAGACGATGCCGCTTTCGTCCCGGCGGCTGGCCACAAAATCCGCGATCTGCTTCGCTGGCTGATCCTTGGCGATGACGCGGTAGAGCAGGTTGGGGCGGTTGAAGCTGGCGACGAAGACTTCCGGGTCGCGGAGCTGCAGGTGTTTGATGATGTCATCGCGCACGCGTTCCGTCGCGGTGGCGGTGAGGGCCGTGACCGGGATGTCGGGCAGGAGATCGCGGAGTTTGGAAATCTGGCGGTACTCGGGGCGGAAATCATGGCCCCATTCCGAGATGCAGTGCGCCTCGTCGATGGCGAGGGAGGAGACATTCCACGAGAGAAGGTTGTCTCGCCAGTTATCGAGCATCAGGCGCTCCGGGGCGACATAGAGCAGGCGATACTCGCCGTTATGCAGACCGCGCAGGCGGTTCCGGGATTC
Organism: Verrucomicrobiota bacterium; assembly: GCA_017305195.1. Taxonomy (GTDB): domain Bacteria; phylum Verrucomicrobiota; class Verrucomicrobiia; order Chthoniobacterales; family Terrimicrobiaceae; genus Terrimicrobium. The sequence continues at coordinate 122,493 of JAFKMU010000047.1, read as the reverse complement.
GGCTGCGCCGAGGGTGGAGTTCAGGAACGTCGCCGAGACGCCCGCCGCCTGGAGCTGGTCGACCTGGTCCTTCATCAGTGCGATGAGTGGCGAGACCACGACGGTCAGGCCGGGCCGAATGAGGGCAGGGAGCTGGAAGCACAGCGACTTGCCGCCGCCCGTCGGGAGCAGGGCAAAGACATCGCGCCCCGCCAGGGAGGCCTCCATGATCTCGCGCTGCAGCGGCCGGAACGTGGAATAGCCGAACGTGCGGTGGAGCGTGTCTTCGAGGCTGGGCATGGGCAGAAACGGGGAGCTTACTCCCCGTGCGGAAAAGGTCAAAACCCGCGCCGCTCTTTCGAGGGAGAAATTGTCGGCGCAACAGGTTGGAAAACGAAAAAGCCCCGGGCCATGCGGCACCGGGGCTCTTAGCGGGAGGGAAATCCTCGCGTACTTAAAACTTGAGTTTCACCATAGCCTCATGCTGCTCGTCTGTGCAAGCAGCATTTAGCGGAACGTCGGTGGTTTTATCCGACGTTCCGACGAGGCCCTTCTCGAGCAGATACCGCTCGAGCTCCTCGCCGCTGATGTCCGCGAGCATCGTGTCATTCACGACGACGCAGGGCGACAGCGGCTGCCCGCTCAGTTGCTCCATCTCGAAGCGCAACTCCGGATTCTTGATGATGTCCTTCTCCGTATAGGGGAGGTCATACTTCGAGAGAATGGCGCGAACGCCGTTGCTCCATCCGCAGAAGGTCTTGAGGTAGGCTGTGATGACGGGTTTTTCCATGGCTTTAAGCTACGCAGGTTTTGGACCAGGCAAGGGTTATTTCTTCTTCTTGCTTTCGCCGGGACGATATTCTTCCTCGGCGAACTCGAAGGCCTGAGCCAGACCGACCATGTCCTCACCCGGACGCAGCGTATCGAGAGTCTCGGCTTCGCGGCGGAGGGCATCCTGGTCGTAGTTGGCGGCCTTGATGGAAAGACCGATGCGGCGCTCGGCCTTGTCGACCTTGATGACGCGGGCTTCGACTTCCTGACCGATCTTGAGAGCGTCCTTGACCTTGTCGACACGGTCCTCGCTGATCTGCGAGATGTGCACGAGGCCGTCGATATCGTCCTGGAGCTGAACGAAAGCGCCGAAGTTCGTGATCTTGGTGACGGTGCCCTTGACGAGGTCGCCGATCTTGAACTTGCCGTCGATTTCCTTCCAGGGATCGTTCTCGAGCTGCTTGGTGCCCAGGCTGATGCGCTGGTTGACCTTGTCGATGTCGATGACCACCGCCTCGAGATCGTCGCCCTTCTTGAGGACTTCGCTCGGGTGGTTGATCTTGCGGGTCCAGGAGAGGTCGGAGACGTGGATCATGCCGTCGATGCCTTCCTCGAGTTCGACGAATGCGCCGTAGGCGGTCATGTTGCGGACCTTGCCCTTGACCTGCTTGCCGATCATGTAGCGGACTTCGATTTCGTCCCAAGGATTCGGCTCGAGCTGGCGGACGCCGAGCGAGATCTTCTGCTCTTCCTTGTTAACGCCGAGGACGAGAGCCTCGATCTCCTGGCCGAGCGTGAGCACGTCGGAAGGACGGGCGATGCGCTTGGTCCACGAGAGTTCGGAAACGTGGATGAGACCTTCGACGCCTTCTTCGATCTGGACGAAAGCACCGTAAGGCATGAGGCTCGTGACCTTGCCCTTGATCTTCTGGCCGACCGGGAAGCGCTCTTCGATGCGATCCCACGGGTTGGACTGCATCTGCTTGATGCCGAGCGAAACGCGCTCCTTGTCCTTGTTGATGTCGAGGATCTGCACGTCGACCTGCTGGCCGACCTTGAGAAGCTCACCGGGATGGGTGAGGCGGGCCCAGGACATGTCGGTGACGTGGAGGAGGCCGTCGATGCCGTCGAGGTCGATGAACGCACCGAAGTCGGTGATGTTCTTGACGACACCTTGGACGCGATCGCCGACGTTCACGCTGCTGAGGAAGCGCTGGCGCTTCTCGGAGCGTTCCTGCTCGATGATCTCGCGGCGGCTGAGAACGACGTTCTTACGGTCTTCGTTGATCTTGACGATCTTGAAGTCGTAGGTGTTGGCGACGAACTGCTGGAGATCCTTCGGCGGGATGATGTCGATCTGGGAAGCGGGGAGGAAAGCCTCGACGCCGACATTGACGGTGAGACCGCCTTTGACCACGGCTTTGACCTTGCCCTTGATGAGGCCCTCGCCCTTGAACACGGAGACGATTTTCTCCCAGTTCTGGCGCGCAGCGGCCTTTTCCTTCGAGAGAACAACCATGCCCTCATCGTTTTCGAGGCGCTCGAGCAATACCTCGATTTCGTCGCCTACTTCGACCTCAGACGGGTCGTCAAATTCGCTGGCGGGGATTACGCCCTCGCTCTTATATCCGATGTCTACGAGAAATTCCCGGGGACGGACTTCGAGAATGTGTCCTTTTACAATGCTACCCTCGCGGTAATTCTTTACGGAGTTTGCGATGAGTTGCTGGAGTTCTGCCATCATGGCCATACTGTTGAGTTTGTTGATGTTATGCCGCTCGTTGTGGGCGGAGGCCCAATGACTTCCGGATTCCTCATCCGGTAGAAGCGGGTCGTGAAGAATACTCCCCCCTCGGGGAATGGCAATCTAAATCAACTGGCTCAACTGGCTTGGGAAGTGGAGGCATCCGAGCTGGCCGACACCCGGATTTCGGGCAACGGGGCGCGAAGCCCGAGGATCTCCGAGGTCCAGCTCCGGACGCGGTCAAACAGGGCGCGATTTTCCAGCAGGTGCTCGCCGTAGGATGGAATCAGCGCCTGGAGGCTGGTGACCCATTTCTCGCTGGAGATTTGCTGCGGGAAGCACTTGGCGAGCAGTTCGAGCATGATGGAAACGGAGGTCGAGGCCCCAGGGGACGCGCCGAGGAGCGCGGCGAGAGAGCCATCGCCGGCGGCCACCACCTCGGTGCCAAACTCCAGGATGCCGCCCAGCCTCGGGTGCTTTTTGATGACCTGAACCCGCTGACCGGCGTCGACGAGCTTCCAATCCTCGAATCTCGCCATGGGCACAAACGCTTGCAGCGCCTGGAAGCGCTGCTTGGGCGACTGGATCACCTGGCCGATGAGGTACTGGGTGAGCGGGATATTCTGCGCTCCGGCGGCCAGCATGGGGATCACGTTGTCCGGGCGGAACGAGAGCGGCATGTCCAGAATCGATCCGTGGTGCAGGTACTTTGTCGAAAATGTCGCATAGGGGCCAAAAAGCAGGCCTCGCTTGCCATCGATCACGCGCGTGTCGAGATGGGGGACCGACATGGGCGGGGTGCCGACCCCGGCCTTGCCATATACCTTCGCGTAATGACGTTCGGACAGGGCGGGATCGTCGCAGCGCAGCCATTGGCCGCCGACGGGGAATCCGCCGTATCCCTTGCCCTCCGGAATGCCGGATTTTTGCAGGAGCGGCAGGGCTCCGCCGCCAGCTCCGAGGAAAACGAAGGGCGCGCGGAATTCGCGTTTGCCGCCGTCCGCGAGATTCTTGGCGGTGATGCGCCAGCCAGAGGCTTCGCGGTCAACTCTGGTGACCTTGTGCCGCAGCAGCACCTCGGCGCCCTGCTTGCGCAGATAGTCGATGAACTGGCGGCAAAGCTCGCCAAAGTTTACATCGGAGCCGATGGCCATGCGTGTCGCGGCGAGCTTCTCTGTCTTTTCCCGCCCATCCATCATGAGCGGGAGCCACTCGGCGATTTCCTCCGCCGTATCGGCAAACTGCATGCCTTCAAAAGCATGATGGCCTTTCAGCGCCTCATGGCGCTTGCGCAGAAAATCAGTATTGGCCTCTCCCCGGACGAAGCTGTGATGCGGCACTCGGTGGATGAACTTCTCGGGCGAGGCAATAACTCCGCGCTGGGCGAGGGTGGACCAGCACTGCTTCGAGATTTCGAAGGCCTCGTTGATTTTCAAGGCCTTGGAGACATCGACTGATCCGTCAGCCCGCTCGGGCGTGTAGTTCAGCTCGCAGAGGGCTGCATGCCCTGTTCCCGCATTATTCCATGCGAGGCTGCTCTCCTGGGAAACGTCGTCGAGCGACTCCAGGATCAAAATTTTCCAATCTGGTTCCAGCGCATTGAGGATGACTCCCAGAGTGCTGCTCATGATACCCGCCCCGACGAGGATGACGTCGGCGGCCCCTTCTCCCTTCCCGCTTGGCATAGCGGGATAGGGGAAGCAGGTTGTATTCCAGTTGGCAAGAAAGCCGTCGGAAAAATCGACGGCTTTCGGTATCAGTCTTTACGCGTGGTATTCCTGGATGCTCTTGACGGCGTAGCCGGCCTGCTGCAGGGCGCGGATGGCGGCTGCGCTGGCGCGGGCGCCGCGGAGAGTCGTCATCGTGGCGACGCGACCGGCGACGGCTGCGCTGCGGATCACCACCTCGTCGCGGCGAGGCTGCTGGCCGCTCGGGGTGTTGATGATGAACTGGATCTCGCCGTTCTTGATCAGATCGAGCACGTTGGGACGGCCTTCCTGGAGCTTGAGCAGCGCCTTGGCGGGCACGCCGGCATCAGTAAGAATCCTGGCGGTGCCGCCTGTCGCGTGGATGACGAAGCCAAGGTCGTGGAATTCCTTCGCGATCGGGACGACGGCCTGTTTGTCGGCGTCCTTCACGCTGATGAAGACGTTGCCCTTGATCGGGAGGGGCGGCTGGGCCGACATCTGGCTCTTGGCGTAGGCAATGCCGAGATCGGCATCGATGCCCATGACCTCGCCGGTCGAGCGCATTTCGGGGCCGAGAATGATGTCGACACCTGGGAACTTGATGAACGGGAAGACGGCTTCCTTGACGGAGAAATGCGGAGGTATGATCTCCTCCGTGAATCCGAGTTCGCGCAAGGTCTGGCCCGCCATGATCTTGGCGGCGAGCTTGGCGAGCGGCTTGCCGATGGCCTTGCTGACAAAGGGAACCGTGCGCGAGGCGCGCGGGTTGACCTCCAGCACGTAGACCTGCTCGTCCTTGACGGCGAACTGCACGTTCATGAGGCCGCGCACCTGAAGCTCGCGGGCCATCGCCTTCGTGGCGCTCTTGATGGTCTCCAGAACGGTCGCGGAGAGCGAGAAGCTCGGGATCACGCAGGCGCTGTCGCCGGAGTGAATGCCCGCCTGCTCGATATGCTCCATCACGCCGCCGATCACGCATGTTTCCCCGTCGGCGATGCAGTCCACGTCCACCTCGGTGGCGTCCTCGAGGAAGCGGTCGACCAACACCGGACGCTCCGGGCTGGCGGCGACGGCGGTGCGGATGTATTGGCGCAGTTCCTCTTCGTTGTGAACGATCTGCATGGCGCGACCGCCGAGAACGAAGGACGGACGCACGAGCACCGGGTACCCGATCTCGGAAGCGACGGAAACCGCCTCCTGCTCATTGGTGGCCGTGGCGCCCTCGGTCTGCTTGAGGCCGAGCTTGCTGAGCATGGCGGCGAAGTGCTTGCGATCCTCGGCCATCTCAATGCTGCTGGGCTGGGTGCCGATGATCTTGCAGCCATTGGCGGCGAGGCCCGCGGCGAGGTTCAGCGGGGTCTGTCCGCCGAACTGCACGATGATCGCGTCGGCGCGCTCGCGCTCGTAGATGTTGAGCACGTCCTCCAGGGTGAGGGGCTCAAAGTACAGCTTGTCGCTGGTGTCGTAGTCGGTCGAGACGGTCTCCGGGTTGGAGTTGACCATGATGGTCTCCCAGCCGAGTTCCTTCAGCGCGAAGGCGGCGTGGACGCAGCAGTAGTCAAACTCGATGCCCTGGCCGATGCGGTTCGGCCCACCGCCGAGGATCATGACCTTCTTCTTGTCGCTGGCGCGGGTCTCGTCCTCATCGCCGTAGGTCGAGTAGAAGTACGGCGTGTAGGCCTCGAACTCCGCGGCGCAGGTGTCAACGAGACGGTAGGTCGGCACGATTCCGGCGGCCTTGCGGGCGGCGCGGATTTCCGGCTCGGTGGCCTTGGTCAGGATGGCAAGCTGGCGGTCGGAGAAGCCGAGCTTCTTGGCCTTGCGGAATCCCACCTCGGCGATGCCCTTGGTGCGGATGCGATTTTCCTCCTCCACGATCTGGCGGATGTTCTCCAGGAACCACGGATCGATGGCGGAAATCTCGTGAAGGCGCTCCGGCGTGATGCCAGCCTGCAGGGCGTAGCGCAGGAAGAAAATGCGCTCGTGATTCGGGATGCGGATCTTCTGCTCGATGGCGGCGATGTCGGGCTTGCCATCGGGGAGGGTGGGCATGGCGTCCTTGCCATCCGCGCCGAGGCCGAAGCGACCGATCTCCAGCGAGCGAAGCGCCTTTTGCAGGGCTTCCTTGAAGGTGCGGCCAATGGCCATGGCCTCGCCCACGCTCTTCATCTGCGTGGTCAGGGTCGGGTCGGCCTGCGGGAATTTCTCAAAGGTGAAGCGCGGGATTTTCACCACGCAGTAGTCGATCGAGGGCTCGAAGCATGCGGTCGTCTCGCGAGTGATGTCGTTGCGGAGTTCGTCGAGGGTGTAACCCACGGCGAGCTTGGCGGCGATCTTCGCGATCGGGAAGCCCGTGGCCTTGGACGCGAGAGCGGAACTGCGCGACACGCGCGGGTTCATCTCGATGACGATCATGCGACCGTTCTGCGGATTGACGGCGAACTGGATGTTCGATCCGCCGGTCTCCACGCCGATGGCGCGAATGACGGCAAAGCTCGCGTCACGCATGACCTGGTACTCCTTGTCGGAGAGGGTCTGGACCGGGGCGACGGTGATCGAGTCGCCCGTGTGCACGCCCATGGGATCGAGGTTTTCGATCGAGCAGATGACCACGCAGTTGTCGGCGCGGTCACGCACCACCTCCATCTCGTATTCCTTCCAGCCCAGGAGGGATTCTTCGACGAGAACTTCGGAAACAGGGGACATGTCCAGACCGCGGCGGACGATCTCCTCAAGTTCGTCGCGGTTGTAGGCGATGCCGCCGCCCGCTCCGCCGAGGGTGAAGGCGGGGCGGATGATCAGCGGGTAGGAACCGATGCGCCCGGCGATCTCGCGAGCCTCATCGAGCGTATGCGCCACGCCGGAGGCGGCCACATCGAGGCCGATCTCAAGCATGATGTCCTTGAAAATCTGGCGGTCTTCGCCGCGGCGGATGGCCTCGGCATTCGCTCCGATCAGGCGGGCGCCGTGGCGCTCCAGGGCTCCATTCTCCACGAGAGCCATGGCGGCATTGAGCGCGGTCTGGCCGCCGAGGGTCGGCAGCACGGCATCGGGCTTCTCCCGCTCGAGGATTTTCTCAATCGCCTCGGGCGTAATGGGTTCGATGTACGTACGGTCGGCAAACTCCGGGTCCGTCATGATGGTGGCGGGGTTGGAGTTTACGAGAACGACGGAGTATCCCTCCTCGGCCAGGGCCTTGCAGGCCTGGACACCAGAGTAGTCGAATTCACAACCCTGGCCGATAACGATGGGGCCGGAGCCGATGAGCAGGATTTTTTTGATCGAAGTATCTTTGGGCATGGAGAGCGGCGCTGGTTTACCGGATATCTGACATCATCGCAAAGGCAAACGATGCGAAACGTCTTGATTTTCCTCCGATACGGCAGACCATGGGGGCATGGTTGATCTTGAGGTTTATGCCGCCGGAGTGCGGAACCCGGACAAGATGTTGGCTTTGGCCCTGGAACTCGATGTCGTTCCAGGCCTTCGTTATAAAGTCGATACCAACCACGACATTGTTTATATGGAGTTTAGCGGAGACGCGCCAACAGTCTCTACTCTCCAGTCCATCTTTCGTAAGATCGAGCTCGACGCGAAGTTCGTCGGCCAGATGCCCTCGGAAGTCAGTACGAAAAAGAAAACGCAGCGGCTGGACGTCCTTGAGGCGTAAGGCTGCGCGATTCTCGACCTCGTATCGGCTTCATGAAGTTCATTCCGCTTTTCTTTTCACGCCTGATTTTGTCCTTCTTCCTCGCTCTCGGGGATGTGGCGCAGCTCGCCTTTGAGACCTTTGGGTCGATTTTTCGGGGGCGGATTCGGGGAAAACTGCTCCTCCAGCAGATCGCGGAGGTGGGCTATCGTTCGCAGCTGGTGGTCATTGTCACCGGGGCGTTTACGGGTGCGGTCTTCACCGCGCAGGCCTACTTTCAGTTTGCCAGTCTGAACATGCAGACGGCCGTCGGTCCCGTGGTAACGCTGGCGATGTTCCGCGAACTGGGTCCGGTGCTGACCGGCCTGATGGTGGCGGGACGCGTGGGTGCGGCGATGAGCGCCGAGATCGGCACGATGAAGGTCACCCAGCAGATCGACGCCTTGCGCGCGCTGGCGGTTCATCCGGTGGATTACCTCGTCGTTCCGCGTGCGCTGGCGATGTTCATTTCCATGCCACTGCTCGTGGTGGAGTGCGTCGGCTGCGGTGTGCTGGCGGCCTACTGGGTCGCGGTCAAGGTCCTCAACGTCGAGTCCGTTTATTTCGTCAACAACCTCAAGAAATTCACCGATTCCAGCGACATCGCCATGGCGATCATCAAAGGGGCGGTCTTTGGCGTGATCATCGTCTTCATCAGCTGTCGCGAGGGACTGCGAGCCAAGGATGGCGCGGTGGGCGTGGGGCGGGCCACTACGGAAACCGTGGTGACGTGCTCGCTCGCGGTCCTGATCGTGAATTTCTTCATGACGATGTTCCTCAACATCATCTTCCCGGCAGGCCAGCGCTGATGAATCCGGAGCCTCTTCTTTCCGTTCGTGATCTTCACCAGAAGATCGGTCGCCAGGAGATCCTGCGCGGATTTTCCCTCGATATCTACAAGGGCGAAACTCTGGTCCTGCTCGGCAAGAGCGGCGGCGGCAAGAGCGTCTTCCTGCGCCACCTCATCGGGCTGATGAAGCCCATCTCGGGCCAGATCATCTTTGAGGGGGAGGACATCACGAAGTATAACGAGCGCGAACTCGAACCCGTCCGCCGCAAGATCGGGATGCTTTTCCAGGATGGCGCGCTGTTTGATTCGATGACCGTTTACGAAAATGTCGCCTTCCCGCTCCGGGAGCGTGGAGAGCGCAAAGAAAAGGTCATTCGCGACAAGGTCCACGACGCCCTTGGGATGGTGAACATGCATGGCCACGACCAGAAGATGCCGGTGAACCTGAGCGGCGGCATGCGCAAGCGCGTGGCCCTGGCCCGGGCGATCATTTCGCCGCCTCATGTCATTCTGTACGACGAGCCGACGGCAGGCCTCGATCCCATCGTCTCGGATAGCATCAACCGCCTCATTCGCCGCCTCCAGAGGCAACTCGATGTCACCTCGATCGTCGTCACCCACGACATGACCAGTTGCGACCATATCGCGGACCGGGTGGCTTTACTTAACGAGGGTAAGCGGTACTTTCACGGGACGCTGCAGGAATTGCACGGCACCCAGGACCCGGTGATTCGCAACTTTGTGGACGGGAAGTCGACGGACGACGACGACCTTGCTCCGCTTGATTCACCGAACGAAGACAACTGAAGATTATAAGGTCAGCACTATGACAGAACGTGGATCCCAGCTGAAGGTAGGCATTTTCATGGCCATCGGATTGGCCGCCATCGCGGCCATGGTCGTTTATTTTGGTCGTTTCGGAGACAGCGTGCGCGGGTACTACCAGATCCGGGTCGAGTACCCGAATGCCAGTGGCATCCTGCAGGGCGCGGGTGTGTTGCTCGCGGGCGCAAAGGTCGGCGTGGTGGCGACTCCGCCGGTGATCCTGCCCGACATGAATGGCGTCTACGTGATGCTGAAGATTTACGAAGAGGTGAAGATCCCGAGCAAATCCGAGTTCACCATCGGCAGCTCCGGTCTCCTCGGCGACCGCTTTATCCAGATCAATCTCCAGCCGGGAGCGAGCCAGTCCGAGCCGATCCAGCCGGGCGCGGTGATCCAGGGCAAGAACGAGACGGGAATGTCCGAGATTTTCGACCAGGTCGGCCCCGTCGTGGGCGAGGCGAGGGAAGCCATCACGAACATCAACAAAATCTCGAAGAAGCTGAACGAGCAGGTGCTGACCGAGACCATGTTGAAGGATCTCAACGCATCGATGGCCAACATCAAGACGACCACCCAGTCCTTTGCCGATGCCTCGAAGCGCCTCGACTCCATCATGGACAAGGTCGAGAAAACGATAGGCACGGGCGAGGATGCCCTGCTTTCCGCCAAGGGCGCGGCTGATGAGCTCAAGAAGACCATCACCGACGTGCGAGGCATCGTACAGCAGGTGAAGGCCGGCAATGGCGCTCTCGGGCTTCTCCTCAGCGACAAACAAACGGCTGACAATCTCCGTATCCTGGTCGAGAGCCTGCGCAAGCGCGGCATCCTCTGGTACAAGGACACCTCCCGGGGAAATCCCGACCGGTAGAAGCCATGACCGCCGCTGCTCCGCAGACACGCGCCGGATTTTCCGAGACGTGCCTGCTTGCCTCGGTGGGCGGTTCGGTGGACGCGATCGGCGTCATTACGCTGGGAGGGCTGTTTGTCTCCCACATGAGCGGCAATACGGCTGCGCAGGGTGTCTTTTTCGGGCAGGGGCAATGGTGGCTGGCCTGGCCGCATCTCGCCGCGGTGCCGATTTTTCTGCTCGGGCTTTTTCTTGGCTATCTGTTGATGGAGCGAGCGCCGACCCCTCGGCAGTGCACCGGGGTCCTGGTGCTGGAGGCCGGGCTGCTCTTTGTCTTTTTCATTTTGCTCCTGCTGGGAGCGGACTACCGGGTGGCGAATCCGTGGACGTTCCTCACGGCGGTTCCGCCGTTGATTGCCATGGGTATCCAGAACGCCACCTTGCGGGGTCTGAAACTCTCGGCCTTTCCCTCGACCTACGTAACAGGAGTGCTCGACACGGTCGGGAGGACTTTTGCGAAAGCCATCGCCGGGAAGGCCGAGGAGCGGGCGGAAAATGCTCTCATGGCCCGGCGTGCGGCGATGGTCTGGACATCGTATGCGCTGGGCGCAATCGCGGGCAGCGCGATCTTTTTTGGCATCGGGAAGTGGGTTGTCCTCTTCCCGATCACCTCGCTCCTGGCGGTGGCCTGGTCGGTCGCCAGGAGGTGAAAGAAGCCTAGATGGTTGCGGCGCGGGCGAAGCGGGAGAGCACGCGGTCTTTGCCGAGGACTTCCATCATTTCGTAGAGGCCGGGGCCGACGGAGCGTCCGCTCACGGCCACGCGGGCCGGGTGGACGAGTTCGCCGACCTTCACGCCGAGCGAGGCCGCGAGCTCCTTGAGCCTGGCCTCGATGTTGGCATGGGTCCACTCCGTCACGGTCGAGAACGCCTCGCCGAGCTGCTTGAGCCGCTCGAGAGCGCCTTCCTTGCGCAGGCTCTTTTCCACGGAGGCGGGGTCAAAGGCGAAGTCCTCGGTGAAGAGGAACCCGATCCAGTCCGGCACGTCGCTGAGGTGTTTGACCTTGGGCTTCACGATGGCGAGGGCGGGCAGGAGGGCTTCCTTCGTGCCGTAGTTCAAGCCTGCCTTCTCGATGAAGGGCAGGGAAAGCTCCGCGAAACGCTCAATCGGCATATTCACGATGTACTGGCCGTTGAGCCAGAAGCACTTGTCCAGATCGAAGATCGCGTTGCGGCGGTTGATGTTCTCCAGTTCAAAAATCTGGCTGACTTCCTCGAGGGAAATGACCTCGCGGTTGTCCTTGGGCGACCAGCCGAGCAGGCAGAGGTAGTTGATGACGGCCTCGGGAGCGTAGCCGTTCTCGATGAAATACTGGACGCTGGAGCCGCCATCGCGCTTGCTCAGTTTCTTGCCCTCGTGATTGAGGATGAGCGGGATATGGGCGAACTTCGGCGGCTCGAAGCCGAGCGCTTTGTAGAGCTCGACGTGCTTCGGGGTGTTGGAAAGATGGTCCTCACCACGAATGACGTGGGAGATTTTCATCTCGATGTCGTCGACCACGTTGACGAAATGGAAAATCCAGGAGCCGTCCGGGCGGCGGATCGTCATGTCCGGGTGGGTGGCCGGGTTGGACATGTCAAACTCGATGCGACCGCAGACGAGGTCTTCGACGAGCACGCTCTTGCGGGGCGAGCGGAAGCGGATCGCGCCCTCGTCCTCGTAGAGGTGGCCGCCCTGTTCGAGGATGGCGAAGTACTTTTCGTAGATCGCATTGCGCTCGCTCTGGCGGTACGGGCCGTAGTTGCCGCCCTTGTCCGGACCCTCGTCCCAGTCGAGACCGAGCCAGGTCATGCCGTCGTAGATGGCCTGGACGGCCTCGGCGGTGTTGCGCTTGTCGTCGGTATCCTCCACGCGGAGGACGAGCGTGCCGCCGAAGCGACGGGCGTAGAGCCAGTTAAAAAGGGCCGTGCGGGCGCCTCCGACGTGGAGGTAGCCGGTGGGCGAGGGAGCAAAACGGGTGCGAACAGACATGAGAGCGGGAAATGTAGCCGATCAGAATGCGCAGGGTTTCCCGGGAAAGGAAAGTCCGCATCGCGGGGGAATGTCGGCGAGCGAGAGTCACGGATTTTCCTAGGCACCGATTTTCGCCCGCGACATGATGCGGGGATGAGTCTCCAAGCCCAAGTCGACAACGACATCAAGGACGCAATGCGCGCGAAGGACATGCCGCGCCTGAACACCCTGCGTCTCCTCAAAGCCGCCCTGAAAAACACCGCCATCGAAAAGGGCGGGGCGGATGCCGTGCTCGACGACGTGGAGGCCTCCGCGGTCATTCGCAAGCAGGTGAAGCAGCGGCAGGATTCCATCGAGGGATTCGAAAAGGGCGGGCGTCCCGAGCTCGCGGCCAATGAAAAAGCCGAGATCGAAATCCTGAACGCGTACCTGCCGAAGGCGCTTTCCGCTGAGGAACTCGCCGTCATCGTGCGCGATGCCATTGCTGAAGCCGGAGCGACCACGCGCCAGCAGATGGGTGCGGTGATGAAAATCGCTTCCGCCAAGGCGGCGGGCCGCGCGGATGGCAAGGCCCTCAGCACGGAGGTCCAGAAGCAGCTTTCGTGAGCGTGCCCACGCTCGCCGCCATCATCGTCGCCGCGGGTTCGAGTCGACGGATGGGCTTTGACAAGCTCACGGCTCCGCTCGGCGGCAAGCCGCTGGTCCGGCATAGCCTGGAGGCTTTTTGCCGGACGCCGGAGGTTGCCCGCGTCGCGCTCGTGTGCTCGGCGGAGCGAATTGGCGAGTTTACGGAAATCGGCGCCGGACTGCCCAAGGTCTCCCGCATCGTCGCGGGTGGCGTAGAGCGCGCGCACAGCGTATTGGAGGGAGTTCGCGCGCTGGCTGATGACCGTCCGGAGTTTGTCGCGGTCCATGACGGCGCGCGACCGCTCATTACGCCGGAGGCAATCAGCATGTGCTTCCGCGAAGCCATCGAACACGGAGCCTCCGTGAGCGCGGAGCCGGTGACGGATACGCTCCATCGCACCGATGCGGAGCGTTTTGCCCGTGAAACCGTCTCCCGGGAAAATCTCTGGCGGATGCAGACTCCGCAGGTGATGCGAACGGATTTGCTGGAGCGCCTTTTAGCTGAATCCATCTCCCTCGGCGGAGCGATCACGGATGAAATCTCGCTCCTCATTCGCTCCGGCGGTTCCGCCCGTATCGTCGAGAATCCCGACTGGAATTTCAAAGTGACCTACCCGCGAGACCTGGAGCTCGCCGAACTGATTTTATCGAAACGCAACGCATGAAAACCGAGCTGACCACACTGCCCTCCGGCCTGAGAGTGGCGACCTGTGAGATTCCGCACGCGGAGACCGCGTCCCTGGGCATCTGGGCCAACGTCGGCGGACGCAACGAGCCCGCGAAGCTGAACGGCATCTCGCATTTCATCGAGCACATGCTCTTCAAAGGCACCAAGCGCCGCTCGGCCCGCCGCATCATGGAAGAGGTGGAGGGCGTCGGCGGCGACCTGAATGCCTACACCGCCGAGGAGCGCACCTGCTATTACGCCGCTGCGGCGGCGGAGTTCTTCCCGCGCCTGTGCGACGTGCTGAGCGATCTTTATCTGGATGCAAAGTTCTCGCTCACCGATATCGAGCGGGAGAGGGGAGTCATCGGGGAAGAAATCCTCATGTACCGCGATGAACCCGCGTCGTGCGTGCAGGAGATGCTCAACGAGCACTATTGGCCGAATCACCCGCTGGGCCGTCCGCTGACCGGGACGCTGGAAACCATCGCGACCTTCAAGCGCGACGACTTCCTCGACTATCGCACCTCGCATTATCACGCGGGCAGCACGGTGGTTTCCGCTGCTGGCAAGCTGAAGCACGAAGAGGTGGTCGACCGCATCGCGAAACTCTTCGAGTCCATTCCCAAAAAACGCGCCGTGCGCTTCTCCAAGGCGCCCGAGCCAAAGGCAAAGCCGCGCCTCATTTCCGAAAAGCGCGACACGCAGCAGACCCAGATCGCCATCGGGTTGCCGGGGCCGAGCCATTTCGATCCGCGCCGTTACGCGGTGCAGATTTTGCATGTGATTCTCGGCGGCAATGGCAGCTCTCGCCTGTTTCAGGAGGTGCGCGAAAAGCGCGGCCTATGCTACTCGGTGAGTACGCATCCCTCGGCCTTTCACGACACGGGCATGCTCAATGTCTCGCTCGGCCTGGAGCAAAAGAACGTCGAGAAATCGCTGCGACTCATCCTGGCCGCCTTTGAGACGATCAAGAGCAAGCCGGTGGGCGCGGCGGAACTGCGCCGGGCCAAGGAATACGCCGTCGGCACCAGCCGCATGTCGCTGGAGCGCACGTCGAACCAGAACATGCGTATTGGCGGCTCCGTGCTGGTGTATGGCAAAATCACCGATCCCGAGGATGTGCATGCCAAGCTCCGCGCCGTGACAGCCGATGACGTGATGGCGGCAGCCCGGGATTTCCTCGATCCCAGCCGCGCGACGATCGCGGTGATCGGGCCTTCGCCGGACGATCAGAAGATTCTCAGCCTTTTCGAATCATGAGCGACTTTTACGCGATCTTTGACTGGGACGGCGTTGTTATTGACTCGTCCAGCGCCCACGAGCGTTCGTGGGAAATGCTGGCGGCGGAAATCGGCAAGCCGTTGCCGCCGGATCACTTCAAGCAGGGCTTTGGCAAAAAGAACCAGATCATCATCCCGACGATCCTGAACTGGAGCCACGACGAGGCGGAGATCATCGCCCTGGGCGACTGCAAGGAGGAGCTGTATCGCGAGATCGTTCGCGACGAGGGCGTGGAGATCCTGCCGGGTGCGGTGGAGATGTTTCAGGCGCTCAAGGCGGCGGGAATTCCTCGTGCCATCGGATCATCGACGCCGCGCGGCAACCTCGATGCCATCTTTGCCTCAACCGGGCTGGATCAGTATTTCGACGCGGTGGTTTGCGGCGATGACGTGGTTCACGGCAAACCCGCGCCCGATGTGTTCCTGAAAGGGGCCGAGTTCCTGCATGCGGACCCAGCGAAATGCGTGGTCTTTGAAGATGCCCTTTTCGGCATCGAGGCGGCTCAATGCGCGGGAATGAAAGTGGTGGGAATTGCGACGACGAATCCGCCGGAGTTTCTCTCCCACGCCGATCTGGTCGCGCCCAATCTCGCGGGCGTGACGGTCGACGAACTGCGGAAGCTTTTCGTCGCCTAACCGAGGCCGGGAACCGGACTACTTGTTCGTCTGGTTCCCCTGAAACGTCTGCTGAATGTCCTTGGCGGTATCCTTGACCGCCTGGCCGAAGCCCTGGATGGCGTTCTTGGCGTCGTTGAGCGCCTTGGCCAGCTTGGCGGTCTGATACTGCTCCTTCAGCGAGGTGAGCTGATCGGAAATGGCGTCCGCCTTGGCGTCGCCGCGCTTTTGGAGCGCGGCGAGCTGGGTTTCGAGTTTGGCAAAATGCTCTTCGATCAACGCCTGTTTCTTGTCGTCCGGCGTGTTTTTGAACTCCGCGATTTCGACGCGAAGCTTGTCCGCCGTGCTCTGGGCGGAATCACATCCGGCCAGAACCAGGGCGCAGGTGAGAGCGAGGAGCGCGCGTTTCATCAGGCGAGTGAAACGGTGTCGGCGGCCGGGTTGGCCCCGGTCGTGTAAACGATGCCGGGCTTGTTCGCCGCGATATGGCGGGCGACGTGGAAGACATCTTCCGCGTCGGCTCCGATCGCTCTGGCGATCTGGTCGGCGGTGAAGGCCTTGCCCTTGTTGTCGGCGAGGTAGGCGAGGGTCTTTGCCTGGAGCTCCAGCACGCGGGCGGCGGCTTTCTTGCCAGCCTCCACGCCGGGCTGATGGTAGGCGTTGATATTCACCAGAGTGCCGTAGAAGCCGACGGCGCGCTCGTACAGGCCGATGAGCACTCCGAGGTAAAAGGCGTTGAACTCCGGGATGCTGACCGTGATGGACTCGCGGCCTTTCTCATGGAGAGCAGTGCGGGTGCCGCGCAGGAAGCCCTGCAGGTAGTCGCCGCTTTCCACGCCGGGTTCCACCTCGAGCTGGGCGTAGGGCGAGGCCTTGCGAACCTCCACGAAGGTGATGAAGAAATTGTTCACGCCATCGCGGAGCTGCTGGACATAGGCGTGCTGGTCGGTCGAGCCCTTGTTGCCGTAGACGGCGATGCCCTGGTTAACCACGTTGCCATTCAGGTCGAGCTCCTTGCCGAGCGACTCCATGACGAGCTGCTGGAGGTAGCGGCTGAAGAGGAGGAGGCGATCCTTGTACGGGAGGACGACCATGTCCTTCGCGCCGCGTCCGCCGCCCGCGTGCCACCACATGAGGGCGAGCAGGAGGGAGGCGTTCTTGGAAAGATCATCCGTGCGGGTCTTGGCGTCGATCGCCTTGGCTCCGGCGAGGAAGGCCTCGACATCGAGACCCTGGAGGGCCATCGGGAGGAGACCCACCGCGCTCATCACGGAGGTGCGGCCGCCGACCCAGTCCCACATCGGAAAGCGCTTCAGCCAACCTTCCGTCGTGGCGACCTTGTCGAGCTCGCTGCCTTCCCCGGTGACGGCGACGAAGTGCTTCGGGAAATCGAGACCGGCCTTCTTGATGGCGTCCTGTGCGACGAGCATGCCGTTGCGGGACTCCTTGGTGCCGCCGCTCTTCGAGACGACCGCGACGAGGGTGGTCTCGAGCTTTTTGCCGAGCTGCTCGACGACCTTTTCCATGCCGTCGGGGTCGGTATTGTCAAAGAAATGAACCGCGATCGGGTCCTTCGACGACCAGAGGCTGTCGGCGACGAGTTGCGGGCCGAGGGCGGAACCGCCGATGCCGACGAGGAGGAGATCGGTGAACTTCTTGCCCGTCGAGGAAACGATCTTGCCGGAGTGAACGTCGGCGGCGAAGGCGAGGATGGCGGCCTTGGTGTTCTCAATCTCGTCGGCCAGCTCCTTCGTCGGGGCGAGGCTGGAGTCACGGAGCCAGTAGTGGCCCACCATGCGGTGCTCGTCCGGGTTGGCGATGGCTCCCTTTTCCAGGGCGAGCATCTGGGCTACCGCGTTCTTTGCCGCCTCGGCCTTTCCGCTGAGAAAATCATCCGCGAAATCCATCCGGCTGATGTCGAGCGACACGCCGAGGTCGTCGTAACGGAGAAAATGAGTCTGAAACCGATTCCAAAGGGAGATTGAGCTCATGGGTCGGAGCGAACTAGATTCGCCGCGGCATGGCAAACCGAAAACTGTTACCAACCCGTCTTCTTTCCGAGGAAGGCGCGATCTGTCGTTCCGAGGAAGAAATGATTTCACTCGGAGCGGAAGTCGGTCGTTTGCTGGGACTCGGCGATGTCGTGAGCCTGGAAGGCCCCCTCGGAGCGGGAAAGACGCAGTTTTCCAAGGGCCTCGCGGTCGGGTTGGAAAGCCATGCCGAGGTGTCGAGTCCGACCTTTGCCCTCGTGCATGAATACGATGGCGGGCGCGTGCCGGTGGCGCATTTTGACTTTTACCGGCTGGAGTCCGCCGATGAACTCCTGACGACCGGCTATGACGATAATGTCGCGGAAGGCGTGACGATCGTGGAGTGGGGGAATAAGTTCCCCGAGGTGCTTCCTGCTTCTGCGCTTCGTTTTGTCTTTGAGGTCGTCGATCCGTCCACCCGTGTCGTGAGGCTGGTGTCATGATTCTGGCCATTGAAAGCTCGGGTCCCGTCGGAGGGGCGGCCTTGGTGGAGGGCGATGCCGTGGTCGTGGAGAGGCAGGTCGAGGCTCCGCGCGGCCGGGGAGTCGCGCTTGTCAGCTTGGTCGCAGAGTTGCTGGATTCCGTAAAAACGCTGGATCGCGTTGTCATCGGCATTGGCCCGGGCAGTTACAACGGCATCCGAGGCGCTTTGGCGCTGGGCTGGGGAATTGCCGCCGCTCGCGGTGTGCCGTTGGTCGGAATATCCTCGCTCCTAGGGTATCCGGAAACGAGCTATGCCGCCGCAGGCGACGCCCGGCGCGGGCAATATTACTGGGCACGAGTAGAGAACGGACAGTTTTTTCAGGAACCGATGTTATTTGAGGAGACCGAGTTTCGGGCTCTGGTTGCGGAAGCTGCCGAGGGGCCGATTTTTGTCCCCGCGCCGATCACAGGAGTCGCCGGGATCGCCCGGCCTCCGTCGGCATCCATCCTGGCGACACGCAGTGCATCGTCGGCTCTTCATGGACCAGTCCCGGAGCCGCTCTATCTGAAACCAGCCTTCATCAATCTCCCGGGAAAGAAAAATTCCTAGGACTCGACCTTCTCGGTCGCACCATTTGAGGCGTGAAGCGCCCGGTAGGCCTGTTCGAGCATCTGCGCCAGTCGTTCGATCTGTATGGGCTTGTTCAGGTAGCTAGACATCCCGGCATCGAGACAAACATGGCGGATTTCCGTCGTGATG
Source organism: Verrucomicrobiota bacterium (assembly GCA_017305195.1). Taxonomy (GTDB): domain Bacteria; phylum Verrucomicrobiota; class Verrucomicrobiia; order Chthoniobacterales; family Terrimicrobiaceae; genus Terrimicrobium. The sequence continues at coordinate 103,746 of JAFKMU010000047.1, read as the reverse complement.
TTCGCGGTGAGGGCGGAGATGAAAGCGGGCGGGATGTTCTCTGCTGTTTCGATCTTGCGAATCTCGTGGGTTGCCTCGATGCCATCATATAGATGCAAAAAAACAAAGCATTTGTTGAATGATTGTTTAGCGAGGAGATTTGATGGGTTCTTCTGGCGTAACTGTCAGAAGCTGGGCCACTCGCAGGGCTCCTTTTTTGTAAAGGGTTACAGCAATAAGTTCCGTTCCCTGATGAACGGCCCAATATCGAGAGCCGTAACGGCATATGACAACCTGCTGAAGCTTGGAAGCAGGGTCACCTGGGATGGTGGCATTCATTTCCTCAAAGCGGGAGAACGTGAGGGTTTGGTGTTGCGTTTTCTGGATAGTGGGAGTTGTTGGGAAGGGGGAGGCTCGGGGCGCGGACTGCCGACAAACTCAAGGGTATCGACATGGCAAACCAATTCTTGGCCTTGGGTGCCGTCCTTGCGTTGGAAGACGGCCACTTGCGGGCGGCCGCGCACCAGCAAACGCCCTCCCGGTTTGATGTGGGTAGAGAGGCTGGCGGCGCGGGAGCCCCATATTTTCGCGGCGATCCACTGCGGATCTTCTTCCGGTTTCCTACGGTAAGCCAGGGTCACCGTGAGGACCTGGCTGTTTTGGGTGTCGTTCAGGCGCACGAAGCCGACGTATCCGAGGACGGTCAATTCAAGCATGGTTTTGGTGGGTTGGTTGGTTGAGGGTGGCCCTCAGTGTTCGGGGGATGGTGTGGGGCGTTGTTCGGAGGAAATCAGCAGGCATTCGGAGAGGATTTCCTCGATGAAGCGGGCTCCTTTCTGATCGCGGTGGCTTTCCTCCAGCCGCTGGTGACCGACTTCTGAAAACCGAGCGCGAAGGGCTGACGGTAGCTGCCGGGCTGTCTGGGCGAGCATTTCCTGGTAGTCCGTTCTTTCGAGGGATCGGAGGAGGATGAGACGCGAAGCGAAACGATTGAGCAGTTCGCGTTGGAGATGCTGGGTCAGTTCGGAGAGGACGGGCGGCAAATGTTCTTGTTCGCCAAATCCAATCGAGGCGCGGGAACGAGCCTCCCAAGCTTCCTGAAAAGCGGAAGCGCCGAGGATGAGGGTTTTGGAGGTGAGCTGGATGGCAGCCCGAAGGCGAAGTTGCGCGGAGGTTTCGGGGTCTTCGTCGTCGGTGATGCGAAGGCCGGTCGGCACCCGTCCGTCCAAAAGATCAAAAACCTCGGTGCGCAAATGGCGCGACCACGTTTCGTGGCCGCTGATTTTATCAATTTCGTCGATGAAGATCAGCGAAAAGGAATCCCGTCGGGCGAGCCAATCAGCAATACAGCGCCATGTTTGTCTGGCTCCCCGTTCGTTGCAGCCGAGCAAAATCCAATCCGGTACGGTGAGGGAAAGCAGCGGCCAGTCGAGCTTGTGGGCCAGAGCGGCTGCAAGGTGCGTCTTGCCGGTGCCGGTGGGTCCGACGATGAGTCGGTGCCAGCGCGGGCGGACGAAGAGATTTTGCCAGCTTCCCGTCTGGGAAAAAGCGCGAGCGATGCGGCACAACTCCTGAAATGCCGGTTGCTGATACGAAAACAGAAACGGATTTTGGGTGCCGGGCGAGGATGGCGTTGGATATTTCATAAAAGGTGGCAGATGTGCGAACGCGAGTGTTGGCGTCCGGGCGGAGGTTCATGGCAGAGTGACGAGCCCTACTAGTCCGCCCGGAACGCCTTGCTGAGGGGCTCAGCAAAGGGACGGAAAGAAGGATCAATAGCGACGGTTACGCCGCGCTTCGGCGAGGAGCATCTGCACGACGGCATAGACGCAGATCGCGCCGACAATCAGGACGGCGTTGATGGTGAGGCCAATCATGGCCACAAGGGCAATCCCGGTGGAGCTTCGGCGGCTGATCCGCCAATACAGGGCCAGCAGGATTAGGCCGGAACAGGCAAAGGCAACCAGCGCGCAGATTTCCGCGTGGCCAACCTGGGTGGGCTCCTGCCAAGCGAAGAGGCCGAATGCGGCCAGCGCAAATGGCAGGAGCATGAGGGCGCTTTTGCCGACGGTAATCGGCGTATAACCGTGACGTTCCTCGGAATGCCGATTGAGCGTGCTGACGAGGCAGGCATACCCGGCGAGGATTCCGATGAGAGCAGTAAGAGCGAAAAGAAGACCAAGGATTTCCATAGTGATGATTTTCCTGAGAATTGATGTCTTCCCTGTTGGGGCGGGACGGCGACAGCCGCTCCCGCCCGGCGCAGGGTATATTTTTCTGACGAGGGCTTTCAGCGCGAAACGCGCATCACGGAATCCGCGGGGACTGGCTTGCGAGGAGGAACCGTCACTCCGCTTACCACGACTGATTCGCCGACTTGGAGGTTGTCCTTGAGACGCAAGGCGAGTTCTCCGGTCACCCGGCAAGTAAGCACGTGCAAACCGGCTTTTCGTTTTGTGGGGATTTCCAGGGTGAAAAGGATTTGCCCTTTGAGAAATTGGACGGAGGAAACCTTTCCTTCTGCGATGTATTCAATCTTGCCTGCGTGCCCTGTTTTTCGGCTCTTGGAAGAACGGGGCGAAAGCCTCGTTCAGGCAGGCCATCCCACGGCGGTGTTCTCCGGAAAAAATGGGGATCTCGAACTGAGCAAACTCAGTTCGAAAAATCTACGGCTCGGGCAGCAGTACCGTTAGGCCCTTAGTGGATCACCTACAAGACCAACACGGACAAGATCATAGCGAATACCTAGGTGAACTGCTCTATCTCTTCTTCGTTAAGATCGTGCAAAAAATCACCAGTGCGTCGGCCAAACTGGACGACAATCAAGTTGCGATTTCGCTCTGATCGATTCTCACGCCCACCGTGAAGTAATTTCGGGTGAATAGCGATAGCGGCGCCAGCTTCGGCTTCGAGAGGAATTGCTTTCGAGTAGTCTGCATCTTTCGGCTCTCGAAGAGCTTCTTCATCGCCGAGAAGGTGCGTATCTGGAATGGCCAGCGTACAACCATTTTCCTCGTCCATGTTTTCAAGTGGGATGAGGAAACGAAAAAAGTGTTCAGACTTTCGCGGGCAAATGTAGCCGTTTGGATAATCGCGATGCCACGAAATATTCGGTCCGATGCGAGCAGGTTTACGGGTGACATTTGAGAAATGGCACACGACATCTTCACTTTCAAGGATCTCGCGGGCGGCCTCCCACAAGGAAGGAAACAATATGACGGCACGTAAAGCTGGGGAAAGTTGAGGCAAGCTCGTGAGGAGAAATGGAACCTCAACCGTTGTTTCCTTGGAAATCCCAGGATTTCGATGATCCTTGAGGCCAGCGAGTGGAACTACATGTTTGTCCCAACGAGGATCGCCGGGATGAAGTGAATCACATAGCTCCTCCACGGCAGAGAGGGCCGCCGCTATGAGTGTTGGTTCGAAGAGCCGGGGAAAAATTCGATAGCCAGAAAGCAGCATTTTTGGAACGTGGTGCCTTCCAACTATCGCGTCAAGGCTGTCGATTCGGAGGGATGAGCGTTCGGCGGGTTTGATGCAAGGCATGGCGAAAATCCCGATTGGAAAAGAAGACGATGGTGATCGCGTTGTCCGGCACGAGTTCTACCCGGACGGTGACATCATCTAGGGAAAATTGATACGTGGATTGCCTCCCTTGGTCTGGATGAAGGTCATTCATCTGGTAAAGCTTGCGCTCGAATCCGGCGCTCTCGACGAACCTTTTGGCATCCGCCGCACACTCGGCGTAGGAACGCCCTTGCGGAGTTTTGTGCGTTCGCGAAAACAGTAAATAAACCAATAGAGGATCAGAGCTTTCGAGGCTTCCGGTGCTGAGCAGAACGCGGGTGTCGAGATACTGGCGGATACGCGTTTCGTAGCGATCCGCCAGTTTGCTGCCCCCGGCGGATTGGTAACGTTTGAATTCCGCGAGGGCTTTGGTGGCGCTTGGCTCCGCCGCGCATGAAAGCAAAGGTGCGAGGACGACCGAGATGATGAGAAAAATTCGTGTCACCATGGGAAGGCAAAGTGGAAAATCTTTTCGAGTTGCTCATGGAGTTGTGTCACCTGGGAGGGTGATTCGAGCATGAACCGTTGATACCTGTCTGCATCTTCTCCGCGTGCAGTCAGTTCTTTGGGTGGGGCTTGACCCTGTTCCCATCTCCCAAAACGGCCGTTCGCGTCATGTCTGCCATCGGCAATGTCCCGCAAACTTGGCGGCACAGGCTTCCCTGACGAGGACTCAATGGCGACGAAGCGCGCAATCCCATGCGTCAATTCGACGTTCAACTCAGTGACCGGGTAATTCTCCCCTTCATAGCGAATGTCATACCGAGCAAGCCGGTAGGATTTGATAGAACGCGGCATGGCGAGGAAGGCTTGACCATTGGGGAGTTCCGGCGACCAGAAGTGTTTTTCCTTGGGGTCTGCCTCTTGTGCGAGAAGCCCGGTTGCACCCAAGATCATCAAGACAAGCAATATTCTCATGGCGCGTTTGCCACCCATGCGTCCCGCAGGCTCTGGTAAATGTCAGTGATCTTCTTTTCACTGGATAGGCGGTATTCAACCGTTCCTGTTTGGGAGGAGTGTGGGAACAACTTCACCACGCGCAGTTTTTTCGAGTCTTCCTCCTCGGAGTTCCCGGGAACAATGGACTTCACGGATTCCTTCGCGGCTTGAATCGGATTTTTCGGTTCCGAATCCTCTTTTTCTTCGACGTAATAAAAGCGGACCGTTTTTCCTCCGACAGTCATGACGGAACACTCGGTGACAGGGTAGGATTTATCCTTGTATTCGAGGTCGTACCGTTCGAGGGCCACGGAACAAATGCTGTTCAAGCTGAGCGCAAAAGCCCCCTGATTCTTTGGAAGGGGCGGCTCCCAGAGAGGGAAAGTCGGACCTTTGGGAGGTGATTCCTGGGCGAGAAGAACCGAGGACGAAGCGAGGAGGATCAGCAGGAAGGTGGGAGTTTTCATTTTTTGGAGACGGCAGTGGCAACCAACGCGCCTTCATCGGCGACTTGGATGTCGAGAAGGAGCGTCTGCCCCTTCTCGATGTTGAATTTTGGGAGGACTGGTGCGGGAATGACAACGGCCAGCGAATGATTACCGGTCGCAATGGCATAAACCGCACCCGACTTGCTACGAGCGAGCCGGTCGGAAATTTTCCCTTCGACGAAATAGGAATTCCCGGAAAAGGCGCGGGGATTTTCGACATATTCGTCGAAGCTGAGACGGGCCTTGGTGCGGTTGGCATCGAAGACCGTTGGAATCAGGGCGAATGCCGCAAACAAGAGCAAAACGCCAACCACGATTCCAATTTGAAGTTTGAGGGATAGTTTTTTTCGCCGGGCCATAATCAGGGTTGTTCCAGGAGAGAGAGTTGTTTTTCTGCGAGTTCCGTCGTTTTCAAACGGGCTTCCTCGCTCGAAGGGTTGTCGCGCAAAGCACTGAGATAGGACACGAGTGCACGGGCGGTGTCCTTTTTGGCTGCCGCATCACGTGCCGAGGAAATGTGCCGCACGAAATCCGGCGAACGGGCGGCATAGTCCGATGTGATGCGCAGAAGTTTCTGGTCGTTGGGATATTTTCTGCCGATGGGTTCCACCGCCGCCCACGCTTCCGCCGGAGAGCCGTTTTGTTCGTATTCGCGGGCACGCTCGATGGCTTTTTCAATTTCCACGATGGCTTCCAAAGCGGCCCGTAAACGTGCCTGGCGGTCCGGATCGTCGGCAACTGAGGCCGTGAAGACTTCCCGTTTGCTTTCGATGCCTCGCAAGTCACCCTTCTCCAAAAAGGCGTCCAGTTCCTTCAAATTCTCAGCCTGAGAATTGAACCTATCCATCATCTGGGAGGTGCCCTTTTCAAGGGCCGGATTTTGCGGCCACGCCGCTGCCGCCAATTTGACTTCAGCCTCAGCGGTGGCCTGATCACCGGATGTTGCGGCGTTGCGCGCCTTCAGCAAATGCATGTTACTCTCTGACATGGCCGCCGAGACGGCGGCTCGAATCATGGCAGGATCATAGTCCGAAGCCATTTCCGAGAGCCGATTGTTTCGTTCTTCCGCCCGGCCAAAATCCTTCACTTCAACGGCCTTGGTGGCTTCCTGCCGCATCTGGCGAAAGGCGAGAATGGCTTTTCGTTGTTCGACGGAAAACGCCAGCATTTCGGGCAGATTTTCCCCGACAAGCAGGGTTTCCATCAGGCGCTTTTCCGCGCCTGCAACCTTGCGATCTGTCAGCATGTTACTGACTGCTCCCATACCGCGCCGGACCTCTTCGATGGCTTCGACGGTGGCCGCCTCAAGCACCGTGACCGTCAAGGGCACCCCCAGTTTCTCACTGAGAAGTTGAGTCAGCTTGGTTTCGGTCGTAATGGACATTTCGCCGTCCCCAAATCCAGTCCGATAAAACGCCCCACCGATCAGCACCTGCTGAAAACGTCGGGCGGCAAAATGCTGCATCAGCAGCGTTTGAAATTCCGTCTTAGCGAGCAACATCTTGGCCTCGGCTTGTGCTGTTTTTGCGGCTTGGAGGGCTTGGTATTTTGCAATTTCTCTGGCGTATCCGGAGCCAGCCTGTATGGCGTAGGCAGTTCTTTCGGCGGTTTCCTGAGCGCGGTCCGCGCCGCGCCGTTCGCTGTTACGATCCATCCGGTGTTTCACCGTGACGTCCATGTTCCATTTGGCCCGTTGGATTTCTTTTTCCAGCGCATCGACTTCGGCATAGAGCTTTTGGCGCGCTGCCAAAGCGGCATTGAGGGCATCGACCTGATTGGCCAAGGTGTTTGCCACCCCGCCGTCGTAATCGGAAAACTCGGCGGAAAGATTCCGAAGGAGTTGGTAGGCTTTACCGTAATCTTCACGGGTGGGACCGGATGCCCCACGCGTTCCGCCATACGGATTTTTTGGGCAAAGCAACTGGAGAATTCCGTTGAGTTGGTGGAGATATTTTTCCTGCTTTTGCCGCGTGAATGCGTCCTGGTTAAGATACCGCTCATATCGGGCGTCTACCATCCAATTATCGGTAATCGCCCAAACCGACCCCGTTTTGGAATTGATGACCGTCTCGTTGGCCGGATCGATTTCGAGGTTTTTCAGCTTGTCGGCAACGACACCCTCGGTCTTTTCTCCCCCGGTTCCAGGCTGGGCGGGACTCGTGCCAACAGAATTTCCGGTCGGTGCCGCTAACGAGGTATTTCCGGGCGAAATGGTGGGTGAAAAATTGAGGCTTTGATTGTTGGTGCCGACGTTCGGCGAGTCGGGCATGACGATTTTGGTCGCCTGCTCGACATTTCCGGAGATGCTGCTTTCGTCGAAGGCGCTGCCCGGAACCTGGCAGATTGCATGCGGGGTGAAAGCGACGAACAGAATGAGAATTTTGGTGAGGTGCATGGCTAATTGAAAGGTGGTGGAGGATGGCTCTGCGGATGGACGGGTATTTCCGGAATGCGGCGTGGAGTGTATTTGGGGCGCATCAGGATTTTCCAAGCAGGGCGAGCGCGGCATCCCGGATGCTCGCGACGATATAAAGAGCGATTCCAAGGAGCATCAGGGCGATTCCGTAGGCGATTTCGCACAGGCCCCAAATGATTTGGAAGCCCATGGCCAATACGATCAGAGTGATAAGGATACTCATATACTTCTTCTCACCATTTTCGCTTCTTCCGAGACTTCCCGCGAAAGCGGGAAGTTGGGGATGCACGTTTTCTCAGTACGAATCTGTTTGGATTTCTCGATGACGCGGGCGCGCCAAGTGATCACTTCCTTCGGAATTCGGCTGCCCATCGGGCCTTTCAGTCAGCGTTACCAAAGACCGAAAGAGCCTTCAGCTACCTGAGAGACTTTCCCACCCTTGAAGAAAACTTGAATGGTATTGGTGCGAGCGCCGCGCACGAGACCGTAGACCGGGATTAGGTTGAGCGCGCCATCGCTGTAAAGCCATACCTCGTCTGCTTGACCGCCGGTCAATCCTGATTGGCGACTTTGCGGTTTTCCGGCGATAGAAAGCACTTGCTCTCTGGTCAGGCCCGAAGTGATACGCTCGGCCAGCGGCTTCGTGGAGTTGTTCTCGGTGGAAGCACAGCCAAGAAGCGAGGCGGCCACCAAGGAGAGAATGATATAATGGAAACAGAATTTTTTCATTTTTTATGGTAGGAGCGAGTTTTGGTGAGATCGAAAGCAGTTAGGGCGCAGGCTCATGCGTCCATAGTCCGAAAATGGGCGTGAAAGATGGCACAAATGAAGGCCCATCCTTGGGTTTGATGGACGAAGCGGAAACGCTCGGAAACGCACCTCCAGAGAGGGTTATCCGGAAAGGTTCTGAAGGAACCAACTCCTTGCCCTTGTTGACCCATTTGTCGATGACGATGACCGCTTCGGCTTTTTCCCCGGCATCTGTCCAAGTGCCCTTGCCGGAAAGAGTCACATCGATGGTGGTGGTTCCGATCGCTTCGATATGGCCGTGGGATCTCACGAGCGCCGAGGCCGTTCCGTCCGGGTTGAGGCGGATTTCGGCCTGGGTAATTTCCTCCCCCATGGTCGTGTCTCGCCCCTGATAAAGATAGGTCCCTGAATGCGGGGAGGGTTTCTTGCCGCAGGCGGGCAAGGCGACGGCGACTACGAGGAGTGGAATGAGTGGATGTATTTTCATAGGTGGGTTGGGTCTGAGGAAAAAGCCGCGAGCGCAAAAATCAGCAGGAGCAAGATCGAGGTTCGATTCACAGGTTGGATGAATGGCTCAAATCATGTCGCCTAGGCGACATAAGACGAGCAAAAAAATGGCTAGGCGTAATGAATGTCTATCCGGTCGAGTGCCTCCAGTTTGCTTCCTGGCCAACGCAATTTTTTCGGACCTCGGTTGCGGGAACTGCGTGAAGAGCGCCACCTTTCTGCAATGGATATTTGCCGTCGTTTGCAGATGGCAGGCTGGGACGTCTCTCCTCCCCGCTACACCCAAATAGAAAAGCAACGGCGCAGCCTCTCCGACCTCGAACTCCGCATGATACTTCGGACTCTCAAGGCAAGCTGGTCCGATCTGGAATAAAACACCATACAGGAAGCCATCCGGTGGAAGGGGGAAAGCAATCTCCGAGAATGGCACCCCCAATGACTCCGTATGGGAGCCACTAAAGCGTGGTCAAGCCCTGCTCGGAGGTCCACACGGGGCCTGGCCTCACAAGGCCTCTCGTTCAGCCGGTCGGCTAGGCTACCAGCTCTCGAAGACACAATGAATTTATTTCGACCTCAGTCGTTGCACCTTTTTCCGAGTTGGCATTTTCAATACCTCCAAGCCGACACCGAAAACATGCAAAATCGCCACGAGTTCCGAGTCCGTGAGCATCCGCCGGCCTTTTTCAATATGAGCATAGGTGTCTTCGCTCAGATCCCACCGAGGGACGTTGAGACCGAGTTGCGCGATCACCTGGGCTTGAGTGAGACCTTTCGAGCGTCTGAGGGCCTCAATTTGAGGTCCAAAAAGGTTCTTTTTTCCGCCGATAATAGTAACGCTCTGACGACCAGCCACAGGCCGCGAAAGATACCGAGTTTTTTCGCCCTTAACCCAATAGCTCTATACCCCCCCTCCTCAGACTCAAGCCTTGGTCGATGAATGAAAAGATTCGGGAAGTTCTTGATACCTTTGTGAGCTATCGCGGAGAACGACTGGCACCAGCCCCGCGGGTGGGACCTACCGGGCGACGAGTGGAAGAATCTTTGAACCGCAGCAATGCGGAACCCATGGTAACAGGAGCCCGTAGCCGCAGAGTGCCACCGACCGAAAAGCCCAGGCTCTGAAAACGGGCTGGGGTTACTCTCCGCCGAGGTGATCGACCACGGCTCCGACGATCTCCCAATTTTCGAGATCGTAAACTTCCTCGGCGCCGCCTGGGCCGCGAGCGAAGATCGCGATATTGGTCAGGAGCTGGCCCAATCGTTGCTCGGGGTAGCGATCCCAAAGGCGCTCTACAGCTTCGAGGGCTTCGCGGCGAGTGGCAGCCATAGTCAGTTATTCGTCTTTGAGGGACCCGGGAGGACGATTGGGTATTTTTCGGAAAGGTAGAGGTCGGTGGGGTCGGCACCGGAATGGGACCATGTTTTCTTTCCCGGTTCCCTGGTATAGATTACTCTTGTCGTTCCCGTTTTCCCGGTCTTGGGATCACTATACTCGATGTGATAATATATCGCATCGGAGTTGGCTTCGCCCGGATAGCAGCGGGTGACTTTAAGGCCGGGATAGTCCGTTAGGAAATCGCGTTCTGCTTCACTTTCCTTTGGCCAATCGGTGCAACCGGCCAGAGAAACCGCGACGAGCAAAGATAGCGTCAACCTTGAAAAGGGCGCTCGTGTCACAAACTCTAGTCTTGGGAAACCGTATTTTCGATTGTCCCTAAATTGATCGCGTTGCCGAGCTTTTGCGGGTCAACATGGCCGTTCGGTCCGAGCAAACTTGGCCCGAGGCCATTCGCCAAATTGAAGCCCACCTCATTTAGTTTCAAATCATCGAGTTCAAACGCCCAAGGTTCCCGACCTTGCAATCTCGGAAGTAACCTTCGTAAATCCAAAGGAATACCTTGTATTTCGTTCACGATACCTGCGCAACGAGCCATCCCCTCGCCGTGCTCCAAAGCTCCTTCATACGCCATTGAGATATGTCGAGCCGGGTCATTCCTCCGATAAAACGGGTCTTGCTGATAGAATGAACGGTCGGAGTGCATCTCGTTGTAGGTGTTTACGATACCCGGCATCACGGGCGGCCTCGGGCCGGGGGTCTGTTGAGCGGCGAGGCCTTGGAAATATCCCTGCCCCGGAAACAGTCCGAGCGGATCAACCAGGTTTACCGGGTTGTTCGAAACGTATTGGTAGGCCTGCGCCTTTGCGGCGGCGGCCAGGACGACGGCGAGGATCAGCTTTTTCATCGTTGGGGTTGTGGCAGAGCTTGGCGGATTTCGGGCGGAAGATCGGCTAACGGGTCTGGCATCACCGGGGCGGACCCCGGGACAGCCATCTCCATAGCAGAACGGACATTTTGTGGAAGAAATTCCGGCGCGATGGGTTTGCCCTCAATCGCGGCGCGGGCATGCGGCGGCAGAGCCTGCAAGACCATGGGGTCGATAGACGGCCCAGGCTGACCGTTCGGCATGATTGAAGACATCACACCTTCCATGGGGTTTGGCGGCTCGTAGGGACTTCGCTGAGGACCATCCATGGAGGGAGGATATAAGAGAGGCGCGGCGGCATCGGCGAGCGGGAGATACTTGTTGGCGTCTGGAAGCAGTTTCCGAACGGCCAAAGCCAATCCGAGTGCCTCCTCGTGGCGCTTGTAGCGCATCAACATCCAAAACCGGGTGTTCATAGCATCTACCATTTCCTCCTTCGCGGAGAGACTTTTGAGGTAGGGACCATTTTCGACCTGTTCTTTGGTGAGCGGGAATGGCCACACGGTGTATTTGTCGTCTGGCGGAGACACCATCACGCCCTCGGTCGGCTCGACGTTGAAGCGGACCTTGTCGTCGTGCCAGCGGGCAAACAGGTGGTTCTTCGCGTGGACCAATCGAATCGGATAGCCGAGGCGACGACCGACTGCGGCGAAGAGGACAGGCATGGACGCGCATGTTCCTAGCCGAGGTTCCGAGGCCAGCATCCCGTTGATGAAGCCATACTTCGAGGACTTCGACATTTCGACCTGGGCCGCGGCGTCGTAACCTTCGCCTGGGCGGATGGCGAATTTGGGATTATACGAAACCCCGGCTTCCTTTTGTAGGACAGTGACCAGCACGGTCATTTTGAAAAACTCCTCGGAGTTTTGGAACCGCTCGGAGTTGGCCTCAAATTTCGGCCGCAGCTCCTCCGTGCGTTTACGAACGTAAAGGGCCATCTTGTTGGCCTGATTGAGACAGGCCTCGATGTCGAGGCTCTCGGAGCCGGGGAGGTTCGCGGCGAAGAGCAGATTCATGCGGGCCACGTCCAGCTTTTCGAGTTCCTCGTCCGAGAGCTTGAGGACATCGAAGTAAGTGGCGGGTAACTTGGGCGAAGGAATTTCCGGGGACTGCGCGGCAAGCGGAGCGATGGCCCCGAGAAGGAGAGAAGCTGTCCAAATGGAAGCGAGGTTGCCAGCCATGCGAGCGGGGTAACAGAGGGGCATTGGAATGGCAAGAGACAAACACCTTGAAACCTATAGGTGTATAGGCCTACGAATTGCGCATGGCAGCGGATTGGAAACGATGCCTCGACGAGGCAGTAGGCTACCTAGGGCTCGATCTTTTGACCGAGGCCGACGAGGCATTGTCTCAGATCGAGACGGGGGATCGACTTCGATACGAGGTTCTCGCCACCAAATTTCAAATCGCCGCCGTCAAGAAGAATTGGTGGGTGTGGGATTGTTCGTCCGGGGAGCCGGAAAAAATCGACCCGAGCACACCAGAGTGGTGGATTGCCGCAGCTCAGGCAGCGCGACAGGCCCGCACGAATCGTGACGGGGAGGTCATACTTCGGATGGGCCTCGCCATCCACCAACATCCAGAGATTTGCTACATGCTGGCCCGAGTCCTGTGCTCCGATGGCCAACTACACGAGGCCACCCAGTTCCTTTTCGTGGCCTCGCTGAAAGATGGCACCTATTTGGATCGTGCAATCCAGGAAGAAGACTTCCGAGGGATTTGGGGCCGTGATTCGAACGGAAAACGATACATTTGCCGTGAGTAATTACCTCGCACTCGGCACCAAGGAAGAGAGGGAATTTGCCGCAGCACATGCGCGTTGGATGCGCCAGCACGCGGCCGAGATTCGACCATCGAATCCCGAAGAGGCAGACGAATTGGAAAAAGCAGCCACCGAGCTGGAAACCGCTATCGAGCGTAGGGAATCCGCAGCCAGCAAGACGAACGGCTAGAGGGCGTATCTGCCCGGGCTGACTCTTTTCGCCCCGACGCTCTTTCCGGTCGTGCTGAACCACACGTGGACGTTCTGGTTTTTAACGCCCAGCTTGGCCGAGAGGTCTTTAACCGAGACGCCTTCTTTCCCGGCCGCCTGGAGTTCGGCGACGATAAAATCTCGCAGGGCACCACGCTTGTTCATCTTAGGTCTACGAATCGAGCCTTTCTTTGGGCCGCGCTTCGCACCCGCTATAGGCGTTGAAGCTTTACCACCTTCGAGCGCAGACTTGATCGAGGCCTCTACCTTTTCCAACTCTGCGGCGAGCGCCTCCCGCTTCTCGACCAAAGTGACAAGGTTGCGAAGGTTGGCGGAACTGAGAGAAGAGAGACTCATAAGTCTGGCACAAAACTAAGATTCTGCGCTTATAGCAAGCCCGAGTTTTTCGCCTCCGGCTCCATATGTGCGACAGAAACTCGCAAAACAGACGGTACGGATGCCACCTGACTGAAGTTTCAGGCCGTGGGATCAGCCTCCAACAAGCTGATCCGGGGCAATGGTATCACAAAAATCCCCGAAGCCGCGGCTCTGGTCAACTTCGCGAATGTCGGCTCCAAGGCTACCACTGCACCGAGCGTTGCTGAGGGTGAAAAGCGGCGACGCCATATTTTTGGTAATGCGTGTATTGGCCGTACACCGGCCAATTCCCACAATTACCCATTTTGAGGCGCATCTGTCGCCGTTTGCCTGATGTCACGCGGGAGTTAAGAGGCGGGACATGGGAGGGAACCAGCGGCGGCTGGGAGGCGGCGAAGCCCCTCGGCCTCGCCTTCGAAGAGCCGCCGGAGGCCAAGTTGTTGTCGCGAGCAAAATCTCATTTTGTGCGCGACAACACTTGCACTCCGCACATTTTAAGCGAGATTGTCAGCCTAACTCAAGAATACAGCCATGTCAAAACGAGGAAGAGCCACTTACACCGCCAGAGCCCACGGTAACCCGAACTCCAAAATTCATGCCCGGGACAAGATCAGCCAAGAAGAGAGAAAGGCCCGGCATGCCAAGGGTCGGTTTGTGTTCGTGGAGGGCTATCACGAAGGTCAGAAATATCCGCCCTTCGAGTCGGAGTTTCCCAAATTGGGGAATGGGTATTGCTGGCAGGTCGTGCGGAGCAAGGACGGCAAGGTGGCCGGGATTGAACCCGTGGAAGGCGAAACGTGGGAGCAGAAACTGGCCGAACAAACGGCCAGTCTGTCTTGGTATCACCAATGGCAGGAACGCCAAGGCAAGGACGGTTCATGGCGGAAGCGCAAAATCAAGGATCGGGCCAAACTGACGGCGCGTGACCGGAGGGAGCGCCCGGATTCCGATGTAGAGAGGGCGACATTTGAGTTACGGCCCGATCACTCCCGAGCCGTGCAATATTTGCTTGAGGCTGGACGGGAGGAGGAGGTTCGCAAACTTCTGTTGGGTGCCCGGGTGAAAAAGTGCCAGCTTTTCGAGGAAATTTATGGGCGCACGGTGACCTATGGAGCCGAGCACGGTGATTCCGGCCAGCATCATGATGACCTCTGGCACGATGGCATCAAGGAAGTAGCAGATGACTCGATCCGGAAGACTGGAATTCGCAGGGAAAGAACCCTTCATCGGGAATACGGCGTTGGCCCCGGTGTGTCGGCTTGGGCCAGACATGAGAACGTCTTGCGGATACATTGTCTTTTGCAGGGGAAGGACCATCGGGAGGTGATGGGCAAGACGGTTGACGCCATCGAACAGTCCACCGCCAAGGCGGAAGAACAGAACGGCACTCCTCCCCGTGATCTGGAGTTCTACAAGCAACTCGATAACTGGATGGGGTTTGAACTGGCCATTCTGGATATGGCCACCATGAAAAGGGCGACTTCCGAGTATGCCGAGCACCTGATTAAGGGATATGAGCAAGGGCTCTTGGGCTTCGTGCGCAAGGAGACGCCCCGCGAGACGAAGCTCCGTGGCCGGGTCGAGGAATTGGAGGCTCAAGTCTCGGAGCTACGCGCCCGCGAAACCGAGATCGAGAAGGCCCTGCCGGAAAAGGCCGAAGGTGCCCCGGACAAGCCTCTCCCTGAACGGGTGGCCGAGGTCACGGCGGAAGCCCGGAAGCTGCCCGGTATCCGGGAGGCTGCGCAAGGCATCCTCAGTTCCTTGTCCAAGGGCCTGCCCGCCATCCGCGAAGCGGTCGGGAAACTGGTGGCGCTGGTTGGTCTGACGTTGCCCAAAGCACCAACGCCCAGCATAGACGAGCAGAAAATGCCTTAGGGGCTGGCCAGTCCTTCGTTTCCACCGGCGAGTGCCTGCCGCCATGGCGTGGTCCATGCCGAGTGACATGAGCCATCCTGGCCAGCATCACGACGAAAGGTGGAATAAAGGGCTGCCTCCGCTTGCATCGGTTTTACGACTGAAAACCGATGTTGGTAATCTCGCTGTTGCGTTTTCGAATCCCGCCGGTCACTTTTGGCCTTCTCTTTTCGACGAGTGACGCCGATCAAGAAAATCATCTTTTTTCTGTCTGAACGGGGGCTCTCCAAGCCTCGCTTGTAACAGTTCCCGTCCAAAAGCCAAATCGGCCAGCAAAATGATCCTTGGGTGCGTAGGTCACCGCGAGGGATTCCACAGGACCATTGGATTTTATCACAAATTCCATGGCCGCCGATTCGCCGGGGCGAATCTCAACTAGTCGGAGCTCTTCTGTAGCTGGAATGACTTGGCTTTCCCCTCTAAAAAGCGGGGGTGCTGTTGTAGCCGTCACGGTGCGATTTCGTTGTGACACAGAACCGCTCGTATCTAGCTGTCCGGTCACGACCTTCAAGGTCTCGCCGGACTCATTCTTGAGAAAGGCAACGAAATGATGAATCTGCCATTTCACATCGAACGGCTTTTTCGTTTCCGAGTCTACGTGATGGGTGATCTGCTCTGTAATTCGAACGAGCGCCGGGGTGGAGATGGAAATCTCTTGTCCATTCAAGGATACGATCCAAAGCAGACTGAGCCCCAATGCAATGAAGGTCTTCATTCTCTCCACTATGCACACGAGTGTGAAATCTGTGTGAAGAAATGGTGAAAATCAAAAAACTGGTCCACCTGAGATGAGGGGTGAGATGACCGTTGGCGAGACGTCCTCTCGTTCGATCTGAAACGACGAAATAAGGCCTGCCTGCGCGTCCATCGGTTTTCATTCAAAACCGATGTCGGTATTGACCTCGCCGACATCGGTGAATATCGGTTTTCCGTGCGTATCCGTGGCGATTCCAAACTGAATGCTCAGGCAGAAACCGTTCTGAAGCTGCGGCAAGAGAAGAAGACCATCGAGCAAATCCGCCAGGTTCTCAAAAAGGACGGGCTGGATGTGGGTTACACGACCTTGCGGGACTGGATTCACCGCAATTGCGGGAAAGTCAGTTCGCCTTCTGGTACCCTCTCTGTTCAGCAGGTGCCAAAGGATTCTCGGGTTGGGTCGCCACACTCACTTGGTTTGCTGGAGGCGTCCGATGAGGAGCAGTTTAACAGCTTGATGGGCATTCTCCGCATTCTGTGGTTGCCGGGGTATGAATGGACCGAACGCAAAATCGAAAATTCCCTCGGGGCTGGAAGTTTGGGTGTCCCGCTAAATCGGGACGGCGGCCCAGACTTCGCCGCCTATGCGAAGCAACTGGGCCGGAAGCGCGTCAAATCGCTTGGAGACATGGATTTCGTGCTTTGTGCGATGTGGACGAAAACCGTTCGGGAAGTGCTCCAAACGCCGGTGACAAATTTTGTCGAGGCGCGGCGACGTTCCAGAACAGTGGTTGGAGTCGCCCGAGAAATCCGCGATGAAATGTTCGTGGCCGTGGGTCTTCCGCGAGGGGGCGTTCGAGGCTAGGCTTTCGCCGCCGCTCCAAACCTTGCGTAAAGCCGGGGAAACGCTTTGGGCCATCCGTCGTCGAATTCCACCAGATTCTCGTCCCCTGTCGCATCCATGAGGGGATATTCCCAGTCAGGGAATTCCAATCCCGTCTTTGCCTCATAGACCTCCAAAGCCGTCTCGGTTCCATCCTGCCCCTCGATTTGCTCTCCGACTTTCAGCCAATCGGCGATGGTGTCCGGATTGCCCAGAGCATCTTCGTAGACCTTTCTGCCCCGCAATACCAACCCGTAACATGAGGCGTCGAAAAGCTCTTCTGAGCATTCTCCCCCATGGATGAGTTTGAAAGCGCCGAAAAGCGCCCAGTCGTAGGCCCTGGCCGCCGCCAACTGAAAGGTCCGTCCGAATGCCACGATTTTTTCCGGTTCCAGGCCGGAGAGGCGCCGTCTCAAATCGCCGTCCCGATTCGCAGCATCCAATCCCTCCATCAATTGCCAAAACTCGTTTTCGTCCATGGCCGGAATTGTAGAGGGGCGTTTGAGGTTCGCCAATCCCGATATATGACGAGGGGAGGTTGTCCACACCTACCCCCAAAGATTTTATTTCGACATGCAGGGCCAATCTTTTGAAAATCAGTCCTCGTCTCCCCGGTCTTCGGGATCAATGATCATGCCATCCAGCGGACTAGGGGCATCTCCTGATGGTTGGAAACGAACGCCGACTACTTTGGGATCGCTATTGAGTGATGTGGCCTTGGTGCCGATGGCCACGGGACTAGTGCGCACCCAGGTCGTGCAGCCATTGACAAATTCCACCATGAAAGAAGGGTTCTTTTTGCTTCCAGCTCTTTCCGGATAGATCGTGATGGTCTTGACCTTGCGTCGGATTTCCTCTCGAAGCCGCAGACGGACGTCCCGATTTTCGTGTCCGTCATTTTCGGCCACGAGTTTCCGAATTTTATCCTGATCCTGACGGAGACCTTGTTCGGCGCGTTCCAGTTTGCGAATCGCCTTGATTACCTCCGTAAGTTGGGATTCCAAGGCTTTTCCTTCGGCTTCTGTCTCCGCGATTTTCTTGATCATGAACGCGGGTTTTTCTTCGGAACTGGCGATGGCTTCGGCGAATTTTTCGAGCCGAGCCTCGACCTCCTCCAGTTTGCCCCGAAGAATGTTAGCCTCTCGTTCCTTATCCAGTAGGAGGGTGTTTTGCTCCTGCTGGGTCACCTGATTCCAATCCAGTTCCGAGATAAACTTCAAAAAGGCCGC
Source organism: Verrucomicrobiota bacterium (assembly GCA_017305195.1). Taxonomy (GTDB): domain Bacteria; phylum Verrucomicrobiota; class Verrucomicrobiia; order Chthoniobacterales; family Terrimicrobiaceae; genus Terrimicrobium. The sequence continues at coordinate 85,764 of JAFKMU010000047.1, read as the reverse complement.
CTCGAAATGGGGATAGGACCATCCCACAATTTGGGCCTTGGGATTGAGTCGTTTGGCGTCGCTCATCAGTGACCTCCAAGGATGCTTGCGCTTCCTGTCGGTCACGCAGACATAACGAACAATATCGCCGGTTCTTCCGTCAAAAACCAAGTTCGTAAACAGATTATTGACTCGGTGGACGCCACCATACCTGCCGCGAGGCTGGTAGCGGCCCTTCAAGGTATAATAAGAAGCCTCGGCAACCACTGCTGGGAAATAGTCCGAAATCTCCTCGCCAACGGGCACTTTCTTTCCGTCCTTGTGAACATGTGGCTGGTAACGACCGATGACTGCGGGATTGGCGAGGATTTTCGCGATGTAAGAATGATGCCAACCGTCTTTGAGGCGTTTACCCTTGGTCCATGCGGGTTCCTTGCGATCGTTGAGACGCTTGGCCAGGGCGCTTCGCCCCACGCCTTGAAGAGTCAGGTCAAAGATTTCCCGCACGACTTTGGCCCGCTCGGGAATCAGCTCGTAGTGTTTCCGGTCTTCACTGAGTTTGAGCCAGCGGGGGCACATGCTGGTCAGTTTTTCCTCCCCGATCTTTTTGCGCTTTTCGGCCCACGCCTCGGCCAGTCGTTCAGCTTTCCGCAAGCTCTCCTCATGCGCCCTCGACATGATGGCGATGCTGATGATCATTTCGGTCATGTCCTTGCTGACCGATTCCTCGGAATATTTCCGTTCGTCGGCGAGAGTCACGATATGAACCCCGTGTTCCAACAAGGTCAGGAATAACCGTAGCGCCTTTGGCACGGCTGCCCGGCTGAGCCGGTCGAGGGATTCGACCAGGAGGAAGCTTCCAGGTTCGACCTTTCCCGCCTCAACGGCTTTCAGGAATGCCCCCAAGGCTCCTTCGGAAAGGTGCTTCCCGGTGTAGGCTGATTTCCCCAAATCGGTGATTCTCAGCGAATCGTCGATTTCCAGGTTGTGCTTGGCGGCGTATCGTTCGCTGAGTTCAAGCTGTCGTCTGAGACTGTCGCCATCGGCTTGGCGCGTGGTGGAGAAACGAATATAGGAGTAGGCTTTCATGCGTCGGGTCCGCGCCTGCCTCGTCTTCATTCAGGCAGGATAGCAGAACGCTTTGTTTTTTGCCACCTACTTGATCCATCTCGGGCATCTGCAGATCCATGAGCACGCAGTCGGGCCTGACCTGGAGATAGGTCTCCACCGCCTCGCGTCCATTCGCTGCCGAGGCTGCGGTATAGCCGAGTTTGCGAATGATCGTGAGCATTAGCTTGCGGTTGATCCGGTCGTCGTCGACCACGAGGATGCGGAGCGGATACTGTCGGGCAAGCCGGGTCGGGACTGCGTTGCTCTTTACTGTCTCCGGGAGGGATGTCTTGGGAGCGATTTCCAGGGGCAGGGTCAGGATAAATTCCGCCCCTCCGTTTATACTTGCCCGGGAGATGAGTGTTCCACCCTGGATCTCCGCCAGTTTTCGCGCGATGGAAAGCCCCAGGCCCGTGCCGCCAAATTTGCGGGACATCCCCCGGTCAATTTGCATGAAGGGCTCGAAGATCTTCTCACGCATTTCTTCCGGTATTCCCGTGCCTGTGTCGCGCACGATGATCTCCCATGTGCTCTTGGAGTGATCGTCTCCTCGATTGGCCTCGAGTGTGATGGTGCCCGCAGGGGTGAATTTGATCGCGTTGCCTACCAGGTTGAGCAGGATCTGCCGGAGACGGCCCGGATCAGCGATCAAGGGGTCTGGCAGACGTGGAGATATGCTGATGGCAAAGGTGAGCCCTTTCTCGCTGGCTGTCGGCTCAAGGAGGGTCTGGATCTCCCGGAGAAGGGACCGTGGAGAGAATGAGCTCTTCTCGATTTGCAGAGTCCCGTTTTGTGCGCTGCTGAAGTCCAGAATGTCATCAAGTATCCTCAGCAGCGAGCGGCTGCAATGGCTGAGGGTCTCCGCATAAGCGCGGTTGTCGCCCGTGAGATCCTGGGAATTCACGAGGAGGTCGGAGTAGCCGAGGATGCCATGCATCGGAGTGCGGAGCTCGTGACTCATGATCGCCAGGAACTCGCTCTTGGCGTTTTCTCCAGCTTGAGCCTTGCGGGTCAGTTCGGTCTGCATGGCCAGTGCTTCGCGCAGGGCGGAGTCCGCGTTGCGGCGCTCGGTCAGGTCGCGGGTGACCTTGGCAAAGCCCTTCAGGTCGCCAGACTCATCCCGTATCGCGGTGAGATCGACACCTGCCCAGAACAGACTGCCATCCTTGCGGGCGCGCCACCCCTCATGGTATGACGTGCCCTCGGTCTCGGCCTTGCGGAGGAGACGCTGGGGAAGCCCCGCGGAGATATCCTCCAGGGTGTAGAAACAGGAAAAGTGCTGCCCGATGATCTCGGTGCTGGAGTAGCCCTTGATACGCTTCGCACCGCTGTTCCACGTCGCGACTGTCCCGTCGGGGCCCAGCATGAAGATAGCATAGTCCTTGATCGAATCGATCATCAACCGGAAGCGACTTTCGTTGACGAGAAGCTCCTGGGTCCTCTCCTCCACCCGCTCCTGCAGGGTCGAGTTCAGATTGCGGAGTTCGTCCTCGATCTTTTTCCGTTGGGAGATATCTCGGGATACCGCGAGCAGCCGGACTGGCTCTCCGGATAGTCCCCGGATCGGGGAGATGATGACGTCCCACCACTTGGGGGTCCCTTTCAGGGTGGGACAGTAACCTTGAAACCGCCCGCTCAAGCCGGAGCGCGCCTGCTCGACGGCCCGGACGGCGTTCTCGTGATCGGCTCCATTCCAGAACGCCAGCCAGTCGGCATCGCGAATCTGACTCGCATCTTCGATTTCCAGCAGCTTGAGGCCGTGTTCGCTGACGGAGAAAACATGGCCGTCCAAGGTCAGCACCTTGAGGCAATCGTCCGCGCTCTCGACGATGGTGCGATTGTACTCCTCGCTTTCCCGCAGCCTTTGCTGGGCGAGCTGGATGTCGCTGACATCCCGGGCCGCCGCAAAAATAATGCCGGACTCCAGGATGGGAAGCGCCTGCCACGACAGCGTCCTCCAGCTGCCGTCCATATGACGATAGCGATTTTCGAAATGCCTGACGGGACTCCCGGACGACTGAAAGTCCGCCATCACTTTTTGCGTTTTCTCCAGGTCATCCGGATGGATGAAGTCGAGGAACGGGCGCTCAAGAAAGTCTTTCTCAGGATAGCCGAGCACCGTGGTAAAAGCCTGGTTCACCCGGCGAAATTTCCCGGAAAAATCGGCGATGCACAGCAGGTCTGGCGATAATTGGAAAAACTGGTCGAGTTCCCGCGTCCGGTCGGCGATCACCGCCTCAAGCTGATCTCTCGTCACCATGTTGTCCCTGAGCGAGTCGAGCATGGTATTGAAGGTATGGGCCAGGAGGCCGAATTCGTCATTTCGCTCCTTGCTGAGCCGTACGTCGAGATTCCCCTTGGCCGCCTCACGTGCGGCATTGGTCAGGGATCTCAAGGGGCGAAGGATCGTTCTCGACAGAAAAATTCCCGCAATCGCAGCGGCGATAATCGCTCCGAGCGTGGCGAGGATGAGATAGATATTCGACGTTTTGAGGAGTTCCCGCGCCAGGGCGGCGGAAGACTCCATCTCCCGGATAGACTGGGCTTCGTATCTCCTCACGCCCGGGATGATGACACTGTCAAAGGCAGGCAGGATCGCCGAGGAAGGATCGGGCGATACTGATTGGGAGGTTAACTCCCGCCAGGCCTTTTCCATGGCCTGAAACTCCACGCTCAGCCGGTCGAGATCGGTTAGGTCCGCCTCCTCGGCCTTAGCCTCCTCTGGTCTACCTCGTTGACGGGCGAGGTCTCGCGCCTCGGTGGTGGCTTCTCCCGCTTGGACGAGCGCGGACTTGAAGCCGGAGAATCCTTTCTCGACAGCGCCCGGATTGACTGCCTGGATGGCGGCCCTCAGATCGAGAGCGTATTGTGTCATCTCCCCGGCTGCACGGGACTCCATCCAGGAAATCGTGTATGAATCCGTGAGTACGTTCTGAATCTTTCGCAGGTGAACGAGTTCAATGATCCCCTGGATGGACACAATTGCGATGACGCAACCAAATCCGCAAATCACCTTTCTTTTGATCCCATAGGGCTTCATGGGGGCGAAGGAGCGTAAGACGCCTTAAGTTAAGCCGGAAGGCTCCAGGAAGGCAAATCAATACTGGTGCCGTGAAATTGGCACGTATCCCCATTAGCTGCTCTTGCTCAGGTCATTAGCTGGAGCAAGCCGGAGATAATGGCCGACGGATTCTCGAAAAGACGCGCAGATCCCGGGAGGAACACGGGATTCCCCGGGAGAAAACGCCTTGATTGACCATGAAAATAGCGCTTCCCGTTTTTACGCAGTCGGCTACATTCCTCAGTCCACCCAAGCCGGCGTGGCGGAACTGGCAGACGCGCGCGACTCAAAATCGCGTTCCTTTCAGGAGTGTGGGTTCGATCCCCTCCGCCGGCAGGTTGAGTGTTTATCGACGCACGGAAGCCCCCGGTTCTCTGGATTGGCAGAAGCATCGCGTTCGCGAAGAATATTGGGTGAATCGCATCGACCCTTCGGCGCTCAATAGACGCTGTTTCGCGACGGAACGAAAGCAGGCAGGAGTGACGCTCCGCGATATCGCCCCTCGACTGCACCACGGCAAATCTGCGGGGCTCTCCGGCTCGGCTCTCCGCCAAATGGGATGCTGTTGTCGGAGAGAGACAAAAGGAGAATTTGACCAGACGGGCGGGATTGTCGGAAATTGGGAAGTCCCGCCTATGACCGCCAAGGATTTTCCACAGACATTGTCTCGTTCGAAGACAGGTTGCTGGCAGGAGGTGCGCCTTGGCCTCGCGGCTTGTGAAAAGACGGTGCTTACCGGAAATGATCTGCCGAAAGACCGGTGGAATGCCGATGTGCCGAGCCGGGCTGGCGGGCGGCGCGGGATGCAATATGTCTTTGGCCCGGCACGGGGTGAAATGCCGCAGGGGGCGATCCGGTTGCTTCCGCAGCAGCACGGAATCACCCTTTCCGACGAAGATGCGCCTGTTTCGTGCCAGTTGTTCGCCATCGAAAGCGAGCAGGCGGCTCCTGTCATTCATGCCGGGAGGGAGAGCGGGACGGTGTGGGAGGACGATTTCGCCCGGTATTGCTTCGTGGGGGATCTTTATCCGACAGACTTTCGATCAACAGAGGGAGTCCAGTGCCGGCAGCTTTACGAGGTGTTCGAAAGGGTGCTTGAGGCGCAGGGATTTGCTTTTACAGATTGCATCCGGACCTGGCTGTACCCGAGCGCGGTGCTGGAGTGGTACGATACCCTGAATGAAGTCCGCACGCGATTCTTCGCGGAGCGGGGTGTCTTTGATCGCATCGTTCCGGCCAGTACGGGCATCGGCGCAGGGAATACGCGCGGGGCGGCGATCGTGGGGAGCCTTTTGGCCGTCCAGCCCAAGGGCGATGGTGTCACCTTGCATCGGCTGCCGTCCCCGTTGCAGTGTTCCGCGGAGAATTATGGGAGCTCCTTCAGCCGTGCGGTCGCCGTGAGATATCCGGGCTGGCGCGAGCTGTATGTGTCGGGCACGGCCTCGATCGAGCCGGGCGGGCTGACGATTCACGTCGGTGATATCGAGAAGCAGATCCAGCTCAGTCTCGATGTGATGCAGGCCATCCTGGCACAGGAGGGGCTCGGCTGGGCTGATGTTTCGCGATCCATCGCCTATTTCAAACACAAGGCTGAGCATCTCCCTGTCTTCCGCCAGATCGCGGCGGAACGCGGCCTGCCGGACTTTCCGCTGGTCTGTTTCCAGGCAGACGTGTGCCGACACGATCTGCTTTTCGAAATCGAAGCCGATGCGATGGCGTTCCTTTCGCGATCGCAGCCAGAGGCTGCCTGAGTTTGGCTAGGCCTTTCTGCGCGCATTCCAGATAAGGATACCGCCAAATATCAGTCCGCCGAGTCCGCCGACCACGGTCGCGGTCAGCAAGCGGGACAGCGCCTTGTCCCAAAAGTTGCTTTTCCTGGCGTCGGGGAGGTTTTCGTTGCTGGCCAGAATGCTGTTGCTCCAGTCGCGGGAGAATGTCCGGCTCCAGTCCAACTGATCCTTGGGAGCGTAGCAGTAAAGAAAGAGAATGGTGCCGGAGACGTTCATTATGGTGGAGGTGGCGATCATTGTCCCTGAGCTGTTTTCCGAGCCATTCGTCGCTCCGTAGCCCAGATGCATGGAATAGCTGAGCGTATCCGGGGTTTCATAGTGCACGGGAAGCGGCCTCATGTCGGAAACGGTCGCGGAGAATGATGTATCGTAAGACTTGCTTATCGACAGGCTTGTCTCACGGAGAGCCTCATTCACCTGCGCCTTGACCTGTTCGTTGGTTTCTTCGAGGTGCTTCACCATGCCTGACTTCAGAAGGGCAAAATCGCGGGAGGTGGCGAAGACGCCGCGGAGCTCCTTGTTGACCTTGACGACGAGCCACCGGTCGAATGAGGGAATCTCGCCGGAAAGCGCCTCGGGAACTGCGGCTTCGGGAATGTAGAAGGCCAGCATGTCGTTGGCCGGGTCCTTCATCTTGCGGGAGTACTCCTCCAGCGCCTGCATTTGTCCGGTCACGCGGACAAAACCGTCGGGGGTGGGAACGAGTATCGTGCGGCCATTGATCAAAAGTGAATCGGCGGCTGATGCGGTCGCGATGGAGAATAGAAAGAGAAAGAGGAGTCGCATGGACGGCGGGTGAATTCGGGCATGAGAGTAGCTCCTTTGATCAAGGAATCTAAGCGATTTTTCTAAACCGAGCTAAGGCTGAGGGCCTCCCGAGCGTGAGGGTGCGTGAGTATGCGACCACGCCATCGCCAGAGTATTGGCCAGCAGCGTGCGGCGGACGGGTTTGTTCAGGTAGGCGTCCATGCCGGCTTCGAAACATTGCTGCCGGATTTCATCGACGATATTGGCGGTGAGTGCGGAAATGAACGTTCGATGATGTCCGGGCGAGGTCTTCTCCAGGCAGCGAATTTCGGAAGTGGCCTGCAAGCCGTCTTTGCGAGGCATTTGCAGATCCATCAGGATGCAATCGAGGTGCTGCTCGGAGTAGATCTTCACGGCATCCACACCGTCGTGCGCCACAAAGGGGTTGTACCCGAGTTTCCGGAGGATCATGCGCATGAGTTTGAGGTTCACCAGGTCATCCTCCACGAGCAGGATGCTAAGAGGGTGCTCGGAGGCGAAGGCCTCGTCGAGTTCCTTGTCTTCGAAAGTTTCGGCCGGATGGTCTGCTGTCGGCGGGGCGTTTTCGATGGGGAATCGCACGCGGAATATGGAGCCTTTTCCCGAAGCACTTTCCAGGGTGAGCGTCCCGGCCATGAGTTCAACCAGCCGCCGGGATATGGCGAGGCCGAGCCCGGTTCCCCCATGCAGGCGCGAGGTGCTGTAGTCGGCCTGAGTGAACGGTTCAAAAATCAGTGACTGTTTTTCCGGCGCGACACCGATGCCGGTATCGCGGATGGAGTACTCGATCCAGGGTTTTTCCTGATCCGCTCCGGATCGGACCCCGAGCGTGATCGATCCCACTGAGGTAAACTTGATCGCGTTGCGCACGAGATTGATCAAGACCTGGCGGAGGCGGCCTGCATCGTTCCAGACCTGTTGCGGCACCGGAGCCTCGATATCGAGGTTGAAGGTAAGCTGCTTTTCCTCTGCGAGGGGCAGCAGGAACGTATGGACGTCCTGCATGATCTCGCAGGGGGAGAAAAAGGTTTTTTCGACTTTCATCTCGCCAGCCTCGCTGCGGCTGAAGTCGAGCACATCGTCGAGGATGCGCAGAAGGCACTCGGCGCTGGAGGAAATGGTCTTGACGTGATCGAGGCAGTTGGACGGAAGTTCGGGCATGCCAGCCAGCAGGTCGGAGAAGCCGAGGATGCTGTTCATGGGCGTGCGAATCTCATGGCTGATCACTGCGAGGAATTCGTTCTTCGCGCGATTCCCAGCCTGTGCGGCCCTGAGCATGTCCTGCTCCCGGGCCAGGGTGGCAGCCATCTCGATTTCATGCCTTCGGTCTTCCGTGACATCGCGGAACACCCACACGCGACCGTAAATCTCCCCCTCGGCATTGCGCACGGGTTCCGTATGGCGATCGAGGATCGTGCCATCGACGAGTTCCACGATGTCGCGGGAAATTTCGGCGGGATGCGAGTAGAGGAAGGCGACACGTGCGCTGAAGCTCTGCGGGTCCTTCATCCGCCCGGTGACGTAGGCGAGTTGCACCTTGTCGTCGGGATCGTCGATAATGTGACGAGGAATGCCCATGAGTTCATTGAACCGGGCGTTCTGCAGGATTTTCTTTCCATCGGTCTGGACCACGAGCAAACCGTCCAGCGACGAGTTGACCATGGCTTCGAAGAACGTCGTACGCCATCGCAACTTGCTCTCGATACGCCGACGCTCCAAGGTGAGGCGACTTTGCTCCAGCGCATGGTGAACGGCCGAGCCCAGCCGGGCGAGACGATCTTTCAGCAGATAATCGGTCGCGCCCTTTTTGATCGCATCGACAGCCGTTTCTTCGCCGATGGTTCCCGAGATGATGATGAAGGGGACGTCGGGTCGGGATTCCTTGACGATCTCAAGAGCGCGCAATCCGTTGAGTTGCGGCAGGCAATAGTCGGAAAGGACGATGTCGATCTCGCGATCCAGGGCTGCGACCAGATCCGCCTCCGTCTCGACTCTGCAGTAGTCGAGGTCAAAGTCCGCACTCCTCAACGCCCGCAAGGTCAACTCAGCATCAAACTGGTTGTCTTCAATGAGGAGAAGGCGGAGTGGTCTCATCATATTAGCCGACGATTCTTGGAGCCTGATTCAGGAGCAGCCAGTAGAAACCCAGGTCGCGCACCGCGCTGGCAAATCCCTCGAAGTCGACAGGCTTGACGATGTAGCTGTTGGCTCCGAGTTTATAGCACTCCGTTACGTCGATCTGCTCTTTGGAAGAGGTCAGGACGACAACCGGAATGGACTGGGTCCGGGGGTCCGCCTTGATGCGTTGGAGAACCTCGAGGCCATCGACCTTCGGAAGCTTCAGGTCGAGCATGATAATGCGCGGGCCATTTTCGTAGGTCCGCTTGTCCTGACCATCTTCGCCAAAGAGGAATGCGAGAGCTTCGGCGCCGTCCCGCGCGATCTTGATGCTGTTGGCCAGATTGGCCTTCTTGAGGGCTCGCAAGGTCAACTCGAGATCCTGAGGATTGTCCTCAACCAGCAATAGTTCCACGATTTCAGATTTGTTCATGAGTGGCTCCCAGTGTGAAATAAAAGGTGGCGCCGTGGTCCACTTTGCCGTCTGCCCATACGCGGCCGCCATGGCGATGGACTACCCGCTGGACGATGGCCAGGCCGACTCCGGTGCCTTCAAAATCCTCCGCCCGGTGCAGGCGCTGGAAAACACCAAAGAGCTTGTCGGCATAGCGCATGTCAAAGCCCGTCCCATTGTCCCTTATGAAGTAGACCATTTCGTCGCCCTGCGAGGCGCTGCCGATCTCGATAAGGGCGGAATCGCGGCGTCGCGTGTATTTCAGCGCATTGGAGAGCAGGTTGAGCCAGACTTGCTTTAGCAGTGCCGCATCGCCCAGTGCCGGGTGAAGGTCGCCCTGTTGAATATCAACAGACCGCCCTTCCAGCAAAGGCGAGAGTTCCGTGAGGACATCATGGACGAGATGGTTCATCTCGATGGGAGCTACCTCCAGCTGTCTCCGGCTCAGGCGAGAAAAGGTGAGGAGATCGTCAATCAAAGTGCCCATGCGCTGTGCACCTTCCCGGATGATCTGGAGGTATCTGCGACCTTCATCGGGAAGGAGAGGCCCATAATCTTCTGCGACCGCGAGAGAGAAGCCATCGATGGCCCGCAGGGGAGCCCTGAGGTCATGCGAGACCGAATACGAGAAGGCCTCGAGCTCCTTGTTGGCGGCCTCCAGTTGCCTGTTCATCTCCTGCACCTTGCGTGAGCTGGCGAAAATCTCGGCTTCCATGCGTTCACGCAGGATCTGGTCGAGCCTCGCATCATCGGTGGCCGACGGCGTTTCCTTAATGAACGCCGTCACATCCTCCACCCGGTGGATGATGTAACGAACTTCACGGCTGCCGCCCAGGACCGGAGAATTAATCGGGCTCCAGTACCGTTCCTCAAACTCTCCATCGAGATTGCGGATATCATAGCGAACAATCGGCATGGTATGAGTCTCTGCGTTTTGGAGGACATGATGGAGCGAGGAGCGGAGTTCGGAGGTCGCCTTCGAGCCTCCCTCGGTCGGGTTGTCCGGAAAGACCTCGAAAAGATTCCGACCGGTGATCTCCTTCCGTTTTGTCATCGTCGCCGACAAATAGGCATTGCTGGCGGCAACGATGTCAAAGTCCGGAGTTAGCACGATGTAAAGTCCCGGAAGGGATTCCAGGAATGTCTGCAACATTGCAGTGCGCTCCTGGACACGGCGTTCCAGATCGGCATTGAGCGCTTGCATTGCCTCCTCCGCCCTTTTGCGTTCGGAAATATCCACGATGACGGCGACGATCACGAGGCCCGCGGCAGTTTGTACGGGATTGAGCCCGATCTCGACGGGTATTTCGGACCCGTCCTTGCGCAGCGCAAAAAGATCCCGGCCATGGCCCATTGGGCGGGATTCCGCATTCCGGGCGTAGCTTTTCCGAAAAGCGGGATGCTGGCTGCGAAAGCGCTCCGGCACCAGGGCGTCGACTGGATTTCCCTTCAGTTCATCATGGGAATAGCCAAGAAGGCGCTCGCTTTCCTTGTTAGAATGAAGGATGAGCCCCTCTTCGTTGGCGAGGAGGGCTGCATTGGGGATGGCCTCGACGAGAAAGTGGAGGATTTCGTCGATCGGCCAGTTTGAAGCTAACCGGTTTTCGGGGAAAGGCTCTTGGTGGGGGAAGGCTTTCACGAGTTTCCTATATTCAGATTTGAAAAGCTAACTTTTCATAAGCAAGTTATGGTCTCTAGTCAGAGTAAGGATTTCATTCTGTATTTTCCAGCAGAAAGCCATGCAGGTGAGTATGGTCGGCGTATTGTCCTGACTCGTGTTGTTTGCCGCACTCTGCAAGGATGTGTACTTCCGGTCTTCCCTGATGCGCTCATCAGGGCGAGACGGAGGAGTATCTACACTAAGGGGAGGGGGGATGGTACGTAAGAGCGAAGCTATCGGCCGAGCTGTCGCTTGCGATAGGCCAGGGGCGTTTCTCCAGATCGGGAGCGAAAGGTGTGGCAAAAGGCCGCCGCCGAGGTGAAGCCGCAACTGAGGGCGATTTCCTTGATTGACCGATCCGTGCCGGTGAGTTGTTCCCTCGCAGTGCGAAGCCGGTGTCTGATGATGATCTCATGGGGAGATGCGTTGAAATGTTCGCGGAAAAGGGCATGCAAGTGGGAACAGGACAATCCCGCCGCGCGCGCTAGCTGACTCACGTTGATTTTCTCGCAATGACGGTCCTCGACCATCTGTAGCGCGCGGCTGACGCGGGTGGGTATGCGCACGTCTTCTTTCTGTGCGCCTTGGGAAGCCTGGATCAGCATGGAGCCGATGATGAAATGCGCCAGCCCGTCCCGGCTGACTGTTTCATCAGCGTTCCAGCGCACCACCTGATCACAGAACATACGGGCGGACTCCACGTCAGCCCAGAAGGATATGCGAGGGCATTGGCGGCTGGACGCGCTGATTACCCGGAGATGGAGGTTGAGGCAGAAGTACGGGTTTTTCCAATCACTCCGGGAAATCGTTTCCTCGCCTTCGACGTGCCAGAGCAAGTGGCCGGGCCGGATTTCCTGGTAGCCATCCGGTGTGCGAAGCCATCCCCTGCCGCCGATGACGAGTTCCACTCGCTCGATATTGGCGGGCACGATGTCGTAGGCCGGATCGCACCCCTCCGGCTGGTAATACATGCCGACACCCAGCAATTCGTAAGGAGAAGAGCTTTTCACAAGCATTCAGAGAAATTTGATATCAAATGGAGTGGATGCGAGCAAGGTAAGAGGAGAGATGTAAAACAAGAATAGTTTTTCGCTATCATGTCTCATCAATCTCTCCTTTCAGGCTGGAAATTCCTCGAACCTCAATCCCGTCGCTGGCTGCCAGCCGAGGTGCCGGGATGCATTCACACCGATCTGCTTCGCCATGGGCTGATTCCTGATCCCTTCTGGGGAAGGAACGAACTCGCCTTGCAGTATCTGGAGGAGTTGGATTTCTCCTACCGCCTGAGTTTTGACGTGAATGAGGCGCTGCTGTCTGAGGATCGGGTTGATCTCGTGTTTGAGGGGCTCGATACAGTGGCCGTCATTGTCCTCAATGGCGTGGAACTGGCCCGGGTGGACAATATGTTCATCGGCTATCGCTTCGATGTAAAAAAACTGCTGAAGGCGGATCGAGAGAACGTGATCGAGGTGCGCTTCCGCAGTCCGATGAAGGAGATCCGCGAGCGGATCGAAGGCGAGGAATTGAACGAATGGAACGACGCGGTGGGCGGAAGCTCGCGGTTGCGGAAGCAGGGGTGCGCCTTCGGGTGGGACTGGGGCCCGCGCTTCGTTTCCTCCGGATTATGGAAGCCGGTTTATCTGGAAGCCTGGAGCGGCAATCGCTTTCGCTCGGTCGGGGTGCGGCAGGATCATTCCGAAGGGCGGGTAAAGCTCATGTTTTCTCCGCGCATGGACTGCCGGACCCCTGGGAAGCTGGAGGGGACGGTTTCCCTTGGCGGCAAGGTCGTGGACGAGTTTCAAGGCTCGGAGGCGGACATCAAGGCTCCCGTCCTGTGGTGGCCCAACGGTCACGGCGACCAGCCTCTCTATGAGGTGGAACTCCGCTGGCGCGACAAAACCGGCCGGGTTTGCGACGTGTGGAAAAAGAAGATCGGTCTGCGCACCATCGCACTGGACCGCCACCCGGATGAGTTTGGCGAATCATTTCAATTCGTGGTCAACGGGCGTCCGATTTTTGCGAAGGGCGCCAACTGGATTCCGGCGGACAGTTTTGTCACCCGCGTGACCCGCGAGGAGTACGATAATCTGCTGAGTTCGGCGGCGGATGCGCACATGAACATGATCCGTGTCTGGGGCGGAGGCATCTATGAGATGGAGGACTTTTACGACCTCTGCGACGAGAAGGGCCTCCTCGTCTGGCAGGATTTCATGTTTGCCTGCGCGCTTTATCCCGGAGACCGGAAGTTCCTCGCGAGCGTGAAAGCCGAGGCGGACTTTCAGGTGCAACGGCTCGCTCATCGCGCCTGCCTCGCCTTGTGGTGCGGCAACAACGAGATCGAGCAGATGCCTGCCGAGATCCGGTCGACCAAGGCGCGGAAGGACGCCTACGAGTCGGTATTTTATCGCATCCTGCCGGATGCCGTGGCGCAATATGACGGCTCAACGACGTACTGGCCGTCCTCTCCGCACAACCCGGAGGGTTACGAAAAGGGGCACAATAACGAGCGCGGAGGCGACTGCCATTTCTGGGATGTCTGGCACATGCGCAAGCCTGTGAGCACCTACGAGGAGAAGAATTTCCGCTTCTGCTCGGAGTTTGGCATGCAGTCCTACAGCTCGCTGGAGGTCGCCCGGACCTACTGCAATGAAGAGGATCTGAACGTCTTCGGGCCGGTGATGGAAAATCACCAGAAGAACGGCGCGGGCAACCTGATCATCATGGACTACGTGTCGCGGCTCTATCGGTTCCCAAAGAACTACCGCTCGCTGGCGTACCTGTCGCAACTGAACCAGGCGTATTGCATGAAGGTGGGCATCGAGCATTTCCGCCGGTCCATGCCCCGCACGATGGGCGCGCTCTACTGGCAGCTGAACGACTGCTGGCCCGTGGCCTCCTGGAGCAGCCTGGAGTACAAGGGGCGCTGGAAGGCGCTGCAATATGAATCCCGGCGCTTTTTCGCCCCGGCCATGGTCAGCCTCAAGGTGCTCGGGGAGGAATCCATCGGCAAAAACAACACGGCGGTGAGCACGGTCCACGGGCTGCAGATACATACGGTCTATGACGGCCGCGCGGCGCGGCAGAAGGCGCGGCTGCGCTGGAGCCTGGAGACGCTGGGCGGAAAGGTGCTGCGCTCGGGGTCGCGCAAGCTGGTGCTGGAGTATGGCCAGTCGGTTTTGCAGGAGACGCTCGATTTCCGCAGGGAGATCGCAAAGCTCGGCGCGGCGGAAATCTATGTGAGAGCGGAACTCGCCACCGAGGATGGCGCGGTGTCGCGGCGGACGGCTTTCTTCACCGCGCACCGGTACCTGAATCTCCAGCGCTCGCCCATCCGCACCGTCGTCAAGGCGGTTTCCCGGACTCAATACGAGATCACGCTTGCCGCGAAGACCTTCCATCACGCGGTGCAGATCAATTTCCCTGCGTGGGAATTCCGGGCGGATGACAACTTTGTCGATCTCCATGCCGGCGAGGAACGCACGCTTGCGGTGACATTGGCCCAGCCGCAGCGCCTCGCAGATGTGAAGTCGCAGCTGGAAGTTTTCTCGCTCGTCGACAGTTTTGAGTAAAGCGTAGGAGCGCACGCCCGGGAGCGGAATCGCCGTTTCCGGGCGAATCGTTCGGCCTAAGTCACTTACGTGTTGTGAAAATCAACGCCACGGGCGTTGACAATACAGCGGATCGCAGGAAAATCATCTGCGATGAAGAGATGCGCCAGTGTTCATAGGCAAGGGAGTTTCGACGCGGCGGAAGTCGCGAACGCGGCTGCCGAGTTGAGGACTGCCGCGGGAGGGAATTCCTCCATCGCGTTTGCTTTCGTTACCCCGGACTATGTGCCGCACCTCTCCGAGTTTGCGGAGATCGTACGGGTGGATGGCCATGTGGTCGATGTTGTGGGTTGCACGGGCATTGGCCTGACGTCAAACGGGGTGGAGGAGGAAACCGGCTCGGGGTTCAGCCTGCTCGCGGTCGACGCACCGGAGGCGTCTTTCGACGTCATCCCGCTGAAAGAGGCGACGCTGGAGGGCTCCACCGGCATCTTGACCTGGAAGAAGCTGGCGGGGTCCGTCGAGCCACGCGCCTGGATCTCGCTGGCCAATCCCTTTCTCTTCGACGTGGAGACATGGCTCGGGGAATGGAACAAGGCGTTTCCCAACATCCCATGCATCGGAGGTCTGGCCTCCGGGGAAGAAGAGACGACGGCTGTTTTTTGGAACGACAGGATCGTGGATGGCCTCGTGCTGGGAGTGCGGGGCATGAGAGTGCTGCCGCTGGTCAGCCAGGGGTGCCGCCCGATCGGCGAGCCTCTCACGGTCACCAAGGCGGAGAACAATATCGTTTACGCGCTCGGGTCACATCCCGCCTACGAGGCGCTCGAGTCCGCTTTTGAGGGGCTGACGGATGGCGAAAAGGCCTCGGCCAAGGGCAATCTCTTCGCCGGTCTGGCCGGGACCGAGTATGTGGAGGACTTCAAACCGGGCGACTTTTTGATCCGCAATATCCTCGGCGCCGACCCCAATTCCGGCGCGGTCGTCATCGGAGGCATCCCGCGTATCGGGCAAACATTGCAGTATCAGCTGCGCGACAAGGAGTCGGCGGATACCGAATGGCGCTCCGTGTTGCGGCATGCGGTACTGGAAGGTGTAAAACCTTCGGCATCATTGCTTTTTGCCTGTGCGGGACGTGGCTCGGGGCTGTTCGGTAGCGCCAGCCACGATGCGGGATTGCTTGAGGAAATCCTGGGCGACCATCCAAGCGCGGGCTTCCTTTGCAGCGGAGAAATCGGTCCAGTTGTCGACAAGAACCACATTCATTCCTATACTGCCTCCTGCGCTCTCTTCTTTGATGAGCGGAGTGAAACATGAAGCTTCCCACCAGGTTCATCCTCGCAACTGTTGTTTTGATCGGCCTCGGCTACGCCGGGTACCGCTGGTATGGAGGTCAGCCGTCGTCTGGAACGGCCGAGGCTTCTGCCGCTGATAATATCGTGACGGCGGAACGTCGGGACATTGAGTCCTCGCTCCTCCTGACGGGCGAGGTGACCCCTTCGCTCCAGATCGATGTGAAGCCCGAAGTGGGCGGCAAAATCAAAAAGATCCACGTCGCGATCGGCGACACGGTGGCGAGGGGCGACATGCTCGCGACGATCGATGACCGCGATCTGCAAACCGAGCGCGCCGGGGCTCTTACCGAGATCGAGGGTGCCAAGCTGTCGGTGGACAAAACCCGGGGCAACTACGAGCGCGCCAAGGCTCTCTATCAGCAGAAGCTCATCAGCAAGGAGGTCTTTTCCAACCTGGAGTCCGATTTTGCCATCGCCGAAAACAGCCTGGAAAAAGCCCAGCGTCGGCTCCAGACCGTGGACGACAAGCTGCGCAAGACCGTGATCACGGCGCCTTTTGACGGGACGGTTCTCGATATTCCCGATTCCGTCAATGAAGGCCAGGTCGTCACGGCGGCAGCCAGCGTCAACTCCGGCACGACCATGATGAAGTTTGCCAGCCTTTCGCGCCTCATGATCGACTCGCATGTGAACCAGGCCGATGCGCCAAACCTCGCGGTCGGCCAAAAGGTCGATATCGCCGTCGTCGACGGCATGACCGGCTCCCTGACCGCGCGCATCGAATCCATCGCACCTCTCGCCACGGTGAAGAACAACGTGAAGGGATTCAAGGTCGAGGCCGAGATCGATCAGGGCGTGGGACGCCTGAAACCGGGAATGTCGGTGAGCATGGTGGTCCCGATCGGCAAGGTGGCCAACGCGGTGTCCGTGCCGGTGACGGCCGTGTTTCGCGACCGCCGCGACAATATCGTTTACGTGCGCCGCGGAGCGACGACGGAACGCCGCAAGGTGACGATCGGGCTTACCGATTTCTCGTTCGCCGAGATCAAGTCGGGGGTCAAGGAAGGGGAGGAGATCCTTCTCGAAGAGCCCTCCAAGCTGCCCGCCAAATCCTAAGGCAACGTCGTGGCGCTGGTCCTCCTGGAAAACGTCGTCAAGTCGTATCGGATCGGAGATCAGGAGATCCGGGCTCTTGATGGGATCAACCTCCGCATCGAAGAGGGCGAGTTTATCGCCATCATCGGCCCCAGCGGCAGCGGCAAGTCGACGCTCATGCACCTGCTCGGCTGCCTGGATACACCGTCTGCCGGACGCATGCAGCTCTTTGGCCGCGATCTGACCTCTGCGCGTGCCGATACCCTGGCCCAGGTGAGGAACAAGGAGATCGGGTTTGTCTTTCAGTCCTTCAACCTGCTGCCCAAGATTGATGTGGTGCGCAATATCGAGTTGCCCCTTCTGTACTCGGGCATCCCGGCGGGAGAGCGCAGGAAACGAGCCATCGAGGTGGCGGAGTCCGTCGGGCTCGGCGCTCGTTTGAACAACCGGCCCACGCAACTGAGCGGCGGCCAGTGCCAGCGAGTCGCCATCGCGCGCGCTCTCGTGAACCGCCCGCGCATCATTTTCGGCGACGAGCCCACCGGCAATCTCGACTCCGCCACAGGTGAGATGGTTCTCCAGATGTTTCGCGACCTGCATGCCGAGGGGCGTACGGTCGTGCTGGTGACGCACGATCCGGATGTGGCGGCTGTCACGAAGCGTGTCATCGAGATCCGCGATGGGAAAATCCGCCGGGAGTATAATCCATGAACCTCTGGATTACCCTCGAGACGGGTTTGCGGGAGATTGCAGCCCATAAGTTTCGCAGCTTTCTTTCCATGCTGGGCATCGTGCTCGGCGTGAGCAGTCTCATCGCCACGATGTCGCTGACCAATGGCATCGAGCGGGGAACGAAGGCTTTCATGCAGCAGGTCGGCGGTTTGGAGCTCGTCACGGTCATCGGCAAGGAGATTTCGGCCGAGATGATCGAGTTTGCCAATTTGTCTCCCGGTCGGACCGTCCAGGATGCCCGGGCGATCCTCGCCTCCACCTCCGTCGTCACGGAAGTGTCTCCCGAGATCAACATCGGAGCGCTGTTGTCCTCGGGGCCGATTTCCCAGCGCATGCAGGTGGTGGGGGCCTGGCCGGACTATTTTGCGGTGAACCGGCATGAGATCGCTGCGGGCAGGTTCCTTACGCAGCTTGACGTGGACCGCGCGGCGCATTCCGTCGTCATCGGCGATGCGATCCTGAAGAGGTTCTGGCCCAACCTTCCGGCCGATGACGCCGTGGGGCGTATCCTGACGATCAACCAGGCTCCGTTTAAAATCGTGGGAGTGCTCAAGGTTTACGAGCGGGAACAGGACAAGCGCATGCGGGAAATCGTGAAGGCCCGCCAGCCGCAGATGACCTCCAGGGCGCAGAACCGCTGGGACCCGTTCCGGCGCAAGAACGAGTCGGTCGTCATTCCGCTCAGCACCATGTTCTTTGAGTACAAATCGGGGCAGCTTCCGGAGGATTCCCTCGACTCCATCCGCATGGACAACCTGTCTTTCCGCGTGGGCGATCTCGACCGTTTCCGCGAGACCCTGAGCAAGGTGCGCAATGCGCTCAACATCACCCATCGCGGTGTGGATGATTTCGACCTGCAGACGCGCGAGGAGTGGTTTCAGGGCATGGAGGCGAGTATTTCCGCCACCCGCTTGAGCGGCGGCCTCATCGCGGCGATCAGCCTTATCGTGGGCGGCATTGGCATTACCAACATCATGCTGGCGAGCATCACGGAGCGCGTGCGCGAGATCGGCATCCGTCTCGCTGTCGGAGCGAGGGGGGCGGATATCTTCCTGCAAATCCTTGTCGAGAGCGTTTCAGTCGCCTTCATCGGCGGCATCATCGGGATCGCGGCCGGCTTCGGCCTGATCAAGCTCCTCATCGCTGTCGCGCCGAGTGAAAACGTTCCTTTTGTCTCCCTGGATTCGATCGTCATCAGCGTGGTGTTTGCGATCATTGCGGGTGTCCTGTCGGGCATCTATCCGGCCCTGCGCGCCTCCCGGCTCGACCCGATCAGCGCCCTGAGGTACGAGTAGCTCCATGTTTCGTCTCGCCGCGCCGTATTGGCTGCTTCTCCTGCCATGCGTGGCGCTCCTGGCGTGGATGATTCCGCGGGCCGGCCTGTGGCGTCCGCTGCGGCTCGCCTGCCTCATCCTCCTCGCTCTCTATCTGGCGCGGCCGGAGTGGAACCTGACCCCGCCCGGGATGGATCTCATCGTGTTGATGGATCGCTCGGATTCCGCCTCGGAATGGATCGAGCCGCGACGCGAGGAAATCGAGCGGCTGCTGGAGGCCAACCGAGGCGTGGAGGACAGGCTCCGCATCGTGGATTTTGCGGCGGCGCCGATGGAGCGTACGCCCGGCAGGCCGTTCGAGTCGCCTCGCGGGGAAACCCGCATGCGTCTGGCTGCGGAGTATGCGCTGAGCTTGCGTGATCCGGCGAGGGCGGCCCGGTTGCTCATGGTGACCGACGGGGTTTCGACGGAGGATCTGGGAGAGACCGCCTCCCTGCTCTCAGCCGCCGGCGTGCCCATGGATTTGCGGCTGGAGAGCCGGGCGGAGACCGGGGACTCGGGCATCACCCGCGTCGTTGCACCTCCGCGCGTGCAGCCGGGGCAGGGCGTGCTCCTGGAGTTTGACGCCTTTTCGGCGGAGGATCAGACCATACCTTATGAGCTGCTGCGCGACGGGACGCGCATCGGGACAGGGGAGGTGTCTGTGCAGCGGGGCCGGGGGCATGGGCGTGTCGCATTCCGGGCGGAACAGGCGGGTGCTCATCGATACGACGTGCGATTGCTGCCGCGGCAGGACGCCCGCAGCGCGAACAACACCGGCACAACCTGGATCGAAGCCGTCTCGGGGCCAAATGTCCTGCTGGTGACGCCGTATCCGGATGATCCTCTGGCCGGGGCGCTGGACCGGGGCGGCATCGCGGTCGACGTGGTGAACGATCCCTCGCGCCTGCATGCGGGAGACCTGTCGAGCTCGCGCCTTGTGATCCTCAACAACATGCCCGCCAATCGCCTCCCTGCGGCCTTTTTGGACGGACTGCCGTTTTTCGTCAGGGAACAGGGTGGTGGTGTATTGATGGCGGGTGGAGCGCAGAGCTTTGGCGCGGGGGGATATTTTGAGTCCGCGCTCGATCCGCTCCTGCCTGTCTCGATGGAACTGCGCGAGGAGCATCGCAAGCTCGCCGTCGCCATGGCCATCGTCCTCGATCGCTCGGGGAGCATGGCGGCATCCGCCGGGGGCGGCGTGACCAAGATGGAGCTGGCCGATGAAGGCGCGGCCCGCGCCATCGAACTCCTCGGGGCGATGGACGCCGTCGCGGTTTACGCCGTGGATAGCGAGGCGCACGAGGTGGTGCCATTCAGCATGATCGGGCGGGACAGGGGGAAGATGACCGACGATGTGCGGAGGATTCGCAGCGCCGGCGGCGGTATCTTTGTCTACACCGGGCTCAAGGCGGCCTGGGAAGCTCTGAAAACCTCTCCCGCGGGCCAGCGGCACGTGATCCTTTTCGCCGACGCCGCCGATGCGGAGGAGCCGGGCGATTACCAGAATCTCGTCGGGGAGATGGCCTCTCAGGGAGTGACCGTGAGCGTCATCGGTCTTGGGCAGCGGTCCGACCCGGACGCGAATTTCCTGGTCGATGTCGCGGCGCTCGGCAAGGGGCGTATTTTCTTCAACGCCGATCCGGAGCAGCTTCCCGGCGTTTTTGCCCAGGAGACCGTGGCCATTGCCCGGTCTGCTTTCCTCAAGGACCCCGTGGCTGCTGTCGCTGCAGGCGGCTGGACGGAAATCTCCCCGCGGCGCATCGACTGGCTCAAGCAGGTCGATGGTTACAACCTCAGCTATCTGCGTCCCGGCGCCTCGGCCGCGCTGATCTCGGGCGACGAATACAAGGCGCCGCTCGTCGCTTTCTGGCAGCGCGGCATCGGGAGGGCGGCGGCCGTGTGTTTTCCCTTGTCCGGCGAATATTCCACCGCGTTTCGCGAGTGGCCGTCAGCCTCGGATTTCGTGCAGACCCTGGCCCGCTGGCTCCTGCCTCCTGCAACTCCGCAGGGAACGAGCCTGCGGGTGAAGACTGTCGGCAACGATGTGAGCATCGAACTCCTGGCGGACGATTCCTGGACGGAGGCCTTCGCCAAAACGCCGCCGGTATTGATCGTTTCCGACGGGACATCCGGGGACTCCCGCGTCATCCCGTGGTCCCGCATCGAGCCGAGGCGGCTGGAGGCCCTGGTCCCGCTGCAACCGGGAAAACCGCTGCGGGGCATCGTGCGGGCGGGGGATGCCCGCTGGGGATTTGGCCCCGTGGCGCCATCCGTCGATCCCGAGTGGGATTCCTCACCCGACCGGGTTGACGCTTTGCGCGCTGTCACTGCGGCGAGCGGCGGTCGTGTGATCACGGATCTCCGGCAGGCCTGGCATCGTCCTTCGACGGCAGGGTACTCTCCGCTGGGAAACTGGCTCCTGCTCTTGCTGGCGGCCGCTTTCCTCACGGATGCGGCGTTGACGCGCTGGCGGGGGCGCTAGATTGAGGGGCCTCGCTCAGCCCTCTTCGTCTTCCTCGCCAGACTGCTCCTGCTGTTGCTGCTGCATGGAGGTGAGCACGTCGGACATGTCCTCCACCTCGTCCCAGACCTCCTTGCTGACGTAGATCGGGGCCTTTTGCTGGCAGGCCAAGGCAATACAGTCGCTCGGCCGGGCGTCGAGCTCGATGATCTTTCGCTGCTGGAGTTCATTCTCCGCGGTGAGGATGAGGCGGCCGTAGTAGGTGCCGCTCTTCAGATCGTTGATGACGATGCGATCCACTTTCGCGCCGAGCGACGCGAGGATGAGAGCCATGAGATCGTGGGTGAGGGGACGCTCCTTCGCCGTGCCGTTGAGGAACATGTTGATCGCGCTGCCGACGCTCGGATCCACATAGATCACGAAGACCTTTTCGGCATTGCCAACGAAGACAGCGATGCCTGCGCTCGTCGGAATGATCGCACGGACAAAAATCTGTTCCACGGGCTTGCTCATGAGAGCAGCCTAGCAGCAGGCGGATGGCTGGGCAACCTTGGCCATGCCGGAGAGATAGGCTCGCGACACGGTCACGTAACGCTCGGCCCAGACGCGGACCCTGGCCTGTTCCTCGGTGCTCAGGGAGCGCTTGATCGTGGCAGGCGAGCCAAGCACGAGCGACCCCGGCGGCACCACCATGCGGCCCGTCACGACCGCGCCGGCTCCGATGATGCTGCGGGCGCCGATCTTTGCGCCATCGAGCACCACCGCTCCCATGCCGATGAGTACCTCGTCTTCGATTTCGCAGGCATGCACGATGGCCTGGTGGCCGATGGTGACCCACTCGCCGATGATGGCGGGCTTGTCGTCCGCCACGTGAACGACGGAGCCATCCTGCACGTTGGAATGTGCTCCGATGATGATGGGAGCGATGTCCCCCCGCAGCGAGCAGCCCGGCCAGATGCTGGCTTCCTCGCCCACTGTCACGTCGCCCGCGACGAATGCGCCTGGCGCGATGTAGGCAGTGGCTGCGATGCGCGGCTCGCGGCCCAGATAGAGGGCGATTTGTTCCTCAAAAGTCATGCTGTTCTATACGACTCGCCCCCGTCTCCCGCAACTCCGGGCCGATTTGCTTTTTCGCGAAATTGTGCTTTTGTCACTTTTTCCTCCGAAAACGTTGACAGACACGGACAAACTTAGTCATAGTCCCAAACACTCTCAATCTCTTCTCCTTCAATGAACAAAGTTGCACTTGTCGAAGCCGTCCAGAAAACTCTCGGAACCAGCAAAGCAGACGCTGAACGCGCGGTTAACGCGGTAATCGACGGAATCAAGTTGGGCGTCAAGAAATCGAAGACGGTGCAGCTCATCGGCTTCGGAACCTTCAAAGTCGCCAGCCGCAAGGCCCGCACGGGTGTCAACCCGAAGACCGGCCAGA
This sequence comes from Verrucomicrobiota bacterium, assembly GCA_017305195.1. Lineage (GTDB taxonomy): Bacteria > Verrucomicrobiota > Verrucomicrobiia > Chthoniobacterales > Terrimicrobiaceae > Terrimicrobium. The sequence goes on along the minus strand of JAFKMU010000047.1, from coordinate 62,927 downwards.
AGATCAAGATCAAGGCCTCCAAGACGGTCAAGTTCGTTGCAGGCAAGGCTCTCAAGGAGCTCGTCTAAAACACCACTTTCTCCCCCAGCACCGAGGAACCCCGTATTGCCGCGAGGCAAACGGGGTTTCTCATTTTCCGGGTCGGCGGTTTAAGCGAAATTCTTCGCGTTTTCTGCTTTTGTCCTTTGGGAAAGGGCCATCTTGCATTAGTTTTATTAATGTATGAAAGCTCCCATTAAAGTCGCTGTGACCGGCGCTGCGGGTCAGATCGGATACTCTCTCCTTCCCCGTATCGCTTCCGGTTCTGTTTTCGGCCCGGACCAGCCTGTCGAACTTCGTCTCATCGAAATCCCCAACGCTCTCAAGCCGCTCGAGGGTGTGGTGATGGAACTCAACGACTGCGCCTTTCCGCTTCTTTCCAATATCGTTGCCACGGCTGACCTCGATGAAGGCTTCAGCGGCGCGAACTGGGCTCTCCTCGTCGGCAGCGTGCCGCGCAAGGCCGGTATGGAGCGCAAGGATCTCCTCGGCATCAATGGCAAGATCTTCATCTCCCAGGGTGCCGCCATCGCCAAGAACGCCGCCTCCGATGTCCGCGTCGTCGTGGTGGGCAACCCCTGCAATACGAACTGTCTCATCGCTATGAACAATGGGCGCGATGTGCCCAGCGACCGTTGGTTCGCGATGACTCGTCTCGACGAGAACCGCGCCAAGTCGCAGCTCGCCGCCAAGGCTGGCGTGCACTCCAGCGCTGTGACCAACGTCGCCATCTGGGGCAACCACTCCAGCACGCTCTATCCCGACTTTGAAAACGCCAAGATCCACGGCAAGCCGGTGAAGTCTGTCATCACAGACACTCAGTGGCTCGAGAATGATTTCATCAAGAGCGTCCAGCTCCGTGGCGCCGCCATCATCGAGGCCCGTGGTCTCTCCTCGGCCAAGTCCGCCGCCCATGGCGTGGTGGACACCGTCCGCTCGATCATCGAGCCGACTGCGGCTGGCGATTTCCACAGCGTGGCGCTTTGCTCCGACGGCAGCTATGGCATCGAGGCGGGACTCATCACCTCGTTCCCGGTCCATTCCAACGGCTCGAAGCTCGAGATCGTGCAGGGCTTGCCGCTCAGCGATTTCAGCAAGGGCAAGATCGAAGCCACCATCAACGAGCTCAAGCAGGAGCGCGAGATGGTCAAGGAACTGATCCCCGCCTAATCGGCTGATCGTTAAATCTCCGGGACGCCGGTTGTCGCAAGACATCCGGCGTCCCTTTCTTTTTGGAGCCGGGGACGTTTCGGGAAAGGAACGTCAGTTTCCCGCCTTGGCGGAAATCGCATCCTCAAGCTGCTTCATGTCGACATCGAGGATGCCTCCGGACTCGGGGCGAAGCGCCTTGCGCGCGAGGGAAACCGCGCTGGCAGCCTTCTCGGCGTCGCCAGCTTCTTTCAGGGCCATGGCGAATGGCGCCACGACGTCGTAGAAGAAATTGCCGCCGCCGGTTTTGCCCAGGCTGGTGATCTGCTTTTTGTATTCCTTGAAAGCCTCGTCGAACTGCTTTTGCTCGACCAGCGTGGCGAGGCGGCCTGCGGCGATGCCGACGCTCAGGTCGGACCGCTTTTTCTTGTTCTGGCTGAGCGCCTGACGCTCGAGCGAATCGGCTGTGGCCGTGTCGCCCTGGTCGCGTGCGACCTTGGCGATGGCGAGTTGATAGTCGACGCGGAGGTCGCGGTAGTTGGTGAATTGCTTGGAGGCGGCCTCCAGGTGGGTTCGCAGGATGGGGAGGGATGCCTGGGTTTTCTCCAGCACGCTGGTCTTTTCGTTCCAGGCGTCGGAATTCTCCGGGCACACCGAGACGGAGCTGTCGGCGGCGCGGAGAGCCTTGTCGTTCTGGCCTGCGGCGAGGAACAGCCGGGCAAACAGGATGTCGTCCTGCGAGGCGGCATAGAGCGGAGTGTCGCGGAAGCGCTTGGCGAGGAACTGGAGCTCATGGTCGCTGATGGGCGTCCACGTCTGGGGATCGAGGGCGTCACCTGTGGCGTAGTTCTGGTTTTCGTAACGACCGCAATCCAGCTCCCACTTGTCGTCCATCTTCATGTACCCGAACCACGCATGGCCGCCATCCACCCCTTGGCCCGAGAAATAGAGAGTGGGAAGGCCGCGCGCTTTGCCGACCATGCTGGCAAAGTAGGCCTGGTCGACGCAGATGCCGCCTTTGGAATAAATCTCCTCCAAGGTATAAGGTCCCTCTGTCCACGAGTATCGCTGGCCGAGCAGGCGGTCTCGATCATACCGGATCATCGAAAATGCCTTGGGCATCTCCGTGCGGGAAAGCCGCACGCGCTTGCGCGCCCAGGCAAACTCCGCCGGGTCGATCGGGGCGTCGATGAGAAACTTGAGCTGCTCGGGATTCAGCCTGCGGATGTCGAGCAGCAGGTCATGCGCCTCGTTTGCCTCGGTCCAATAGGCGAATCGCTCCGCCACACTTTGATTCGTGATCGGAATGAGCGACTGGGTGACTTGTTGATGCGGCCAGTAGGGCGGGAGCGGCACGTCGTAGACCACGGCCAGAGCGATGGCCAGGGCGGCATATTCCCGGAACTTTGCCGTATTGGCTTGATAGATGGATTGAAGATTCTTCAGCACCTCGGTGGCATTGTCTTGAGGTGAAAGGTTGGCGAACAGCATCGCGCCGAAGGCCTCGTCGGCGATCCAAGCCCGGATGACGGCGGGATCGAGCAGGTCGGCGTTTATTTTTGCATCGGGAGAAGGCTGAGAAGGCGTGGCGGGATCGCTGCCCGGGGCTTCGCCAGATTGCTCGGGCCGGGAAAGAAGATCGGCCCATTTCCAGAGAAGCAGCCAGCTCTTAAAGGCCGTGACGCCGGTGCTGCCGGGGCGCAGAGAGCCGCCCGGCAGATAATTGGCGAGCAGGATTGACTGGAGCTGGTCGCGGGCGGCTGGCCAGCCGGTGGAGCCGAACTGCTGACGATCCGCCGACGTGGGCGGTCGGCGCAGGTCCTGAGCCTGGAGGCTATACGAAGCCGCGAGGGAAAAGGTGATGCCGAGGACGAGGGGGGGAATTCGCAAAGCCATTACAGTTCGCACTTTTCCGTTTTTTGCGCAAATTCCGGGCAGGAACAAGGGGGAATCCCTCGACTTGCACCCGGGCGGCGAGGCTGACACATTACGGCCTCATGCCCCGACCCCTCACGTTGTTCACCGGCCAATGGGCGGACCTCCCGGTTCGCGAACTCCTCCCGCTCGTCAAGTCCATGGGATACGATGGTGTGGAACTCGCCTGCTGGGGCGACCACTTCGATGTTCGCAAGGCCCTGAGCGATCCGTCCTATATTCCCAACCTCTGGAAGCTCCTGGAGGAAAACGGACTCACCTGTTTCGCCCTGTCGAACCATCTCGTCGGACAGGCCGTGTGCGACCTGATTGATGACCGCCATCGCAGCATCCTGCCGCCGGAGGTCTGGGGCGATGGAAATCCCGAGGGCGTGCGCCAGCGGGCGGCCGCGGAGATGATCGCCACGGGCAAGGCGGCTCGCGCGTTTTTTGATGCCAGGCCGGGAGCGCAGGTCGGAGAGCTGGCCGTGGTCAACGGATTCACCGGCTCCTCGATCTGGCATTCCATCTACGCGTTCCCGCCGACGACGCAGGCATTCTGGGACAAAGGGTTTGAAGACTTTGCCGCGCGCTGGACGCCGATCCTCGATGCCTTCGACGCGCTGAATGTGAATTTCGCCCTGGAGGTGCATCCGACGGAGATCGCCTTTGACAGTGTCTCCGCCCAGCGGGCCATCGAGGCCGTCGGCGGGCACAAACGGTTTGGCTTCAACTACGATCCGTCGCACCTGGGCTACCAGGGCGTGGATTATGTGAAGTTCATCCGCACCTTCTCCGACCGCATCTATCACGCCCACATGAAGGACGTCTGGTGGGGGCACGGCGATGGCTCGGTCGGCGTCTTTGGCGGGCATACGAGCTTTGGCGATGCCCGGCGCTTCTGGGATTTTCGCTCGATCGGGCGCGGCGACATCCGCTTTGAGGATGTGATCGTGGCCTTGAACGACATCGGCTATCACGGGCCGCTCTCCGTGGAGTGGGAGGATGCCCGCATGGATCGTATCCATGGCGCGACCGAGGCGGCTCGCGCTGTCCGCGCGCTGGACTTCCCCTCCAGCGAACGCGCCTTTGACTCAGCCTTCGACAAAGCAGAACAGTAAGATTTTATGGCACGCAAACTTCGATACGGAATGATAGGCGGCGGCCGCGGAGCCTTTATTGGTGCGGTTCACCGGATCGCGGCGGCGATGGACCAGCAGGCGGAACTCGTGGCCGGGGCATTTTCCTCCGACCCCACGCGCTCACGCGAATCAGGTGCGGATTTGCATCTCGACCCGTCACGGGTTTACGGCAGCTATGAGGAAATGGCGGCGGCGGAAAAGTCCAAACCCGCCAGCGAGCGCCTCGATTTCGTCGTCATCGTCACGCCGAACCATCAGCACTTTGGCCCGGCGAAGCTTTTCCTGGAGAGCGGCTTCAATGTCATCTGCGACAAGCCCGTGACCTTCGACCTCAAGCAGGCGAAGGAGCTTCGCAAGGTCGTGGCCAAAAGCGGCAAGGTCTTTGTATTGACTCACAACTACACCGGCAATGTCATGGTGAAGCAGGCGCGCGAACTCGTGCGCTCCGGCTTCCTCGGCGAGATTCGCAAGGTGGTGGCCGAGTACCCGCAGGGCTGGCTGAGTTCCTTCCTGGAAAAGGACGGGCAGAAGCAGGCCGCATGGCGCACGGACCCGAAGCGCAGCGGCGCGGCGGGTTCGCTCGGCGACATCGGCACGCATGCAGAAAATCTCGCCCACTACATCACGGGGCTTGAGATCGAGAGCCTCTGTGCGGATCTGTCCACATTTGTGAAGGGCCGCCTGCTCGACGACGACGGCAGCATCCTCGTGCGCTACAAGGGCGGGGCGAAAGGCACGCTCTTCGCCTCACAGATCGCCATCGGCGAGGAGAATAATCTCAACATCCGCGTCTACGGCTCAAAGGCCGCGATCGAGTGGCATCAGGAGCATCCGAACCAGCTCGTGGTGAAGTTCCCCGACCAGCCGCGCCAGGTCTGGGGGCGGGGCAATGGTTACCTCTCGCCGAAGCTCCAGAAGTTCACGCGTATTCCCGCCGGGCATCCCGAGGGATACCTGGAGGCGTTTGGAAACATCTATACGGAGGCCTTCCGGGCCATTCGCGCGGAGGTCGCGGGCAAGAAGGTTCCCAAGGACGTGGATTACCCGACGATCGATGACGGCGTGTATGGCATGGCCTTCATCGAGACGGCGGTGAAAAGCTCCAACCTCGGCGCGAGGTGGGTGAAGTTTCCCGCGCTTTGATGCGATGAAAACGCTGAGACGTTCCTTTATCGCCATGTGTTGCCTCGCGCTCGTCGGTGGATGCGCCACTCCTGCCTCCAAGTCCTCGTTTCACCCGACGCTGCCGCAGAAGCGCATGGTGGAGCTGATGGGCAACCGGCTCGACCTCGCCTCGCAGGTCGCGTGGGTCAAGTACCGGGACACCCTCCCGGTTTACGATCCCAAGCGGGAGGCGGAGCTCCTGGCTGGTCTCGTCAGCAAGGGAGAAGCCAAAGGCGTGCCAGCCTTTCAGGTCGAGGCGTTCATGAAGGCCCAGATGGCGGCGTCCCGCGCGGTCCAGAAGACGCTTATACGTTCCTGGAGCCGCGGAGGAACGCTGCCCGCGTATCCGCCGTTTGGCCTGAAGCGCGACATCCGGCCCAAGCTCGATGCGATCAGCGACGAGATGATCGTCCTGCTTCCCGCTGTCGGGCAGAGTCCCGCCTTTGCTTCGTATGCTGCGGCGGAACTGTCCAACCGGGGATACCGCCGCGTGGCGACCCTGGCGACGGCTCCGTTGCGTTAGCGCATTAGTTACTGCCGGGGCCCCTTCTTCGCATAGAGCGAACCGAATGGGCTCAGGTGGGTGCGGATGGTGGTGAAGAACGACCGTCCCTCGTGGAGCCTCCAGTCGTCGAGCACGCGGTAGATCATGAGCTTCACGAAATCGAGGAGGAACATCCACGCGATGTTGTAAACCCACACCCAGCCAATGATGTTCCATGGCAGGGCAGGCACCACGGTTCCCGCGCCGAAACCGCAGAGGAGTACGGCGACGATCTGGGTTCCCACGATGGCGATGAAGAGCCGTTTGTCCGGGAAAGGCGGCTTCCAGAATGGGCCTGTCGCCCTCGTGACAAAGAGCATCAGGTGCCCTCCGGCGACGAGTTGCAGGAACATCATGGTTTGGATATGCGGCTTGTCGAGGTGGTAGATATCCTGGCTGAGGAAGAGCAGGAGAAAGCTCTCCACCACGGCGAAGATGCCGAGGATCGAGGAGATCATGAAAATGCGCGGCATGTGCCATTTCACCGGCTGCGGCGCGGCGGAGGCGTTGTCATACGCGATGGTCATGATCGGCAGATCGTCCAGCAGGGCGAGGGCGATGATCATCACCGCGCTGAGCGGGAAGAAGTCATAGCAGACCACCGCCGTGACGACGAAGAACATGATCGCGACCGTCATGGCGATGCGGTACAGCATGTAGCTCATCATCCGCTCAAAGATGCGCCGGGCTTCCTTGATGCCGTCGATGATGACCGACAAGCCCGGAGCCGTCAGCACGAGCGCGGCAGCGGCGCGGGCGGCATCGGTTGCTCCCGAGACCGCGATGCCGACGTCGGCCTGCTTTAGCGCGGGGGCGTCGTTCACGCCGTCCCCGGTCATGCCGACGATGTGCCCGGCATCCTGCAGGGCCTTCACCACGCCGTATTTGTGCTCGGGGAAGACGCGGGCAAATCCATCCACCGCAGCGATGTGGGCGGCGGCATTGGCGGGCAGTTTGTCGACCGAGGCGCCTTCCGGGAAGAGATCGGAGGCGAGCTGGATGTTCTCACCCATGCCGAGTTCCCCCGAGATCGTGCGGGCGATGGCGACGTCGTCGCCGGTGACCATCTTGACCTGCACGCCGAGTTCGCGGGCTTCCGCGATCGTCTGCTTGGAATCCGCGCGCGGCGGGTCCATGAGGGGCAGGATGCCGAGGAAGGTCCACGGGCCGCCAGCCTCCTTGCGAGCGGAGGCGAGGGCGCGCATTCCCCGCGTGGCCAGCGAGGTTACGGAATCCTCCGCTTTTTTCCGGTCGGCGTCGCTCAGGTCGCACAAGCCGAGAATGACCGACGGCATGCCCTTGGTGGTCTGAATGGTCTTGCCTGCCGCATCGGTGAGCGTGGCCTCCGTGCGCTTGCTCACCGGATCGAAGGGGACGAAGGTTTTCAACGTCCAGGCGCTTGCGGTTGACTGATCCTTCAGCCCGGCGGCGATGGCGAGATCGATCGGGTCTTTGTCCTCCAGCTTGGAGGCGAGCACACCGGCGAGGATCACGTCCTGCGCGGTTGCGCCGTTCCAGGGCAGGACGTCTCCGAGCGTGAGCTTGTTCTGCGTGAGCGTGCCGGTCTTGTCCGAGCAAAGGATGTCGATGCCTGCGAGTTCCTCGATGGATTCGAGCCGGGAGACGATGGCCTTCTTGATGGCGAGCATCTTCGCGCCGAGCGCCATCGTGACGGAGAGGACTGCGGGCGTGGTGAAGGGCACGGCTGCGACGAGCAGGACGAGGACGTATTCGGCTAGGCCGAAGAGACCGTTCTTCGAGAAATGCCCGCGCATTCCGGCGAGCTGATCCACGATCAGAACAGCCGCGAGAGCCAGGGTGAGAATGATCAGGAAGTTCCCGATGCCGACGACTGCCTCCTGAAGGTGGGACTTCGTGCCGGCGGAGGCGACGAGCTTGGCGGTGCGGCCAAAGAAGGTGTTCGTGCCGGTGGCGGTGACGACGAGCGTCATCTCGCCCTTCTTCACGATGGAGCCGGAGTACACGACATCGCCGCCTTTTTTCGAAACCGAGAGCGATTCCCCGGTGAGGGCGGACTGATCGACATCGAGGTAATCGCCGTCCAGCAAGACGCCATCGGCGGGAATCACATCGCCCAGCCGCACTCGGACGATGTCGCCGGGTACGAGGTCGTTCGCAGGGACATCGCCCCATACCGCTTTGCGCAGAGCCTTGGCGGTGAGGGCGAGGGAATTCTTCAGCGCCGAGAGCGCGCTGGAGGCGGTGCTTTCCTCCCAGAAACCCAGCACGCCGTTGAAGACGAGCATGAAGACGATGATCGAGAAATCCACCCAGTCGCCAATGATCGCCGCCATCACGGCGGGAGCCTCCACCATCCACGGAAGCGGTCCCCAGAAGTAGCCCAGGAAACGCTTCAGCGCGCTCTGGCTTTTCTCCTCGATGGCATTGGGGCCGTATTTCTCAAGCCGGGAGGAGGCTTCCTCCGGGGTCAGCCCCTTTGCGGGATCGACCGATTGCTCGGTCAATATCTGCTGGGGAGTTTTCACGATGGGGGTGTCGTTTTGCGCTGGCATAAAATCAGTCGGTCCAGACCCAGTTCTCGATCTCGGGCAGGTCTGCGAAATGTTCCCGCACGTAGCGGCGGTGTTTCTGGAGCAGGTCCTCCGTGGCTTGGAGCAGGCGGCTTTCCTCACCCGCGAGTCGCGGCACGTGGCGAATCACGTCCTGGCAGAGATGGATGCGGCTCATCTTGTTCAGCACCACCATGTCAAAGGGCGTGGTCGTCGTGCCTTCCTCGATGTAGCCGCGCACGTGGAAGCGGTCCTGGTCGGGCCGCCCATGAATGAGCTGGTGAACCACGCCGGGGAAGCCGTGGAAGGCGAAGATGACGTGACCTTTCTCGGTGAAGAGGCGGACGAAGTCCGTATGATCCATCCCGTGCGGGTGCTTGTCCCGAGGCGGGAGCGCCATCAGGTCCACGATATTGACGACACGCACGCGGACGCTCGGCAAATGCTGGCGCAGGAGCCACGCGGCGGCGACGGTTTCCTGCGTCGCGATGTCGCCTGCGCAGGCGAACACGATGTCGGGTTCTTCATCCGGCGGGCAGTTGCTGCACCATTCCCAGATGTCGGCGCCACGCGCGCAATGGGCGCGGGCCTGTTCCATCGTCAGGTATTGCAGCTGCGGCTGCTTGTCGATGACGATGGCGTTGAGGTAGTTCGTGCTGCGGAAGCAGTGGTCCGCCACGCTGAGCAGGCAGTTCGCATCCGGCGGGAGATAGACGCGGGCGACCTCCGGGCGTTTGTTGATGAGGTTGTCGATGAAGCCGGGGCCCTGGTGGCTGAAGCCATTGTGGTCATTGCGCCAGCAGGTCGAGGTGAGCAGGTAATTCAACGACGGAACCGGCTTGCGCCATGGAATGTGGCGGCAGTGTTCCAGCCATTTCGCGTGCTGCATCGACATGGAATCCGCCACCATGGCAAAGGCCTCGTAGGTGGCGAAAAGCCCGTGGCGTCCTGTGAGATTGTAGCCCTCCAGCCAGCCGTGACAGTTGTGCTCACTGAGCACCTCCATGACGCGCCCGGAGTGCGAGACATGATCGTCGATGCTGATGAGCGGGCTGACGAAGCAGCGGTCGGTGACTTCAAAGACCGCGCCGAGGCGGTTCGAGTTCGTCTCGTCCGGGCAGAAGAGGCGGAAGTTATGCGGATTCCGCTTATAGATATCGCGGAGGAATTTCCCGAGTTCGCGCGTCGATTCGAGGCGTTCGTTGGCGGGCGCGGGGACCGGCACCGCGTAGTCGGAGAAATCCGGCAGATCGAGCGGGATGGTGAGCTTGCCGCCATTGGCATGAGGGTTTGCGCCCATGCGATGATCGCCTGAGGGAGCCAGCGCAAAGAGGTCGGCGCGAAAGGTCCCGTTTTCGTCGAAAAGCTCCTCGGGCCGATAACTATGCAGCCACTCTTCGAGCATCTTGAGGTGAGCGGGATTTTCCCGCACCGTGGAGAGCGGCACCTGATGGGCGCGGAAGGTTCCCTCGACCGGCAGGCCGTCGACCACCTTGGGGCCGGTCCAGCCTTTCGGCGTGCGCAGGACGATGGCTGGCCAGATGGGGCGTACCGTGAAGCCATTCTCACGGGCGTCCTTCTGGATCGCCTGGATCTTGAGGATGGCGGTCTCCAGGCACACGGCGAAGTCCCGATGAACGGTCAGCGGATCGTCGCCCTCCACAAAGTGGGGTTCGTAGCCATGCCCCTCCAGGAAGCGGGCGATGTTCTCGTCGCTCTCGCGTCCCCAGACGGTGGGGCCGGAGATTTTGTAGCCGTTGAGATGCAGGATCGGCAGCACGGCTCCGTCGCGCTCGGGATTGATAAAGCGAATGCCTTTCCAGCTTCCCTCCAGCGGCCCGGTCTCCGCCTCGCCATCGCCAACGACCGCCGCGACAATCAGCTCCGGATTGTCCATCACCGCGCCAAAGGCATGGACCAGGACATAACCCAGCTCGCCGCCCTCATGGATGGAGCCCGGAGTGGTCGCGCTGACGTGGCTCGGGATTCCTCCCGGCGTGGAAAACTGCCGGAAGAGCTTGAGCAACCCGGCCTCATCGCGGGTGATTTCGGGGAAGAACTCCGTATAGCTTCCCTCCAGATAGACATTGGCCACCAGCGCCGGACCGCCGTGACCCGGGCCCGCCATGTAGACTGCATCGAGGCCGTATTGTTTGATCAGCCGGTTGAGGTGGACGTAGACGAGATTCAGGCCCGGCGAGGTGCCCCAGTGGCCGAGCAGGCGGGGCTTGATGTGATCGACCGTGAGCGGCTCCTTCACGAGCGGGTTCGCCTTGAGATAGATCTGGCCGATATTGAGATAGTTGGCCGCCCTCCACCAAGCGTTCATTTTCTCGATCAATTCGTCGGAAGGAGGCGAAACCTGGGGAAGATTGGTGTTCATGGCGGGTGTTTAGGGTAGGGAATCGGGAATTCAGCCAGCCACGCGGCTACTACACTGCCCCCTCCGGATCATCAGGTCCGGATCATGCCCCTTTTCACGCCTGGGATTGAGGATGCTCATCAATCGGCCAACTGGCCCGAGGATGCCGTTCAGGTGTCGAGCAAACAAGAAAATAAGAATAACTAATAATAGTCGGGATGAGGGGAGCGCTTTTCTCCCATGGAAGGTGGCGAGATGCAGAAAAGACCGCCGGAAATGCGGGGACTGATACAGCGGGACGCTACGTAAGGCTGCGGGCAAGAAAAACGCCTCACCTGAGCATTTTCGCGGTTGAAGGCGACCGTCTTTGACTCAATGGAGACCTCTTTCGGGAGTTTTCGGCTTCTCCTGGGCGCAGGGAAACCTCGCCAAAGTCGATGAATTCTACCATGGAAGCCGATGCCGGGTGCGCAAGCGAGAAATGGAATTTTCTCCTCATTGACTCCGCGTGGAATTGGCGCAACATGACGCACCCTTTTTCTCCCGCAATGATCGAAAAATACGTACTGAAAGTTACCCAGGAACTGAAGCTGCAGCCCCGTCAGGTCGCCGCGACAGCGATGCTCCTGGAGGAGGGAGCCACGGTGCCCTTTATCGCGCGTTACCGCAAAGAGCGCACGGGTGAGCTGGACGAAGTGCAGATCACCTCGATTCGCGACCGCCTTGAGCAGTTGGTCGAACTCGACAAGCGCCGCGAGTCCATCGTCTCCTCGCTCGAGGAGCGCAAACTTTTGACCGAGGAGCTCAAGGCCAAGATCGACGGCGCCGAGACGCTCGCGACCCTGGAGGATATTTACCTGCCGTTCCGCCCGAAGAAGCGCACCAAGGCCACCGTCGCCAAGGAGCGCGGACTCGAACCGCTGGCCGACATCCTCTGGGCGCAGGACGCCTCGACCGACCCGGTGGCGGAGGCCGCTCCGTTCGTCGACGCCGCCAAGGAAGTGCCGGACGCCGAGGCCGCTCTGGCCGGAGCCCGCGACATCATCGCCGAGCGCATCAACGACGATGCCGAGGTGCGCGCCAAGCTGCGCGACCTTTACCTGACCAAGGGCGTGTTGAAATCCAAGGTCGCCCTGGGCAAGGAAGAGGAGGGGGCCAAGTTCAAGGACTACTTTGACTGGAGCGAACCCGCCGCCAACGCGCCTTCGCACCGCATCCTCGCCATTCGCCGTGGTGAATCCGAGGGCTTCCTGTATTCCCGTCTTACCCCGCCGGAGGAAGACGCGCTCACCATCGTGGAAAATCTCTTCGTGCGCGGTAAATCGCCCGCTGCCGAGCAGGTGCGTCTCGCCGCCCAGGATTGCTACAAGCGTCTCCTCGGGTTCGCCATGGAGGCCGAGGCCCGTATTTTCTATAAGAAGAAGGCCGACGAGGAAGCCATCCGCGTTTTCGCCGAGAACCTGCGCGAGCTTCTACTCGCTTCGCCGCTGGGCCAGAAGACGATGCTCGCCATCGACCCGGGCTTCCGCACGGGCTGCAAGGTGGTCGTGCTCGACCGCCAGGGCAAGCTGCTGGAGAACGAAGTCATCTACCCCGAGAAGAGCACCCGCGAGCAGGTCGAGGCCGCCGAGGTGTTGCACTCTCTCGTGAAGAAGCATCACATCGAGGCTATCGCCATCGGCAACGGCACAGCCTCCCGCGAGACCGAGGCTTTTATCCGCAAGATCAAGCTGCCGACTTCCATCCCGGTCGTCGTGGTCAACGAATCCGGCGCGTCGATTTACTCGGCCTCGGAGGTTGCCCGTGAGGAATTCCCGAATCACGACATCACCGTGCGCGGCGCGGTCTCCATCGGTCGCCGTCTCATGGACCCGCTGGCGGAACTCGTGAAGATCGATCCCAAGTCGATCGGCGTCGGTCAATACCAGCACGACGTGGACCAGAACGCCCTCAAGCGTTCCCTCGACGACATCGTCATCTCCTGCGTGAACAACGTGGGCGTGGAACTCAACACCGCGAGCAAGCACCTGCTGAGCTACGTGTCGGGCCTGAACTCCCGCACCGCCGCCAGCATCGTCGAGCATCGCGATGCCAATGGCCCCTTCAAGAGCCGCAAGGAACTCCTCAAGGTCGCCAACCTCGGCCCGAAGGCGTTCGAGCAGGCGGCGGGCTTCCTGCGCATCCGCGACGGCGAGGACCCGCTCGACGCGAGCGCCGTGCACCCGGAGCGTTACGATCTCCTTAACAACATCGCCCGCGACATCGGCGCGACGGTTTCCGAGTTGCTCAAGGATGGCGTGAAGCGCAACAAGATCGACCTGAAGAAGTACGTCACCGAGGACGTCGGTCTGCCGACTCTCAACGACATCATGCAGGAGCTGGCCAAGCCGGGCCGCGATCCGCGCCAGCAGTTTGAGGCGTTCAGCTTTGCCGATGGCGTCGAGAAGATGGAGCAGCTCCAGACGGGGATGAAACTCCCGGGCATCGTGACCAACGTCACGGCTTTTGGCGCATTCGTCGACATCGGCGTACACCAGGACGGCCTCGTCCACATCAGCCAGCTTTCCGACCAGTTCGTGAAAAGTCCGGCCGATGTCGTGAAGGTGGGCCAGAAGGTCCATGTCACGGTCATGGAGGTCGATCTCCCGCGCAAGCGCATCGGCCTCTCCATGAAGAGCAAGCCCGAGGCGGCTCCCGCTCGCAAGCCGGGTGAGAAGCGCCCGGAAGGCAACTCCCGCGACGTGGATCGCCATCGCTCCGGCAACCGGGGCGGGGGAGGAGGCGGCGGTTTTGGCCAGGTCGACTGGTTCACCGCGGCCATGAACAAGAAGCATTAGTTATCTCTTTGATCAGTCACCCGCCTGAAATTCCATTTTCGGGCGGGGACTTGAATCCGTCTTGCCATGCACGAACGTAGCAGGTGAGATTGATGAAATACCCATGGCTCTGAATCCGAAACTGCTCGCCCCGGAACTGCGTCCCATCTGTGATAAAGTCCTTGCTGGCGAGAGGATTAGCGACGCTGACGGGCTGACGCTGTACGGTTCCCGCGATCTCAACGGCATCGGCGCGATCGCCAATATCCTCCGGGAGCGCATCAACGGCAATGTGGCGACGTACATTCACAATCGCTACATCAACTACTCCAACGTTTGCCTGCTATCGTGCCAGTTTTGCGCCTTTGGGGCGAAGAAACGCGAGGAGCACGCCTTTGAGATGGCGATCCCCGAGATCGTCGACACCGTGCGCGATGCGCTCAAGCTCGGCATCACCGAGATTCACATGGTAGGCGGGCTGCATCCCACTCTGACCGGGGATTGGTATCTCGACCTGCTCCGCCAGCTGCGCGCGTTGGATTCCGCCCTCATCATCAAGGCCTTTACCGCCGTCGAGATCCGCCATCTGGCCGACCGTGTTTTCAAGATGCCGGTGCGCGACACGCTAATCCTCCTCCGCGAGAACGGCCTGGGCGCCATCACCGGCGGAGGCGCTGAGATTTTTGACCAGGGCATCCGCGACCAGATTTGCAAAGGCAAGGAAACCGCCGAGGAATGGGCCGAGGTGCACCGCACCTGGCATCAGCTCGGCGAGCACAGCACCTGCACGATGCTCTACGGGCACATCGAGAATGCCCATCATCGCATCGATCACCTGCGCCGCCTGCGAGAGATTCAGGACGACACGGGCGGCTTCACCGGCTTTGTTCCGTTTGCCTTCGAGCCGGACGGTGCGCGTCCCGCGCTGAAAGGCATCCCGCACGCCACGGCGTACGAGGAGCTGAAGAATATCGCGATCAGCCGCATTTACCTCGATAACATCCCGCACATCACAGGCTACTGGATCAGCCTCGGGCTGCCCGTCGCCCAGCTCTCGCTCGGCTACGGGGTGGACGACCTGCACGGCACGATCATCGAGGAAAAGATTTTCCATATGGCAGGCGCGCAGACGCCGCAGCAGCAGACCGTCGCGGCCCTTGAGAAAGCGATCCGCGAAGCGGGCCGCGTACCGATGCAGCGAAACAGCTTTTACGAGCGCATTCCGAACACCGGGCCGGGCGAACTCGTCGCAGCCTGATGACTCCCGTCGCTTTGACCGGCGTTCGCGTCGGCAGTGTTTCCTATCTCAATGCCAGGCCCCTTATCTGGGGGCTGGACCCGGCAAAGGTCGTTCTTGAGGTTCCAGCGAAGCTGACGAACAGTTTCGAGGCCGGAAAGATCGACGTGGCCCTGATCCCGCTCTTCGAGATTCTGCATCTCGGCGTCGAGAAGGTGGTCGATGATGTCGCCATCGCATGCCGAGGGCCGGTGCACAGCGTTTTCGTGGCGAGCCGTGGGCAGTTTGGCGTTCCGGGGGAAATCTACCTCGATCCGTCGTCGCGGAGCTCGGTTGCGCTTTTGCAGGTGCTGCTCTCGGAGTTTTATCCCGGCGACTGGGAACTGGTAGCTTCGTCGAATCCGCCGGTGAACGCCTCCCGCCTCATCATTGGCGACCCGGCGCTGGAATTTCGCGCCCGTCACGATGGCGGCTGGCGATATCACGACCTCGGGGAGCTTTGGTTGGCGCATACCGGCCTGCCGTTTGTCTTTGCCGCGTGGGCGCTGCGCTCGGGGGTGAAGGACGCGCCGGGAATCGCCAAGGCGTTGCGGGAAGTCAAGGCGGACGGGCTTGAGTCCCGGCGGGAGATTGCCAACAAGACGGGCGATCCGAATGGCTCTTACGAGTACCTGACGAGGCACATCCGCTACGATCTGGGCGAGAAGGAAAAGGAGGCGATCCTCCTTTTCCGGGAGCTGGCGCTGCGGCACGGGCTGCTTGCGCGCACGGCCGCGTTGGATTTCGTTTAGGATGTCAGGTTCCGGCTCTTGGCTTTACGCCTCCGGGCCGAGCGGATATACTTTTCGCTCCCTGCATAAAAGTTTCAGCCAGCCGCACATACCTTGAGCAAGACGTTTTACATCACCACCGCGATTGACTACACCAACGCGGCTCCTCACATCGGCCACGCCTACGAGAAGATCCTCGCCGATGTCCTCGTGCGTTATCATCGCCTGAAGGGGGATGACTCCTGGTTCCTCACCGGCGTTGATCAACATGGGCAGAAGGTGCAGCAGGCGGCGGCCAAGGAAGGCATCTCGCCCGAGGAGTTTGTCACCAAGACGACGGCAAAGTTCCTCGACCTCTGGGAAAAGCTGGAGATCAGCTACGACGGCTGGGCCGCGACGACAGACCCGCTGCACAAGAGCTGCGTGCAGAAAATCCTCCAGGATCTCTACGATCGCGGGGACATCTACAAGGCGAAGTACCGCGGCTTTTACAGCGTGCGCCAGGAGCAGTTTCTCACCGACAAGGAGCGTGGCGAGGATGGCAACTTCGGCCCGGAGTGGGGCGAAGTGGTCGAGCTGGAGGAGGAAAACTGGTACTTCCGCCTCGGCAACTATCGCGACTGGCTCCTGCAATTTCTCGATTCGCATCCGGGCTGCGTCCAGCCGGCTTTCCGCCAGACCGAGCTTCGCAATGCCGCCGAGCGCCTGAGCGGTGATCTCTCGATTTCCCGCCCGAAGTCCCGCCTCGCCTGGGGCATTGAGCTGCCCTTTGACACCTCCTGCGTGACCTACGTGTGGTTCGACGCGCTGGTGAACTACATCAGCTTCGCGGGCTATCTTTCCGATGACGAAAAATTCCGCAAACTCTGGCCCGCCCTGCACGTCATCGGCAAGGACATCATCATCCCAGCCCACGGCATCTACTGGCTCGCCATGCTGAAGGCCATGGGCTTCGCCGATGAGGACATGCCGCGTTTCCTCGTTCACGGCTACGTGCTCGTGGACGGTGAAAAGATGAGCAAGTCAATCGGCAACATCCGCGACCCGCACACCTTCGCCGACACCTTCGGCGTGGAAAGCCTGCGGTATTTCCTCATGCGCGATTGCGTGGTGGGGCAGGACATGGACTTCACCGACCAGCGGCTCGTGCAGCGGTATAATGTCGACCTGGCCAACAGCCTCGGCAACCTGCTGAACCGCACGCTCAACATGGCCAAGCGCTATCGCCAGGGCAAACTCGTGCGCGGCGAATCCGCCGAGATTTCCGCCTTCGCCGCGCAGACGGTGAAGGATTACACCACCGCGCTCGACCAGAACCTCGTGCATCAGGCGCTGGAAATCGCGTGGGGCCTCGCGACGCGCTGCAACGCCTTCGTCGAGGAATCCGCCCCGTGGAAGCTTGCGAAGGACCCGGAAAAAGCGCAGGAGCTCGACACCGTGCTCTACACGCTGGCCGAGTCATTGCGCATCCTCGCCATCCTCATCGATCCCGTGCTGCCCAAGGCCTCGCGTGGCATTCTTGACCAGCTTGCGGTTTCCGGTGAAATCAAGCTCGCCGACACGGCGTGGGGTGGATTGCCGGACGGTCATGTGCTGGGTGAGCCGCAGGTGCTCTTCCCGCGGATCGAGGCAGCGGCAGAGTAAGCCATGGCGGAGCCGACTTTTCAGCAGCGGCTGGAATACTACGGCCTTTCCGCCGTGGTCTGGCTGGTGGGACGTCTGCCCTACGGGGCGCTTCGCCGCCTTGCCGCGGTGGTCGGCTCGATTGCCTATCACGCCGACAAACGCGGACGGCAGGTGGCCCGGGCTAATCTCGACGCCGCCTTTGGCGACAAGTATACGCCGAAGGAAAAAGCGCGCATTGCCGAGCGCAGCTACCAGACGTTCGCCCGGACGATGCTGGAGCTCTTCTGGGCGCCCAATCTCTCCCCGGAGCGCTTCCAACAGCTCGCGGTCGTTGAGGGGCTGGATCATCCCTCGGGTCACAAGGAAATCGGCAAGCCGGTCATTTACCTGTGTCTGCACTATTCCAACTTCGAGTGGATGAGCCTGATCAGCGCCTACATTGTGGAGCCGGGTCTCGTCATCACGCAGAAGTTCAGGAACCCGCTCCTGGGCGCGATCTTTGACCGCCTGCGCTCCAGTACCGGGCACCAGATTTTCCCGCAGGAGCGCGCGATGATCCGCATGCTCAAGCATCTCAAGAGCGGCGGAAAGTTCTCCATGCTCAATGATCTCAATATCGATCCCGACGAGGCCGGAGTGATCATCGAGACCTTTGGTGGCATCAAACTGTGCGCCACCCAGATGCACGCCGCGCTGGCCATGCGCACGGGGGCCTTGATCATGCCGGTAGAGTGCCACCCCATGCCGGACGGTCGGGTGCGAATGCACATCCACCCGCCGCTGGAGTACCCGGAAAACGCCACGGCTGCCGAGGTGACCCAGCTCTGCTGGAACGTGCTGGAGCCCTCCATTCACGCCGAGCCGCATCTCTGGCTCTGGGCCTACAAACACTGGCGCTTCAAGCCCAGCCAGGGCGACACGTCGCGGTATCCGTTCTACTCCAACACCGCGAAGCGCTTCGACAAGCTGCTGCGCGAAACGGAAAAGGCGAAAAAAGACCGCGCCGCCTGATCAGCGCGGCTCGACCGTCTCGATGTAGTTGAACTTTCCGTCCTGCACGCGCAGGACGAAGGCGGGTTTCGATGGGTTGTGCTTCTCGTCGAAGGTGATCCTGCCTGTGACGCCAGGGAAATCCTGCGTGCCTGCGAGGGCGTTTTTCAGCGGCTCCGGGTCGTCGGAGCCAGCGCGCTTGAGGGCATCGACCACGAGGAAAACGCTGTCGTACCCGAGGGCGGCGAGGGGAGCCGGTGAGGCGTTGTACTTTGCCGTGTAGCGCTTGACGAAGTCGATCACGGCCGGGTCGCGGCTTTCGGCGGAGAAGTGGCTGGTGAAGTACGAATTATTGGCAGCCTTTCCCCCGACCCGGAGGAACTCCGAGGAGTCCCAGCCATCGGTGCCCAGGAACGGAGCCTCGATGCCGAGCTGGCGCGCCTCAATGATGGCCATCGCGGCCTCTCGATAATACGACGGGAGGAAGATGATCTCGGGCGAGACAGCCTTGATCTGCTGGAGCTGGGCGGAGAAATTGGACTCGCCGGATTGGTAGGTGGCTTCGGCCACGATCTGGCCGCCATGCTCGGAGAAATCCTTTTTGAAAATGGCCGCGAGGTCCGAACTATAGGGGTTCGTAGCATCGTAGAGTATGGCGGCCTTGGTCACGTCGATGGACCGGGCAAACTTGGCCATGGCGATCGCCTGGGCCGCATCGGTGTAGCAGACGCGGAAAATGTAGTCTCCCGCCGCCGTCACGCCCGCATGGGTAGCTCCGGGGGTAATGAGCGGGATGCCGAGCTTTTGCGCGACCGGGGCGGCTGCGAGCGTGCGGTCGCTGGCGATTTCCCCGATCAACGCCACGGCATTTTCCTTTTCCGCCAAATCGTTCACCGCTTTCAGCGTGGCTTCGGTGTCGGATTGACTATCGCGGACGATCAGCTTGATCGGGTGGCCGAGCACACCGCCAGCGGCGTTGATTTCCGCTTCCGCCAGTTGAGCGCCCTTGATCGCGTCATTGCCAAAGGTGGCCTGCGCGCCGGAGAGGGGGAGGATGAGTCCGATGCGGGTGGCTGACGGATCCTCCGGCACAGGGGGAGGTGTTGCTTCGGCGGCGGGTGCGGGTTGCTCGGGAGCCTTCTGCCCACATCCTCCGAGGAATGCCAGACCGGCGGAAAACAAGATGCCGCAGGTCAGAACACGCAATGAATTCACGGGCGGAAGTGTAAATCCGTCCGCGTCATGCGCAACCGCCTATTTTACCGTCGGGCGGGAAAGTTGCCTATTGCCTCACCGGGGCGATCAGGCAAACTCGGCGGATGAGTCCAGCAGAGCCCTTCGATCAGCAGGTGAGCAAGAAAGCCTTCAAGATCAATCGCGACTCTGCACTTTATGGTTCCTTTGCGGAAATCGGTGCAGGTCAGGAGGTTGCGCGCCAGTTTTTCTCTGTGGGAGGGGCTGCCGGGACGGTGGCCAAGACGATGTCGGCCTACGACATGACCTTCAGCGACTCGATTTACGGCTACTCCGGGCGCTACGTCAGCGAAGCCCGGCTGAACAGCATGCTGGAGCACGAGTTCGAGCTTCTCATCGAGCGTCTCGATGCGAAGGTCGGGTCCGAGCGCACCTTCTTTGCCTTTGCCGATACCGTGGCCGCGCGCAGCTTTCGCCGTCACGACGAGTCCCATGGCTGGATGGGCATAAGGTTCCAGTCCAGGCCGCGCCAGCCGACCAACGACATCATCCTCCACGTGCGCATGCTGGATCCGCACAATCTGGAGCAACAGGAGGCGCTCGGCATCGTGGGCGTTAACCTCATCTATGGTGCGTTCTATCTGCGCGATAATCCCGAGGCGTTCCTGACCTCCCTGCTCGACGATCTGGAGCCGGGCCGCATCGAGATCGACATGATCCGGTTCAGCGGGCCGGATTTCGTCGAGATCGACAACCGCATCATGGCGCTCCAGCTGGTTGCGCTCGGCCTCACGGATGCCGCGCTGTTCCGAGCCGATGGCGAGGTGGTCAGCCCCGCCGATGCCTTTTACAAGAAGCCGCTGCTGGTGGAGCGCGGCAGCTTCCGCCCGGTCACTCTCGTCACCAACGACATGCTGGATTGTGCGCGCTCGATGTTCCTGCGCGAGGAGACGGTAAAAAACGAGGAGCCGGAAATCCTCATGGAAATCACCATGAAGAACCTGCTCTCCAGCGGAGAACTCGATCTGCACGATTTCCTCAATCGCGTCGACATGCTCCGGACGATCGGGCGCACCGTGCTCATCTCGAAATATGGCGAGTATTACCGCCTGGTGAATTACCTGACCCGATACACCGACCGCATGATCGGCCTGCCGCTCGGCATTCCCGCGCTGGTCGAGATTTTCGATGAGCAGTATTACCGCGACTTGGAGGGCGGCATCCTGGAGGGCCTCGGGCGGCTCTTTAAGAAGGGCGTGAAGCTCTACGTCTATCCCTTCGTCGGGCAGAGCGGCGAACTGGTCACGGCGGATAACTTCCTGACTCCAGACAATCTCGGCCATCTCTACAATCACCTGATCACGAATGGCTTTATCGAGGCCATCGAGGGCTATCAGCAGGACTACCTGAAGATTCGCTCCTCGGAGGTGCTGGCGAAGATCCGGGCCGGAGATTCCCAATGGGAAAAGAGCGTTTCGCCGGAGGTGGCATCGATCATTCGCGATCGGCGACTGTTTGGATTCTCCGAGACGCCCACGGCGGAACCCGCAGGCGTGGCCTAATCTTTCCGAGGAGGATTCTCCCGGGGTAAAAACTTCGGGAGAAAGTAGCCTGCGGAGAAGAGAAGGATACCGATCCCGAGAAAGACCAGCGTCTTGGCGGGCAGGTCGAGCGAAGCGAGATCCACGGTAAAGAGCCGGGCAAGCACGAGTACGAGCGTGCAAATCCCAGCGATGCGCACGAGGCGGATATCGCGGACAATGCCGCTCACGATGAGCGCGACGGCGACCACCGTCCACGAAATGCTCACCAGCGTGCCTCGTCCGATCGGGGCGAATTCATGGGATAGCAGGAACAGTGTTCCCGCCAGCACGATCCAGAGATAGACCGCCTTCACAGTGAGATCGGCGGAGCGAAGCGCCAGGAACGCGGCTGCGCCCAGGGTGAAAAGCATGGCGAGAGCTGGTCCATTGACCCAGGGCGTGCTTTCTCCGCTGTTCATCAGGTGAAGCGCCGCTCCGATGAGGACGAGCACGAGGAGGATGTGGCTCGATGCTTTCAGGGCTAAGGCTTTTCCACCGGGAAAACCCACCATTCCCGCGCAGGCCGCGATGCTCGCGAGGACGATCCCCAGCGACCAGGGGATGATGCCGGGCGGGCAAAGCGCCGCGAACCAGAAAACGAGCATCCATTGGGCTGCGACCTGATGCGAATTTTTCAGCGATCCGTCTGGCCGGGTAAAGGCTGCTGCTGTGATGGCGATGACAAAGCCCAGCGAGGAGAGGACGTGCAGAATGCCACCCGAGTTGCTGAGTTGAACGGCTTCAATCACGAAGAAAACCAGACCCGCTGCCGAGGCCAGGATGGCTGCGACGGTGAGAGGGGTGTTTTTCGAGCGGTCCGCCGTGAAGTGCAGGGCGATGATGAAGGCCGCAAAGGCAAATGACAGCACCCACCCGGAAAGCAGCACTGGCAAGGCGACACCTGCGAGGATGGCGGCGCCAAATTGCTGGCAGTTCGCCATTTCCCGTGAACCGCTGATTGCCAGAAGTCGACCGAGCACCGCGCAAAGTATGGCGGCGACCAGGAGAAAGATGCCGATGGCATGTCGGGCATCCCCGCCCCAGATCGTCAACGAAGCCCCCGCGGCCAGCAAGGCCGGGGTGAAGGAGGTGAACCATGCTGCGGCGACAGGTGCGGGAGATACTCCGCGGAATTGATATCGTGCGACCGGCGCCAGCCAGAGAGCCAGCCACCAAAAGAGCAATGCGGCCTGGAGCCCTGGTCGCAGCTCATGGTCGATGCCCAGCCGCGAGGAAACTGCGGCTCCGTACAGGAGCAGTCCCGCCGTAACGACTCCGATGAACAAAGCTCCGAGCCAGCCGCGGCGGAGGAAGACCAGCGCGACAATGATCGTGATGACCGTGGCATGAATGGCAAACAGCCCTGGCTGGTCGAGGCCGATGAAGAGGGGCGAAATGAAAATCCCCAGAATCGCCAGAGTGCACAGCACCCGGGAGTTTTGCCGCAGAGCTTGAGCCAGGCAGATCGCAGCTGTGAGGAGCGAAAGGACTATGGTCGTGGAGCCGGGATACAGGTGGTAGAGATATTGCCCGCAGGTCCACACGCCGACGAGCCCGGCGATGCCCCCGCCAAAGGCGAGATCACCGAGTTCCGGGCGCTTGCGGGAGAGGAGAAATCCCCACGTCATCAGCCCGAGGCAGGCGGCTACGGCGATGGCGAGCTGAAGGAGCGGCGTGATCCAGCCGCGATCGAGTGAAAGCTTGAGAAAGAAAATGCCGCCAATGAGCAGCAGGACGATGCCGGTACGGGCCAGCCAGGCTTCGCTGAAACGCAGCGCGGGGGCGGTCTCGGGCCGGGAAGGCGGCGTCGGTAGGGGCGGCGGAGTGGAAAATGCCGACGGCGCTACGATGGGTTCAGGAGGTGGCGAAACTGGTTCCTTCGCAGGCTCAACGGTTGGCGCCGGAGCGGAACGTTCTGCCGGTGGAGTGAGCCCGGCCATTCGCTCCAGGCGCTCGACGCGGGCTCGCAGCTCAGCGATCTCCTTGTCCATTGGCGCAAGCCTTCCCGGGATGTTCTCCCGGGGCAAGCTCCAAACTCAGGGCGACAGGCGTTCGAGATTCCATCCGCCCTCGGCGAGACGGGTGTAGAGGAAGCGGTCATGCAGGCGGCTGGTGCGGCCCTGCCAGAACTCGACCGTCTCCGGCACGACGCGATACCCGCCCCAGAAATCCGGCAGCGGCACCTCACCATTGGCAAATTTACGCTTCATCTCGTCAAACTTCATCTCCAGCAGGCTGCGCGAGGTGATGACGCTGCTCTGGTGCGAAACCCAGGCCCCGAGGCGGCTGGAAAAGGGCCGGCTGGCGAAGTAGGCGAAGCTCTCGGCCAGCGAGACTTTCTCGGCGCGTCCGCAGATTTCCACTTGGCGCTCCATGTTGAGCCAGGGAAAGAGGAGGGCCACGTTGCTGTTCTCCGCGATCTGGTGAGCTTTGTGGCTGTTGTAGTTCGTGTAAAAAACAAAGCCTTTTTCGTCCCAGGCCTTGAGCAGAACGGTGCGGGCGGTGACTTTGCCATCGGCTCCGGCGGTGGCCAGAGTCATGGCATTCGGTTCGCGGAGATCCTTGGAACTGAGCGCTGCCTTGAACCACACATCGAACTGGCGGAACGGGTCCGCCGCCATGTGCTCCCGGTCGAGAGCGCCGCTCTGATAGTCCTGCCGCAAATCACTGACATCCATGCGCGGCATAGTGCGCGAGTTCCGAGGGGAAGGCAATGCGCAGCGAAAAAACAGGACAGGGGCGGCTCCTTTTGGGAACCGCCCCTGCTTGGGTGGCTGTAAGCCGGATTTTGTCCCGCTCCTGCAAGCAGGGGCGGGGATGGCCATTTATCTTGTCTGGCGCTTGCGCGCCGGACAGCCCGTGAGGGCTGCGACTATTACCCGGAGGCTGTCACGCTGGCGGACCAGCATGACGGACAGGCGGTCCGACCTCCTGTTTTGTCTTGCACCGCGTGGGGTTTATCGGCTCCGGCCATTGCTGGCGCGGACGGTGGGCTCTTACTCCGCCTTTTCACCCTTACCGGAGCTCCTTGCGGAACCCCGGCGGTTTATTTTCTGTGACACTATCCGTCGCAAAGAACTTTCGTTCAGCGCGCCCCCGTTTTCACAGGGCATGCTGCCTTATGGTGTCCGGACTTTCCTATCCCGAGCGTCTTGCGACTTCGGAATCGGCCATCCGCCACTCCCGGCACCATACGGCGGGCCGGAGGCGGGATCAATTCAGATATTCGCGGCGGAGTTTGTGGCTTCGTCCTCGGCGGTGGACTTGGGCGGCTTGATCTCGGTGACGAGCACTTTGTCAATGCGCTGGTTGTCCATGTCGATGATCTCGAAGCGATGGCGATCCCACACGAGATTTTCCCCTTCGTTCGGCAGGTGGCCGAAGCGGTCGAGCAGGAAGCCGCCGAGGGTGGAAAAATTTCCTTCCTCTTCGCCGGGAAGCTCGTCCTCGATGCTGAGCACCTTGCGCACCTCCTCGATCTCGAGGAGCGCGTCGACGAGCCATGATCCATCGGGACGCAGCACGGCCTTGGGCTCGCGGCGCTGCTCTTTCTCGGGCAGGTTGCCGACGATGGCGACCATGAGGTCCTTGAGGGTGACGAGACCCTGCACACTGCCAAATTCATCCACCACCAGGGCGATGTGTTTGCCGGATTTCTTGAACTCCTCGATGAGCTTGCTGGCGTGCATCGTGGTGGGTACGTAAAGCGGCGGGACGACGAGGGCGGAGAGATCGGCGTTGCCTGCGAGCGAGAGATTCGCCCAGAGCGACTTCACCGAGATCATGCCCACGACATGCTCGTGGCTTTTCTGGTAGACTGGAAAGTTCGAGTGGCCGGAGCCGGCGATGCGGCGCCAGTTTTCCTCGTCGGTATCGTCCAGTGAGAGCCAGACGATTTGCGGGCGAGGGGTCATAAGGTCTTCCGCCGTCTGCTCGTCGAGTTCAAAGACGCTCTCGACCCATTCCTTTTCCGCCTTGCGGAAGACGCCGGCGCTCAGGCCTTCGTCGATCAGGACGCGCACTTCTTCCTCGGAAACCGGGGGTTCTGCGGATTTCTTGACGCCCATGAGAGCCATCAGGAGGTCGCTGGAGTGGTTGAGGAGGTTCACCAGCGGTCCGGCAATCTTGGACAGCCAGTTCATCGGCCCGGCCAGGATCGCCGCGATGCGTTCCGGGTTGTTCAGCGCGAGACGCTTCGGAACCAGCTCTCCGATGATCACCGACAGATAGGTGATGATCGAGACGACGAATAGCATCGACAGCACATGGGCGTAGCTTCCGATGACCGGGATGTCGCCGAGGATGTGCGTAAGCTTATCCGCGATGTTGGCTCCGCCGACCGCACCGGCCAGCACGCCCACGAGGGTGATGCCGACCTGGACGGTTGAGAGAAATTTGCCCGGTGAGTTGGCTAGGTCGAGAGCGAGTTGGGCGCCGGTGGCTCCCTCGTCCGCAAGGGTCTTCAGGCGCGCCTTGCGGGCGGATACCAATGCGATCTCCGCCATGGCGAAAATGCCATTCGCCACGAGCAAAACCGCGATCAGTATGAGTTCAAAAGTGATTTGAGACATTGTCAGCCGGCCAGACTAGCCTGCCTTGGCAGGTAGAGCAAAGTATGTTTCTTGGCCACCTTGAGCGACCTTGTACCGAAAGGGGTTGACGGGCGGCGCATGGGCAACGACAAACGTGCCGTTCGTTAAAACTGCCTGATTACTTTGGATAGTCCTGAAATTCATAGGCCACGCAATCTCGACTGGCCTCGTGCCTCAGCCCTGCTTTTTGGAGACTGGGGCACCAGCAAAGCCTACGTCATCGGTCTGGCGTTTGTCGCCGCCGGGTTCTCTTCGTTTCCGATCATTGTCGCGGTCTGCGCGCTAACGGCGCTGGTCGGTATCAACTACATGGTCATCTGCCGGGTGTTCCCGGACGGAGGCGGGGTCTATTCCGCAGCGAAGCAACAGGGACGCCTGCTGGCCGTGGTTGGAGCATTGCTGCTCGTAGCCGACTTGACGGTGACGGCAGCCCTTAGTGGTTGGGCAGCATTGAGTTATCTGGGAGTTCCTGACAAATGGATCCTGGTCTCGACCACCGGTGCCATCCTGCTGATGGGCGTGCTGAATTTCTATGGTCCCCGTCATAGCGGCAGCCTGGCCGTCGCGTTGGCGCTGCCGACGGTCGTGGTGGTCGTCCTCATTATTTTATTCTCGGTTCCGCACCTCACCTTCACGCACATGGAGCCGCTCCATGACAATTTCCAGCACACCTGGGTGTCCTTTGTGGGGGTGATCCTGGCGTTGAGCGGTGTGGAGGCGATTGCAAACCTGACGGGAACCATGAAACCGGATCGCGGTTCGGTCATTGGCCACCCGCAGGTCGGGCGCAATGCCTTCAAGGCCATCCTCCCGGTGGCGATTGAGGTCAGTGTTGGCACGGCGCTTCTCGGTTGGGCGATGCTCTCCCTGCCGAAAGAGCTCGCTCCGGAAATGATTAAGCGCAAGGAGGATATGTTGCGCTTCCTGGCCGAGCAATACGGTGCGATGAATTTCGGGCCGGGTTTCGGTCACATCTTCGGTTTTATTGTCGGCGTTGTTTTCGCCCTGCTGCTTCTCAGTGCGGTAAATACCGCGATCGCGGCGCTGATCGGTCTCCTGTTCATGATGTCGAGGGAAGGGGACATGCCCCGAGCCTTCACGAAGCTAAACTCCCACGGTGTGCCGCTGGCTCCGCTGGGTATTTCGGTGGGGTTACCGATCATCGTTCTCCTGGCCACCGACAACTTCGAGGCATTGGCTGGACTTTATGCCATCGGCGTGGTGGGCGCCATCTGTGTGAATCTCGGCTCCTGCACCTTCAATCGACACTTGAAGATGAACATGCTCGAGCGTGGGTTGATGCTCTTCACGTTTGTCCTCCTCATCGCGGTTGAGCTGACCTTGGCCAAGACCAAGCCGGACGCGCTCTTTTTCGTCATATGCGTGCTGGTGATCGGCCTCGGCTTGTGGGCATACGCCCAGCGCCTCAGCGGTACTCGCACTCTCACGGTTTCCAAGGAGTTCGCCGATATCGTGCGTCCTGACGTAGTCGAGAAGATGTCTGCTCCGGTGAGCGAGACCCAGAAGATCCTCGTCAGCGTGCGCGGGCTGACTCCAGTGCTGCGGTTTGCCTTTGAGGAGGCCCAGTTGAGGAATGCCGCCCTGTACGTTCTCTACATCCGCGAGATTGCCGTGCTATACGGCGGTGGAGCCAATGCCATGCCCAAGGTCGACTGGAAGAGCGACCCGGAGGCCAGCGCCATTCTCGGTACGGCTCTCCAGATCGGGAAACACCGGGGAGTGACCACGATACCGGTCTTTGTCAATGCCCCGAACGCCGCATCGATCATAGTCGACATGTCGGCGACGCTTGGCGTCGATTACCTCATGCTGGGAGCTTCGCATCGCGGCTCCATGAGCAAGCTGCTGCGGGGCAACGTGGCGGCGGAGGTCGCCGGCAGCCTGCCGGATAATATCCAGTTGGTCATCTACGGATAATCTCCCGGGGAGGAAACACTCGTCGGGGACTGAGGCGGATGGATCACTTCCTCAGGGCAGGGCGCTTCGACGGGTTTCGCCGTACCTGATCGCAGCAGGGCAAAAAAATCAGCGCACCTCTCGATGCGCTGATAAAATTTTCAAACTGGAAACGACTTCCTACCAAGGGGTCCGCTGATAATCGCGAACGTAGTCGAAGCGGGTTTCCCAGCCGAGTTCCGGCGGGAATTCTTCATAACCGCCATTGATCCACGGGATGATGCTCTTGTACGGCGGGCGATAGGAACCCTTGACGGTCGGAACCGGGAAGGTGGCCATTTCATAAAGGCCATAGCCGAGACGGGCAAAGGTACGACCGACGCCGCGGACGAGACCGTAGCTCCAGGCGGCGGAGTTACCTTCGGAGTAATTCACTCCAAAAATGGAATCAGGAATCTCAGTGACGCCGAAAGCGACGTTGCCAAGACCGCGACCGAGTTTACGGGTCGGACCGTAATCGGAGGCAGGGGGTTGCTGGATATCTGCGAAAGCAGTTCCGCCGATAGCAAGCACGGCGAGGAGGGTGACGGCAGCCTTCATAATCAACGCATAACACGAAACTTCACCGAAAGTGGCAAGTCAAAACGTGTTCGTGGCGAGGTTGAACGAAGGAAACAGGAGGTCTTTTAGCGATCTTGTGACGGTGCGGCAGTGGACTGGCGCACGATGAGGGTCGGCTGCACTCGGAAGTGTCCCGGGGCTTTCGGCGAGAGGATCATGTCGAGCGCTCCCTGCATGAGCGTATCTCCCTGGGGGTCGATGGTGGTCAGCGAGGGGGTGCAGTAGGCGGAGAAATCCGCGTTGTCGTAGCCGATCACCGAGACATCGCGAGGGACGTCGAGGCCGTTTTCCTGCAACCCGCGTATCGCGCCGAGCGCCATGCGATCATTGATCGTGACTATGGCGGTAGGCCGGTGGCGGGCGGTCGCAAATTCCCGAGCGAGCGCGCAGCCTGTCGCGAAGTCATCTTTCGGCTGCTCCCTCGGGAACCAGCGAAGGCTTTTCTCCGGGGACAGTCCGGCCGCCATGCAGGCCGCGGTAATGCCTTCATAACGCTGGCGTCCGTAGGTGGTGGACGAGTCGATGCCAAAGACGCCAATCTGGCGGTGGCCGAGGGAGAAGAGGTGCTCAAGCGTCAGTCGCTGGGCCTCCAGGCGGTCTGTCCCGGCGATGATTCCCGTGGTCTTCAGGAGAGGATCGATCTGCACACAGGGGATTTTTGCCTCTTTCAAACGCTGGAGGCCAATGTCGCGAGGCCCCAGGATCGAGGCGAATGTGAGCACGCCCGTGCATCGGATGGTGCGAAATCTCTCGAGTGCGGCGCGTTCGCTGGCGGGACTGGAGTCCGTCATTTGAATGATGCCGTGATATCCCGCCTCCTCAATGAGCAGCCGCAGGACGGAGAGTTTGCGGGTGAGGAAGTACTCCTCCAGATCGGGCGCGACGATGCCGATGAGATCCGTGCGTCCGCTCCTCAGGCCCCGACCGAGGATGCTGGGCGAGAAGCCCGCCTTGCTCGCCGCAGCCAGCACCCGGGCGGCGGTTTCGGGATTAATCCCCGCATGTCCATTCAACGCGCGTGAGACCGTCCAGCGGGAGAGGCCTAGGCGACGGGCGAGTTCACTGGTGGAATGGACCGGGTTTTTCATTGACTGTGCTACGAAAGTAACCTAACACGTGTGTGAATCAATCCTCCATTTTGATATGAAAGAAGTTCGTTTAGGGATCGTTGGTCTTGGAAACATGGGTAGCGCGCACGCGGATAATGTCCTCGCGGGCAAGGTGCCGCGCCTGCGGCTCACCGCTGTTGCTGATGAAAATGCCGACAAGGTGGCTCGCTATCCCCAGGCGAAGGGATTTGCCTCTGCGGGCGAGATGATTGCCTCGGGCGAAATCGATGCGATCCTGATCGCCACTCCGCACTACTCTCATACGACGATCGGTATTGACGCACTCAATGCCGGTTTGCACGTGCTGGTGGAGAAGCCGATTTCCGTGCACAAGGCGGACTGCGAAAGGCTGATTGCCGCGCATAAATCGAGCGACCAGGTTTTTGCGGCGATGTTTAACCAGCGGACGGACCCGTATTACATCAAGCTGCGGGAGATGATTCAGAGCGGCGAGCTGGGCGAGATTCGTCGCGCGAGCTGGACGATTACCGACTGGTTCCGCACCTATCTTTATTATGCGTCAGGCGGATGGCGTGCGACCTGGGGTGGGGAAGGCGGCGGGGTGCTGCTCAACCAGTGCCCTCATAACCTGGATCTCTGGTATTGGTTCTTTGGCCGCCCGTCGCGGGTGCGCGCTTTCTGCCATATCAGCCGCTATCACGACATTGAGGTGGAGGACGACGTGACCGCGTACATGGAGTACTCCAGCGGGATGCACGGCACCTTCATCACCTCGACCGGCGAAGCCCCCGGCACCAATCGCCTGGAGGTCGTGGGAGAGCAGGGCCGCGTAGTCATCGAGGCTGACAAGTTCCTTTATACCCGTAACGAGACACGCATGTCGGACTTCAGCAAGTCGGTCGACGCGATGTATTCCCGTCCGTCGGTCTGGAACGTGGAGATCCCGCTCTCCGGACACGGTGGGCAGCATGTGGAGATCCTGAGGAATTTCACGGCGGCCATTCTCGACAAGGAACCCTTGATCGCTCCGGCGGAGGAGGGGATTCATTCGGTGGAACTCGCCAATGCCATGCTGCTTTCCTCGGCTCGCGGCGAGACGCTTGAGATGCCTTTTGATGCTGCGGAATATGAGAACTGGCTGAAAAAGAAGATCGCCGAGTCGACCTTTGTCAAAAAGACCGTGGAGGTGAAAGCCTCCGATTTCACTCTCTCCTTTGCCCACTAGATCGTCGCCGTGAAAATCGAAAACATTGCCATCCAGCTTTACACACTGCGGGATTTTATCCGTACCCCCGCGGACATCGCCTCCACGCTGAAGCGGGTCGCCCAGATCGGGTATCGCGCCGTCCAGGTCAGCGGCATGGGACCGATCGAGGAGAGCGAGCTTGTCGCCATCTGCCAGGGCGAGGGACTGACGATCTGCGCCACGCATGAATCCGGGGAAGTCATCCTCAAGTCTCCGGAGAAAGTGGTGGAGCGGCTTTCCAAGCTCGGGTGCAAATACACAGCGTATCCCTATCCTGCAGGCATCGACTTTGCCGATGAGGAATCAGTGCGCGGACTCATCAGCGGACTCGATAAATCTGGAGCCGTACTGGCCGACGCCGGGCAGACGCTGCTTTATCACAATCACGCCCACGAGTTCATTCGGAGCGGTGGCCGGACGATCCTTGATCGTATTTACGCGGAGACCAGCCCTCGCTGCCTTGCCGCCGAGCCCGACACGTACTGGGTGCAATACGGCGGAGGCGAGCCGGTGACCTGGATCGAGAAGCTTAGCGGCCGAGTGCCGGTGCTTCACTGCAAAGACTACGTGGTGGAGCCTCCGGATAAACCTCGCTTTGCCGAGGTGGGTTATGGAAACCTGAACTGGCCAGCCATCGTGGCTGCGGCTGAGAAAGCCGGTACGGAGTGGTTCGTCGTCGAGCAGGATACCTGCCCGGGCGACCCCTTCGAGTCGATCAAGCGCAGTTTCGATTATCTCTCAACGACCTTTGTTTCCTAATATGGCGAATTCCGATGGAATGACCTACGCGCCCCAAGGCAAACCGGCTCCGGTTTGCAAACCGGGGGAGTTTCTCTTTGCGGCTGTTGCGCTCGACCACGGCCATATCTACGGGCAGACCAATGGGCTGGTCGAGGCGGGTGGAGAGGTGCGCTGGGTCTATGATCCCGACCCGGAGAAAGTCGCGGCTTTCCAAAAGAGCTTCCCGACGGCCAAGGTGGCGAATTCTCTTGAGGAAATCCTCGATGACGCATCGATCCAGATGGTAGCTGCGGCCGCCATTCCCAACCTGCGCGGCCCCCTCGGGTGCAAGGTGCTCGAGGCCGGGAAGGATTATTTCACGGACAAGACGCCCTTTACGACCCTGGAGCAGCTGGCCGAAGCCCGCCGTACAGTTGCCCGTACCGGGCGGCGATACATGGTCTACTACAGCGAGCGGCTCCATGTGGAGAGCGCCGTATTTGCCGGCCAGGTGGTCGCCTCCGGTGCGATCGGCCGGGTGGTGCAGACCGCCGGGTTCGGACCCCACCGCCTGAGCGCCCCGGCGCGTCCCGCCTGGTTCTTCAACAAAGAGGAATACGGCGGCATCCTGTGCGATATCGGCAGCCACCAGAGCGAGCAGTTTCTCTTTTTTACGGGAAGCAGCGATGCCTCGGTGGTGTCGAGTTCCGTGGGGAATTTTGCCAATCCGGATCATCCGGAGTTGGAGGACTTCGGCGAAGCCTCCCTCGTCGGAGACACTGGCGCCTCGGGCTACTATCGGGTGGACTGGCTGACCCCGGACGGACTCCGCTCCTGGGGCGACGGCCGCACGCTGATTCTCGGTACGAAGGGGTATATCGAGCTTCGCAAGTACATCGACATCGCCAGCGAGAATGCGACCAAGGACGTGCTCTTCCTCGTTGACCAGCAGGGGGAAAAGCGCATCGATTGCGCGGGCAAGGTCGGTTATCCGTTTTTTGGCCAGTTGATCCTGGACTGCCTCAATCGCACGGAACTGGCGATGACTCAGGACCATGCGTTCAAGGCGGCGGAACTCTGCCTGAAGGCCCAGCAGCTTTCCCGGCGGATCCACGGCTAGCAGGCGCGGAAAAATCCGCGCCCGCCTCGCCAAGAGATATTCGACAAGCAGACGCCGACCGGCTATTGGTCAGGCGTCCATGAAGCGCTCGCGCCAGGGCGGAAGTTCCTCCGTTTTCCCGATTCCCTGCCTCAGTGCCCGCCGGGTGCAGGTAGATGATCGATCCTGCGCGGACGGCGCGGCCAGGGAGCGAGGGTGTCGATGAGCCTCTCTTGGCAGTTTTTTGTCGCCCTCATCGCCTCGGGGCTGGCGTTTTCGCTTTCCGCGATCGCGTATCGCCGTGTCCAGATCCTGGCCACGCGTCCCTATGCGATCGCTCTGGTGCTTGTCGGCATCTGGTGCATTCTGGCCGCGGCCGAGGTCTCGTCCTCGACGGTGGAGGACAAGGTTCTGCTGCTCAAGCTAAGGTTCACCATCCTGCCATTCGTGCCGCTGCTCTTTGCCGAGGCGGTTCATCGGCTGGTTCGCGGCACGCGGTTCCTTGTCCGGGAGAGGCTCTACCTGTCGCTCATCATTCCGATCTCGATGATCGTGGTGGTGTGGACGCCGAGGTTGCACACCCTGTGGATTGACGATATCCGGCTCGTCCGCAATACGGAGTTCCTGGTGCTTGCCTACCAGGTCGGGCCGATGACCATCGTGTACTTCACGTATGTGGCGGTCTTTGCCGTGACGGCGCTCTATTGGCTCGCGGCGCACCTGCGGCATGCCCCGCACTGGTCCCGGCGAGGGGAGTTCCTGATGTTCATGAGCGGCCTGCTGCCGACGGCTGTCAATGGGCTGTACATGGTGGGGTGGTCTCCCACGATGGGCTTCAACTACACTCCGATCGTGGTGGCATTCACCGCCTGGCTGGCGATCTGGTCGCTGCTGGGCAGCCGCATGGGCGATCTGGCTCCGGTCGCCCGTGTCCTGCTCGTCGAGCATCTCAAGGAGTGTCTCATCGTCATTGACTCGCGAGGGCTGGTGCTCGACCTGAATCGCGCTGCCTGTCGCAGGTTCGACATTTCTGCCAAGGCGGCGCTGGACCGTCCCGTGCAGCGCATCCTGCGCGGCTGGCCGGGTGTGATTGAACTGCTCGACCAGCGGGTGGCGGAAAACGTCGAGGTGGCAGCCTCGACCGGGTCGACCTGGGAGTGCTCCGTCATCCCGGTGCCGGAGGATGCCGAGGAGCCCTCGGCGCGCATCCTCCTCCTGCGGGATGTCACAGAGCGCAAGACCGCCGAGAAGCTGGTGCAGCAGGCGAAAGAAGCGGCGGAAAACGCCAACCGCGCCAAGGGCCGCTTCCTGGCGACGATGAGTCATGAGGTGCGTACTCCGATGAATGGCGTCATAGGGTTCCTCGATCTCCTCAAGACCACCGAGCTCACCGCCGAGCAGGCGGACTATGTCAACCTGATCGCTGACAGCAGCCACTCGCTCCTGTGCATCCTGAATGATGTGCTGGATTACTCCAAGATCGAGGCGGGAGGCATGCAGATCGAGCAGCTTCCGTTTTCTCTCCAGGATGTCATCAGTCGGGTGTGCCGTCTCCAGCTGCCTGCGGCGAAGCTGAAAGGACTGATCCTCGAAAAGACGCTCGATCCTGCGATGCAGGATATCGTGGTGGGCGACAGCCTGCGGCTGGGGCAGATCCTGACGAATCTCCTGAGCAATGCGGTGAAATTCACTCCTTCAGGGCGTATCGATCTCATTGTGAAACGCGGCGAGGGCGCAATGGTCGTCTTCGAGGTTGCCGACACAGGCATCGGCATCCAGCCCCATCAACTGGACCGGTTATTCAAGCCCTTTGGTCAGGCGGACAGCTCGACGACCCGCCAGTTTGGAGGCAGCGGATTGGGCCTGGTGATTTCCCAGAGCCTGAGCCGCATGATGGGAGGGGATATCTCCGTGACGAGCACACCGGGGGTGGGCACCCGCTTTGTCTGCGTGGTCAACCTGCCTTCGGCGGGAGACCGGGTGACGATGAGCCGTTAAGGCTTAGGACAAACTTCGCGATGAGGTCGGCTGCGTCGGGGCGGCTCAGCCGGGCGACGTTGGCCTGCCATTTTTTCCACACCTCCCCGTCATTGCCGATGGCCTCCCGGATGGCTTGGGCGATGGTTGCCGGGGTGTCGGCAAACGCTCCGGCCTCGGCCTCGAGAACCAACGTGGCATTGCCCTCCTCCTGGCCGGGAATCACTTGCGTGATGATCATCGGCGTCCCGGCTGCGAGCGTCTCCTGGACGGTGGCTCCTCCCGCCTTGCTGACGATGAGATGGTTGCTGGCCATCAAACGGGGCATGTCGGGCGTCCAGCCGAGGATGGAGAGAGGCTTGCCGGTTTCGCGGGAAACCTCCTCAAGCCGCCGCCCGAGCGTCGGGTGACGGCCGACCGTCACGGTGAGTGCGACATTTTCGATGGCGAGGATGCTGCGGACGATCTCCGGAGCGAGATGATGGCCGGAGTTGACGACATAAAGGACGCGCCATTTTTCTCCGGGTTGCGGGGGCTTCCCGGGCCGGTTCAAGCTGGCGAAGGCTCTCGGCACGGGGAAGCCGTCGATGCGGATCTTGTACTCCGGGACACCCGCGCGGATCAGCACGTCGGCGGTGGCCTGGTTGCCCACGATGAACCACTCGCTGCATGAGCGATGCCAGACGGAGTTGATCGAGATGGAGTCCGTGATGATCGTCGCGAGCCGGAATGGACGCTTGAGCCGGTGACGGTAGGCGTGGTCGAGCAGGTGGTTGCAGCCGGGAAAAGTCGATACCACGACCGAGGCGCCGCTTTGTTCGATGATCCGGGCGAGTTTGCGGGCGGCGACTCCATGAAGCTTCGTCTGCCACTCGACGATGGGAGTGCGATCGAGCAGGTCGAAGGCGAATTTCCACACCCCGGGAGCATGGTTGATCAGGCTGAGGTAGACCTGCTTGGTCAGCTCGTTGAACGAGCCGTAGGTGTCGCGGTAAATGTCGCAGATACCCACGCTCGTTTCCGGGGAAAGCGCCTGGATGGCATCGCGGAGATTGCGCGCGGCGGCGTTGTGCCCCTCTCCGAAGCTGGCGGTCAGGATGAGAATGCCACTCACAGCCAGTGCTTCCTCTTGAAGAAGAAGATCATCCCGATCGCCACGCAGCCCATGAGGCCAAGGCAATACAGGTAGCCGAATTTCCAGTCGAGCTCGGGCATGTTGAAGGGCGAGTTGGTGTTGAAATTCATGCCGTAGATGCCCGCGATGAACGTGAGGGGGATGAAGATGCTCGAGATGACGGTGAGGACGCGCATGATCTCGTTGGTGCGAAATCCTAGGCTGGTGAGGTAGACCTCCATGAGCCCGGCCGCGAGGTCGCGAAAACTCTCGAGGATGTCGATGATCTGCGTCGTATGGTCGTAGCAGTCCCTCAGAAAGACCTGGGTGCCCTGCGAGATCATCCCGCTCTCATCGCGGATGAGCGCGTTAAAGATCTCCCGCTGGGGCCAGGCGGCGCGGCGGAGCTGCAGGAGCAGGCGCTTGATGCCGTAGAGCTTCCGCATCAGGTCCTTGCTGGGCCTCTCAAGGAGGCGTTCCTCCAGGTCCTCCAGGCTGTCGGCGATCGACTCCAGGGTTGGGTAAAACTGATCGACCGTGGCGTCGAGCAGGGCGTACGCGAGGTAATCGGCCTGCATGGTGCGCGCGAAGCCCCGGCCGGAACGCAAGCGCTCCCGGATTTTTTGGAAAACGTCGTGTTCGCTCTCCTCCTGGATGGTGATGACGTAATGGGCGCCGAGGAACATGCTGAGCTGCTCAAGGACGACGCGGTGATCGCTCTCGGTGTAGAGCATCTCGCTAACGATGAAAAAGTGGTCCTCGTAGACGTCGACCTTGGGGCGCTGTGTCGTGTTGAGGACATCTTCCAGGGCGAGGGGATGGATGTTGAAGCGTTCCGCCACCTGGCGGAGCACGTCGAGACTGCCGAGGCCGTCGATGTTGATCCAGTTCACCTTGGCGGGATCAAACCGGGACATCAACTCCTCGAAGGTATCGAACCGTCCCTCAAAGATGCCCTCCTTGTCGTACTGAATGAGCGTGAGGACAGAGGGTTTCGCCGCTGTGTCCGTATTGGCAACCAGGGTCGCTGGGGCTGTGCCGGGGGCGTGATACTTGATCCTGATCATCGCTGCTTTAGGACGCCCTTTTCTTGTCGGGCTGGCAATGGAAAAAGTGATCGAACCCGGAGGGGATTTTGGATGTCGTCGATCGGGTCAGGGCACCTATCTCGGTAATGGGCGTCTTCGGGAACGGCCAGCTTTGCCGGAGTTCCGCCACTCTCCTGGGCGGTACGGTGAAGAGCAGTTCGTAGTCCTCTCCGTCACAAATGGCCTGCTCGATGGTGCAGCCACGGTGGCGCGGAAGAGCCTCTGGCGTGATGGAGTACCCGCAACGACTCATCCGGGCAAGCCGGGGGAGGTCGGAGCCGAGACCATCGCTGAGGTCCATCATCGCAGTAGCTATTCGTTGCTCGGCCAGCCATTGGCCTTCTTTGAGGCGTGGCGTAAAGGTGAGATGCCTGCGGCTGGCGAAGGAACCGCCGAGTTTGCCGGTGATGAAAATGCGATCGCCGGCCCGCCCCCCCGTGCGGGTGATGTAGCGGTTTTCGGGCAGTTCCCCGATCATGGCCACCGAGATGGCCGCCTGGCGGCTGCGGGAAACCTCGCCGCCGACGATGCCGAGTTGAAACTCACGAGCGGTCTTTCCCAATCCCCGATAAAATGTCGTCCAGTATCGCACCGCTTTGTCGGGCGGGGTGAGCACCGTGACGAGAGCCCAGCGGGGCACGCCTCCCATGGCCGCGATGTCGCTCAGGTTGCGGCAAAGCGCCTTGCGGGCCACCAGGCCGGGGCGGTCTTCTGGAAGGTAGTGGACGCCTTCGACGATGCAGTCGGTCTTGTAGACCAGGTAGCTGCCGAGCTTCGCCTTGAGCACGGCGCAATCGTCGCCGGCTGCCAGCAAGGTTCCCGAGCCCGCGGGCAGGTGGCGGATGAGTTCCTTTACCAGATCGTCTTCGCGCACCTGGTCGAGCCGCTTCATAGCTGGGGCTTGGCGATCAGTACGTAAGCCACGGTGGTGGCGTTGAAGAGCATGTGGACGATGATTGGAGCCCAAAGGGAACGGGTGCGCTCGTAGATGAGCGTCAGGCCGACGGCGAAGGCAAACAACGACGGCATGGAGGGGAAATGAATGTGGATGGCGGCAAAAAGAGCTGCCGTGACGGTCATGGCCGCCCACCGTCCGCCATATTGGCGGGCAACTCCGTAGAGGAAGCCCCGGAAGATGATTTCCTCGGAGATGGGCGAGAAGACGACGGCCATCAAGGAGAGCAGCAGCTTGTCCTCAACCGTATTGGTACGGATCAGGAAAAGAAGGATGTCCTGGGTGGCATCCTTTTCCCCGACGACTGCCAGCACGCCGCTCTGGATGACGGACAGCAGGGGATAGAGCGCCACCAGCGCGAGCGCGGCCAGCGGCAGTTCCGACTTCCAGGCAGGCCACTTTAGGCCGAAGAGCAGTACGGGATTGCGGTTGCGAACGATCAGCATGCTCAGCAGCATGACGACGAAGAGCGAATAGATCACGCAGCTCTGGATGATCATGTCGCGCGTGATCGTCGGAGGCTTTTGCGTGCCGGCAAAGATATTCCACGCAAACAAAAGGCCGAGAAGGATCGCCGCGACCATGTCGCCGGAGCCAAACGTGGCGGATTTCTCGGTCGGCAATGCCGGACGAGGGAGGCCGCGCAGGTAATAAACCCAATAGGCAAGCCCGGGGATTGCCAATACTGCCCAGATCGCGATGGACACGGCTTACGGCGCGAAGATGGCGGGCATCAGGTACACCCGGCCGGGCTGGAGCTTGGGCAGGTTCTCGAACACATCGACCTTGATGGCGGGCGTCCGGGCCTCGCTAAAGGCACGGAAGAGGCTGGCGAAGGTCACCACGCGCTTGTAGCGCACGATCTGCGCGCCGGGGGCCTTGCCGAGTTCGCGCGCCTTGGCGTAGGCGTCCTCGATGTAGCCGAGTTCGTCGACCAGCTTGGCGTCGAGGGCGTCGACTCCGCTGAGGATGCGGCCGTCGGCCACGCCATTGCGCAGGGCGGTTTCATCGAGCTTGCGAGCCTTGGCCACGATGCCGACGAAACGGCCGTAGCTTTGCATCACGAGCCCCTCGACATAGGCGCGTTCCTCGGGGGTCATCTCGCGGGCTCCATTGAGCATGTCCTTGAACTTGCCGCTCTTGAAGACGACCGACTCCAGGCCGATTTTCCCGAAGAGTTCCCGGTAGTTCAGCGTCGAAATGATCACACCGATCGAGCCGGTAAAGGTCGTATCGTTGCACATGATCCACGACGCTCCGCAGGCGGTGTAGTA
This sequence comes from Verrucomicrobiota bacterium, assembly GCA_017305195.1. Lineage (GTDB taxonomy): Bacteria > Verrucomicrobiota > Verrucomicrobiia > Chthoniobacterales > Terrimicrobiaceae > Terrimicrobium. The sequence goes on along the minus strand of JAFKMU010000047.1, from coordinate 24,193 downwards.
CGCGCCGGAGGCGCCGATGGAGTTGAAGTAGATAATGGAGGGCTTGTGGCGGCTGAATTCCTTCAGGCTGTTGTAAAGTACATCCGAGGCGGTGATCTCGCCGCCGGGGCTGTCGACGGAAATGACGACGGCTTTCACCCGGTCGTCGTCGCGAGCCTGCTCCAGGGCGCGCTTGAAATCATTCACCATGTCCTCGCCGAGCGGCCCGGGAGCGCCATGAGCGATCACACCCTCGAGCGGGATGACCGCGATGCGCGAGGAGGAGGTGGTGCCTTCTTTTTCGACGACCTCCTCAAACTCCCGCGGCCGGAGCACCTTGACCCCGGCCACACTGGTCGAGCCCTTGAAGCTCCCGATGAGAGCGAAGAAGAGAAGCAGGTTCGCAAACATGCTGATGCAAACCAGGAAGAAGAGCGCGAGAATGACACAACCCGACTTTTTCATGGGAAAGGCCGTACCCTGCCTGATGTTGGCTGCCGTCTCAAGAGGTATCGGAGGGAATTGCCGGGAGGCGATTTTCCCAGTTGACAGCCGATTGTGAATAACTTGCGAAAAAACCCCGTTTTTCCCTCGGGGCCCTTCACCTCGTGTTTGTGAAACGGAGTTCTTTCCTGTATCCCAAGTGCATGACGCTCACGGAAATCCAGCATGCCCTGGCCGAGTTGGAAACACGGCCGCGCCAGAGCCTGGGGCAGAACTTCTTGCACGATCAGAACATTGCTCGGTGGATCGCCGCGCAACTCTCGTTGCGTGAGGGTGAGCATGTCGTGGAAATCGGTCCGGGCCTGGGGTCTCTCAGTGAGTGTCTGGTGCAGCCGGGAGTGACCGTCACGCTCATCGAGAAGGATGGTCTCATGGTGGAGTGGCTGACCAAAAAATTCGCCGGTCAGCCCGTAGAACTGTTCCACATGGACGCGCTGGATTTTGACCTGCGCAAACTCTACGGAAAGGGACCGGTGAAGATCGTCGGGAATCTGCCGTATTACGTGTCAACCCCGCTCATCGCGAAATACGCATCCGCCCTCTCACCCGCATCAATCCTTGTTCTGATGCTCCAGCACGAGGTGGCTGCGAGGCTCGCTGCGACGCCGGGCACGAAGGATTTTGGCGCGATGAGCGTGTGTACTGCACGCCGCTGGAAGGTGAGCTACGCGAAGAAAATTCCGCACACGGTTTTCTACCCTCAGCCCAAGGTCGCGTCGGCCGTGGTCATCCTCGAAAAGAAGAGCGCCGACGAGGTGCCCGCCTGCGATGAAGCGCTCTTCGAATATCTCGTGCGCAAGGGCTTTTCCGAACGACGGAAACAACTGCGAAAGCTCCTGCCGGAGTATCGCGAACTCTGGCCGGATGCATGCGCTGCGCTCAGTCTTCCCGAGACTGTGCGGGCGGAGGAATTGTCATTACATCAGTGGGAAAAGCTCACGCAGATGGTCGCTCCAGCCCAGGCGCAGAGCGGTGACGAAATGTTTGACATCGTGGACGAGTCTGATCGCGTGATCGGCTCGGAAAGCCGAAAGACAGTCCATGTGAATAACTTCCGCCATCGGGCCGTCCACATGCTGATTTTCAACCAAGAGGGAGAGCTGTTCCTGCAAAAGCGATCCATCTGGAAGGACAAGAACCCGGGCGTATGGGACTCCAGCGCGGCGGGACATGTCGATGCCGGGGAGACCTATGACGGGGCGGCGGAGCGTGAGATCCTGGAGGAGTTGGGAATTCGATGCGCGTTGGAGAGATTCGGGCGTCTGGGATGCTCGGCGGAGACGGGATTTGAGTTCATCGAGCTTTACTCCGGGACACACGACGGCCCGTTTGTTCTGCCACGGATGGAATTGGAGACCGGGGCATTTTTCGCCATGCCGCAGGTGCGGGAGTGGCTGGCCCGGACGCCGCAGGACTTCAGCCCGGTCTTTCGGCAGGTGATAACGGCTTACGACGCTGCGAAAGGCAGCTAGAGCTTGGAGCCTGTCGACTGGGGCTTCATGAGGAGCAGTCGCCAGAACGGGCGGCGCTCCAGCACGATCTCGGCCTCCACGGTAGCGCCCACGGCGAGAGGATAAGGTTCTTTTTCGATGGCTGCCTTGACGCGGTAGGTGCTGAGGCGGTTTGCATCTGCCGCATCCTCTTCGGAGGCCAGGTCGCGGTCGCGGGCGACCTCGGTGACTCGGGCGATGGCGAGGGGAGCAAGGCGGTCGGGATTGTTGTTGGCACGGAAACGCACGAGCTGGCCCGGCTGGATGAGGTTCACGCGATCCTCGGTGGCGTAGAGGCGCAGCTCGGTCTTTTCGTTGTCGTCGCTGATCTTGAAGAGGGCTGTGCCTGCGGCGATCTTTTCTCCCGGAAAGCGGCGGGAGGTCGTGAGGATGGTGCCGTCGGTGGGGGCGATGATTTCCAGGCGCTTCAGGTCGCTCTGGGCGGATTCAAGGCGTGAGCGCAAACCGGCGAGCCGGGCCTCGGTGACGCGCACCTTCTCGGCCGCCTCGGTCTGTGAGGCCGCGCCGTAGTCGCCCTTGAAGAGATCGTAGGCCTGCTGGCTGCGTTTCAGCATCGACTCGGAGGCGATGAGCTGGAGGCGAATGTTGAGGAGCTCCGTGCCGGAGGCGGCTCCGGTTTTCTGGAGTTCGTTCAGGCGGTGCAGGTAATCCTGCTGGAGGGTTTGGATTTCCTTTTGCCGCTCCATCTCGACCGCGCTGAAAAGAAACTCGGCGGGAACCGGGGCCGCAGTGACCTTGCGCTGCGCGGCCTCGCCCATCGCGAGTTCGGCTTCCGTCTGGGCGATGTCGGCTTCGATTTCCCGGATGCGCTTGCGGATTTCCCAGCCATCGAGGCGGGCCAGCACCTGTCCCTGTCGGACCTTTTCGCCGTCCTTGACTTCGATCGTTTCCAGGATGCCCTCGGCCCGGCTGAAGACATACGCGTACTCGGCAGGGCGTACCTCGCCAGGGGCCGTGACATACTCATCCATCGGGCTGAGCAGAGTCGCGGTGGTGAGCACGATGGTCACACCGATACTCCAGAGCATGCTGGTGTACATCCAGCGCGGGGGCACCGCCTTGGGGAGCTTCTGCAGGGGCAGGCGGTAGTTATCGTCGCAAAGCGGCGATTTGGTCCGCACATCGGATCGCTTGGAGGTGATTTCGTCGACGACCATGGCGTTTAGTGGCGGGGTTCCGTCCAGGATCGGCGGGTGGCTCCGCTCATGGGAATCATCCCCTCGACCTGGGCCTCGTAGAGTTCCCTGTAGTGACCGGCGGGACGGCTGACCAGCTCCTCATGCGTGCCGCTCTCGACGAGCCGACCCTGGTGCAGGACGAGGATCTGATCGGCTTGATAAATGGTGGAAAGGCGGTGCGCGATGACCACCGAGGTGCGGCCGGCCATGAGGGCGTCGAAAGAGCGTTGAATGGCCTTTTCCGTCTCGCTGTCGAGGGCGCTGGTCGCCTCGTCAAGGATGAGGAGTTTCGGGTTTTTCAAGAAGACCCGGGCGATGGCGATGCGCTGCTTCTGGCCGCCGGAAAGCCGCATGCCACCGATGCCGGCGTGTTCGTCGAGTCCCTTGGACAATCCATGAACGAACGTGTCAAGGTGCGCGCCGGCGAGCGCGGCCCAGATCCGCTCGTCCGAGTATTCCCTGCCCATGCAGAGATTGGTGCGCAGGGTGTCGTTGAAGAGCATGGCATCCTGGAGGACGACGCCCATGTGGGCGCGCAGGGCCTGGAGGTCCCAGTCGCGGATGTCTGTCCCGTCGATATAGAGCTTGCCGCCGGTGGGCAGGTACATGCCGAGGAGGAGATTGGCCAGCGTGGTCTTGCCGGAGCCGGACTGGCCGACCAATGCGACCATGGAACCGGGTGCAATGCGGAAACTCAGGTCGCGAATGATGGGTTCGCCCGCATTGTAGCCGAAGGTGAGATTCTCCGCGATGATCTCGCCCTGGAAGGACTGCGAGGGCTTCGGTCGCGCGTTGTTCAGGTAAGGCTCCTGGTCGAGCAGGCCCAGGGTGCGCACCTTTTCCGCGCTGGCGGTGCCAGTTTGCATGATCTGTCCGGCGTTGAGCAGGGTGCCGATCGGTCCCCAGAGCATGGCCTGGTAGCCATAGAAGGCGAAGAAGGAGCCGAAGGTGATCTCGCCCTTGATCGCGAGGATGCCGCCGACGAGCAGGAAAATATCACCGCCCAGACTGCTCAGCAAGGTGAGCAGAAGGTTGAGGGCATGGAAGCGGGTCCAGTGATAAAGCCCCTCGAAGCGCAGCGCTTCGCACCGCTGCTGCAGCCGGGAAAGAAAGAACCCCTCAGAGGCAAAGACCCGGATGACCTTCAGCGCGCCGAATGTCTCCGCGGTGGTCGCAGTAAGGTCGGCCACGCGGTCGGACTCCTCCCGGCTGAACTCCCGGAGCTTGGAGTACGACACCATGCTCAGCACCGCCGTGATCGGCATGGTGGCGAGAACGACGAGGGTCAGCCATGGGTTGATGAACACCATGAACCCGACGACCACGATGACGAGAAAGACGCTGGAGAGGAAATTGCGCAGGATGCTGAAGATGGCGCCATCCATCTGGTTCACATCGAAGCCGATGCGGGAGGCAATACGCCCGGCTTCCAGCCTTTCCAGCTTCTCCTGCCGCGCACCCATGAGTCGGAGGGCCGTGTTGAGCCGGACGTCGTAGAGCGAGTTGCGGGTGATCTGGAGGATGTAATGACATTGCCAGCCTCCCAGCAGGCTGCCGACCACTTTCAGGAAAACGCCGAGGGCGACGATGCCGGTCATCATCCAGACGGTGTGGGAGATGCCCAGCCAGCCGGAAACCTCATGGCCCGCCGCCGCACCGCCGCGGAAAATGAGGTCATCGATGATGATTTTTCCGAGGTACGGCGTGGGGGCGCTCACCAGGCTGGACAGGAAGCCCAGCAGGATGATGACCCCCAAAAGACGAGGGTAGCGCAGGGTAAGATCGACAAGAATTCGAAAACCCGACGGGGACGATTGACTGGCCTCAGGGCTGGTCATTGAACAACTACGCCACCTAAACACGATCCCGCAATATGTAAAGCGGAACCCTAATATTTATGAAAATAAGCTAACGAAATCAGGCTGCGGCAGCGGAGGAAGCCGCTCGCGTCGAGGTCTTTTTGGCCGCAGGCTTGCGAGGCTCAAATTCGAACGCCACACGTGTCCCCTCAAGCTTGAGGAAGGCCGAGAACGGCTTGCCCTTCTTCGAGATGAAGCGCGGGATGAGGTCAGTCTTGCCGTTTTCGGCGAGCTTGATGACCTGCTCGGCGGGAATCTCCCGCTGGCAGATGGACTTGCCCATACGGAACTTGCACTTGCCCGTGTTGTCGCACTGGTAGGCGCTGCCGGTGTCGCGCACGGAGCCGGTCTTGCAGACCGGGCAGGTGGTGATGACGGGCAGGGCGGAAAAGTCGATGGTCTGCGCCTCGGAGGCGTCGGACGTGCCAAAGTCGAAGCTCTGCTTGAACTCCGGGTCGAGCTTGATCACGGCGGAGAATGGACGCCCGAGCTTGCTGCGGAATCCCTCCAGCGGGCCGACGGCTCCCTTTTCGAGAAGGGTCTGAACCTCCTCACGCTCCAGCTCGCGTCCGGCCATGTTTTTCCAGACGAGCAGAGCGCAGGATTTGCACTCGTAAGCCTTGTAGGATTCCTTGAAGCCAGCGTTGCCGCACTTTGGGCATGTGGCCTCAAGGTCGTGGAACTGACCCTCGACGGCGTCGCCGGAGTAGTCCTTGGCCTTGGAAACGATCTCCTCGGTGAAATGCCGGATCTCGTCCATGAACTGCGGGCGGGGCATCGCGCCGCGCTCCATCTGCTTGAGCTTGAACTCCCACTCGCCCGTGAGTTCCGGCGAGGTGAGGGCATTGATGCCGATACCCCGCAGGAGGTTGATGAGCGAAAGGCCCTTCTGGGTCACGATGAGGTCGCGGCCCTGGCGATTGATATAGGAATCAAGAATCAGGCCTTCGATGATCTGGGCGCGCGTGGCCGGGGTGCCGAGACCGCGCTGGCTCATGGCCTCGCGGAGTTCCTCGTCCTCGACGAGCTTGCCCGCGCCTTCCATGGCGGAAAGCAGGGTGGCTTCCGTGAAGCGGGCGGGCGGCTTGGTCTCGCTCTGCTTGACCTCGGTATTCTCGGTCTGGGCGGTCTCTCCCGAAATGACGGGGCAAAGAGTCTGGTCGTCTCCCGTGGCGGCCTGCTTGCCGTAAACGGCCATCCAGCCCGGATTGACGATGATTTTGCCGTCGGTCTTGAACGGTTCGCCCTCGACGCGCGTGATGCGGGTCGTGATCTCAAACTCGGCGGCGGGATAGAAAACGGCGATGAACCGGCGGGCCACCATGTCGTAGACCTTCATCTCGATCTCATCGAGATTCTTGGGCGGCACCCCGGTCGGGATGATGGCGTGGTGGTCCGTGACCTTGGCGTCGTTGAAGATGCGTTTGTTCGGATGCACCCATCCCAGCGAAAGCGCCTTCTGCGCGTGGCCGGCGAGTTCCGGGTTGTCAAACTTCGTCAGGGCCGCCTTCACATTGCCCACGTAATCTTCGGGCAGGTAGCGCGCGTCGGTACGCGGATAGGTGAGGACCTTGTGCTTTTCGTAGAGCGCCTGGGCGATCTGGAGCGTGCGGCGGGCGCTGAGCGAGAAACGTGAGTTGGCTTCGCGCTGGAGCGTCGTCAGGTCGTAAAGCTGCGGTGAGATCTGGGTGGCGGGCTTTTTCTCCTCGGTGACGATACCGGGTTTGCCCAAGCACTTCGCGGCGATGGCGTCGGCCTGCTCGCGAGTCCAGATGCGCTCGGCGCGGCCATCTTCGTCGGCGCCCTTTTTGAAAGCTTCGTCAAACCAGCGTCCGCGATAGCTGCCAGCCTGCACGCCGAAGTCCCCGAAGACCTCGAAGTACGGGCGGGGCTTGAAGCCGCGAATCTTGACCTCCCGCTCGGCCAGGATGGCGAGGGTGGGGGTCTGGACGCGACCCACCGGGGTGAGCTGGAAACCGCCGCCCTTGGAGTTAAAGGCCGTCATGGCGCGGGTGCCATTGATGCCCACGAGCCAGTCGCTTTCGCTGCGGCAGACCGCGGCGTCGGCCAGCGGGCGCATTTCCTCGCCCTCGCGGAGCTTCGAGAAGCCATCGCGGATGGCCTCGGGCGTCATGCTTTGCAGCCAGAGGCGCTGGGTCGGCTTCTTCGAGCCAGCCAGCTTGACCAGGTAATGGAAAATGAGTTCACCCTCGCGCCCGGCGTCGCAGGCGTTGACGACGACATCGATGTCGGAGCGCTTCAGGAGGCGCTTGAGGAGATTGAATCGCGATTGCGTCTTCTCGATCGGCTTGAGGTCGAATTCCTCGGGAATGATCGGCAGGGCGGCAAAGGACCACTTGCCCCGCTTCTTGTCCATCTCGTTGGGCAGGCACAGCTCCACGAGGTGGCCGATGGCCGAGGTAATGACATACTCGTCGTTCTCGAAGAGGTCGTCCTTCTTCGGGATTTTGCCGAGAGCACGGGCGAGATCCGCGGCGACGCTGGGCTTTTCGGCGATGACGAGAGTTTTGGGCATGGTCAGTTTATTTTTACGAAGCGGCCACCGGGGAGTTGCTTGACCAGCCGCCTCATTTCAAGGGCGAGCAACGTAGAAGAGACCTCATGCGTTGGCAACCCGCATTTGGCGATCAGGTCGTCAATAGTCGTTTCTTCGTCGCCAAGTGCCTCATGGACAGTCTTTTCTGATCCACTGAGGGAAATGGCCGGTGCGGACTTGGTCAATTTAGGCGTTTCGGAGAAGAGCAAACCGAGGTCGTCGAGGATGTCCTGCGCACTCATGACGAGCTTGGCTCCCTGCTGGATCAAGCGGTTGGAACCGAGGGCGTTGGGTTGGTCGATGCGGCCCGGAACGGCATACACGGAGCGCCCCTGCTCGGTGGCCTGCGAGGCGCTGATGAGCGAACCGCTTTTGGTTCCCGCCTCGACCACGAGGAGGCCGAAAGACAAGCCGGAGATGATCCGGTTTCTCATCGGGAACTGCCGGGGGTCCGGCTTGGTATCCATGGGAAATTCGGAGACGACCGCGCCAGTGATGGCGATTTTTTCCGCCAGTTCTCGATTTTCCGGCGGATAGAGATTGTTCAGGCCGCTGCCCAAGACCGCGACTGTGCGCCCGCGGGCGGCGATCGCGGCCTGGTGGGCCAGTGCGTCCACCCCGCGAGCAAGTCCACTGGTGACAGTGATGCCCGCATAGGCAAGCTGGTAGGAAAGCTTCTTCGCGCATTCGGCGGCATAGTGGGAGGGCTTGCGCGTGCCGACGACTCCCAGTTGCGATGAGGCAAGGACGGAGGGATCGCCCCAGACGTAGAGTAATATGGGCGCGTCGTGCAGTTCTCGCAGGGATTCCGGGTACTCGGGATCGGCCAGCGACACGATCCTCGCGCCGAACGCGGCGACTTTTTCCAGCTCTTTCGCCGGATCAACCCGGTCCTGCCACGAGATGATGGTATCTCCTGTCTCGGAACCGATTCCCTCGACTTGTCGTAGCTCACGGGCATTCGCGGAGAGGATGGCTCCGGCGGAGCCAAACCGCGCCAGCAGTCGTCGCACACGGACTGGTCCCATGCCGGGAAGGAGATTGAGCGCAACGAATGCCTGAGTCTCTGTCATCGCGGGTGCAATTAGGTGGCTTTCGCTTCGATTGCAATCCTCCTGTTTTTCGCCGGGGGCGCAGCGCAGGAAACGGACTGGGGAATGCTACGTATCGATGAGGGATGCCGTGGCGGCGGCTTGTGGCGAATGCCACAATGGAATAAGCTGACTCATGATCTCTCACCTCGATCATTTGGTGCTAACGGTGGCGGACATTCCCCGGACCGTCCGGTTTTATTCCGAGGTTCTCGGCATGAAGGTTGTTTCCATCGGTGAAGGGCGCGACGCCTTGTCCTTTGGTTCCCAGATGATCAAACTGCATGAGGCCGGTCGCGAGCTTCAGCCCAATGCGGCTTGCGCTACGCCCGGATCGGCGGACCTGTGTTTTCTCTCCGATGAACCTGTGGAAGGATTGTTCCAGATGCTGGCGACCCATGGCATCGATGTCGTCGAAGGGCCGGTCGTCCGGGCAGGCTCGTGCGGCCCGATTCTCTCCGTCTATTTTCGCGACCCGGATGGCAACCTTATCGAGGTATCGAATACCCTGAGCGAATCGAAGGGCGGACTATGAAGCGCCGCGCCATATTGACTGCCTCCTTGCTGTGTTTTCTGACGGGGATGTTTTCTGCCCAGGCCGAGTCTCCCAAGATCAGCGTTGAGTCTTTCACCTGCCCGGTGGAGACGCTTCGCGAATCGGGAATGGAAGGAATGTTCCTGCCTTGTAAGCAGCCTGTGAATGCGGGCAAACCGGAGGAGCTGCCGCTCGACGTGAAGCGTCCGGTGCGTGGTGTCCTCACTCCGAGCGTCGGCGCCGTCGTCCGCCGCTCGCTGGCCGCGGAAGGGATTCCCATCGTGTCCATCACGCCGCATGTGGAAAATGATAAGATCGTACTGGAGGCTCCGAATTTGACGGACTCCGCAGCCAAAATTTCGCTCGGGACCAAGCCAGTACACAAGCGCGACCTGTGGTTGAAGGTTGACGGCGTGGAAGCGGGGCAGGCAGATGAGGTCGTGCTATCGCCCGGGTCGGTACTCGTCCTTTCCGTGCCGGGAAAAGAGGCTGGGACAGCGACGGTATTCTTCTTAAGATTAAGAGAAACGTAGACGCGGCGCCTGGTTTTCTCAAAGAATAGCGAGGCGAACGCCTTCAGGTAAGAACCAGATGACGCCAATGTTCTTAATCTATCTTGGCGGGGTATGTCTTACCCTGACCTTGGTTCTTGCCTTATTGATCGCTCCGTTCTCACGAAGGTTTCGGGAAAGGCTCGGTGCGGATGCTCGAAAGTTCTGGGCACTTGTGATCCTGGTGGCTGCATTCTGGCTTACGCCATGGGGATGGCCCGTTGGGTATGCGTCAGCAATGTGGGATGTGGCCAAAGGGCGGTTCTTTATTTATGAAATTCCCCTGAAGGGGGAGAACGGTGAGAGACGCGCGGTAGCTAATGAGCTCCAGATCCGTTTTGGGGTCGATTCTCTCGGCTCAGCTTGCGGCTTTGGGACTCTGCCGCAGGATGATGAGTACGATCGAGGTTACGATAGAGTCATGTTGGCGGCACTCCCTGCCCACTTCGGACGGGACATCATTAAAGAATGCAATCAATCGGCCAGCAAACCGCGTACCGCTGCAGAATGGCTGAGTTTCTATTTCCAGAGTGTGAAGTCCACCCCGACCGGGCTGGAACTGGGTGTTCCCGAAAGGCCGGGTTGGTGGTTGAAAATCGATGGCGGGGAGTTGGAGCGAGTGCCGTCTGGTCAGATCCGGCTTTCCCGAAAGGCGGAGTTTTTGGGGAAATTTGCGTATTTTCGACTATCCCTGTTGTCCCTGGAGGGGCGGGATTTTGTCGTCTTTGAGTCCTTGCCCTGGCGAGGAATTTCGGCGGGCGAGCCGCAGGTTGCCGCCATCTCCAGCGATGGAAAGGCTGTTGAAGCAACGCCAGAGCAAGAGACTGCCGTGTTAGCGTCATTAGGCTTGGCGAAGGCTAAGCCAGATTAGGGCAGACCGGGGGCAGTTGAATCAGGACGCGCAGGCCTTTATTGCCCTGCGACAGCGTGATCTCGCCGCCGTGGTTGCGGATGATGGAGCGGGCGATGGAGAGGCCGAGGCCCACGCCCCCGGTATCGCGGTTGCGAGAACCTTCCAGACGAACGAATGGCTCGAAAACACGCTCGCGATCGGCAACGGCAATGCCTGGTCCATCATCCTCCACCGTGATGTCGATGCGGTCGGAATGGCGATGGAGGGAAACGCGGGCGCACTCGCCGTAGCGGACGGCGTTCTCGATGATGTTGCGCAGAGCGCGGCGGAGGGAATCGGACCGGCATTTGTAGGGGAGCCGGCCCGGGCTGGTCAGATCGACCTTGCAGCCCATTTCCGTGAGATCATCGCAGATGCTCTCTAGCAAGGCGTCGAGATCGACCGCGCGGGTGGCTTCCACGGTGGATTCCGATTTTGCGAAGGAGAGTGAGGCCTCGGCCATGCTCTGCATTTCGTCCAGGGTGGCGTTGAATTTCTGCCGCATTTCCTCATCCGCGATGAACTCCGTGCGCAGGCGGAGCGAGGTGATGGGGGTGCGCAGGTCGTGGCTGATGGCGGCCAGCATGCGAGTGCGATCGGTCAGAAAGCGATTCAGGCGGACCTGCATGCGGTTGAAGGCAGAGATGGTTGAGCGGATGTCCTCGGGGCCTTCCTCCTTGAGAATCTCCACCTCATGGCCGCGTCCCAGCCGCTCGGCGGACTTGGTCAGATGGCGGAGCGGTCGCACGATTCGCCGCGCAATGAGCAGCGCGGAACCGGCAAAGATCAGCACGGTGATGATGAGCGCCGTGTAGTAGCCGGGAGTCAGTGCGGACTGCATGAGATACTCTGGCTTGGCGTAAATCATGTTCAGGTACTCGCCATTGCCGAGCTGCATCTTGAAGCCGAAGCCGTTCCAAGCTGGCAGATCGAGGATATGGAGGGGCTGCTGCAGCAGCCATGTGCCGCCGGGCAATTCCCGCCAGGAGGCGTCGGAAATGTGGTTTAGCATGGTTTCGCGGACAAACATGCTGGCGGTGGGGGTGTTGTTGCCCGCTGCGGAAGTGGGCTTCAGCAAATGGTCGCGCGCCTGTTTCTGCCAGTCCTCGGAGGAAATCTGATCCCGGCTCAGCCAGTAGCGGGTGAGGGGGGTCTCGATGGTTTTGATCGCCGACTTTCTCTGGTCGGGAGGCACGCCCTCCGCGAGGCGGAAGGCGGAGACCGCGCGGCCGAGGCATTCCTCGCCGATGACAACGCGGAGGGCTCGGGCGCGCTCGAACCGATAGATGACCAGCGTGACGGCCTGGGAGATGGCCAGCGCCAGGAGCAGCACGAGGATCAACTGGCCGGTGAGCGTGCGGGGCCAGAGTCTCATGACCGGGAGACCTCCGCTGTGAATTGGTATCCGTCGCCCCAGCAGGTTTTGATAAACTCCGGCTGCGAGGGATCGTCCTCGATCTTTCGTCGGAGGCGGCTGACCTGATTGTCGATGCTGCGATCCCAGACCTCCGCGACGCGGCCGGAGGTGAGGTCAAGGAGTTGATCGCGGGAAAGAATGACGCCGGGACGCTCGAGGAAGACGCACAGCAGGCGAAACTCGGCGTGGCTCAGCGGCACGGCCACCCCATCGTGACCGACGACCTCGCGGCGGTTTACATCCAGCGATTTCGGGCCGAAAGTGATTTTCTCCGATTGCACGGCCTCGCGAGTCGGCGGCATGCTCTGCGTGCGCCGCAGGACGGCCTTGATGCGGGCGAGGAGTTCGCGTGGGTTGAAGGGCTTGGTCAGGTAATCGTCCGCCCCCATCTCAAGGCCAATGATGCGATCCGTATCGTCGGCCATCGCGGTGAGAAAAATGATGGGAACCGAAAATCTGGCCCGCAGTTCCCGGCAGAGCACGAGACCGTCGTCTCCGGGCATCATGATATCCAGCACGACGAGGTCCGGCATGCCGGACTCAAGCAACCGGCGAAACCCCGCTGCATTTTCCGCTGCGCTGACCTTGTAGCCGTGTTCGCCGAGATATCTCACGAGTAGTTCGCGAATCTCGCGATGATCGTCGACGACGGCGATATGGAGGACGGGCGGCATGACGGTCGTTATGATGATACTCGGAAATCGCCGGGAGAAATCTCAAAAAGTGTAACAAGGTGTATCATTGTCGCGGCGTTGGCAGACTTTGTTACAATTTAGGTCTCCGCCTGACACACTTTTGGGCTCCGGAGATGTTAAGGTCAGGGAAACTCCGGTGAACTGACCTTATGTGGATTGTCGTCTTCGCGCTTCGGTACAAATACACGATTGCCGTACTGGCCATCCTCATCCTGTTGTTTGGCGTGATGTCGGCCCGCCGGATGTCGACGGACATCCTGCCCAAGGTCGACAGCCCGGAGATCATGATCGTCTGGACCTACACGGGACTGAACCCGACCGAGATGGCGGCGAAGATTACGTCGTTCTCCGAGATCGCGATCATGAACAACGTGGACGATCTCATCGAGGTAAGCTCCGAGACGTCCAATGGTGTCGGTCTGGTGAACCTTACTTTCCAGCCTTACGTGGACATGAACACCGCCATGTCCCAGGCGACCAGTGTTTCCCAGACGATCCTGCGTCGCATGCCGCCGGGCACCTCACCTCCGCTGATCATCAGGACGAGCCCGTCGAGTGTTCCGATCGTGCAACTCGTGATGTCTTCGGACACGCTTTCCAGCGGTCAGTTGTTTGACTACGCGCGGCTGGCTTTGCGCAGTCAATTGCAGAGCGTGCCGGGGCTGCGGATTTCGCTGCCCTATGGCGGCGCGGCGAGGCAGGTCATGATCGACCTCGATCCCGATGCACTTCACGCCTTCAACCTTTCGGCCTCGGATGTGTCTGCCATCGTCGGGCAGCAGAATCTCACTCTGCCCTCCGGTTCCCTGAGGGAGGGCGACAGGGAACTGCCGGTGGAAATCAATGCCAGCCCGGAAACGGTGCAGGCCTTCCTCGATATCCCGCTGCGGTCGGTCGACGGACGCACCGTCCTCCTGCGCGACGTGGCCAACGTGCGCGACGGCGAGGCTGTGGCCACCAATATCGCCCGCCTCGATGGGCGTAACGCGGTGATGATTTCCATCCTGAAGCTCGGCAATGCCTCCACCATCGACATCATCGACGGCATCCGGGCGAGATTGCCAGAGATCCGCGCGTCGGCTCCTCCCGGGATGAGCATCGAGCCGATCTTTGACCAGTCGGTCTTTGTTCGCGCCGCGGTGAACGGCGTGGAGCATGAGATCCTGCTGGTAGGTGGCCTGGTAGCCATGGTGGTGCTGCTGTTCCTTGGGTCCTGGCGCTCGACATTGATCGTCCTGACCTCCATCCCGCTCGCGCTGCTGTGCTCGATCATCGGTCTGAACCTGGCCGGGGCGACCTTCAACCTGATGACCCTGGGCGGTCTCGCTCTGGCCATCGGCATCCTGGTCGACAACGCGCTCGTGGAGATCGAGAACATCAAGCGCCAGATCGGTCTCGGCAAGGATGTGCATACCGCCATCCTCGACGGCGCGCGCGAGGTGGCGTTCCCCGAGTTTGTCTCGACCATTTCCATCTGCATCGTCTTCCTGCCGATCTTCCTTTTGACCGGCACGGCGGCCGATGTTTTTCGCCCGCTCGCCATGGCGGTGGTCTTTGCCATGCTGGCCAGTTACATGCTCGCCCGCACCCTGGTGCCGACGCTGGCGTCCCTGATCCTGCCTTCCGAACTGAAGGCGGAGGAAAAGGCAAGACTCAGCGGGCCGGACCCGCTGATGCGTGCGCACCGCGTGGTGGAGGGCGGCCTGGATCGAATCATCGCGTTTCAGCGCGGTGTCCTCACCTTTCTCATGCGGCGCAAGGCGCTCGTGCTCATTCCGGTCGGGGTGGCTGTGGCACTGGGTGTGTGGGGGGGAACCCAGGCGGGCCGCGAATTCTTCCCGACGACTGATGCCGGGCTGATCCGCCTCTTTGTCCGCATCCCCAGCGGCATCCGTGTTGAGGACACGGCGAAGGAAATGGCGGATATCCAACGGGAAATCCGCAAGCTCATCCCGGCCGACGAACTCCAGTTCATCGTGGAGAATATCGGTGCGCCGAACCCGATCAATCTCGCCTGGGTGCCGAGTGCCGCGATCAGCTCCGCCGACGGTGAGATTTTGATCCAGCTTCACGGCGAACACGCGCCGAGCGAGACGTACGTCACAAAGATTCGCGCCATGCTCAAGGAGAAGTTTGGCGATGTGCAGGCTTTCTTTCAGCCAGCGGATGCGACCAGCCAGACGTTGTCTTCCGGCGCCCCGACGACTTTTGAAGTACGGGTCATCGGGCGCGACCGTGCAGGCAACCTGGCCGTGGCGAAGGACCTGAAGAAGCAGTTCTCAGAGATCCCCGGTGTGGTGGATGTGACCTTGCGCGAGGTGCTCGATCAGCCTCGCTACGCCATCCAGGTCGACCGCGTGAGAGCGGCCACATTTGGCATCAGCCAGCAGGACGCGTCGCGTGCCATTCTTTCCGCGCTGGGCTCCGGCGGCACAGTGAACCCCAACTTCTGGTCCGATCCCGTGACCGGATCATCCTACGATGTGCAGGTCATCGCGCCGCCGGACAAGCTCGACTCGATCGACGATATCCTGAATCTCGTCGTACGTCCGTCGACCGGAGGTGGGCAGGGGATTCCTCTCCGGGCGTTTGCCTCCGTGGTCGAGAAGCGCTCGCCCGCCACGGTCTCGCGAAGCATGATGCAGCCGGTCTTTACGATCGTGGGCAATGCTCATGGCCGCGATCTTGGGTCGGTGACGAGGGACCTGGAGAAGATCATCACCGAACTGCGTCCGAAGCTCAAGCCGGGCAACAAGATCGAGCTGGTCGGACAGGCCGAGCTGATGCGCTCGTCGTACTCCGAGCTGATCGGCGGGCTGGGGCTCGCGGCGCTCCTGGTGTTTTTGGTGATGGTGGTGAACTTCCAGTCCTGGACGCTGCCCTTTGTGGCTGTGAGCGGGTTGCCTGTCGCGATCTCCGGCGCCTTCTTTTTCTTGTGGCTCACTGGCACGCCGCTGAGCGTGCCCGCCCTCATGGGCATCATCATGGTTGTCGGCGTCTCGACGGCCAACAGCGTGCTGGTGACGACCTTTGCCAAGCTGCGTTCGGACGACGGTCTTACCGCTTTGCGTGCCGCCATCGATGCCGCCACGACACGGTTGCGCCCGGTCTTGATGACAGCGTCGGCGATGATCCTCGGCGTCATTCCGATGGCCATCGGCCATGCCGAGGGCGGCGAGCAAAACGCTCCGCTCGGCCGCGCCGTCATCGGGGGACTCATCTTTGGCACCTGCGCCTCGCTTTTCCTTGTCCCCGTCGTCTTTGCCGCGGTGAGAAGGAGATTTGACCGAAAGAAGAATCCGGAAGTCGATGCCGGCTCCGAATTGCTCAAGGACTCCGAAGAATTTGCCCGCTCATGAAGATACTCGTCACCATCCTGTCCGTCTCGTGCCTGCTAGCGACGGCCATTGCCGCCGAGCCGGTGGCAGTCAAAACAACCCTGCCGGTTCCTGCGACCAAGGCTGCACGGTACGAGGTGCCGGGCCGCACGGAGCCCTATGAGTCCGCGACGATCTTTACCCGGGCGACTGGCGTCATCAGCGAGAGACGGTATGAGATCGGCGATGAGGTCAAGGCCGGAGATGTGCTGGCCGTCGTATCCGCGCCCGAGGTGGACCGCGCCGTGGATGCGGCCCGGGCCAATGTCG
Source organism: Verrucomicrobiota bacterium (assembly GCA_017305195.1). Lineage (GTDB taxonomy): Bacteria > Verrucomicrobiota > Verrucomicrobiia > Chthoniobacterales > Terrimicrobiaceae > Terrimicrobium. The sequence continues at coordinate 7,777 of JAFKMU010000047.1, read as the reverse complement.
AACAGGTCAAGGCGAGGGCGTTGAATGCATTGTCCTTATCCGAGCGGTCCACCCGTCTCCTGCAATCCCAGGTCGTCTCCAAGGAGGAAACCGAGCAGCGGCAGACCAGCGCCAATGAGACGGCTGCTGCCGTGCGGGTGGCGGAGGCGGATCTCGCCAAGCTGGAGGAACAACAGCGGTTTTCCACGGTGACGGCTCCATTCGACGGAGTAATTTCCGCGCGGAATTTCGACCGGGGCGATCTGGTGCGGGGAGATGCCTCGCCCGCCACGGGCTGGCTGTACCAGCTGGACCGGCTCGATACGCTGCGCTTCGCCGTATACGCCAGCCCGGATCTCGCCCTGCGGCTGGGCAAGGAAAAGGAGGCGCTTGTGGAATTTCGCGAATTTCCGGGACGGACCTTCACGGCGAAACTGGCGCATGTCAGCCGGGTCTTCGACACGGCCAGCGGAACAATGCGCGTCGAGCTGATGATCGATAACAAGGACAAGGCGCTTCCCGCAGGCTTGACGGGTACCGCGACATTCGACGTGACGCCTTTGCCCAATACCTTCCTGGTGCCGACCAATGCGCTGATCTCCCGGGAGGGCCGCAACCTGGTGGCGATCGCCGACGGTGGAAAGGTGCGCTTCGTCAAGGTGATGCCCGGGCGAAACTTTGGCCGCAATGTCGAGGTGATGTCGGATGCGATCTCGGCCCAGACGCCCGTGATCCTCAATCCCAATGCGATGCTGCAGGAGGGCGATGCGATCAACGCGGAACCCACCCCGGCCGTGACTGGGAAATAAGAGGACGCGTTTCTCGGCGCGGCGGGGCCAGGAGGGCTGGCTCCGATTACCGTTGCTCGGCCAGGAGATTTTTCAGATCCAGCGGCTTCGTATACATAGCCAATCCGCCGTCAGGGGTGCGGGGCCAGGCCTCCTGGGGTTTGTCCCAATAAAGCTCAACGCCGTTCTCATCCGGATCGCGGAGATAAAGAGCTTCGCTGACTCCGTGATCCGATGCCCCATCGAGAGGAATACCTGCCCGGATCAATCGCTGCAGGGCATCAGCAAGCTCGGCTCGGGTGGGATAGAGAATGGCGAGATGGAAAAGTCCCGTCGTTCCGGGGGCGGGAGGATGACCTCCCTGGCTCTCCCACGTATTGAGTCCGATGTGATGATGATACCCGCCTGCCGCGAGAAACGCCGCCTGCCGCCCGTAACGCTGGGTCACCTGAAAGCCGAGGACATCCTGGTAGAAGTGGATGGCGCGATCAAGGTCGGCGACCTTGAGGTGGACATGCCCGATGCGCGTACCCGGATGGATTGGGCTTTCCAATGATCTCCCGGAGGTTTCCTGAGGTATGTTGTCCATGGCGGAGGAATATATTGGCGACCTTGTCCGGCAAACGAAAGACATCTGTAGGCGCAAAAGGGGCTGCCTTGCCGAGAATGGGGCTGCCTGGGGGAAGTTTTGTCTTGTTTCAAGGCGGCAATCTAAGCATTCCCATTATCTGAGAATCTGCAGACTTATGAAAATATTCGCCCTCCCGCTGTTCGCGTTGTCCGTGCTTTTGACTTCCATGCTTCCTGCGCAGGATGTGGATTTCACCAAGCGAAGTGTTACCGATCCGATGCTGGTAATCTCCAGCGGATCGACGCTCCTTCCCCAGATGGACGATAAGGTAATCGGCGGAGTGAGGGATGAGAGTCACGTGCCGCCGGTATATAAACGTCTTTGGAACGAGTCCGACGTGATCATGCTTGAGCCATTTTCCAGGGAAAAGCCCGCCCAGATTGATTTCTCAGCCATCACAAGCAATAACAAGGGAGTCCTGAGATTGAAGGTGCGTAACGACCCGCGAGGCGATTTCCAACTCGAAATCCTCAAGGGCGGCCAGACTTTCAAAAAGGAGACGATTGGTTCGGGCCGTTGGGAGCGTTACCAGATCCCCTTTGATCATGAGAGCGTGGTCGTGCTGGATCATGCCAACAACTGGAGCTTCGAGTTTGGCTTTTTCGATTATTCGTTTTCGAAGCAGCCCTAACTGCGGTTATGGCGCGGCTTTTGTGAGGGTCAGCGCATCCAGATAAAGGGAGGCTTCCGCGCTGGGCTTGAGCGCCCAGCCCTTGGACGTGAACAGGACGGAGTCGATCTTGTTCCAACCTGCGGGATCGCGATTGGGTTCGAATGCGGTGAAAGGAATGCTGACCTCCTTCCATCCGTCCCAATCGACGGTCACCCGGTGAGAGTAGTACGAGAAGGTGCTGCGGTCCTTCTGTGAGACCAGGACGAGCATGAAGGAGACCGGCGACTGCCCGGCGTTAAAAATCCACAACCGCAGCCCGTCATAGCCCGTCCAGTCATGCGGGATTTTTGAAGAGGTCACGGACTCGTTGGCCAGGTGATCTATCCATAGGGCGGAGTGCGTTCCGACCTTGACCTGTTCCGTCGATAGGTCGGCCCCCTTCCAATCGCCTGTATCGAAGCCGATGACCACGGCGTCCTGTTCTGTCTTATGCAGCGATGGGTCGGCGGCATGCGATTTTGCGCTGTTCGTGCAAAACAGGATCAATGCAAGCGCACCATATCCGAGATGGGAGAGAGCTTTCATATGGGGAGAAGTTGAGGGGAATTCAAGGTATCATCCGGTTTCCTGAAGGCACGGATTTGTCCTGACGATCTTGTTCATACTGGAGAATGGCGAATCCATGAAGATCCGGCACCGAACCCCGGGGCGAAGGCAAGACAGGGGCCGGATGGAAAAACGTCAGTCCGCTTTTCGCCCAGTCTGGTGGAACCAGGGGAACTGTATTGACTTGCCGATCGACTTGAAGGCCGCGTTCTTTCAGAGACGCAACCGGATGCTTTTTGTGAGAGGTTCGCGCATGCTGGCCGGAAGGCATGAAACCTGCTGACAAGCTTTGTCCAAAAGCAGGTTCTCCGAGGGAGAGCAGCTACACTACTAGAGCGGAATTTTTTTTGAAACGATTCCCGTTTAGGAGGGTTTATGAGAAAAATGAAATCTGTATCTTTGTTTTGTCGATCTGCCGCAAAGGGAGGCCGCATCCGAATCTCGCAGGATGGGTGAGGGACCTTTCTTCATCGTGGGTTCCGGGCGCTCTGGAACCACTGTACTGAGGTTGATGATCAACATGCACCCGAGGCTGCGGGTGCCCAGGGAATCCTGGTTCCTGATCCCCCTGCTCGATACGTTGCCGCTGAACGGGCCGCTCACGGAGGAGCAAAAGGAGCAGGCTTTCCAGATGATTTCCGGCCACTCGCGTTGGAATGACTGGGAGTGTGAAGCCGAGGTGTTGCGGCAGGCGATATTTCACCGTGGCGTTACCGATCTGGCCTCGCTTGTGGACAAGGTATTTATTGACTGCGCCGGAATGGCAGGGAAGATGCGCTGGGGCGACAAAACTCCGAAGTACTCCTACTATGTGACGAAGCTGCGGCAGGTGTTTCCGTCGGCAAAGTTCATTCATCTCTTCCGCGACGCGCGGGATACTTGCCTCTCCATGCGCAATGGCGGTTGGTGCGAGGGTGATATTCAGCGGATCGTTCGGCAATGGGTCGGCATGACACTGGCGTCGAGGGCGGGGAGAGACTTTGGTTCCGACCATTACCTTGAGCTGAGTTACGAGGCACTGGTATCCGAACCCGAAAAGCACCTTCGCTTGATCTGTGATTTTCTTGGCGAGAGTTATCATCCGGAGATGCTGGAATTTCACCACACCGCAGAAAAAGAGACAGCTCCCTGGGAAAACCAGATCCACGTGAAAACGAGGAGCCCGCTGGGAAAGACAAATGTCGGGACATGGAGACAGGGGCTGTCACGGCGGGAACTCTGGGTGGTGGAATCCTACGCTGGCCCGACCATGCGCGCGTTGGGGCAGACCCTGTCTCTCAGCCCGATGACCGAGCCCCTGCGCTGGGGGCTTCGTACGTTTTTGGAAGCCAGACTGCGCATCGTTCAGCTTTCTCGCCGGATCAGAGATCGGCTGACGAGGGATCGTGAGATCGGCTCCCCGTCGTCCTGAAGGCAAAAGGGGGCGCGGATATTGTCACCTTCCGCCCGGGATGGTAGGATAATCGAGAGGCAACATCCGTGAGTGATATCCCCCTTTTTCGGCTGCTGACGCGCGATGAATTTTCCACTGCGATTTCCTGGGCTGCCGCCGAATGGTGGAACCCCGGGCATCATGACGCCGATGCATTCTGGGCGGCTGATCCCTCGGGGTTCTATGGAATGTTCCTGGATGGAGAGCTCATCGGGACGGCCTCCATCGTTTCCTACGCGGGGCGATTGGGGTTTGTCGGCCTGTTCATTGTGAAACCGGAATGGCGTGGGCGAGGATGGGGAACGCAGTTTTGGGAATTCTTTATCGGAAAGCTTTCCGCGAGGCTGGAACCGGATGCCCCGATGGCTTTGGACGGTGTCTTCACCATGCAGCCGTATTATGCGAGAAGCGGATTCGTTTTCCTCCATCGCAACTTGCGCATGGAGGGTAAGGGCATCGCGGGCGAGGTGAACTGCGGGCTCCGAGACCTGCGGGAGATCCCGCAGGATCACCTGGCGAACTTTGACGCTCGCTTCTTCGGAGTTCCCAGGCAGGAGTTTCTGCGACGCTGGATATCCCCGGAGGGAGGGCTTGGTCTTGCCAGCATCTCGCAGGGGGAGATTCTTGGCATCGGCGTGGTGAGGCCTTGCCTGAGAGGCTTCAAGATTGGACCTCTTTTCGCCGAGAGCGAGGAGATCGCGGAGGAGATATTTTGCGCGTTATCTCATCATGCTGCGGACAGCCCTCTCTTTCTTGATATTCCCGAGGTGAATCCGGACGCGCAGGCTTTGGCGGCGAGGCATGGCTTCAGAGAGGTGTTTGGCTGCGCTCGGATGGTTCGCGGCTCTGCGCCAGATCTCCCGTGGCGGCAGATTTTTGGCGTAACGACCTTCGAACTGGGGTGAACTGTCCGGAACGCGCTTGAGGGAATACGCACGGGGAGGCTTCCCGGGCCGGACGGGAAGCCGTTTTTCCGCACGTTGCCTAGTGACCGAAAAGCTCCCGTCGAACAGCCATCAGCATTTTCTCCATCTTGAAGATGGGCTTGGCGTGGCCGCCCACTTTATGGGTGATGGTTCCTTCACTGCGGCGCAGGGCATCCGCAGCGCGGGGATTTTGCAGGATTTTCTGCCTGATGGCTTCGCGGATAAGTTCTTCATGGTCCTGGCCGCCCACTCGATACTTGCGTCCGCCGATTTCGAAGTAATCCGACTTTTTGCCCCCTCCCGCCTTTTTGGCCGCCAACCCCGACTGCATAAAGATGTGCTTTCGCATGTCTCCCTTTGACTTAAGCCCCTGCCAGAATCCCTCCACTGAGGCGCATTGAAAAGTCTCCTCGCCAATTGTGATGGTGAAAGGGGTGGCGGCAAAATTCGACAAAATACGCTCATCAGGATTCTGCGAGCGAAATTGGATATTCATGGCGAAGCAGACTGAAGCTTATTGCCAAAGTGTGAGCAAGCCAGCGGCATTAGCAGACAAGTCTTTTCGAAAGCTTCTTTAGCGGCTTCAAGCGAATGATGGGAGACAGGCTCAGCAGTAAAACGAACGCTGCCATGATCCAGGAAGCCGCCTTCTGCATCCTGTCCTACTCCCTCCCAAGGAAGTCTTTTCAACAGAGCAACAAATGACCTCATCCCCATTTTTTGGCGGAGAGCCGGATGATTTTACCTCGGAAAAAATGGGGTGACCGACGGGACTCGAAAACGTAAGTTTTACCTAGGTAAATGGCCTAAAAATGCCCTTGCAGGACAGATGCAGGACAAATATCATGTATTTATGTCCTCCAAAGTCGCAAAAGTGAAGCGTGGGCCGGTGGAAACCATCGAGGGGAAGGGTATCAAAATCCCCATTTATTACAGCCCCATTCGCGGGGTCGATAGCTACCAACTTTCATTCTATAAGGCGGGAAAGCGTGACCGTGAGCGGGTCGCATCGCTCGAAGCGGGCCGGACAAGGGCCAAGGAACTGATCGAGGAACTTGCGGACGGAACCGCTCATATTGCCGTGTTCACGCCAAAACAAACGGCCGCGGTCAATGAAGCGGTGGAGATCCTCCAGCCCACCCGGGTGTCGCTGACGGAAGCCGCTCGTCAATTTGCTGAGGCATACACACTGCTCGATGGAGATGGCACCCTGACGGAAGCGGTGAAGTATTTTTTGGCAGAGCGAAATAAGGCACGACTCCCCTCGATCAAGTTTGGCGATCTGGTGAAGTTGTTCTTGGAGAACATTGAGGAACAGAAGAAATCCCGACGTTACCGGCTGGATATGCAGGCCCGTTTGAACAAGGCGAAGGAGACCTTCTCCGGGAACGTGGCGGACCTTCATGCCACTGACATCAATCTCTGGCTCAAGGAAATGAAGCACACCAGCGGGAGGACGAAAAATAATTACCGTTCCTCCCTGGCTACACTGCTTTCCTACGCCCGCGAGGAAGGGTATTTGCCGCGCGGGGTTCAGACCGAAGCCGAGTTTTCCAAGCGGTATGACGGTAAGGGTGGCGAGATCGGGATTTACACGCCAGAAAAGCTCCACACGCTGCTTTTCAAGATCGAGCCACGCCTTACGCCTTTTGTGGCGATTGGAGCCTTTGCGGGCCTCAGAACGGCGGAAATTGTGCGGCTGGAGTGGACAGAGGTTCGCTTTGGGCAAAAAGTCATTGAGATCAAGGCGTCCAAGTCGAAGACGGCCAGCCGTCGTCTCGCGCCGATCCTTCCGGTTTTGGCGGAGTGGCTGGCCCCCATGCGCAAGGAGTCGGGGCGAGTTTTGGTGGGTGTCCACGATGAGTTTGCGATTGCCACGCAATTCAAGAAGGCAGTGGATGCCATCACCGATAAAATGGGCAAACCATTGGTCAAGATCGTCCACAATGGCCTGCGGCACTCCTTCATCACCTATCGGATGGCCATTCTAAAAAATGCCGCTGAAGTGGCTCTGGAAGCCGGAAACAGTCCACGTATGATTTTTGAGCACTATCGGGAGTTGGCCACGGGGGAAGAGGCTAAAGATTGGTTTGGAGCCCGGCCCGACAAGGAGCGATTGGCAACCTTGGAAGAAACCTCGGCTTCTACGCGAGAACCTGAGTCCGATCGAAAATCGTAATTCAGCGGAGGGCGGTCGTGGCCATTGCTAGGGCAAGGAAGTCCCCAAAGCCTTACATTTTAATCCAAAGATGTTGGAGATCAATTGTTTCACTGACAACATCCCCTGAACGACGGTGTTGCGATGAACAAACTGATAATCCTCGTTCGAGGTCATTCAGCACGTGGGACAACTGTTCTTCTGCGGTCCACCTTTCCTCCGCCGATTCAGAATTGAGGCCAACAATCCAGCCATTGATGGTGTTAATCCAATGGCTGGCATCCCCTTCCTGAAGATATCCGACGATCGCAGCAATTCTGTGCTTCGCTCCATGCAAGCCGAGTTTGAATCTTTGAATTCCACCGGACCGATTCCCTCCGCCGGTGACATACTCTTGCTGACGTAAAGAGGAGCCACAGGGAGCAGGCAGTCGCTTTCCTTCAAAGACCGCAATCGGGTCATAAATTGAATGGAAATTTGTTCCAATGAATTGAGACTCACGAGGCAGCGCCGACAGGTCGACCCTTCGGTTCAACGTTTGTTTTTCCTCGTGATGAAAATACACCATGGGAAATCGCTGCCCGCTTGCAACATTCAGATATTTGCAGAGTTGGGAATTGAGTTTCTCTTCGGAATCTTCTCTC
>JAFKMU010000022.1 GCA_017305195.1 Verrucomicrobiota bacterium | reverse complement strand
CGCTGTTCCACCTTGGCCGCAACTTTTTCAATCGTGCGCGCGAACTTTGACTTGCGCTGTCCAAGAAACCTCGAAAGATAGTTGGCATTGCGCTGGACGGTCCGCTGTTGCCTCGTGGCCAGGATAGCCGCCTCCAAATTTCGAATGCTTTGATAGAGCTGCTGCAACCGAATTGCCTCCGCCGTTTGTGTGCTGCGGAGGGCTTGCAAGTGAGCGACGTTGAGACGAGGAGCAAAAACGAACCGATCCGAGTCGAGCCGGAGCGCAATGGCTTGCTCGATTTTTTGCGGGGAACTCAAAATGACCTCCCACCGTTGGTTTTCCTGCTCGAACCAAGAGCGGATTCGATCCATCTGCCGCTTGTGTCTGGTTTGGCTGAAACGGGAGGTACTGCATCCGACATAACACCCTCTTTCCGTGCGGGGACAAAGTGCGACATGAATGTGAAGATGAGCAGTGTCGTGATGCAATCCGTAGGCGTAGCCGATGGAGTCGCCGGGATGAAACGACTCAGCGAACTTCCGCATGACCTTTTTCATGGTGGCGTGCAGCACTTGATCGGGATTGATTCCGGCGGAAACCAGCGCGTTGTGCTGCTCGGTGGACATAGAAAAGATCAGTCGATGCGCTATGACCGGACGCTTTCCCTGCGAGGGAAATTTTCCGAGATGACTCTGCCACGTTTCGGTGGTGCGGTGCTTGCGCTCGTCGTTGGAAAGACGCGAGGGAGCCGTACTGGAACCGTCAGGGTTGATGCGAATGAGGTCGTGAAAAAATCCTCCGACATGAACCTGGCCGAGCGTTTCCTTTGATGCGTAGTCGGTGAAGCCTTTGAGCTTTCGCCCGATCTGTTGTTCCATCTTGGCATGCTCGCGCAGAGAAACTTTCCGTCCGGAAGTTTCATCGAGATATTCCAAATCCAGGCGCCCGCGGGCGGTGGACTTGTGCGCAAAAATCTGGCCGTTCTTCATTGGAAAGATTCCAGCAAGCGCAGAGTTTCTTTGACGCCCGCCTCGATACGTCCGAGGGCAGCGGGATCAATTTTGTCCTGGGTGGACACGTAATAAAGAATGGCCTCGAAGGTTTGAGCTTTGTTTTTGAAACCCAGCGAAGCGTGAAGGGTTTCAAAACGCAATTTAGCGTCGATCGGGATATCAAGAGCGAACTGCACAATTCCGGGTTGTGGCTGACGTGGCATGGGAATTCAGGATTGGTGGATTGAGCGGATGCGATGGAAGAACGAGCCGGAGGCGAGTGCCCTCTGGAGCGTGCCTGACACGCGGAAGAACGGCGGGAAAATAGCGAGAGCGGCCCGCCCCGAACTTTCCCTAGGGAAAGTGCTATCCTGTCGGTCGTTGGATATAGGGAAACGACCGCAAAGATAGGAGAGCCCGGCCAACCGCGCAGTTGTTCGGAGGAGGCCCGGAACTACGTTTCCGAGGACTCCGAAAAAGAGGTCGAACGAGGTCCATCCGCCGATTCGTTCCGCCCGGAGCCGAGGATTTTGGCTCGGCGAGGACGGATGGAATGGACGAGCGAAGCCAAGCGGGTCGGAGAAGTTATGCTGATTGGGAACCGCCATGAAGGGAAGCGGGGCAAGAGGTCGAAGCCCCAGCACACCGGCGAGGCGGTTCCCAATGAGCGCGCCCATTGCCAGGGTACAGGATGGAAGGCCAGTCGGTCGGCTTCGGGTGCAACCGCCGATTGAAACACGGCAGGGGGCGAAGCGGGGGCCTTGCTTCAATGGGCGGCTTCGGCGTGGATCGGCCTGAAAGGTGAGCTGATTGGCCAGAGATGGTAGGCATGAGGGGCGAGCTACTGCCGTCCCCGATGCCGTTGGCGGCTCCGGCCAATGAGCGGATCCCCTGCGCGGATGCGCCATGTGGATATATTGTGAACTCACAGACCGATTCCTTGCCTGGGTGATTGCCTGACCTGTGGTTTGAAAAGATCCTCCTGTGAAGGAGCCTTACGCGTCAGCGGCCCTCGCGGTGTCTCGATGCCGCTACGGATAACGGGAGCGGCGGACACTGCCGCCTGTTCAGGCCCTGCTTGCCTGCCCTCGGCGAGAGCTTCGGCTTGGCTGGGCTCGGGAGCCAAAATAAAGCCGAGGCGTTGTTCCCCAAGCAGTCGGCCCGTTTGCCGGGCTTCATCCACCTCGACCTTGGTCATGACGGCGCGAAGTTTGTCGAAAGGGATCGTGCGTCGGAAATCCTCCCCACCATTGCCCCAATTATCGAGCAAGGTCACAGATACCTTGTTGACCTTCTGAATGATCGACCAACCGCCTCGCGGCGAGGCCCAGCATTGGCAGGCTCCTCCGATTTCCGGTTTTTTCTGATCGGCGACGATGCCACCATCCTGCTTGAGCATGGTCCGTTCGTAGGTCAGCCGATTGGAGAAATGCCCGAGCCAGCGGTCGGCCCAAGCAATGGTGACCTGATGATTTTTGACGGCCTTGGTCACAATCTCCTCCACCTTTGGCTGGGGCTCGTAGCGGCCCTGGGTCGCATCCCACAAGGACACCGGCCAAGTCTTGCCATCCGTCCTTTGGCGAGCGCTCAGAAAGGTTCCGTGATCGCGACTGGCGATTTTGGCCGCGTCTTCCATCGTCAGCCCCGATTTGCTCCATGCGGTGACGAGGCGCTCGGATTCGGCTTTGGTGCGCTGCTTCTTGCGCTCCTCGGCCTCCAGTTTTTTGATCCGCCGAGCGCGAACGTCGGGCTGTTCTTTGTATTTGGCGTCGAGGATCGCGGCTTCGGCGCGACCCGCCCAATACTTCGAGGTGTCCCACATCCTGACGCTTTTGCGCATGCCGTTGTCGATACGCTCGACATCCTTCCGGGCGCGTTTTTCGCTATGATGGCCGACAAGGATGGGCTGTCCGAACGGGATGTGCTCCAAGATGGAAGTCACCTGTTTGTGGGCTTGCTCGGCGTCTTTGGCCCGGTTCTCGCTGTAGTTCTCGAAGCGTTCAGCCCTCTCTGAGGCACGCTGAGCGAGTGATTTGTCCTCATCGCCGATCTCTCCGCAGAGCTTGAGAAGCAAGTCCTCGCGTTGCGGCGTCCACATGGGAGCGACGAAAAGTTGCTGCCTCGGTGCCCATGAAAATCCCGCCGCTTTTACTTGGGCGTAGGTTTCGGCATCGAGGCGAGTGCTGGCGTAGAGACGCAGTTTGTTGTCTTCGGGGGAATAAGTTGCGGTGAGATCCATAGGGAGTACGAGGGTGAGGACTACAGGTGAAGGCCGTTTCGCTGGCCATTGGGGACGCGGCGGGAAGCCACCAAGTCAGCGTTCCAGTCATTGCATTGGGGACACGCGGAAGAGATTTTGAAGCCGGTCCACTCGGTCGTACCGTCCCAAGCCTTTTGCCATCCGAGTTCCCCAGCTTCGTCATTATTCAAGGCCACGACAAAGCTTTGGCGGCGGTCGTAGGCCTGAAACATGAGATCTTCCGGCACGAAGGAGCCGGAGCAACTGACAATGGCGAGCGGATCATTGCGCCCCGCGAAGAGGGTGTGATAGCTCAACGCCTCGATGGGTGACTCGACGGCCACTATCGTCTGCGCGCTGGCCAGATCGCCGATGGAAAACCACGCCGAGAGTTTGTTTCCGAGGCAGGGTCGGAAAGTCGATTCGTGACGGGTATCCCGCAAAGTCGCGCCTTCCACCTTGCCGTGCGACGTCCGGTGCAGGAAAACAAGGCCGGGATTCGGGCGGTGATTGTTGGCATAGATCGAACCGCGCTCGTGAAGTTCATCCACGATGACGGGATCGACTTTGCGCGTCTCCACCAGATAGTCGCGAGCTATCGGCCAATTGCCGACGCTTGGCACGGCATATTGAGCGGCCAGTTCCTCGAAAGGCCTGCGCCGGTCAGAGGGATTTCTGTTGGGAGGGAAGACCAACCCGGCTCCAGTGGGCCGGAAACCCTCGGCCAGAACATGACAGGTGGTTTGGAAATCCCCACCGCACAGGTGCATTTGCAGATCGATGGCTCCCGCTCCGCCCACGCCAGCCTTGTTGTCGAACCATCGGTTTCCGGTGACGACGATGTTGTGATGTTTGCTTCGGGCGCGAATGCTCACGCCCTCCTTCGTGATCTTGAAGCCGTGCCAGTTTAGGAGTTCCCCCAGCGGGATGCCCCGCACCTGGTCAGCGGCCTTTTGGGTCGCCGCGCTCATGTTACCATCCGATGCTGTGGCAGAAGTCGGAGACCAGTTCGTCAACGACAGCCTGCGGTGTGCCGGTTGTCGCGCCGAGTTGCTCAAGGGCCGCCGCCCCGAGAAGATCGGCCCGGACACAATACAGGACCACGGAAGCCCGGAGTCCTTTTTGCTCAACGGTGTCCGCCTCGGCCACCCATCCGAAGGTTCGGCTCAGAACTTCGCAGATGCGCTGAAGGTGGTCCTCCCGGGTCGGAATGGGTTCAAGAAAATCGACCGGATGACGGCGGTCGGAGTTGCGAATGTCGTTTTCGGGAAGGACAGAGATTGCTTTCATCCCGGCCATCGTGGCGGGAAAAACCGAGGCCTATTCTCCGAATTTGGATAAAAATGCTCGGGCTATTTCAGGGCTGAACAGCAATCCCTCCTCGCTTGTCGCAACTTGCCTCAAACTCTTGAAAGGCCAGGGATGTCGCTGGCGTGAGCATGGTCACGAGCTTCTCTGAAGATAGCCGTGATTATGCAACAGATTCTTAATCAGCGGCATGCATGCATTCTCCTCACGGAAGTTTATGGCAGAAACGTCGCGGGTTCCGCCGTTAAATCTGTAAAAGCTGGGATGATCTTACTCTCGACTGGTTAGCACGTGACTTGTAAATTGACCGTTTTCCATGTCGGGCTTGACCTCAGAGAGTAGGACACGAAAGCAGATCAATTGGATGCTCCATTCTTTTGGCTGGGTCGTGCGATCCCGAGACGAGCTTTTAGCCGAAGCCAAGAGTGCAGCGGCCGTTTTCTGCATTGGAATTCTGTATCCATGACTTTCGAAGAATGGAATGCGACCCTAGCGCGGACGTTTTTTAACCAGGGCCACGCTGGGAAGCGGGTGTATTTGCACACGACGCGGGAGCTTCTTTGTCAGCTTTCAGACACTCCGGATGGCGTTCAAGATTTTATTGCAGCAATCAAGCAAGGGCCACGTCAATTCGCCCACGGGGAGATGTGTGTCAAGGCCATGCGGGTTTGTTCAAATTGGCGAAGCCGGAATCTAGAATATCCGCCGTATCTTGCTTATCTCTGTTTTTTTTCGCTCGCAGCTGCTCATGACGGCGACTGGCCGCGCCATGCTTACTATCCACGAGTGCACGACCTCCTGGGTGACTCGCAGACGGGAGCGCCCACCCAATTTCGCTCAATGTCCGATGTACTTTGGCGGGACTTGGAGGTATGGACGCACGCCGACAAGAAGGGCGAATGGGGTGTTTTCAAATTCCAAAGCGCATTGGACTGGGTTTACGTTGGATTGCCAATAGCACAGACGATTCTGACTGAAGAGGAGCGAGCGGCCTTGCCAGAGCTATTCGAAAAAGCCGACCTTGAACCTGGTGCAATTCTTCCTGAGGGACAGTTAGCATCCGTTTTGGCGCCGATTGCCGAAAGACGGCTTCGACGGCGTACGATTCAGCTGCTCACAAGTTCTGAAACTTCTGATTACCGCTCCTCACTTTTGGAGATTATACAAAGCGAGCTTTCTGAGTGGGACGGAAGCGTTCCCGCCGGAGCCGACGAGGTTTCGGAACGTCGCGCAGGTCTTCGGCTGTGGCTGAAAGAAATCGATCCTGCCGGTTTTATTGCAAGCAGGCTTGTAGCATTTTTGCCGGATTCGATGGACCCGAGCGATATGCTTCTTGAATCGAGAGCCCTTAATGGCCGGAAATTTGAGTGTGCGGAGGGCTCGGGCAGAATAACGGATGCGCTGAAAGACACCGCAACCAATCTGGAGTTCGAAGCGAGCGAACTGAGCTGGCAGGCCCGGTCTGAGTTCCGCTGTGTTCATACAGGAACTAGATTGATTTTTCCGGCGGCGCTTCTGCGGATATTTTCGAACGGTGGCGTTAAAATGGCTGGCTTTGTAGAATCTAAAAAGGTGCCAGCTCAAGGGAGCTTCTTTATCGCTGCCTATGGAACTATAGGCGCGGAGATGGATCAATGGGGGAGTCGCTGCTGCGGTTCATGGAAAGAGGTGTATTCGCCGAGCGGTTTACCGACTGGCTGGAGAATTTTTGAGGGCGCGGATCCTTCAAGCGATGGAAACTTGGCGGGACGGTTTCCAGCATTAGCGCGTCCAGCTGCGCCGAGGATTCTTTTTGAGGGCGGCGTTTCAAGCGGGAACGGAGCGGCTTATTTTCCGTTTGCTCCTCCTGACGTTGTCGTGGACTGGCATGAAAAACCAACAAAAGTGATGTGCGACGAGCGCACTCTAGAGACAGCCGATGGATTTCGCTATACTCTCTCGCAGGATGGACTGCGGGCGGTAAACTCAATTGTTGTTGAAATTACGGACAAACAGCTTCATGCGAGCTTGTTTATTAGATCCGACGGATGGACATGGAGTGAGGGAGCGGACTGTCCGATGGTAAATCAATTTGGAGAAAAACTGCAAGGAGATGGCAACACATTTTCCGTTCGAGGCGCCGCAGTGAACGCCCCAGGTGCACCTGAATTTCATGCAGACGCCGAATCTGTGGTGGAAGAAACAGATTGTGCTGTCTTGCTAGGGCGAGTTCCTGGCCAGATCGCAGATATTCGCAGGGGTGATTCTCTGCCGAATTGGTCGGCAGTGTGGGCCGTCAGCACCAGCCGCAAGCGCGTTGTGTTTGCCTACTGCGGTTCCGCTATCGAGGCGTGCCGACCTGAGCCAAATCAGCGGGAAGGTAATCCAAAACGATGGGCAAAAGTAATTTGGGTAAACCGGCGAGTTGCCGAGCCACTTAAGCATCCGCGCGTTCGCGAACTGCTTGGTGCTTATCGAGAGGTGGCCCGTGGCATCTGAATTTCCATTTCTCGAACTGATGCTGCACGTTGCAACTGCGCGCGGTGTTCTTGCGTGGAAAGATTGGCGGAATGCATACGAATCAGTCATGAGTCGATCAGCTGACGGGCTCGGAGTTTCGGCTGTGCATGGCGCACGCACGCTGGATAACTTGGCACACATTGAGCTAACCAGGGAGAATCACGACTTCAAAGTGGCAGTTGCACCTGCCGTGCTTGCTATGCTTCCCCGGTCAGGGCTGCCGATTGGAGTAATTTGCGGCGGCAGGTCACCACAAACCGAGCGCAAGTTGTTTGAAGCGGCTACCGCCAATTCTGCTCTATTGAAAACAGTGGCTTTAACAGCTGGACGAAATTTTGCCCCGCGCGCCCTTTTTTTAGAATCAGAAGATATTTCAAACTTACGAAGTACTGCGCATGCTGTCGGCATTCAATTTTCCCCAAAGCCTCCTGCTTGGCTGCTCGCTCAAGGAAGTGCCGATATTGACAGCTATTTGTCCGCTCGCTCCTGGCGGCATGAACCGGAACCCGCGCTTTCTTCAAGCGAGTTTGCGCTTACCTCTATGCGGTTCGAATCACAATGCAAGAGGCAGCAATCTGGTCTGCGGCTTCTTAGATATTTTCCGAGAAGGCTGCCATCTTACGTTGAACTTCGCGATGGTGAGTGCGCTACACGCACAGATCGAGACTGGGGCGTGTATGCCGTGCTGCGTGCTCATGGTCAGAACTGTTTGGTTCACGATATTCGAGGGAAAGTTGTGGCTGTGCCCGCAGCGGCACCATTGCCCCGCCTTTTAGGCAGAGCGCTCGCCTTGTGCAGCGGTCTGCCTCCAGCCTGGCTGTCTGCGCGCGATGTTCAATGGAGGTTTCCCGAACAAAACGGCTACCACATCTATACCGGCATTCCTTCGTCGGTGGCGGAAATTGTTTTCTTAAAGCTTGGGCAGTCACCTCTGCCTCTTCACATTCCAGATGATTTTCTAAGAACAAGCACTTCACCGCGCGCGCTATGAACGATCCCATCGGCACATTTAATCGGATTCGCGACAACTTTATTTTGTATGTGAAGACGGCATTTAGAACGCAGTATCCGTCGCTTGAGACAGAACGCGAAACGCTTCTGCGCGCTACTGCCGAGAATGAACCCGGCATATTTTACCGAGATCCGTGGATTGAGCCGCTTCCTCGGTATCAACAAGCACGGCCCGTGCAGGATCTCACGGCGGAAGATTTGCCGGGGCTGGATGCAAATACTTCGGCGGCTTTCAAGGAACTTGCGCAATGCGGATTGGTTGGGAACTATGCACTCTATTCGCACCAGCTTGAAATGCTGCAGTTAAGCCTTTGTGGCCGAAATGCAGTTGTTACCGCTGGCACAGGTTCGGGAAAGACAGAATCATTCTTGCTTCCGCTCTTTGCCAGTTTGGCGCGGGAAGCAATTACTTGGCCTGCGCCGGGCCCAAGGCAAACGCATCAAGATGATTGGTGGACGCCAGCAAATGAAACATGGCGCGCGCAGCAAGATGCCAACGGGCTTTCTCCGCGCGTTTCACAACGATCGAACGAAACCCGCAAAGCTGCGGTTCGAGCACTCATCATGTATCCGATGAATGCGCTTGTGGAAGATCAAATGACGCGGCTTCGCAAAGCGCTCGATTCTCAGCGAGCTCGCGATTGGCTTCACGAGAACTGCAATCGCAATCGCATTTATCTTGGCCGCTACAATGGAGGCACGCCAGTTCCAGGACACGAATTCAAACAAGACGGAACGCCGAACGAGCAAAAAATCAGCGACCTAATCAGCGAGCTGCAAAAGGCGGACGAAGCGGTGAGAGTCGTCGATCAGCATATTCAAGAAAACCGAGCAAACGAGCGCTCTCAGGAGGCGCGTTACTTCTTCCCACGGCTCGACGGAGGCGAAATGAGATGCCGGTGGGACATGCAAGACGCCCCGCCGGATATTCTCATTACCAACAACAGCATGCTCAGCATCATGTTGATGCGTGCTGATGACGACGGAATATTTACGAATACGCGCGAATGGCTCGCTGAGTCGCCCGACAATGTCTTTCACCTTATCTTGGATGAACTTCACTTGTATCGAGG
This sequence comes from Verrucomicrobiota bacterium, assembly GCA_017305195.1. GTDB lineage: Bacteria > Verrucomicrobiota > Verrucomicrobiia > Chthoniobacterales > Terrimicrobiaceae > Terrimicrobium. Next base: position 5,351 of record JAFKMU010000022.1, on the reverse strand, counting down.
GACTGCCGGCACGGAAGTCGCATTTTTAGTCCGATTGCTAATTAACCGTCTAGGCCTCTCTCCAGAGAGTCCTCAACTTCGCTTGCTAGCGTCCAGCGCCTCGCTCGACCCTGGAAATCCCAAAAGTCTAGCCTTCTTGAATGGTTTCTTCGGATGCGAATGGACCGCAGAACAAATTGTCGTTGGACGACATCGAATTCTACCTCCTGCCAGAACGGAGCAAATTCGCGCGGATGAGTTCGCGGCGCTTTGCGATGCTTTCGACTCCAGAGAAAGTGGAGTAATTAATCGGGCGGTCGATAACCTATGTGCGGCGGTGGGCGCAGCAACAGGCGGGGATGCGCGCGAGGCAGCAGCTCGCGCTTTCAGTCAAATTTCGACCAATGCAATTGTTTCATGTTCAAGCGATGGCTCGCAAGAGAACGTGCGCGCGGCGGCCTTATCTCAAATTGCAAACCGCTTTTTTTCAGCAACCGCGGACGAAGCACTGCGAGTAAAGGGACTGCGGGGCCTCTTTATACTAAGAGGAATGGCCGCTCAAGGAGCAGACCTGCCGGCTTTTCGCTTTCATTGGTTTTTCCGAAATATTGAAGGGCTATGGGCTTGCGTGGCGCCGAATCACGGGCGACAGCATGATCCAAATGATAGCCGAACGGCAGGCAAGCTTTTTGGTTCGAGCAGGATATTCTACGCCGACGAACAAGGTGACGCTCGCCGAGTGCTTGAGTTACTATACTGCGAGGTTTGCGGAACATCATTTTTTGGAGGCAGCAAGCTCCCGATTCTGAACAATGGCGGTTGGGAGCTTCTAAATACCGACCATGACATTGAAGGAATTCCAGACCGTCAGGCGGCCCGGTTTGTAGATCGCCGGAGTTTTGCAGAGTATGGAATTTTTTGGCCCACTGGAAACCGGGCAATAAATCCGGATGCTACTGGAACTTGGACCCAGCATTTGCTCAAGGACGAAGCCGCCGGGAGCCAAGTCGCCAGTTGGCGAGCCGGAGCAAGGTGGCGCCCGGCTGCCCTCAATCCGTATAACGGAAGGGTGCAGCTTGGAAGCGCTACAGGCGACGCTATTCCCGGTTACCTCTTTGTCTCTGGAACTCTGAACGGCAACGAGCAATCACAGTTGTCAGCGCTGCCGTCGATGTGCCCATGTTGCGCCAGCAACTACACCCGAAGAATTTCGCGAAAATCTCCGATACGCGGATTTCGGACGGGCTTTTCGAAAGTATCTCAAATTCTCGCAAAAGAACTCTTCTATGAACTTCCGAGCATCGACCGCAAACTCGTTGTTTTTTCCGATAGTCGTGAAGACGCTGCTGGAGTCTCAAATGGCATCGAGCGGAATCATTACGACGATCTGATTCGAGAAGTCGTCTATGACGAGTTGATGCACGAAGCCTTTGGTGAATTTAGTTTGCTTGAAGATATTGCCAACGATGGCCGGCCAGTGAGCCCCGAAGCCATTGCCTGCGATGCACGCAATTCGACAACCCGCGCGCGTATCGAAGAAGATTTGCTGCTTGAGCGAACAGAGATTCCTGATGCGCTGCCGCAAGTGCAGCGAAGGCTGTTGGATGACGCTAAAAATGCTGCTTGCGCGCGGCTCGCTGCTCTACGCCACCGCGGACAAACGAGACGGATTCCTGCTGAAATTCTGCTTTTTGATCGTGACGATAACCGCGGCCCTGGACTTCTGATCAAACGTCTTAAATCTCTGGGTGTAAACCCAGCCGGAGTAGATGTGCTTTATCAAGAGTTCAAGTACGCAACGAACGACTGGCGCCGCTGGACTGAACTGTTCGATTTCAGCCGACCGGACACTTGTTGGCAAATTGAAGGAGTTGACGCTCCCATCGTTGAACGCCGTCTTAATCATCTAGTTCCCAAGGTTGCGGCGGAGGTTTCAGGGGTACTCTTCAGCAGGAATTATTTCAGCTTCGAATCGTGTGGCCTTGGTTTCCCGCACATTCGCTTGACGGAGGAACAGGCGGCCACGCTTGCTGCCGAATGCAATTGCGCGTCTGATTTGTTTTTGCAGGTTTGCAACGGATTCATCCGCATTCTAGGGGACCTATTTCGATACGTGGATAACAGCGTCGGCGCCTGGCGTATTGAGGAGTGGACTGCACCTGCAGACGCGCGGGCCCGCATCCAAATTTGGTTTCAAGAAGTGGCTGCGGCAAACCCACCGCTTGATGCGCAACGACTCAGAGATACGGTGTGGACTGCGGTAACGGATACTCGCTACGGCCAAAACAGTCATGCAATTCTGAATCTGCTACGACTCGACATTCAGATTGCGACGCCCCAGCAATCGGTTTGGACCTGTAGGTCATGCCGCAGGCCGCATCTCCATCGCGCGGGTGGAGTTTGCACGTGGTGCAACGAGCGTCTTGACGAAAATCCCGACACAACTTGCGAGTCGCTTCGTGAGAACAATTATTATGCGGCAGAGGTTACACAACGCCGACAGCCACTGCGAATGCACTGCGAGGAACTGACGGCTCAGACCGATGACCAGCCGGAGCGCCAGCGTCTATTCCGCGACATTGTAATCAATGTCGGCTCCAATCAACGTCGGAGGCTTGTTGCAGCTGTTGATACGATTGATTTGCTGAGCGTCACTACGACAATGGAGGTCGGTGTTGACATTGGTGGACTCCAAGCAGTGATGCTCGCAAATATGCCGCCGATGCGATTTAACTACCAGCAACGCGTAGGACGCGCCGGACGGCGAGGCCAGGCGTTTGCAGCCGTGCTGACTGTCTGCCGAGGCCGCAGCCATGACGAGCATTATTACAATGCACCAGCCCGCATCACCGGCGACCAGCCGCCCGTGCCGTTTTTGTCTCTCGACCGGCCCGAAATTGCCCAGCGTCTTGTAGCGAAAGAATGTCTGCGGCGCGCCTTTGCTGCGGTCGGCATAACGACTTGGGATTCTCCAGTTCCGCCAGACTCTCACGGCGAGTTTGGTGCCGTTCAACTTTGGACTGATCAGCTAAGGGATCAGCTCCAAGCGTGGCTGGTGAGCAGCCCGGAGGTTGACGAGGTTATTTCCGCGCTCATTCCACAAACCAATGCGCCAGGACTAGAGGCGAACCTTCGAAACTACGTCAGGACATCCTTGGTTAATCGCGTCGCGGAATGCGTGCAAAATGATGCGCTCGGAGGCCAAGGCATTGCTCAGCGGCTCGCAGAAGGTGCGGTGTTGCCTATGTTTGGGATGCCAAGCCGTACGCGCCAGCTCTACCACGGTTTCGATTTCGACCGTAACCGAGAGCCTAAGACGATAGACCGCGATCTTGATTTGGCGATTACTGAGTTTGCTCCCGGTTCCCAAAAAACCAAGGACAAACGGATATACACTGCGATTGGTTTTACTGCGCCTCTTCTGCTTCGACGCGGGAGATTGACGCCGGCGAGCGACAATCCGCTTCCGTGGCGTCGATGGATGCAGCATTGCCTGCGGTGCCACTATACCGCTACCGCTCCAGTACAACCTGCGGATACGCTCTGTCCATTCTGTGGCGCTTCAGCAAATGACCCTCAGCCTTTCACGGTGTTTCTAGTAGCAGCACCCGCAGCATTTAGGACATCGTTCGATCGTGGACAAGACGCCAGAGTTGATGGCGAACTTAATTTGGGAAGCGCAACAATCCTCAGTGAAGAGTCAAATGCGTCGGCAACTCAACCTGCAGACACGAACACCGCAGTTCGCCTAGACCGCAATGGAATGGTTTACCGGATGAATGATCGGAACCGTAAGATGTTTCAGGGGGGACACGGTTCCGCTGCACAAGGGAATTGGGCATTTGATGATCAGTGGATTGATCACCGCTTCCAAAACCCCCAACAACCAGCGGCGGGAGCCCTTTTGCCGGGAGTCACGTTTACTCGAACTGCCTCCGCAAATGATTTGAACGATTTTGCACTAGTGGCTCCAAAAACAACAGATGTACTCCGAATCAGCCCGGCGCACATTCCTTTGGGACTGAGGCTTGATCCACTCGTCACAGGCGGCTCCGTAAAGGGAGCATTTTATTCCGCCGCCTTTATTATCCGTTCGGTTGCGGCCGATTTGATGGATATCGATGCCGAAGAGATAGTGGTAAGCAATGTTCGCCAAAGACCGATGCCGACGGGCGAGCGTGTCGGCGAAATCGTTCTAAACGATTTTTTGCCGAACGGATCAGGATTCGTTGCTTGGATTTCAGAGAACTGGAGCGACTTGCTGCGCGCCACTTTGCAGGCATCTCGAGATGGCTTTGTTAGAACGATGCTTTCAGCGTCTCATCGTCGGCGATGCGAAACATCGTGCCCCGACTGCTTGCGCCACTATCGCAACATGGCCTACCACGGACTACTCGACTGGCGCCTTGGTTTGGGAGTCGTTCGGCTGCTTGCAGACTCATCTTATCAGAGCGGTCTAGTCGATGTTGACGTGCCGGAACTCCGCGGGCCGAACGGAGGTCAAAGCTGGATTTCAAACGCTGAGCGTCTTCGAGATTCGTTTTGCCGCGCGTTTCCGCAATGTGCGCCGAGACCTTTCGCCGAACTTCCAGGTTTTACACTGCGGGGGAGGGAAATAATCATCGTTCATCCGCTGTGGAATACCCAAAGTCCGCATGGTCGACTCGCTGATGCTCTCGCAGTTTGCACAACTCCTCTGCCGCTTTTCTTGGATACTTTTAACATCGTAAGGCGCATGAGCCATGCGTATCAAACGCTCGCAGCGCAACTGTAAGTGAATTTTAATTCATCAGCTTTTACGGCCGCGCATTTGTATAGTGATTATTAATGAAAATTCCGATACTCAGCTTTTTTACAGGAGGTGGCTTTCTTGATCTCGGCTTTGAGACGGCAGGCTTCGACGTGCGCTGGACGAACGAGTATAACGCGGAATTCGCGAAAATTTATGCAGCGGGATTTACTGCATGGCGGCGAGCTCGAAACAAGTATGCTCCGGAGGCGACGATCAGCAACACGAAGAGCGTCGTAGACCTTGACGCTGAAACCGTGCTTGCAGAGGCCTTTGGTAAAAGTCTGCCGGAGCTTTTTGGTGTCATCGGCGGTCCGCCATGCACCGATTTTAGCGTTGGAGGTCTCCATGCTGGTCACAATGGCGACGCCGGAAAATTGACGGGCGTTTACGTTCGAATGCTACTAGGCTTACGCCCGGGATTTTTCGTGCTCGAAAATGTTCCCCATCTCGAAACAAATCAAAAGCATCGAGTGAAATTTCTTTCAATGCTTTCAAGCCTGGATGCAGGCGGCTACTCGTGTCTGATAACAAAGCTTAATGCTCTTGAATATGGGGTGCCTCAAGACCGTCTTCGTCTTTT
>JAFKMU010000046.1 GCA_017305195.1 Verrucomicrobiota bacterium | reverse complement strand
GTTTCCCAGCAACCCGGCTTCTCCGGGGAACATCTGCTGGTCGTGGATTCCCGCTTTCACTCCCCGAAGCGTATGGCTACCCAACTGAACATCCGTGATAAGCGAACGGGCGCGAGTATTTGTCAGACCGATGGATGTGCCGGAACGGCGTTGATTTCTGGCCCCATTGACGACCCATTCCAAGGTAGAATCGCAGCCGGTATCCACACGCATCCACTGCGAGTGATTCCCGGCCACTCCCACCGGCACGCAAAATGTGCCGTTGCGCTGCTTCATCGGAAGCGCCGCACAACAATCGCTCGTAGGCGCTTGATCCAAAATCCGAAGTTTCCCAGCGGCAAAGTCAATTTGGACGATCCGGTCGCGGAAAAAATCCGCCCCCAGCAAACCGTCAATCGGGCGATCACATGTCCGGCTGACCGCGCCAAAATCAAGGGCCAGAAGCGATTTTGGCAGCGTGATGCTGCCAACTAGGGCATTGAACCGATCAACCCGCTGGGCGGTCGTGCGTGAATGCACGCCTTGCACCGGCACGCACCCGCCAAGCTTTACATCGAGGCGGCGCGCGGCCTCCACGTTCAACACACTCGATGCCGCGCCGGAATCGAGAATGAAGCTGAGCGATTCACCCTGCCCGGCAGGCTGAACTTTCAGCCAGAGATACCCGCTGGAATATTCCAGAGGGATTTCCGTAATCACTTCTGCACGCGCTGATACCGGGAGAAACAGCACGATGACAGCAAGAAAATTAAAGTTGATTCGAAAACGCACGAAATGTGGTAAGCATTTTCTGTGCTAAATCCGGTGGCTTTTTGGTAATGTCTTCAGAATCCGGCGTCGTGTGGTTGCGTTCGGCTCCCGGCGAAGATGGCGAGAGCGCTTTTTGACAGGGTACCCGGGCGGCACTCCCGTACTGTTATCAACTGATTCGATGGCCCGTGCTCAGGTTGCACAGCAACTCAGCTTGCTGACGTCTTTGCCAAACGAAAGAGCTGCCAATTTCACCGCCTCGCTCAGTGTCAGGTAGGGATGAAACAGGGACGCCAGATTCCGGGCTGTCATCCTCATTTGGATTGCAAGGCTGACTTCCATCGTGAGCTCTGATCCTTCGTGGGCGAGCGCCCGCGCACCGAGAATCCGGTCGTCGGCGCGACTCCGGGTCATCTGGAAAAATCCGCGAGTCTCTCGAGCAACCAGTGCCCGCGGCACTTTGGTCATCGGAAGCGTAACGGTTTCCGCGTCGATGCCGACGGCTTTGGCTTGCGCCTGATCAAAGCCCACGCCCGCCACCTGGGGATCGGTAAAGATAACCCACGGCAACGGGTGGTAATCGCGTGCTCTTGGCTGCTCTCCGCCGGGCGCGCATGCGTTTTCCGCGGCCAACGCGCCTTCGTAAGCGGCGGTATAGACAAACATGGGGTCCCCGATGACATCGCCAGCTGCGTAGATTCCCGGAATGGCGGTCTGCAGGTTCTCGTCCACTTTGATGAATCCAACCTCATCGACCTCCACGCCGGCGGCCTTCAGATTGAGCCCTTCGGTATTCGGCGCTCGACCGGTCGCGACAAGAATGCGTTCGGCGCGGAAGGTTCTTGTCTCGCCGCCAACCACAGCTTCGATACTTGCACCGGTTGTGCCGGAGCAAACCGAATGCAACTCCACTCCGGTCTGGATGTCCACGCCTTCCTCCCACAAATAGCCGGAGAGTGCGTCGGTCAAGACAGCACTCTCAGTCGGCAGTATCCGCTCCGAGCGTTGAAGCACGGTGGTCTTCACCCCTAGGCGCGCGAACATCTGCGCGCATTCGAGTGCGATATAGCGCCCGCCGAGGACAAGAATCGAGTCAGGGGCCTCGCGAAGTTGGAAAACGGTGTCTGTGGTCAGGTAACCTACTTGGGCGAGCCCCGGCACTTCAGGCAAACGAGGTCTCGCTCCGGTTGCGATGAGCACCCGGTCGGCTTGGAGAATTCTTCCCCCCACTTCAATTTCGCGGCGGTTCCGCAGGCGAGCTCTGCCTTTGACGATTTCCACGCCTGGCATGTCTTTGACGACATCGAGATATTTTTCCTGGCGCAGCAACTCAACCAAGGCGTTCGTCTGAGCGGTGATTGCGCCAAAATCTGTCACTTTGCTAGAGGACGCGATGCCCGCGAAAGGGTGGCTCCGTGCTCGATGATGCGCCTCGGCTGCGCGGATCAAGGCCTTTGAGGGCACGCAACCCACATTGACACATGTGCCGCCAATCGGAAGGCCGTCATTGACAAGGGTGACCCGCCAGCCACGATCCGCCGCCCGGGTGGTGGCGGCAAACGCAGCCGACCCTCCTCCGATCACCACGAGATGCCCGGCACCGTTCATTTCGGTTTCATCGCCGCTGCCGCTCATCTGTCCTGCTTTCCGGCAGACGAGTTTTCCAGACGCAGTGTGTATTGCCCCTGGATTTTTGCGTTTACAATATCCTCCGGGTGAACCTTGCCAGGATCGATGGTCACGGTCCCAAGCCCCGTCAGCCAGTTTACCTTTGCCGAAAGGACTCCTTGGATGTCCAGGAGAGCGTGCTCGATTCCGATCGCGCAGCCCGCGCACGTCATCCCGTTGATCCGAAGTTGAACCACCTTGCCCGCCACCGGGCGGATATTCCCCGCGGACTGATGCGCGGTCGCCAGCCGTGAGGAAGCGACCGAGGCAATGGCCGGAACAAGCGTATATTGCAGCAGCAGATAGAAGCCGATTCCGATCCCGAAAATCATCGCGACGGTTTGCACGGAGCGTTTCCGGTTCGGCGTCGCGCAACAGCGGTTTTGTTTGCGCATGGCAACCCATGACGCCGCCACCAAGATCATCAGGCCCAGCCCGATGAACAACGGTTTGAACTGATCAAGGCCGAACCATGCTACGGCGCCGCTCACGCCTAGAAGGATCGGAATCAGCGGCCCCAAGCAGCACAACACCGCCACGAACGCGCCAAAAATTCCAAACTTGGCCGCCGAAATCGACGACGATTCCGAAGAACGACTCTCTTTCATGGAAGAACGCTACACCTTGTAGTATAGTATAAGGTCAAGGGGTATTTTTACCGAAACTCACAATGACCATTGGACAACTGGCAAAGCGGGCTGGGATCAACCCACAAACCATCCGTTATTACGAACGCGAAGGCATCCTGCCAGAGCCGCGCCGACGAGCGGAATCGGATTACCGGGACTACGGCGAAGACTCCCTGCGGGTCCTGGCATTTATCAAGGAGGCTCAGGAGGCCGGATTCAAATTGGCTCAAATTCAGAAACTGCTCAAAGCCGATTTGCGGCCCGAAGGTTGCAAGGACGTTCAGTGCCTCATCGAAGAGCGCCTGCAGGAGGTCAAATCACGGCTGCGCGAACTGCGTGCCTTCGAGCGCTCCCTCAGAGTCCTGTTGTGCCGCTGCCGGAAAAGCAGAATCACGACGTGCTGCCTCGCATTGACCTTGCTGCACGACGAACAGACGGAAGGCCGATGACTCCCGCCCAAATCCTGACTTCGCTCTCAGGAAGCCAGCCAGTGCCGGAGTTTTTCCCGCAGAAGGGCTCGGGCTCGATAGAGGCGGGTTTCCACCGCTTTCTTGGAGCATCCGGCGACTTTGGCAATCTGCTCGTGCGACAGATCCTCGTATTCAAACAACAGGACAGCCTCCCGCATATCGGGCGGCAATGCCGTAACGGCGTCTTTGACGATCCGGGATCTCTCGTCCCTTTCGACCGTGTTGGCGTCTTCGGCAGGCAGGCGTTCGCTCAATGGCGGGTCATCGCGGCCTGGCTCCACGGAATCCATAGAAACCGTGGGATGGCGCTTGAGCCAACGAAAATGCTGCCGGAGGAGATTTGTCGCAATGGCGAAAAGCCACGTCGAGAATTCGCCCCTGGGCTGGTATTTTTCCCGGCTCTGATAAACGCGGACGAAAGTTTCCTGCGCAAGATCAACTGCAACGGTCTCGTTGCCAATGGCGCGAAGGAGATAGCTCGTCAATCTCCGCTGCCATCGGTCCATGATTTCATTGAGCGCCAAATCATCCCCATCTCGAAGGCGGCGCATCGCGGAAATATCCGAATCATCCGGCGAGGCGTTCATTGGCGGTGTGTCCCGCTCATTTCCCCCGGTTCGAGAACCGTTGGGAGCACCATATCGAGATAACTTTGCTTTTTAGCCGGAGGCAGCGCCGCGGCAATTTTATAGAAATATTCCAGCATGTTGGCCCGGCATTCCGTGCGAACGGCGTCGGTTTCGGCGATAGCCGCCCGAATCTCGGGCGTCATCCCGTTGCTCGCCTGAATCGCCTTCGCGAGCCGGGCATCGGCCTGCGCGATGCGGGCGCACATTTCGGTGCAGGAAATCTGGTATTCCTGATGGAGAGCTGCGGCTTGCCGAGCCTGTTGCTCGGACAGTTCAAATTTTTGGCGGAACCAATCCTCCGGTGAAGCGCGATGCGCGAACCGGCAGACCGCAAAAGCGGCGGTAAGCCCCAATGCAACAGCAATTACCAGAACGAAAAGGCCCTTTTTCACCGCAGTTGAGCGTAGGGATTTACCGAGCGAAGGTAGGCGGACGTTTGGTTGGCAACGGAAACTTCCCGACCGACTACACCCCCGACGACGATCGCAAGCGCAACCGTGGCGAAGGCGAGCCGGGGCCGGGCAAGCAATCCAAAGAACTCAGCCAGCCAACCTACTTCCTTCGTTGGACGGGAACGTTCAATTCTCTGCCAGACATTGCGTCGAAAATCCGACGGTTCAGGAACCTCTGGCTGCCAGCTTCTTAACAGATCATTTAGGTTGTCTTTCATTTTTCCTTTCTCCGCCAAACCGGGAGCGGTTTCCTCCGCTCCCGTTCGGCATTGTTAAGTGTCGAAACTTAACCCGGCTCGAATCAGCGAGCCACTTTGACAATCACGGGGGTGTGAGTCTTCGGATTCACGAAGAGCTTCACTTCCTTCAGATTGGCATTCTTTTCCGCCGGTTTCACTGCCCCGCTCCGATAAAGGGCAATCTGGACGGCATTCCCCTTCTGGGAGACAGGAGTACCAAAAGCGGCATACGCATCTCCAGGACCGGCAAAAGCCGCTCCGGCGAAGACACCGCTGACGGCCAGGATGCTGAGGGTTTTAGTGAGGGTTTTCATTGTATTGGTTTTCTATTTTGGGTTTCTTTTTGAGCCTTTCGGCAGCTTCGTCGTGAAATTGCCGGGCACTCTGGTTAATGGCCGCTCAAGGCGGAAACCCTCGAAAAAACTCAGAATTATTTTCCTCCTTCAGTTGGATGTGAGAGCAGGCTGTCTCAGGCTCCGGGACCGCCAGATGAAGAAGATGGCGGGATAAACGAGCAATTCCATAAGAGTCGAAGTGATAACCCCGCCCACCATCGGTGTCGCGATGCGCTTCATCACATCAGCTCCCGCGCCGTGGCTCCAGAGAATGGGCAGCAAGCCGGCAATGATGACCGCTGCGGTCATCGCCTTGGGACGCACGCGCTTGACGGCTCCATGATAGATCGCGTCACGCAGTCCCTTCACGCTGGGTGGCTGCCCGGACTTTCGCCAATCGTCGTAGGCAAGATTTAGGTAAAGGAGCATGACGACGCCGGTTTCAGCGTCCAGACCGGCTAGCGCGATAAGACCGACCCACACAGCTACGCTGAGGTTATAGTCCAGCAGGTAGAGAGCCCAAAATGCGCCCACGAGCGAAAATGGAACCGCAAGTAGGACGATGGCGGTTTCAATGGCTGATTTGGTATTCAGATAAATGATCAACACGATGAGAAGCAGTGTCATCGGCACAACGATCATGAGGCGCTGTTGGGCGCGTTGCATGTATTCGTATTGTCCGCTCCACAGGATGTTGTAGCCGCTGGGCATCTTGATTGTTCCCTTCACCAATGCCTCTTCCACAGTCCGTTTTGCGGCATCCACATAAGTGCCGAGGTCCCTGCCTTTCACATCCACGTAAATCCACGCATTGGGAACAGCGTCCTCACTCTTGATTCCCATGGGAGCGCGAACAATCTTGAGGTCTGCGAGTTGGCCCAGCGGAATATGCGCGCCGGTTGGCGTAGGCACAACGATCTCACGAAGCGCGTCGAGATTTTCCCGAAAGTCCCGATCATAACGCAGGTTGATGGCATAACGTTCAAGGCCCTCCACGGTGGTCGTCAGTGGCATGCCGCCAAGCGCCACTTCGAGCACCTCCTGCACATCGCCCACGGTAAGCCCATATCGGGCGATCTCGTCCCGCCGAATGTTGAACTCGATGTAATTGCCGCCCATGACCCGTTCGGCAAAAACACTGGAGGTTCCCGGCACGTTTCGGACCACCGCTTCGATTTCCGAGGCGATGCGTTCCAACTCTGCCAAGTTTGGACCTGCGACCTTGATGCCAACGGGCGTTTTAATACCGGTGGCCAGCATGTCGATTCGGGTCTTGATCGGCATCGTCCATGCGTTGCTCAATCCGGGGATTTGAATGGACGCATTGAGAGCCTCGATAAGTTCGTCCACCGTGCGGCGGCGATGGGCGATTGTCTTTCCCGACGCATCCTTGATGTCCACTGCCGGCCAATCTTTTTCCTCCTTGAGCATGATGGTCGTTTCAACCATGTCAAACGGAGCAGGATCGGTAGCCGTCTCGGCCCGGCCGATTTTTCCGAAAACGTGGTGAACCTCGGAAAAAGTCTTGATGATACGGTCCGTCGTCTGGAGGACTTCACGGGCCTTGGTCGGTGAAATGCCGGGAAAGGTCGTCGGCATATAGAGCAGATCGCCTTCATAGAGCGGTGGCATGAATTCTGAGCCAAGGTTTTGGAACGGGAATGCTTTGCCGATTGCAAGGGCCGTGTTTCTTGCTGGCCCCTCGGGAAGGCGGTCGGCGACCAGCCAATTCCACGGGAAGAAAACCCATATGACAAGGGCTGCCGCGGTGAAAATAACCTGCCAGCGGAATTTGATAACGAAATCAATGCATGGGTGGTAGAGCCAGATAAGGAACCGGTTGAGCGGGTTCTTTTCCTCGGGCAGGATCTTCCCCCGGATCAAATAACCCATCAGGACGGGAGCCAGTGTGATCGAAAGCAGCGCCGCCGCAGCCATTGAATACGTTTTTGTGAACGCCAGCGGCTTGAACAGGCGGCCTTCCTGCGCTGCACAATCTGGAACAGTTCAACTCCAGCAATGTGATCAATCTCAAACGCAAGCGGCGGTATGGAAATTCGTTCGCCGCCTTCCGTGGAAAACACGAGCACGTCAGCGGAACGGCCTTGAACGCGAATTGCGGGCAGCGGATTTCCACAAGGGCATGGGTCGGGTCGCAGACTTACGCTGTCACCCAAATCATAGCGGAGAATTGGCTGCACTCGGTTGGCAAGATTGCTCAACAGAACCGTGTGCGACTGTTTCCCAGGCGGAACTGGACGGTAATCGGCATCGACGGGTTCGAGCACGACCCAATCGGCGTTCACGTGAAGCCAACGGTGCTCACAATCGTAGCTCAAAAATGGACATTCGGTGGAGGCGTAACTGTTCCCAACCTTGGCTCCGAACGCCTTGGCGATACGGTCATATTCGTTGGCGGCCAGCCCCTCAGCCGCGCAAGACACCAGCACCGGATTGATGTGCAAGCGGCCAGCTTCCTGCTCGGTAGCGAGGAGTTTTGCGATACTGGCGTAAGGTGCGAGCAGCGCTGGATCAAATTCATTGAGCTTCGTGACCAACTCCGGGAGGGAGGTATGCACCGGGAGCACGATGATCCGTTTTCGTGCCAATTTGGATTTGCGAAGGCGCGCCGCGGCTACGGCTGTAGCGGAATGGCTGCTCGGCATAACGGTCATGGCCATGCGTCCTCCGCGAAGGAGAAGCCTGCTGACACCGCCAACCCCAATCCAAGCCTGGAACAGGCGCAGGGCTATGGCATTGGTCACAGTCATGGCGCGGTCGTCGATCACGAAGATTCCGGGTGTTCCGGTTGTCCCGGAGGTAGTCGCCACCGTGTATTTGCCGAGGAACCGTTGGCCGATTAAATCGGAATTTTTGATGAACTCCCGCGCCTTCTCAATGGTTACCTCGCGGTCTGTCGCCCAATCGTCGAAGCGCGCCATCAACTGCTTCTTGCTGGTGACCGGCAGGGACTTGGCATTTTCAATTCGCTCTGGCTCGTCCCGATATAGCTGGCGATAGAAAGGCGAATTCGCGCGGGCATGAGCCACCATGTCGGCGAATCGAACGCGTTGCCGCTGTTCTACCGCCGCCAAACCGCCCTTTATGGCTTTGCGCATATCGCGCACCAGCCACAACAAGCTCTCGTTCGGAGTCACGCGAGACATGGCTGATCTTTCTCGGACTTGAAATACACTGATTCATGTATCAGCGTATGTCCAATGAAGATTGAAAAAACCGCGAAGAAGCGGCACGGCTTGTCATGTTTCTCCAAGAAGCCGGCTCTCTCGAAACAGCCTCTTTTGGACAACTCGCAGGCGAGCGAACTAGCGGCAGTTTTTGAAACTCTCTGCAACCAGACACGTCTTCGACTGTTGCACGTTATTGCACGCGATGGTGAAGCCTCTCCCTCCGACCTTGCGGCAGCAATACAAATGAAGCCTCAAGCCGTCTGCAATCAATTGCAACGTCTTGCGGATCGGGAAATCATTGAGTCACGCCGGGTTGGAAACAATGTCTTTTACCGAATCGTCGATCCCTGCGTCATTGATCTACTCGAACGTGGATTGTGGCTTCTGGAAGACAGCAAGATTCGTCGGGCAAAGACGACGAAAGGCATCCAGTGACCGACTTCACCAACAATCCTCCGGAAAAATCCTGTTGCTGCGGTGGCAACGATTCGTCGGCCATTGCCGCTACTACAGTTTCTCCTGGACCAAAGGAAGAAACCTTTCACGTCACTGGAATGGATTGCGCTGACGAGATCGCCGCTATCGAGCGGGCGGTGAAGCCTCTTGCCGGGGTAAGCGGAGTCCGGGCGAATCTCTTGACTTCCACTGTAACCATTTTCCATGACGGAAAAGCGCAGTCGTCCGTGCTGATAGCGGCAATCAATTCGTCGGGAGTAAAAGTCAAGACCGACGAAAGAAGCGGCGGCGGCGGTAAGACGCTCACCCTGCCGAAGCTGTTGGTAATTTCGGCAGGAGTCTTCACAGGTCTGGGCATTCTTGCCCAATGGTCTGTATTCAAAGACGGCTGGCTTCCTGACTTGGCATTTACTATTGCCATCATCAGCGGCGGCTGGCTCATCGTTCCGAAAGCACTCCGCTCGTTGCGGACTTTTTCGTTTGATATGAATGTTCTGATGACTGTGGCGGTCATCGGCGCTGTCGCCATCGGCGAACATGCGGAGGGGGCCGCGGTAGTCTTCCTTTTTGCTCTCTCCGAACTACTGGAATCGTGGAGCGTAGGCCGCGCCCGGCGTGCGATTGAAGCCCTCATGCAGCTAGCCCCGGACACAGTATTCGTAAAGCGAGGCGACACCATACAGGAAGTTTCTGCAAGCGATGTCGCACCCGGCGAAACGATCATAGTGAAATCCGGCCAAAGGGTGCCACTAGACGGCATGGTTTCGACCGGTGAATCAGCTATAGATCAGGCACCAATCACCGGGGAGTCGATTCCCGTTGAGAAAAAGCCCGGCGACACCGTATTCGCGGGAACGATCAATGGCACAGGTTCGCTCGAAGTTAAAACGACCAAGGCGGCGGCAGATACTACGCTTTCGCGAATCATTAAGATGGTCGGAGAAGCTCAGCAGCAAAAAGCCCCGGCCCAGCGGTTTGTCGATGTTTTTGCAAAATATTACACGCCAATCGTGATGATACTTGCGCTCGCTGTCGGTCTTATTCCGCCTCTGATTTTCGGTGCGACGTGGATGGATTGGATTTACCGCGCTCTCGTTCTTCTCGTGATCGCCTGTCCTTGCGCTCTTGTCATTTCCACTCCGGTCAGCATCGTTTCCGGCCTCACCGCAATGGCACGCCGTGGAGTGCTAATAAAGGGCGGGGCGTATCTCGAAGCGCTGGGCCGGTTGCGAGCCCTTGCGGTGGACAAGACCGGCACCATTACGGAAGGAAAGCCCCGTGTGCTCGACGTTCTGTCATTCAACGATAACTCGGTTTCAGAGATTGTCGGCATTGCCGCCGCCATCGACGCACATTCCACACACCCATTGGCACAGGCGGTAGTTCACTACGCAGAAGAATCCCGCATGACTGTCGAGTCCGCACGAAATTATCAGTCCAAGGTCGGGCGAGGAGCGGAAGCAACGATTGGCGAACATCACTATTTCGTCGGAAATCACCGATTTGCCCATGAACTAGGCGTTTGCTCGGAGAAGTTGGAAAGCATCCTTGAGAAAATCGAGGCCGACGCAAAATCGGTCGTAATTGTCGGTCACAGGCCCCATGCGGGATGTAAAGGTGAAGTTTTGGGTGTTCTAACGGTCGGTGATGCCATCCGTTCCAATGCGGCGGAAGCTATTCGCCTTCTTCACCAAGCAGGCATTCGTAAAGTCGTAATGCTCAGCGGCGACAATAGCCGCACAGCAAATGCAATCGCCAAGCAAGCGGGCATCGACGAGGCATTTGGCGATCTTTTGCCGGAAGACAAGATAGCGGCAATCAAGAAGCTTGCCGCTCAGTTTGGCAGCGTTGGTATGATTGGGGATGGGGTAAATGACGCTCCAGCGTTGGCCGCCGCGAATGTGGGAATCGCAATGGGAGCAGCGGGGACTGACACGGCAATAGAAACCGCGGATGTTGCGCTAATGAAGGACGACCTATTGATGGTATCACGGGCGATTCGCCTTGGGCGTCGAACCCTTGGGGTAATTCGGTTCAACATCGCCCTGGCCATTGGAATAAAGGCGATCTTTCTCGTCCTTGCTCTGCTTGGACACACCAGTCTCTGGTTTGCAGTTCTAGCGGACACCGGAGCAACCCTAATCGTTATTGCCAATGCGCTTCGCTTATTACGCCCATAAATCGACGGTTCCCGCGTTGATAATCGCGGGCTGTGCACTTTACATACTCGACCAGCTATCGAAATGGATGGCGATTCGCTCGATTCCAGCGGGCGAGAGTATTACCGTAATACCGAATTTCTTTTCCTTGGTGCAGGTGCACAATACCGGTGCCGCATTTGGGATTTTGCCAGGAAATAATGTCGTTTTCGTCATTCTTTCCATACTTGCGTAGGTTTTGCTGGTCGGAATTGCTAAGCTGGGACTGCTAAGAAGCGGAACGCTTGTTATCGCTGCAACACTGGCCGCCGTCGGCATTCTCGGCAACCTGACAAGCCGATTGCTCCACGGGCACGTCACAGATTTGCTACTTTTTAACTTGCACGTTCCATTGGCTCGGCCTTGGCCCGCATTCAATGTTGCCGATGTCTGTATTTTTACAGCAGCCATTCTCTCTATCGCCACCAGCCTTCCGAAGGAGCGGAACACAGCTAGACAAATCAGCGACTAAAAGGAGGAGAGGCGATGCACAGGCCATCAGCAAAAGCTTTCTCGATTGGTCAATGTCCTTCGACATTTTCCCATATCTCGCTTTTCTGGCGGTTCCAACTGGCAGGCTGGGCAGTTTTCGTCGCCGTCACCTTTCCGCTAAAGATCATGCTGGCTGGCAGCCTGACCGACGCTCTGATTCTATGTGCGGTTCGCGACGGCAGCAGTTTTTTTCTGACGTTGGGGTTGCGCAGAATATACGGGGCCTTTTGGTCCAACGACGTTGGCCGCATGGTCGCCGTGATTGTCGTAAGCTGTTCGGTTGCCGGATTGCTGCAAAACGGATTTTTCTTTCTGCTTCATTCTTTCGTTTCCAGCGAAGGGGAATTCCGCTTTGCGCATTCGAAGGCATTCGATGTGCTTTATGAACGCACCGGGCTTCTTTTCGGATGGAGCTTTCTCTATTTTGGTATCCGTCATGCCGTTGAAGGCGTCCAACGCGATTTGAGACTGGCTTTGATTGAATCCGAAAAGCGGCAGGCGCAACTGCAAATGTTGCGTTCTCAAGTGAACCCACATTTCCTGTTCAATGCCTTAAATTCCATTCAGGTAAATGTCGAAAGCGTCAATGCCGATCTTGGGCGCATGGTGCAATCTCTGTCTGACTTTCTACGCTTTTCTTTAGATCACAGCCATAATGATTTTATCCCGCTGGGCCGCGAATACGACGCCATGCGGAGTTATTTGCAGGTCGAAAAAATCCGCTTTCGCAACAAGCTGGAGTTTCATTGCGAAATAGACGAGCAGACCCGCGCCGTTCTCGTTCCGGGCATCATTCTTCAACCGCTCGTGGAAAATGCGGTCAAATACGGACGTGACACTTCGGAGCCGCCACTACGTATTACCGTGCAGGTCGCACGCCGTGACGTGGCCATGCTAAAAATCAGCGTCAGTAATTCCGGGGAGTGGCTGGAACCCGCGCCCCGCGAAAAGGAAAGTCATCTTGGTTTGCAAAGCCTTCGCGACCGCCTCGGTTTGATCTATCCCGAAAAATACAGCCTGAACATCGCCAGCCAGGACGGATGGGTGACGATCACCATTTTGATTCCTGTCCTATGAATCCCATACGCCGTGCCCTGATTGTTGACGACGAGGACGACGCCCGCGCCAAGCTCCGCAAACTCCTTGCCCTGCATCCCGAGGTTGAAATTGTCGGCGAGGCCGACAATGTGATCGAAGCCATTGCACAATTTCACGCGCACCGACCTAATTTGATTTTCCTTGATGTGCAGATGCCAAAGCGTGACGGCTTTTCGCTGTTGCCCGAACTCCGGCCCGCACCCGACATCATTTTCGTCACGGCCTACGATACATTTGCGGTGAAAGCGTTTGAAGTGAACGCCGCCGATTTTCTACTCAAGCCGATCAGTGCCGAACGCCTTGCTCTCGCGCTAGCCCAGTTCGACCGCCGCACTCCGCGAAAGGCGAAACCCTTTGCACGTGACGACCGCGTTTTTCTCTATTCCGATTTGGAAGTGCGAGTAGTGCTCGCGACCGATATTACCCACATCGAAGCGGAGGGAAATTATTGCCGCGTCCACATGGCGAATAAAGAGTCATTGCTGGTTCGCCGCGCGATGACGGAATGGAAACGCCTTCTGCCAGAAAGATACTTTCTCCGTGTGAACCGTTCCACACTCATCAATCTTTACGCGGTGGAGAAAATTTTGCCGTTGCCCAACCATCACGCGACGGTTTCTTTTATCGGCGGAAGCGGCACGATCGAGCTTTCCCGCATTCCTTCACGCCGCTTGCGCAAGGGAGTAGCAACAATTTTACCTTCGTGATCCTCCGGCCCCGTCGGGGTCCGCTCGTCACAAAATAGGTTCCGCTCGTCACTCCCACCGGAAGCGCGGTTTTTCCGCGCTTTCGTGCGGGCATGAACCGACATCTGAACATCATCGGCCCGCAAATCCGGCGGCTGCGCAACGCAATGGGATGGTCGCAAAATTATTTTGCGATCAAACTTCAACTCCTCGGCATGGAAACCGCCACCCGAAAGAAGGTGGCGAAAATCGAGTCCCGCGAAGTATGGGTTTCCGATGACGACCTGCTCTTTATTTCTCGGGTTCTCCGGGTGGATTTGAGTCAGCTTTTTCCTCCGAAGATTCTCGGCGCTCGCCATCTCTATCACGCCATTTGCGAAGCCAAGGCGTCCCGCTTCGGATGCCTGATTGCCGGGTTGTTTTTTTGCCCCGAACTCGGGGCAGGGGTTCTCAATTTTGCCTCTATCGTTTCCGCCGTATGAACAATCTACTCCTCGCTCAAGCCTCCCTCGACGGTGCGATGTCCGAAGGTCTCGGAATCATTGCTCGTTTTCTTTTCATCATTGCCGTTGTCGTCATCGCGCATGGCGGCTGGCAAATCCGCAGCGGCAACGCCGACCAGGGCAAAATGTCCATCGTCGGCGGCCTGCTTCTCGGCCTCGCCGTGGTCATTGCCGAAGCCCTCTTTAACGCGGGCGGAATGCCCACCATCGGAATTTCCCGATAATGAACATCGTCCACACGCACGCCGGAGACGACAGCGACGGCAAGATTTGGGGGGTCGAAGGCGCGAACATCCTGTTCCTGCTGGCGGCTCTCCTTATCAGCATCGGGCTCGTCCTCCTGCTTTCGCGCCACCACGCGCCGACGTTCAGCGTCGGCGCTGGCGCGGTGCCGTTGGTTGTCGTCGCCGGCTACGTGTTCGCGCTCCGGCAGGGCAAACCAAAATCCTTCGACACGGATTTGCTCGAAACTTTCACCAACGGGACCGGCTGGATGCCGCCAGCCCGTCAATCCCGCAATCCCCTTTTTCCCCATGCAAGCACCTAACGGCTGGTTCACCAACGACCTCATTGTTTGGAACGAACTCGACAAACGCGGTTTCGTTTCCAAGGGCTTCGCCCTCGACGTGCCCGATCTTCGCCACGCGAGCGAGCACGCGCTTGACGCTTTCTATCAATCTGTCCGGCATTTCCTACACACGTTGGACGAAAGCACCCGAGCACAAATCCGCTGGTCGGTGGATTCCAACTATCGGGACGAATTGACGGCCTACAAAGCCATCACCGATGAAAAATGCGAACCCGGCTCGTGGGCGGCCATTTCCCGCAACGAACGATATAACCGTTACTGGCGAGCCATGCAGGACGGCAAACTTCGCCGCGAAAAGCTGGTGTTGTTTTTGTCGCGCCGAATCACGGCGAATGCTCCGGCAGGCGCGGGCGGGGAAATGCTCAACGAGCATTACCGCCGCATTCTCGCCCAATACAACGAAGGGTTTGAACAGCATGGGCGAGTCATCGCCTCTTTGCTTGAACCGCACGGCTGCCGCGTGTCGCCCCTGTCCACGGCGGATTTGTTCCGGTATTACGCCACCTTTTTCAATCCGTCCTACCTCCGGCGCGACAATTACGACCCCATCGGCCAGTTCCGCGAGCATGAAACCATTCATCAAAACTGCTGGCATCAGGGCGTGCAAGGCGGAAAAGCCTTCGGCTTCTTCTCCGATGGGTTCTATCACAACCTCATTATCCTGAAACGGCGTCCGCAACGGACACGGCGCGGGATCTTCTGGGCGCTGACTTCGCTTCCATTTCTGGATTATTCCGTCACGGTCAATCTGTATCCGCAGAATGTCCGCAGGGAAATCAGCCGTGCGGAACGCTCGCTTGAGCGCGTGCGCGGCGACTACGCGGCGGAGGGCAAGCAATCGTTGCTGACCTCGAAGGCGGTGAAGGAGGAACGTATCAAACATCTCGCCCAGGGCGACGTTGTTCCCATCTCATATGATTATGTCGTCCACGTTTGGGCCGACAGCGAGGCCGAACTGATTTCCAAGACCCGGCAGATCGAAACGGCCTTCGGTGCAATGGAGGACGCCCAATGTTGGACAAGCAACCTCTCCTCGGCGGCCACCACGAAAAACGTTTGGTTTCAAACGTGGCCGGGCTGGTTATGGGGCAAATATACGCACCATGCCGATAACGGATTGGATGAATGGCTGGCCGACATGCTGCCGTTTTCATCCACCTTCACAGGCCACCTTGAAGGGGCGGAAGCTCTCTACGACGGCAGTAACCGCAACCTGATCGGTGTCCGTAATTTCATTTCCGGCACGCCGCAGCTCGCGGTTTTACTCGGTATGACGCGGGCGGGCAAATCCGCTTTCATGTGCGACCTGCTTTCGCAGACCGACCCGTATTATGATTTCACCCTCATCGTCGAGGAAGGGCTGTCTTATGGCATCTGGACGCAGGCGCAAGGCCATACGCCCATTGTCATTCAGCCGGACGGCGACCTGACGTTGAACTATCTGGATACGCAGGGCGCACCGTTGACCAATTTGCAGATCACCACCGCCGCCGCGCTGGTGGCAAAGATGGCCGGACATCCCGCCGATGAGGACAAGCGAAGCCTCCGGCTCGCTCAAATCACGCAATACATCGAACAGCTTTACTCTGATCGTTTCGAGGAGTGGATTGCCGAGGACGCTGCGCGTCTGGATTCGGTGGCGCGGCACGCTCTGGCCGCGCTCGCCTACAAAAAGGCCCGCCTTCCGATTTCGGCAACCTTCGTGGAGGCATGGGCGGAATTGCGCCACACGGCCAGCGCGGACGAACGGGAAACCCTGATTGCGGCTCCGACCGCGGAGGACGTTTCCCGGTTTATCAAATCCCCCGATACTGAGCGGTATGTCCGCAATGCCGCGTTCGCGTTCTTCCAGCCCGAGGATTATCCCACGCATGACATGCTCCAGCAAATGATGCTGGTGGCTCCGTTCGCCGAACACGACCGGAACGAAATCAACCATCTGGCAACTCTGCTCGCACCGTGGAACGAGCAACGCCTGGTTTGCGGACATTCGACCCTTTCCATCACCGGCAGGCTCGCCCACTTCGATTTGACGTATATCCCCGAATCGAACCGCCAGTTGAAGGAGTTGGCGGGCTTCCTGATCGCCAATTACGGGCGGCAACACATTATCACACTGCCGCGTGGCGCGCGGAAACGAGTCGTTTTTGAGGAAGTCGCCCGAACCCTCGACATCCCCGGCGGGGAACAGCTTGTTTCCGAGTTCTACGCGCAGCTTTCCAAGTTCAGCACTTGGATTATTAGCATAGTCCAGCAATACAGCCGTTTTCAAAGGTCGGGCATTCGCCCCATCGTTTTCGGGAACGCCAAACAATTCTTTTTTACCCGGATGAATGACCGGCGCGATATTGAGGATGTCGCGGCGGATATTGATCTGTCCGAGGCCACGAAGGAGGCGATTTCCCGTTACCCGCTTCCCGAGCATTTGCCGGATTCCAATAAATATGCGGCTCTGACGTATTATCATCTGGACGTTCAGCAGCCCCGTTGCGGGACGGTGCATAACCGCGTTTCGCCGGAGATGCTTTTCTGTTCTTCCTCGACCGGGGAGGACTTCGACAACCGGAGCCGTTTGCTCCGCAACCATCAAAACATCGTTAGCGGGATTCTTTCTGAATCTGCCGCCTCCACTCCCAAACAACCCTAATCTTATGAAAAACCTCATTCGTTTCTTTGCTTCTAGGAAAAGAAAATCCGTGTGCGTGGCGGTCGCGTGGTGCGCGGTCGTGGCCTGCCTGTTCCCGGCGTGCGCGTCTCGCAGCCAGTTTCAAAAGGGCTACGAGCGCGGCGCGTCCGACACCGTGAAACGCCAGTATTGGATTTTGCAGGATATACAGAAGCGCGAGACGGCGGGCCAGTCCAAGCCGCGCTTGTCTCTCTACCGGATGCCGGTTGAACCCGACCCGAGCGCCACGGTGAAGACAGTCCCCTACGAAATCACCATCCCGATCTACGAATAAGCCCACTCCCCAACCTCATCCCAAGCACCATGAACAAAAACCTCCTTCTCATCGCAGTCGTAACCCTGACCGCCGCTCCCCTCGCTTCCGGGCAAGTCGTCGTCGCCGCGCCAGGAGTCGAAGCCCGACAGGATCAGAAAAATATTTTCGACATCCTGAAATACACTT
Source organism: Verrucomicrobiota bacterium (assembly GCA_017305195.1). Classification (GTDB taxonomy): domain Bacteria; phylum Verrucomicrobiota; class Verrucomicrobiia; order Chthoniobacterales; family Terrimicrobiaceae; genus Terrimicrobium. The sequence continues at coordinate 120,438 of JAFKMU010000046.1, read as the reverse complement.
GGGAGCAGGCGAAGTGGGCCGAAAAACTCGCCACGCTCCACAGCACGCTGACCACAGTTCAGGAGCACTTACAGACTGCTAATCAAGTCAAGCAGGCCATCGGTGATCCGGTGGCAGCAATCGCTCTCATAGATAGCGGCCTTTTTTCCGGCTATCTGGAGGACTCCGGCATTGCCGATACCTTGGGCGAATTGGCCGATATCGCCCACGAGGGCGGGGAGATTTCCGCCACTATCGGCCAGTTGTTCGAGCCGATCAATCTCGACTCGTGGCAGTATCTCGCGACCGATGCGACCCGCAGCTTTGACGGCATCGCCTCATTCCGTGACCGGGATGACCCGTTGAAGCGCTTCCGCGCTGTCGAGAACGCTTATTCGCGTTTTGAAACCCTGCTTGGCCGCGCCCATAACAAGCGGAAGGTTCTCAACCGGCAAATAGCCAAGCTCAACACGCAGCTAAAAGGGGCGAAGGACGACGCCGAGGTGCAAAAGCTGGTCGGTTCTCTCGCGGCAGCGCAAACCGCGCTCGATGACATTGACTATTTGACGGAATCCACCGCGAGCCAGGTGCAGATGATGCACGTCCTGAATCAGAACCGCACGCAGGCCGAAGAGGTCGCCGCCGAGGAAATCAGCCGCGAGCGAAATCGGGAATTGGCGCGTATGGCGGCAGAAGCCGAGGCGGAAATCGAACTGCCCGATTTCAGCGCCCCGAATGACGACTTGCCGCCCGGATTCTGAAGCTTCGCCTCTGTCCTCAACCCAAGCCAAACTTATGATTCCTTCACTCACCAATCTTTATCAGGCCGCGCTTGAAATCCGCACCCTGTTGATGCCCTTTGCCTTTGTCCTTGCGGTAATGGGCATCGGGGAAATGGGCTGGCGCGCTGGTTCCGACACCCGCGCCATTCTTGGCGCACTCCTGAAAACCATTCTGATCGTTTGTCTGTTGGCGGGCTATCCGTCCGCAATGGAAGGCGGGCAAAAGGCCTTCGTCGAAATGCGCAGCAAATTCACCGATGCCCGCAATGCCAAGTTTGTCCAGATTCTCCGCTCTCGCATCGAGAATCAGCCTTCCGACTCTTGGACGGACTTGGGCAAAGTTGTTCCCGCCGCCATTGGCATGTTTTTCCAAGGCATTGGGAGCTTCATGCTCATCGTCCTGGTCTTTTTCCAGAACTTTGCCATTGCGGGATTGATTGCGGTTTCTCCGCTCTTGCTGGGATTCCTCTTTCTCTCCTATACGCAATCGCTCGGGATTCAATTCTGTGTCACGTCTCTGACCGTCCTGCTCTGGCATGTCGCCATTTGCCTTGTCGATATTGTGATTGTCGCCATCAGCGATTTGCTTTTCGCGCCGATCACGACGGGCGGGATCGTTCAGACCACGCAAAACCTCATCATGGTTCAGAACTGGTTGATGTTCCCGTTCATCATGGCGTTCGCCGCCATCATCACGGTGTTCTTTTATCTGTCCGTGCCATTCGTGGCTGGGGCGATCATGAAGGGACTCAGCGGCACTACCGCCGCGTTGCAGGCCGGAGTTCAAGGTACGATGCAGGCCGCAGGGCTCGCCGTGGGCGCTGGTCTCACCGCCGCCGGAGCTGCCGCCACGCTGGGCGGTTCAGCCGCCGTGCAAGGCGCTCTCGCCGGAACGCAAGCCGCCACCGGAGCCGCAGGCGCAGCCAGTCGCATCGCCAGTGATATTTCCGGTTCCGTCAGCGGAGGGTCCGATGTTCCACCGCCGCCGCCCGTACCATCCAGTTCAGGAGGCGAGGGTAGCTCTGTCACCAATCCGGAAAACCCCTCAATGGTGGCTCATCAAACTGCCCCCAATGCCTTCGCGGTCGTGGATAACGACCGGGGCACCGTGTCCCATCACAAGGGCTCCCTTGCCACTCCTCACGCGGCACAAGCCGCCTTCAATTCCCATTCCGCCAAGGCTCAGCCGTTGGCCCCGGATTCTCCGCTCGCCAACCGCAATTCCTAATCCACACCCATGAAACTATCCGCCGTCACTTCCATCACGAACAACCTGATTGCCGCTCGCTTCTGGATGGCGCTCGCCGCCCTCGCAGTCGCCTTCGCCGTAGCCTCGCCTTACCTGACCATTGCCGCCATGAAGCAAAAGGAAAAGGTCGTCATCCTCGATCCGGGCGGAACGCTCATCTATGCGCCGCTCCTCGGTTTCGAGGAGGCGGGCAACCTCCATGCCTACCACGTTCGGCTCGCGTGCCTGGCTCTCCTCCAACGCAATCCCATCGGCCCGGATTTGCCGGACCTCTTGAAGAGAGTTTACCTCGAAGATCCCGCCCGGAAAAAAGCCGCCGCGCTCTATAAGGCGCAGAACCCGGAGTTCAAGGAAAAGCAGATTCATCAAAAGGTCGAAGTCACCAAAATCGACATCCTTGATACCCGCAAGATCAACGATGGCGCCGGGAAATCCTACGAGGCCGTCAGCGTGAGGGCCGAAGGCAATCTCATTCGCACCGGCACGGTCAACAAATTGGAATTCCGCGAGCCCGTGAAGTTCCAAGTTGAATTCCTCTTCATCCGCAACCCCGACCTCCTTGGCAACGGGCGTCTCCCGCTTGTTGTGCAGGACTTCAAATACACCGAACAACCTCTATGAAAATCCTCATCCTCTCATTGCTTCTCGCGGTCACGGCGTACGCCGGGCCGATCACTCAAAAGCCGCTCGACGAATTCGTCATCTACGACATCCCGGTGGCTTCCAAAACGGGAACAACGACCATCATGTTCCCGTCGGAAATCTCCGGGCTCTTCGCCAAGTCTGTCGCGGCCCAGGAACAGGAGAACGCCGGGTTCCTCATCTCGTTCACGCCGGGAAACTTTTACTTCACCATCCGGGCGCTGAAGAAAGACGCTGAGGATCATCTCACGGTGATCTTTAATCGGAAGGCCTACGTCCTTCACCTGACAGCCTCCGAAAAGCCTTTCTACAACGTCACGTTTTATCAGGACGAACGGAAGGGCAAGGATGGTGGTCGGGTAGCGATCGTACCAGAACGGCTTCTGTCTCTGATGGACAAGGCGAAGGCCTATCCGCTCTTCAAAGCGAACCATCCTGACGCGCTGGCCGGGGTGCTTCATGCCGTCCCTGGTATCACTAACTACTATGACGGATTCAACGTCCGCATTCGTGATGTCTGGCGCTTCGAGCAGGACGACACGCTGATTTTTCGGCTGGAGTTCGAGAACACGTCTGACCGCACGGTTTATTACAAACCGCAGGACTTGGCCGTCCGGCTCGATGAGCGGATTTACACGCAATCGCTCGCGGACGCCTCCGGGGTCATGCCTCCCAAGTCTGTGACGCCCGCGTTTTTTGCCATCACCGGCAATGGGCAAGGCGGCCGCAACAATCTCGACCCCGACAATAAATGGAACGTGCTCGTCATCCGGGCGGGTTCCGAAACCGCAGCTCTCACCCCCAACTTCAAATGAATCTCCGTACTGTCACCACCGAACTGTTCCAAAAGCCCACCGGGAGACTCGTTCTCTTCTTGCTGGCTGGCGCATTGATCCTCGCGTTCATCCTCATGGGAAAACGCCCCCGAACCGCGGAATCGGTCAATCCGGCGGTGCCTGCTCAAGCCACCGCAGCGAAGGGGTATTCGTTCGAGGAGGAAATCCCGACACCGACCCGCGCCCAGCCACCGGCCCCGCCCCGCACGGTTGCCGACAACGGGACGGCCCGGCCCACCTCGACGCCCAAACCACCGCCACCGATTCCCCAAGCGATCTTCGCCACCAAGGAAGCGACCCGCAGCGAGAACTATCTGCCCTTCGGTCGTCTGCTCCGCTGTGAGCTGGTCAACACGGTGGATTCCACCAACATCGAAACACCGATCATCGGGCTCATCACCGAGGACGTGTGGCATGATGGACGGCTGATTATCACCGCTGGCACGGAAGTTCACGGTATTGCTCAAAAAACCGCCGCCCGTGAACGCATCGGTTCCGAGCGTAAATGGATGTTGGTTTTTCAGGATGGCCGGGAAATGCCGCTCTCGGGGACCGTGCTTGACTACGCCCCGGACGGGACCAGTGGCGACCGCTGGAGTGAGACGGACGGCTCCGCAGGTTTGCGCGGCTACATGATTGCTGCCGACAAATACGCCGAGGCCAAGGCGATCCTCGCCGCCATGATTTCCTCGGGGGCCGGAGCATTTCCCTCGATGACCAATATCATCTCTCCGCTCACCGGAGGTGTTACCCAGGTGCAGGGCGGTGGCTATCAGGACGCCATTGCCGCAGGCATTCAAGCCGGTGGGCAAATCTACTCCCAACGGCTTTTGGAGGGACTCGAAAAAGACCCGTATTACGTCCGAGTTCCAGCCGGAACGCTCTTCTACCTCTACGTCACTCAGACCGTGGACATCGCCAAAACCACCACCGGCCTTTCCGCCGCCAATTCCAATCCAACCAACCCATGAAATACCTCATCTCCATCCTTGCTCTGTCGTTTTGCGCGGGCTGTGCCACGCGCAAGGAACCCGTCTCCAAAACCGTGGCTGTCGTCCCCGGAACGAAAATCTCCGCGAAGAGATTGCCCACTGTCCGCACCTCGGAAACGGTGAAGGCCTATCCGGTGGGCCGGTACACCGATCCCAATTATCCCGACGAGATGCACGAACGGCACACCGTCTATCGTCGGGAGCAATCGCCGGACTGGAATTATTTGCCCGATCCGCCTGTGTCGTTGCCCCTAGGCCCGACCGTGGCGGTTTCCAATCCGTCGCCATCCTATTACGCAAAGGCGGAAGGGGAATTGAACGCTCAGCAGCGAGCCTACGCAGATGCCTTGCAGGAACAGAACCGCGCCATGAAAAAGCGCATCGAATCCTTGCAGCAAGAGGCGGGCAAGGTGCAGGGGCTCGAAAAGGAAATCGACCGGCTGAAAAAGCAGATCGACGAGACCCCGGAACCGGCTGCCGTTCCCCGTCAGCCGGAGCCCGCCAAGACCGAGGAAGAAGATGTTTTTTCCGCCGTCGAACCTGAATTGCCCGCATGGGAAGAGGGTGTTTTCGATCCGGGGGAAATCACGCTCTTCGCCGAATCCGACGATCAGAGCCAGGACTTCCTCATTTCGCAAATGCGTCTCAATGACGAATTCGCCGCCGAGCTTGCGCGGGTGGAGCGGACTCAGCGGACGGTGGCCGTTTTCTCGCCCTTTGTCCGCCGCAAAGAACTCGCCGCTCTCACCCAATAATCACCATGAACACACCGAAACCCACCAACATCACAGTCACCCTCGATGAAGATACGCTCGCGATCTTCAAGGAGGCTTCCGAAATCGTCGAGAATGCCGGTATCCGAGTGCCGACCGGCCAGCTCGTGCAAACCATGCTGAACGCTGAGAGTCAGCGCCTCAGTCCCCGTAAGGTGGCTCAGCGGTTTCTCAAGTCCGTCATCCAGCAGATTGGCGGCCTGCGCGGCAGCGCCCTCGATGACGAGGACGACGAGAAGATCCCGACGCTCAAGCACGCCGCTACCGCCAAGGCCTAACCCTTCCATCGAACCCGTCAACCAGCACGGTTACGGGGCCGTAAGGCCGAAACACCGTGCGCCACAACGCAATTATCAATGGCAATCGCATCCCCAAAAAAGAAAGAGGAACTGGCCAAGCAGTTCAAAATCAACCCCGAAATCAACGCCAAGCTGGACGCCTTCATGAAGGCGGAACCGGAGTTGGTCCAATACGTCAAGGACCTGCCCCGCGAACAACTTGAGCGGAAATTCCTGCTCCGCAAGATGAAGGATCAGGAACAGAAGGAAGGGTATACCGCGAAGGTGAAGACCTGGCTGGCGAAGCCGGAACAGGCCGACTTGGTGCAAAGCATCAAGCTCACCATCAGCCCCAACATGAGCGCCGAGCGTCAGGAACAGGCGCTTGTCGTCGGAGCCAAGAACCATCTCCGCAACAGCGGCATCAAGCTTGGCTGAAACCAGTGCCGTGCGCCGGGTTCAACGCCCGGCGCACGGTTAATTATTCTCCCCCTCAATCTTCCCATGTCCTTGAAGTCATGCAGCAGAAAACAAAAAGAGCAGTTTCTGAGAACGCTGAGTTCATCCAAATTCGGGACGCCGCCGAGTGGCTTGGCGTGCCGTTTTCCTCTCTGCGTCAGTACGTGTCCCGAGGACTGTTGCCTTCGTACAAACTCGGCCGGCACCGGCTCTTCCGGAAAAAAGAACTCCTCGAAGCGCTCCGTCAGACCACCAAGGCCACGCTCGACGAAGTTTTGAGGTAAACACATAGGCATCTTCTGCCTTTGTCGCCAATTTGGTCGCGAAACCGCTATTGAGAAAAACAGAAAAAGCGCCTATTAGGCGCATGCCATGGGCTACCACGTATCAATAACCCGAGAGGGACGCGGTTCAGAGGCGGAAATACCACTGGACGAGTGGCTGGCCTACGTGCGTGCATCACCTGACCTTGAATTCGAGTATCCAGCGAACACAGGCGTGAATACGGAGTCTTCCTGCTCAAACCATACAGTGCGACGGCGCGGAGTTGATACCGCTTGGCTCGAATGGTCTGAGGGCGTAGTTTGGACGAAGAACCCATCCGACGAGTTTATTCAATACATGATTGACCTTGCGCCTAGACTCGGTGCGCGTGTTCGAGGTGATGAGGGCGAGTTCTATCGCTCTCCTGATGACTATTATTTCGAGGAAGACGGTCGTGAGGTATCGCGAGCGGAATACGAGCAGCGCGAGAGAGAGCGGGTTGCCAATCCGCTGTACCGCGTAAAAAGCTTCCTTGGGAAGTTTGGACTGACGGTCCTCATTCTCCTTTTATTTTTTCTTCTTCGCAAGCTGGCGACTTGATGTTGCCAAACTGATGCCGATAACCCAGGCAGGCTGTCATCGCCCCTTTTTCCTCGCGGCCATTTATTTTGCCGGGTAGGAAAGAAAGAATGATTCGTCCGTCGCGAAACGAAGCGTTCAGACTGGATGGACAAGAATTGACGAAGCTGGCCCTGCTGAATATCTGAAACGCGGACGCGCTCAATATGCCGATGTTTCCACTCAAAATTCGGTTTGTAGACTCACAACATGCCTTCGACCGGTTTCATTTTATTTCCCTGAGAGATGCGGACTATGTTCAGGGCTGGTCGAGGAAGCGTGAGGGAGACTCACAGTTGATTCTCCTTCTGTTGGACAATGAAGACCGCTTGGAGGATTTCTTGGCTCTATGTCGCCGAGAGGACAGTGTTGTTGAAATAACTCCAATCACAGAAGACGAGTTTCATGCAGGAAACTCGAATTCCGTCTGACGGCCATAGGGTTGTTTCAGGCCTCTGGCGCGACCTGGGCGACAGCCAATCATTAAAAGACCCCCGACTAGGCCAGTTCAGAGGGAAGAACTTTTGAGATTTTTTTTGTCCTCTTTGGACGCTCCTCAAGCTCCCACTTCACCGGGAAAATTTCGCCCTTAACGCTCCACCAATTTGTACCTGTCCACATGCCATGGATGCGTGTGCCGTCTTCCAACCAAACGCGCACAGCTTTCCGAAGCTCTGGTTTCGTGCCGCTCTGGCCTTGCTCTTTGGAGGACATGATTTCATGTCTAGCCCAAGAGGTGAAACAGGCAATCTTGGCAGGGGAATATGGCGATGTTTTTACATTTCAAGCTCAGAAATGGCCTCAATGATTGCCCCCACATCGGAAGAAGGTCGCGCCTTGGCTATCACGCGGACATTTTCTGCACAATTTTCGGTGTAAGCGAAAACCACTCCTTGGCCTCTTTTTCGGTCACAAGCTCCCGGTAGTGTTCGAAGAGCATTTTTGGGCTGTTCCCGGCCTCCAGCGCCACTTGTGCGGCGCTTTTCGTTTCCGCCATGCGGTAGGAGCAGAAAGAATGCCGCAGGCCATTGTGAACCAGTTTTACGCGGGGCTTGCCCGATTCATCGTTCAAGGTCGCCTTGGCGGCATGAAAGAGCCGGGTGAAATGTACCTCGTTGCGAATGTCGGGCAGGATGGAACCGCTTTCCTTGGCGCGAGGTTTCAACCACGCTTCCAAAGCCGGGCAGATGGGCACCAAACGCCGGGTAGCCGTTTTGGACTTGTCCCGGCCAACCTCGATAAAGCCTTTTTCAAACCAAACATCCTCCCATTCCAGCCGCAGAATTTCGATGCTGCGAAGACCGGCAAAGCCACCCAGCGCGACGAAGGACACAAACCGTTCGTCAACATACCGAAGCAGGGTAGCGAATTGCTTTGGCGTATAAATGCCGATCTTGCCGCCTTTCTTGTCATCAAACCGCGTGACAAATTCCGCCTCTGTCTGCTGTCCACGGGGAAGGTAGCCCTTCTCCCGCGCATACGAGAAGAGCGTGACCAATGCCATGCGGTAGTTATTGCGGGTGCGTTTTCCCGCGCCTTCCATGCCCTTGATCCATTTGTCGATGTCATCGGCCCGAACCTCCCGCAGTTGACCGGAAAACGCCTTGGCGGCCCGGTTGAGCTTCGCCTGAAGGTCCTGCACGTAACGCTTCGATTTCTCGCCGTCGATGGACTCCAGATACTTCTTTACGAGATCGGGCAGCGTGACAGGCGACAGCGCCCCATGAAGGGCCTCCCGCGCCAGATGCTTGGCGTAAAAATCCACGGCTTCCACCAGCGGCCTGCCATCGAGTACCTTGTGCGCATGGGCGTACTGCCTCGCCACTTCCGTAATGCTCACATGAAAGGGAGCCAGAATCTCCACCGCATCGTTGATCGCAGCCGTCTGCTTGAGGGTAAACGAGGAGACGTGAACCTTGCCTTCCAGCAGTTCCGGGACGAGCGCCTTGGCCCGCTTCCGGGCATCGGCCAAATTCGGGATGCGCTCCCGCTTCCGCTCTCCTTTGGCGAAGTAGGTGACGAGGTAGCTTACCTTCCCGCGACGGGGGTTGAGGTAGATTGGAATCCGAACGCCCCGGCTCTCGATGACATCGACGGGACCGGCTTCTTTCTCGGGGGTGGCAGTCGTTTCAGGCATGAAAACACCATATCAGACACCCATACTGACACCCAAGCTCTTTTTTTTGTCTTTTTCCCTCGTAATGATTGCGTATTCGAACCCTGTATCGCGCACCATTTTTTAGGACCCCGAAATCGCCCGCAAACCCTGATAAATACAGGCTCTGCGGGTTTTTTAATGCAAAAGTGCGGGATATGGGAAATGATGGAAAAAGCTGGTTTCGCTGTTACCCATTGTTACCCAAAAACATCACCGTTCAGCGGCTTTTTGGGGAGCTTCGCGACCCTCTCTAGCCCTTTACTGGTATCTTGAGCGAGCGATAGCGGCTTGAAGTATTCCGCCCATGGCGCTGATTACGCCCAAGGCCCTGGATGTTTCCAGATTCTATCGAAGGCGACTTCTGAGCGCAGAGAAAGGTGAATAGGTTCCAAAAACATGCGGATCGAAGCGAGAGTATCGGGGAATGCAGGCGGCGCTTCCGAGGGCCGCATCCGTTTCAAAAAGCCCGCCCACTGTGATTGCTTGGAGGAATCGAGAGCAAAATCCCCCTCGAATACCTGTGGCGCGGCAGCAAACTCCGTTCCCCTTCTGCGAAAAGTGGCAAGAACGGCGGCACTCAAATCGGCTCCGTGGAAATCCGAGGTTTTCGCCAGCATCCACACATCGAAAAAATCCTTCATGCGGCTGTTGAGTCGTCCCAAGGAAATCATCGCCTCGAATTTTTCGGCAATGGCCGTTTCCCGGTTGTAGGCGCTGAGAACGGGGGCAGGATAGTCGAGAATGGCCGGGTAATTGATTTCCACTGGCCCAGGCGTCACCACGTCGCTGAACCCCATATCAATCTGCATTGCGAGCCGTGTGGTTGCCAGCCTTCCGTTGAAACTCGCCCTTACCCCTTCATAGTCGGCGTCTTCGGCGATTCTAATGGTGGTGACGCTTTCCGGGTCAAAGACAACGCCATCCTCTTCGACCCCCGTTTGGCAAATTTCCGAAATGATGGACTTGATGGCTTTGAGGTCATTGCTGGTTCTGGCCAGCAGATCAATGTCGCGAGTCACACGCAGAATCGGCGCACGCCAAGCGACGAGCATCAAGGCTCCTTTGAGAATGAAAAGGTTTTGGTGCCGAGACTGCGACAACCGATAGAGCCACCTTTCCAGCGCATAATATTGGACGAGATCGTTGAAGGAACGGCCCGATTCCTTCGACGCATTCTTGAGGCGCTGGTGAACCGAGGCTCCGACGTTTTTGAGTGCGCTCACGCCACGGCCTCTAGATAGGGCCGCATGACGGATTCCACCCGGCACACGCGGGCGAAGTCCAGGACCTTGTCGAACCGCCGCCGTTTGCTGCGGGCATAGTTGCGAAGCGCCTCCGTGGCGACCTCCATTCCGATTCGGTTGCGGAATTTGAATATGTCGGCCAGAGTTTTTTCCCTGCTGAAGACGCGGACGGTCACACCGTCGATGAGATGATTTTCGACTCCGCTGGACAGGGATTCCGGGGAGAAGTGAAACACTTCAATCGGTGGGTGCTCGATTTTGGGCATCCAGCTTCCGGGGCGCAGCGCGAGTTGCACCGTGTGGGGGATCTGGGTAGTCAGCTCGTGGAAGGCGAGCGCGCTGATGAGGCAAACCACCGCCGAAGGAACCCGTTTGGCTATCAGAGCAAGATCGGGATTCGTCAGTGGGGGAAGCCCCGCGAGGCGAAAAATCCCCCGGTCGGCTTGTTCCACGAGTCCCGCGTCCCGCATTTCATAAAGCGTGCGCGGATGCACTCCCGCCTTGATGGCGTCACGGGTGCGGATAAGCCCGCCGTTCGCTTTGAACAGCCGTTCCGCCCGTTGAATAGATGTGCTCATGGGATGCCTTGGATAAAAACCAAGGCACATATTCACATCTATCTAGGTTTTTATCCAGAGCAATCCGTTCCCAACTCGAAGCAAGGGGCATAAGTTTTTGAGCCTCAATGGCTGAACCGTGACAATAACGGCAATTCGAACTTCCCACCCTCTTCCCTCCTGCTAGATGACAAAGCGGTTATCCCCGCCTCGACCGCTTTTTTCTCACGGCCTCTTCCCCAATGAGGTCCTCCACGCTGCACCCCATGGCGCAGGCGATTTTATACACCGTTGCCAGCGTGACACCTTCACCCGAGGCTTCCAGCTTGTGGGCAAGAGATTTCGACACCCCGAGTTTCTGCGCAAATTGTGCGTAGCTGAGTTCGCCACGCCGCTTCCGCAAATTATCGGATAACGATTTGGCGAGAGGGTTGGACACGGCCAATCCATATCGGGAAAATCGTCCATATTTATGGACGATTTCTGTTGCTCATGGGAACTACTTGCCTACTCTCGCTTTGGTGGATTCCCCAATACGCTCCACTCTGTCACTGCGGATTGATCGGCAGCAGACTGACCCCAAGCAACCCTCGCAGCTCGCTGCCTTGGTCAGACGGATTCTCGCCGAAAATGCTTCGAAGGTGGAAAGAGCGATTACAGCCGGGGCGCTGACCGTTGAAATCCCCGCCGAAGAGCACGCGATAGAAATTCAGGATGGAGACTCGGGGCGAATCCATTTCGCCATTGGAGGCCGTGCATGGATGACGGAGACGGTGCCTTTCGTGATCGACTGGAAAGGGCGGACACTGAAAATTCAGCTTCCCGAGGCCGAGAAGCCAAGCGCCGCGCCAGCCAAAAAACTCCGTATTATCTACGCAGAGGAAAGCCCACCTCAGCAAGAAATGCTATCCGAATGGCTTTCCGGGCGCGGGCATTCTGTGACCTGTTGCGATGATGGGCGGGCCGCCCTTCGTAATATGGCCGAGGCCGGAACCTACGACGTGCTTATCACGGATGACCGTCTGCCCCGCATGGACGGCTTGGAGTTGATTGCCGCGCTCAGGGATACCCGCTCCCTTCCCAAAATCATCGTCACGTTCGCGTTCCTGAACCCGGACAGGGAAGCTCAATACCGACGCTTGGGGGTGCGCCTTTTCCTGCCAAAACCTTCCCCCTATGAAAGAGTTCTGAGCGCGGTCGAAGACGACTGAGCGCCAAGATTCCAGAAATCCAAATGGAACGAAACACCTGCCAACAACTCGACCAAGTTCTATTGCAGCAGGTTGAAGAGCTTTGCAGCGGCGAGAATGTTCACCTTCACGCGAATCTAGCTGCCGCCTACCGCTCGTCTATCGAGCAATACCGGCTAACCGGCGATGAGGAGTTTCAAGCCATCGCCACTGACGCCTATGTGGAATTGCGCATTCTCTTGACCAAGCTGCGACAGCAGAGAGCCGCGTTTATCCGGTGGGAATGAACTAAAAAGTTGCCCCGGACTCGGGGCTAGGGGCGTGACTTTCCGTGCGAATGTCGCTGCATGAAAGCACATGCCACCCTCGACAATGACATCAGCCACTCCGACCGCCGCCATCCGGTCGATTTTCTCGAACCCCTCCCAACGCCGGGAGATCAGCTACAGCGCATTTGCGAAGTTCTGAGCCGCACCTTTGGCTGGGTCGCGGAAGCAACCACCGTTGAGCAGAAGGGACTCCGCGCTTCGGTGGTTCTTTATTGCGTTCGGGCCGATTTGCTCGGGGAAGCCACCATTGCGGAACTCGGGGCAACGGTCGGAACACCCCAAGCCGTGGTGGACGAACTCGTTTCCGACTTTTGCCATCGCATCGGCTGGTAATGAGCGCATCCGCTTTCCAGTTGGAAGCGGCAAATGCCGCGCCATCCGCCGACGATTTGCGGACGATTTCCCTCCCGGCCTTGCTGGTCTGGCATGGCCTTGATCTCAAGCCCGAGGGCCAGAGCTTCCGCGCGAGAACCGACCGGCACAATATTGTCGTGACTGGCAACCGCTGGTTCGACAACAAGACCGGCACTGGCGGGGCCGGGGCGATTGACCTTCAAATGCACCTGACCGGCGACGACTTTCCCGCCGCCTGCCAGACCCTCGCCACCCAATTCCGACCCTTGGCCGCGAACTGTCCAGGTATCGCCTTTCCTGCCGGAAAACCGGCTGAATCCGACCGGCTCCCGTTCCCGCAGTTGATAGCGAAATACGCCGCTCGCGACGATTCCAACTGGCCGATTGCCCGCGCCTACCTCGTCGAAACCCGGAGAATCGAAGCCGCCATCGTGGACGAACTGCACGATGTCGGCTCGATTTACGCGAATGACCATCGCCCGAATCCGAGCCTTATTTTCCTGCATCGGACGGATTGCGGGAAGGTGGTCGGGGCGACCTTGCGCGACACCCGGCACGAATCGGCCTTCCGGCCGACCTTGGGAAACAAGCTCAGGGCATGGTTTGCCGTGGGCAGCCTCCGCGAGGCTCATTCTGTCGTGGCCGTCGAATCGCCCATCGACGCCTTGAGCTATTACACCCTTTTCGCGAGCCGGAATGACCGCCTTGCAGTCGTGAGTTGCAGCGGTTCGACCGTGCCGGACGAACTTTTGTGGCAGGCATACGACCGCCGCCAGCGGTTTGTTGTCGGCCTCGATAATGACGCCGCTGGGGAACGCGGCTGGCAAAAGGCATGGAACGATACCGTAGATTGGACGGGTTTCAAAATCTCCTCCGACTGTCCGCGGCTCAAGGACTGGAACGCTGATTTGCAAGCCTCCGTTCAGGCGGTCTCCATCACCAAGGCTCAAAAGCAAACCGTTTAATCTGGTCTCAAAAATGGCCGTGATTAAACGTAACGGGAAGGCCCCCGATGAATCAGTGGCCGAGCAACTCAGCTTCTTCGATTTTTTTCAAAACCATGAACGCAACGAAGAAAACATTTCCGATCAGCGCCTACGGCCTGATGGCCGAACGTCACTGGAGAGAGTTCCGTCCCAAAATGGTGCAGGGACTGGAGGAAGCGGGCAAACTGGAGGAAGCCCTTTACGAAGCCCAGGAACGGACGCTCGACGAACTAATGGAGTTGGAGACCAAGCTGGAAGCGGGTGGTTTGACCAAGCAGCAGGCCAGCGATCAGGCTTGGGAAGTGGTGCGGGAGAGATACATTCTCCTGCCGCCCGAGGACGAGAACTAGCCCGCTCCGGCGGCTATCGCATCGGCCCCGGCGACAATCTCGGGGCTGGCTCGCTCAAGGAAAAGTGCCGTGCCAATTTTCGCGCCATTGAGGTTCTTCGTGCTGTAGAGGCCGAGCGGCGGGAAGCCACGCCCGAGGAACAGCAAACCTTGGTGCGGTATGTCGGCTGGGGCGGACTGCCGCAGGTTTTCGCCACCCACGAGGATAAGGATTGGCAAGCGGAACGCCCCCGGCTCCGTGAGTTGCTCACCCCGGAGGAATATCGCTCCGCGCAGGCCACCACCCTCAACGCCCACTACACTTCCCCCACCGTCGTTTCCGCCATGTATGAGGCGGTGCACCGGCTGGGCTTCACCCACGGCAGGGTTCTCGAACCATCCGCAGGCATCGGCCATTTCTTCGGCCTCATGCCGGAAATAATGCGCGAGCGGTCCGCCCTGACCGGCATCGAAATCGACTCTCTCACGGCGGGCATTGCCCGTTTGCTCTATCCGGACGCGAACATCCGCCAGCAAGGTTTCGAGCAGTCCAAATTGTCCAACGATGGCTTTGACCTCGTTATCTCCAACGTCCCGTTTGGCCAATACAAGGTGTTTGACCCGGAGTTCAACCGGCACAACTTCCTCATTCACGACTATTTCTTTGCCAAGGCTCTGCAAAAGGCGCGGCCCGGAGGGATGGTGGCCTTCATCACGTCGATGGGCACGATGGACAAGCAGGATGCCCGCCTGCGCGAATACCTCCATGAACGGGCGGAGTTCTTGGGAGCCATTCGTTTGCCCAACACCGCGTTCAGGCAGAATGCCAATACGGAAGTCACGACCGACATGATTTTCCTACGACGCCTGCACGAAGGCGAATCGCCGTGTGGGTATGACTGGCGCGAACTGGCCTCCCATCAGAATACCGATGGCGTTGCCTTCCGCATCAATCGCTACTTTGCCGAGCGTCCCGCCATGATGTGCGGCCAGATGGCCGAGGAAGGTAAAATGTATTCCGAGGGAGAACCGGCCTTGGTGCCCGATGAGCGTTCGCTTGATACCGCCTTGTCGGAGGCTATCGCCCATTTGCCTGCCGCTATTTATCGTCAACCCGAGAGCGAGGCCGTCAGCCAAACCGATACCCCGGAGATTCCCGTTCCAGAAGGCGTTAAAGAAGGCGCGTTCACTCTGCACGACGGGCAGATAGCGGTGCGCAAAGGCACCACGCTGGTTCTTTCCAGCGGCCTTCCCGCCGAAACCACGCGGCGGATTCGCGGAATGATTCATGTTCGCAATGCCGCCCGCGAGGTTCTTCGCACCCAACTCGAAGAGAGCGGCGAACTCGCCATCTTGGAAGCCCGCGAGCAACTCAATCTCCGATACGACCAGTTTGTCTCCCGCTTCGGCCCCATTAACACGCTTGCCAATCGTCGCGCTTTCCGCAGCGACCCGGACTATCCGCTCCTGTGCTCGCTGGAAAACTACCGGCACGACACCAAGCGGGCGACCAAGACCGCCATTTTCCATGAACGCACCATCCACTCCTCCGCGCCCGTCTATAAAGCTGAGACAGCCAAGGATGCCTTGGTTGTCGCCCTCAACGAGCGCGGTGCGGTGGACTTGGAACACATGGCCTCTTTGCTCGATAAAGATGTCCCCGGCCTCATGCCGGAACTCAAGGAGCTGATTTATCTCGATCCCGAAACCAACTGTTGGGAGACCGAAGACAGCTATTTATCCGGGAACGTGCGCGAAAAGCTCACGGCGGCGCGACGGGCGGCGGAAACCGATTCCCGGTTTCAGGGGAACGTGGAGGCATTGCAGGCCGTGCAGCCCGAGGACTTGCTGCCCTCGCAGATCGAAGCCCGCTTGGGCGCATCGTGGGTGCCGGATACGGACGTGGAAGATTTTGTTTCGTCGCTGCTTGGCGGCAAATCCGTAGAGATTACTCACTCGCCCCAAGTCGGCGCATGGTTTTTTGATACCAGCCCGGAGGCGAAAAGCTCGGTTGCCAATACGACCGAATGGGGCACGACGCGGTATTCCGCGATCGACCTCATAGCGGATGCGCTGAACCTCAAAACGCCCACCGTTTATGATTCCGACCCCGTAACCCTGAACCGCATCATCAACGCGACCGAAACCGAAGGCGCCCGCGACAAGCAGGAAAAGATCAAAGAACGGTTCAAGGTATGGTTGTGGGAGGATGACGAGCGCCGGGAACGACTCTGTCGTCTGTATAACGACCAATTTAATTCGGTTCGGCTTCGCGTTTTCAATGGCAGCCATTTGACCCTACCCGCCAGCAGCCGCCAGGTCGCGCTGCGCCCTCACCAGAAAGATGCCGTCTGGCGCATTATTCAAAGCAAAAATACGCTTTTGGCCCATGCCGTTGGCGCGGGCAAGACCTACACAATGGTAGCCGCCGCCATCGAAATGAAGCGGCTCGGGCTGGCCCGTAAACCCATGTTTGCCGTGCCCAATCACATGCTCACGCAGTTCTCGACCGAGTTGCTGACGCTTTACCCCAACGCCACCATCCTCGCCGCAGGCAAGGACGACTTTGCCAAGGACCGCCGCGCCCAACTCTTCAGCCGCATCGCCACCGGGAATTGGGATGCCGTCATTGTCACCCATTCCAGCTTTGAAAGAATCCCGCTTTCCATCAGCGCCCGCGAGGAATTTATCACGGCGCAGATCGACGAAATCGAGGACGCGATCCGCGAGCAAAAGTCCGAGTCACGCGGGACGAGACTGGTCAAGGAGCTGGAGCGCGTGCGCAAACGGCTGGAGTTCAAGCTGGATGCCCTCTCCGCCGAAGACAAGAAGGACCAGACCCTCACCTTTGAGGAATTGGGCGTGGACCGCCTGTTTGTGGACGAGGCCCACAAGTTCAAAAATCTGTTCTACGTCACGAAAATGACCAGCGTTTCCGGTCTGCCGCAGACGGCATCGGAGCGGGCATTCGACCTATTTTTGAAAGTCGGGCACATCCAGCAACGCAATGGCGGTGGAGGAGTAGTCTTCGCCACCGGAACCCCCATTTCCAACACGATGGCCGAGATGTTCACCATGCAGCGTTACCTGCAAATGGCCTTGCTTCGCCGCCTCGGTCTTACGCATTTCGACTCATGGGCGGGAACTTTTGGGGAGACCGTTACCGCGATGGAACTCAGTCCCGACGGAGCCGGGTATCGTCTGCAAAACCGCTTCGCCCGGTTCGTCAACGTGCCCGAACTCATGCAGCAGTTTCGCCAGACCGCCGACGTGCAGACGGCGGACATGCTCAAATTGCCGATTCCCAAACTGGAAACCGGACACGCCATCACGGTCAGCGCACCGTGTCATCGGCTTCTCAAGTTGTTCGTCGCAACACTGGTCAAGAGAGCCGAAAAAATCAAAGGCGGCTCCATCGACCCCAAGATTGACAATATGCTCAAGATCACGTCCGAGGGGCGATTGGCGGCTTTGGATCTGCGCTTGATGTCACCCGACTGGCCGGACGCTCCCGACTCCAAGGTGAATCTTGCCATCGAAAAGATTCATCGGATTTGGCTGGATTCCACGCCGGGAAAATCCGCCCAACTTGTCTTTTGCGACCTTTCCACGCCGAAGCCGGGGCAGAGGGAATTTTCCGTCTATGACGACATTCGGGCCAAGTTGGTGGCCCGAGGCATCCCGGAAAAGGAAATCGCCTTTGTCCAAGATTACGACACCGACGTTGACAAAGCCGCCTTGTTCAAGGCGGTGCGCGAGGGCGAGGTGCGTGTTCTTTTGGGAAGCACGCTCAAAATGGGCGAAGGCACCAACGTGCAGCAGCGCCTTATCGCCCTGCATCATCTGGATGCTCCGTGGCGTCCTTCCGACATCGAACAGCGGGAGGGCCGCATCCTTCGGCAAGGGAACACCAACGAGTTTGTCAGCATCTTCCGCTATGTCACGGAGGGCAGCTTTGACGCCTATATGTGGCAGACCTTGGAAACCAAGGCCCGGTTTATTTCTCAGGTCATGACCGGAGACGCCACCATGCGCAAGGCTGAGGACGTGGACGCTACCGCACTCAGCTATGCCGAGGTCAAGGCCATCGCTTCCGGCAATCCGATGGTCATTGAAAAGGCTCAGATCGACGCCGAAGTAATCCGCCTCAACCGGCTGCAACGCCAGCATCAGGACAGCCAATACTCCATCCGGCTGCGGATCAAACAGACCGAAGAAATGCTCAAGGGTGAGGAAAAATTCGCCGTCAGGCTCCGGCAAGACCTCGCCACCCGCACGCCGACAAAGGGCGATGCGTTTTCCATGACCATCGACGGCCAGCACTTCGACGAGCGCGTCGAGGCCGGCCGCCAGTTGGTTTTTATCGGGGCTTCCCTCAAGCCGATGCAGGAAACACGCCAGATCGGTTCCATTGCCGGGTTTCCCCTTTCGCTCCAACAACTCGAATCCCGCGTGGAACTGCGCATCCACGGCCAGAACACCTATAGGGCCACGGTCAGCGAAAGCCCGCAGGGCACCATCGCTTCGGTGGAGCACGCCCTTGGTGACATGGACTCCCAGCTTGCCGAGTCTGTGGAAAATACCGGACGGCTCAAAACCCGTATTCAGGAGTTGCAGGCGCAAAGCCAGCAGCCGTTCGAGCATCTGGAAAAGCTGGAGGCGGCGGAGAAACGCCAGCAGGAGATCGTCGCCGCCTTGGATCTGGAGAAGAATCAGGCCAGCACCCAAGTGGACGAGCAGCCTGACGCCGAAACGTCGTCCAACGAGGAACAGCCCATTGGCCTTGTTGCGGCTGAAAAGCTCAGCCAGGCCGAAGTCCCAAGTCAGCCCGTTCAATCGGTGCAGGAATCGCCGAATACTTTCGAAATCGCTGCGATTTCTAGCGGGATTCAGACCCCACGCGGACCTATTCCCCGCAGCCAATCTCCGGCGGCTTCGCCAAAAAGGGAGCTTTTCAAGCGACCGATTGGGCAATCCCACGGACAGGGAGTTGGCTAGAGTTGCCCCGAACTCGGGGCAGGGAAGGCTCTTTTACGGGCTACGGTCGAGAGCATGAAGCTGACTGGAACGACCCGCGAGACAGCAGGAGATCCTTGCCGAACTGCGCACTCGCGCTTTGGTTCCGCTCGTTGGCTGGAGCCGCTGACGGCACCGGGGGCGGCGCAGGCTTGCCCCGCGTGCCTACCGTCTCCATCCAACCAGCTTACCTTTCGCGACGAACCACGCCTTGGCCGCCCATTCATTGCCTCCTCGCTCGTTCCTTCGGCCCGGCTGCGGGCGCAACGAATCGGCGGCTTTACCTCTGCTTTTCCAGCAATTTTACCAACGCATGATCGTCCTTACCGTGCGCCGTTTCCAGCCGGACACGATCACCGGCCTTCAATCCCTTCGCCTGCTCATACACTTCCGATCCCGGAAAGAAGAACACGTAGAGCCAGAACTTCCGCCCATCATCCTCTGACCGGACATAGAGGTGAATCCCGCATAAACCTCCCTTTCCATCCGGCTTCATCCGTTTGCCGCGCGAATAAGCAGCCGCATCCACAGCGGCTTGCCATGCTCCAAAACGGTCGCAATTCGGATAGGCATCCCGGTCAAACTTCGACTCTTTCAGCATTTTCCACGAGATCGGCACAACAGAGAGAGACACCAGTTCTGCCTCGCGTGTTCAACCTTTCACACGCACCTGGACACCCTGAATCCTCTGACCTCACAGGGCATTCTCCCCGACCAAATGTAATGGAGCAAAGTGATTTCCCCGGGGGAAATCACATCGCGCTTTTTGCTGCGCAAAAATCCCGGTTCTCCGCGTGTCAGGCACGCTCCGAAACAAAATCAATTTTCTCTCCAAACCCCAAAATACTTAACCCCATTAAATAAAATGCCCCGCAACTCCAAACCCGGAACTGCCCGTATTGACCTCGATGTTGCCATTCAAGCGCAACTGCGCTTCAACGCCCTGCACGAAGCCCTTGGCTTCAAAACGAAAGCCGAGACATTCGAGGCCGTGGTCTATGCGGTGTCCATGCAGGACAAGATCGACCCGCACATGGTCGAACGCATCGAACGCAAGCTCGATGATTTCATGGAAATCATGGAGTCCGTTTCGTGAAAAACGGAATGATATTTCCGTTCAAGACGACATGGCGTTCCCGCCTCGATCTTGAATATCTCGACGAAAATTCCGAGCGGAAGCGTTCCATTCAGCAACGCTACGGTGAACGCTTGGAAAATTCTGGCGTTGGCAAACGGCTGAAACAATTCGCCGATTATGCGTCGAAGGAAACGCACGGGCAGGTTCACGCCGGCGGATTTCTCCATCACATGATCTTGGCGAACCCGGACGGTTCGCGTTCCGCACCATCGCAGCTCACCAATGCCGAGCGCAAACGCCGGATTTCGGAAGTGTGGTTCAATCACCTTCGGAAATTCCCCTCATCGTCGGAAAATCCGGTCATTCAGCATCGGCTCATTTTCACGATGTCGCAGCCGTTTCACGACAAGCTGGTGCAATCCGGTATCAATCCCGACCGCGTTTTGCAGACGACCATGAAAAAGGTGATGCGGAAATTTGCGGAGCGGTTTCACGCGCACGATGCCATTGGCTACGCCTACGGCCTCCACCACGACACGGATAATCTTCACGTTCACGTCGCACTCTGCCCGCGCACCGCAAAAGGCGCGTATGTCGGATGCAGCATGTCCAGCTCTGCTGCATCGGGAAACAAAAACCAAATGGCCTATTTGATAAAGTGCTTCGAGCAGGAGAACAATCGTTGGAGTCAGATTTTGGACTCGCCGGAAAAACTGCAAGAGCATCTGACGAAGCAGATTGATTCCGACAAGCTCGTGTTCGCTCCCCGGCTCACGACCGCCCACATGCAGGCTTTGCGGAGCGCGCAGACTGCCGAGGCAATCCGGCTCCAGCAATCATATCAAAGCATTCACAATCTGGAATCGGCCATTGTCGCCAAGCGGCAATTTCTCGCCGCGAAGCGGAACGCAAATCTCGTTTCGCGGCTTTGGGGCCGACGAAAACCAAAACTCACGCGGACGGTTGAAAAGCTCGCTGCCGCCGTTGACCGCCGCTCGCTGCGGGAAATGCAAAATCTCCTCTTCAAAATCAAACGCGACTACTGCGCCGCGCACAAACGCTACGCGAAAACCCACGGGTTCAACTCTTATGGCCATCGAAGCACCCCAACACTCGCCCATCACTCGCCACGCCAACAACACTGACTTCGTTCTCTGCGAGAACTTCGCGTTCAGACCCGCGAACGTGGACGGCTTTTCGCATCAGAAATTCGAGGACGGAACCGCCGTGACGACCGTCAACTTCAAATCCTACACGCAGAGCATCCCCGACCCGGAGCGCCGCTTGTTCGATTTCCTGATTTCCAAACTTCATCCCAAGCCCACCGATGAGTGTCCTTGATTCGATTCTCTACGCTTTGTGTGCGACCGGGGCGCTGGCCGGATATTTCTATCTCGCGCCGCCGTTTTCATCTGTCGTTATCGGCCTGTGCGCGACGTTCGCCGTGTGGACGCTATTCGCGGCGGACAATTCCGGCAAGATCGTTCTCCGGCTCGGCGGCCTGTCATGGACGATGGAGGATTTCGTCCGCGGATGGCTCATCACCGGGAGAACCGGAAGCGGGAAAACGCAATCCGCGATCAATGCCATTACGTTTCAGATTTTCCAGAACGTAAAAAATTGGGGCGGAATCTGCCTCGATCAAAAAGGGTTGTATTGGGAAATACTCGTGCGGATGGCCGCGCATTTTGGGCGCAACGGCGATCTTATTTTGCTGCAAACGCGCCCACCGGGGGAGGACATGCTTTGGCGCCCTCCGCACACGATCAACATTACCGCCAATCCCGATGTTCCCGCCTCGACCTATGCGAAAGTCATCGTGGATACCGCCGTGTCATTGACGGGCGGACGAGGCGGCAATCCATTTTTCCCCACCAAGGCCCAGCTCGCAATCCAGACCGCCTTTGAAATCCTCCGACACATGGAGGCTTACACGACCATACCGAACATTCATCGGCTCCTTTTGGTCGAGGAAGATTCCAATGCCGCGATTGAAACGCTGATGAACAAGGGCGACCAACACTCTCACGAGCTTGTCACCGCCTTTCGCAGCTACCTTGACCAGCCGCCGGAACAACTTGGCGGCGTCCAGGGCACGATCAGCACCTATCTGGATTTTTTTCTGAACCCGGAGATTGCGGAAGTTTTTTGTGCGAACGAGCCGACGTTTTCCGTCTCCGAGATCGACACGGGGAAAATCGTCTGTCTCGCGATGCCGCAGAAATTTCAGAGCGAACGGCTGTATATCAATACCATTTTGAAGCTCTCGTATTATTTCCACGCCTTGAGCCGGTTCGACAAATCCGCCGAGGAACGGGAGAGGGATAATCTTCTTATTCTTTTTGCTGACGAGGGACAGGAGATCATCACCGGCGCGGAATCCGCATTCGCGGACCATAGGGCGGCGGGTGTCATCCGCGAGGCCCGCGCAACCATCGTGCTTGCCACGCAAGCCTACACGTCCATTCACGGCGCGCTCGATAAACGATACGCGGATGTTCTCATGCTGAATCTCAGCAATGAACTCATCTTCACGGTGGCGAATCAGGATTCGGCCGTCATTGCCTCGAAAAACATCGGTGAGCGTGAAGTCGTGGAAAAATCGTGGGGATGGGCCGCTGGTAAGCGGTCCTACAACTACCAGCGAAAAATCAAACCGTTCTTCGAGGCATATCAGTTACGCAAGCTCCCGAAGTTCACCGCCATTATCCGCCATTGTGAAAAGCCGTTCCGCAAGCGGCTGGTTCCGCCAATTCTGCCGGATGGGACCTATCCGAAATGGTTCACGTATTTCCGGCCCGACTACGCCGCCCTGCAATGGCTCCGTCAAAGATTTTGCCCCCGCCAACCCGTCACCCATCCATGAACACGACCTTTATTGAAAATCTCTCCGACCTTGAACCGTATTTGTTTTCTAAAATCAAAGGACAAGGCCACGCCATTTCGCGCGTTTGCTCCGTGCTGGAACGAGGCCAGCTTGGATTGCAGCCGCCCGGCAAACCGCTCGGCTCGTTTCTTCTTCTCGGGCCGACCGGTGTAGGTAAAACCGAATTGACGCTGGAATTTTCCCGTTACCTTTTCGGCGAGGACTCCGTATTTCGCTTCGATATGTCGGAATTTCTTCACCTGGACGCGGTGAAGCTGTTCATGGGGGACGAAACCGGCAACCCCGGACGCCTCGGAAAAATCCTCTCCGCCCATAGCCACGGTGTTCTTCTATTCGATGAAATCGAAAAGGCCCACCGCCTGATATGGGATCTCTTTTTGCAGATGCTTGATGCCGCCCGCATCACTCTTGCCGATCACCGGGCCTATGACCTCTCCGGTTTTTATATTGTCTGCACAAGCAACATTGGTTCGCAGCAGCTTTTGCGCCCCACGCGGCTTCCTTTCGCCACGCTGGAACGCGCGGTTCTCGCGGAGCTTCACCAGTTTTTCCGCCCGGAACTCATCGGACGCTTCGATGAAAAAATCGTTTTCAAACCGTTGTCCCCCGATACTCAGCGGGAAATCGGCCAGCTTGCCATTTCGGAAGAACTTTCCCGTTACAAGGGGCGAGGCTTCGATTTGGAGATTACCGAACCTGCATTTGAGTTCTTGGTGCGGAGGGGGATCAATCGCGCACTTGGGGCAAGGCCAATGAAGCGAACGGTGCAGAAGTATGTTGGCGACGCGATTCGTGACGCCATCAAATGCCACGCTCCATCGTCAGGGACTATCGTTCTTTCGCCAGCAGAAGATAGATTGATGCTCTTTGCTCCACCTCGCACGTAAAGCCGCAGGATGGCTACCCGCCGATTGGCGGCAATTGTTACAGGAAAGTCACAATATACGTCTATCCATATAGACGCATAGACGTAATACGGTCGGCTACAACCTATGAATAAACACTGCATTAACCACAGTCAAAAAGCATTACGGGGCGGCCTTGGAGCCTTGGCGATTGCCATGCTCGCAGCGTCCTCTCCCTTGTCCCTCGCCGGAACAACTACAACCACTACGAGCGTCGAAGCTCAGGACGAAAGCATCCTTGCTACATGGTGGAACGGTAAATACATGACCGGCAACTGGTTCGGCGTTCGCGATACCCTTGAAGATCACGGCCTTAAACTCGGCGGCAAATGGACCGGCGATTTCTACGGTGTCGTGGATAGCCAGCGCGGATCGCGCGGCTTCTTCGACCAAGAATTGAAGTTCACGGGCGAACTCGATTTTGCGAAGCTCTTCAACGTCGATGCCTTGGAGGGTTTGAAGGGATTTGGCGAGGTTCGCTGGCGCGATTCCCGCGCAAATTCCAACCCGAACAACTTTGTGCAGGCTCAGAGCAATTTCCAGCCGTCGCACTTTCAGTCGGGCACCCAATGGCGCATGATGACCTTCGGGCTGGAATACAGCACACCGGAAATTCTCGGTATGAAGGAGTTCCTTACTCTGCGAGGCGGATGGCTTCAGCCACAAAAAGAATTCATCGACCAGCCGCTTTCAAAGCTGTTCGTGAATAACTCGTTTGAAAGCTCTAAGGGCATCGGTGCCAACATTCCTTTCTCGTCGAGCTTTTCGACTTGGGGCGGCACCCTGAAACTCAAGCCTGTCAGTTGGTATTATGCCAAGGCGGGATTGTTCATGTCCTATCCTAATGCCACGGCAAGCAGCAACCACGGCCTCGCTTTCGAGGGATTTGCGGAAGACCCCAACCAGAATGGTCTTTTGGTCATGGGGGAGACGGGATTCACTCCGAAAATCGGCGCTGCTCAGCTTCCCGGTAAATATGCCTTCGGCGGGTATTACTACGAACAGGAAAACACGTCCTACTTTGGACAGAATTATCCTGGACGATACGGCTTTTACTGGCAAATGGATCAGATGCTCTTCCGCGAACCTTCGCCGGAAGCACCCGCTCTCCTTGGCAAAGGCCCAAGCGATGGTAAGAGCGTTGCCGATGCGAAGAGCTTCAAATCGCCCGTCAGCACGGAGAAACCCAAGCTCTCCAACGAAGGCTTGAATTTCTTTAGCTTAGTCACGTTCGCTCCGAAATATAACAACGTCCTGCCCTTCTATTTTCAGGCGGGACTCGTTTACACGGGGCTTATTCCGACCCGCAACGACGACCTTACGATGTTCGCGATTGGGTATGGCTCCTATAGCTTCTACAATATCCAGGCACTTCAAGAGAGCGGCAACGTCAACCAGCCGAACTACTCGATGGTTTTGGAATGGGACTACCGCCTCCAGATTAACAAATGGGCGTATGTGCAGCCGTTTGCCCAATATATCGTCAAGCCAGCCGGAACCGGCGCGATTGAGAACGCCACGGTTCTCGGCGTCCAGACTGGCGTTGTCTTCTAAAATTCCCTCGTCCTGTAGCTAGTTCGGGGTCGGCGTCCCTTCATCCCCGAAGGGACGCCGAACTTTTGTCTGCATGTCGTGGTATGAAGAACACCATGGGGGCGCAGTTATACGGATCGCTGACCAATTAAAAGGGAGCCTCGATCGCAGTATGAAATATAAATCGAGCGGCTCGTGTCACAATTCAAGCGAAGCTGTAATAGTGAGCCAGATTCCAGCAAGCATGATAATGGAGGCGGTGGCAGTCTGAATACCTCCTTGCCATCGTTGGACAATATTGAGGACCTTGCCCGAGGCAGCGAGCCCGAGGGCGATGAGCATTGCAACGAGACCGACTGGCAGAGCTGTGCCTGCGCCATAGAGAGCGAGAACCGGAAAAGTGTGCGCTGACGCAAGGGCCAGTGGCAACAACGTGCCAAAGAAAAGAGCGGCAGAGACAGGACAGAATGTTAACGCAAAGAGCATTCCAAGGACGAATTCACCGAACAAGCCAAGGGCGGCTAGCTTGGTCGCCGTGCTTTGGCGGGCGATGCCGAAATTTAGCGGCAGTTTAATCCATCCAAGGAGCACAAGGCCGACGAGAATGAGCAACGGTCCAACGAATGGCACAACACCGTTTTGCAGGATTCTCGACAATGAAGGCGCGGCGGCGAATCCCCAGGAAACGAATAGTCCAATGAGGACATATACCAGCATCCGCCCAAATGCGTAGCTGACAGCGCCTGCCACGGCGAGTTGACGTGAACGCGCCCGCCGCGAAAGATAGGAAATCGCCGCGATGTTGGTCGCCAAGGGACAGGGACTAATCGAGGTGAGAATTCCGAGCCAGCCCGCCGCAGTTAGCGTGAGTGCCAGCGAGTTCATGACCGCCCATCCAAATATTTCCGGATGGCATCGCTCACATAGGCGTCGAAAGCGGGTTCGTCATGCACTTTGAGCCAAACGTCTTGGAGATTGATCCACTGCGCTTCCTTGCCCCCTTTGCGATCCGAGACGATGACCGTTTTACTGACGAGACTATAGTCATCCACAAAATGGCGGTTCTCCGGTTGGTCTGTATTAACCGTGCGGAAAACCATCCTTCCCGTCGCGAGTTGCCCGCTGAAATGCAACTCGATTGCTTTCCGGGCGAGTTCCTCGATTTTATGGCAAGTGGGACATCGGACATCGGTTGTAAAGTAAGTCACAACGATTCCATCGTCTGGCATGGACGCCTGCGCAGACATTTCCCGAGGATTCGCAGGTGCTCCCGCTGTTTCCTTGACGAACGGCTTATGGGCGAGGCGATTCTTGAAGGCGACTATCCCTCCGGCCAAAGCGAGAGCCATCAGGGCGATAGTGAGAATCTTTTTCATGGAAGGGTTAGGTCAGGCGTCTTGAAGCAGTTTCTTCATTTCCTCCAAGGTTGGCACTCTGCCAGTCACCTTGACTTTGCCATCCACGACGAGGGCGGGGGTGAGCATCACGCCGAAATCCGCGAAACGCATCATATCGGTGATTTTTTCTATCTCATACTGAAGGCAGAGCGCGTCTGCAGCTTTGCTGGAGGTTTCACTCAGGGCTTTGCACTTGGCGCATCCGGTTCCGAGGATTTGTAGTTTTTTCATTTTTGTGGATTTTGTATGTCGGTTTTTTCTTTGCGCGGGATTACTGGGTTTTGTGGTTCGCGCGAATTTGAATCCTGCCGTCCTCCACATCGAGGATGCGGTCGAAGACATCGAGCGTGCGGGCATCATGGGTGACGACGAGGACGCCGGCATGGCGTTCGTGGGCGACTTTGGTGAATAGTTCCATGACCTGGCGCCCGAGCGCTCCGTCAAGCGATGCGGTTGGTTCGTCGGCGAGGATAAGGCTCGGGTTGTTGGCCAGAGCCCGGGCAACGGCGACACGTTGCTGCTCGCCGCCGGAAAGGGCAACGGGAAGATTGTCGGCACGAGGGTGGACGCTGAGGTATTCCAGAAGCTCCAGCGCACGTTCACGAGCCTTCTTCGCCGGGGTATCATTGATTTCAAGAGCGACCTGGACATTTTCCAGCGCGGTAAGGAAGGGAATGAGATTGGGCTTTTGAAAGACGAACCCGATGTTTTGCCGTCGGAACGATCGGGCATCCACCATGGCTCGAGGGCCATCCATGACTGGTTGGCCACCGATGACGATGTGGCCGGAGGTCGGGGGATTGATGAGCGCCATCGCAGTGAGCAGTGTCGATTTCCCTGATCCGCTTGGGCCGAAGAGTCCGACAACCTCGCCGCGGTTGATTTGTAGCGTCGCATCGCGGATGGCGACGATTTCGGTGTGCCCGCTGCCATAGACTTTGCGAAGGTTGCTGACATCGATCGCAGGCGGAAGTTCCGTGGGTCCGCTCATACGGCAAGGACGGTATTTGGTTCGATGGTCAAGGCTTTCCAGATCCCCAGAAAGCTGGCGAGCGTGGAGATGACGATGACGATGAGGCCGAGTGAAATGAGATCGGCGTTCGCGATGAGCACAAGCCGGGGGAAGTGAGGAAAGAGATAGAGTCCCATCCACCAGGCCAGGCCGAAACCGAACACCCCCATGAACAGCGCCTGTTGGAGGATAAGACCGCCGATGACCGTGTTGCGTGCGCCAATGAGTTTGAGGAGGGCGATGTCGCGGATTTTGTCGAGCGTGAGGGTGTAGATGATGAGCGCTATGATGATGGTTGAGATCATGATCAGCAGGCCGCGGAACAGTCCGAGTTGTCGGCGCGCCTTGTCCACCATTCCGGCGAGGAGTAGGTCTTTTTGCTCCTGCGTGGAATAAACGGTGATGTCCGGCCATGTGCGAAGAATGTCGCGAACAGCCGCTTCATTCGCTCCGGGCTGGAGAGTCACGAGGATGGCGCTGACCTGCGGCGCGGCCAGAGCGGGAATGCCGCTGGAAAGTCCGGCGGCCCGGTCGAGCAGCAGAGGTTGGAGGCGACCGAGGTCCATGGCTTCCACTCGCGCACGGCGCGCGGCGCGTTCCAGGCGCATGGCCTCGCCCGGCACGTCAAACTGGATCGCCAAGGCGTCGCTGGCCGTGAAGAAAGTGAGCCCGTCACCGCTTGTGCCCACCAGCCCGCGCGTCAGTCCGACGACTTCATAAACATCCTTTCCTAACTTGATCTTCTCACCCAGCGGCAATCGGAGCGATTGGTCAGCGATCATTTCGTAATGCGCCTGCCGCAGCGGACGCCCGGCGAGGAGCGGCACCCATTCCCCGCGATCATCGGGCCAGGCAAGCCCTTGCACGACCATGCGCAGCGGGCGGCCGAGGTGTTCGCGCTGGATGGTGTGGGAGACAAATCGGCGTGCCTGTGCGACGCCCGGAACAGCCCGCACGCGGTCTTCGAGATTCGCCGGCAGGCGCGAGATTTCCGCAAATGGCCCGCGCGTGCTTCCCTGCACGACCCAAAGATCCGCCCCGACCCGATCCACGAGCAACGTCGCCTCAAAAATGAGTCCCCGATAAATTCCCCCCATGCCCATGACCAGCATGAGCAGCATGCCGATGCCCACGGTGGTGAAGACAAATCGGCCCGCGTTGTGGCGGATGTCGCGGATGGCGAGGTTCATCGCGGTTTGATGCGTTGGCCGTCTGTGAGCGCGGCTTTCTGGCCCTCTGCCAGGCGTGCGACCTGCTCGCCGACGCTCAGCCCCTTCGTGATGGCAACGTAATCCTTGCCTCTCAAACCGAGCGCGACCTCCCGCCACTGTGCCTTGCCGCCGGCATTCACGAAGACTCCGGCGCGTCCGGCCTTCCAGCCGAGATAGGCGGGCGGCAGCAGCAATGCGTCAGCCTGGCGGGCGGTCTCGATAAATACCTCGGCACGCTGGCCGACAGTCCAGTTCATTGGCAGTTCGGCGGCGCGCACATCCACGAGGAATTCGCGCGTTTCGCGATCCATCTCACGCCCGAGCCGCGAGACTTTGCCGGGATAGCTGCGGCCAGGTTCCGAGCGATAAACAATGCGTGCCGGTTGATCCGGCGCCAGCGATGGCATGGCGGTTTCATCCACCCATGCGCTGACCCAGAGTTCATCAAGCGAGATCATCTGCATCAGCGATGCCCCCGGCACCAGCACATCACCAGCATCGCGGTCGCGCCGGATGATTAGCTCATCGTAAGGGCTGCGGATTTCGGTGAAGGCGAGTTGCTCCCTGCGGTAGAGCAGGTTTTTTTCCGCCACCGCGATCTGCCCCTCGGCCTCCGCGATAGTCGCGTGAGACCGTTTGAGATCGGCCTCGGCAATGCGCAAGGCTTCAGCGGCTTTGTCCGCATCGGATTGCGCCACGGCCTTAGTGGCAACGAGTCTGCTCTGCCGTCTGTGATCGAGCTGTGCCTGCGCGAGCACCGCCTCCGAGCGGGCGAGATCGGAGCGGACTCGTTCCGCCGTTTGCTTCGCCGCCGCCAGTGTGGCCTCCGCGATAGCGACCTGCTGGCGGGATTCCGCATCATCGAGCCGGGCGAGCAACTGGCCGGATTTCACCATGTCCCCTTGATCCACCAGCACCTCGTCCAACCGGCCCTGAATGCGCGGACTGACAGTTGTCTTTACCCGCGCCTCAAGCGTGCCCGTGCCCATGACTTCACCCGATATTTCCCCTTTGACGATGGTGTGCGCCAACACCGGCAAAGGACGGAATTTGATGTAATAGACAAGTGAGCCAAGAACGACCAAGGCAACTACCCATGGCAAAAGTTTGCGGAAGGAGATGCGTTTCATGATCGCTGGTGTTTGCGCGGTGTGGCGTCTTCGCTCCGATCACGTCCGTGGACGGGTTGGAACGTGAGAAATAGCAACAGGAGTAGCCCGAGGCCGAAACCCGCGATGATCGGCCAGGCGCGCTTGCGGGCAGCGATCTGCCAGAGCCAACGCCAGTGCAGTGCAAGGTGCAAAACGATTGTGGCCATGAAGGCATAGCTCATCCATGTGTGAAAATCCCTCCACTCGTGGCGTCCGAGGCCAAGGGCTTCAAGCCCGCGTCCGCCACGGGAACCTAGTGGCATACGGAAGGCCAGCAGTAGCCCCGTCCCCGCCATTGTGCAAAAGCTGAGCCAGAGCAAGAGGTTCAGAATGCGCGGATGGACTTTGCGGAAGGAGATAGAGTTCATGAGGTGTTGCTGACTACATCAGGAGATTAAACAGATAGCCGACGAGCATGATGCTCACGGCCACAATTCCAAAGAATGTGGCAATCAGACGTGGTTTGAGCACCTTGCGGAGAATAATCGCCTCGGGCAGAGATAGCGCGATGACAGACATCATGAACGCAAGCACCGTTCCCAGCGCAGCTCCTTTGCCGAGCAGTGCCTGCACAATAGGAATGATCCCTGCCGCGTTGGAATACATCGGCACTCCGAGGACGACCGCCAACGGCACAGACCACCAGGCTCCTTTTCCCATGATTGAAGCCATGAAGTTTTCTGGCACGAAGCCGTGAATCCCCGCGCCGATGGCAATGCCCATTAGGACATACAGCCAAACGTGGCCCACGATCTCTTTCACGGCTTCCCATCCAAGTCGGACACGACCGGACCAGTCGAGCGATTCCTCTGCAGCGCCATCGCCGGTTTTGGTTTCGAACACCCAGTCTTCCACATGCTTTTCCATCCGTAACCGCCCGATCACCCATCCGGCAATAATGGCGATAAGCAGCCCTGTGACCAGATACAGCCCGGCAACCTTCCAGCCGAACATTCCGAACAGCAATACAAGCGCCACTTCATTCACCATCGGTGCGGAGATGAGAAAAGAAAAAGTCACTCCCAGCGGAACACCCGTTGTCACGAATCCAATAAAGAGCGGCACCGCCGAACAGGAGCAAAACGGTGTTACGATGCCCAAGAGAGCGGCCAAGACATTGCCGATGGACTCGCGTTTGCCAGAAAGAATTCGCCTCGTTCGTTCCGGCGTGAAAAACGACCGCACTATGCCCACCCCGAACACAACCAGTGCGAGCAACATCATCACCTTCGGCGATTCATAGACAAAGAATTCTATGCTTGATGCCAGGTGTGAACCGTGCTCCATCGCCAGAAGGGAATAAGTCAGCCACTCCGAAAATAAAGCGAGATGACAATACGTCAGCAACCACAGAGCCACGCCAAACGAACCCAATACCACAGTTCCGAAAATGCCGGAATGTTGTCTGCCCATTTCACGCTCCGGCTGGGCATCCGAGTTAGCGCAACAGCAGACAGGCGGCTTGGACGAATCGAGTTTGTCGGGTTGTTTCATATTTCGTAATAGCGCGAAATAGTTTGGCAAAAAAGTCAGGTGCAACAGGATGTGGCGCGGTGCATTTCGGGGTAGCGCCGGGGATGTTCCAAGCAATCGAGAAACCGTGTCACGCAGGGAAGGGCCAGCCGGTAGAAGACCTGCAATCCTCGTTTTTCATCGGCGATCACCCCCGCCTCACGCAGGACGGAAAGATGGCGCGACACCGTGGACCAGCCAAGGCCTGCCGCCTCGACCAGATCGCACACGCACTTCTCACCCTCCGTCAGTTCGCGAATGACGGCCACACGAGCAGGATGGCCCATCGCCTTGAACACGGCTGCTGCTGCGTCATTTCCATCAGCGGTGCTTTTCACGATAAGAGACTATTTCGCTAAAATACGAAATAGTCAAGGGATTCCGCTCAAGGCACCTTCCCGAAATATCAGCGCCTGGCTCGCCCAAGAAGGAGCGCTCCCGCAACGATCAAGAGCCCATTGAGCCAGAGAGAGGAATCTGTCTGCCCATAAAGGAGCACGATTACGAAAATGACGGCGAGGCCGACATTGATTTGATCCATCAACGCGGGACCATTCGAACGGTTTGGATCTCGTCGATTCCGCAAATAGAGTATCCAGGAAAGCGTAACCGCGCCGCCCGAGAGGATCGCCAAAATCCATACCTTCCACGTCATCTCCTTCAACGGGCCGGCGTGAGGATTGATCCAACCCGTTCCCCATACCAGAGCCAGGATGAGCGTGGTGCGAATGGCCGAGCGCAAATTCGGCTCGATGCCGGAGTGAGCAAGTAACCCCATCACGCCAGCACACCCAAGAGCGATCAGAAAAATTGCCAGCACATTCATCGCTGGAGCTTCCTTCTCGCGGCGATTCCGCCAACGGCTGGTTGGAGCGCGGCCTTCACATCATAAGAGTTTCCCCCGCCGCAAGCCAGCCGCGTAAGCCTTGAACACCAGCTTGATTTGATCGCGCACGCGGCGGAATTCGGCGAAGATTTCCTCTTCGGTCCCCTTCGCATGGGCGGGATCATCGAAGCCCCAATGGTAGCGGTTCACCTGACCCGGAAACATCGGGCATGCCTGATCCGCGTTTCCGCAGACGGTGATGACGGTATCTACCTTCCGATTGAGGAATTCGTCCATGTGCTTTGAGGTGTGATCGGAAATGTCGATTCCGAGTTCCTTCATGACCGCGATGGCCTTGGGATGCACGTAGCCGGCGGGTTTGGAGCCCGCGCTTTGCACGTCGAGCAGCTCGCCAGCGGCTTCTTGGAGGATGCCCTCCGCAATATGGCTACGGCAGGAATTTCCGGTGCAGAGAATCAGGACAGTGGGTTTGTCTTTCATGGTGATGAGAGTTTTATGTTTGCGGGATGGCTCGTTGATACCAACCGCGGCTGTCCACGCAGATGCGGCACACGGAAAGCATGACGGGAACCTCGACCAGCACGCCGACTACCGTGGCGAGGGCGGCCGGGCTCGTGGCTCCAAAAAGCGTGATGGCGACGGCCACCGCGAGTTCAAAAAAGTTGCTGGCACCGATCAATGCGCCAGGCGTGGCGATATTATGCCGAACCTTGAAGAACCTCATAAGGCCATAGGTCAGACCGGAATTAAAATAGACCTGAATCAGGATTGGCACGGCAATAAGAAGCACCGCAAGCCAGTTGGTCAGGATGTTTTCCGCCTGGAACGCGAAAATCAGCACCAGCGTTGCCAGCAGCGCAAAGATGGTGACGGGACGGAATTTCGGCAGAAAATGTGCATTGAACCAATCCGCTCCCTTGGATTTTACAAGGACCGTCCGGCTAACCCACCCCGCCGTCAGGGGGATCACGATGAAAACGATCACCGATGTAAACAGCACTTCGCCGGGAATATGGATGCCACTTACGCCGACGAGAAACATCACGATCGGCGCAAAAGCGAAGACCATGATGAGGTCGTTGATGGCAACTTGAGCCAACGTATAAGGGCCATCGCCATCGGTAAGATAGCTCCAGACAAAAACCATCGCAGTGCAGGGGGCGGCAGCCAGGATGATGAGGCCGGCCACGTAGTTTTTTGCCGTCGTCGGGTCGATCCATCCGAGAACGGACGAGAAGAGCCATTGAATGAAGACCCCCCCGAGCAAAGCCATACTGAACGGCTTGACGAGCCAGTTTACAAACAGGGTGATAAGGAGACCTTTGGGCTTTTTTGCAACCCCTTTCAATCCGCTGAAATCAATTTTCAGCATCATCGGATAGATCATCAACCAGATGAGCACCGCGATGGGAATGTTGACGTGAGAGTCTTTGCCGAATTCCAACTCGCTTATTTGCCTCGTCAGATCGGGCAGCAGCTTGCCGAGGGTCACGCCTGCGACCATGCAGAGCAGCACCCAAAGGGATAGATAGCGCTCGAAAAAATCGAGCCGCTTGGTGGCAGTCGCGCTCATCGTCAATTAGCAACAGCCTTCCGGTTCACACCCGCAGGAATCATCCTTGGCGTCCTTCGTCAGTTCGAGTTCACCGAGAAGCACTCGTTTGATAGACTCCCCGGTCTCGGGATGATGCGTTAGCGGAGCGTCCGTTTCGTTTTGTGCAATCTCGTAGTGCTTGGGATCTTCGCAGCAGCTCGCGGGAATGGTTTCGTAGATATAGGTTGTCATAGATTATTGAGTTAATGAGTTGCCGTCGCTGATTGATAAAACAGGCTGGCTAAGGCGTCGGGGCCAACCGGTTCCTCCGCCTGCCAGCGCAAGACTGTCGCTCTTTTCGCAAGAGAATCGGCGACTTCGGAAAGGTAAGGGATTTCGTTGCGCGCCCGTTCGCGCAAGAGCGGATCGCTGGTTTCCAGACCGGCGAAGCTTTGATTGACAATCCAGCCGAACGGCTCGATCCCGGCCCGCCGCAAATCGTCCTGCAGGGCGGCGGCTTCGTGAACAGGTGTCGCCTCGGGCAACGTCACCAAAAGCACTCGTGTATAATCCGCGTCTCGCAGGCGCGGCAGAAGTTGCCGCACTTCCTCGGGAATGCTCTCGCGGGCCTGTCGGCCCAACTCGCGATGATAGGCTTCCGTTGTGTCCAGCAAAAGAAGGGTGTGCCCGGTCGGTGCCGTGTCGAGGATGACAAAACTGCCCTGAGCTTCCGCGACGGTGCGGGCGAAAGCACGGAAAACCGCGATTTCTTCGGTGCAGGGCGAGCGCAAATCCTCTTCGAGCAGCGCACGGCTTTCCACGTCCAAACTAACCCCCTGCGTGGCAAGCACATGAGCGACGTAGGCTTCGGTTTCCGCAAGGGGATCAATCCGGCTAACCGAGAGCCCGTTGACCGTGCTACCGAGAGTTTCCAGAACATGCGCGGCAGGGTCGGTCGTCGATAAATGCACCGCATGACCGCGACGGGCCAGTTCGACCGCGAGTGCCGCCGCAACCGTCGTTTTGCCGACGCCGCCCTTGCCCATCGTCATGACGACACCGCGACCTGGCGCTTCCAGATCGGCAATGAATTTGTCGATGGACTCGAAATCCGAGGCTGTCGATTCCACGGAGCTTCCGCTGGAAACTTCTCCTTCGAGGCCAGAGACAATCGCCCGGAGAGCATCGAGGCCAAGCAGGTTGTTGGGGCGAAGCGGCACGCGATAATTGGGCAAGCTGCCGAGGAAAGAGCGGAACTGCGTCATGGCTTTCGCACCGCGCATTTCCAGCGCCGCCGCTATGCCGTCTCCCGAATCGGCCGCCGCAAAGACGCCATTGAGAACGAGGCGTTGATTTGTGACGCCGAGCGCACCAAGTTCGTCGTGCGTCCGCTTGGCTTCCCGTAGCGGAGCGATTTGCGCCCGGCTGACCAAGATCAATGTAGTGCGTCCGGCATCGGCGAGCGCATTCAAAGCACCCTCGTAAATCGAGCGCTGCTGATCCAGACCTGCCAGAGGGCCGAGGCAGGAGGTGCCCGACGTATTGGCCTGAAAATATCCCGTCCATGCTCTCGGCAGAGTGAGCAGGCGCAACGTGTGACCTGTGGGAGCCGTGTCAAAAACAACGTGATCGTAGGCAGCCGTCGAGGATTCATCCCCCAAAAGGCGGGAGAACTCATCAAAGGCCGCAATTTCCATCGTGCAGGCCCCGGAAAGCTGTTCCTCCATGCTGCGCAAGGCGGCTTCTGGCAGAACGCCGCGCATTGGGCTGACGATTTTTTCACGATAGGCGCGGGCCGCTTCCTCCGGGTCGATATTGAGGGCAAACAGGGACGGAGCGCCCGGAATTTCCGTCGCCTGACCGTTCAAGCTCGTGCCCAAAACTTCATCCAGATTGGAAGCCGGGTCGGTGCTGACCAGCAGAACCCGCTTTCCGGCATCTGCGAGAGAAATAGCTGTCGCGCAAGCGAGCGAGGTTTTGCCGACGCCGCCCTTGCCGGTGAAAAAGAGAAAGCGAGTCGCCGCCGCGATCAATTCGGAAATTGGTGTGTTCATATCAGGCAGCACCGCTTCCTTCCTGCGCCAGCCTGTGCAGCCACTCCTTGCGCGTCTCTTGATCGGGATAGTTACCCTTCAAGACCAATTCGCCGTCGATAAAGACGAGGGGCAATACCTCGACGCCTTCATTTTGAAGAATGCTCTTTACCTGTGAATTTTGGACGAATGCAATCGGCTGTTGAGACAGGTTATACCGCTCGACCTTCACGCCTCGTTCCTTCAACTGATGGAGGAAGCCGGCGACCTGGGGCAGAACGGGGTCGATGTCCGGACCGCAAACACCCGTCGAGCAGCACATGGCCGGATCGTAGATTTTGATTTCTTTCATGGCGTTAGCAGCAAGCGCGTTTGGTTTCGACAACCTCATCCATCCATTCGCAATCGGCGCAAACATGCCTGCGTTTCTCAAGGTCTTTACGGAACCGTTTGTCGGCTTGCACACAGTCCTGAAGACATTTGAGATTGGTTTCGAGTTCCAAGGGAGGGCTCGCAGGGAGGCTGTAAATCATCCATGTGCCGCGCCGAGTGCATTCGACGAGATCGCGTTTACGCAGATATGCGAGGTGTTGAGAGACCTTCGTTTGAGGAATCCCAAGGATTTCCTGAAAATGGCAGACGCACAATGGCCCGTGAGTGAGCAAATGCAGGATGCGAAGTCTCGTCGCATCGCAAAAGCACTGGTAAATCTGAATCAGTTCCACGTCACAACGGTCGCAAATGTGATATATTCGTCAAGAACTATATTTGTTTTGACGCATATTGACATTGAAGGATATTCCCGCATCTATGCGAAACGTCACAATCATCGGGTCCGGCTGTGCTGGCTGGACAGCCGCCATTTACACAGCCCGCGCCAATCTCAATCCCCTCCTTGTCACCGGCATTCAGCCGGGCGGATTGCTCACGACCACGACCGTTGTTGAAAACTTCCCCGGATTCAGCAAGGGAATCGACGGAGGCGCGCTTATGACCGAAATGCAGGAGCAAGCGGCGCGGTTCGGCACGGAAGTCAAATATCTGACCAAGGTGGTCTCCGTTGACTTTTCCAAGCAGCCTTTCCGCATTGACTTCGACAGCGGTGAATCCATCGAGAGCCGATCTGTTATCATTGCAACAGGAGCCAGGCATCGGCACCTTGACGTTCCCAGCGAGCACCGGCTGGAAAACAAAGGTGTGACCTATTGCGCCACATGCGACGGCGCGCTTCCCTTCTTCCGCAATAAACCGCTGGCCGTCATCGGCGGGGGCGATTCCGCCTGCGAAGAGGCTCTTTACCTCACGCGCTTTGGCTCCATTGTCTATCTCGTGCATCGTCGCGAGACGTTACGGGCCTCCCGTATCATGGCGGAACGGGTTCTCTCGAATCCCAAGATTCAGCCGGTATGGAATAGCGTCGTGGACGATGTGCTTGGCGAAAATGAAGTCACCGGCCTGCGATTGAAAAATACCGCTACCGGGGAGTTGTCCACGCTCGATTGCACGGGCGTCTTCGTCGCCATCGGGCATGTGCCCAACACGGAGATTTTCGCCGGACAGATCGCTTTGCACGACAACGGCTATATCCAGACACGAGAAGGCAGCAGAACAAGTTTGCCCGGTGTTTTTGTCGCGGGAGACTGCGCGGATTTCGTTTATCGGCAAGCCATCACCGCCGCCGGCATGGGATGTATGGCGGCGATAGATGCGGAACGCTTCCTCGCGGCGCAAGGCGCGTCATGAGCGAGCCTTTGAACAAGGTTCAACTCGAAAGGCTCTGCACGGCGATCCGCGGCTTTGTTGGCAACAGAATTCGCGATCAGGCGACGGCTGACGACGTGGCGCAGGACGTTTTGCTGAAAATCACCCGGGGTATTGATTCTCTTGTCCACAGCGAACGTCTGGAGTCCTGGGCTTTTCAAATCGCACGCAATAGCGTGGCCGATTATTTCCGTTCGGCGAAACCGACCGAGGAGTTTCGCGAGGAATTTCATGCACATGAAATCGACACACCAGATTCGGAGTCTGTTTTCTCGCGGGACGAAGCCGATATGCGGCAGGAAATTGCCGCCTATATCCGTTCCGTGGTCGAGACGCTGCCGATGATTTACCGGGAAGCTCTGCTTCTCACGGAATACGAGGGTCTTTCGCAAGCCGAACTGGCAGGACGGCTCGGCCTGTCCCTTTCCGCCGCAAAGTCTCGAGTCCAGCGGGCTCGAGCGATGGTGAAACAGGAAATGGAGGAT
The DNA here is from genome assembly GCA_017305195.1 of Verrucomicrobiota bacterium. Lineage (GTDB taxonomy): Bacteria > Verrucomicrobiota > Verrucomicrobiia > Chthoniobacterales > Terrimicrobiaceae > Terrimicrobium. Next base: position 82,058 of record JAFKMU010000046.1, on the reverse strand, counting down.
TGCTGTCACTGGACGATTGACCGTTACGGGGCCGTGGTGGACGTGAAGCCGCGCACATCCGCGCCGCCCTGCGATTGCGACACTTGCGAAAATTCTTAAAAAATCCTGCGTCCTTTTTCGGGAAATCGCGTCTTTCCTGTCGCTATGAATGAAATTCTCGAAAAAGACCAAGTGCGCCAGCAAGTGCGGGAGACATACGGGGCGGTGGCCCGAAACAACGGGCGGGGCTGCGGATGCGGACCAAGCAACGGCGTTTTGGAGGTCGGAACCGATCCCGGAAAGCTCGGATATGCGGAGGGCGATACGACCTCGGTGCCGGAAGGAGCGGAAATGGGACTCGGATGCGGAAATCCTACGGCTCTCGCTTCCATCAAGCCCGGAGAAACCGTTCTCGATCTTGGCAGTGGAGGCGGCTTCGACTGCTTCCTTGCGGCAAAACAAACCGGGCCGACCGGCAAGGTGATTGGCGTGGACATGACCTCGGACATGATTTCCAAGGCTCGTGCGAACGCCGCCACGGGAGATTACGGGCACGTTGAATTCCGCCTTGGGGAAATTGAAAATCTACCCGTGGCGGACAACACCGCCGATCTGGTCATTTCCAACTGCGTCATCAATCTCTCGCCGGACAAGCCGCGCGTGTATGCCGAGACATTCCGCGTTTTGAAGCCGGGCGGTCGCATTGCGGTTTCCGACATCGTGGCCTTGCAGCCCCTTACCGACGAATTGAAAGCAGACATGGCGGCCTACGTCGGCTGTGTGGTTGGCGCATCTTCGCCGTCCGAGTTGGAGTCCATGCTGACCGCATCGGGTTTTGAGAAAATCCAGGTCGAGATCAAAGAAGCGAGCCGGGAGTTTATCAACGACTGGCTGCCGGGAAAGCGGGCTGGAGATTACGTCGCGTCAGCCAACATTACCGCCGTTAAGCCGGGTGGGACTTGCTGCGAGGAGTCATGCTGCTCGTGATCCCGGCATGGTTATTTTAGCCGCTGCAACAATTTCTCCCGGACTGATCGGACCTTCGAGATAACGAAATACGTGACGGTGCCGTCTTGCGCGTGAATGGCGAGCCGCGAGCGCAGGCCACCATTCAACCAATAGGAAGGCGAGAAGTGCGGCGGGTCGATCTCGATAGACTGAATCTGAGAACGGGAAAGCGACCAATGTGTGCCTTCGTTGAGACTGTCGAGTTGGGTGGGACAAAACAGAAGACGCTCATTCGTCAAAGCAAAGCGTCCTCCCGCTGACTTCCAACCCATCGTCATGTTGGCCGGATAGTTCTCGATGAGGGTTTCGTTCGGCAGGAGATCCTGTTGAATGATGTGGCCCGTGATAGGTGGGAAAATGCTCATAGTTTTGAATTACGCTTGCGGGATTCCCTGCCGCTCTTCGACCGTGAGTGCAGGCACGCCGTCCTTGGAAAAAGCCAGAAGGACATCTTCTCCAAGGTTGGTGCATAAGTTTCCCATTTGTTCGAGATAACGGAGGATGAAAATCAGCTCCAGATAACCGTGCCCGCTGCCTTCCACTTCAAAAGACATGCGGCTGGTCAAATCGCTGGCGAATTCGTGGCTCTTGGCGGTCAATTCCTTGTCCCGCTCTTTCATCGTATTGACGAGCGCAAGATTGCCCGTGGAAAAGGCTTTTACCGCGTCGTCCAACATGCGCGCCTTGTGATCGAAGAGCGGCGCGAGTTCGTCCGTTTTTGCGAGTGGCGGAAGGGCGATAACCTTTCGCGCACGTCGAGCCAGGTTTGTCACAAGGTCGGACAGCCGCTCCAAGTTAACGCTGATCTTCATCATCGCAATCACCATGCGAAGATCGGAGGCCACGGGCTGGAAGCGCATCAATACACTCATCCCGTCTTTGTCCATCTGGACTTCGAGCAGATCAATTTCCTCATCGTCTGCGATGGCGGTGTTGCAATGATCTTCGTCGCGCTCGAAAAGCCCTTGGCGCGCATGGTCAAAATTTCTCTGCGTCAGGCTCGCCATCATAATGACATGATCGCGCAGCGAATTTAACGCAGTATCGAATTCGCTTAGAATGTGGCCACGGGAAACGGTCATGGTGAAAGCCTCCTAGTTGAATCAACCGAAACGCCCTGTAATGTAGTCTTCCGTCTGCTTCTGCGACGGGTTCTGGAAAAGTTTTCCGGTGAGATCGAATTCGATCAACTTGCCGAGATAGAAAAAGGCCGTGCGATCCGAGCAGCGGGTTGCTTGCTGCATGTTATGAGTGACGATCACGATGGTAAATTCCTTCTTCAATTCGTGAATAAGCTCCTCGACCTTGGCCGTGGCGATGGGATCAAGCGCGGAGCAGGGTTCGTCCATAAGAAGAATTTCGGGACGATTTGCAATGGCGCGAGCGATACACAAGCGTTGCATCTGACCGCCGGAGAGACCAAGCGCGCTATCGTGCAGTCGGTCTCTTGCTTCCTCCCACAATGCCGCCCCCTTGAGACTGCGTTCGACGGTTTCATCCAGAACGCTTTTTTTGTTTTGCCCGGCGACCCGAAGCGGATAGACGACATTTTCGAAGATGGATTTCGGAAAGGGGTTCGATTTCTGAAAAACCATGCCGATACGCTTGCGTAGCGAGATCACTTCAATATGGGGGTCGTAAATGCTCTGTTCGTTCACGATGACATCCCCCTCGTGGCGAACGCCTTCGATGAGATCATTCATGCGGTTGAGATTGCGAAGGAGAGTGGACTTGCCGCACCCGGAAGGCCCAATGAACGCAGTCACTTGGCGCTCGGGTATATCCATCGAAATATTGAAGAGAGCCTGCTTCGCTCCATACCAGAACGAGAAGTTGTCGATTTTAATGAAGTCGCTCTTGAGCGGCTCATCATGAGCGCCGGATGCTGCTACAGACGAGGTGCTGGGCGTGGATTGCGGGTCGGACATGACGTTCGGTTTTTGGGATGCAGCCATGATCTAAAAGGCTCCGGTTGAGAATTTCTTTCTAAGACGCTCGCGGATGAGGATGGCGGTGAGGTTAAGCAGCACGACCAGGACGATCAGCAGCAAGGTTGTGGCGAAGACCATCGGCTTCGCCGCTTCGGAGTCGGGCGACTGGAAGCCGAGATCGTAAATGTGGAAACCCAGGTGCATGAATTTCCGCTCCAGATGGATGAACGGAGCTTCCGTATCGAGCGGGAGGCTGGGAGCCAATTTGACCACACCGACGAGCATGAGAGGCGCGACCTCGCCAGCACCGCGCGCCATCGCTAAGATGAGCCCAGTGAGAATCCCGGGCAGTGAAGCGGGAAGAATGATGCGCTGGATAGTTTGCCATTTCGATGCTCCACAAGCCAGCGAACCTTCTTTTGCCCCACGCGGCACGGAGGCAAGAGATTCCTCAGTCGCAACAATCACAACCGGCACCGTCATCAGAGCTAAGGTAAGTGCACACCACAGAATACCGCCTGTGCCGAAAGTCGGGGTGGGCAGGTAATCGCCAAAAAAGAGCTGATCTATCGAGCCGCCGAGAAAATAGACGAAGAAACCAAGACCGAAGACACCAAAGACAATAGATGGGACGCCGGCAAGGTTGTTTACCGCGATGCGGACCGCCCGCACGAAGAAGCCCTGCTTCGCGTATTCCCGCAGATAAATTGCCGCGATTACGCCAAAAGGCATCACCGCGACACTCATGAGCAGGGTCATGACGAACGTGCCGAAGATTGCCGGGAATACACCTCCCTCGGTGTTCGCCTCACGGGGATCAAGGGTGAGAAATCCCCAAATATTGTGCAGAAAGATCCCCGTCTTCGCGACGAGCCCGAGTTGGTTCGGATAATAGGCAAAAACAATGTTGCCGATGAGAATATCCCGCTCTGTGCCGTTGGGCAGGCGCAGGACGAGTTCATCCTGCATCTGCTTTTGGCGAAGGGCCTTCGCCTCGGCGGCGAGCACATTGTATTTCGTGTCGAGGTCTGCGATTTGTCTTTGAGATTCAGCGGACCCCTTGCCTTTGACGCGCAGTTCAGTCATCCGCGAATTGATGCGGCCGATTTCGGTCTTTTCGATCCGCTCGATCTTGGCTCTCCGGGTATTACCCTCGTTGATTCGTTTTTGCAGGTCTGTGGGGAATTGCGGGGTTCCGGCGTCGATAGTTTCTCCAGTAGCCGTTTTCAGCGCGATTGGCGTGCCGATGGCATCGCCATACTCAATCCGTTCCACGACCAGCACGTCTTTCGGACGGTCAATGGAAGCGATGACCCCGGAGTCCAGGAACGCAAAGCTGAATCCATAGGCGTCTTTATTCCCGACAAAGAATTGGATTTCCTTTTGGTCGGCCAGCGGCTTTCCATCCGCCCCTAGCACTTTCACGGATTTTGTCCGCTCTTCGGCGATCTCGCCGACGACAGATGTTGCGTTAGCAATCGGGCTGGTGACTCCGGCCTTGAGCTGGGCCGCATAGACAGGATGCGGCCAGAAGACCGGCAGACCATTGAGCACGATGACGGTAAGTAAACCGATCACCATCAGTATGCCTACAGCCAGGCCCATAGACGTTAGCCAGACAAACGGCTCACCCGGCGCGGCATGAACCTTGAGTAGGTCTTTGTAATCTTTTCGAGGCGCGTGCATGTCAGACTGTTTTGAATTTCTCGCGCAGATGCTGACGCATGATTTCCGCGACGGTATTCACCGCAAAAGTGAGAATGAAAAGGCACATCGCGCCGAGGAAGAGAGCGCGGTATAGAGTGCTGAACTGCGGGGCTTCGGGCAGTTCCACCGCCACGTTCGCAGAAAGCGTTCGCATACCGGAGAAGATGTTCCACTCCATGACGGGGGTATTTCCCGTCGCCATCACCACGATCATCGTCTCGCCGACGGCGCGGCCAAGTCCGATCATCACGGCGGAAAAAATCCCCGCCGAAGCGGTCGGGAGAATTACGCGCATGGCCGTCTGCCACCGGCTCGCACCGCAGGCGAGCGAGGCAGTGCGCAAGGATTGCGGCACATTGGAAAGGGCATCATCCGTGATCGTGAAAATAATCGGAATAACGGCGAACCCCATCATGAAGCCGACGACGAGCGAGTTTCGTTGCTCGAACGAGGCACCGGTAACGTGAGGCCACCAAGCGCGAAAATCAGCGACGGTTTTGCCGCTCGCGTCCGTCGTGACAAACGCCAGGCGCTCGAACAGAGGGCCGAGTTGCCAGAAAAACAGGATGAGCAGCACGACGACCGGGAAGAACGCAAAAACTTCGTAACCGGGCTTGATGTGTTTGCGGATCGTGATCGGAAGCCTACTCCATATCCACCCGAGCAACATGGACGCAAGAGGCACGCCAAACGACACCAATAGCAGCGACGGAACCCGTGTCTCGATGAGCGGAGCAATGTAAATTGCGGCGAGGAAGCCCAATACGACCGAGGGCAGAGATGCCATGATTTCCATCGTCGGTTTGACGACTTGCCGGAAATTCGGCTCCATGAACTGGGACGTGTAAAGCGCCGCAAGGATCGCGATTGGCATGGCGAAAATCATCGCGTAGAGGGTTCCCTTGAGCGTGCCGAAAATCAGCGGCACGAGAGACAGCTTAGGCTCGAAATCGTCGCTGCCGCCCGTGCTCTGCCACTCCCATTTCTTCTCGTTCGCGCCTTCGTAATAGAGCTTGCCGAAAAAGGAATTCCAGCCTGCTTCGGGGTGCGGATCGTCGAGCGAGTAGGCGTGAAGCGTGTTTTTGGCATCGAGAAAGACCATTCGGTTATATTTTCCGTTGATGACGGCCTTTTGCGCCGCGAATGGCAGCGAGCTTTCCCAGCGCGTGGCATCGGTCGTCATGAAGCGAAGCGAGGCCGTTTCGCCGCCACCGATCAGGAAAGCCTTATTGCGAAGACTGCTCGCGATGAAACCCGGTGCGGATGGCAGCTTGGGGAATTCATGTCGCATCCCGAAGAGGCGCTTGTCGCCACCTTCCGGGATATAGAGGCTAAAGATACGATTCGCGCCTTCCACGCTGCCGAAAACGATAGAAACGTCGCCGAGAAGGAAATTCATCACGGAAACCGCAGGATCTTCCGCATCCTCAAACGGTGTGAATTTTTGCCGGACCTCAAATTCCTTATTGGCCGCGAGGAACAGGTAGTTTACCGAGCCATCATTGTTCAGAACCACCACGCTATCCGCCGTGGTCGGGACGAGCACCTGGACCGGTTGACCGCTCAGCATCGACCCGAGTTCGTAGGTTTTGTCCACCTGCAACTTCCCACCACCCATCAAGGAGCGCTTGCGGGCCAGCGTGACCACATGTAATTGCTTTTGCCCATTTACGGACTGCACCGCTGCTACCAATTTGCGATCCCCAGTATCGCCGAACGCGATAGATTGAATCGGCACACCCGGCACCCCAATGGGTTGAAATGGGTCAGCCTCCAATGCCAACGTAATCTTTCTTTTGTCTCCATCACCCGATGCGCCATATTTCAGAGCGGCTAGGGAAAACTGGCCATCAGAGGTGCCGACGATCATCGTCTGCTCACGTTCATTATAGCCGACCGCAGAAATTTGCTTACCAACAGTGAAAGGCGAAGCGATTTCCGCCGTTTCTCCGGTCTGAAGGTCTGCGGTGATGATCCGTCCCGTGGCTTCCACGAGGAAGGGCAAGCCACCCCATTCGTCGATCCCGAGCACGGTATAGCTGCCGCTTGGCAGCGGAACACTTTTGATCTCCTTGACCTTCGCCGCCTGAAAAAGTGGAACGATTTGCAAAAAGATGAAGACAAAAATTCCCAGCACCGCCGTAATCACCAACGCGCCGCCGATCCGGATGAAGCCGGACATGAAACGGTCAATGAAAAGTGTGAATGGCTGCGTTAGGAAACGCTTGGGAACCTTGGCTTGTGAAGTGGCCATTACCGAATCAGAGCTAAATTAACCGATACTGACTTCCGAGGTTCCCGCCCCGAGGTGTGCTACCAACTCTCAACTCCATCCATGAAGGGGCGGCTCGAGACGGGAAATTTCGGAAGACTGGTATTTACTTGGAGGTTACTTCCGCCAGCGTTTCGTCCACGACTTGCTTCGGCATCGGGAAATAGCCGTCCTTCACGACGATTTCCTGGCCCTGTTTCGAGAGCACAAATTTCAAAAACTCCTCGGTAAGCTTGTCGATCTCCTGGCCGGGCTTCTTATTGACGTAGATGTAGAGGAAACGAGCCAGCGGGTAGTCGCCGCTCAAGCAATTTTCGTAAGTCGCCTCGACAAACTTGCCGGGCTCTTCGCCCAGCGGGACCGCTTTCACACCGGAAGTAATGTAGCCGATGCCCGAGTAGCCGATGCCTGAAATATCGCTGGCGACACCCTGCACCACCGCCGACGATCCCGGCTGCTCTTTCACGGTCTGTTTGAGATCACCCTTGCTCAAAGCGTGCTCCTTGAAATAGCCGTAGGTGCCAGAGGCACTGTTACGGCCAAAGAGCGATATGGGCTTATTTGCCCAATCGCCAGTCAACCCGACCTGACCCCAAGTGGTAATGTCTTCGCCACCGCGCTTGCGTGTGCTCGAAAAGATGCCATCCACCTGGGCCATGGTCAGTCCCTTAATTGGGTTGTCCTTGTTGGCAAACACCGCAAGGGCATCAACCGCCACTTTAATTTCCGTCGGCTTGTAACCAAACTTTTTCTCGAACTCGTCGATTTCCGTCGATTTCATTTCGCGGCTCATCGGCCCGAGCTGCGCGGTGCCTGCGATCAGCGCGGGAGGCGCTGTGGTCGAGCCCTTGCCCTCGATCTGTATGTTGACGTTTGGATATTCCTTTTTGAAGCCCTCGGCCCAAAAGGTCATGAGGTTGTTTAGGGTATCGGAACCGATGGAGTTGAGGTTGCCGGAAATGCCGCTGGTTTGGCTGTAAGGGGCAATGCCGGGATCAACTTGGACTGGACCGGCGACCGCGCCATGAAGCGCGAAACCAGCCGCAGCCACGAGAAGCGTGGATTTGGCGAAATATTTCATAGAATTGGATGCAGGGTTAAGTGTGTTGTGACCGGAGCATCAAATTCAGAACCAAGCTGAATCGGAGGCCGCCTGTCAGGCAGGAGCATCCATGTATCCGTGTATATGCCTACACGAATATTGTGACGATTTCGTCACATGTTCCCTTTGGCCCTATTCAGAAGGCGAACGGCATTCCGATCCTTTGGCGGGAGCGACGAACGGCTTTCCCCCCATAAACTTTCCGATCCACTCAATATCTTTGCCCAACTCCCGGAGCTTCTTTTCGTCTTCCCGGAACACTGGCATTTCGCGCGTGCAATCCTGCAAACACTGAAGCTGGAGCTTCAGAACCGGCGAATGCAGGGAGAGAATCTGGTAAATGCTCCAATTTTGGTAGCGCTTGGTGGCAACCATCTGGTGCCCTTTAAGATAGGCAAGGTGTCTGGAAATTCTTGCTTGGGGACCGCCAATGATCGCCTCGATATGGCACACGCACAGCGGGGAATGGATCAAAAGATTCAAAATCCGCAGCCTCGTTACGTCGCACAGGCATTCGTAAACCTGCACCAAGTCTTGTTCTGTGTGTTTTAGCGATTCAGCTCGTTCCATGTGGATAACCTCAAAATACACAGCTTTTTTTCTCTGTCAGACACGCAGAATGTGACAAAACTGTCACAATATATGCTTTCCCATATATATGCACAGGCATATCCTCAATCTGATCCCGCAATTTACCCATTACTGCCATGCACCTTTCAGACTTTTCACCATTTCTTGCAAGCGCTTTGATAATTTTCGCCGCCCTCCCGCAAACCCGTGCTCAGGACAAAGTCGTTGCCGTGGACGGCTCCAGCACGGTTTACCCAATCACAAAATTGGCTGCGGAAGCATTCGAGGCTGAAACGAAGGGACAGGTGAAGGTGAATGTCGCCATTGCCGGAACGACGGGCGGTTTCCGAAAATTCGTCAAAGGAGAAATCGACATTGCGGATGCCTCCCGTCCGATTCTCAAAAACGAAATCGAGCAGGCAAAGGCCAATGGCATCCAGTTCATCGAGATTCCGATTGCCTACGACGCTCTGACCATCGCCGTAAATTCCGACAATACCTGGCTGGACTCCATCAAGCTCTCGGAACTCAAGAAATTGTGGGAGCCGGAAGCCGAAGGAAAAATCACCAAATGGAACCAGATTCGCCCGGAGTGGCCGGATGCGGAAATTAAACTTTACGGCGCGGGGAGAGATTCCGGGACATTTGATTATTTTTCAGAAGTTGTGACGGGCAAGATGGACGCCCTTCGTCGGGATTATACGGGCAGCGAGGACGACAACGATCTCGTCAAAGGCATCGAGAGCAATAAATACGCGCTCGGCTTCATCCCTTACGCCTATTTTACCGAGGCCGATAGCAAGCTCAAAGCTCTGGCGATCCAATGGGACTATGATGCCATTGCCGGTCGGGAGGTGCAAAGCAGCGCCGCCATCATGCCGACCTCCAAAACTGTCAGTCTCGGTTATTATGTTCCATTTGCCCGACCGCTGTTTCTCTACGTGAACGTCAAATCCCTTGAAGAAAAGCCTTACGTGAAAGAGTTCCTGAAATTTTTCCTAAGTGATGCCGGAACCTATGTCAACAAGGTGAACTATATGACTCTCTCCGGTGTCGCCTACTCGACGGCGATTGCGGACGTTGACGCCAAGAAAGTCGGCACTCGGTTTGGTGGAGAACCCGTTGTCGGGATTGCCTCGCACGATCTTCTGACTCGTCCTCGACAGTGATTTCATGGGAAACTCAGTAAAGCGCTCCTATCCGACCACAGAAGAATTTAAGAATCAGAACCGATTCATAAATTCTTTGGGGTGCATTTCGCTTTTCTGGCGTTTTCAAATCATCGGATGGGCGGCATTTGTCGTCTTGGCGTTTCCGCTCAAATATGTTCTCGCAGGGAGCTTTAAGGGTGCGCTCGTCCTTTGCATCCTCCGCGATGGCACGAGCTTCCTGCTCACTTTTGGGTTGCGTTTCGTTTACCGGGCCTTTTGGTCGAATAAAGGCGCTCCAATGGCAGCCCTCATCGTCGCCGCCTGCACCGTTGGCGGCGTTTTGCAATTCGGAGTTGTCTCCCTCTTGCGCACCATCATTACCAGCAAATCCGAAATTGTTTTCACGCACTCGATGGCATTCAACGTGTTTTATGAACGCACCGGTATTCTCTATGCGTGGAGTTTCCTCTACTTCGGAATCCGACACGCGCTTGCCAGCATAGAGCGAGATTTGCGACTAGCTCTGATCGAATCCGAGAAACGGCAGGCACAGTTGCAGATGCTCAGGGCGCAGATGAACCCGCATTTTTTGTTCAACGCGCTCAATACCATTCGCGCCGGGGTGGAAAAAGCCAACGCGCAACTCGGTTCGATGGTGCAATCTCTGGCGGATTTTCTGCGCTTTTCCCTCGATCACAGCCATGACGATTTCATTCCGCTCGGGCGCGAGTTCGACGCCGTGCGGGATTACTTGCAGGTCGAGAAAGCGCGATTTCGCGACAAGCTGGAATACGAGTGCGACATCGACGAAGCTGCCCGCGCCGTCCCGGTTCCTGGCATCGTTCTTCAACCACTCGTGGAAAATGCCATCAAATACGGGCAAGAGACGTCTGACCTTCCGCTGCGCGTGCGCGTCCAAGTTTCCCGGCAGGCGACCGCCTTGAAAATCGTCGTGGCAAATACCGGGCGGTGGCTGGAGCCCGCGCCCCGCGAAAAGACGAGTCACCTTGGCTTGGAGAATCTTTGCAACCGGCTGGCCCTGCTTTATCCCGGCCAACAGCGGCTCGACACCACCCACGATGCCGGTTGGGTGACGATTACCATTCTTTTGCCCATTTTATGAAACGTCGTGCATTGATCGTGGAGGATGAGGACGACGCGCGGGAATTTCTGCGCGGCTTGTTGAAGGCCCATCCCGAAATTGAAATCGTTGGCAAAGCCGAAAATGTCACGGAGGCCATCACGCAATTCAACGCGCTGAAACCGGATTTGATTTTCCTCGACGTGCAAATGCCGAAACGCGACGGCTTCTCGCTTCTGCCGGAACTCCGGCCCGTGCCCGACATAATTTTCGTCACGGCCTACGATGCCTTCGCGGTGAAGGCGTTTGAAGTGAATGCCGTGGATTTTCTGCTCAAGCCGATCAGCGCCGACCGGTTGGCGCTCGCGCTCTCGCGGCTCGACCGTCGCACTCCTCGCAAGGCAAAACCTTTCGCGCACGACGACCGCGTTTTTCTTTATTCCGATCTGGAAGTGCGCGTGGTGCTCGCCACCGACATTACGCACATCGAAGCCGAGCAGAACTATTGCCGCGTCCACCTGACGAATCACGAGCCGATGCTGGTTCGCCGCACGATGGCGGAATGGAAGCGCCTATTGCCGGGGAAATACTTTCTCCGCGTGAACCGCTCCACGGTCATCAATCTTTACGCCGTGCAGGACATCGTGCCGCTGCCCCACCATCACGCGACGGTTTCTTTCGTTGGCGGACGCGGCTCCATTGAGCTTTCCCGCCTCCCTTCCCGCCGCCTGCGCAAAGGCGTAGCGGCTATTTCGATTCCGTGATCTTCCGGCCTCGCCGGGGTCCGCTCGTCACAAAATAGGTTCCATTCGTCACTCGCACCGGCGGCGCATTTTCGCCCGTTGTTCGGTGCGGGCATGAAACGCCATTTCAATATTGTCGGCCCGCAGATTCGCCGTCTGCGCAACGCAGTCGGGTGGTCGCAGAATCAACTCGCCATCAAACTTCAAATCGTCGGGATGGAGCACGCCACCCGAAAGAAAGTCTGCAAGATCGAATCCCGTGAGGTGTGGGTGTCCGACGACGACCTTCTGTTTATCTCCCGCGTGCTCGGTGCCGACCCGAAGGACTTGTATCCGCCGAAAATTTTCTGCGCCCGCCGTCTCTACGAGGCGATTTGCGAAGCAAAAGCCTCACGCTACGGATTCGGTTTTTTGGCCTTGTTAAGTTGCCCCGAACTCGGGGCATGGGCGCTCCAAATTTCCGGCACAGTCGCCAGCGTATGAACACACCACTCATCGCAGCAGCACTGGACGGAGCGATGTCCGAAGGACTCGGCATCATTTCCAAATTCCTATTTATCATCGCGGTCGTCGTCATTGCGCACGGCGGTTGGCAGGTTCGCAGCGGCAATGCCGACATGGGCAAAATGTCCATCGTCGGCGGCCTGCTTCTCGGCCTCGCCGTCGTGATCGCCGAAGCCCTCTTCAACGCGGGCGGCCTGCCCACGATCAGCGTCGGACAATGAACCGCGTCGCTACACATGCCGGCGACGACAGCGACGGCAAAATTTGGGGCATCGAAGGAATGAACATTGTGTTCATCCTCGCGGGCCTCCTTTTGAGCATCGGCCTCGTGGTCATGCTCTCGCGCCACCATGCGCCGACGTTCAGCGTCGGTGCAGGCGCGGTGCCGTTCGCCCTCACGACCGCCTACGTCTTCGCGCTCCGGCAGGGCAAGCCCAGGTCGTTCGACACGGATTTGCTCGAAACCCTCTCCACCGGCACCGGCTGGATGCCGCCCGTCCGCCAACCCCGCAACCCTCTTCATTCCCATGCAAGCGCCTAACGGCTGGTTTTCCAACGACCTCATCATCTGGAACGATCTCGACAAGCACGGCTTCGTTTCCAAAGGCTTCGTGCTCGACGTGCCTGACCTTCGCCACGCGAGCGAGCACGCGCTTGACGGCTTCTATTCCGCCGTCCGGCAATTTCTCCATACTCTCGACGAATCCACCCGCGCACAAATCCGATGGTCTGTGGATTCCGACTATCGCGACGAACTCACCGCGTATAAAACCGTCACCGACGAGCGTTGCGCCCCGGATTCATGGGCCGCGATTTCGCGCAACGAGCGATTCAACCGCTATTGGCGGGCCATGCAAGAGGGGCGGCTTCGCCGGGAAAAGCTCGTCCTGTTTTTGTCGCGCCGTATCACGGTGAACCCTCCTGCTGGTGCGGGCCGCGAACTGCTCAACGAGCACTACCGGCGCATTCTCGCGCAATTCAACGAAGGCTTCGAGCAGCACGGGCGCATCATGGCCTCATTGTTCGAGCCGCACGGCTGCCGCGTCGTGTCCATGTCCACGGCGGATTTGTTTCGCTACTACTCGACCTTCTTCAATCCGTCGTATCTCCGGCGCGACAACTACGACCCCATCGGACAGTTCCGCGAGGAGGAAACCATTCATCAAAACTGCTGGCACCAAGGGGTGCAGGGCGGAAAGACGTTCGGTTTTTTCGCGGACGGATTTTACCACAATCTCATTATCCTGAAACGGCGTCCGCAGCGCACGCGGCGCGGGATCTTCTGGGCGGTCACTTCGCTGCCTTTTTTAGACTACGCGATTACGGTCAACTTGTATCCGCAGAACGTCCGCAAGGAGATCGGCAAGGCGGAACGCTCCCTTGAACGAGTGCGCGGCGACTATGCCGCCGAAGGCAAGCATTCGCTTCTCACGGCGAAGGCGGTCAAGGAGGAGCGCATCCGGCATCTCGCCCAGGGCGACACCGTGCCATTTCAATACGACTACGTTGTTCACGTTTGGGATTCGACCGAGGACGGCCTGATTTCCAAAACGCGGCAGATCGAAGCCGCCTTCGGTGCGATGGAGGATGCCCAATGCTGGACATCGAATGTTTCCTCCACTGCCACCACGAAAAATGTCTGGTTCCAGACGTGGCCGGGGTGGGTGTGGGGAAAATACACGCATCACGCCGACAGTGGCCTCGACGAATGGCTCGCCGACATCCTGCCGTTTTCGTCCACCTTTACCGGCCACTTGGACGGAGCCGAGGCGCTTTATGACGGTTCCAACCGGAATCTGATTGGCGTTCGCAATTTCCTTTCCGGCACGCCGCAGCTCGCCGTTTTGCTCGGCATGACGCGGGCCGGAAAATCCGCCTTCATGTCGGACCTGCTTTCGCAGACCGATCCTTACTACGACTTCACGCTGATCGTCGAGGAAGGGCTGTCCTACGGCATTTGGACGCAGGCGCAGGGAGCCACGCCCATTGTCATTCAGCCGGATGGCGACCTGTGCCTGAACTACCTCGACACACAGGGCGCACCGCTGACCAACCTGCAAATCACCACCGCCGCTGCCCTCGTCGCGAAAATGGCCGGGCATCCCGCCGATGAGGACAAGCGAAGTCTCCGGCTCGCGCAAATCACCCAATACATCGAGCAGCTTTATACCGACCGCTTCGAGGAATGGATTGCGGAGGATAGCAGCCGGGTTGACGCCGCGGCGCGGCAGGCGATGGCCGCCCTTGCTTACAAGACCGCGCATCTGCCGGTTTCCGCAACCTTCGTCGAGGCGTGGACGGAATTTCGCCACGCGGCCAGCGAGGATGAGCGGCAAAGCCTGATTGCCAAGCCGACCGCCGAGGACGTTTCCCGGTTTCTCAAATCGCCCGACACCGAGCGGTATGTGCGCAACGCGGCGTTCGCGTTCTTCCAGCCCACCGACTACCCGACCCACGACATGCTCCAGCAGATGATGCTCGTGGCTCCGTTTCCCGAGCACGACCGCACCGAAATCAACCACCTCGCGACTTTGCTCGCCCCATGGAACGAGCAGAGGCTCGTGTGCGGACACTCCACGCTCTCGATGACGGGCAGGCTGGCCCACTTCGATTTGACGTATATTCCCGAGTCGAACCGCCAGTTGAAGGAATTGGCGGGGTTCTTGGTCGCGAATTACGGACGGCAACACATCATCACGCTTCCGCGTGGGGCGCGGAAACGAGTCGTTTTCGAGGAAGTTGCCCGAACGCTCGACATTCCCGGTGGGGAACAGCTCGTCTCGGAGTTCTACGCGCAGTTAAGCAAGTTCTCCACCTGGATAATCTCAATCGTCCAGCAATACAGCCGTTTCCAACGGTCGGCCATTCGGCCAATCGTCTTCGGTAACGCCAAGCAGTTCTTTTTTACGCGCATGAATGACCGGCGCGATATTGAAGATGTCGCGAAGGACATTGATTTGTCCGAGGCGACCAAGGAAGCGGTGTCCCGCTATCCGCTGCCCGAGCATCTTCCGCCCGGAAATAAGTATGCGGCTTTGACTTATTACCATTTGGACGTTCGCCAGCCTCGTTGCGGGACAATTCACAATCGGGTCTCTCCCGAAATGCTCTTCTGCTCCTCTTCGACCGGAGAGGACTTCGACAACCGGAGCCGTTTGCTCCGAAACCACAAAGACATCGTGACCGGGATTCTCGCTGAATCCGCCGCCTCCGTTTCTTCCAAACCCTGACACCATTATGAAAACCATCGTTCCTTCCGTTCCTTGTAGGAAAATAAAAGCCGTCGTCGTGGCGGGCGTTTGGGCCGCGCTCGTGGCCTGCCTGCTTCCGGCGTGCGCGACTCGATCCCAATTCCAGAAAGGTTACGAGCGCGGCGCGTCCGACACGGTGAAACGCCAGTATTGGATTTTGCAGGATATGCAGAAGCGCGAGGCGGTGGGCCAGTCCAAGCCGCGCCTGTCCGTGTATCGGCTGCCCATCGCGCCCGATCCCAACGCCACGGTGAAAACCGTCCCCTACGAAATTTCCATCCCAATCTACGAGTAAAACCCGCGCCACCAAACCCAATCGTCATCCGCCATGAAAAAGACTGTCATCATTACCGCATCTGCCGCCGCGCTCGCCGCTCCTCACGCCCACGCCGTTCTCGGAGTGGGCGACGTGGTGAGTGATCCCATCGTGGAGCAAGCCACCGTTCAAAAGAACATTTTCGACCAGTTGAAATATGCTTGGGAACAGACCCAATGGGCCGAGCAACTGACGAATCTCTCGAATACGCTCACCACGGTTCGACAGCAGTTGGAAACTGCCAACCAAGTCAAGCAGGCCATCGGAGATCCCGCCGCCGCCGTGGGTCTGATTGATAACGGTCTGTTCTCCGGCTATCTGCAAAGCTCCGGTATCACGGACACCCTGAGCGATCTTGCCGGCATCGTTCAGCAAGGAGCGCAACTCTCCGGCACGATTCAGGAACTTTTTCGGCCCATCAATCTTAATGGCTGGAAAAACCTTGGAACGACCTTTGACGGCATCGCTTCGTTTCGCGATCCGAGCGACCCGCTCAAGCAATACCGCGCCGTCGAGAATGCGTATTCCCGTTTTCAGGAATTACTTCTCCAAGCCCAAAGCAAGCGGGTCACGCTCAAGGGCCAGATTGCCCAACTCAACACGCAGTTGAAAGGGGCGCAGACCGATGCCGAGGTGCAAAAGCTCGTCGGCTCGCTCGCCACGGCTCAGACCGCCCTCGGTGATCTCGACAGCATGGTGGAGACAGCCCACGGCCAGGTCGAATCCCTCCACACCCTCAACCAGAACCGGAAGGAGGAGGAGGAAGTTGCCGCCGAGGAAATCAGCCGTCAACGCAATCAGGAATCGGCCCAAATCGCCGCCCAAGCCGAAGCGGATATGCCCGACCTCACCCTGCCCAACAACGATCTGCCGCCCGGCTTCTGAGCGCGGCGCAACCTCATTCCCATCCCATGATTCCCTCGCTTAACAATCTCTACAACGCGGCCCTCGACATCCGCACGCTGTTGATGCCGTTCGCCTTCGTGCTCTGCGTCATCGGCATCGGCGAGATGGCGTGGCGGGCCGGTTCCGACCCCCGCGCCATTCTCGGGGCACTCATTAAGGTCAGTCTCATCGTCGGATTGCTCGTGAGTTATCCGACGATGATGGACGGCGGGCAAAAAGCGTTCATCGAAATGCGAACGAAATTCACGAACGCCCGCGACGCGAAATTCGTGCAGCTTCTCCGCTCGCGCATCGAAAACCAGCCGTCCGATTCATGGACGGACTTGGGGAAGATCGTGCCTGCCGCCATCGGCATGTTCTTCCAAGGCATCGGTCGCTTCATGCTGCTCGTGCTGCGGTTCTTTCAGGAATTTGCCATCGCCGGACTTATCGCCGTTTCGCCGCTACTCATCGGGTTTCTGTTTTTCAGTCCGACGCAATCGCTTGGCGTTCAGTTCGGCGTGACCTCGCTGACCGTGCTGCTTTGGCACGTCGCCATCTGTCTCGTGGATATTGTCATTGTCGCCATCAGCGACACGCTTTTCATGCCG
This sequence comes from Verrucomicrobiota bacterium, assembly GCA_017305195.1. Lineage (GTDB taxonomy): Bacteria > Verrucomicrobiota > Verrucomicrobiia > Chthoniobacterales > Terrimicrobiaceae > Terrimicrobium. The sequence goes on along the minus strand of JAFKMU010000046.1, from coordinate 64,947 downwards.
ATCACGGCGGGCGGGCTGGTGCAGGCCGGAACGAACCTCATCATCGTTCAGAACTGGCTGCTCTTTCCGTTCATCATGGCGTTCGCGGCCATCATCACGGTGTTCTTTTATCTCTCCGTGCCCTTCGTGGCCGGAGCGATCATGAAAGGCGTGAGCGGCACCACCGCCGCATTGCAGGCCGGAGTGCAGGGCACGATGCAGGCCGCAGGATTGGCCGTTGGCGCGGGACTGACCGCAGCGGGCGCCGTGGCAACAATGGGCGGATCGACCGCCGTGCAAGGCGCTCTCGCCGGAGCGCAGGCCGTCGCCGGAACCGCCAGCGCAGCCGCCCGCATTGCCGGGGACGTTTCGGGCTCGCTCAGCGGCGGTGATGTGCCACCGCCGCCGCCCGTTCCGGCTGGCGGGGACAGCGTAGCCAACCCCGACAACCCCGCAATGGTAGCTCACCAGACCAGCCCTACCGCGTTTTCCGTGGTCGATACGAACGCGAACACGGTCTCCCACCATCCCGGCAGTCTCGCCACGCCGCACGCGGCGCAGGCCGCTTTCAATTCCCACGCGGCCAAGGCCCAGCCGCTCGAATCCCGCAACTCCTGACATCCCATGAAATTATCCGCCGTTACCAGCATCACGAACAACCTCATCGCTGCCCGATTCTGGATGGCGCTCGCCGTCCTCGCCGTGGGGTGCGCCGTCGCCGCGCCCTATCTCACCATCGCCGCGATGAAGCAGAAGGAGAAAGTCGTCATCCTCGATCCGGGCGGCACGCTCATTTATGCGCCGCTGCAAGGTTTCGAGGAAGCGGGCAGCCTCCATGCCTATCATGCCCGGCTCGCGTGCCTGGCTCTCCTCCAACGCAATCCCATCGGCCCGGACCTGCCGGACTTGATGAAGCGCTTGTTTCTGGAAGATCCCGCTCGGAAAAGGGCCGCCTCGATCTACCGCCAGCAAAATCCCGAGTTCAAGGAAAAGCAGATTCACCAAAAGGTCGAAGTCACCAAGATCGACATTCTCGACACCCGGCAAATCAAGGACGGCTCCGGCCAGTCCTTTGAAACCGTCCGCGTCCGGGCCGAGGGCAACCTTGTTCGCACGGGCACCGTGAACCAGCTCGAATTTCGCGAGCCGGTGAAATTCCAGACGGAATTTCTTTTCATCCGCAACCCCGATCTGCTCGCCAACGGACGGCTCCCGCTCGTCGTGCAGGACTTCACCTACACCGAAAAGCCCCTATGAAAAAATACCTCATCTCATTGCTAGTCGCGACCACGGCGCACGCCGGGCCAATCGTCCAGAAACCGCTCGATGAATTTGTGATCTACGACGTGCCGGTGGCCCGCAAAACGGGAACGACCATCATCATGTTCCCATCGCGAATCTCCGGCCTCTACGCCAAGAGCGTCGCGGCACAGGAGCAGGACAACGCCGGTTTCCTCATCTCGTTCACGCCAGGAAATTTTTATTTTTCGATTAGGGCGCTGAAACCTGACGCTGAGGACCACCTGACGGTTATCTACAACCGCAAGGCTTACATCCTGCACCTGACGGCCTCTGACAAACCCTTCTACAACCTGACGTTCTTTGCTGACGACCGGCGCGGAAAGGACGGCAAGATGGCGATTGTCCCCGAAAAATTGCTTGGCCTCATGGATAAGGCCAAGGCGTATCCGCTCTTTGCCGCGAATCAGCCGGACGCCCTCGCCGGGGTGCTCCATGCCGCACCGGGCATCACGAACTATTACGACGGTTTCACGGTTCACGTTCGCGATGTCTGGCGCTTCGAGGCCGAGGACACGCTGATTTTCCGCGTCGAACTCGAGAACACGTCCGACAAGACGATCTACTACAAGCCGCAGGACTTGGCCGTGCGCCTCGATGAGCGGATTTACACGCAATCGCTGGCCGATGCGTCCGGCGTCATGCCGTCCAAATCCGTAACGCCCGCGTTCTTCGCCGTGACCGGCAACGGGCAGGGAGGTCGTAACCATCTCTCCCCGGACAACAAATGGAACGTCCTCGTTGTTCGCGTTGAATCCCAACCGCAACCCCTGACCGGAGACTTCAAATGAACATTCGCAAATTCTGGACGGAACTCACCCAAAAGCCTGCCGGAAGGCTCGTCCTCTTCCTCATTGCAGGCGCTATCGTCCTCGCCATTCTTTTCATGCAGCGCGGGCCGCAGTCGAAACCGGCTACTGCTCCGATTCCCGCGCAGGCCACCGCCGCCACCGGCTACACGTTCAACGAGAACATTCCGGCTCCGGGCCGCACCAGCCCGCCGCCCGCCGCGCCGGTTACTCCGATCGCTGCGCGGGCACAGGCTACGCCGAAACCGCCGCCGCCGATCCCGCAGGCCATTTTCGCCACGAAGGAGGATTCCTTGAGCGAATACTATCTCCCGTATGGGCGGCTCCTAAAATGCGAGCTGGTCAACACGGTCGAGTCCACCAACATCGACACGCCCATCATCGGCCTCATCACCGAGGATGTCTTCTACGATGGCCGGTTGATTCTCCCGGCTGGCACCGAGGTTCACGGCACGGCCCAAAAAACGGCCGCCCGCGAGCGCATCGGCTCGGATCGGCAATGGATGCTCGTTTTTCAGGACGGACGCCAGTTGCCCATTTCCGGCACCGTCCTTGATAACGCGCCCGACCCGAACAACCCGGACGCCTGGAAGGAATCAGACGGCTCGGCGGGACTCCGCGGTTACATGGTGACGTCCGACAAATACGCCGAAGCCAAGGCTATTCTTGCCGCCATGATCGCGGAAGGAGCCGGAGCCTTCCCGCAGACGACGAATTTAATCTCGCCGCTCACTGGAGGCGCGACGCAAATCCAGAACGGCGGCTATACGGACGCCATTTCCGCCGGGATTCAGGCGGGCGGGCAGATTTATTCACAGCGCCTTTTGGAGAACCTGAAAAAAGACCCGTATTACGTCCGCGTTCCCGGAGGAACGCTCTTTTACCTCTACGTCACGCAGACCGTGGATGTCGAAAAAGCCACGGCTGGAATCTCTTTCGCTAACTCAACCACTCCCGCCAAATGAAATACCTCATATCTGCCCTTGTTCTCTGCCTCTGCGCTGGTTGCGCCACCCGCAAAGCCATCGTCAAATCGGAAGCCTATACCGTGCCCGGCACGACGCTTTCCCGCCGCGCCGCGTCCGAAGTCCGAGCGCCGGAAACGGTGAAGGCTTACCCCGTGGGCCGCTACACCGACCCCGACTATCCCGACGAAATGCACGAGCGCCACACGCTCTATCGCCGGGAAACGTCGCCCGATTGGAACTATCTGCCGGATGCCCCCTACGACGTGCCGCTTGGCCCCACTGTCGCCCGTTCCAACCCGTCACCATCCTACTACGTGAAAACGGACACCGAGTTGATGAACGCCCAACAGAAAGCCTACGCTGAGGCGCTGCTTGAACAGAACCGCGCCATGAAAAAGCGCATCGACACCATGCAGCAGGAGGCCGCCAAGGTGCCGGAACTCCAAAAGCAGATCGACGGTTTGAAGCAGCAGCTTAAATCCCTGCCTTCGCCGGAACCCACTCCGAAGGCCAAGCCGGAGCCGACCTCCGAGCCGGTGGAAGGATTTTCCAGCGTGGAACCGCCGTTGCCAGAATGGGAAGAGGGGATTTCCGACCCTTGCGAAATCGTGCTCTTCGCCGATTCCGATGACCAGAGCCAGGCATTCCTCATTTCTCAGATGCGGCTCAATGACGAGTTCACCGCCGAGCTTGCCGCCGCCGAGCGGCGCAGAGTCGCCGCCGTTTTCAACACTCCGTTTCTTCGCCGCAAGGAACTCGCCCTTCTCACCAAATGAAATCCATGAACATCACCAAGCCCGCCAGCATCACCGTCACCCTCGATGAAGATACTTTCGCGATCTTCCGCGAGGCATCCGAAATTGTCGAAAGAGCCGGTATCCGCGTTCCGACCAACCAGCTTGTTCAAGTCATGCTGAACGCGGAAAGCCAGCGTCTCAGCCCCCGCAAAATCGCCCAGCGGTTTCTCAAATCCATCATGCAGCAAATCGGCGGATTGCGCGGCAGCCCCCTCGACGACGAGGACGACGACAAAATCCCTGACCTGAAATCCGCCCCGGCCAAGGCGTAACCCCTCATCCATCGAACCCGTCAATCCGCACGGCTACGGGAACCCAAACGCCGCGCACAACATCCATCATATATGGCAATCGAAACCCCGAAGAAAAAGGCCGCAGCCCAAAACGGCCAATTCAAAGTGAACCCCGAGATCAACGCCAAGCTCGATACCTTCATGAAGGAGGAACCCGGCTTGGTGCAATTCGTCAAGGAACTGCCCCGCGAGCAGTTGGAACGCAAGTTCCTCCTGCGGAAGATGCAGGACCGTGACCAAATGCGAACCTACACCGAGAAGGTCAAGGCTTGGCTGGCCAAGCCGGAGCAGGCCGACCTGGTGAAGCGCATCAAGGCGTTCATCAGTTCCAAGATGAAGCCGGAACATCAGGAGCAACAGCTTCTCAACCGCGCCAAAACCTTCATTCACAACGAAGGTATCAAACTTGGCTGAACGCATGGCCGTGTGCCGGCGCGGATCAGCCCGGCACACGGTTCGTTCAGCCTCATCCTCAAACTTCCAATGTCCCTCAAGTCATGCCGCCGAAACCGAACCGCGCAATTTCTGAAAACACCGAGTTTATCGCCATACGGGAAGCCGCCGAATGGTTGGGGGTGCCGTTTTCCTCTTTGCGTCAATATGTCTCCCGAGGCTTGCTGCCTTCATATAAACTCGGGAGGCACCGCCTCTTCCGCAAACGCGAACTCCTCGAAGCCCTCCGGCAATCCACCAAAGCGAGCCTCGACGAAGTTTTGAGATAGTGCTGGGTAGGAAAGAAGAGTGGGGAAGGTAGTTGGATTGAAACCGGCCCTGTCGTTTTCCGCGCTTTGCCCGTTTCCGCTCCGTGATCGGGACTGTCGCCCAAGGGGGAGCAGGGCCGCATCCCGGCGAGGCGGTCAGGGCAAGGGCCGTTCGGCTCAGGCAAGCATCTTCCGCACCGTCTTGGGCGTGAGGGAAAACCATTCCTTGCCCTCCGTTTCCGTCACAAGCTCCCGGTAGTGTTCAAACAGCATTTTCGGGCTGTTTCCGGCCTCTAGCGCGACCTGGGCGGCGCTTTTCGTCACCGCCATGCGGTAGGAGCAGAACGAATGCCGCAGCCCATTGTGAACCAACTTCACTCTCGGTTTGCCTTTCTCATCGTTCAGCGTGGATTTTGCCGCCGCAAACAACCGGGTAAAATGAACCTCGTTCCGAATGTCCGGCAAAACCGGGCCGTCTTTCTTGGCGTAGGGCTTGAGCCATTCCGCCAAAGCCGGGCAGATCGGGGCCAGCCGCCGCGTGGCGGTCTTGGATTTGTCCCGGCCAACCTCGACATAGCCTTTCTCAAACCAAATGTCCTTCCATTCCAGCCGCAGGATTTCAACGCTCCGCAGCCCCGCAAAACCCCCGAGGGCCACGAAGGGCAAGAACCGCTCGTCCACGTAATTGAGCAGGGTGGCGAACTCTTTCGAGGTATAAATGCCGATGGCACCGCCCTTCTTGCCGTCATGCCGGGTGACGAATTCCGCTTCGGTCTGTTCGCCGCGTGGCAGGTGGTTCTTGTCGCGGGCGTAGGAAAACAGCGTGACGAGCGCCATTCGGTAATTGTTCTTCGTGCGATCCCCGGCGTCGTCCATCCCGTCCAGCCACTTGTCGATGTCGTCCGCCCGAATCTCCCGTATCTGACCGTCAAACGCCTTGGCCGCCCGCTTGAGCTTCGAGGTGAGGTCTTCCACGTAACGCTTGGATTTCTTGCCCTCGATGGCAGCCAGGTATTTCGTCACCAGATCGGGCAGGGTGATCGGCTGCAATGCGCCCCGGCGCATCTCCTGTTCCCGATTTTTGGCGTAGAATTCCGCCGCTTGCAGAATCGACACATCCCCCAAAATTCGCCGCGCGTCCGCGTATTGCCGGGCAATGTCCGTCAGGCCGACTTTGAACGGCTCGATGATTTCCAAGGCGTCCGTGATCGCCGCCGTCTGCTTGAGCGTGAAGGTGGTGACATGCAGCTTGCCCGCCGATAGCTCGTCAATGAGCGCCTTCGCCCTGCGCCGGGCATCCTCGATGCTCGCCACCCGTTCCATCTTCCTCTTACCCTCCTTGTAGTAGGCCAGAAGATAACTTTCTTCCCCGCGCCGTAAGGCGAGGTAGATTGGAACCTTGATGCCTTTTCCTTCGATAATTTCCAGCGGGCCGCGCTCGCTTTTGCTGTCCTTGGGGATGATTGTTGCCATTGGATAACCTTGATTGTTACCCATATGTTACCCAAGGCCGTGAAATTGTCAACTACAGAGTAAAATCAACGTATTCGAACCCTGCATCGCGCACCATCCCTCCCGTCCAGCCCTTCGCTGCGGATACATTCGAGGATGGCAGCGCCGTTCATTTTTCAGCTACCGGCTCAATCTCGGGATCGATTTGGATAGCGGGTTTCTGATAGCCCTACAGACATGGCTTTTTTGGAATGTCGCTTTTTCTCCGAGTCGCTCGGGCTGTCGTGTTCGATGAATGTGATCCTGCCTCAGGCAACTCAGGGGCAGATCGGAATGAAAGGCCGGGTGCGGGGAAAGAAGCACCCGGTGCTCGTCCTCCTGCATGGCATGAGCGACGACCATACGATCTGGGCGCGGCGCACTTCGATCGAGCGATATGCCGCTGATCTGGGTCTGGCGGTGATCATGCCCGCCGGAAATCTGAGCTGGTATCAGGACATGGCCTCGGGTCCGAAATACGCCACGTTTTTCAAGGAGGAACTGCTTGAGGTTGCGCGGGGATTTTTTCCGCTATCGGAACGGCGGCAGGACAATTTCATCGCCGGGCTTTCCATGGGCGGATATGGCGCACTTTATCTCGCCCTGACCCAACCGGAGAAGTACGCAGCCGTAGCGAGCCTCTCCGGTGCGGTCGATGTCGCCAATATCTCGCATGGGCGGGATGAACACTGGCATGTGGTGATGGGATCGGCCTTTGGAGACTGCGCCAGGATCGGCGGCGGCCGGTCGGATCTCTTTGCCATCAGTCGCAAACTGGCGCGAGCTGGCACGAAGGTTCCGGCGATTTATTCCTGCTGCGGCACGGAGGATTATCTGCTGCCGGGGAACAGGAAGTTTGCCTCCCATGCGGCAAAGCTCAATCTCCCGTTCACCTACGAGGAGCATGACGGCTTTGGCCATAGCTGGGACTACTGGGACCAGCAGATCCAGCGGGTGCTGCAGTGGCTGCCGCTTCGGAAATAGCCCGGCGAGAGCGGGGTGTGCGGAGGTGTTAGCTATCTTTGCGACGCCCTGACGCGCATCTTTACAAGGTCGGGGATTTCCCCTAATGGACTCGCAGAGTCCTGTCGCCGTGAACCTTCGGAATCTTTTTTTGCTGGCATCCGCCCTTGTGGCAACTTCATCCCTTTGGGCGGAGATCGAGTGGGAGCCGGTGGTTTATCCCAAGGACGAGCTCTACCCGTCGATGATCTTCAGCACGGCGACGCTCAAGCCGGGTGAAGACGTCTTTGCCAAATGGGCCGGGCATGTCCTCGGACAGGAGAATGGGGTGGTGGGGGTGAGTGTCGACGGGCTGAAAAGCGGCGATACCGTGCGCGTCGAGGTGAAGCCCAATGCGGTGATGGAGGGGGGAGTCTTTGACGGAAAAGTCCCGAAGCGGGCGGATACGTGGATGATTTTCCCCAATCCGAAATTTCGCTTCGATGCTTTGCTGGCCACCCGACAGGCCACGCCGCTCAGCGTGACTTTCAAGGTGTCGGTCAACGGCAAGGAGCTCGGGGAACAGACCCGGGATGTGACCTTGCAGACGATCAATGACTGCATGTTCGCCGTATCCGAATCGGACGAGGAGGGGGACGTTTCCGATTACAGCTGGCTGTTCGCTGCTTATGTGAACGAAAACCATCCGTGGATTGACGGGATTCTCCGGGAGGCGCTGGATACGGGTATCGTGAGTTCCTTCGATGGTTATCAAAGCGAGGACCCCGCGGTGGTGGCAGATCAGGTGTTTGCCATCTGGCACGTGTTGCAGGAGAGGGGATTCCGATACAGCGACATCACGACGACGGCGACGGATTCCGATGAGGTCTCCCGCCAGCACGTCCGGCTTTTCGATGATGCCATCAAGGCCCGCCAGGCCAATTGCGTCGATGGCAGCGTGCTCATGGCGTCGATCCTCAGAAAGATCGGCCTCAATCCCTACCTCGTCAGCATTCCCGGCCATATGTTCCTCGCGGTTGATCTCGATGAGGATGGGGAGGAGACCATTGCGATCGAGACCACCATGATGGGTGACAAGGCCGAAGAGGCCTCCGAGGGCGTCGACTGGATTCCGAAAAAGGAACTCAAAGTGCGGAGGAAAGCACCGGGCTGGTTTGCCTTTGAGGCGGCCGTGCAGACGGGAAATGAAGAGCTCAACGACTCCTGGAAAAAACTCGAGGACCCGAAGGAGTCTGATTACCAGATCATCGACATCGCAGAGGCTCGCAAGATGGGCATCATTCCCATCAGCTACCGCGAGCCAGCGAAGTAGGCGCGGCTTTCGGGTCAAAAAAAAGCCCCCTGCGAGATGGCTCCCGCAGAGGGCTGAGATGAGCGGTCTGGCCGATCGCCTTAGGCGACGCGGCGCACCTGGATCGAGTCGAAGCGGTCCTTGCCCGTCATGACGTCCGTGAGGACGACGAGCTGGGTGCCGACCTCGACCAGGCCGAGACGGAGAAGGACCTTCTCGGCTTCGGCGATGGTGTACTCGGGATTCAGGTCAAACGGCATTACGATGGGCAGCGTGGCCCAGTTCAGCGTGAGGCGGCGTGCGACGTGTGCACTCGGCGTGAAGGCGAAGATGGGGGCGTCCTTCGGGCGCAACTGGCTGAAGTGATCGGCCATGTATCCGCGCTTGGTGAAGACGACGATCTTTGATCCCGGGATGCTGTTGGCGAGCGAGACGGCCGATTTGACCGCCTTCTGCCGTACATCGTTGATCTCGGCAAACTCGGCGAACTCCGCCCCTCCGCTGCGCTCGATACGGCGCGCCACGCGGTCAAACACCTGTACGCACTCGACCGGGTATTTGCCCACGGTGGTTTCGCCGCTGAGCATGATGGCATCGGCCTGCTCAAAGACGGCATTCGCGATGTCGGTGATTTCGGCGCGCGTCGGGAGGGGGTTCTCGATCATCGACTCCAGCATGTGGGTGGCGACGATCACCTGGCGTCCCAGGGTGATGCAACGTTTCACGATGCGGCGTTGAATGATCGGAAGTTCCTCCATCGGGCACTCGATGCCGAGGTCACCCCGGGCGACCATCACGACGTCGGCGCTGCGGATGATATCGTCGATGACCGTGACGGCATGCTGGTCTTCGATCTTGGCGATGGCGCGAGCCTGACTGCCCGACTCGGCGAGAACGCGCTTGAGGGCCTCGATGTCGGCGGCTTCACGACAAAAACTGAGGGCGACGTAATCCACGCCGACCTCGACGCCGACTTCGATGTCCTTGAGGTCCTTCTCCGTGAGGGGAGGGAGGTTGACCTTGACTCCGGGGAGGTTGATGTGGCGGCGGGAGCCGAGCACGCCCTGGGTCAGAACTTCACAGCGGATGCGGTGGTGATCTTTTTCGAGCACCTTCATGTGGATCACGCCGTTGTCGACGAGGACGACATCGCCGACCGAGATGTCATTCACGAGACCCTCGTAGTTGACGTCGACCGAATGGCAGTCTTCGCTCTTCTCTCCGCGGACAGTGAACTCAAAAATGTCGCCCGGTGTCAGGTTGAGCTTGGCCGGGAGATCGCCTGTACGGATGGCTGGTCCCTGAGTGTCCATGAGGATGCCGGTGATGACACCCAGTTCGGCTGAGATGGCGCGGATGCGCTTCACCACCTCCCGCACCCAGTCGTGCGGAGCGTGGCTCATGTTCAGACGGAAGACATTCGCTCCGGCGAGGATGAGCGCGCGGAGCTTTTCCGGCGAGTCCGTCGCGGGACCGAGGGTACAGATAATTTTCGTTTTTCGCATTAATGGATCGTGTGTGTGGAGTGGTTGCCCGGTGCCGGGCGCCGTCTCACCTGACGTGTTTAGCCTCGGGAAGCAAGTTCTATTCCTCGCTCCGCCTCCGCCCGATCCATAGGGTAAATATAAAGATCAGCAGCAGCAGCGTTCCCAGGGCGGCGCCAAAGGGTTGGGCACGGCCGGAGGTGAATTGTTTGTAAATCACCTCGCCGATGGTGGGAGGATCGCCTCCGCCCATGAGGTTGGTGATCGCAAACATCGCTATGGAGGGAACAAAGACGAGCAGTGCTCCGGCCACGATGCCGGGACTGGTGAGGGGGATAATGATTTGCGAAAAGGCTCGGACCGGGCGCGCACCGAGATCGTAGGCCGCCTCGATCATGGCATTATCCAACCGCTCGACGCTCGTATAGATCGGCAGGATCATGAAGGGCAGATAGTTATAAACGAGTCCTAATACGGCGGCAAAAGGGGTGTAGAGGATCGTGATCGGCTCCGGGACGATCCTGGCGGCGACGAGGAAGCTGTTGATGAGACCTTCCTTGCTCAGGATGGTGATCCACGCATAAGTGCGGATGAGGAAGCTCGTCCAGAAAGGGATCATCACGAGTGTGAGGAGCATGTTCCTCATGTTCTCCGGTGATCGACCGATGTAGTAGGCGACCGGGTAGCCGATGACCATGCAGATGCCGGTCGTGAGCAGGGCGTACCAGATCGAGGTCCAGAAGACCTTCAGCCATGTCCAGTTGAAGGCTCGCTGGTAGTTCTCAAGAGTAAAAGTGAACTCGACCGTGCCCAGGCCGCGCTGTTCGCCGAAGCTCAGCGCGACCAGGGTCAGAGTCGGGACGATGACAAACAGAATCAGCCACGCCGCCAACGGGGCAAAGACCAGCCAGGCGACCCAACTGGGCCGCCGTTTGTAGGCGGATGCTCCGAGATCCGCTGCAGCGGCGCTGATTCCGGCCATCGGTTATTCAGCTTTCAGCGAGGTGACGAGTTCGTCGACTTTCGTGGCCTGTCCGCCGATATCCTTGAAGGTCTGCATCTTGGAGATCTGCTCGGCGGAGGGGAAGCTGGCCGGGTTTTCCTGCTGTTCCTTGGTGAGCAGCGGGCGGGCTGCGGCATTCGGGTTCAGGTAAGGAAACGCGTCGGACATTTTCACGCTGATGTCGGGGCGCAGGATGAAGTTCATGAACTGCTGCGCGTTCGTCGGGTGCTTGGCGATTTTCGGGATCGCGAGGCTGTCGATGAAGAGGTGCGTGCCCTCCTTGGGCATGACCCACTTGAACTTCTTGTCGGCATTCAGGAGGAGCGCGCCTTCGCCGCCCCATACGACGCCGAGAGCGACGTCGCCGTTGAGCAGCGCGGTCTTCGGGCTGTCGGAGTCATAGACTTTCACGAGCTGCACCCACTTCGCCACCGTCGGTTTCACCTTTTCCAGGTTCTCATCGGTGACGTCGTTCACCGGGATGCCTTGGGAGAGCATTGCCCAGGTGACGATTTCGCGAGCGTCGTCGAGCACCACGATGTTCTTCTTGTACTTGTCCTGGAAGACATCATTGAAGCCCGTGATCTCGTCTTTCACCAGCTCGGTGTTCACGACGATGCCCACTGTGCCGGCCATGTAGGGGACTGTGTATTTGTTGCCCGGATCGAAGGACATGTTCAGGAACTCTGGAGCGATGTTCTTGAGGTTGGGAATGAGCGCGTGATCGATCGGGACGAGGAGATTTTCCGCGATCAGGCCCTCGATGGCGTATTCGCTCGGCTGGATCAGGTCATAGCTGCCTCCGCCCGCGAGGAGCTTGGCGAGCATTTCCTCGTTGGATGCATAGTTCTCCACCGACACCTGGATGCCGGTTTCCTTGGAAAATGCATCAATGACGTCCTGCGGGATGTACTCGGACCAGCAGAAGATATTGAGCTTTTTCTCCTCTGCCTGGGGAGCAGGAGTTGCGGCGGCCGCCGCTGGCGACGAACCTGGAGAAGAGGCGGGGGTGGGCGTTGAGGCGCTGGGCTCCGGCGGTTTTCCACATCCGGCAAGCGAGAGCATTGCCAATGCGGACAGCATCAGGTGGCGTGCGTTGTTTTTCATGTGCTTTTTCTACGGGTTAGTAGTTCGCTGGCGATCACCAGCACGACCGTGCCGATGACAAAAAGAGTGCTGAGCGCGTTGAGCTGCGGGTTCAGTCCCACCTTGGCCATGCCGTACACCTTGAGCGGCAGGGTCTGCGATTGCGCGTTGGTGGTAAAGATCGAGACGATGTATTCGTCGAGCGACAGAGTAAAGGACATCAGCGCACCGGAAACGATGGCGGGAAAAAGGTAGGGAACGATGACTTTCCAGAAAGCCTGCGCCGGAGTGGCGCCAAGATCCTGTGCGGCCTCCTCGAGAAAGGGGTCGAGGCCCTGAAGCCGGGCCTGCACGCCGACGAGGACAAACGGAAAGCAGAACGTCGTATGGGCGATGATCATCGCGACATGGCCGAGTGGCAATTTGAGCAGATGGACAAATTCCGCCCGCATGCTCACGCCCATCAGCACCTCCGGGATCACCATCGGGATAAAAATGAGCAGTCCCATGGCGCGTTGGAACGGAAACCGGTAGCGGTAAAGCATCCAGGCGCCGATCGTTCCCAGTGCCGTGGAGATTACCATGGTGGCCGTGGCCACGATGAGGCTGTTCTGGAAGGCGTGGAGAATGGGGGCGTTGGAAAGCAGCTCGCCGTACCACTTCCAGGTAAAGCCTTCCCACTTGATATTCAGCTTCGAGTTGTTGAACGAGAAGATGATCAGCAGCAGGATCGGGATGTAGAGAAACGCGAAGACGCCAATCGTCCAGGCTCCAAAGAGCCAGCGCTGCACCACCGGACCGTGGATTTTACGGAAGAAAGCCGGAAAGGAGGAGGCCGCCATTCCGGGATCTGCTGCGGACATGCTTCAATGTAAGCAATTTCCGCGCCGAGCGTCCAGTTTTTGGGGCGTCGGTGAGGAGCCGTTTATTCCGGGGAGTTCGTCCAGAATTTCTGGAAGGCCTCCGTCCAGTCGCGGTTTTCGACCTTGGCGCGAGCTGCTGCGCCGAGACGCTCCCGCAGGCCTGGGTCTTCGCTCAGTCGGCGAATCGCCTCGGACAGCTCGATCGAGTCGAGGGCCTTGGTGACGAAGCCGTCCTTGCCATGGCTCACGAGATCGCGAGGACCTCCGACATCGGAGACGATCACGGGCAACCCGCAGGCTTGGGCCTCGATCACCACGTTACCAAAGGTGTCGGTCGTGCTCGGGAAAACGAAGAAGTCGGCCGAGGCATAAGCCCGGGCCAGATCTTCACCCTTCAAATATCCGGTGAAGATTGCATCGGGCAGAAGCTTCTTCATTTCCGCGAGATACGGTCCCTCGCCAACAAAGAGCGGTCGCACCGGCGTCTGCCACTCGGCCAGACGGCGGGTGGCTGCCACCAGCGTGTCGAGATTCTTTTCCTTGGAGATGCGTCCGACGAAAAGCATGCCGACCTCGCCATCGCGTAGACCGCGGGAACGCCAGAAGTCGGCCTCGCGTCGCGACCGGCTGAAGAGCTTCGTATCGAGACCGCGGGGGAGGATTTTCAGTTTTTCAGCCGGAATGCCGCGATCGACCCAGCATTTTCGGTAGTCCTCGGAGTTCACGTACACGATGTCGAGCTGGCTGTAGAACCAGTGCATGAAATCCCACGTGAGCGTCTCCATGAAGGAGTCGTCGGTGAGGATGCGGACATACTGGGGGAAGTCCGTGTGATAGATGCCGACGGCGCGGATGCCGAGCGTCTTGGCGGCCAGCAGCGCGGCCAGGCCGAGCGGGCCGGGCGTGCTGATGATCAGCTCCGAGTAGTTCTCGCGGATCAGGTACTCGAGGATCGCCAGGACGGGCGGGAAGCTGAGGCGCTGGAGTTCGTACTCGGGCAGCTCAAATTCCCCGACAGGCGTGAAATTTTTAAGCGGGATGCCATGGTCGCCGATCTCCGAGCGGCAGGTCATCACCTTGACATCGTAGCCGGATGCTACGCCTGCGGCGGTCATCTTGCGAATCGTGGTGGCGACGCCGTTGACGTCTTCCAGCGTATCGGTGAACCACGCCCGTTTGCGATTTTGCAGGAAGGGCGGGACCGTCCCCGCCGCCGTGCGGGTGAGCTCGCGGACCATCTCGCGCCGGGGCTGACGCAAGGCATGGAGATAGGGACTCAGCAACCCCGCGATCGGAACCAGCGGACTGATTGTCTGGATGCTTTCGATGAACTTGCCCCCCGAGAGCTGGGCGATGAATTGCGTAAAGAACCGATAGCCGAGCTGATTGGCCACGAGATTGGCCATGAGGAATGCGCGGCGCTCCGGCTCGACCACGCCGGCTGTTTCGCGGGCCATGGCCGCCTTTACTTCCGGCTTGGAGAAGTAGCTGGAGAGCTCTTTCCAGAGCGACGTATTACCCGCCATGGCGAGTTCAAAAACCTTCCCCGAGGCAATGCCCTGGGCGAGGAAGCCGATTTTTTCCGCGAGGGTAAACTCGGTCGGGTCTTTGCCCTCCATGAACCGGGAAAATCCCTTTTCGATCAGGCCCGCCGCCGGGTCGCCCGGCTTGAGGGCAAACTTGGCCTTCAGGAACTGATATGCCGTATTGTACGTGCCGTGAGCGAGGGAAAGGGGGGTGCCGCCTTCGCCGGAGGGGGCGCATTGTCCGTCGCGGATGTGTCTGAGAAATTCCGCCGTCGTCTCACAGCGAGGCGTCTCGGTCCAGGCGCGGGCGGGATAGACTCCGCCGTGATCGTCGGAACCTCCGACAAAAACTTTCTTCCAGGGCTCCTCGTGAGTGGGCTCGATCCCCGTACGCGCGACAAAGGTTTCGATCGTTCGCGGAGTGAGCGCATTGAGGCTGAACTGGGCGGCCTCGCTCCAGCGTGCAAGGTAGCGGCCATTGATGCCCTCAAAGTGACGGAAAAGCAGGATGAGCTTCTGAAAGTGGAGGGGGGTGAGCTTGTCGTTGGGGCTCTGGAAGGGGTGGGCGACGGCGTGAGCGAGATTGGCGGAGGCGAGATACTTCTGAAATTCGAAGATATTCTCCCGCAAAGACTGGATTTCCCGATGCTGCGTCTCGGTCAGTCCCCAGACAAGAATATGAACCCGGCACTCCTCGTCGGGAAAATGAACCGTGACCTCCTCGCCAAAGATCACGCCGGGCAGATGGGCGATCTCCAGGCATCCCGCGATCGTATTGTGATCCGTGAGCGTGACAAACTGCATCCCCGCATCGCGCAGACGCTGGTAGTTTTGGAGAGGGTCGGAGTAGCTGGCGGGGAAGTCGAACCTGCGGAGCACCCAGTCTGCGGCCCGGGTGCTGAACCGGGAGTGAATATGGAGATCGGCCTTGGAAATCGGTTGGTTCATACGCGCGCCCGGTGGAGCCAACCCTCATAGGTGATCGGCTCGCGTGCGGCAAGCGTTGCTCGCACAATCCTGAGCACCTGCTTACGAATCGCCGGGTGTGACCAGTCCGGCGGATGCAGGCCGATACGTACGAGCGGGTTTCCGCCCAGACGGTTCAACAGATAGGCGTTCCAGCGTAGGCTGATCACGCGACGCCAGGCGGCTCGTACGCTCCAGACGAGGCTCTGGCTGGCATCCTCCCGTCCGTTGGCGAGGTCTTTAAAGGTCTGGAGTCGCGTGGTGTATTGAAATCCGGCGTCCTTTACCGCTGTTTCCGCCTCCGAGCCCAGCAGCCAGGCCGGGGCGATGAATCCGACCGGATGCAGGCCGTTATCCGAAAACTCTTTCTTCGCCGTGGTCAGGCGCTCGGCGGCCTCTTCCCGCGCAAGGTCGAAAAACTCGCCCTCTCCCGCCGTGTAGTGCTCGGTGATGAGGGATTTGATCAACGTTGTTTGCCTGGGCGGGCGCAGATGGTAGTAGCCGTGAAGGACGACCTCGTGGCCACAGGAGACGAGATTGCGTATTTCCCGGCAAAAAGACGGGTCCTTGGCAATCGGTGCTTTTTTATGGTGATCGGGCACCACCAGGAGTGAGGTGCGGGACACTCCCGCGTCGGCGAGATCGGCCAGCATGGTGTGCACGACGGCCTGCGTGAGCGGGCTCACATCGTGAATTGAAACGACAAGACTCTGGCGCGGCGTTTGCATTTGCGAGAAGCGTATGGTACGGGATGATGTTTACCGATGGCCGAAGACAACAAAAATCCACAACGAGAGCAGCGTCCGCCCGGCGGGAATGACCCGCAACTGAACTGGAGAGGCCTCGTCCTCTTCGCTATCGCGCTGGCTTTGATCGGTGGCGCGTTCCTGTTCCGCAACGGCAATTTCAATCAAACCGAGGTCATCACGACGAGCAAATTTCTCCAGCTCATCAAAGATGGGCAGGTCGTCTCGACGGACCAGAAGCCGATCGAGATCGTGGTCGAGGAAGGTCGCAAGACCGAAACGATCACCGGATTTTTCAAACAGAAATCCGCGACGACCGGGGAAGAGGTCGAGGTGCCGTTCCGCACACCGATGTTTGCGCCGATGAATGGCGCGGATATTCGCGATGCGCTCAACACCGCCGGACTCACCTATAATGTGAAGCCGGAGTCGAATCTCCTGGCCTCGGCGATCCTGAGCTTCCTGCCGATCGCGCTCTTCCTCGTCATCCTGTATTTCTTCTTCCGCTCGCAGATCAAGATGGCGGGCCGTAGCGCGATGAACTTTGGCAAGAGCAAGGCGCGCATGCTTTCCAAGGAAAAGAACCGCGTGACGTTCAAGGACGTCGCCGGGGTTGAGGAGGCGAAGGAAGAGGTTTCCGAGCTCGTCGACTTCCTCAAGGACCCGAAGAAATTCCAGCGCCTCGGCGGTCGCATCCCGAAGGGAGTGCTGATGGTCGGCCCTCCGGGCACCGGCAAGACGATGCTGGCTCGCGCCATCGCGGGCGAGGCGGACGTGCCATTCTTCTCGATCAGCGGTTCGGACTTCGTGGAGATGTTCGTCGGCGTGGGCGCTTCGCGTGTCCGTGACATGTTTGAGCAGGGCAAGAAGAGCGCCCCGTGCCTGATTTTCATCGACGAAATCGACGCGGTCGGGCGTCACCGTGGCCATGGCCTCGGCGGCGGACATGACGAGCGCGAGCAGACGCTCAACCAGCTCCTCGTGGAGATGGACGGCTTTGACACCCAGGACGGCGTGATCATCATCGCCGCGACGAACCGCCCCGACGTGCTTGATCCGGCGCTCCTGCGCCCCGGTCGCTTTGATCGTCAGGTAACGGTTAGCCTTCCGGACGTAAAAGGTCGTGAAGAGATTCTCAAGGTTCACGCCCGTCGGGTGAAGATTTCGGCCGATGTCGACCTTTCCGTCGTGGCTCGCGGTACGCCCGGCTACTCCGGTGCTGAACTGGCCAACGTCATCAACGAAGCCGCACTCCTCGCCGCCCGCAAGGGTCTCAAGGCGATCACCATGAGCGAGATGGAAGAGGCTCGTGACAAGGTGCGCTGGGGCAAGGAACGCCGCAGTCTCGCCCTCTCCGAGAAGGAGAAGGAAAATACCGCCTATCACGAGGCTGGCCATGCGATTTTGCTGGAGCTCTTGGAGCACACCGAGCCCCTGCACAAGGTGACCATCATTCCTCGTGGACCGTCGCTCGGCTCCACCATGTGGCTGCCTGAGGAAGACAAATACACGACGCGCAAAAACGAACTGCTCGATCAACTCGTCGTGACCATGGGCGGACGCGTGGCCGAGGAGATCGTCTTTGGCGACGTGACCAGCGGCGCCCGCGGCGACATCGGTCAGGCTACGGCGATTGCCCGCAAGATGGTTTGCGAATGGGGCATGAGCGAGAAGATGGGCATGGTCGAGTACGGCGAGCACGATGACTACGTGTTCCTCGGTCGCGACCTTGGCCGCTCGCGTGGCTACAGTGAGGCCACCGCCCAGGAGATTGACCGCGAGGTGCGCAAGCTTTGCGACGACGCCTACGCTCGCGCCAAGGAACTGCTGATCAAGCATCGTGACCGTCTCGAGGCCATCGCGAAGGCGTTGCTTGAGTACGAGACCCTCGACGGCATCCATATCAAGGAAATCATGGAGTTTGGCGAGTTGCGGAACCCGCCGCGGAAGTACAAGGCGCCGCCGCCGCTTCCGCCGGAGCCGACCGATACTCCGGGCGGCACCACCGAACCGACCCAGGAAGACCTGCCTCCGGGCGGCTTCCCGGCCCCGGCTCCAGCCTAGTCTGAAGAGAAATTCAGAAACCTCCTGCGGGAATCGAACCCGCAGGAGGTTTTCTCATTTTTGGGGTCCGGCACCTTGCCAGTTTCAGCCCCAGCCACTAGGTTGTCCGCATGTCCGGAAAGTCGTTCGTCCACCTGCATTGTCACACCGAATACTCGCTGCTCGACGGTGCGATCCGGACCAAGGATCTGGTCAAAAAAGCGGCTTCCCTCGGCATGCCCGCCGTGGCCATGACGGACCACGGCAACATGTTCGGAACCGTCGAGTTTTTCCAGGCCGCGCAGAAGGCCGGAGTGAAGCCGATCGTCGGGTGCGAGGCCTATGTCGCGCCGGGTTCCATGCTGGACAAGGCGGCAGGATCGGCTCGCGACGCCGCCTACCACCTGACGCTCCTCGTGCAAAATGCCGAGGGGTACAGCAATCTCGTCAAACTCATCAGCGCCGCGCACCTGGAGGGCTTTTATTACAAGCCGCGCATCGACCGGGAACTGCTGGCCAAGCACTCGGCTGGCCTCATCGCCTTGAGCGGATGCCTGAAGGGCGAGGTGAATCATCACATCCTCGCGGGTGATGGCGGGAAGGCTCGGGAGATTGCAGGGCTCTATCGCGATATTTTTGGCCCGGAGCGGTATTTCATCGAGCTTCACGACCACGGCATCGACGCCCAGCGCCGCTGCAACCCGGAGCTGATCAAGATTGCGCGGGAAATGAACCTCGATCTCGTGGCGGCCAATGACGTGCACTTCCTCGACCGCGCGCACCATGAGTCGCACGACGTGATGCTTTGCATCGGCACGGGCTCGATGGTGCTGGATGAAAAGCGCATGCGGTATGCGGCCGAGCTGTATTTCAAGAGCCGCGAGGAAATGGAGCAGCTTTTCGGCGATGTTCCCGAGGCCCTCGACAACACGCTGAAGGTCGCCGGGCTGTGCGACTTTCAGATGGAGTTTGGCAAGCCCAAGTATCCCGCCTTTGAGCCTCCGGCCGGGATCACCCGCGAGCAGTATTTGCGTGACCTCTGCTGGCAGGGATTGCGCGAACGCTACGGCAATGAACGGGCCGAGAAGGACGAGGAGTTGCGCAAGCGACTGGAGTACGAACTCGGCGTCATCGAGAAGACGGGCTTTGTCAGTTACTTCCTCATCGTCTGGGACTTCATCAACTACGGCAAGGAGAACGGCATTCCCGTCGGCCCTGGTCGTGGTTCGGCGGCAGGTTCGCTCATCGCGTACGTGCTGCGCATTACGGACATCGATCCGCTGCGGTATGGACTGATCTTTGAACGATTCCTCAACCCGGAACGTATCAGCCCGCCTGATATCGATGTGGACTTTTGCATGGAACGCCGAGGCGAGGTGATCGACTACGTGCGCCGCAAATACGGCGAGCGTTGCGTGTCGCAGATCGTCACCTTCGGTACTCTCGGAGCGAAGAGCGTGGTGCGCGACGTGGGCCGGGTGCTGGGCTGGAGCTATGGCGACGCCGACCGGCTCGCCAAGATGATTCCCAACGAGCTGAATATTACCTTGTCCTCCGCAGCGGAGAAGAGCCCGGAGCTCAAGGCGGCGCTGGAGACCGAACCCGCCACGCGCCAGCTCTGGGATCACGCGTCCGTGCTGGAGGGCCTCTGCCGCAATACCGGCATTCATGCGGCGGGCGTCGTGATCGGCGACCGCCCGCTGGACGAGTACATCCCTCTCTGCCGGGGCAAGGACAATGAAGTCATCTCGCAGTATGAGATGAACGCCCTGACCGAGCTGGGCATGCTGAAGATGGACTTTCTCGGCCTCAAGACGCTGACCATCCTGCAGCACGCAGTGCGGCTGATTCACGAGAAGAACCCGACCTTTGACCTGGCGGCCATTCCCACCGAGGACAAAGAGACCTTCGACATCTATAACCGGGGCGAGACTCTCGGTGTGTTCCAGATGGAAAGCGGCGGCATCACGAACTGCTGTAAACGCTTCGACGTCGACAAGATCGACGACATCATCGCCATCGGCGCGCTTTACCGTCCGGGCCCGATGCAGTTCATCGACGACTACATCGCGCGTAAGAAGGGCCTGAACAAAATCGAGTACGCACATCCTCTTCTGGCCCAGGTTTGCGCCGATACCTACGGCATCATCGTTTATCAGGAACAGGTGCAGAAGGCGGCGAACATCCTGGCCGGTTACTCCCTCGGCGACGCTGACCTGCTCCGCCGAGCGATGGGTAAGAAGGACAAGGAAAAGATGGCCAAGGAGCGCGTGCGCTTCGTCGAGGGCTGCGGAAAGGTCAATAACATCCCGCCGGGAACGGCTGATGCCATCTTTGACTTTATCGCGAAGTTTGCGGAATACGGCTTTAACAAAAGTCATAGCGCCGCCTACGGATGGGTTTCCTACCAGACGGCCTACGTCAAGGCGCACTACCCGGTGGAGTTCATGGCGGCCCTGCTCACGCATGATGCCTCGACCACCGACCGACTCGCCGTGGTCATCGCGGAATGTACCCGCATGGGAATCAAGGTGCTGCCGCCCGATGTGAACAGCAGCTACCTGTTTTTCACGCCCGAACTGTTTGGCGACCAGCGCGCCATTCGATTCGGTCTCGCTTCCATCAAGAATGTCGGCGCGGGTGCGATGCAGGCGGTGCTGGAGGATCGTGAGAAAAATGGACCGTTCACCTCGCTGGAGGATTTTTGCTCGCGACTCGATTCCCGCACGGTGAATCGCAAGATTTTGGAAAGTCTGGTGAAATGCGGCGCCTTCGATGGCTTCAAGAAGCATCGTGCCGAGCTTTTCGAGGATATCGAGCAGGCCATGGCTGCCGCTGCCGCTGTGCAGCGTGATCGCGCCTCGGGGCAGGTGTCGCTCTTCGACGCGATGGATACCGCGCCCCAGAAATCCAAAGGCTCCGTCCGCAAGGTGGAGCCATGGCCGCAGAATGAGATTCTCGCGCACGAGAAGGAACTGCTCGGCTACTACATCACCGGACACCCGCTTGAGGCTTACGCCGGTCACTTCGACAGCATAAAGGTCAGCAAAATCGCCGATGCCCTTCAGGTGGAGGAATCCGCCACCTTCAAACTGGCAGGCCTCATTACCTCGGTGGAACGCAAGTTCACCAAGAAGGACGGCCGCCCCTTTGCCATCATCGCGCTGGAGGATTTCACCGGACAGGTCGAGCTCACGGCCTGGGACGAGACCTATTCCGAGAATGCCGAACTGCTGGTTTCCGGGACGGTAGTGGCGGTTTCCGCCCGTCTGACGCGGCGGGAGGAATCCATCCGCGCCACGGCGAATTCCTTCAAACCGCTTAAGCCCAAA
This sequence comes from Verrucomicrobiota bacterium, assembly GCA_017305195.1. Taxonomy (GTDB): domain Bacteria; phylum Verrucomicrobiota; class Verrucomicrobiia; order Chthoniobacterales; family Terrimicrobiaceae; genus Terrimicrobium. The sequence continues at coordinate 43,307 of JAFKMU010000046.1, read as the reverse complement.
GCCTCCGCCCGTCCGGTCTGTCTGCGATTGGCCCATGAAAAACTGAGTGCAGAGAGCCTGGCCTCGGTGCTGGAGGCCGTTAAGCGGCATCCCGGCAAGCGTCCGCTGTTGCTGGAGTTCGTTCGCAAGGACGGTCCGCCGGTGATAATCGAAGCCGACGACGATTTTTCCGTGGGCGACGAGGGGGCATTGCAGCGCGAACTGGCGATCTTTGCGGCCTGAGGGGAGTTCGGAATTGCCTCGGAAGCGGCCTTCCAGCTAGCCTGCTCGGCGCATGAGTACCATTTTCGTCACCGGCGGCGCCGGTTACATCGGCAGCATCTGCGTCGAGCAGTTGCTCAACGAGGGCTATCGCGTGGCCGTTTTCGACAATCTCACCGAGGGCCATCGCAAAGCTGTCGATACCCGCGCGGATTTCTTCCAGGGCGATCTTTCCGATCGGACCGTCCTTCGTCATGCCTTTGACGAGGCCAAGCCCGATGCCGTGATGCACTTCGCCGCCAGCGCGCTGGTGGGCGAATCGATGTCGAATCCCTCGAAATACTTCCGCAACAACGTGGCCAACGGCATCAACCTCCTCGATGTCGCTGTCGAAGCCGGGGTGAAGAAGTTCGTCTTCTCCTCGACCTGTGCCACCTTTGGCATCCCCGAGCGCGTGCCGCTCGACGAGACGCTCCCGCAGCAGCCGATCAACCCTTACGGCGAATCCAAGCTCCTTTTCGAAAAGATCCTCCGCTGGTACGGGCAGATTCATAATCTGAACTTCACCGCCCTCCGCTACTTCAACGCCGCGGGCGCGACGGAGAAATTCGGCGAAGATCACCGCATTGAGACGCACCTCATTCCCAACGTGCTCAAGGTTGCCCTGGGCCAGAAGGAATCCGTCGACATTTTCGGCACGGACTACCCGACGCCGGATGGCACCTGCATTCGCGATTACATCCATATCCTCGACCTCGCCCAGGCGCACATCCTGGCGCTGAAGTCCGAAAAGTCCGATTTCTACAACCTCGGCACTGGCGGTGGAACCTCTGTCCGCGAGGTCATCGACGCCTGTAGCGAAATCTCGGGCAAAAAGATCACCGCCATCGAAAAGCCCCGCCGCGCGGGCGATCCGCCGCGCCTCGTGGCTGCCTCGGACAAGATCCGCACCGAGCTGGGCTGGTCTCCGAAGTACCAGGACATCCGCCAGATCGTCAAAGACGCCTGGGCCTGGCACGTCAAGAACCCCGGCGGCTACGGCGACTAAATCGCCCGATCTGTCAATAATTCCATCGAAAGGCGGGCGTTTTGCCCGCCTTTCGCATTTTTGGCAAAGATTTCCTCTCTGGGTATTTGCCGACGGACTCCGGCTATGCTGCATTACCGCGATGCTTTTCTCCACGCGTGTGTTTTCGGCCCCTGAGGCCGGGTTTCGGCGAATCCGGTTTTCCGGTGCAATCCTGGGCGGACTGGCCGCCATGGCGTGGCTCGGCGGTTGTGCTACGATGTCTGAAAAGCCCGGGAACGGAAACACCGCCCGGGATGAGACGGTGAAGCTCCAGATCGTGCTCGATGCGTGGAAATTCGGCCCCGGCGTGGTGGATGGCCATCGCGGCGAATTTACCGACAAGGCGCTGGAGTTTTACCGCGAGGCCAAGGGACTGCCGAAGGGGTACCTGCCCGACACATCGAATATCGAGCCATATACGACCTACACGATCACGGCGGAGGACAAGGCTCTGATCGGAACCATGGCCGAAAAACCCGAGGAACTCGCCAAACAGAAGCGCCTCCCGTACGTCTCCATGGGGGAACTCCTCGGCGAACGCTTTCATACCACGCCCGGTTTCCTGGTTGAGTTGAATCCCGGCGTGAACATTGAGGCGCTGCCGGTCGGTTCTGTCGTCAAGGTGACAAATGTGCATCGTCCGTTCTGGGTGGGGGATTACCCGTCGGCTTACCCCGCACCGCCAAAGTCGGTCGCCTCGACCCGGCATGTCTACGTGGATACGAAGACGCGCATGCTGGAGGTGCGTGAGGGCGGCAAACTCATCGCGGCCTTCCCGATTACGCCGGGTTCCGAGGAACATCCGGCTCCGCTGGGTGACTGGAAAGTCATCAAAGCCGTGCCATGGCCCTGGTATCGCTATGATGAAGGTGTGCTGGATCGTGGCGAGCGCACCAAGGTTTACTACATGCTCCCTCCGGGCCCCAACAGCCCGGTCGGCATTCTTTGGACGGGGCTGAATCGCCCCGGCATCGGCATCCACGGGACCACCTCACCGGATACGATTGGCCGCGCGGGCAGCCATGGCTGCATCCGTCTTTCCAACTGGGACGCGGCGACCTTCTACACGCTTGTGCAGAAGGGTATGCCGGTCACGATTCGCTAAGGTCGCAAGCCTCAGCGTGGCAGCGCGGCTCGCTGGTAGGCGCGGGGACTCATCCCCGCCTGCTTGCGAAACCAGCGGGCAAAGTAGTTCTGGTCCGTAAACCCGAGCGCGTCGCAGGCCTGTTTGATCTTCGGATAAACCTGGAGGGCGCGCTGGGCGCGTTCCATGGCGACGGCATCGCGGTATTCGCGCAGGGTGCGGCCCGTTGCCGCCTTGAAGAGGCGGTTCAGGTGGTCGGGCTGATAGCCCATGGCTCCGGCCAGGGCGGCGACTTCTGGCAGAGGTTTGTCCGCGCCGCGCAGGAGCTTGTCAAAGCGGCGCACGTAGCCGGGAAACTCCCCGGTGCGCACGGGCAGGATGCCCACGCAGCGGAATAGCGTGTCGAGGATGCGCAGCACGGAGGCGGCCACGATCAGCCGATGCGCGGGGGCATGGGGATCGCTCAGGCGGGTCAGCTCGGAGAGTTCTCGCCGCACCGCGCCCGCCTCGGACTGCGTGAGCCGGGCGAGGGACACGCCGTGTTTGACCGATCCCCGCCAGTCCACATCGAGCACGAGACAGAGCGGACGGCGCCCGGTGGATTCGCGAAAGGAATGCTCGCTGCGGGCCGGGAGGAAGATCACGCTGGCCGGGCCGATTTCCAGATTTGCCCCATCCGCCGTCATCACCCCGCGCCCGCTCAGGTAACAGAGCACTTGAGAGAAGGAGTGCGAGTGCCGGGCGAGCTGGTCCACCTCCGGCAGGTGACGGTTCAGCCGCAGGCGGCGGATGCGCGCGCCGGGCAGGCGGACGTCGAGTTCCTGGAAGAGGAGGGGGCGGTACGTTTTCACCGGCAACCAGAAGAAATTCAAATGGAGACAAAAAGAAAGTCGTTTTTGTGCTAAATGACGCGGCTGGGGCCATGGCGCTTGATCGGATGCGCATGTAAGGTCGCCAGCATGTCAACCCCCGCAGTTGTCCTCGTTACAGGTTCCAGCCGTGGACTGGGCCGTGGAGTGGCGGAAAAGCTCGCCGCCTCCGGCTACAGTGTGGCGATCCATTATGCCAATAACAAGCAGGCCGCGGAGGAAACCGCGGAGGCCTGTCGCAAGCTCGCCCCGCATCCCGAACAGCAGTTTGCCATCGTCGGCGGGAACGTCGGCGTGGCGGCAGATCGCCAGCGTATCCTCGATGAGACGCTCGCCGCTTTCGGCCATCTCGACGCGCTCGTCAACAATGCCGGCATCGCTCCGCGTATCCGCGCCGACATTGTCGAGGCGACGGAGGAGATCTTCGATGAGGTCATTGCGGTCAATCTCAAGGGGCCGTATTTCCTCTCCCAGCTCGCCGTCCAGTATTGGCTGAAGAATCCGGGCAAGTCCCGCCTCTCGACCGGCTACAAGCTCGTCTTTGTCAGCTCGCTTTCCGCCAATACCGCCTCGGTCAATCGTGGCGAATACTGCATCTCCAAGGCAGGCCTCTCGATGGCCTCGCAGCTCTGGGCCGTGCGCCTCGCCGCCGAGGGCATCCAGGTGCTGGAGCTTCGCCCGGGCATCATGGCCACCGACATGACCTCCGGCGTGAAGGAAAAATACGACAAGCTCCTCGCCGATGGCCTCGTGCCGCAAATGCGCTGGGGCAACCCGGACGACGTCGGCCGCGCGGTCGAGTCGATCCTGGGCGGACATTTCCCGTTCTCCTGCGGGGATGTCATCAACATCGATGGAGGCTTCCACCTTCGCAGACTTTAATTTCGCATGATTACCATTCGCCAAGACCTCACGAGCGCCTCGCTGGCGCCGAAGATCAAGAAACTCTGGGACGCCTCTGCGCCCAAGATTCTCTCGATCGACGCCGCGGAGAAACCCGGCGCCGCGACGCCCGTCTTCACCGTCAAGGGCAAGTACACCGCCCGCGGCTGGACCGAGTGGACGCAGGGCTTCGTTTACGGCTCTGCCATTCTCCAGTACGACGCCACCGGCGATGAGTCGTTTCTCACGCTCGGCCGCGATCGCACTCGCGACCGCATGGCGCATCACATCACGCACATCGGTGTGCATGACCATGGGTTCAATAACGTGTCGACCTATGGCAACCTGCTCCGCCTCATGGTGGAGGGTCGTATTGCCTTCAACCAGCAGGAGAAGGATTTCTACGAGCTCGCGCTCAAGTGCACCGGTGCCGTGCAGGCCGCCCGCTGGAGCCGCATCTCCAATGGCGAGGGATACATCTACTCTTTCAACGGCCCGCACTCGCTCTTTGCCGACACGATCCGTTCGCTGCGCGCCCTGGCCGTTTCGCATCAGCTTGGCCATGTCCTCATGGGTGAGCGCGATGCCCGCATTTCGCTCCTGGAGCGTCTCATCCAGCACGCACGCACGACCTCGCAGTTTGCCGTGTTCTTTGGCGAAGGCCGCGATTACTACGACGAACGCGGACGCGTGGCGCACGAGAGCGTGTTCAACCTGAACGACGGCAACTACCGCTGCCCAAACTCTCAACAGGGCTTCTCTCCCTTCACCACCTGGACGCGTGGGCAGGCCTGGATCATTGCCGGGTATCCCGAGCAGTTGGAGTGGCTGGCGACCCGGCCGGATGCAGAGTTTGAGCCCTTCGGCGGCCGCGAGGCGGTGGAGGAGCTTTTCCTCAAGACCGCGCTCGCGAGCTGCGATCACTATATCGAAAACACGCCGACCGACGGCATTCCGTACTGGGATACTGGCGCGCCGTTCCTGCACAAGCTCAGCGATTACATGAACCAGCCGGCCCAGATTCACAACGACTGGGAGCCGGTGGACAGCTCCGCCGCCGCCATTGCTGCGCAGGGTCTCCTCCGTCTCGGGCGCTACCTCCAGCAGAAGGGCGACGCCCGGGGAGATCGCTACTGGCAGGCGGGTCTCACGGTGGCCGATGCGGTATTGGCTGAGCCGTACCTGTCGACCGACGCGAATCACCAGGGCCTCATCCTGCACTCGATCTACCACCGTCCGAACGGTTGGGATTACATTCCGGAAGGCAGCAAGATTCCGCTCGGCGAGTCCTCCATGTGGGGTGATTACCACGCCCGCGAGCTCGCGATCTATCTCCAGCGCATCATCGAAAACAAACCCTACTACACCTTCTTCTCCCTATGAGCATAATCGTATCGGATCTCGCACAGATCGAAGGCCGCCGCTTCCCGGCTCGCCGCCGCACGCAAAATCTTGTGAATGGCGTGGCCCCGATCAAGGCGACGAACTTCAGCATGGGCAACGTCACCCTCGACCCCAAGGGCGGTCAGGTGCCGTGGCACAACCAGGAACAGGAAGAAACCTATTTCATCGTCGAGGGCACCGGTGAGTTCTGCCTCGGCACGGAACGCTTGGTCGTGACCACCGGCCAGATGGTTTACATCCCTTCCGGCGTGTTTCACCAGCTCACCAATATCGGTGATACCCCGCTGCGCATGATCTACTGCTACGGCCCCGCCGGAGACGTGGCTCACTGGCGCCAGGAGCTCGACGGCACCCTGCCCAAGGCCGGGGTGGAAGCTCCACCGCTGCCCGAGGGCGCATGGCCGCAGTGCACCGACAAACCGACCGCCTGAACCTTACAGAATCCTAACACTTAAATTTTCCTTTCTATGAAAAAACATTCCATCGGCATCATCATGAACGGCGTCACCGGACGCATGGGCACGAACCAGCACTACATCCGGTCGATCCTCGCCATCCGCAAACAGGGCGGCGTGAAAATCAGCGACGACGAGGTGATCTGGCCCGAGCCCGTCCTCGTCGGACGCAGTGTGGCCAAGCTCCAGGCGCTCGCCGCCATGGACAGCGGGGTGCGTTACACCACCGACCTCGACGCCGAGCTCGCGAAGCCCGAGAACATCATCTACTTCGACGCCCAGACGACGGGCCGCCGCTCCGATGCGGTGAAGAAGGCCATTGCCGCGGGCAAGCATGTCTATTGCGAAAAGCCGACCGCGGTTTCCACCGAGGCCGCCCGCGATCTCTATCGCGTCGCGACCAAGGCTGGGGTTAAGAACGGTGTCGTGCAGGATAAGCTCTGGCTGCCCGGTCTGCTCAAGGTGAAGCGCCTCCAGGAGCAGGGCTTCTTTGGCAAGATCCTCAGCGTGCGCGGTGAGTTCGGTTATTGGGTTTTCGAGGGAAACAACATCCCTGCCCAGCGCCCGAGCTGGAACTACCGCAAGGAAGACGACGGCGGCATCATCGTCGACATGCTCTGCCACTGGCGCTATGTCATCGACAACCTCTTTGGTGAGGTGAAGTCGCTGACCTGCCTCGGCGCGACCCACATCCCGGAGCGCGTGGACGAGCAGGGCAAGACCTACAAGTGCACCGCCGACGACTCCGCCTATGCGACCTTCGAACTCGCGAACGGCGTGGTGGCTCATTTCAACTCGAGCTGGAACGTCCGCGTGCGTCGCGACGACCTCCTGACTCTCCAGATCGACGGAACCCATGGCTCCGCCGTGGCGGGTCTCCGCGAGGTGTGGATTCAGCACTACGGCAACACGCCGAAGCCGGTGTGGAATCCCGACATTGCGCAGCCGATCGACTTCTACGGTGGCTGGTCCAAGGTGCCGGAGCAGGAAAACTACGACAACGCCTTCAAGGTGCAGTGGGAGCTTTTCCTCCGCCACATCGTGCTCGACGAGCCGTTCCGCTGGACGCTGCTGGAAGGCGCAAAGGGAGTGCAGATGGCCGAGCTCGGTCTGGAAAGCTGGGCCAAGCGCGCCTGGCTGGACGTGCCCAAGCTCTCCGCCTAGGCACCGCCCGTACCGGGTTTGTTGTTTTGTGGAGTGGGCCGCGTCAGCCGACGGGCTGCGCGGCTTCTCGCTCCTGTTTTTCATCTTTCCGTTCGTCCTTCGGGGATTCCACCTCACGGCGAACCTCTTCGTAGAACTCCTGGGATTCGGTTTCAGGGCCATGCAGGTCCTTCTCGGGGATATTGACGAAGTCTGCTTTCATAGCACTTCTAACCAAAGGCCGTTTCCGGCTTTTATCCAGTGGGGGAAACTGCTGATTGGCCTATCGGGCCGACACTCGGCCTTAGTCCAGCAGTTTGGCCACGGCGCGCACGCCGCGACGTAGTTCCTCAAGCTCCACGGCGGCGAAGCCGATTTGAACGGCGTTGCGTTTTTTCCAGTTCACCGCCCATCGAGAGACCGGCATGAGTGCCACACCCGCTCCGCGTGCGGCGTGACAGAACTTTTCGTCGTCGAAACCTTTCGCCAGCCAGCCCACGGTTTGAAGGCCGCTGCGGGTGGTTTGGATTTTCAGGCGGTCGCCCCATTCAGCTTCCGCCGCAGTCGTGAGGGTAGAGAGGTGCTCGGCGTAAATCTGCCGCATCCGGCGCAAGTGGCGGTCGAAATGTCCCTCTCCGATGAATTCTGCGAGCACCGCTTGCGCAAGGGGGGCGGTGAATCGGTCGAGGAGCGACCTGGCCTCGGTCATCGCGTCGACGAGATGCGGCGGCACCACGACATAGGCCATACGCAGGGACGGGAAGAGCATCTTGCTGAAGCTTCCCGAGAAGATCACGTTGCCCCCTGGAGCGAGGCTTTGCAGTGCGGCGAGCGGGCGGCCATCGAAGCGGAATTCGCTGTCGTAGTCGTCCTCAAAGATCCATGCGCCCGTGGAGCGTGACCACTCGATCAGCTGCAACCGGCGATTGAGCGGGAGAGTCACACAAAGAGGAAACTGATTCGCCGGAGTCACGTAGGCAAACCGTGCCTGGGGAGCGCGAGAGAGACCTTCCTCGACCTGAAGGCCATGTTGATCCACCGGCACCGGGACGATGCGGGCTTCCGCAGCACGGAGGATTCCCGCTGCGCCGGGGTAACCTGGGTCTTCCATCCAGGCTTCGTCTCCCGGCTCCAAAGTGAGCCGGGTGATCAGGTCCAGCGCGGGCTGGATTCCCGAGAAGATGAAGATCTGCGCCGGATCGCAGACGACACCCCGGGTGGCCGCGAGATGAGATGCGATTCCTTCCCGCAATGGCCGCAGGCCTGCGACATCACCAGCCTGGAGGATCTCCCGAGTCGCCAGGCGCATGCGCCGGGAAATCAGCCTGCTCCAGAGATCGGCGGGAAAGTGGCGGACGGAAGGACGGTTGGCGGTGAAGGCTCGCACCTCGCGCAAAGCTTCCGGCGTTTTGGGAAAGGGGGAAGCCATCAGCAGGCGGCTGCGGCGAGACAGAGTGCCCATGACGAACTTTGCACTTGAGGCGGCAGCTTTGGGCGCTTCAAAGAAGCGGTCGGGCAGATTCCGATGCACCGAGGTTCCCGATCCTGGACGGCTTTCCAGATAACCTTCCGCGATCATCTGCTCAAACACGCCGACGACCGTTCCTCGCGATACTCCGCACTCCTTGGCCAGCGCGCGGGTGGGAGGCAGCAGGCTCCCCGGTTGCAGCCGACCTTCCAGAATACCGCTGCGGAGTTCCCGATACAGCCAGTCGCCCAGCTTTTCGTTGGCCCGGGGCGAACGAAGAGGGAGCGACTGTGGGCGAGGGGTGCGGCTCATGGGAAGTGGTCTATTCGAAAAATGGAATCTGGACCTTACGTGTAGACCAATATTCGTCGAGACTCGAGCCAGTAACCATGAATACCCGACTCAGCTACAGAAAACATGGCCCCGGCGCAGTGAAAGCAATGTGGGGCGTTTCCCAGTTTGTTCAGCAATGCGGCCTTGAGCCCCGCCTCCTGCATCTCGTTTTCCTCCGGGCTTCCCAGATCAATGGATGCGCCTTTTGCATCGACATGCATGTCGAGGAGGCGATAGCCGCCGGGGAGAATCCCACCCGCCTGCATCTCCTTTCCGTCTGGCGCGAAACCCCGCTTTTCAGCGCCCGCGAGCAGGCGGCCCTGGAGTGGACAGAGGCCGTGACCCGCATCACGGAGGGCGGACCCTCGGATGAGGCCTACGAACGCGCCCTCCAGCACTTCACCGAGGAGGAACTGGTCAATCTTCACCTCGCCGTAGTGGTGATCAATGGATGGAACCGTTTCTCCATCGCCTTCCACGTGCCCCCGGCTCTCAAGAGCTTTTCCGGCAGTGCCGGACATTAACCAGGAAGCGAATAGGTCATCGCAGGCGGAAGTGGATTGATTGGAAAGAAACTCGCCGCTCTTCTCGAAAGATGCGGGCACGAGGTCGTGACGGCATCGCGATCTTCCGCGTGGATCTGGTGACAAGCGAGGGGCTTGAGGAAGCCATTCAGGGCGTCGAGGTGGTCGTCGATGTACTATACTCGCCTTCGCGATAACCTGCGGTTCCAGAACGGGCCTCGTAGACATTCTTCAACAGATTCAGAGGTGGCATCCCTTTGCGTGATGCCATCTCTGCCTTTTTGGAATGTCCGCACTCTGTTCGATACCCTTTTTGAGAAATGCAGGAAAGTGACAGGGGCCTTCGTGAATCCGGATAGATCCTCCGCAGGATACGTCCTTTAGGAGCGAGGATATCCTTCTTTCCCGCTGTCGAGGGCAATTCTTCGGACACCTCGGTGTCGAAATGCTGACCTGATGCGATCTGTATTGCTTCATTTTATGCTCATTTTGAGGTTATTACGCAAAAATTTACCATTTTCATTTAAATATACATGTCTGCGTATACGCATCTGAACACGTCTGCATTTTTGCATATATGCAGCAGGAAAAATCATCAGATATCGGGCTGCGCGGAACGGCACATTCGCCCTCGTGCGAACGCTGGAGGTTTTGCCTGAATGGAATTCAACATAAAACGCATTAAGGCATGTTCGCGTATAAGCGTTCATCAATGCTCTCCATGGGAGCTCACTCAACAGAGCCGGAACGGGCTTTGGAGGCTATTTCCAAGGGTGCCTGGAGAGACTTTCGGTAGTTCTCTTCGGTTATCGTCGAAAGCGGATGCGGGGAGATGAGGTTTCATCTCCCTGCCAATCGACGCAGCCTGATTCCTTGGCCGATCAGGCGAGGCCGTCTCGGCTATAAATCGCCTGATTGCAGTTTACGGCGAACTTCCATCAGGATCTTGCCCAGCATGTTCTTTCCGCTGCCATCTCCGCCATCGCCCCAGTAGCTATCTCTTGGCGTGTGCTCGACGAGCAGGCTGTCGCCCGTGGAGATAAGGACTTCACGGACGGACTGATGCTGCCGCACCTTTTCCGCGATGGCGCGGCGCATGACATGGTCTTTGATCGCTTCCCAGTCCGGGCGAAGCGGGACATCCCGGCTGCGGCCCAGGTCTGCGGCGATCCGGGGAGTGTCCGCCGTACGAATCTGTTCCCGGTAGGCTTCGTCGTGGAACTTCTGCGCCTGGAAGTAATGTTCGGTTGTTGGCCAGACTTTGCCATCCACCTCGATCGGAAGACGTGCGAAATTTGTCAGGAGTCCGAAAGCCTCGTTCGGTTTGTAAAAACAGATGGCAGGAGGGTTCATGGGCTTCATTCCTGTTCACTCGTGCGTGTGATGCGGACACGGCGGATGCCGCTGGCGTTGGCCAGCACGATTTCGATGCGGATCTCTTCCAGAGTCAGTTCCGCGTCCTTCTCGATGGGCTCGGGAAACTGGCGGCGCACCCATGCCTCGACCGTCTCCTTGGGCTGGTACTCGAAGTTCCACCCCGTCTCGGCGCGGAGTTCTCGCATGGAGAGGGAGGCATCGACGAGGATGGAGTTTTCAGTCTGTTCGTAGATCGGACCGCGCTCGATATCGAGTTCGTCCCGGATCTCGCCGACGATCTCCTCCAGGGCATCCTCAAAGGTAATGATGCCAGCCATATTTTCCTCGGCATCCAGCACCACGGCCAAGTGGCTGCGAGAACTGCGGAAAAGTTCAATCATGGTTGGCAGCGGAGTGCGGGGAGTGAAGGTCAGCACGGGGCGCATGAGTGGCTGGAAGGAGGCCTCCATGCCGAGAGCCTGGATTTGCCAGAGCCATTCCTTTACGAGGACCATTCCCTGTACGTCGTCAATGCTCTCTTGGCAGACCGGATAGCGACTATGGCCGCTGGCCTGGGCGATACGGAGATTTTCCTCCATGGGCTTGTCGGCCCAGAGCGCGATCACCTTGTCCCGGGGCAGCATGACCTGCTGGGCGGTGACATCCCGGAGCCGGAGCGAGCGGACCATGATCTTGTTAATGAGGGCATCCGACCGGTGTACGTGGCGGGAGTGGCTCAGGACGTACTCGAGTTCATCTGCCGAGAAACCGTGTTCCCCCTCCGAGGCAGGCTGGAGACCAGCCCAGCGCAGGAAAGTATTCGCCGCCCCATTGAGGATATAAATGAAGGGGTAGAAGGCGTAATGAAAGACCAGCAGCGGAGCCGCAACCAGCAGGGAAACCTCCCGGGGTCGCTGAATCGCCAGCGATTTGGGGGCGAGTTCGCCCAGCACAATGTGCAGGAAGGTGATCGTCGCGAAGGCGAGCGTGAAAGCCAGAGTGTGATGAAAGGTCTCCGGGACGCCCAGCCAGTGAAAGATCGGCGTCAACCAGTGGGCGAGGAAGGGCTCTCCCAGCCAGCCGAGGCCGAGGCTGGAAAGCGTGATGCCGAGTTGGGTGGCAGAAAGGCAGGCGTCGAGATTGTTGACCGCCTTGAGCGCCATGGGCACCCGCCAGTCGCCCTGCCGCAGCATCGGTTTCAGCTGGCTGGCCCGGATTTTCACGATGGCGAACTCCGCCGCGACGAAAAAGCCATTGGCGAACACGAGGAGGAGAATGACCAGCAACTGCCAGCCGAGAGTGAGTAACGTCATCTAGATCAGGGGCGAAACAGGCCCCATTTTCTGTCGCCTGTCCCCCAAAACAAGCTTCGATACGGCGATTTTCATTCCGTCCTTCGACGCAGATTTTGTACCAGATTCGGCCTAAAGGAAAAAAATCGCGAGGCAGGCCGATAAGATGCATTGAAATATAGGCCCGGAGCCTGTTATGTGCGCGCGACCATGTCTGATTTTGGTCGAGAAGATGCCATTGCTCTCTACAACGTGGATCGTTGGGGTGGAGGGTACTTTACCGTTAATAAACGCGGCAACGTCACCGTGATGCCGAATGGATCGAGCGACCAGAAAGTCGATCTCACCGAAATCATCCGCGAAGCCAAGGCGCGCAACCTCAGTTTCCCGCTTACCGTGCGGTTTCACGACCTCCTGCGCGACCGCGTGGAGACGATCAATCGCGCTTTTGCCGACGCCATCGCGGAATCCGGTTACCAGAATGTCTACCGCGGCGTGTTTCCCATCAAGGTGAACCAGCTGCGCGAGGTGGTGGAGGAGATTCTGGACGCGGGCAAGCCGTGGCATTTCGGCATCGAGGCTGGCAGCAAGCCGGAGCTCATCGCCGCCATGGCGCTGCACAGCGACCCGGAAAGCCTCATCATCTGCAACGGCTACAAGGACACATCCTTCATCCGCAACGCCCTCGTCGCCCGCAAGCTGGGCAAGATCGTCATTCTCGTGGTCGAGAAGCTGGAGGAGCTGAAACACATCCTCAAGGTTGCCGCCGAGATGAACGTCGAGCCGATGATCGGCTTGCGTGTGCGCCTGCTCTCCAAGGGCGCGGGCAAATGGGCCACCAGCGGCGGTGAGAATGCGAAGTTCGGCCTGTCGACCGCCGACCTCGTCCGCGCCAGCGACATGCTGGCCGAGAATGGACTTTCGCAGGCGCTCAAGCTGGTCCATTTCCACGTTGGCTCCCAAGTGCCCGACATCGGCACGATCAAGCGCGCGGTTAAGGAAGCCTCACGCTTTTACGCCAAGCTCTCCAAGATGGGCCACCAGATCGAGTACCTCGACGTCGGCGGCGGGCTGGGCGTCGATTATGACGGCTCGCGCACGACCTTCGACAGCTCGACGAACTATTCGCTGAACGAATACGCCCGCGACATTGTTTACAGTGTCATGGAGGTGTGTAATGCCGAGCACGTCGCGCATCCCACCATCGTGAGCGAGAGCGGCCGCGCCATCGTCGCGCACCACTCGGTGCTGATCGTCGAGACCTTCGGCTCCATCGAGAAAAACTCCATCAGCACCGACACGGTGACCGCCGAGGTCGGCGATCCGCCGCTGGTGCAGGACATCATCGAGCTTTCCGAGAACATCGGCAAAAAGAACCGCCTGGAGAGCCTGCACGACGCGCAAGAAATCCGCGAGCGTGCGCAGTCGATGTTTGACCTGGGCATGCTCGACCTTCGCGCCAAGGCCCGCATCGAGACCGTTTACTGGCAGATCGCCGAGGAGGTCGTCGCGATGTTCCGCGGGATGCGTTATATCCCGGAAGAAGTGAAGGAAATGGAGGTCGCGCTCGGCGACCAGTTCCTGTGCAACTTCAGCGTCTTCCAGTCGCTGCTCGACCATTGGGCGCTGGGCCAGCTGTTCCCGGTGATGCCGATTTCCCGGCTCAACGAACTGCCCGACCGCAATGCCACCATGGTCGACATCACGTGCGACTCGGATGGCAAGGTGAGCAAATTCGTCGACCTCCAGGACGTGAAGGAAACCCTGCCGGTTCATCGCTGGGTTCCCGGCGAGCCGTACTACATGGGCTTCTTCCTCGTGGGCGCCTACCAGGACATCATGGGCGACATGCACAATCTCTTTGGCCGCGTCAACGAGATGCATATCTATCTCGATGAGGATGAGGACGCGGGCTATTACGTTGAAGAGGTGCTGCCCGGCAGCACGATCGGGCAGGTGTTGACCCTCACGCAGTGGGACACTAACGAACTGGCCCGCCGCATCAAGGCCCAGGTCGATGCCGCCATCAAGAGCGACCGGCTCAAACCGAACGAAGCGATGAAGCTTCTCGACGACTACGAAAAGAGTTTGAATACCTACACCTACCTGAATTTCGACGACCAGAACACGAAGTGAGCGCACGCCGCACCCCATTATATGATAGCCATCTCGCCGCAGGCGGCCGGATGGTGGACTTTGCCGGTTGGGAGATGCCGGTTCAATACACCGGAATCCTCCAGGAACACTCCACGGTGCGAACCGCATGCGGAGTTTTCGATATTTCGCACATGGGCGAGTTCTTCGTCTCGGGTGCGGGTTGCGTCCCCTGGCTCGATGGCCTGCTGACCAATAAGGTGGCGGCGCTGGAGATCGGGCGGGCTCAGTATTCGCTCATGCTCAACGAGCAGGGCGGGGTGATCGACGACCTGATCGTCTATCGCATGGGCGAGGAGAGTTTTCTCATTATCGTCAATGCCGCCAAGATCGACGAGGACGAGGCCTGGATGCGCAAGCATCTCGCGCCGGGTGTCGAATTTTCCAACAAGAGCGATGACTATGCCGCGCTCGCCGTTCAGGGGCCGAAGTCCGGCGCGGTCTACGAGGCTCTTTTTGGCCAGCCCCTTCCGGAGCAGCGCAACCGCATCGTCGTTCATGGCGACATTTACGCCGTGATCACGGGCTACACGGGTGAGATTGGTTTTGAAATCGTTGTTCCCGCAGCAAAGGCTGCCGAGTATTGGGACAAGGTGCTCGCTGCCGGAGCTGTTCCCGCGGGCCTCGGCGCGCGCGATACCCTGCGCCTGGAGATGTGCTATCCGCTCAATGGCTCCGACCTTTCGCCGGAACATACTCCGCTGGAGGCCGGGCTAGGCTTCTTCGTGGACGTGCTCAAGGGCGACTTCATCGGTCGCGAGCGTCTGCTTGAGCAGAAGTCCAAAGGACTCACCCAGCGGCTCTCAGCCATCGAGGTGATCGGCAAGTGCCCGCCGATTCGCTCCCATTATAACGTCCTCGCCTTTGGCAAGAAGGTAGCCGAGACCACCAGCGGCGCACTTTCGCCGAGTCTCCAGAAGGGAATTGCCCTCGCATACCTGCCAATCGAGCTTGCCAAGATCGGGCAGGAACTTGAAATTGAAGTTCGCGGAAAAGCGTACAGCGCCGTCGTAGTGAAGAAACCATTTTACCAGCCCAAACCATGAATGTTCCCGATGATTTGAAATATGCCGAAAGCCACGAATGGATCCGAGTTGAAGGAGACATCGGCACGGTGGGAATCACGGACCATGCCCAGGAAGAGCTGACCGACATCGTTTTTGCCGAGCCCCCGAAGGTCGGTGAAACCTTTGGCGTGAAGTCGGCTGCGGCTGTGGTGGAATCCGTCAAGGCGGCCAGCGACATTTACACTCCGGTTTCCGGCGAGATCGTGGAGATCAATCCCGCCATCGTCGACAATCCGGCTCTGCTCAACACCGACCCGCATGGCGAAGGCTGGATCTTCAAGATCAAGCTCGCCAACCCGTCCGAACTCGACGCGCTTCTCGACGCTGCTGCTTATCGTGAGCTGATCGCGAAATGAGCGGGGTGCCATTCGCCCGCCGTCACATCGGTCCCTCGGCAGCCGAAGTCGCAGAAATGCTCCACACCATCGGTGTGGAGACGCTCGACACTCTCATCGACCAGACCGTGCCAGCGGAAATCCGCCGCCGCGAGTTGCTGAATCTTCCGGAAGCCCGCTCGGAGGAAAAGGCCCTCAGCGATCTCGCCGAGATCATGGAGCACAATGAGCTAAAGCAGAGCCTCATTGGAATGGGCTACGCGAATACGCACCTCCCCGCGGTGATCCGCCGCAAGATCCTGGAGAATCCCGGCTGGTACACGGCCTACACGCCCTATCAGGCGGAAATCTCCCAAGGCCGCATGGAGGCGCTGCTGAATTTCCAAACCATGATCTGCGACCTCACGGGGATGCAGATTTCCAACGCCTCCCTGCTCGACGAATCCACCGCCGCCGCCGAGGCGATGGCGATGGCCCGCGACATCAAGGGCGGCGATACGCTTTATGTTGCGGAGGATTGCCATCCGCAAACCATCGCGCTGCTGCGCACGCGCGCGGAGCCCATGGGCATCCGTGTTCTCGTGGGATCGGTCCACCAGCTCCCCAGCGAGCCGGTTTTTGCCGTGGTCGTTCAGTACCCGGCGACCGACGGCGTGATTCATGATCTGCGTTCTGTAGTGGAGAAAATCCACGTGGCAGGCGCAGTTGCCATCGTCGCAGCGGATCTTCTAGCTCTTACGCTCATCACTCCTCCGGGAGAATGCGGGGCGGATATCGTGGTCGGCTCGGCTCAGCGCTTTGGCGTTCCTTATGGCTACGGCGGCCCGCATGCGGGATTCCTCGCCACCAAGGACGAGTTCAAACGCAAGATGCCGGGACGTCTGATAGGCCTCTCCCGCGACGCGGAGGGCCGTCCGGCCCTGCGCCTCACCTTGCAGACTCGTGAGCAGCACATCCGTCGCGAAAAGGCGACGAGCAACATCTGTACAGCTCAGGTGCTCCTGGCCGTCATCGCCTCGATGTACGCGGCCTATCATGGCCCGGAGGGGCTGAAGGACATCGCCCGGCGCATCCATGGCACGACCCGTAAACTCGCGGCTGCCCTGCAGGCGAGGGGATGGGCGGTTCATCAGGGGCCTTACTTTGATACCATCCGGCTCTGGCTGGCTGGCGATTATGCGAAGGATCTCCTGCGCCTGGCTGAGGCGCGCGGCGTCAATCTTCGCAAGCTCGACGAGCACGCGATCACGCTGACCCTCGATGAAACCTGCGACGACATATCGGCTCTGCTCGATGTGTTTGAGCTGACCCCCGAGGATATTGCCGCTGATGTGGCCGAGGTCATCCCGGCAACCCAGCAGCGGACGAGCGAGTTTCTCACGCATCCGGTCTTCAACTCCTATCACACCGAGACCGAGCTCATGCGCTACATCCAGCGTCTTGAGTCGCGCGACTTGTCGCTCACGACCTCGATGATTCCGCTCGGCTCCTGCACGATGAAGTTGAACGCGGCTGCCGAGATGTACCCGGTCACCTGGGAAAAGGTCGGCGGTTTGCATCCCTTCATCCCGAAGCATCAGGCCAAGGGCTACCATCTCATGTTTCGTCAGCTGGAACGCTGGCTGGCGGAGATCACGGGCTTTGCGGCCGTTTCGCTCCAGCCGAATGCCGGTTCCCAGGGCGAATACGCGGGCCTGCTCGCGATCCGCGCTTATCTGCATTCCAAGGGGGAAACCCAGCGCAATATCTGCCTCATCCCGGCTTCCGCGCATGGCACCAATCCTGCCAGCGCCGTGATGGCCGGCCTCAAGGTGGTGGCTGTGGCGTGTGATGCGCTCGGCAACATCGACGTGGCCGACCTCGACAAGAAGATCGAGGCGCATCGCGATTCTCTCGCAGCGCTCATGGTGACCTACCCGTCGACGCATGGTGTCTTTGAGGAAGGCATCAAGGCGATCTGCGCCAAGGTTCACGCCGCAGGCGGTCAGGTGTACATGGACGGCGCCAACATGAATGCCCAGGTCGGCCTCTGCCGCCCGGGCGACATCGGGGCGGACGTCTGCCACCTGAATCTGCACAAGACCTTCTGCATTCCGCACGGCGGAGGCGGTCCGGGCGTCGGCCCGATCTGCGTCGCCGCGCACCTCGCTTCCTTCCTGCCCGGTCACTCCGTGATCAGCCTCGGACGCGAACACACCGTGGGCGAGATCGCGCAGGCTCCCTGGGGCAGCGCCAGCATCCTCGTCATCTCCTGGATGTACATCGCCATGATGGGGCCGAACGGTCTTGTCGAGGCGACCGAGGCCGCCATCCTCAACGCCAACTACATCGCCGCCCGCCTGGAGAAGTATTTCCCGATCCTTTACAAGGGATCGCAGGGTCGCGTCGCCCACGAGTGCATCGTGGACTTCCGCGAGTGGAAGCAGCGCGCCGGTATCGAGGTGGAGGATGTGGCCAAGCGCCTGATGGATTACGGTTTCCATGCTCCGACGATGAGCTGGCCGGTTCCCGGGACGCTCATGATCGAGCCGACCGAGAGTGAATCCAAGGCCGAGCTGGATCGCTTCTGCGATGCGCTTATCGCCATCCACCAGGAGCTCGTCGAGATCGAGCAGGGGACGCTTTCCAAGACGGACAATCCGCTCAAAAACGCTCCGCACACGGCGCAGGCCGTGATCGCCGACGATTGGGCTCACTCCTACAGCCGCGAACGCGCCGCCTATCCGGTGCCGCGTCTGCGCGAGCACAAGTTCTGGCCCGCCGTTGCCCGCGTGGACAACGTCTACGGAGACCGCAATATCATGTGCTCCTGCCCGTCCGTCGAGGAAGTCGCAGGCTGAGACCCGCTGCTCGGGGGAACTCCGCCGCCCGGCGAGATGTTCCCTCCGGGCGAGGCGAGGTTCTGGAACTCAGGCTCGTCTCTCCACGACTTGAAGAAGTCGTCGTTCAGGAGCTGGTCGCGCAGGCTGACTCCACCGACCTCGATCGCCTTGCGTGCGGTCTCGTAAAACTCCTTTTTCTTGCCGAGCGAGAAGTAGACGCGCGCCAGCAAGAGGAAGTTTTGCGCATTGGTCGGCTCGATCCGCACGAGACTTTCCGCCGGGGCCAGGGCGTCCTGCCATTTGTCGGTCATACCATAGTAGGTGGCGGCGATCCTTAGCATGCCGGGATCATCCGGCATTTCATTGGTAGCGCTCTTTACGATGGCTTGCGCCTTGTCCATCTCATCGACACGCGCGTACAGGTCGATGATCTGCTTGATGAGCTCCCGATTGCGCGGCTGTTTGGCGAGGGTATCCTTGAGGGCCAGGATCTCGCTCTCCGTCTTTTTGCGCTCCTCCGCCATAATGGCAAAGCGCCATAGCTGGATGCTGTTGTAGTCCTTCTCCAGCGCCCGTTTCAGGAGAGCCTCGCTCGTGTCGAAATCTCCCTTGTCCCACAAGAGACGCGTGACCGAGGCGATGACCTCGCCGTTTTCCGGCCAGAGTTCCAGAGCCTCAAAATATGCGCGGATCGCTTCATCGTTCATTTTGCGATAGCGATAGATGTTGCCCATGGTCTGGCGCAGCTTGGAGAAGGAACGCTGCGCGTCGTAGTCGCTGGCGTAAGCCGGGTCGTTCAGGAGCTTGGCCTTGTAGTCTTTCCAGAACGCGAAATCCCGGGCCACCGCCTCCGGAGGGATTTTGTCCAGTTTGGTCTTGTTGAGCTGATAGACCAGACCATGCGGGATGGCGTAGTCGTAGGTCCACTCAATGGGGAAGCTCTCCTCGATGAAGAAGTCGTGCTTGTCCTTGTTCTTCTCCCAGATCCATTTGAGGACTGCCCCCATTCCAAAGGAGTATTCCGTCCTGGCCTGTTCTGGCATTTCCTTGGCCGCGTCTTTGGTAATGACATCGCACTCCTCGGGTGAGGGAAGGAGGATGGGATCGCGGGGATAGGTGGTCTCCCGTCCCAGCCACTTTTCAAAGGCGCTCTTCGGGACGGGGCGTGCGGAGGTATAGTGATCCCGCAGGTATTTCATGTAGTTGGACTCGCCGAGCGCGTTCTGCGTGATGATGTAAAGGTCGCGGCGATCGAAGTTGGGATCGTGCTTCAGCGCCGCAGGTTGTGCACTCTCCCCAAAGATCATGTAGGTGGGCACGAAGCGCCCCGGGTCGGACCCGCCAATGACGATGGAGCCCTTGGGCAGATCCTTCAGCATGTCGTAGCCAAACATCCAGCCAAACCAGTGGTTCCTCTGGCTGGCCTCGGAAAAGTTCATGAGGAACCCATACACCGGCATGACGGGAAGAACTGCGGCAAGCCATACGAGACGGGCGCGCCGCCGGGACAGGGCGTCGAAGACGAATCCTCCTCCCACGATGCAGAGAAGGGCAAAGATCAGGTTGGTATACGTGTGGTAGGGCATCTGCAGCCACCATCCGGCGGCGTCGACCGATGCGCCGTCGAGAACGGGCTGGAGAAACGCAGCCAGAACAAACCCGATGTGCAGGAGATAAATCCAGGTGCGTCTGTTCAGGGGCAGCCGGAGGGCTGCAATGATGGAACAGAAGTAAAAGATGACGCTGAATGGAGTGAAGGAGCGGTTGAGCTGCAGCCAGAAAAATCCCGCCCATTCCATGAGGATCTCCCGCTTGCCGCGTTCAACTCCCGTCTCCTGCTTGGGCGGCTCTTCCGGGCAGGTGCCCATGAACTTTCCCAGCGTCTTGATGGTCTGCTCCGAGAGCGGACCTTGATACTGGGACCGGTTGATTGAGTAAAAGAATCCCTGCGGCTCCCGAGCGTAGCTCCAGTTCATCGGCGGGTTCGTCGACGACGCCAGCGGCATGTAGAGATAGGGGAGAAGGCCGCCGATGACCGCAAAGGGCAGGAAGGCGATGAGCTTGAGCCGGACATGCATGCGGCGCTTCCAGAAAAGGAATGCTCCGCCGATGGCGACACAGTAGGCGAAGCGAATAGCCGTCTTGAGCACCAGAGGCTCGCCGGAGAGAATGGCAAATCCCAGATAGACCAGGAGGGCTGTGGTCATCGCCGCCAGCACCCAGTCCCAAAAGGCGCGACGGCGCAGGAGCAGGATGAGGAGAAACGGCAGCGGGGAAAGAACAAGCGTGAGATGGTGATTGCTGAAGGAAAGCGCCAGCACGAAAAACGCGCCGATCATCAGGCTGTCGCGCTGCGGCCCATGCACCCAGCGATACAGCAGGAGGAGAAAGATCGCCGTCATCAGGGCGTGCAGGCCGTAAACTTCCGCGATCACCGCCTGAGACCAGACGGAAAAGCTGAAGGCCAAGCTGAACGCCAGGGAGAGCGAAATGACGATATTCACCCACTGCGAGCGAGCCCCGGTGAAAAAGCCCATCCATCGCAGCATGTTATTGCCCATCATGGCCGCGATACCCACGGCCCCCGCGGTGCATACGCCGCTCCACACCGCGATCTCCCACGCCATGTTGCCAAGAGGAAGAAGCTGGAACAGCCACGCCGTCAGCGTCCAGAGTGGATACCCTGTCGGGTGCGGAACCCCGAAGTGGCCCGCCGCGACCAGGAACTCGCCCGAGTCGAGGAGGGTGACGTTGGGGGCGGCGGTATAGACATATACTGCGAGGGAGACAAGAAATGCTCCCAGCCCGCAGAACCAGTCGGCGCGGGAAAAGATTCGGCGCTTATTCATTGGTGGGTTCCTTGGCGGTTTGTGCCGAGCTTCTGGTCGCCAGGCCGAGTTGAAGGGTGCGAAGCGCGGCCTCTATGGCGATGCCCAGGGTCATCTTGGTTTTTCCGTCGCGCCGTTCGGTGAAGACGATCGGCACCTCGACGAGCCTGGCTCCGGCCTGCCAGAGGAAATAGTGAAGCTCGACCTGAAATCCATAGCCCTCGGTCTTGAACCTCTTCCAGTCCATCGGTCGAAGCACGGAAGTGCGGATGGCCTTGAAGCCGCTGGTTGCGTCGGTCAGCGGCAGACCGGTGACCGTCCGGACATATCGGGACGCTGTCGTGCTGAGTAGCAGCCGATGCTCCGACCAGTTCATCACGCGCACGCCATTCAGATAGCGGGACCCGACCGCCAGATCGGCTCCGGCATTCAGCGCATCGATGAGGTGCGGCACGTCGTCCGGATCGTGGGAAAGGTCGGCGTCCATTTCGAGACATGCCTCGTATCCCCGCTCGATCGCCCACTTGAACCCATCGCGATACGCGCTGCCCAGCCCGAGCTTACCCGTTCGCGCGAGGAGGTGGACGCGTTTTCCAAAGAGGTCATGCTTCCGCACCCAGTCGCCAGTACCATCCGGTGAGTTGTCGTCGACGATCAGCACGTCTGCTCGCGCATCAGCCGCCAGAACCCGGGACAGGGTGGTCGGCAGGCTCTCGATCTCGTTGTAGGTCGGGATGATCACCACGGCGCGGCTGATCGCCGGGCGTTCGACCATTTTCAGTTCGCCAACAGGAGTCCGGGAGATTCCGTCGCCGTCGAGCAGGGATTTCAACCGGGGAAATGGAGATTTGGGGAGAAGCCCCGCGGCCATCACCCCGAGCCATCCCAGCCAGCCTAGTGCGCTCAGGGCGAGGGTGGCTCCGTACCACCAGGGCGGAACGAAGCGAAACTCCACCTTTTCTCCGGCCTGGGGCACATAGACTCCGAGGAATGCGCCATCGATCTGGTCCGTGCCAGCGGCGCGGCCGCCAATGGTCGCCTGCCAGTCGGGGTGGTAGGCCAGGGGCAGGGTCAGCCATCCGGGCGAAGGCATCGCGGACAGCGTGATCGACCGATAGCCGAAACGGGTTTCCGGCGAGACTTTCTCCAGGCGTGTGGCGGTCGGGTGGGATTTCTCGTCGAGGACGTAGCCGTCCTTTTCCAAGTGGCCGATCCGCCCGGGTATCGGCTCGTCTTGCGGCAGCACGGCTACGGCTCCCACCTTGGCCAGCCGCAGGGAAACCTGGGCCATCTCGGCGGGATCGATTTCCCCGTCGACATACTCCTGCGCGAGGTAGGCCGGGAACAGAGTCTCCGGGTTTTCCAGGATGAGGAAGTGATCGTTCTCGAAGGCTGTAGGCAGCATCTTCGTAAACCTTTGCTGGACGCCCTCGCCGAGATCGGGGTCTTTCTTGTCGATGAGGATATAGGCAATACCGCCGATCCTGAGGTAGGCCTGAAGATAGTCCGGGGAGAGCCACGCGATCGACTGAAGCTGGCTGACGCCGCGCTGCATCAGATAGGCGTTGAAAGCCTCATTGTTCAGCCCCCGGCCGGAGAGCTCAGGCGTCAGCATGTAGAAATATCGTCCCGACAACGGGAAGACCCAGCCGCCGATCGGGGCTTTTTTGAGGAAATCCTGCGCTGCCTGGAAATCCGAGAAGGTCTGGCGATCGACTGCGCTTTGGAAGAAGGGTTTGAAGTAGGGCGACGTATCAGCCAAGGCCAGGGCGAGAGCTGCAATGGCCGCGATCCGGCGGGGGAACCGTGCGGGAAGCGCCTGGAGCAGGAGATACCCGGCTGCCCCCGTGGCACCGGCCAGGAAGAAAATGCCGATGACCTGGGAAAAATCATGAGGGGCTCGCAAGTCGGCGTAGAAAGGCAGCCAGCCGATCAGGCGAAACCCGGGCACGATGAGATAGATCGCGCTGAGCACGGCTCCGATGGCGGTGCGTCCGGCCAGCGTTTTGGGCAGCAGGGAGAAGATGATCCACGGCTGGATGAGAAAGAGGACCCACGAGATCGGAACGGCCAGATCGTTGGCCATGACGGCGAGCTTCAGAAATTGCAGCTGGCCGGTGAGCACGGAAAACGGCCCGAAGGAAAGCCAGTGAAGAAACAAGAATAGAGCGATGCACAGACGACAGGCCCTCCCGGCCACGCTGGCATAGAGCGACGAGGGCTTGAGCAGCAGGATCGCGCCGAGGATGATCGCCGGCACGATGCCGAGATAGTTGCCTCCCTGCGCCGTGGTCGGGGCAAAGGCGGCGCCCATGCCCGAGGAAAGCAGTCCGTCGCGATCCAGCCAGAGCAGGCTGGATTTCAGGGAAAACGCCCGCAGCCATCCCTGGAACGGAGCGATTTCAAAGAGCGTGGCAAAACGCATCTCCCTCACCGCTGGCAGATTGGGCAGGACGCCGAGCACGGAGACGACGAGGATGACGACAGCCCATGGCGCGGCCGCGACGTGCCAGGTGCGCTGTTTCCAAAGGATGACGATGGCCAGATAGATGAACAGCGCCGGGGCGAGAAGCGCGCCAGCCTTGCCATAGCTGAGGAGCAGGAAGGAGAGGACTCCTCCGAAGAGAAGGGCATTGAAAAACGTAGACCGCTCCGCCATCGCTGTCGCGCTCCAGAGTACATACGGGATCACGGCGAAGGCCGTGACGAAGACCATGTGCTCGACCCCGCCGAGACGCACGTAGATCGAGGCGGTGAGCATGAAGGCAAGCGCCGATATCGCCGCGGCGATGTCGCTGGCCGTCAGCCGGCGAATCCAGCCGTAGACTCCCAGGATCGCGAGGAGGAGACACAGGAAGCCTCCCAGCTTGGGGCCGGCAAAGATGCCGCCCAGAGCGGACGCGACCAGCAGCCACAGGCTCGTGATCGTATGGCTTATCAGCGGAGCTAACGAACTTCCCTGCAGGAAATTCGACGTCCACCACGCCGGGCCATGCCCTTCGCTCCATCCGTTTTGAATATCGAGAGCTCGGGCGACATTGGCCAGCATCTCCTGGTTGGATGGAGGCTGGCCGACCCAGGCAAAAGCGAGGATCGCATAAACGCACAGGGCCAGGGCGGCGATCCAGAGGAGATATCGGTTCGGAGCGAACTTCATACTAGAGAGACGCAAGGGTGCTTAGCACGGATTGCCGGACCCAGGTTGTCAGCCGCAGCCTGGCTGCGAGGGCGAAGCTTAGCTTGCTGCGGCCGGTGTGCTTGGCGTGAAAGCGCCGGAAATCGGCTTCGATTTTCTTGAAATTGCGAAGGCTTAATGAACTGGCCTGCGCGCGGAACCGTGCCGCCGGGCGGTCCATGACCATCATGTCGCCAGTCTGCAGGAGACGATACCAGCAGTCGATATCGCAGTAGTAGATGAGCTCATTGTCGAACGCATCGAAGCTCTCTTTGCGAAACAGGACCGAACCCGGCTCGCCAATGGGATTTGACGGAGAGGTGAGTATCCTCCGGGCGACATCCGCGAGTCGGAACCGGCCCGGTGCGAACCGCGAGATACGCCAGGCGGTTTTTCCCGAGGCCGTGGAAAGGATCTTGGGCGATGCCACGAGCGAGATGCCGCTCTCGGCGAGAGCCCGTCGCTCGAGGTCGAGGGCGCCAGCCTCCAGTTCGTCATCACAGGGCAGCAGCTTGACGATGGAGTGGGGCGTTGCTCGCACCGCCCGCGTCCAGTCGAACCCCATGCCCTCTCCTCGCGGAAACTGGACGAAACGATACCCCGCCCGGCCCTCGAAGGTCTTGGCGATGCCGGGCGAGTCGTCCGATGAGCCATTGTCGCAGACCAGCACTTCGTCGCCCGGTTGGATGACCCGGAGGGCGGACTCGATGGCATTGCGCAGATAGGTCGCGCCGTTCAGCACCGGGATCGTAATGGAGAGAGGAGGCGTCGCTGTCATTCCTGGTGCGACGACTTCTCGGCTTGCTGGTCGACGATATAAATCGGTCGCTGGCGTGTTTCCTGAAAGATGCGTCCGACGTATTCGCCGATGATCCCGAGGAGGATCGAGAGCGCGGCAAATCCAGCCAGCATGATCGCAGCGAGACTCGGCCATCCCTGGGGTGCGGAATTTCCGGCGAGGCGGCTGATCACGATATAGAGCACTGCGGCAATGGAGAGCATCCCGAAGCCCCCGGCAAACACTGTCGCCAGCCGCAGGGGCTTCATGGAAAAGGAAAAAATGCCATCCGCGGCCAGCGCCACGAGCCGCGCCAGACTGTAGTGGGATTTGCCGCCCGCGCGCGCATCGCGGCTGTAATAGTGGGGCAACTGTTTAAACCCGACCCAGCGCGTCAAGCCGCGGAGGAACCGCCCATGCTCGGGCAGGCTGACGAGGATGTCGACGACCCGCCTTGTTACGAGTCGAAAGTCGCCGGATTCCGCAGGGATGTCGATGTCCGACAGCCAGCGGAGGATACGATAGAACGCCTTGTAGGCGAGCCTTAGCGGGAGGGAGACTCCGCGCCGTTCCGTGCGGACTCCATAGACCACATCGGCTCCAGCCTCGCGCATGAGCTTGATCATGGCCGGAATCTCCTCCGGCGGGTCCTGCAGGTCGCTGTCGATCATCACGACCAGATCTCCCCGACTATGTGCCAAGGCGGCGGAAAGTGCGGCCTGATGCCCGAAGTTTCGGGAGAGCCGGACGGCACGTATCTCCGGGTGCGCCGCGGCGGCCTGCCTCAGGATGTCCCAGGTCGAGTCTGATGATCCGTCGTCGACGAAAATCATTTCGTAGGAACTTCCCAGCCCGGAGAGCATGGCGGAGCACCGCTCGATAAAGAGGGGGGCGCTGGCTTCCTCGTTATAGAATGGGGAGATGAGAGATATGCAGGGCGTCGTCATTTCTGGAACTTGGGATTTTCGAGGATGACATAGGTATCGGAGCCCCATACCTGCTTCCATTCATTGGCGTTCAGCGCCTGGAGGGCGTCTTGCACATGAGGCTGATGGATTCCCCAGACAAAGTCGATGTCGCCCACGACGAGATATTTGATCTTGCTGGCATCGAGGTTGTAAATGAACCGGTCCCGGGTGATGCCGTACTCGTACATGAAGGTCTTGTGGCCCTGCCAGGCGGTGAGCTGCAGGAGATTGGCGGTGGGGACGTCGAGCAGCCAGGAAATGTTGGAGTTGGCGATTACGAGATCGGGCCCATCCGTGTGGCCGCGCAGCCAGGCAGCGGCCTTGTCGACGTCCGACGTGGATTGCGTCACCCAGGGATGATTCCTGGGAATCAATGTCTTTCGAAAGACCGACACCAGGGAAAGAACTGACAGGATGACGGCGAGCGCGACCGGCAGGGCATGCAGAAGGGGACCGAACGCGGGCTTCTTCAGCCTCACCATGGCATAGGCGACCAGGAAGTTGAGAAGGAACCCCACGCCGAAGGCGACAAACGGAAGCAGCGGCACGGCCTGATAGTAAAAGACCGTCAGGTTTGAGCGGTTGGAGAGCAGGGCGAGGGAGAAGAGCAGGGCAAAGACCGGGATCGGGGCCCACCGTGCCCGGTCTTTGGCGGCAAGCATGACGATCCAGCCGGCAAAGCCGAGGAAGTGGAAAAAATCCTGGGTGAAAAAGAGGAAGACATTCTGGGCCAGCCTGCCGCTGTTCTCCTTGCTGTAGCTGCCGTAGCTTTGAAGGATGTTGACGACATCCTGGACAAGGCCGTGGGACGCAAACGCCAGGACCAGTCCATACTCCAGGAGTACGACGATGATGGCGGGCAGCGCCAATGCGATCCATAGACGGGGATGCAGGATGACAAAGAGAAATGTGACGGCGCAGCAATAGATCCCCAGGGGATGGGAGCCGATGGCGATGGCATTTCCGATACCGGCAAACCAGGCGAAGCGCGGTGATCTTGCGATATTGCAGATCGAAAAGACGGCCAGCGCGGCCCCAAACGCGAGACCATTGTGCGGGTAGCATTGGCGGAAGTGCAGGATGCTCTGCCCGTAGCCGAGAAACAGGAGGGCCGCAGTAAGGGCGCACACCGCGCCGACGAGGTGCCGGCCCTGGCGAAAGAGGATGAAGGCAATACCCAGCGCCAGCGTGGTATTCAGGAAGCGCGCTCCCCAGATGTCACTGGTAATGACATATCCCAGGGCAAGGAACGCCTCGTAAAGCGGCTGATAGACGATCGTGACAAAGGTATTGGCAACCGACTGGTTCGCGAATGCGCCGGAAGCCAGGTTTTTGGCGATTCCCAGGGCGAGGGTTTCATCGCCGTACCAGCCGGGCAAAGTGCGCAAAAACGGCAGATAGAGAAGAGCCCAGGCCCCGGCCAGGGTCAGCATGAGCGCCTGGAGGGTGCG
The DNA here is from genome assembly GCA_017305195.1 of Verrucomicrobiota bacterium. Taxonomy (GTDB): domain Bacteria; phylum Verrucomicrobiota; class Verrucomicrobiia; order Chthoniobacterales; family Terrimicrobiaceae; genus Terrimicrobium. The sequence goes on along the minus strand of JAFKMU010000046.1, from coordinate 15,649 downwards.
GGCGCGAAGGGTCTCGGAATCTGGCGGCGGGAAATTCAAGGCCTGACGATGTATTTCCGATACTCGGCATCGAGCTTCTGCTCTTCTTTCGCGGAGAGGCGATCGATGAAGAGGACACCCTGGAGATGGTCGTACTCATGCTGGACCGCTCGGGCCAGCAATCCATCGGCTTCGAAGACCAGAGGCTGGCCCTCCGCGTCAATGGCCCGGACCTTGACCCGCGGCGGGCGCTCAACATCGGCGCGCAAGCCCGGGAAACTCAGGCAGCCCTCGACTCCAGCCTTGGGTTTGCCGATGAGCTCGAGTTCCGGGTTGATGAGGACCATGGGCATCTCCTCGGAGAGATCCACCTTCTTGCCATCGATCCACATCGTACTCGGGCGGTCGGTCACACCGTCGACGTCGATGATGCAAAGCTGAATGGGGCGTCCCACCTGTTGGGCGGCGAGCCCGACGCCATCGGCCTCATACATGGTCTCAAGCATGTCGGAAATCAGCTGCAGGAGGTCGTGATCGATCTTTTCGATTTTACGGCCTTTGGCACGCAGGGCGGGATGCCCGTATTCGACTATCTCAAGGATCATGGTCAGGGAGTATTTGGCGGTTGGGTGAAAGCGGGGATGTTGCTGACGCCGGCCTGCTTGAGGGCATCCAGGACCTGGACGACGACGCCGAAGGGCGCTTCGCGGTCGGCCTTCATCGCGATGGATCTGTCCGGATGCTGCTGCCGGGCCTGCTTCAAGGTATCGGCGAGCGCCGCAAGGGCGACCGGCTTGCCATCGAAGGTGATGGCGTCGGCATTCTTCACCTCCAGGAGGATGGGAGCGTTTTTCTCAGCGGGACCTGCCTCGGCTGTCTTCGAGTCGGGCAGGTTGATCTTCATGGTCGGCTGGTTCTTTTGGAACGTCGTCGTAACGATGAAAAAGATGAGCAGGATGGCCAGGATGTCGATCAGCGAGACGATGATGACCGACGGGGCCTTTTTCTTTCGGGTATAGAACCGCATGGACCTGCCTTCCTGGGGTTAGGCGCCGTGCTGGGGGTAGCACTTGGCGATGAGGTCGGAAACCATCGACTCCATCTCCACGCTCATGACCTCGATGCGGCGTTGAAAATGATTGAAGGTGATCAGGCAGGGAACCGCCACGCCGAGGCCTGCGATCGTGGTGTTCAGAGCTTCGGCGATGCCGCGAGCGACCAGCACGGGATCGGACCCGATGGAGGCAAAGATGCCCACCAGGCCGGACAGCGTGCCGAGCAGTCCGAGCAACGGAGCGATGCCTGTTGCGATCTCCAGGACGACCAGACCGCTTTCGAGTCGCGCCACCTCATGGCGGGCTCGGGTCTGGACCGCCTCGAGCGTCTCGGCGCGCGGCCAGGAGAGATGGTTGATCACAGTATTCACGATACGACCGAGGGCCGATGGGTTTTTTTTGATGAGCTTTTGCAGGGGCTCGAGGCTGTCGCCGGGTTGCAGACGCTCGATTTCCGCGCTGATTACCGCGGGCAGTACTGCGCTGCGGCGAATGGCGGTGCCGCGCAGGATCATCACCGTGACGGAGATCACTGAAAGGATCAGCAGAAGGAGCATGAAGAAGCCTCCCTTGATGAAGAAATCCAAGGCTTCTTGTATGATCGAGGCGAGTGGAAGTAGTTCCATGGTCAATTACCGAGAATAGTAAACGAGTATTCGATTTCAATACGCCCGCCCTCGAGCAAAGGGACGAGTTCCGGCGGGATGCGCGGTATCTCAGCATCACTGATTGCCCGCACACTGCAAGACGCAAAGCTTTCATTGGAGGTGTTTTCCAGCACCCTCAACTGCTCGATTTTTCCGTCCTGCCGAACGACGAAGCTTACCCGGAGAGTTCCCACATTGAGCAGGCTCATGTCCTGCCTCACGTAGTAGTACCAGCGGGAGCCGATGGCGTCCGAAATCATCTTTTTGTATCTGCCCAACGGCGTCCCTGTTGCCTCGAGGGAGGAGCGACCCCGGTTGGAGATATTCCCCTTCAGCCGGGTAATGCGTGTCTGGGGCTGATAGCCGGGAGCACCCGGGGGCTGGGGCGGCTGCTGTGGCTGAGGGGGTTGCTGCGCGGTCTGTTGAGACTGCTGCTGCGGAGGTTGTTGGGGTTGGGGAGGCGTGGGGCGCGGTGTGGGCGTGGCTGTCGGAGTGGGCTCCAGCAGAGCAAGCGGCGTCGTTTGCCTCGGGGTCATGACAGGACGAGGCGTGGGAGTCGCAGTCGGCTGTGGCGTGGGCTGCTGTTGGGCCTGCTGAGCCTGGGTTTGCTGCTGTTGTTGCTGGGCCTGTTGCTGTTGGGAAGGCGGGGGCGCCTGCTGGCCGGGGCGAGAGCTGTCTGTGTACTCGCGGTTGCGTAGTTCCATGCCGGGAGATTCTTCGCCGTCCTGAGTGGGGATGGGGGCCTGCACGGAACTGGTCTGCTCCGAGGCTCCCTTGGTATCCCGATCCGACTCAAAGGGCGAATTCTTGGGCGGAGTTTCCGCCGGTTGGGAATCCGTGCTATCCACGAAAATGGGTTTTGTGACCTGAGGCGGCGGGGTCGGAGGGGGCGGCTCGACGATGGTCAGCTCGACCGTTTGATCCTCGGGCGGAGGGACGGGCCGATACATGATCACGGCCGCGATGACGAGGATGAGCAACAGGTGCAGGAGGATGGAGATCGCGAGGGCAATCGCGACCTTGCGCCTTTCCGGCGTATCATCTCCGTACAACCACTTCATGCTGCGGGCAGAGTCTTGGTGATTCGGGCGTGGTGGAAAAGATATTGCTGCACATATCCGGCGTAGATGCCGAATTTCCGGGCGGAATACTTCTCCAGGGTGAGGTTTGACCCCTTGCGCTTTCGCATGGCGAGGAGGATGCGCCCGATCCAGACATCGACCGGCACGGCATCGAGGCGTTCGTAGGCAAAGAGCAGGATGCAGTTGGCCACCTTGCGGCCCACACCGGGCAGAGTGCAAAGGGCTTTTCTTGCCTCCGGGGTGGGCAGTGAGGCGATGGCGTCAAGGTCGAGGCGGCCTTCCTCCACCGCCCGGGCGGCGCCGAGCAGTCCCTTGGCGCGGAACCCCAGTTTGCAGTCTCGCAAATCCTCCTCCTTCAATGCGGCGAGGGCGTCGGGTGTCGGATACGCGTTGATCCGGGCCCCGGGGACCTTTTTTCCGTATCGTTCTCGCAGGGTGAGGGAGATCTGCCGGATATGACTCACCTGTTTCATGGGGGAGGTGATAAAGGTGCCGACGCATTCCCAGCGCGGCTGGCGAATGATGCGCAGCCCGCGGCATGAGTGTAGCGCCGCCGTGCTGAAGGGGTCTTTGGGAAACTCCTCGTAGATGATCTCCAGCGGATGATCGAAGGAAAAGTACCTCGCCACCAACTCTTCCCGACCTTCTTCAATGAGTAGCCAGTCGCCATCCTGCTCGATGTAAAATGGCGTCCGATCGGCCAGGACCTGCCAGCCGTTTCCGACCGGCATGGCATGAAAGACCTGACCGCTTTCCAGCGTCCGCTTCAGATCGAATTCCCGGGCCCGGACCTTACAGCAGGGCGGGATCGCCATACAGGGTGGAGGTCGAGGCGGAGACGATCTGCACGTCGAAGACCTGGCCGATGTGCCGGGGAGCGCCCTCGAAGACGACCACCTTGTTTGTGCGGGTGCGACCGGTCAGGCGTTCCGCGTTCGTCTTGCTCGGGCCTTCGCAGAGGATCTCGACGCGCTGGCCGACATGAGCCTCCAGCTTTTCCCGGGAGGACTTGTTAATGACGGAGAGCAGGTCTTGATTGCGGGCTTCCTTGACTTCCTCCGGAAGCTGGTCGCCCATCGTCGCCGCCGGGGTGTCGCGGCGAGGTGAATATCGGAAGATGAACCCATGGTCGAACCCGACGGTTTCCGCGAGTTGCCGTGTCTGCTGGTAGTCCTCCTCGGTCTCTCCGGGAAATCCGACGATGATATCCGTGGTGATCGCGATGCCGGGACGGGCCTCGCGCAGACGCTCGACGAGTTTCAGGTACTTCTCGGCGGTGTATCCCCGGCGCATCGCTTTCAGGATGCGATCCGAGCCGCTCTGCAAGGGCAGGTGGACATGCTCGACCAGCTTGGGCAGGCGGTTGAAGGCGTTGATCAGATCCTCGCGGAATCCGATCGGGTGAGGGGAGGTGAAGCGCACGCGGGCGATTTCCTCCACGGCACAAACCGCCTCGATCAGTTGCACGAACGGGCTGATGCCGTCGCGTTTTTCAAATTCGTGCCGACCGTAAAGATTCACAATCTGGCCGAGCAGGGTGACTTCCCGCACGCCCTGGGCGGCGAGGCCGCGCACCTCGGCCACGATGTCCTCGATGGTCCTGCCGCGCTCCGCTCCGCGGGTCTGCGGCACGATGCAAAACGCGCAGTGCATGTTGCACCCCTGCATGATCGAGACAAACGCGGTGGCCTGCTGGGCGGCATCGAGATGCTCGCGGATATGGGATTGCGACCCGGCCTCCTCCTCGACATCCACGATGGCCAGGCGCTCGTTGTCCATGCGTGCCTCCATCTTGCGGCGGATCAGCTCGTCCACATAATCGGCCACGCGGTGAAATTTCTGCGTTCCCGCGACGAGGTCCACATTGGGCGAGGTTTTCAGGAGTTCCTCGCCTCGGCTTTGCGCCATGCATCCGAGGTAGCCAAAGACCAGATGGGGGCGTTTCTCGCGCAACCGTTGCAACATGCCCATCTTGCCGATGGCCTTTTGCTCGGCCATGTCCCGGACGCTGCACGTGTTCAGCAGGATCACATCGGCGTCTTGCTCATCGTCCACCATCTGGTAGCCCCGGGCGACGAGGGAGCGGGCGACGTGGTCGGAGTCGCGCTCGTTCATCTGGCAGCCGTAGGTTTTGATGTAGACGTTTGGCATCGGGAGAAACGATCAGGATACCCACGCCACGGCAAATTTCCAGCCCAGTTGCAGGGCTTTTCGATGTTACAAAAAACGGCTTGTTTTCATTTGGTGAACCAGAGGTACATTCTAGGCATGTCCACGAGTACCCCCGCCAAACAGGGATACGCCATGCCCGCCGAATGGCAGCCGCACGAAGCCACCTGGATTTCCTGGCCGCACCCTGAAGGCAATAGTTTTCCCGGCGCTTACGCCAAGGTCATTCCCGCCTTCGTCAAGATGGCCGAGGCTCTCGCGCACTCCGAGATCGTTCGCATCAATGTCAAAGACGCGGAGCAGGAAAAACAGGTGCGCGGGCTGCTCAAGGGCGCGCCACCGGAGCGACTGGAGTTTTTTCACATCGCGACGAACGAGCCATGGTGCCGCGATCATGGTCCGATCTTCGTCGTAAAAAAAGACGCACCCCGGCTGGCCGCGATCAACTTCGGCTTCAATGCCTGGGGCTACAAGCTCTCGCCTTTTGAAGAGGACGACGAGGCCGCGACCCATATGGGAAACAAGCTGGGCGTGCCGGTTTTTGAATACGAGGACTTCATCCTCGAGGGCGGCTCGGTCGATGTGAATGGCAAAGGAACCGTGCTCACCACGGAATCCTGCCTGCTGAATCCCAACCGCAACTCTCATCTCAACCGCAGCGAGATCGAAACCAAACTCCGCGAGTGCCTCGGTGTTTCCCAGGTGCTCTGGCTCGGTGACGGCATCGAGGGCGACGACACGGATGGTCATGTCGACGACATCACCCGCTTTGTCTCCGAGGATACCGTGGTGACCGTCGTGGAGGAGGATGAGGACGATCCCAACTTCCAGCCGCTCCGCGTGAATCTTGAGCTCCTGCAGTCCATGAGCCTCAAGGACGGCCGTCCGCTCAATGTCCTCAAGCTCCCCATGCCGGCCCGTATCGCCCGGGAGGGCCAGCGCCTGCCCGCGAGCTATGCGAACTTCTACATCGCCAACACCAAGGTCCTCCTCCCGGTTTACCACGATACCAACGACGCCTGGGCGGCCTCCGTGCTGAAGGAGGTTTTCCCCACCCGCGAGATCGTTCCGATCGACTGCCGGGAGCTCATATGGGGGTTGGGAGCCTTCCATTGCCTCACCCAACAACAACCGGCTGTATAAGGGCGTTGGATAAAGACCTGCGAAAAGGTCTTGCCAAGTTTGCGTATTTCGATACTTTGGGCGTTCACCCTTATGGCAAAGAAATCATGGCATGAGCGCGACAGCCGCAAGCGCAAGACAGTTGAGAAGTACGCCGAGCTCCGAGCAGAGCTCAAGGCGAAGGGCGATTACGCCTCGCTTTCCCAGCTGCCGCGTGATGCCAGCCCGACCCGTCTGGTCAATCGCTGCCTGGTGAGCGGTCGTCGCCGCGCTTACATGCGCCGCTTCAAAATCTCCCGCATCACCTTCCGCGAACTGGCCTCTTCCGGCATGATCCCCGGAGTGACCAAGTCGAGCTGGTAATCAACGACATCTTCCTTTTGAGACGCCACCAGGCACTGGCCGGGTGGCGTTTTCATTTTGCCTGCATCTCCCGGTGGGATATGCAATGGTATCCGTATGCCGATCTACGAATACGTGGCCGCTGAGGGCGGTTGTCCGGTTTGCCGCAAGGGCTTCGAGCTTCGTCGCCCGGTAACCCGTCCGGCCCTGACCCAGTGTCCCGTTTGCCGCGGCCCGGTAAAGAAGGTCATTTCCTCGGTCAATACCCCGGCGATTTCCAAGCCGCTGTCTGTCTCGGATGCCAAAAAGGCCGGTTTTGCCGTGTATGAAAAGCGGGACAAGGGCGTGTACGAAAAGCTCTAGCCAGGGCGATTGACACCCGGCGCGCAGGCATCCATCGTGCCCGCGTGTCTGACCTCGCTATCTCCACGGAAAAGGTAGGTTCTGTTTCTCTGCTGCGTCTTGTCGGGCGTCTCGATGCCCACGGTGCAGACCTGGCCGAGCCTGCGTTTCAAGCGATCGATCACAAATCTGCCGTGGTTATCGACCTGGGTGGTGTTCCGTATCTGAGCAGTGCGGGCATACGGCTTTTTGTCGCGCTGCAAAAGAATCTCCAGTCCCAAGGCGGCAAGCTCGTCCTGGCCGAGGTGCAGCCCTATTGCCGCGACGTGCTGAAGGTTTCCGGACTCGACCAATTTTTTACGATTGAGGAAACGGTTTCCCGGGCTTTCCTGGAACTCGGGGAGAGAAGTTCTGCCTTCACTCGTCCGTCGGGCCGGTTTGTTTTTCAGCATGGAGCGGAACAGATGGGTTCGATCGAAGTGCTGGGCGACATTGGCAATGTCTTGGCCTCGCGGATCACCCCGGCTCTCATGGCCGGTAAAAAGTTCTCCTCCAAGGAATACTCGATCGGCCTGGGCGCGCTCGGACCCAGCGATGAGGATGTCCTGCCCCTGCTCGGCGAAATGATCACGATCGGCGGCACCATGGTCTGGCTGCCGACGGATGGCAACGATACCCCGGATTTCCTCGTTCCCCGGCAGGATAGTGACAGTGTGCTTATCCGCACCGGATTCAATGTCTCACTGGCGGGAGAGTTTAACGAATACGTGGAGTTTGAGGCGGCCTCGGAAAAAGGGGCGACTCTGGGTGAGGTCTACGAATCCCTTATGGCTTTGGCGCGGGAGCGTCGGCCGGATTTCCGCGGCGCCCTGGGTCTCGCCATGCGAGCGGAGGTGGGGGAACTCTACGGCTGCGGAGTGGTGAGATCACCGATCGCAGCAAATGCTCCCGAAAACGGGAAGCTCATCACGGACTCGGAGAATTACGACAAGTGGTTCGAGTACGACAAGACGCCGCGGTTGCGCGATGTCTCCGCCTTGATCTGCGGAATCGGGGTCGACCTGTCGGCCGATCTTTCCGTGTTTGATCCCAAGTACCTCAACTCGGCTTTCTATATCAATCCCGGCAATGCCGATTCCACGGGACTAAAACTCCACAACCACGGCGTCTGCTTCCGGCCCTTTCCGCTGGGAGAAAAACCGTGGAGCCTGGAGCGGGAAATCCAGCGCATCGTCACCGATGGAGACTTCGTCGACATGAGGCATCTTTTCGACCGGACCACGATCCAGTGGGCACTGATCGGTGTGGTCTACGTGGAGGATTTCCGCCCGGATTCGTCGCAGTCCGCCTAGGCGGGAAAGTCGATGGCGAGGAAGGAGTAGTCATCGTCCAAAGCCTCCTGGCGGCTAAAGCTGCGGATCCACTCCAGCAGCTCGTCCGGGAGCTTTTCACTGGCGCGGTGAGAGTTCAGGAAGGGCAGGAACTCCTCCTCAAAATCCAGCATCTCCTCCTTATCCCGGCGAATCTCATAGGCCCCGTCGCAGAAGACACAGAGACGGGAGCCCGGGGGTAACAGCGTATCCTCGCTGTGAAATTTTGCTCCCGGCATTGCTCCGATCAGCATCCCGGGCGCACGCAGCAGGCGTGGCTCTTTCTCCCCGGGAGTGAAAAGGACAGCGGGAGGATGGCAGCCTGAAACATGACGCAACCGGGAGGAGCTCCTTTGATACACCCCGTACCAGATGGTGAAGTACATGTTGTTGTGCTTCTCCATCGGGAAGGTGTCGTTCAGGCCCCGGAGAACCTCGGCGGGTTCGCGAAAGTCAACATTCTGGAGCGACATGGTGCGCATGACGTTAATGGCCGCCACCGACAGCAAGGCGGCGCCGACGCCGTGGCCGCAGACGTCGAGCAGATAAATGGCAAAGTGGTCGTCGTCGATCCAGTGGTAGCCGAAGGAATCTCCTCCCAGCTCCATGGAGGGATTGTAGGACCAGCGGATACGGAACGGAGTGTCGGTCGGCTCCGGGAGGATGCTGGAAACATACCGCGCCGCTTCCTGAAGCTCGCTTTGCAGCCGTTGGCGCGTTTCGTCGATCTGCTTGAGGTAGGCCTGTTCCTGGTCGCGGAAACGCTTCTTGTCGAGGCTGGCTCCGACGCGGGCGCGCAGCAGGGTGGGATCGAAAGGCTTCGGCAGGTAGTCTTCCGCCCCCGCCTCGATGCAGCGGACGACGCTTTGGAGTTCGTCCAGAGCCGAGATCATGATGACGGGGATGTGACGCAGTTTCGCGTCGGCCTTGATCCGGTTGAGCGTCTCGTAGCCGTCCAGCTCGGGCATGAGGACATCGAGCAGCACGAGGTCGACGGGTTTCTCCGCCAGCACGGCGAGGGCTTCCAGTCCGTTTTGCACCTCCATCGTGCGATGCCCCTGGCGCTCCAGGGTCCTCGCCAGCAGATGGCTGTTCTCCGCATTGTCATCGACGACGAGGAGGTTACCGGTCAGGGCGGCAGGGACGTGCGTTCCGCTCGGTATCGACTCCTCCGGAGCGGGGGCGGGGAGAGCGACAGCTTTGGGTGAGGGCGCTTCGTCGCTCAGCGACTCGTTGATCATCCCGAGCAGCCGGCGCGCGGCATCCTCGATGCGCTGAAGGTCGCCCAGTTCCGTGATCCCTTGGTCGGCGAGGTCTTCGCGGAGCAGCTCGCCGTAGCCGATGATGTGATTGATCGGGGTGCGCAGGTCGTGCCGGAGCTGCGACAGCGAGGCCTTGTCGAAAGTCGGCATGTTATTTTGCCGGGGCGGTCTTGCCGAGGCGGGCGAGTTGAGCCTCGATCTTGGCAAGCAGCCGGTCGAGCTCGATCGGCTTGGTATCGTAGTCGTCGCAGCCTGCGGCCAGCGCCTGCTCCCGGTCGCCCGCCATGGCATGCGCGGTCAGCGCGATGACGGGAATGCCGGACGTCGCCTCAGCCGCCTTGATTTGCCGGGTGGCTTCCCAGCCATCGATCTTTGGCAGGCTCATGTCCATGAGGATCACGTCGGGGGAGGAGCCGGAGGCGTGGGCGATGCCTTCCTCTCCATCGACCGCTATGACCACGTCATATCCCCGGCGGGTCAGGCGGCGCGAAAGCATGTCGCGGTTGAGTTCGTTGTCTTCCACGAGGAGAATCTTGGCCATAAGTACGTCTTGGAGTGATACTAGTCTTTGCGTGACGCATCCAGCATCGCGGTGATGTCCTTGAGGAGTTTCTCGCGATCAACGGCGCCTTTCTGCAAAATGGAATTCACCCGCCCGGCCAGTTGGGCTCGCTCTTCCGGGGTCAGGTCCTTGGCGGTAATCACAACGACGGGGATGGATGCGTACGCCGGATTCTTTCGGAGAATGTCGAGAAACTCGAAGCCATCCATCACCGGCATCATCAGATCGAGCAAAATCAGCGCGGGCCTTTCGTTGGCGATCAGGTCGAGAGCGTCCCTCCCGTTGGCGGCTTCCTGGTAGCGGATCTTTTCTTTCTCGAGGATTCTTCTGATCAACATCCGATTGCTCTCTTCGTCCTCCACGACGAGAGTGTAATCCTGCGGGCGTCCGCCGAGTTTGAGCAGGACATTGCGCAACTGCTCCTGGCTTACCGGCTTGGTCAGGAACTCGGATGCGCCCAGGCTGAAACCGAGATTCCGATCCTGCAGCATCGTGACCATGATGACCGGAATCGCGCTCGTGGCCGGATCGGATTTCAGTTTGCTGAGGACCGACCATCCATCCATCCCCGGCATCATCACATCGAGGGTGATGGCGATCGGGCGGTGTTTGCGCACGATGTCCAGCGCCTCCGCACCGCCGTGGGCGATGACCACCGAATAACCGGATTTCTCAAGCGTCCGCTTCAGAATCTCCGCGGAGTCCTGGTCGTCGTCGACGACGAGCACGGTCTGCTGCCGGGCTGCGGTCGCCGGGGCAGCGTTCGTTCCCTTCGAGGTAAACTCCTGAGGGATGCTCGGCGCCACCACCGGCAGGTCGACGATGAATTCGGTGCCCTTGCCCACCTCGCTCGCGACCCGGATGTCGCCGCCGAGCATGGTGCAAAATTTGCGGCTGATCACCAGGCCGAGGCCCGTGCCGCCATACTTGCGCGTGGTCGAAGCATCGGCCTGGGTAAAGGCCTGGAACAGATTGCCGAGCTGCTCGGGAGTCATGCCGATGCCGGTGTCGGTCACGGAAAAAACGATGCGTTCCTCGGGGCCGGGAGTCCGGCGGACGCGGAGGGAGATGCGGCCGTTCTCGGTGAACTTCGCCGCATTGCTGAGGAGGTTGAAGAGCGTCTGGCGCACCTTGGTCAGGTCGGTGTGAATGACGCCGCAATCGCTGGCGACGTCGAGATCGAGGGCGTTGCCGTTCTTTTCGACGAGGGGCTGGATGGTGGAGACGACATCCTTCACCATTCCGGACACGGCGAAGTCTTCGAGATACAGGGTCATTTTTCCCGCCTCGATCTTGGAGAGATCGAGGATGTCATTGATCAGGGCGAGCAGGTGCTTGCCCGCGCCGCGGATTTTCTGAAGGTCGGGGGTGAATTCCTTGAGGGACATGTCCTCGGCCTCCTCGATCAGCATGTCGCTGTAGCCGATGATGGCATTCATCGGGGTGCGCAGCTCGTGGCTCATATTGGCGAGGAAGGTGCTCTTGGTCCGGTTGGCGGACTCCGCCGCATCGCGGGCCTGCAGAGCCTCCTGCCGGCTTGCCTCCGTCTGGGTGAGCGCGTCGGAGAGCCGCGAGGCGAGCCAGAAGGAAACGATGAGCACGCCGAGAATGATCGCGCTGGCGAGCCCGTAGACCTGCCAGATGATCGCGATCGTGCGAGCCGAGACATCCGGCAGGTACATCGCCGCCACCACGTCGTAATCCCAAGGTTGAAAGGTGGCGATGCGCACATGCCACTTCGAGGAGAGCGGCTCGTGTCTGGCCACGCGCCGGGCGAGCACGGAGACATTTTCCCCGGCGGAGTTTTGCGTGTGAAAGACCACCTCGTCATCGTGATCGAGAAGGGCGAAGAAGCCGTTTTCCAGCACGCCCCGGGTCTCCAGCGCATCGCGAATCGTCGAGAGTGTCTCCAGAGCGTAGCCGACATAGTAGATGCCGATGATCTCGCCGTTTTCCGAGCGTATCGGCTCGTACCCGGTAATGTAGGGTTTGCCGAGGATCTCCGTGACGCCGAAAAAGCTTTGCCCCTTGCGGATGGCGTCCATCACCGGGCCGGAGGGATCGAGCACGGTGCCCGTGGCGCGGGTGCCGTTCTTGTGAAGAATGTTTGTGGTGACGCGTACAAACTCGTCGCCGCGTTTTTCAAAGATCGTCGCCGTACCGCCCATGATGGCGCGCACCCTGTCCACCATCGACGAATCGGAGCCCACGAGATGGTCGCCAAAGGCGAGCTGGCGTCCCTTCGGACCCTCCACCCAATGGGCTGGCCCCATCTCGGCGGAAACCATCTTGAGCAACCGCATCGAGGAATGCACGAGCTCGAGATAGATGCGGTTGATCGCGTCGAGTACGTCGTCGACATGATCCATCTTGGCCACCATCTGCTCCTCGGCCTCGTGGCGGATGTAGTTGGACAGGCGCTTGAATCCCACCAGGCCAGCCCCCGCAACCGCGAGTACCACGAAAAGGAACCAGAGGACAACGTTGGTGCGGAGAGAGCGCTGCATGTGGGGTCGAGACAGGCGGACCCGCCTGCGAAGCTTCAGCTTACGGGACGGCGGGGCGGGAACAAGTCGAAATCTTTTTCCAGCTGCGCTCGCCAAGTTGCGATCCCGCGATTATAAGTAAATTAAATATTATGCACGACTCTGAAACGGTACGGCTCGGTGTAGTGGGAGCCCATTTGCGAGGTTTGCCACTCAATCACCAGCTGCTGGAGCTGGGAGCCCAGTTTGCCGAACAGACTGTCACGGCCCCGGAATATCGATTCTATGCTCTCCCGGGAACCACCCCGCCGAAGCCGGGACTCGTTCGCTCACCGCAGAATGGCGGATCGATCGAGATTGAAATCTGGAATCTAGGTTTCACCAGTTTCGGTCGCTTCGTGGCCGCCGTTCCCTCGCCCCTGGTGATCGGCAATGTGAAGCTCGCTTCAGGAGTTTTTGTGAAGGGTTTCCTCTGCGAGGAATACGCGGTTGCCGGGGCTCAAGAGATCACGCATCTCGGCTCCTGGCGCAATTTTGTCGCCGGCAGCTAGCCTGCCTTATCCCCGGTGGTCCCGGTCGGACTCCGGCTTGGGCGGCCGTCCCAGGAGCTGCCACATCGCCTCGTGCGGCGGCTTGTTCTCGTACAGGACCGAGTAGATTTCGTACGTAATCGGAGCCTCGATGCCCATCTTCTGGGCGACCTGCCACGCGCTTAGAGCGGTCGGTATTCCCTCGGCCACCATCTGCATGGATTCCTGGATCTGGGCAGGGGCTTCTCCCCGGCCAAGCCGTTCGCCGACCTTGCGATTGCGGCTGTGGCGGCTGAAGCAGGTGACCATGAGATCGCCGACTCCGCTGAGGCCGAAGAATGTTTCACGGCGTCCGCCCATGGCGATGCCGAGGCGCATCATTTCGGCGAGGGCGCGAGTGACGAGACCCGCCTTGGCGTTGTCGCCCATGTTGAAGCCATCCGAGACTCCCGCACCGATGGCGAAGATGTTCTTCAAAGCGCCACCGAGCTGGATGCCCATCACGTCATCGCTGGTGTAGGCGCGAAATGTCGGAAGCGAAAAAACACGCTGGAGCGGCTCGAGCAGGTCGGACGTCTTTGATCCCAGTACGCCTGCCGCCGGAATGCGCTGGGCGACCTCCTCGGCATGATTCGGCCCGGACAGCACGGCGACGGGATTTTCGGGGAGAATCTCCTCGATGATCTCACTCATCAGCTTGCCGGTGTCGTGTTCCAGTCCCTTCGTGCACGAGACGATGACGGTATCTTTCGAGACTCCGAGAGCCGCGAGTTTGCCGCAGACCTCGCGGAGGGCCTTGGAGGGCGGCACGAGCAGCATCAGGTCGGCATCCAGCGTGTCGGCCAGATTGCCCGTGGCGTAGACGTTGGGGGGGAGCCGAACGCCCGGGAGATAGTCCTCATTGGTTCGCTGGGAAACCAGCTCCTTGGTGACCTCGGGGTTGTGCGCCCAGAGGCGAACCGCAGTGCGGTTTTCCGCGAGCAGGAGGGCGAGAGCCGTGCCCCAGCCACCTGCTCCAATGATGGAAATCTTTTTGTACATCATGAACCTCGTCAGGTTTGAGGGCTGGGGCGCTTCTTTTCGAACTTTTTCTCCGTTCCGGCCAAAAGTCTTTGGATATTCGGTCGGTGGCGCCAGAGCGCCATGAGGCACAGCACCCCGGCGACCGAGACGCGCAGCCAGTCGCAATGCCCCATCAAAGTCAGTACGGCGGATGCCGTGGGGAGGGTGATGGCCGCTCCGATGGAGGCAACCGAGACGTATCGGGTGACAAAAAAGAGGACCAGCCACACTGCCAGTCCGCTAATGAAAACCATGATCGGGAACAACCCGAGCATCACACCGGCAGAGGTGGCGATGCCTTTGCCGCCCTCAAATCCCAGCCACACCGGGAAATTATGCCCCGCCACGCAAAAAGCCGCCGCGACCACACCCATGGGAATGGCATAGCCCGGAGCGATGGGCTCGACGATGGCGACAGTTCCCGCGGTGGCCACGAAGCCTTTCAAGGCATCGGCGGCAAAAACGAGATACCCCCACTTCTTTCCGAGCACCCGCAGCGCATTGGTCGCGCCGATGTTGCCACTACCCTCCTTGCGGAGGTCGACTCCTCGGGCGCGGCCTACAAGAAAGCCGCTGGGTATCGACCCCAGCAGGTATGCACCCACTATGGTGCTGAGTAGCAAGATCCAAAGCATCGGGTGGTAAATGGATGGATGGGCGGTTGCTCTCAAGCAAAAATGATGCACCTTCTCGTATGACCAAGGCCTTCACGGCGATAATCCTGAGCCTGACTCCACTTTTTTCTGCCATGTCTTCCAGCATTTCCGACTCTCTTCCCGACCAGGTCACCGTTTCTCTCGCTGATGAAAACGGCCAGCCTTTGCCTCCGAAATCCGTGCCGACAGTGAAAAAAACGGATGAAGAGTGGCTCAAGCAGTTGGGGGAGCAGCGGTTCAAGATCCTTCGTGCCCAGGGCACGGAAGCCCGCTTTTGCGGCCTCCTGCTGGATAACAAAAAGAAGGGGATTTATTTCTGCGCAGGCTGCGATCTGCCGCTTTTCAGCTCGGACTCGAAGTTTCACTCCGGCACCGGCTGGCCGAGCTTTTACCAGCCCTTCGCCAAGGAGAACATCCTGGAATTGCGGGATGCCAGCTACGGCATGGTGCGTACGGAAATCCGCTGCGCCCGGTGTGGCGGCCATCTGGGACATGTCTTTGAGGATGGCCCCAAGCCGACGAATCTCCGGTATTGTTTGAACTCGGAGTCTCTGGTTTTCCGCGAATATCCGGCCAAGGGTGAGCACTGACGCAGCCCTAAGGGCAGGGCCGGGAAAGGGGAGACCTGCGATTCCCCGGCATGGGAATACTCTCAGCAATCATCATCGGACTCCTCGTTGGAGCGATCGCGAAACTTTTGATGCCCGGTCGTGACCCGGGCGGGTGGATCATCACCATCCTCCTCGGAATCGCCGGTTCCTTCGTCGCGGGGTTTTTAGGCCGCTCCCTTGGCTGGTATCATGATGGCGAACCTGCTGGTTTTCTCGCCTCCATCGGTAGGCCGATCCGTTGTCCGTCATGATGCGCTGGGCGCTGATGCCCAAGGAAGCGAAGTAGGCCAAGGCGTCATGAAGGAAGCGCAAGGCGCTGGAGGTGCGCTCGTCAGGAAGGATTTGGGCAAAGGCGATGCGAGAGGCGTCGTC
>JAFKMU010000045.1 GCA_017305195.1 Verrucomicrobiota bacterium | reverse complement strand
ATGTCGGAAAATCCTTTAGAGAATATGCGACTGCAATCGAGCGTGTTGGAGTGTCAGGGTTTGATGCTGTTTTAGTTGATGGGAGAGCGAGACCGTCATGCATTATGCATAGTCTGGATAAAGTTAAGCCGGGCGGTTTGCTGGTTGTTGATAATGCTGAGCGGGATTATTATCTGCAAAACACAGCGGAGCCCATATCGAGGCTTTACGAGCCCGTGCTTCAAACAATGGGAGCGATTGCGTATAATCGCACTTTCACGAAAACATCAATCTGGCGAAGGTTGTAGACCCCTTGGAGAATATGTGGACTCTTTTTCGACGAAATAAACAATCAGAACCATCTTTGCGGAATGAGTTTTTTGGTCAAGAAGGTGAGGATGCTGTTCTTTCTGGCTTGATTGATCCAAAGGGGAATCGTGAAGGATTTTTCGTTGATGTCGGAGCGCATCATCCCACGAGGTTTTCCAATACTTGGAAATTCTATCAGGCGGGTTGGCGAGGGATTAATATTGATCCCACCCCGGGGAGCATGACTTCGTTTCGTGAGATTCGGACG
This sequence comes from Verrucomicrobiota bacterium, assembly GCA_017305195.1. Lineage (GTDB taxonomy): Bacteria > Verrucomicrobiota > Verrucomicrobiia > Chthoniobacterales > Terrimicrobiaceae > Terrimicrobium. The sequence continues at coordinate 144,105 of JAFKMU010000045.1, read as the reverse complement.
GAGGATGTCAATCTGGAGGTTGGAGTAAGTTATGAAGCGGCGATGCGGAAGTTCTATTGTTATAATGAGCCTGCTCTGAACGGCATTGATAATGATCGGCGGGAGGAACTGAAGGATACGCACTACAAGCTGGAGCGCATCCTTGATATTGAGACCCTGCCGCTCTCGGAGATCCTTAGGCGGCACGAGAGTAAGTTCGTCAGCCCGAATTTTTTGACGATCGATGTTGAGGGGCTGGAAATTGAGGTGCTTTCGTCTCTCGACTTAAACAGATACCCTTTTGATTTCATACTGATCGAGCAACGGCTTCCTAATCTCGCCGCCCTGGGTGACTCCGATATTTGGAGATTTATGACGGAGCGAGGATACAAGGCTGTTGCCTGTACGGGGCGAACAGTATTTTATCAAAGGTTGGGTGACGCTGCGTGACCGAAGCAGGCACATTGGCGCCGGTTGCGCTTTTTGCTTATAATCGTCCTCAGCATTTGCGGCAGACTGTAGCGGCCCTCGCGAAGAATGCTCTCGCCGGTGACTCCGAACTGTTCGTCTTTTTGGATGGACCGCGGGAGGAGAGCGATCGCGCCCTCGGCGACGAGATTCGGAAATATGTTTCATCGATCAGCGATTTTCGATCCGTTTCCTTGGTTGATCAGGATAAGAACATCGGACTTGCGGCATCAATCGTTGCCGGAGTTTCGCAGACGCTCGAAGCTTTCGAGTCCGTTATCGTGGTTGAGGATGACATCGCGACCTCGCCTTTCTTCCTTCGGTACATGAATGACGCTTTGAGTGTCTACCGATACGACGATGCGGTCGCGAGCATTCATGGATTCGTTTATGAAATGGAGGGTCTTCCCGAGACATTCTTCCTGAAAGGTGCCGACTGCTGGGGGTGGGCTACCTGGCGTCGGGCATGGAGGGTTTTCGATTCGGACGGGAGGCGGCTGTTGAGAGATATCGAGGAGGGAGGACTTCAGCGCGAGTTTGATCTTGATGGTGCTGCACAATATACCCAGATGCTTCGCGATCAGATCGACGGACGAAATGACTCTTGGGCGATCCGCTGGCATGCGTCTGCCTTTTTGAGAGGTATGCTCACTTTGCATCCGGGTCGTTCGCTGGTTCGGAATATCGGACTCGATGGGAGCGGAACGCATTGCCATAATGTTCCAGCCCACCTTCTGGTGGAGGCGGGGGATCGTCCCCTGCGTGTCGATCGTCTCCCTGTGGTGGAGAATACAGAAGCGAGAAAGAAGATTGTCGACTTTTTGCGCGCTCAATCGCTTCCGTGCTGTAATGGGGAAGGCGTCCTTTCCCGAGTTATCCGTTATTTAAGATCGGTGCTTTTTGTTAAGTAATGAGCCTGCGTGATATTCCATCGTTCCGGGAATACCTATGGAAAGTTTACTCCGCCTTGCGAAGTGCCGTCGATGAGACTGAGGTGGCTGCGGCGCCGACGGAGCCTCCCGTTTTCTCGGGGAACTACCCGTCCTGGGAGATAGCCGCTGAGGAGTGTGGCGGATACGATACGGACAAGATTTTTACAAAGATCAAGGACGCCGTGATTGCAGTTCGGGATGGACACGCTGCCTTTGAGCGAGATTCCGTTCTATTTGAAAAGCCGGAATATCGGTGGGAAGCGCTTGCGGCCTTGTTGTGGCAGGCGGCCCGGGATCGAGGTGAGCTGCGGGTGCTGGATTTTGGAGGCTCGCTAGGAAGCGTCTATTTCCAGTCTCGTACTTATCTGACTGATCTTCCTGCGATCAGATGGGGGGTTGTGGAGCAAGCGCATTACGTCGATTTTGGAAACAGGGAGCTTTCTTCGGATGTGCTTCAGTTCTTCCAGGAGATCGAGCTGGGACTCGATGCGATCCGTCCCAACGCGGCTTTTTTCGGTGCCTCTCTGCAGTATCTCCCGGCTCCCTTCGAGATACTTGAGCGAATTCTCTCCCATCGAGTGTCGTCTGTGGTCTTTGACAAGTTGGCATTGTTGGATGGGGCCGCCGATCGATTAACCATCCAGCGAGTTCCGAAGCATATTTATGAGGCTTCTTATCCTGCCTGGTTCTTTTCTGAGGTGCACTTTCTGGAACGCATGAAAAGCGCCGGATACAAGTGCGTGTCAGAATGGAAGAACATCGACGAGTATCCCCTGGTGGGCGCAACGACGGCGTTCAAGGGGTTTCATTTTGTAACGGTATAGAACTTATTCCTGTCGCTAGGATCTGCTTCTGCGGTTGACGGGAATATCTCACATCGCGAATTTTTCATGAAAGCGCTTATTACCGGCGGTCTCGGTTTCATTGGTTCCAATCTGGCCCGGCGTCTTGTGGCTGGGGGGGCCTCGGTCACTTTGATCGACAGTCTGGTGCCGGAGTATGGTGGCAACCTCTTTAATATCGAGGGCATCGGGGATCGGGTGCGAGTCAATATTTCGGATGTGCGGGATCAGTATAGTCTCTGCCATTTGGTGAAGGGGCAGGATGTTTTGTTCAACCTGGCGGGACAAACGAGCCATATGGATTCCATGGCTCGGCCGGAAATCGATCTCGATATCAATTGCAAGGCGCAGCTCTCGATTCTCGAGGCCTGTCGGCATCACAATCCAAAGATTCGCGTCATCTTCGGCAGCACGCGGCAGATTTATGGGAAGCCGCGTTATCTGCCGGTGGATGAAAACCATCCGCTCGATCCGGTGGACGTCAATGGCGTCAACAAGCTGGCGGGTGAGCAGTATCACCTGCTTTACGGAAAGGTATATGGCATCGCCACAACGGTGCTGAGATTGACCAATGTGGTTGGCCCGCGCATGCGGGTGAAAGACGCCCGGCAGACGTTTCTCGGAGTCTGGATTCGCAACCTGATCGACGGGAAGCCTATCGAGGTCTGGGGCGGCGAGCAGTTGCGCGATATCCTCGATGTGGCTGACTGCGTGGATGCCCTCCTCCTCGCTGCCCGGTCGGATAAATCGACCGGGCAGATTTACAATGTCGGGTCGAGGGAGGCGATCAACCTGCTCGATCTCGGCAAGCTGCTGGTCGATGTGAACGGTGGCGGCGAGATCGTCGTGCGCGAGTACCCGGCTGATCGCAAGAGCATCGACATCGGCGACTACTATACGAATGCCGATAAGATCCAGACCGATCTCGGCTGGGCTCCTCGTGTATCCCTGCGCGACAGCCTGGCGGGGTTGCTCGATTATTATCGAAAGAATCTCTCCTCCTATGTCTGAGCTGTCCCTTGTTCTCCCAGCCAACCCGGCTGCTTCTTATCAGGCGCATCGTGAGGAATTCGACGCGGCTTTGCAGGCTGCGCTCGGAGGCACGAACTATATCCTCGGCGAAAATGTCTCGGCCTTTGAGCGTGAATATGCCGCCTGGATGGGCGGCGGGCAGGCGATTGGCGTGGCCAATGGCACGGATGCCGTCGAGTTGTGCCTGCGCGCTTGTGGAGTGCAGCCCGGCGATCTTGTGGCGCTGCCGACCCACACTGCGGTGGCTACCGCGACTGCAGTCGTGCGGGCGGGAGCGAAACCGGTATTCCTCGATATCAACCCGGAGACCTTCCTACTCGACCTTGCATCCTTGGGAAAGGTGCTCGTTTCGGAGAAAAAGCTCGCTGCAGTGGTGGCGGTTCATCTTTACGGCCAGGCTGTCGACATGACGACTCTCATGGCCTGGGCCGGGACCTATGGTTTTCAGGTGGTGGAGGATTGTTCGCAGGCTCATGGAGCATTGTGGGAGGGGCGCAAGGTCGGCTGGTTCGGCCACGCTGCGGCATATAGCTGCTATCCGACAAAGAACCTTGGAGCCATCGGCGATGCCGGCATTGCTTTTACGGCGTCACCGGACATTGCGGAACGGATTTTGTCTCTTCGTCAATACGGCTGGCGCGAGCGGTACATCAGCTCGGAAGTTGGAATGAACTCCCGGCTCGATGAATTGCAGGCTGCCATCCTGCGCGTGAAGCTGCGATATCTGGACGCGGATAATGCGCGCCGCCGCGCTATTGCCAGTCAATACGATGCTGCCTTTTCCTCGCTGGAGATCCTTCGGCCGTCCGTTCACGAGGGCCATGTATTCCATCAATACACCATCGCGACCGAGCGGCGTGATGATCTCAAGGATTCCCTCGCCGAGCGCAAGGTGGTGGCCGGGATTCTCTACCCGCAGCCGATTCATCGCCAGTCGGCCTATTACGAATACGTCGATGAAAGCACGGTGGATCTGAGTTCCGCGGAGGAGGCTTGTCGGACCTTGCTGTGTTTGCCGATGCATCCCCATCTTTCGGATGAGGATGTGGCGCGGGTGAGCGATGGTGTAGTCAGCTTTTTTGCATGAGGCATTTCTGCACCTATGCAGATCATCGATTTCTGCCCCGGGCGCTGGCCCTGGTGGATTCGCTGAGGAAAAGTGGGGATGATTTCCGCCTTTGGTTTCTCTGTCTCAGCCCGGAATGCCATGAACGGCTGGGGCGGTTGGGAGATGCCAATATCGAGGCGGTCAATCTGGAGGAGCTGGAGGCTTTCGATCCCGCGCTGCTCGCGGTGAAGCCGGAGCGCAGCCGGGCGGAGTATATTTTCACGCTCACCGCCGCGTGGATGGTATTCCTGTTCGAGCGGCACCCTCAGATCGATCTCCTGACCTATCTCGATGCGGATCTGTATTTCTTTGGAAATTACGAAGCGGTATTCGCGGAACTGGGCGATGCGGCGATCGGGATTATTGAACACCGGCACGCCCCTGACTCGGAGCGCCTGCAGTACGGGCGTTTCAACGTTGGTTGGGTCTCCATAAGGCGGGATGAGGATGGCCTGGGTTGTGTGCGGCGGTGGCGTGAACAGTGCATCGAGTGGTGCCATGATCGAGTCGAGGACGGAAAGTTTGGCGATCAAAAGTACCTGGATGAGTGGCCGGAACGTTACCGCGGTGTGAAGATCATCGATCATCCTGGAGCAAACCTCGCGCCTTGGAACCTCGGCAGACACAAGGTCGGCGGCACTCTGGCCCTTCCCACGGCAGACGGACGCCCGGTGCTCTTTTATCATTTTACCAACATGTGGCGACGGCTGCCGCGGTATGTATGGACCGGTTTGGGGGATTACGATATCGCCTTGTCTGCCAAAAAGGTGGCCGCGAGGAATCTCTATCAATCCTATCTTGGCGCCATAAAGCGAGTGAATCAAAGGCTCCGGCTCGTCGGCTTCTCCGATTTCGCTTTTAATTTTTCACGACATGATAGCCCGGAGAATCTGCCGAAAGGAATGTCGCTGGGAGAGCGGTTCGATGCCTGGCGCAGGCTCCATACTCAGCGCAGGGCTGGCGATCTTGTTTATTTTCCGGAGTAGCCTGTGAGCGATGATCTCAAGATCTCGGTGGTCACACCGAACTACAATGGTGCCGCCCGGCTGGCCAGAGCACTGAATTCTGTCCTCGCCCAGGATTATTCAAATTTCGAGTACATCGTCGTTGATGGAGCAAGCACAGATGAAAGTCGTGGCATCCTGGAGGGCTTCCGTGGACGATTGCATCAGCTCATCATAGAGCCTGACCATGGACAGTATGACGCGATCAATAAGGGGTTTTCCTGGTCGACCGGCGACATCCTGTGCTGGCTGAATAGCGATGATACCTACTTTCCGTGGACCCTTCGCGTCGTGGCACGCGTCTTTCGCGATTTTCCGGAAGTTGAGTGGATCACAGGAATTCGGAGCGGGCTGCGTGATGATGCAGTGCAGGATCTCTCAAATCTCACGCCGTTCCCCAGGGATCTGCTGGCGGGAGGAGCATTTCACTCGGGGGGGCTGGGATGTGTCATGCAGGAGTGTTGTTTTTGGCGTCGCAGCCTTTTTGAGAAGGTCGGTGGACTGGACGTACGATGGTCCCTCGCGGCGGACTTCGATCTGTGGACTCGCTTTGCGGCGCATACAGATCTCGTAGCCACGACGGCTTTACTCGGAGGATTTCATTACACCGGGGAGAACCGGTCTGCTCGAAATGCCGATGTTTACGCCGAAGAGGTGCGTCAGATTCGTGCTCAGTTGCCAGAAGACAAGGTGCGAGGGGGCGATTTGCTTATCCGACGCAAGAGCCGGGTGGAAAAATTCTTCTTCAAGCGTCCATGGTCCACGCGGCTCGTCCATTCCTGGTTTTACCAGACGAATCATTTTGCTCCGGTTTTGATCTTTGACGCGGGAGCAGATCGTTATCGGAAACGTCAACAGAGGTATTCCATTACCTAGCTGTGCGGGTGAAATTTTCCATCATTACACCGTGCCGCAATGCGGCGGGGCTGCTTGGCGAGACGATGGAGTCAGTCGTCAACCAGACGGCAGTTCGTGATGGTTCTGTCGAGTTGGAGTATCAGATCATCGATGGAGCCTCTACTGATGGTACGGAGGCTCTTGCGGCACGGTATGCTGATCGGGGCGTGGAGTTTCGCTCCGAGCCGGATTCGGGGATGTACGATGCCCTGGCAAAGGGATTGCAGTGCGCCACGGGTGACGTGGTGGCGTATCTGAATGCCGGGGATACTTATCATCCCCACGCGTTTGAGATTCTGGCGGAGGTATTCACTCATCCTGAAGTGGATTGGGTGACGGGATACAGCGTATTGCAGAATGAACTTTCGCAGATCATCGCGTCGTGGAAGCCGCCGCGGTTTCGACGTGAGTTTTTTGAGACCGGTGTTTACCTCGGTCCGCATCCGAGGCCCAGCGTACAGCAGGAGTCGACTTTTTGGTCGGCCAGGTTGAATCGCTCCATTGACTTCGAGAAACTGCGCCGGTTTCGATTGGCGGGGGATTATTTCCTGTGGCATTCGTTTGCGTCGCAGGCTCCGCTGCATTCTGTGTACTCGCATCTCGGGGCCTTCCGGATTCATCACGGTCAGCTCAGCAGCAGCATCGACTCCTATAATGAAGAGGCTCGCGCGTTGGTACGCCCGATGACTTTCCGCGAAAGGCTTACCGAGTACTGGGAATTTCGCTGCAATCCCGCTTTCCGGCGGTTCCTGTGGAATCACATTCTCCCTCCATCCCCGGCGCGCATATTTGACTACGATTGTGCCGAGGCACGGTGGAAAGCCCGCTAGTATTTTACTGAGTCCGCTTAAATGAAAAAGCCCGTCGTCTTTCAGTGGATTGAGCCTTGTCGGAGCGAGCGTCTTCGCGTTGCTCAGGCCAAGCTGCTGGAGAGCATCGAGACTTTCGGTCTTGATCCTGTGATCTTTCGTGCGGGACCGGAGATGGTGAAATTTGGCGAGATTCTGAAGCTTGGCCGTGAGAATTCCAACGGACAGGGGTTTGTCTGGTGCAACTCGGACGTCATCATCACCCGCGATCCTTACGATCTTCCGAATCTCGAAATCGCCCACGGCTTTCATCGGCGCGAGTTGCCATCGCATGAGATTACCTACGGGGTGGATATGTATTACCTCCCCAATGCTCTCTGGGACGACCTGCTCGCGCCCGATATGCCCGATCTGTGGTGCGGAGCGGCGACGATTGACTGGTGGCTTACGCGCGCCTGCCAGAAGGCAGGGGCCTATGAAAACCACGTGGGCTACATCGATCATCCCTCGCACGAGCGATCACAGGCCAGCGCGGGTGGCGACCGTTATTTCAAGCATAACGTGAAGCACTACAATGCCTGGGCGAGGCGCAACGGTATCGGGACGCTTGATACCTATGTGGAACTGCCGTTTCTCGGCATCTGGCAAAACTCCATCCGATCACTTTGGCGAAAATCTCGCTAGGACTTGTCATGGCGGAAGGTTCATCGATGTTTGCATCACTGCGCGCGAAGTTGTCGGCTTTGTTGGGACGGGGCGAAGGACATCCTCGCGATGAACGGCTGAGACCAGCACTCGACCATTACCTCGCGGGGCAGTTTATCGGTGGTGCGCTACGGGAGCGCAGACCATTTCTGGCGAGTCGGCTTGGTTGGATGGAAAGTAATGGTCTCGGGACTTTTCAGGAGAATGGTCGGGCGGACGAGGCATTCTTACGGAAAATGTGGCTGCATGCCGGAGTGTATCCTGCGACGGCAGAGCAGTTCGCGCGCTTTGCGGAGATTTACCTGGGCGCGTTGGAGCAGGCAGACTTGCTCGGCTTGATGAATGCTCCCTACGAGGCCATTCATGTGCGCAATCGGTGCCCTGGGGCCGTATTGACTGATCTTGGCTCGCTTGAGCCGTACCTCGGCCCGGCGCCGTGGTCGCGGCATCTGGCGGGGCTGGACGTTCTGGTAGTGCATCCGTTTACGGCTTCGATTGAGGATCAATATCGCAATCGACGGGAGGATTTGTTTTCGAATCCCGACGTCCTTCCCGCATTCAATCTCAAAACGCTCCGCCCGCCGCAGACGCTTGGCGGCAATAGCGACGGACATGCTTCCTGGAGCGAGAGTTTCGAAGCCTTGTCCCAGGCGGTGGCTGCGCAAACATTCGATGCCGCCATCGTCGGATGTGGAGCCTATGGCCTGCCGATTGGTGCGGTGATCAAGAAGCTGGGCAAACCCTGCATCCATCTCGGGGGAGCGACGCAGCTTCTCTTTGGCATCACAGGCACGCGCTGGCGTGAGCAACCCGCCTTTCGCGCTCTCCAGACCTCGGCGTGGCGCAGCCCGCTGGAATCTGAGCGACCTGCGAATTGGGATAAGATCGAGAGTGGTTGCTACTGGTGATGGCTATATCGACCGACTTCCTCGATCGCATCCGTCGGGATTATGTGAATGCCGACCGCTTCATTGCGCTCTGCGATCATGTTTTCTGGCAGGATAGTTTTGGAACGCGTGCGCCGGATTTCCGGTTCGCGGGAGGGCAGGCCGTCTTCTGCAAGATCGACCGTATTTGGGAGTGCTTCGGGCGCCTCGTGCGGACGAATCGACGGGTGGTGCTGGTGACAGGCCAGGGAGACCATCCTATTGATGCCAAACGTCTCGGAGAGGCTCCGGCCAACATCCATGCATGGTTTGGTAGCAATGCTCTCGTGGATGATGCCCGGGTGCGTCCTCTTCCTCTTGGCCTCGGAGCACAGGACAGCTCTGTCACTCTGCGCGCCTGCGATATCGCAGCCGGACTGGAGGACGATCGACCGAGGGAAAAATGGCTCTACGTGAATTTTCGTCCCGATACCAATCCACAGGTCCGGCGGCCGGTATACGAAAGATTTCAGCGGCTTTCGTCGGAGGACTGGGTGACATTTCACCCCCCCGCGGAGCATGGAGATAATGGTGCATATCTTGATGCGCTGCTCACTCATCGCTTTGTACTGAGTCCGCCCGGCAACGGTATCGACACCCACCGTATGTGGGAGGCGCTCTATGCGGGGGCGATTCCCATTGTATTGAGATCACCGGCCATGCGGGCCTTTACCGTATTGCCGATTCTCTTTGTCGATGATTATTCGGAAATCACGCCGGATCGGCTGCGCCAGGAGGAGTCGCGAATCCGAAACGCGTCATGGAATCTCGATGCTCTCTTTCTGCCCTATTGGCGGGAGCAGGTGTTCGCTGCCCGCGCCGCCATTAGCGGACGTCCGCGCTTGGGCGCACTCGAGTGGCTCCCATCGTTCGGGCGGGCATTTGCCCGTCGCTTTTTGAAGACCAGATGAAGCCTGCGCCCTTGATCTTCATTCATTACGGCGATGCCTCCTATCTCGGGCATGTTCTCCGTACGGCCCGGCTGACAAATCCGGAGAAGCGCATCGTGCTGCTGGGAGATGCGGCAAACCGAAAATACACCCAGGGTGTCGCGGATTTCGTCTCGTTCGAGGATCTTGCGTTTGGTCCAGACCTCGAGCTCTTCGAGAAGGTTTTTCAGCCGATCCAGGGAGCGCGGCATCGCTTTAACAAACTCCATGGCACCGACTATTGGCTGCGCTTCGTCTTTCGCCGCTGGTTTCTGATGGCGAATTTCCTGGAGCGCGACGGTATTGATGCGTTTTGGACATTTGATTCCGATACGCTGGTGCTCGCTCCGCTGGGCTCGCGGGAAGCGCGGCTGGCTGTATACGATTGCACAGAGCAGTGCCGGGGCGAGTGCCTCAATGGCTACGTTTCCTCATCCCGCATCGCACGGGATTTCGTGCGGATGATCAACGTGCTCTTCCAGGATGAAGCTTATCTTCAGGCGCAGCGTGAACGTCTGGAGACTCACCTCGGCCTGGCTTTCAACGAAATGGATGCTTATCGCGAATTCCGTGCTCGGGCCGGAATTCGCTCCATCCGTCTTTCCGAGCCGTACGAGGGCGAGGTTTTTGATGACGCCCTGGCTTTCGCGGAAGACTACGAAGAAAACCCGACGAAGCTCGTGGGGCGCACGACCGTGAAGCGACTCTGGACCGGGCCGCATGGCGGAGTTTTTTCCCGACTCAAGACCGGGGAGGGCGTCCGGCTCCTCTCGGCCAATATGAGCTGGATGCCTCTTTATCTCTACCGTCGACTGAGTCTCATGGCATCGTCGCCCAAGGTGGAGGGTGCGATAGGCCCTTGTACCTACAGTCCTCTACTATCGATCTCCTACGACGAACCCATGACTGATGCCGCATTGCGACGACTGCGGTTGAAGCTTGCGCCCGTCGAGAAAATCGCCTCCCAATTCCTTCGCCGTTTCAAGCCGTGTCCTTAACTCAAAAAATCCGCAAAGTTCTCAAGAAGCCCCGCCGGGTGATTACGCTCAAGCCGGAGGGCCGCAATCGCGGTGTCGTGGCGCTTTCCTACATCACCTGGCCTTTTGTGGATGGCATCGACATCCCGAAGGCCATGGGGCACACGAACCCATTCGAGTGCGTGACCATGGCCGAGAGCTTCCGCAACGAGGGCTTTGAGGTGCAGGTGGTGGATCATGACAATTTCGATTACGAGCCTCCTGCGAATTGCCGTGTGGCTGTAGACATTCACTCCAACCTGGAGCGCTGGCATCCTCATCTTCCCGCTGACTGTGTGAGAGTATTGCACGCCACGGGGTCGCATTGGCTGGGCTGGAATCATGCGGAACTCACGCGTCTTTGCGCCATCCGCGATCGCAAGGGCATCGCACTCATTCCCCGTCGCAATGTTCCGCCGTCACGCGGCTCGGAGGTGGCCAACCAGATCTCGATCCTCGGCAACCAATACACTATCGACAGCTTCAAGTTTGCAGGCAAACCGATCACGCGCGTGCCGCTTTCTTCCGCTGTGGAGCATCAGTGGCTGGAAGGGCGCGATTTTGAGCAAAGCCGCAGAAAGTTCCTCTGGCTCGGCAGCTATGGCATGGTGCACAAAGGACTCGATCTCACGCTCGATGCCTTTGCCGACATGCCTGACCTGGAGCTGACCGTCTGCGGTCGTCCGGAGAAGGAGGACGACTTTTACCGTCTCTATCATCGCGAACTGCGCGAGCTTCCCAACATCCGCCACGCGGGCTGGATGGACATGACCTCTCCGGCTTTCGTCGAGATTGCGCGCACGCATGCCGCCATTATCTATCCGTCTTCGGCGGAGGGTGGGGCGGGGAGCGTGCTGCATGCGATGCATGCCGGCATGGTGCCGATCACCACGTGGGAATCCTCCGTCGATCTCGGGGATTTCGGCGTCGCCATCGCCCGTGGCGATGTGGACTCGGTAAAGGCCGCCGCACGCGCATTTGCCTCTCTCTCTGCGGAGGAGGTGGCCCAGCGTGCTCGCGCTTCGTACGACCATGTGCGCAGCTCCCACACCCGGCCGCTCTTTGCGACGAACTACCGGGCGTTTGCCCACAAGATCACCGCCGCTCTGTGAAGCTCTCGCAAAAATTCTGGAAACGGTTGTCGGATCTCTACGACGCCACGCTTTGCCAGCCGAAAGAGGTGGCAAAGCAGGGCCATGCGTCCGTGAAGCCGTTTGCCGGGAAGAAAATCACCGTTGGCATACCGCATTACAATCGCGGCAGCCGCATCCATCGTCCCTTGCGCAACCTGCTCAATGATCCGCGCGTCGGCGAGGTGGTGATCTGCGACGATGCTTCATCGGCAGAGGAGTTTTCCGCTCTTCAGCGCAACGTCCGCTCGCTCGATCCTCACGGCAAAGTGCGCATCGTGCGGCACGAGAAGAACCTCGGAGCGATGGCCAACAAGCTCTCGTGCGCAGAGAATGCCTCGACGGAATGGCTCATCATTCTCGATTCCGACAACACGATCTTCCGCAATTATCTCAACGCCATCTACGCCCTCCCCGAGTGGGACCCGCAGGTGATATATTCGCCCTCGTGGGCCTTTCCCTATTTTCCTTTTGAGCGTCTCGTCGGTGAGAGGCTTGACTTCGACCGCGTGGTCGAGCTTTGCCGCGATAATACGCTCAAGCGGGTTTATTATCTTAACGACGGCAACTACTTCGTTAACCGCAAGGCCTACATTGAAGCTATCGGTTGTCTCGCCTCGCTCAAGCACGACGTCGCCGACGTGATGGTGGCCAATTATCTGTGGCTCTCGCTGGGGAACCGGCTGGAGGTGTTGCCCAAGGCGCACTATTTTCACCGCATCGACGCCTCGAGCTTCTGGGTGCGCACCCAGGAGGAGTCCCGTCGTCGCGTTTTTGAGCTTTTTGACCTATTGGAGAGCAACACCCGGTGGTCGCCCGATTTGCTGGAGCGATTCCGGGAATCAGCGATTCAGGAAAAATGACGCTGATGTTTCCCGGCTTGTCAGCAGAGTGGATTTTGATACTGGAGCAGAACTATGGCCATCGGATCGAAGATTGAGACACGCGGACATATCGTAGGTTTCCGCGAGGAGATCCAGGCGGCTTCCGGCAAATCGGCGGATGATTTTTTCACATGGTTCGACAGCGCGGCGGATGCCGATGCGTCGTTCGTGCGGGGACAGTGGGATTTCTCCCTTCATATCGCGCCTTTCATTGCAAAATACGTCCCGCAGCCTGAGACGAAAACGATCCTGGAGATCGGCTACGGCGGCGGGCGCATCCTGGCCGCGGCGGCCCGGTCATTCCGAGGCGCGGTGGGCGTTGATATTCATGATGAGGCCGGGCGGGTAAAGGAGGAACTCGCGGCACGCGGCGTGCGCAATGTCGAGCTGTTCAAATGCGACGGCGCGACGTGGCCCTGTCCGGATGCCAGCGTGGATGCTGTTTACACGTTCATCGTCCTCCAGCACGTGGAGAAGATCGCGATCTGGAAGTCCTGCATCGAGGAGACTGCCCGCGTCCTCAAGCCGGGCGGTGTCGCCATGCTGTACTTTGGCCGCTGGGCCCCCGTGTCGCTGAATCGCGCCCTGCCGCTGGCCTACTGGGCCGAGCGCCTGACCGAGAGGTTTTTCCTCCCGCAGGGCTACAAGGAACTCCAGGCCCACGTGAATGATACGAATCTCCACGTGACCCTGTCCTTTGCCCGCAAGACGCTTCGAGAGGCAGGCTTTCGCGTGCTGGACACCACGGTGTCGCGCAAAAAGGTGCCGGACGGCCTGCATCAGTTCGGCTCCCAGCACGGCCTGCTCGTCCAGAAAATCTGAGCTTTTGTGTGACGGTTCTGCACCGTCGTTTTCATGCCATCCGTTAGCATCGTCATTGCCTCGTACAACTCCGCGGAGTATCTGCCCGCTACGTTGGCGAGTTGTTTGAACCAGGTTGTTCCCGCCAGGGAGATTATCGTTATCGATGACGGCAGTACGGACGATACTCCGGCGGTGTGCGCGGGATTTGGCGACTCGATCACCTATCGCCGGGTGGAAAACGGCGGCGTCTCGGCCGCGCGCAATCTCGGCGCGAAGCTCGCGAGTTCCGACTGGATTCTCTTCCTCGATTCCGACGATCTGCTCCTGCAAACGGCGATCAGCTCGCTCCTTGCTCGCTCGGAGCAGGCTCCCTCGGCCGGTGTGGTCTACGGGATGGTGCTCCAGCGCATGGAGCCGCCGCAGGAGCCGCGGCTGAGCGGATTCGATTACTGCGCCGGCGACCCGCCGCTGCCCGCCCAGCGCAACCTTTATCGCTGCGCCATCATTACCCCCGGCTCAGCCATCGTCCGTCGCGAGGTGCATCTGCGGGTGGAGGGATTTGTTTCCGGCTACGAGCCGATGGAGGATCGCGACTACTGGATCAAGTGCGGCCTCCTCAAGCCCGTTGCCTTTTGCGACACTGCCGTCCTCGACAAGACCTGGCGGCCCGCCTCCGCCGGAACCCAGGATGCCAAACGCATCTACCGCAGTCTGCTTGCCCAGGTCGCCCTGCGCAAATGGTGTAAAGATCGTGGTATCGACTTTTCCTGGGCGCCAAAGAATGCCGGGTTTGCCCGCGAGGCCATCCGGCAGGCATTGTTTTGGAAGACGCCCGCCATCATGCCCGCGCTCCTGCGCAAGGCGGACGATCTGGGGTATCGCGGGCTGTGGTACTTCCGCGCCCAACTGGAGCTTTTGAAGCTGCGCTTCACTGGAGGCATCCCGACCGAGCCCGCATGGCTCAACACCCCCATCGGTATTCGCTGACGTGGCGTATTTTTCCGTTATCACTCCGTCCTTCAACCAGGGCGCTTACATCGGAGAATGCGTGCGCTCCGTGCTCGCGCAGAACGACGCCGATTTTGAGCATCTCGTTTTTGACAATTGCTCGACCGATGCAACGCCTTCCGTACTGGCAGGCTTTCCTCATCTGCGGGTGACGCGGGAAAAGGATCGGGGCCAGTCGGATGCGGTGAATCGAGGTTTTCAGGCGGCGACAGGTGAGATCATCTGCTGGCTGAATTCCGACGACGCCTACCCGCCAGGGCTCTTTGCACGACTTCGTGAGATTTTTTCCGATCCCTCGGTGCAGGTTGTTTACGGAGATGTGACCCAGATCGGATATGACGGCTCGGCTCCGCTGCGCGTTGAGGGGCGGTTCGATCGACGCGAGGACATGGTGCGCTGGTGGCGTAGTGATGTCCGGCTGCACCAGCCCGCGATTTTTTTCCGGTCGTCCGTACAGCGCGCCACGGGTCTGCTCCGCGAGGACCTGCATCTCGTGATGGACTATGAATACTGGTGGCGGATGTCCGAAAAGTTCGCCTTCCATCATGTTCCCGAGGTGCTGGCTATCCAGCACCGCCAGCCGGATTCCAAGACCATCCTCGACTGGCAGGGCGTCTTTGCCGAACGGGAGAAGGTCTTTTCGCCGTTTTATGGTCTGGTCGATGGCGGTAATCGGCAGGCTTTTGATCAGGAGCGTCGCCTGGGACTGGCGGAGCGCTATCTCGGCGAGGCTTATCACAATGCCGCGAGCCATCCGCAGGCGGCCATCCGGGCGTTCGTTCGTTCCTTGAAGGAAGCGCCCGCGTATGGTTTACACCCACGTTCACTCGGTTTGTTGCGCCGCCTGGATTGGCGGCGGCTTTTGAGTTCCACGAAATGAAAATACTTCTTATCGGTGGCGCCGGATTTATCGGCTCACACACGGCCCTGCGTCTTTTGCGCGAAGGGCACGAGCCCGTCGTTCTCGATTCCCTTGATCCGCAAATTCACGGGGCTGATCTCGGCACATCAGCCACCTTTGGCCTGCTGAGTGGACGGGTGCCCGTCATTTGCGGAGATACCCGTGATCGCGGCGCCGTCGAGCGGGCCGTCCGCGATGTGGAGGCCATCTATTACTTCCCGGCGGGAACCGGCACCGGCCAGTCGATGTACCAGATCGAGCGTTACACGGATATCAACGCGCGCGGCGCGGCAGTCTTCGGCGAAGTGCTCGGAGAGCACAAGGCGCACATCCGCAAAGTCATCGTCAGTTCCACGCGCGCGATTTACGGCGAAGGAGCGGCAATCTGCCCGGAGCACGGGCGGGTTTACCCGGATTCCCGCAAATTGGCGGATCTCGAAGCCGGTGTTTTTGAAACGAAGTGTCCGATCTGCGGCGCGCCGGTCGAGGCCTCCGCCTCGCTGGAATCCGATCCCGCGCGGCCCGGCTCGATCTACGGCATCACAAAGCTCGCCCAGGAGCAGATTGTCTCCAACGTCTGCCAATCCCACGGCATCCCGGCGGTCGTCTTCCGGTACCAGAATGTCTACGGCCCCGGCCAGTCGCTGAACAACGCCTATACCGGCATCCTCTCCATCTTCACCCAGCTCCTGCTCGCCGGGCGCGAGATCAATCTCTTCGAGGACAGCCTACCGAGTCGCGACTTTGTCTTCATTGACGATCTGGTGGAGTACAATTTCCGTGCGCTTTCGCTGGAATCCGACGGACTGGAGGTTTTCAACCTCGGCTCCGGCGTTCGCAGCACGCTGGTCGA
Source organism: Verrucomicrobiota bacterium (assembly GCA_017305195.1). Taxonomy (GTDB): domain Bacteria; phylum Verrucomicrobiota; class Verrucomicrobiia; order Chthoniobacterales; family Terrimicrobiaceae; genus Terrimicrobium. The sequence goes on along the minus strand of JAFKMU010000045.1, from coordinate 127,878 downwards.
TCTGGTCGAGGCGCTCGCCGCGGCGCTGGGCGTGGAGTTGAAGTATTTCATTTCCGGCCAGTTCCGCGTGGGCGACATCCGGCATGCCGCCGCTGACCTGGCGCGCCTGACCTCCGGCCTGGGTGCGCATGAATTCCTCTCACTCCGCGACGGCGTGAAGCGCTTCACCGACTGGGTGGGCCGCCCGGGCGAGCAGGTCACCGAGGCGAATCGCCGGTTTGACCATTCCCTCAACGAAATGGCCGCCGCCGGATTGCTGCGTTCCAGCCGTAAATGAGCGACCTCTGTATTCTGGTCTCCGTCTACCACCCCTACAAATGGGTGGCGGACTTTACGCACCGTTTCATGGACCGGTTCTGGCCGGACCATCCGCCGCTCTTTTTCTGCGGGCTGACCTCGGAGGAGGCGGGCGATCTGCCGCACATTCCCTGCCGGGATAAGGAACTGCCCCGCAGTTGGGCCAAGTTCGTGCGCGACGCCTGCGAGGATCTTGCTGCCCAAGGATACAAGAAATGCTACTTCCTCCTCGAGGACCATCCGCCGCTCGGGCCCTGCCATGTCGGGCACCTGAATGAGACCCTGCCGGAGCTCCTCGACGTCATGGGCGCGGCCTATATCGGCCTCATGGGCTGGGATAATCGCCGCTTCCTCGCACGCGGCCCGGTGCTGGCCAACGGCCTCATGCACCTGACGGCGAGCGAATCGCCGCGCTTCCATCTGCATCCCTCGCTTTTCCGTCTCGATGTCCTCACGGGCTGCCTGGATTTACTCCTCCAGCAGAAAAACCAGACGCCCTGGGGGTTTGAGAAAACCTGTGACAAGGCGGACAATTCGCTGCCCGAGGAGTGGAAGCAGGGGTGCTATCAGATTCGCGGTGAGGATCTTGCGGTGAATCCTTCCGTGGGCTTGGGGCGGCTTCTACGCACGGCAGAGCGGAAGTTCTATCATCGCGCAATGAGCCTCGTGCCGGTCTCGCAAAAGCTCGGGCTGGGCATGGCCTTCTGGGACGCGCTGGGCTACGACGACTTTTTCTACAATGGACCGTACCCGATGTTTTATGCGGGGGTGATGTCGAGGGGTAAGGTTAACCCCTTCCTGCTCAAGTACCTCGAGCGCCACAAGTCCGACCCCTCCCTGCAGGAGCTCATTGCCGCCTCCAAGGCGCAGGGAGCCGCCTGAAATGGGTGATTTTTCTCCAATTCCTCCAAATCTCCACCTCCCGGGCGGCAATCCCATCGGGCCAAAGTTGCCATTGGCAAATTTCGGCCTAAACTGCGGCCCCGGAATGCGGTCCAACCGCACAACCAAGTAACTCGTAATGGCATACTTTCGTGAAATTTTCCGCCCGCGGCTGAAGCCGGCATTCTGGGCAAAAACCTTCCTGCATCTCGTGACGCCCGGAGGCTTCGGCTACATTCGCGAACTCCGCAGCCGTCAGGACGCCACCTACAATCATGAGCGTGACAAGCACGAGGTGCGGCACAAGCACCACGGGCAGGGCGGCTGGAAGAGCGAAAAGGACGAGACCGGCCTGCTCAAGCGCGACTACGCCAGCTACGAGGAGTACCTGACGCACCAAAAGCTGAAGCTCGACGAGATGGTGAAGATCAAGGGCGGGTTCAGCAATTTCGACATCTTCGACTACCGCCTGAAGTTTTACGTACGGTTCCGCCAGCTCCTCACTCTGCTGCCTTCGGACGCAAAAATTCTTTGCTGTGGCGCCCGCCAGGGCACGGAGGTCGAGGTGCTTCGCGACCTCGGGTTTACCAACGCCATCGGCATCGACCTGAATCCCGGCGATGGCAACCCGCTCGTGCGCCCCGGCGACATGATGAATCTCGACTTCCCGGACAACTCGCTCGACCTGCTCTACACGAACTGTGTCGACCACGCCTTTGACCTCGAGAAGATGATCGCCGAGCACTCCCGTGTGTTGAAACCCAATGGCTACCTGCTTTACGACATCGGCGTGAACATGGAGGAAGGCGGCGGCCCCTTTGAAGCCATCTCCTGGGATCGCACGGAGGACATCGTGATCCGCCTGCTCCGCACTTTCCGCGAAGTCGTGCGCATCGAGCGCGAGAAACAATGGCTGTGGGTTCTGCTCCGCAGCAAGATTGCTTGAGCCATCCCCGCATCGTCGGTGTCGTCCTCGTTCACAATGAGGATGTCTTCGTGGAGCGGGCCGTGCGCAATGCCGCCCCGTTTTGCGATCATATCCTGCTGATGGATCACGGATCGACGGACGCGACTGTGCCGATCCTCAAGCGGCTGGCGAAGGAACTGCCCTCGGCGGAATTTCACCGGCTCTCGCATCCTCGGGAATCCCATGAGCTGATCGCCGGACTGGCTGGACAGGATGTGTGGGCCTTTGCCGTGGATGGCGATGAGATCTACGACACGGCGGGTCTGCTGCGCCTGCGCGAGCGGATTAATGCCGGGGAGTTCGCCCGGACCTGGATGATCCTCGGCAGCGTGCTCAATGTTACGGCTCTGGCTGCGGATCGCCGGTCCGCCAGTGGACATCTCGCTCCACCCTGCCGGAGCATGACCAAGCTGTACAACTTTGCCGCGATCGACTCGTGGGGAGGCGACGCCCCCGAGCGCCTGCACGGCGGCGAGGTCGTTTTTCGTGCCGGGTTTACGAATTCCGACCGCCGGATGCTGCACGACGAGGCGCCTTGGGAAGAGAGCGATTTCCGGTGCCTGCACACATGCTTCCTGCCACGGAGCTCCCGGGAATCCGGCAACGCGGCGACACGGGAGAACATCATGGAGAAGTACGGCAATTCCTGGCAGCGGATCATCCGCTCGGCGCGGCGGCTTGTTGGTTTGCCCGTGACGAACTGGAAGGATTCCCGCTATCGTCGCGGACCCGAGGTCACAGTCTCCACGACCGCATTTTTTTCCACGGAACCATGAGCTTTTTTCGCAAGAAGCCGATCGCCACGGTGGCGTTCAATCTCGCCCCGCGCCGCACCGCGTTTGGAGGCGGCAACCAGTGGCTCAACCAGCTGTCGCAATACCTGAAGCGCTGCGGGTACGACGTCGTCTACCAGCTCACGCCCGACGTCGACTGCGTGATGGGCACCCATGCCGGACTGAGCGGCAAGCTCACGATTACCTACGACGATGTCGTCTGGGCCAAGCGCCGTAACGGTCGCCTGAAATGCGTCCAGCGCATCAATGACAACGACGTCCGCAAGGGAACGGACGAGATGGACGCCCGGCTGGCTGAGGCCAACACGGTCGCGGATCATACGGTCTTTGTTTCCGAATGGCTGCGCGACCATCACGCCGCGAAGTGGTTTTCCAAGGATCGCCCGCACTCCGTTATCACCAACGGGGCCGATCCAGCCGTGTTTCATCCCTTCGGGTCGCCCGTCTGGCAGCCCGGTCATCCACTGCGGCTGGTGACGCATCACTGGTCCGACAACATGGCCAAGGGTTTCGATGTCTATCAGGAGGTGGACAACCTGATCGCGAGCGGCGATCTTAAGGGCGTCGAACTCTGGGTCATCGGGCGCTGGCCGAAGCAGATCACCTGGAAGAAAGCCCGCACCTTCCCTCCCTGTACAGGAGAGAAGCTGGCCGGCCTCCTGCGCCAGTGCCACGTCGGCATTACCGCCTCGCGTTACGAACCCGGAGCCATGCACCCGGTCGAGGCCATGCAGTGCGGACTCCCGCTTTTTTACCACCGCGATGGCGGCGGCACGGTCGAGCTTGGCCGTCGGTTTGGAGTGGAGCTCACGGAAAATCTCCCAGAGTCCATCGAGGCGCTCAAGGACCGCTACCATGAACTGCGCGGCTGCGTGCTCCGCGAGGCCCCGGCTGGGGATCGCATGTGCGCGGCATATCGCCAGATCATTCAGTCTCTCATCAACCAGTGAGCACGCTATGGCATGTCCATTTTACCGGCGGCGAGAAGGTCGCCTGGGCGCTCGATGAAGACCTCCGCGTGGCGCGAGAGGCGGTCGAGGGACATGTCGTTCCCGTTTCTCTCCCGGCGGCCCGCATCGTGCATTCCGCCTACTGGCCGCGATTGCTGGATTTCGGCGAGCGCGCCGTGCGCGGAAAGAAGCTCATTTGCTTTGCCGATAACCCGCCGGTCTACTCGCTGACGCAGCCGGAGTTTTCCCAGGCTGCCGCGAGGGTCGATCTCTGGATCGCCCGCACGCGCGAGGCCGAGGCGCAGTTTCGCATGCTCGGTCTCCCCGTGTCCCGAGCCCCGTATACGGTGGATGCCACCATTTTTCGCACGCTGGAAAACGACGGCGGGCTGCGTCACCAGCTTGGCATCGACAAAAACGCCTTCGTCATCGGCAATTTCCATCGCGATACCGAGGGCACCGATCTGCGCCGCCTGAAGCGCCAGAAGGGGGCCGACATTCTTTTCGACATCGCCAAGGAACTCTACCAGCGGCTCCCAAATCTGGTCGTTCTCCTGGCGGGGCCGCGACGCCACTGGCTGCGACGCCGTCTGACTGCCGCCGGTATTCCCTTTCGCTTTCATGGGCGGATCGGTCCGAATGACCAGGATGATTACGATTGGAACATCCTGCCTCGCACCGAGCTGAACCGCCTCTATCAGGCGCTCGACGTCACCGTGGTTCCCTCCCGGTGGGAGGGTGGTCCGCATTCGCTGCTGGAGGCGCTCTTTGCCGGGCAGGCGGTCATCAGCACGCCCGTCGGCATCGCCCGGGATCTCCTCCCGGCCGAGATGATGTTTCGCTCGGTCGATGAGGCGGTGCGCCTTCTTGAGAATCACGCCCGGACGGGTTCCCTGCGGGAAGCCACTTATCTCGCCAGCCGCCGGGCCGATCGGGAGAATTCTACCGCCGCCTTGAGCGAAGCGCTGATCAGTATCTACCAGGAACTCCCTCGCGGTCCCGAGCGGCCCATGGCCCATCTTTCCAGCGCCATCGCATCGGCGCTTTTTCGCGTGAGACGCCGGTTCGGCCGTCGCCCCGTCGTTTTTCCGCCCAACGACCAGTCCGCCATGGTCGATCGGATCATCACCAAGGTGCAAAATCGGCAAGGCATCCCTGCGCAATCCGCAGAGACGGCGCTCGCTGTACATGATCCTGTCGCTGACGAGCAGGCCTTGCTCGGAGCGGCTTTGTTTTGCCAGGGGCGATGAAGAAGGCGCTGTGCTTCAAGCAGGGCAGCTTTTCGTTCGTCAACGAAAGTATTGCTCGCACTCTGCCGTCCGCCTTGCCGGGATATGAATTTCGCTGGCTCGACATCATCGATGACATCGCCCGGCCTCGTCCGGCGACCTATCTCGCCGGGCTCATCGAGGCTACGCTCCGCTACCCGCAGCCGATCTTTCGATATCGGTTTTCGCCGCAGGCCTTTTTGCCCCGGACTGTCACTTTTCTCCGGATGTTCGGGCACTGGGTTTCCACCAGTCCGGAATTCTCGGATGCGGCATTCTCCTTTCAAACCCAGTCGGTTTTTCGCGCCATCCGGCCCGGCATTCCGCATTTCGGCTACACGGACCACACCCACCTCGCCAATGCGCGATACGGCAACGCCCGCAAGCTCCAGCCCATGACCCGTCAATGGCTGGCGATGGAGCGCTCGCTCTATGCGGATTCCCGCGTGACTTTCACGACAGGGGAGTTTGCCGCGCGCTCGGTGATCGAGGATTACCAGATCCCGCCCAGCCGGGTGCAGTGCGTGCATTCCGGGATCAATATCCCCTTTCCCGAGACCCTGCCGCCCAAGGCAAACCTCCACCCGCGCATCGTCTTTGTCGGGGTCGAATGGGAGCGCAAGGGCGGTCCAGAGATGATCGAGGCGTTCCGAAAGATTACCGGGGAATTTCCCGGCACCGAGTTGCACATCGTCGGCTGCGATCCCGGGTTAACCATGGATCGTGTGGTGATCCATGGCCGCATCCCCCGCGAGCAGGTGGGGGCTCATCTGGCCCAGGCGGATATTTTTCTCATGCCCAGCCGTTCCGAGCCGAGCGCCGTGGCGGTGGTCGAGGCGGCAGCCTACGGACTCCCCGTCGTCACCACGTCGGTGGGGGCCAATGCCGAGCGGGTCCTGGAAGGCGAAAGCGGTTTCCTGGTTCCGCCGCGCAGTCCTGAAGCCATCGCTGGGGCGCTGCGCAAACTGCTTTCCGATGCCGCTCTCCGCCAGCGATTTGGCGAGAGGGGACGAGCCCTTGTCCGGGAACATTTTCTCTGGGACACCGTGGCGGAAAAAATCGCCCGGCGCATCCAGGCTGAGTTGTCCGCATGAGCATCCCCTGGCAGATTGCCTCCGCGATTCGCGGGGTGCTGGACTTCCCGAAACGGTCGCGTCTTCGCACGAAACGCGGCAGCATCGCGCTGGCCTCCTCCGCAGAGCCGGTTCTTTCCTTTGGCGGGGTACTGGAGCGCCGCGAGTTCATCCACGGCGGGGCCGTCAAGCTTCTCCACCTGCGCGACGCGTTCCCATCGAGTGCCGAGGTGTTCAATATCCTGTACCTTGTCAGCAGCGCCCAGCCGCCCTTTGCCCGCGACCTCTGGGAAATCTGCCGCCGCCGGGGGATCAAGTTTGTTTGGAATCAGAACGGCGTCGCCTATCGGGGGTGGGCCGGTGCGGAGGCCGAGCGGTTCAATGGTCCGATGCGCTGGCTTCGCGACCGGGCCGACTATGTGGTTTATCAGTCGGACTTCTGCCGCATGGCGTCGGATGAGTTTCTCGGTCCCGCAGATCGTCCGGCTAGCATCCTTTTCAATCCGGTCGACCTGGAGAGATTTTCACCGCCGCCGGAGCCCGTTCCCGCAACGCCTCTGCGTTTGCTTTCCCTGGGAACGCATAGCTACCCCGATCGCGTGCTTTCCGCTGTGCAGTGCCTGTCCGTGTTACGAAAGGATGGCATCGAGGCGACCCTGACCATAGCGGGCAAAATGGAATGGCCAGGTGCGACCGATCAGGTGCGCTCCGAGATCCAGACGCTTGGGCTGGAGAACGAAATCCGACTCCTGCCGGCATTCACCCAGGAGGAGGCCGTCGCGTTGTATCGCAGTCATCACATCGTCCTGCATCCGAAGTATCTCGATCCCTGCCCGACCGTGGTCATCGAGTCGCTGGCCTGCGGGTTGCCTGTCGTGGGTTCCGCCAGCGGGGGATTACCCGAGATGGTTCCCTCGGATTGTGGCGCGTTGATCCCGGTGCCGCTTGTCTGGGATCGCATGATCACTCCGCCCGCTTCGGAATGGGCGGCAGCCGTGAAGAAGGTGATACCGCATCTTGTCGAGTTTTCCCGCAACGCCCGACAGCATGCCGTCCAGCACTTCCGGGCGGAAACCTGGATCGCGGAGCACCGCCGCATTTTTGAGAAACTCCTCGCATGAGTACTCCCGCAGTCACAGTCCTCATGACCGTCTACAATGCGCGGTCCTATCTGGATGTCGGCATCCGCAGCATTCTCGGGCAGACCTTTCGCGACCTGGAGTTTCTCATCATCGATGACGGTTCGACTGATGGAGGGCAGGAGTTTTTAACTTCTTGGGCGGCAAAGGATTCCCGTATTCGCCTGATCCTCAATCCGGTCAACCAGGGCCAGACGGTCTGCCTCAACCAAGGCATTGAGGAGGCTCGTGCGCCATGGATCGCCCGGCAGGATGCTGACGATCTCCCGCATCCGCAGCGCCTGGAACTTCAGATGGCTGAGCTGCATCGCCGCCCCGATCTGGTCATTCTCGGCACCAACGGATGGCTCATCACCGAGGACGGCGCATTTTGCGGCCTGATTAACGCCCCCTGCGGCGAGGAATCCGTGCGCTGGTTCACCCTGTACGACAACCCGTTCATTCACGCCTCGGTCTGCTTCCGTCGCGAGGCCGCTCTGGCTGTTGGGAAATACGATCCGCATTTCCGCATCACTCAAGACTACGACCTCTGGCTGAAGCTGCTCAAAACCGGTCCCGGCGATAATCTTCCGCAGCGCCTGATTTCCTACCGGGTGGTCCACTCCTCGCTTTCGCATCAAAAAGCTGAAGCCACCGCCGCTGAGGCGATGGAAGCCAACCGACGGGCTTTCGTGCAATGGGGGTTGGGACCCCATGCCACCCGCAGCAATCTCGCCCTCGTCAGCCAGCTCCGGGATGGATTTGCCCCGGGAAAACGCTCGGCATTCTGGGCACTGCATCGTGAACTTGACAAGGCGCTCCCCGTCCCCGCGGGGGAACGCGCCGAGGCAAAATGTCTCCTGCACTGGAAGGCGGCGGGCCAGCTCGGCGCGTCACCTGCGATGGCCCAGGAAATGACCGAGAGCCTTCGCGCTCAACCGGACTTGTTTTTCAGCCTGTTGCGGGATCGAATGATGGGACCACGATGAAAAGCCTTTTTCAGGACTGGGATGTGAATGTGGGAAACCCGAAGGGGCGCGCCGTGCTCGTTTTCTGGCGGCTCTGCCGGGCTATTCGCGCCCTGCCGGGTGGGCTGTGGCTGCTGGGTTCTCCGCTTTTGCTTCTGTATGTCGTCGGGGTGGAGTGGATCATGGGGATCGAGTTGGGTTACTCGACACGCATCGGCACCCGCCTGCGACTATATCATGCCAGCGGGCTCGTGGTGCATCCCGAGGCGGTGATCGGTGACGACTGCATCCTGCGCCAGGGCGTGACCATCGGGTACCGTCAGGCAGGAGAGGGGGTTCCGGTCATCGGAAACAATGTCGAGATCGGCTGCGGGGCGATTCTGCTCGGCCCGATCCAGGTCGGCGACGGCGCAACGATCGGGGCTGGTGCCGTGGTCGTCAAAGACGTCCCGCCCGGCGCGGTGGCGGCAGGCAATCCCGCGAAGGTCATTCGCGCGCAGCAGGCGTGAAGTTTCTTTTTCTATCCAGTTACGCGAACCTCGTGCTCGATCCGGCTTCGACCCGGGTCTCCGGCGGAGCCGAGCTTCAGGTCGCTTTGTTGGCTCGCGAACTCGCCGCCCGTGGATATGACACCGTGATCGCTGCCGGCGACATCGGGCAGCCGGATTGCCAGATTTTCCAGGGAGTTAAGATTCGCAACGGCGGGAGATTCCAGACCGGCGGCCTGGCCGACAGCCTGACCGCGCTGCCCAAGATCATCCGCATTTTTCGCGAGGAGCGGCCCGATCACGTGCTCGTCCTCGGCTGGACGGCATGGCTTTTCATCCTCTGGGCGCTGCGCCCGCTCTTTGGCTTCCAGCTCCACTTTATCTGCGGTCTCGACACGGAGGTGAATGGCGGCTTCCGGCGCGATAATCCGGTCCGCGGCGGGCTCTTTGAGTTTGGCATGCGCCATTGCGATCAGCGCTTCGCCATGACGAAGCTTCAGGAGCGCCTCTTCCTTGAGCAGGGCATGCCCTGCGCCCTATACCGGAATCTCATCCTGCCTCGCGCCGAACCCCGCACGGCTGAAAAAACCATCGATTTTCTCTGGGTCGCCCGGTGTCAGCCGATCAAGCAGCCCCATATCTTTCTCGATCTCGTCGAGGCGATGCCTGAGGCCCGCTTTGAGATGATCTGTCCATGCGAGGATGCCGCCCTCTTTGAGTCCGTGCGGGTGCGGGCGGAGAAGTTGCCCAACGTCATTTTCCACAACGGAGTTCCCTACCGCGAGGTGCAGTCCCACTACGACCGCGCGCGGGTCTTTGTGAATACGTCGACCTGGGAGGGATGGCCGAACAGCTTCATCCAGTCCGGCCTCGCCTCCACGGCGCTGCTCTCGCTCATCGTCCGGCCGGACACGCTCTTCGAGGATTTTCCGCTCGGCGCTTGTGCCGATGGCGACCGTGATCGATTTTTTACCCTCGCCCGGCAGTGGTTTGGCGACCGCGCCGCGACAGATGCGATGGGCCGCGAGTCTGAGCGCTTTGTGCGCGAGCTTCACGATAACGCGAAGGAAACTGACGCCTTCCTCGCCGGACTCCCGGCGGCTAAACGATGATCAAGGTCCTCCAGGTCATCGATCATCTGGGTTCGGGCGGAGCGCAAACCGTCCTGCTCAACCTGCTGAAATTTCGCAACCAGCCCGACTTTTCCTACACCGTGGCCTGCCTGCACGGGAAAGGCGGCGTCGCGGCGGAGCTGGAGGCGATCGGGGTGCCGGTTGTTTCGCTTTCGCCCGGGAAATTTCCGCCGTTTTACGTGCCGAATCTCGCGAAGCTGCTTTTGAAGGAGCGGTTCGACATCGTGCATTGCCACCTCTTCGGGGCCAACTGGCTGGCCCGCCCGATCGCCGCGCTGTGCGGGCAGAAGGTGATCGTTGCCCATGATCATTGTAACGACGCCCTCCGCGAGCGCCTGGGCCCGTTTCTCATCGATCGCCTGACCAACCTGCTATCGTGCAAGATCCTCGCGGTCTCGCGCACCACGCGGGAGTTTCTCGTCCGCCAGGAGGGGCTGCCCGATGAGGTGGTCGAGTACTTTACCAATGGCGTGGACGTCGACGCCTTCGGTCCGCCCTCTTCGGAAGCCCGCGCGGCTTTCCGTGCTCGCTGGGGCCTGAAGCCGGAGGATTTTGTCGTCGGCGGCATCGGTCGGCTCGTGCTCCAAAAGGACTTTGCCACCTTTCTCCGTACCGCTGCTCTGGTGACGGCAAAATTGCCCGCAGCCCGATTCGTCATTTTTGGCGAGGGACCGGAGGAGGCGGCACTCAAGGCGCTGGCTGGAGGGCTGGGGTTGGGGGACCGGGTGCGATTTGCCGGATATGTCGGCGACCGTCAGGCGGTTTACGGAGCCATCGACCTTCTCCTTCTGACCTCCCGCTACGAGGGAACGCCGATGGTTTTGCTGGAGGCGATGGCTGCCGCGGTGCCGATTTGTGCCACCGGAGTCGATGGAACGGCGGAAATTCTCACCTCCGGGGAGACGGCACTGCTTTTTCCTCCGGGCGATCCGCAAGCGGCGGCGGCGGCGGTGTTTCAGATGCAAAATCCCGCCGTCGCGGAGAAATTGAGCTGTGCGGCCCGGGTGCGCGTGCAAGGGAGTTTCTCCGCCAAATCCCTCTGTGGCAGGCTGGAGGATCTGTATCGGGAGTCGCTCCGGGCGGAGCCAAATGGATAAGCCGCCTTGCCTAGTCGGTAGGGAATAACTAAGGTCGCCCGCGATGTTTCCCGAGGGCGGCCTTTTTTTGTATCTGCGACAGACCAGCGTATGGCTGGTGCTGCTCGCCGCTGCCGTGATCTTGTCCGGCTGCGCAGCTACCCAGACATTCACCCCGGAGACCGCTCCGGATTATGTCATGATCCGGGACTACACGCCGTTTTATCGGCTCGGTCCGATGCAGGGCAGACCCGACGCCTCCCTGCCCTCCGGCACCCGGGTGAAGCTTCTCCGGCAGGAAATGGGCTACAGCCTGGTCCAGCTCTCCGACAGCCGTACAGGATATGTGGCCAATGAGAACATGGCCCCGGCTCCTCCGCTTCCTCCCTCCGTCACGGGTTCCGACTCCTCGGATACGCCCAGGTCCGGGAAGAAACGCCGCAATGTGCCGGACAGCCCGCGCTATACCGGCGAACAGATGAACGACATCCCGATGCCCGAGCCGAACACCCCGGCGCCGGACCTGAATATCGCTCCCGAGGACGTCGCCGCACCTGCTCCTACTCCGACTCCTCCGGCGGAAAAGCCAAAATTCCGGTATTAAACTTCTTGTGCCTGAGCCGATCGCGGGGCATTCCGTGATGGCCTAGCACACGATGTCCGACCCCGTACGCTTTCAACATTTTGAGGTTTTGCGCCGTGACGACGGTTCGCTTTTCGAACTCGGCCGCGGTGCGATGGGCATCACCTACAAGGCGTTTGACACAAATCTGCGCTGTTTTGTCGCCCTCAAGGTCATCAACGGCACGTACCTGAACAGCGACATCGCCCGCCAGCGCTTCCTGCGCGAGGCTCGGGCCGCAGCCGCGCTGCGCCACCCGAATGTGGCGACCGTCTTTCACCTCGGCGACGAGGAGGATAATTACTTCTACGCCATGGAGTTCATCGACGGCGAGACCGTCGAGTCCTTCATGAAACGCGAGGGCGCGGTGCCTCCGGTGATGGCGCTGGAGATCGCCCTTCAGGTCTGCCGGGCGCTTTCCGCCGCTGAGAAGCAGGGACTCGTCCATCGCGACATCAAGCCCGCGAATCTCATGCTTGTCTGGGAGGACGACACCGAGTTCACAGTCAAGGTGATCGATTTTGGCCTCGCCAAGAACTCCAGCAAGGAGGACGGCGAGGACGCCGCCACGCTCACGGCGGGGGGATTCCTCGGCACGCCGCATTTCGCCAGTCCCGAGCAGCTGGACGAGCGGGAGATCGACGTGCGCTCCGACATTTACTCCCTCGGGGTCACCCTCTGGTACATGCTGGCGGGCAAGACGCCTTTCAGCGGTTCGCTCGCCCAGGTGATGAGTCAGCATCTGCACCGCGATCCCCCGTTTCAGTCCTTGGACGGGCAGATCCCGCCAGTCGTCGCTTTGCTCAAGCACATGATGGCCAAGGCCCCGGAGGATCGCCCGGCCACGCCTGCTGTGCTCCGCAAGGAGATCGAGGAATGTCTCGCGGCCCTGCGGCAGGCGGGCGCTTCGAGTACACCCGCCCAGAGCGCGGATGCGGAGTCTTTTGAAACCGTCGTCCTGCCCGAGCCGATCGCCGAGGCGGAGTCTCTCGCCTCCGGGCAGCTCCTCGCCGGGCGCTTCCGGCTCCTCGCCGAGACCGTGGCTTCGGATCACGGCCGGTTGTTCAAGGCCGACAGCCTGGAGGACGGCAAGACCGTCGCTGTGCTCATCCTGCACGCGGAAAAATTTGCCACCTCCCAGGCCTTCACCCAGCTCGAACAGGAGATCGAGACGCTCCAGCGCCTCCGCGCCCCGTCGTTGCAAAAGATCCTTTCGCTGGAGCGTACGGACTACCACAGCTTCATCGTGCTGGAATGGGTCGAGGGACCGACGCTGCTCGACCTGCTGCGCACCCGCCGCCTCCTGCCGATCCCTGAGGTCGTGCGGCTGCTCGCGCCGCTGGCGGAGGCTTTTGATGCCATCGCCGAGGCGGGGCTGAATTGCCCCGACATCGCCGCTCATGAGGTGACGCTGACCGGCGGTGATGTCGCGACTCCGGTGACAGGCTGGACGACATGTCACCCGCGTTTCCTCGGTCTCAGCCAGGGCGGAGCCTCCGACCTGCCCTCCGACGCCACGATGGTGGCGACATCCTACGCGATGATGAAGGCCGCCGGGGCTTTCGCATCCAACCCCCGCAGCGCATTCGTTTACGCCGTGGCCACGCTCGCCTTTGAGATGTTGGGTGGGGTGAGGGGTGGATCGACGATCGGCATGTTCGTCCCCATCGCCGGGCTTTCCGAGGACGGCAATGCTGTGCTGCGCCAGGCGCTCGATCCGGCAAAAGGCTTTCAGACCGCGGCAGAGTTCGTCGCCCGCCTGTCCGCTGCCAAGTCGACGGTGGCGTCGGCTCCCGTGGTTACTCCCATGGTTCCTCCTCCGGTGAGGGAATCTCCATCCGTCCCGGCGGCTCCGGCAAAGAAAAAGAGCTCCCCGCTGCTCATTCTCGGCGTCTCGCTCGGGGTGCTCGCCCTCCTTGCCGTTATCGGCGTGGTGCTGAGTTCACGGAAAAGCGCTCCGGTCGAAAAAAGCACTGAACCGGTGGTGGCCGTCACAGCGACCCCGACGCCCTCTCCGGTCCCGGCGACCCCCACTCCCACCCCGGCCAACCAGCCGTATCTTGACGACATGGCCAGGGCCGACAGTCTGGTGCGTGAGGGAAATTTTGCCGGCGCCCTCGAGGCCTACACGACTATCGCCGCTCGTTATCCAGAGGAAAAGAAGCCGCTCGATCAACTGGAGATGGTCTCCGCGAGCCTGCGCGCCCGTAAGATACCGCCGGGAGAGGTGGCTTCCCTGCGGCGTCGCCTTGAAGCGGCGGCGGAGCTGAATGTACGCTCCGCCCAGATGGCGCTCGGAGAGATGCTCCGCGTGAGTGATCCGGCGGACTCCTTGAAATGGTTCATCGCTGCCGCCAACCAGGGCCAGACCGAGGCGATGGTCTACGCCGGCCAGATGCAGGCCAGCGGGCAGGGGGTCTCCGCGCAGGATTTCGTCAGCGCCGCTGAGTGGTTCACCAAGGCCGCCAATGCCCAGGACCCCGACGGCATGTACTTCCTGGCCGAGTGTTATCTCAGCTCCGACAGCTCAAAGGGCGTGCTCCGCAACCCGCAGCGGGCCTTTGAACTCCTCACCACCGCCGCCACGCTCAAGAATCACACCCGGGCAATGAATCTCCTCGGGGATATCTACAAAAAAGGCATTCCTGACGTGGTCGACGTTGATTACGCCAAGGCCTTTGAGTTCTTCAGCAAGGCCTCCGAGGGCGGGTTGCTCGACGCGCAGGGCAATCTCGGCGTTCTTTACATCAACGGTCAGGGCGTGCAGAAAGACCCCGCCAAGGCGGCCGCCTTGTTCAAGGACGGAGCGGAGCGCAAAAACCCGCTCTGCATGTACTTCTACGCCATGTGCCTGGAGGGCGGAATCGGCGTGGAAAAAAACAAGAAGGAGGCCGAGGCGATGTATCGTGCCGCAGCGAAGCTGGGGAATGCCAAGGCATTGGATTGGTGCCGGGCTAACGGAGTATCCCTGGACTGATCAGCAAGCCCTTGGGCAACCCATGATGCGAAAAGTGCAAAATTCGCATAGAGCATTCCTTGCAACCCGCGGGAGGGGCTGGTAATCCGGTTCTCTTTTCCTCTTACCCGAATGAACATCCACGAATACCAAGCGCGTGAGCTTTTCGCCAAATTTGGCGTCGCGACCCAACCCGGAGCGGTTGCTTTTACTCCTGACGAAGCCGAGGCCGTTGCTTCGAAACTCGGAGGAAAGATTGTCGTCAAGGCCCAGATCCACGCAGGCGGACGCGGCAAGGGGACGTTCAAGAACGGCTTCAAGGGCGGCGTGCATCTTTGCGACACCCCGGCCCAGGCTCGTGACCTCGCTTCCCAGATGCTCGGCCAGGTGCTCGTGACGCACCAGACCGGCCCCGAGGGCAAGGAAGTCGGCAAGGTTTTCGTCGGTGAAGCCGTCGACATCACGAAGGAACTTTATTTCGCCATTCTCCTCGACCGCGCCACCTCGGCCCCGGTCGTCATCGCCAGCACCGAGGGCGGTGTGGACATCGAGTCCGTCGCCGAGCACACCCCGGAGAAGATCATCCGCGTGGGCGTGAATCCGGCTCTCGGCCTCATGCCTTTCCAAAGCCGCAAGATCGCCGCGACGCTCGGCCTCACCGGCCCGCTCGCCAATCAGGCGGTCAAGCTGTTTGCCAGTCTCTACAAGCTCTTCATCGATTGCGACTGCTCGATGGTCGAGATCAACCCGCTCGTCATCACGGGCAAGGGTGAACTCCTCGCGCTCGACGCGAAGTTCAACTTCGACGACAACGCCCTTTACCGTCAGCCCGCCATCGTGGCGATGCGCGACAAGAGCGAGGAAGATCCCCGCGAGGTGGCGGCTTCCGAGTACTCGCTGAACTACATCGGCCTCGACGGCAACATCGCCTGTCTCGTCAACGGCGCCGGTCTCGCCATGGCGACGATGGACATCATTCAATACGCGGGCGGCAAACCGGCCAACTTCCTCGATGTCGGCGGCGGCGCGACCAAGGACCAGGTTTCCGCAGCCTTCCGCATCATCCTCGGCGATGCCAACGTGAAGGGCATCCTCGTGAATATTTTCGGCGGCATCATGGACTGCAACATCATTGCCAACGGCATCGTGGAAGCAGCCCGCGAAACCAGCCTCAGCATCCCGCTCGTCGTTCGCCTGGAAGGCAACAATGTCGAGGCGGGCAAGAAGACGCTCGCCGAGAGCGGCCTCGCCCTCATCACCGGCGACGACATCCTCGACGCCGCCCAGAAGGTCGTCGCGGCAGTTGCCAAGGCAGCCTGATTCACGAAAATGATCAAGGAAGTCGCATTCATCGGATACCCCGTCACGGACGTGGCCCGTGCGCGCGCCTTCTATGAAGGTTTTCTCGGGTTGCAGGTTTATTGCGCGGAGGAAATCAAGACCATGCCTGGCATCTGGTGGATCGAATACGATGTCGCCGGTGTGACGGTCGCGATTTCCAATGCGTGGCCGCCGTCAGGTCAAAGCGGACCTGGGGTGGCTTTCGAGGTCGACGATCTCGACGCCTTTGTTGCCAAGACCCGCGAAGCCGGAGTGCCCTTTGCTTTTGAGCCGATGGAGAGCCCGATCTGCCGATTCTTCGGCATCAAGGACCCAGACGGCAACGATATCACCATTCACCAGCGTTCCGCGCATCATCCGGAACATTCCCATTCTTAACCCCACACCATGGCCATCCTCGTCAATCCCGACACGCGCATCCTCATCCAGGGCATCACTGGCAGCTTCGGCGCCAAGCACGCCCAGCTCAGCCTCGACTACGGCACCAAAGTCGTCGCAGGCGTCACCCCCGGTAAAGGCGGCCAGCTTTTCTCCAACGTCGTTCCGATTTTCGACACCGTCGATCAGGCCGTGAAAGAGACGGGCGCAACGGTTTCCGTGGTTTTTGTCCCGCCGCCGTTCGCCGCTGACGCGATCCTCGAAGGCGTCGACGCCGGTCTCGATCTCGTGGTTGCCATCACCGAGGGCATCCCGGTCAATGACATGGTGAAGGTGAAGCAGGCCATGCGTGGTTCCAAGACCCGTCTGATCGGGCCGAACTGCCCCGGCCTCGTCACGCCCGGCGAGGGAGAGAAGTCCCACGGCGGCTGCCGCATCGGCATCGCTCCCGGCTACATTCACAAGAAGGGCAACGTAGGCGTCGTCTCGCGTTCCGGCACTCTTACCTACGAGGCGGTGTGGCAGCTGACCACGCGCGGCTACGGCCAGAGCACCTGCGTCGGCATCGGCGGCGATCCGGTCAACGGTACTTCGCACACCGACGTGCTCAAGATGTTCAACGATGACCCGGAGACCGAGGCCATCATCATGATCGGCGAAATCGGCGGCACCGCCGAGGAAGAAGCCGCCGCATGGGCCAAGGAATATTGCAAGAAGCCGATCGCGGCCTTCATCGCCGGCGCGACAGCGCCTCCGGGACGCCGCATGGGCCACGCGGGAGCCATTGTCTCCGGCGGCAAGGGCACGGCTGCCGCCAAGATCGCGGCGCTTGAGGACGCGGGTATTGCCGTTTCCCCGACCCCGGCCGAGATGGCCGACACGCTGATCCGCCACTGGGGCAAATAACCCCAGGCCAGTGCTTTTATCGCGCGCTCACACCACGGTGTGAGCGCGCTTTTTTTTTATTCCCCGGAGGGCGGAGAAATGGGCTTGCAGGCATCCTCCAAGCGGGAAAAGCGCACAACTTTGCCCCCTTTTTCGCTTTTCGCAAGGATCAGGAAAACTTTGGTGAAAAATCGTTTACGAAGGCAGGTTTTGATTGGCGAACCGGGGTGAGCGGGTCATACCGTTGGGGGAAACCCAATTCGCTTATGCCCGTTACAGCCAAAGGACTCGAAGGTATTGTCGCCAACTCCACCCGCATCAGTGATGTGCTCGGTCAGGAGGGAATACTGATATATTCGGGCTACAATATCAATGAGCTCGCTGGCAAGGCGACGTATGAAGAGGTCGTTTATCTCCTCTTCTACGGTGAACTGCCGACCCAGGAGGAGCTGAGTGCCTTTACGGCCAGCCTTCGCGCTGAGCGTGACCTTCCCGAGGGTGTGGTGACCTTCCTCAAGACGGCTCCCAAGGATGCCAATCCGATGGATGTCATGCGCACGGCTACGTCCATGCTTGGGCTCTACGACACCGAGGTGAGCGGTGACGACCGCGACAAGGCGGACTACCGCCGGGCCATCAGTATCACTGCCAAGATGGGCGTCATTGCCGCCTACTACCACCGCTCCCGGCAGGGGCTCGATCTGCCCCCGGTGCGCAAGGATCTCGGAGAGGCCGCTCACTTCCTCTATCTCCTCAACGGCGAGACTCCGAGCGAAGACGCGGCCAAGACGCTCGACGTGGCCTACGTGCTCCATGCCGATCATGGCATGAACGCCTCGACCTTCAGCGCCCGCGTGACCATTGCGACCCTGAGCGATATTTACTCCGCCATCACCTCTGCCATCGGCACGCTCAAGGGACCGCTTCACGGTGGAGCCAACGAGGGTGTCATCCAGATGCTGCTCGAGATCGGCAGCGAGGACAAGGTGGACGCCTGGGTCGAGGAGCAACTCGTCCAGAAGAAGAAAATCATGGGTATCGGACATCGCGTGTACAAGGTGCTCGATCCGCGCGCTCCGCACCTCCGCGCCATGGCCATCAAGCTGTGTGAGCAGCTTGGCGAGGGCAAATGGATCCGCATGAGCGAGCGCATCGCGACGATCATGAAGGATCGCAAGGGCCTCAATGCCAACGTCGATTTCTACTCCGCCACGGTATACTACTCGCTCGGCATCCCGACGGACATGTTTACCCCGATCTTTGCCATTGCGCGCACGAGCGGCTGGACGGCTCACGTCCTCGAGCAGCTCGCCGACAACCGCCTCTACCGTCCGCTGAGCGAGTACGTCGGCCCGGCTGTGGGCAAGCAGTTTGTCCCGATCGAGCAGCGCTAGGCGCTTTTCCCTTGGCATCGGGGATATCTTTCAGTGGCGCGTCGGCTGGTATTTTCCGAAATTCGCCCCGGGACCCCAGGGGGTGCCTGACCCTCCCATAAGGCATTTTCGGCCTTGGACTTTCACGCGGTCTCCCTAGACTGGCACCATGAATCCTTCGACGCTTTCGGACGATGACTTCTACCCCCTGATCGAGGCTCGTCACTGCGACCCGTTCAAGGTCCTCGGAATCCGGGAGCTGCAAGGCAGTTGGTTCGCCCGGGTGCTTCGCCCCGACGCCGCCGAGGTCGTCGTGGTGGATGCCCAGGATTCCTCCCGCCGTTTCCCGCTGCAGAAAGTGCATGACTGCGGATTTTTCGAATCCGTCCTGCGTGGAGTCGAGGGGCCGTTCGATTACTTCCTGGAGATGAAGAGCTATGCCGGGGTGACCTGGAGGGAGCGCGATGTGTATTCCTTTGGCCCGGTGCTCGGGGAGATGGATATCTATCTTTTCAACGAAGGCACGCACTACGAGGTCTATCGCAAGCTCGGCGCGCATATCATGGAGCTGGGCGGAGTGCGGGGAACGCATTTCGCCGTCTGGGCCCCGAATGCCCAGCGCGTCAGCGTGGTGGGGGATTTTAACAACTGGGATGGCCGCATTCATCCCATGCGCAAGCTCGTACCATCCGGTATCTGGGAGATCTTCCTGCCCAACGTGCAGGAGGGCGCACATTACAAGTTTGAGATTCGCGGCCCGCAGGGCGAGGTCTTTCTGAAAACCGATCCGTTCGCCACCTTTGCCCAGCATGGCGTCGAGACGGGCTGCATGGTGTACGACATCAATCGCTACTCGTGGAGTGATGCCGACTGGATGGAGCAGCGCCCGAAGAAGGATGTCTACAACTCCCCGATGAGCATCTACGAGGTGCATCTCGGCTCCTGGCAGCGCATCCCGGAGGATGGGAATCGCTACCTCAGCTACATCGAACTCGGCGACCGTCTCATTCCCTACGTAAAGGAGATGGGCTTCACTCATATCGAGCTGATGCCCGTCATGGAGCATCCTTTCGATGGATCGTGGGGTTATCAGGTGGTGAACTATTACGCGCCCAGCAGTCGTTTCGGAAATCCCGACGAATTCCGCAATTTCGTCGACCGCTGCCACCAGGCCGGAATTGGCGTCATTCTCGACTGGGTGCCGGGCCATTTTCCGAAGGACGCCCACGGTCTCGCCCGCTATGACGGCACTTGCCTTTACGAGCACGAGGACCCGCGTCTCGGCGAGCACATGGACTGGGGCACGCTCATTTTCAACTACGGCCGCAATGAGGTGAAAAACTTCCTCATCGGCAACGCGCTCTTCTGGCTCGACGAGTACCATCTCGACGGCCTGCGCGTGGATGCCGTGGCCTCCATGCTGTATCTCGACTATTCCCGCAAGCCCGGCGAATGGGTGCCCAACCGCCATGGCGGTCGCGAGAATCTCGAGGCGATCAGCTTCCTCCAGCATTTCAACGCCA
Organism: Verrucomicrobiota bacterium; assembly: GCA_017305195.1. Taxonomy (GTDB): domain Bacteria; phylum Verrucomicrobiota; class Verrucomicrobiia; order Chthoniobacterales; family Terrimicrobiaceae; genus Terrimicrobium. Next base: position 107,786 of record JAFKMU010000045.1, on the reverse strand, counting down.
TCGCCTACGAGCGCTTCCCCGGCGTCGTCACGATCGCTGAGGAATCCACCTCATGGCCCGGCGTCTCCAAGCCAACCTGGGAGGGCGGGCTGGGCTTCGGGTTCAAGTGGAACATGGGCTGGATGAACGACAGCCTGCGCTACATCGCGCGCGATCCGATCCATCGCCGCTTTCACCAGGGGGATATTACCTTTTCCATGCTCTATGCCTTCCATGAGCATTTCATCCTCGTGCTCAGCCACGACGAGGTGGTGCATGGGAAGGGCTCGCTCCTCAACAAGATGCCCGGCGACATGTGGCAGAAATTTGCCAATGTCCGCATGTTCCTCGCCTGGATGTGGGGGCATCCGGGCAAAAAACTCATCTTCCAGGGCATGGAGTTTGGCCAGTGGGCTGAGTGGTCGCACGAGCGCAGCCTCGACTGGCACCTGACCCAGTTTTCGCTCCATGACGGTTTGCGCCGGCTGATCCAGCATATGAACTGGCTCTACCAGAACGAGCCCGCCCTTTCCGACCAGGATGACAGCTACGCGGGCTTCGAATGGATCGATTTCAACGATGCCGACAACACCGTCTGGTCCTTCATTCGCAAGGGCCGCGACGGCAGCGAGATCGCCTTCGTGATCAATGCCACCCCGGTGGTGCGCGGCGCTTATCGCGTGGGGGTCAATCGCCCCGGCTGGTACGAGGAGATTATCAACACCGATGCCGAGACCTACGGAGGCAGCAATGTTGGCAACTATGGCGGACGCCAAACCGAGGAGTGGGCCTGGCAAGGCAAGCCGCATTCCATCGCCGTGGACCTGCCTCCGCTAGGGGTGGTTGCATTCAAGTACAAGGGCTGATTTCCCTCTGGAAACGATTGACAAATCAGGGTTATGGGGAGACCATATCTCATCACCCCAATGAAACTACTTCGTTCCTCCGCGTTCACGTTGATCGAGCTGCTCGTCGTCATCTCGATCATTGGCATCCTCGCAGCCCTCGCCCTGCCGGCCATCACCGGTGCTCTCGCCCGTGGTCAGATGACCCAGACGATGAGCAACATGCGCCAGCTTCAGCTTGCTACCCAGACCTATTCGCTGGATGCGACGACGTCGGGAGACGGCCCGGCTTGGACCACCACGAATAACCAAGCCATGGGTTTCACGGTGTGGCAGAACAATTTGACCAATGGTTACCTCCAGGCTCAGGATCTCGCCAAGATGCTTTCCGCTCCGGGCAAGACTCCGGTTAACCTCAACCAGATCCCGGTTAGCGCCACCTTGAGCGCGGTGAAGATTTTTGCAGTGGGTGAAGATGATGGCGGCAACACGCTATTTGCCTGCACCTACAACTACACTCCGTACACTGCTCCTACGACAGCCAGCCCCTCGCCTTACAAAGACAAGGGTATCGTGGTGGTTCGCAAGGGTGGTGATGCGACGATCCTCCGCGCACAGCAGGGCACGAACGCCAATCTGGTTGGCCTCGGATCGACGACGGTCGGCACCACGAACGCCCCGACTGCGCTTCAGTAACGACTGACTACAGCGTCCTTTTCAAAAGCCCCGCAGCAATGCGGGGCTTTTTCTTTTTTATCGCATCTCATGTTGGGTGCTTTTTGGTCTGGTAATTGCCAGATGGCTCGTTAAAGTATCCGGTTCACGTCAAATCTCATGAAGACAAAGAAAACCTCCTCCAAATCCCCGAAGGCCGCGCCGGATCGTGGCCAGCTCACTGACGGGGCCAGCATTCTTGTAAATTGCCTGGAGCGCGAGGGGGTCGACGTCATTTTTGCCTATCCCGGTGGAGCTTCCATGCCGATCCACCAGGCGCTGACCAAGTCCAAAAAGATCCGCGTGATCCTGCCCCGCCACGAGCAGGGCGGTGTGTTTGCCGCCGAGGGTTACGCCCGCGTGACGGGCAAGGCTGGTGTCTGTATGGCCACCTCCGGCCCGGGCGCGACGAATCTCGTCACCGGTATTGCCGATGCCTACATGGACTCCGTGCCGCTCGTGGCCATTACCGGCCAGGTGAATCAGGACATGATCGGCCGTGGCGCTTTTCAGGAGACCGACATGTTCGGCCTCACGCTTCCGATCGTGAAGCACAGCTATCTCGTGTGGGACATCAATGACATCCCGCGCATCGTGAAGGAAGCCTTCCACATCGCGCAGAGCGGCCGCCCCGGTCCGGTGCTCATCGACATCCCGAAAAACATCCAGAACCAGCGCGCCCAGCCCATTTATCCGAAGGAAGTGGCGCTGCGTGGCTACAATTCCGTGGTGAAGGCTGACGACGTGGCCATCAACGAGATGATCGGCCTGATCCAGAGTGCCAAGAAGCCCGTGATCTACTGCGGTGGCGGTGTGATCACCGGTGAAGCCTCCAAGGAGCTCATCGAGTTCGCCGAGCGCACCCAGATCCCGGTGACGACGACCCTCATGGGTATCGGCTCCTTCCCGGAGACCCATCCGCTCTCGCTCAAGTGGCTCGGCATGCACGGCACCGTGTACGCCAACAATGCCGCCAACGAAGCCGACCTCCTTATCGCCATCGGCGTGCGTTTCGACGACCGCGTGACGGGCAAGGTCGAGAAATTCTGCGAGCACGGCACGATCATCCACATCGACATCGACAACTCCGAGCTGAACAAGAACAAGCTCGTGCGCCTGCCGATCCTGAGCGATCTGAAGTATGCCCTTTCCCGCGCCAATGGAATCCTCGACAAGCAGGGCCTGAAGCGCGCCAAATCCTTCACCCGCTACCCCGAGTGGTACAAGCTGATCGACGGCTGGAAGAAGAAGCACCCGCTGTCCTACAACGACACGCCGGACGCGATCCAGCCGCAGCACGTGATCAAGCTCCTCAACGAGCTGACCAAGGGCGAGGCCATCATCACGACGGGCGTGGGCCAGCACCAGATGTGGGCCGGCCAGTTCTACAACTACAGCGAGCCGCGCACCTTTGTGAGCTCCGCTGGTCTCGGTTCCATGGGCTTCGGTTATCCCGCCGCTCTGGGCGCGAAGGTGGCTCTGCCGCACAAGGAAGTCATCGACATCGATGGCGACGGTTCGTTCCTGATGAACGTGCAGGAGCTTGCCACCGCGCATATCGAGGGCATCGCCGCCAAGGCCATCATCCTCAACAACCAGCACCTCGGCATGGTGGTGCAGTGGGAGGATCGCTTCTACTCCAGCAACCGCGGCCACACCTTCCTCGGTGATCCGCGCGACCTGAAGCGCATCTACCCCGACTATGTCGAGATCTGCAAGGGCTTCGGCGTGAAATGCGAGCGCGTCCTCCACAAGAAGGACCTCCGCGCCGCCGTCCAGCGCATGCTCGACTCGAAGGAAGCCTACGTCCTTGACGTGATGACCCCGTACACCGAGCACGTGCTGCCGATGATCCCGGCAGGGCTCACGTACAAGGACATCATCACCGAGTAGGTTATTGTTTCTTTCGTCCGCCGGGGCCGAGCGCCCCGGCGACGATTTTCAGAGTTCGCGTGGCCTGCGGAGAGTCCGAGTGCACGCAAATGGTGTCGACCGTATTCCGGTCGGCCAGTCTCGCCAGTTGGCGGCGAATTTCTTCCGGGTCTTCCAAAACCGCGCCTGCTTCCGTGCGGGGGGCCAGTGTGCCGTCCTCCCGGTAGCGTCGCTCGGCGAAGGCCTCTCCCCAGACCGCCATTTTCCGGCGTTTGGCCTCAAGATGTACCCTGCCGCCCGCGAGGGCGATGATTCGAAGTCCAGGGCAGAAAGCGGCGACGAAATCCAGATAGGCTTTAGTCAATGCCCTGCTTCGGTCGACCTGATGGTAGAGCGCGCCGTGGAGCTTCACATGGCGGAGGCGCATTCGGTGACTTGTCGCCACGAGCTGCAAGGCGCCGATCTGCTGGGAAAGCAGGAGGGTGAGCTCCCTGGGGGAAACCGGCTGCTCGGCCCGGCCGAAATTCTCACGGTCGAAGTGGCCCGGATGCGCTCCGGGGTGCACGGCCAGCTCGGCGCAGAGTTGCAGGCAGCGATCCATCGATGCGATGTCGCCCGCATGTCCTCCGCAGGCGATATTGGCCGAGGTGGCGTAACGGAGCAGCGCCCGTGTCCGGGCGGCGGATTCTCCTTCGCCGAGGTCGCAGTTGATGTCTTTCATGGCGTGTTGATTTTGAAACGGACCCGGGTGCCGGGTGCGCATTGGGCAAGCAGGTTGAGATCGGGCCCCGATACCGAGGCGAGCCGGGCATATCCTCCGACGGTCGGACCATCCCGCATGAGGACGATCGGCTCTCCGCTCGGGGGCACCTGGATGGTCCCGGTCAGCATCGGTCCGCTCAGGATGCCCGCAGATCCGCCGGATATGGTTGAGCCCCGCAGGCGATAGCCCGTGCGGTCGCTTTGCGGTGAGATCTCCCATTCCCCTGTGAGGAATCGGGAGCGCGACGCGTCCGGGAATGCCATCCATTCCGGGCCGGGCCAGACGGTGAGGGAGGGGGAATGGTTCCAGTCCGGAATCGCGTCGGGAGATAAAAAACGCCCGGCGATCTGACCGGGTTGGACATCGCTCTGGCGACAGATGACATCCCCGGGACGAAACATCCGCCCGATGCCGGCCCGTTGATTGACGCTCGCGCTGCCCAGGAAGCTGGGGGCTTCCACGCCGCCTCCGAGGGCGAGATACGACCACAGGCCGGCTCTTGCGCCCCGCAGACGCACGGTATCGCCGGAGGCGACTTTGAGGCTTTTCCAGAGAGGATGGCTCGACGAAGCGTCTGCGCCAGTGATGGCGATGGTGACCTCGGCGAGCACGCGGAGCGTTACGAGGGCAAAGGCGATTTCCAGCACGGGCGCATCGTCCTGGTTGCCTGCCAGCCGATTGGCTTGGCGCATCGACTCCTGATCCATGGCGCCTCCGGTGGGGACGCCGTAGGCGCGCCAGTATTTGCGCCCTGCGTCCTGCACGCTCACGGCCGGCGCCTCGACGATTTCCAGCGAGGGAGTGCTCATGTCATTGGGTCGAACTTCACCCTGTCTCCCAGCGAAAATCGGAAGGCCCGGGCATCGTTGCGAGTCGGGTCGAAGAGGGTCGTGGTCGTACGCCCGAGCAGCCACCAGCCGCCGGGCGAGGCGATGCTGTAGATGCCGGTGTGAGAGCCTCCGATTCCCACGCTGCCTGCCTCCACTCGCGGGCGGGGAGTGTTCTTGCGGGCGAGATGCAGCCGGGGATCGAGCGGGCCGAGGTAGGTAAATCCCGGCGCAAAGCCGATCAGAAACACGTCATAGATCGCGGCAGAATGAATCTCCGCAATCTCTGGAATCGTGAGGCCGACCCGCTCCGCAAACTCGGCGAGATCCGGGCCATCGTAGACGAGAGAGATCCGATGAAGAGGCGCACCGTCCGCGGAGATGGCCTCCGCCTGGGCAATAGTCTCCGCGACGAGCCGACGCCCTTCCGCGAGAGGAAGGCTCTCCGGGAGATCGACCAATATTTCACCGTATCCCGGCAAGATTTCCGTCCCGGGAGGCAATCCGAGAGTGTCCAGCGCGGCAAGAAGACCGCGGCAGCGTTCCAGTGAGGCAGGACTTGGGGAATCGGCAAAGCGCACGATCAGCGCCGATGGACCCCATGATTCGATGGAAACCCCGTCCATATCGGCGAATCCCTAAAAAGATACAGCCCACCGCGACGAATGCCACGGTGGGCTGTTGTTCCCCCCAGAACAGTTTCCAAAGTATGCAATCGCGTCTGACACGCAAGGGAAAATCTTAAAAAACTTCTGCGACCGCCGGGTTTTTCAGCCACCGCACGTCGTGAGAAAGCATTTTTTCCCCGTCGAAAACGAAAAATCCCTCAAACTCTCCCCCGGCGATCACGCCTGGGAGCCAGTGGGCGTCATCCGCCCACATTTCGTGGTAAGGAATGGCATCGAGCGGAGTCCAGATTGGCAGCGCCTCGGGCGTTTCCATCGGCTCTCCCCGGTAGTCGGGGGAGACGAAGACGCTGCACGTGAGACTGTAGCCGTCGACGAATTGGAAGTGCAGGCGTCCGCGCCATTCCGGCGAAAGGGGCGTGATGCGAAGCTCCTCGATGGTTTCGCGCACGGCGGCTTCCTCGGGTGTCTCGCCGGGCTCCAGGCGCCCGCCCGGCCCGTTGATCTTGCCAGCGCCCAAACCCCGTTTTTTGCGAATGAGGAGGATCTGGCCGTCTTTGATGACAAAAAGCAATGTTGCCCGTTCCTTTGGCTCCCACGTCGTCCAATCCACGTTCATCGTGCGATCACCATAGGGAGCCTCGCCACCGCTGACAATGGCGGGAATGTCTTGTCACGACTTTCGCGAATTGTTACGTTTTTCTCACCGTAATGAGCACAATCCTGGTGCTAAAAGACGGGGAAAAATGGGGGCCGTACACCACGGAGGAACTCGAGGTTCACGTGGAGGAGGGGACTTTTACCCCCGAGGATCTTGTCTGGTGGGAAGGCTTGGAGGAGTGGCAGCCGCTGTCCTCCTTGTTTGAGGAGGAAGAGCCTCCGGATTTCGAATGTGATGGGGTGCGGGTGTTTTCCGACCGGGTCGAGGTGGATGGGGTCAGCCTGCTGGCGCCGCTGATCCTGCGGGCTTCCGTCCAGAAGCAGAAGGTCCGTCGGGCCAGGCCGATCATCGGGGCCATCATTGTCGGGGTGCTGGCGGTTTGTGTGGCTCTGGTGCCCATCCCGAAGCAGAACCATACCGAGTGGATCGTCTGGGGCATCGTTCTCCTGGGTCTGCTGATCTGGTGTGTCCGGCTGATGTATGCCGGGCTGGGCGGAGGCAGATCACTGCTGATCGTCGATCTGGCCGACGGAAACGAACGCATCCGGCAGGTCGATCCGGCCCTCGCGCCGAAGCTTGAGGAAGCTCTCGGGCGGGTGATTGTGCCGGGGCGCCATATCATCCCGGGAAACTAGGCGCGTTACGCTTCCCAAAGGGCGCACGCCATAGTAGAAGGCGTCGCTCACATGATTGCTTTTCTGCCGATTCTGGCCGCTGCTGCGATTTCCACCGGACATGGTTCCCCTGCGGAACTCGCGATTGCCTTCATCACCCTCTGTGTTCTCGAGGTCGTGCTGGGCATCGACAACATCATCTTTATCTCGATCCTGGCCTCCAAGCTGCCCAAGCATCAGCAGGCCAAGGCGCGTCTTATCGGTCTCTCGCTGGCGATGATCACCCGCGTGCTGCTGCTGCTCTCCATCTCCTGGATGGCGACGCTGGTGAAGCCGCTCTTCGAAGTCTTCGGCCATGGCGTGACGGGTCGCGATCTCATCCTTGTCCTCGGCGGTCTCTTCCTGGTCTGGAAAAGCACGCATGAGATTCACGCCAAGCTCGAAGGGGAGGAAGAGGAGCACTCTGTCGGGCGCGCGGTGGCGTCCTTTTCGACCACCATCATCCAGATCGTCCTCATCGACATTGTCTTCTCGCTCGATTCCGTCATTACCGCCGTGGGAATGGTCAATAACATCCCGATCATGATCGCCGCCGTGATCGCGGCCGTGATCTTCATGATGTTCTGCTCCGGTCCGATCAGTGACTTTGTCGACCGGCACCCGACCATCAAGATGCTGGCCCTGAGCTTCCTGCTCCTCATCGGCGTGGCTCTCATCGCGGATGGCTGCGGCCAGCATGTGCCGAAGGGCTACATTTACTTTGCCATGGGCTTTTCGGTCTTCGTCGAGTTTCTCAACATCCGCATGGGCCGCGGGAAGGAGAAGCCGGTCAAGCTGCACCAGCAAATCTCCGAGTAAGCCGGAGGGTTTGGCATGCGGAGGGATTTAGGCTAAGGTAGACGCATGAGTGAACCTTCCGAAGATCAGGATCGCGGGATCGAAGTCAGGACCTACTTTGCCAGGGTTCGGAACGCCCTGGTCGCGCGGGCGGATTTCGGCGAACTCTACGCCAACCTGTATCTTCATCAGATGGACTCCGGGATCCAGTTGGCTCCCGCCATGGATGAACTCCTGCGCGAGGCTCTGGCCTCGGTGACTCTGCATTGCGCCTCCCGCCCGTGGAAGGAGACGGTGGCCTGGACGGTGAACTTCCAGCATCCGCTGGCCAATGTCTTTGTCTCGGGTGACAACCAGCAGGGGACCGTGGTCGGCAATGTCTTCACCGAGAATGTCCGGCAGACGGACAAAAATCTGTTTTACGCCGATGTCGTGGCGGAGGAGCAGCCGCAGCGGCGCAGTGTCGTGGAGTTTGAGGGGAGCAGCTTTTTCTGCGCGATGGAGAGGTTTTACGAGCAGAGCGAGCAGCGGCTCGTGCGCATCTTTCCCTATGACGAGGAGGAGTATGTCCTCATCGCGGCCCAGCCGGATTGCGACCTCGATTGGCTCAAGGGGCTCGACGTGGAGGCCGTGAAGACGCTCGACAAGGATGTCGAGCTGAGGCTGCTGGAGCAGAGGTATTACCGCTTCGCCTGCGGGTGCAACCAAGACCGCATGCTGGCGATGCTGGCGCCGGTGATGCGGCACCAGCCGGATGATTTGTTTCAGGGGGAGGAGACCATCCGGGTGAGCTGTCCGCGCTGCGGAGCGCGGCACACCATTACCCGGGAGTCCCTCGAGGCCCGGATCGCGACCGAGAAGTCGTCCAGCTAGACGACTTCCCGGGTGAGCGCCAGCTCGACTACTGGGTCGGGCACTGCTGGGACTTGACCTTGCACTGGGTCTTCACAGCGCAGCAGGACGCACCCTTGGCAGGGCAGACGCCTTTGCCGGTGGGAGCGGGCTGCGGCTTGCTGGCGCAACCTCCAGCGAGGGCGACGATGGCGACCGAAGCGGCGAGAGTGGTGAGGAAGTTCTTCATGACGTTCGTATTATAGCGCGAAAAAAGGCGTTTTCATGTTTTTTTGACCGTCTTTTTCTTTGCGGGTTTGGCCTTTTCCTCCCGGAGTTGACGCTCTGCCTCCACCCAGTCGGAGTGCTCATCACCCGGCCAGCCGAGATGGCGGCGGCGTTCGGAGATGAAGTAAGCCCGGAGGCTGATCTCCTCCACGGTGATGACGATCTCGGTCGGTGTGGCTTTCGCTGGCCGGGGCGAGGCGGTGCGCTTCGGGCGGGCCTTGGGCTTGGGAGATGCCTCCGCGACGACGGCGGGCCTGGGTTCGGTCTCGGGCGGGAGGACCGCCGGTTCGACTGGTGCGGCTGCCGGGGTGGTGATGGACTTCTTCGTTTTAGCCTTTTTGGGCTCCGCGGATTTTTCCTTCTTTTTCTCTTTTGACATATTCCCTCCGTTAACGAATCCGGTTTTCCTCGCGGGTGGGGGGAGTTGCAAAATAAATCTTCAAAAAATTTATTGCTAAAATACCATGGAGCCATGGCCGCGTTTCTTTTGAGATGGCTGGTGACAACGGTCGCGGTGCTCGCCGCGGCCCATGTTATCCCGGGTATTCGCTATGACAACTGGGGTTCTCTGCTTGGCGCCTCGCTCCTTCTGGGCATCATCAATGCCTTTGTGCGTCCCGTCCTGCTGCTCCTAAGCATCCCGTGGATCATTTTCACGATGGGACTGTTCATTTTCGTCATCAACGCCCTGCTGTTGCTGTTCGTGGCGGCGATGGTTCAGTCGTTCCATGTGGACGGCTTCTGGAGCGCATTCTTCGGAGCGATCATTATTAGCGTCGTCAGCTGGCTGCTGAGCTCGTTCTTCCGCGGCAGCGACGGGCATATCTACGCCATCACGCATCACTCCGCCCCGGGCGGCATGAAACGGGCCAGCGCGCGCGTGATCAAATGACGTATTGCCTCAGCCTGCACTGCGGCGAGGGGCTTGTCTTTCTCTCGGACTCGCGCACCACGGCGGGCATCGACAACGTCACGCTGCATCCCAAGATGCGCGTCTATGAGAAGGAGGGCGACCGCGTGCTCTGCATCCTGAGCTCGGGCAATCTCTCGATCACCCAGTCGGTCTCGGCCTTCATCGACCGGGACATGGAGCGGGCGGTTGGCGAGGCGGGCGGCTCCTGCCTGATGAACCAGCACAATCTCTACGACACCGCGCGCTACGTGGGGGAGCGCATCCGCGAGGTGCGCAAGCTCGACGCCGAGGCGCTCCGGCAAGGCGGGCTGGATTTCAATATCAACCTCATCGTGGGCGGGCAGATCGGCTCCCAGCCTCCGGAGATTTACCAGGTCTATGCCGAGGGAAATGCCATCCACGCCAGCCGCCAGTCTCCATTTCTCCAGATCGGCGAGCTGAAGTACGGCAAGCCCATCCTGGACCGGGGGTTTACCTACGACACCCCGCTGCACGAGGCGGTGAAGTTTGGACTGCTCTCGCTGGATTCCACCGCCAAGAGCAACCTCTCGGTCGGCACGCCGTTCGAGCTTTTCTGCTATCGGGCCGGGGACTTGCGGGCCTCCCATCGCATGGTGTTCGAGAATGATCACCCTTATTTGATGGATTTACGCGACCGGTGGCAAAATGGGCTGATTCAGCTTGTGCATGCAATCCCGCCGCTAGACTGTCTCCATCGATGAGCTTGTCTGATCCCATCCCCCCGCTTCGGACCAAGATATGCGGCGTCACCAATCTGGATGACGCCCTGATGGTGGCTTCCGTGGGCGCCGACGCCCTGGGCTTCAACTTCTTTCCTCAGTCGAAGCGTTACATCGACCTCGATGCCTCCAAGGGCTGGATCGCCGAACTCAAGGGAAAGATCGACCGGGTGGCCGTGGTGGTGAATGCCACGCCGGAGGAATTGGCCGCCATCCGCGAGAGCGGGTGCTTCGAGTGGATCCAGTTTCATGGCGACGAAACGCCCGCGTATTGCAGCGAGCATGGCGGAGAGCATTGGATCAAGGCCATCCGGGTGAAGGACCAGCGCTCGCTCGGCCAGGCCAGCCGGTACGAGACGCCTTACATCCTTTTCGACGCGTGGTCGGAGACGGGTTATGGTGGCACGGGTGCGCGACTGAACTGGGATATCGTGCGCGAGTACGTCATCGCCAGCAAGGACCGGCATATCATCCTGGCCGGGGGGCTCACGCCGCACAACATCCGCGATGCGGTGCGCATCGTCCGGCCCCATGCCGTCGATGTCGCCAGCGGGGTGGAGTTGGAGCCCCGGCGGAAGAACGAGTACCTCGTGCGCGAGTTTATTCGCCTCGCGGCCACCGCCTGAGACAATTCGGCGCAGACGCTGACTTGCCAACCCCCGGGGGGGACTGCTTGGATGGCGGCGTATGGGTAAATCTTACAAAATCGCCGTCCTTGCCGGTGATGGCATCGGTCCCGAGGTGATGGCGCAGGCCCTCCGCGTGCTGGGCGTGGTCGAGAAGAAATTTTCGCTGAAATTCGAGTTTTTTGAACGTCTGGTCGGCGGAGCCGCCATCGATGGGGCTGGAAAAGCCCTTCCCGAGGAAACCCTCAAGACCTGCGAGGACTGCCAGGCGATCCTCTTCGGGTCGGTGGGCGGCCCCAAGTGGGAATCCCTGCCCCCCGCCGAGCAGCCGGAGCGCGGCGCGCTGCTGCCCCTGCGCAAGCATTTCGGGCTTTTTGCCAACCTGCGCCCGGCCGTCTGTCTGCCGGAGCTGACCCATGCCTCCCCGCTGCACCCGACCATCGTCGAGGGCGGCTTTGACGTTCTCTGTGTGCGCGAACTCACCGGCGGCCTGTATTTTGGCGAGCCCAAGTACATCAAGCAGGAGGGCAATGAGCAGTTCGCCGTCGATACGATGGTGTACTGGGAGAGCGAAATCCGCCGCATCGCGAAGGTCGCCTTCGAGGCTGCCCGCCGCCGGAAGTCCCACGTGACCTCGATCGACAAGGCCAACGTGCTCCAGAACGGCGTCCTTTGGCGTCGCGTGGTGGATGAGGTGAGCAAGGATTACCCGGACGTGACCCTCGACCACCTGTATGTCGACAATGCCGCCATGCAGCTCGTGCGCCGGCCCAAGTTTTTTGACGTCGTCCTGGCAGAGAACCTCTTCGGCGACATCCTCAGCGACGAAATGGCCATGCTGACTGGTTCGCTGGGCATGCTCCCGAGCGCCAGCCTGGGAGAGACCCTCGAGGGTTCCACCTCCCGCTTCGGCATGTACGAGCCGAGCGGCGGGTCCGCGCCCGATATCGCGGGCAAAGGCATCGCCAACCCGATCGCCCAGATCCTTTCCGCCGCCATGCTGCTCCGTTTCTCCTGTGGAGAAGAGGCTGCGGCTGCCGCCATCGAGGCTGCGGTGAAGAAGGTGATCGCCGACGGATTGCGCACCGCCGACATTCATACTCCGGGGACCACGAAGGTGGATACAGCCGGAATGGGGCAGGCGATCGCCGATGCCGTTGCAGTTGCGTAAGGAATGCCTTGACGCAGAACCTCCGCAACCCCAATTTTCGGCAACACTTACGGCGAGGGGTGTGCTCGGGCGATGAAAGCGCCCCGCGCCGTGGGCGCCCATCACTTTTTATATGTTTGATAACGTCCTCGGGTTTTTCTCCAATGACATCGGTATCGATCTCGGTACCGCCAACACCCTCGTTTACGTAAAGGACCACGGCATCGTTCTACGCGAACCCTCCGTGGTGGCCGTCCAGCAGGGCACCAAAAAGGTGCTCGCGGTCGGTGACGAGGCCAAGCGCATGCTGGGCCGCACGCCCGGCAACATCGTAGCCATCCGTCCGCTCAAGGACGGCGTGATCGCGGATTTCGAGATCACAGAGGCCATGTTGCGCCATTTCATCAGCAAGGTGCACAACCGCCGTCGCATGGTTCGTCCCCGCGTGGTGATCGCTGTCCCCAGCGGCATCACCGAGGTGGAGAAGCGTGCGGTGAAGGATTCCGCCACCCGCGCGGGCGCCCGTGAGGTTTACCTCATCGAGGAACCCATGGCCGCAGCGATCGGTGTCGGCCTCCCGGTGCAGGATGCGGCGGGCAACATGATCATCGACATCGGTGGCGGCACCACCGAGGTGGCGCTTATCTCGCTCTCCGGCATCGTGTTCAGCCGCAGCGTGCGCGTCGCTGGCGATGAACTCGACGAGTCGATCATCAATTACATGAAGCGGGCCTACAACCTCATGATCGGTGAGCGCACCGCCGAGGAGATCAAGATCAAGATCGGCTCCGCCTACAAGCTTGAGAAGGAGAACACCATGGAGGTGAAGGGCCGCGACCTCGTGGCCGGTCTCCCGAAAACCATCACCATTTCCTCGCAGGAAGTGCGCGAGGCGCTCCTGGAGCCGATCTCGACGATCGTGGACTCTGTCCGCATCACGCTCGAGCGCTGCCCTCCCGAGCTGTCCGCCGATCTGGTGGATCGCGGTCTCGTGCTCGCGGGTGGCGGCGCTTTGCTGCGCGGCCTCGACCGTCTCCTCCAGGAGGAGACCGGCCTGCCCGTGCATGTCGCCGAGGACCCGCTCAGCGCGGTGGCCGAGGGAACCGGCAAGGCGCTGGAGGAACTCCGCTTCCTCCGCGCGGTGGCTTCTCACGAGCACACGGGTTCCCATTCCTCGCACTAACGATCCTTTCGCTCCAGCGAGCGAACAGCCTGACATATCCCGGAAATTCGCCCGATGAATCGACTGCTTCTTGTTATCGTTTTCCTGATCGTGGCGGGAGCTGTGCTGCTCTCGACGCTCGGTTCCGATGCGATGCAAAAGATGCAGTCGGGCTTCCTCGGGATCGTTGCTCCGTTCGTCAAGACCGGTTCCGCCGTGCAGCGGCAGATCGGCGAGATGGGATCGGGGCTGAAGAACCTCGATGAACTGGAGGCCGAGTACAACCGGCTGACGACGGAAAACAAAGAGCTGCGCACGGAAAACCAGCTCCTCCGGGAAATCGAGGCTGAGAACAACAAGCTTCGACAGGCCCTCGACTACCGCAAGCGCTCGGTCTTCAAGCTCCTCCCGGCCCGCGTCATCTCCCGGGATGCGTCGACGTGGTGGACCACGGTCAAGATTAACCGGGGCTTTGAGGACGGGGTCGAGGCGGACGAGCCGGTCCTGACCGACGTGGGGCTGGTGGGCAAGACCACCACCGTCGCCAAGAATGAATCGATCGTCCTGCTCATCACTGACGAGACCTGCAAGGTCGCGGCCAAGGTGGAGGGAAGCCGGGAGCAGGGAATTCTCTCCGGCGTGCGGGTGCAGCAGAGCGACACGCCCGGGCTGCTCCAGATGGACTTCCTTTCCAAGCAGGCCAACCTGCAGCCGGGCCAGAAGATTTACAGCGCCGGGGTCAGCAACGGCGTGTTCCCCTCGGGGATTCCCATCGGAGTCGTGAAAAGTTTCCAGGTGCGTGCGCTCGACGGGAGGGCCATCGTCGAACCCGCCGTGGATACTTCGATGGTCGAAGATGTCTTCGTAATCGTCGGAGCCAAATGAGAGACGTCCTGGGCGGCATCAGCTTTGCGATCCTCATCTTCCTGGCCTTGATCGTCCAGGAGTTCATTCCACCCGTACACATGCTGCTCGGGGCTCACGTGCTGCTGGTGCCGGCGCTGTTCTGTCTGGCCGCCATTGCCTATTCCGCGTGGACGATGCTCTCGCTCGCGGTTTTCACGGGATTTATCGTGGATCTGATGAATCTCCACATCGTCGGGGGGCGGGTTGAAATCGCCCTCGGCTGGTCTATCGTCTATTTCGTGTTGCTTGGGCTCCTTTGTCACGGGTTTCAACCCGCTTTTTTGCGCGGCGGCTGGTGGATTCACACCTGCCTGGCCGTGGGGGGCACGTCGCTGTACCTGGCCCTGCAATACGTGATGATCTGCTTCCGGCGGGAAGGGGTCGTGCTCAATGACATGGTGTTCTGGCGCATCATCGGCCCTGGTCTCATCGCGGCGGCGGTTGCGCCTCTCGTTTATCTGGCGTGGGAATCCCTCCGCCATCTGATCCCGGGTGAATATCCCCGCGGTGATCGCTTCGGAGGGCGGGCATGAGGCGGACGGGACCAGCTTTGCGGTTTGTCTTCGTCGGCGGGGTGATCATCCTGGCGCTTTCCGGCCTGGTGGCGCGCCTGTGGATGGTTCAGATCGCTCATGGCGCGGAGTACACGGCCAAGACCGGCTCGACATCGCGCGTGACGGTGCGCATTCCCGCCGTGCGAGGAGAGATTCTCGACCGCAATGGCATTCCGCTCGTGCAGAACCGCGCCAGCTTCGATGTCGACTTTTACCTGCCCGACATGGTGACAGCCTATCGCCAGTCGCACAACAACCAGGTGCCCAAGGTGCGCTACCGCGGCACGGTGCGCAACATGCCCAAGGATCTGGAGGAGGCTGACGTGGCTCGCATCGTTTCCGAACAGATCATTCCCCGGCTGGAGGAACTCGGCGTCGCGCAGGACTACAATGCCAAGCGCCTGCAGATTCACTACCGCAACAAAAGCGAGATCCCCTTCAATTATATGCAGGATCTCGACTTCGAGAGGATGGCCGTGCTTTCCGAGAACAATCTCGGCCTTCCCGGTGTCACCGTGACGAAAAAGCCGGTGCGCCAATACGTCTACGGCTCGCTGGCCGCCCATTTGCTCGGATACGTCGGGGCTCCCGGCAATCTCGACAAGCTCGACGACATCAACAAATTCAAGTTCTACGAGCCGGACATGGAGGGCAAGGCCCAGATCGAGCTGGCCATGAACGACTACCTCAAGGGAACGCCGGGGGTGAAGATCCTCCAGCGTGATGCCAAGGGGCAGATCATGCGCAAAGATGTCGAGATCGTGGAGCCCAAGCAGGGTGCGAATGTGTATCTCACCCTCGACGCGCGCATCCAGTACATCGCCGAGAAGGCTCTCCGCGCCGTGGGACGTGGCGCCGCCGTCGTGATCGATCCCAACAATGGCGACGTCCTCGCGATGGCCTCGGTGCCGTCGTACGATCCGAACAAATTCATCCCCTCCATCGCGGCCAAGGACTGGCTGGAGCTGAACAAGGACGAGACCAATCCACTGCTCAACCGGGCCATCAGCGCCTACGCGCCGGGATCGACCTACAAGGTGCCGATCGGCCTCGCTGGCCTGCGCGCCGGGGTGGGTGACAAGAGTTTCACCTGCACGGGCGGCGTGACCTATGGCAACAAATACATGATGTGCTGGGTCACCCAGAAGCACCTGCCTCCGCATGGCACGCTACGCCTCTCCGATGCGCTGAAATACTCCTGCAACGCCTTTTTCTATCAGTATGGCAACGCCACCGGCATCGATAACATCGTGGCGATGGGCAACATGCTGGGCCTGGGGCAGAAATCCGGCCTGCCGCTTTCCGGCGAGGCGCCCGGGGTGCTGCCGAGTCCCGAATATCTCGCCCAGGTCGAACCGAACGCCCGGTGGTCGAATGGATACACGGCCAATACTTCCATCGGCCAGGGCATGGTGCTGGCCTCGCCCATCCAGATGGCCATGATCGCCGCGACCGTGGCCAACGGTGGCACATGTTTCTATCCCCGCCTCATCGACAAGGTCGTCGCCCAGGACGGCAAGGTGCTGTTGCAAGAGCCAGCGCGGGTGCGTACCGACCTGATCAAGGACGGAGGGTTGACCCGGGAGCAGATCGAGAAGGTCCGCCTCGGCATGGACAAGGTGGTCAATGAAGGCGGTGGCACCGCAGGCAAGGCACGCATCAAGGGCGTCGAGGTCGCGGGCAAGACGGGCACCGCCCAGTTCTGGCGCAATGGCATCAAGGACAACCATACGTGGTTCATCTGTTTCGCCCCTTATGACGCGCCAAAGTATGCCGTGTGTGTGCTTGTGCAGGGTGCAAAGTCGGGCGGCGGTGTGGCGGCGCCGATCGCGGCGAAGATTCTCGAAGATACGTTCGCCCTCGACAAGGCAGCCGATACCCCGGCTGAGCCGCCCGCCCCGGATGCGGAACCCACCCCGACTCCTGCGCCTTTGGTGGCATGGCTGGACCCTGCTGCGGGAAATTTCAATCAGGTCGAGAGCATCGACTTCGGACGGGATATCCCGGCCGCAACCACCGTGACGGCCGACCAGGATACGGGCACGGAGGACAATGCAGCTCCCGCTGGCCAGGAAAGCCAGGTGGCTGCCGCTCCGAGCGTACGTGATGAAGCCGATGAAGGCGGTCGCGTGCGCAATCGTCAGAGCGCCAAACCCTCGGGTTTGGAAAAATTCTTCAATTTCTTCCGTGGAGGGGACAAAAAGAAAAAGGAATCAACTCCTTCCCCCAACCGCAGATGAATTCCCCCCTAATTACCCTTTCCTCCCCCCGGGGAGATCAACCTCCGTTTTTTCATGATCGAAACAGTCAAAAGAATTTTGGGCCTAGGCAAGAAAAGCACTGGAATTAAACTCATCGTCAACTGCGAGCGCCTCGAGAAGCGGGTCGCTTTGCTGGAGGACAACCGGCTCGAGGAGCTGACCACTGAGCGCGAATCCGACCGGAACATCGTCGGTGCGATCTACAAGGGCAAGGTCCGCAACATCGAGCCGGGCATCAAGGCCATGTTCGTCGATATCGGGTTTGAGAAAAACGCGTTCCTGCAATTCTGGGACGCCATCCCGGCGGCGCTCGACAGCGGCGTGGAAGCCGTGAGCCGCGGCGGCGGCAAGAACAACCAGAAGAAGCAGAAAATCACGCACAAGGACGTGCCGAACATCTATCCTGTCGGCTCGGACATCCTCGTGCAGGTGAAAAAAGGCCCGATCGGAACGAAGGGGCCGCGTATCACGACCGACGTGAGCCTCGCGGGCCGGTACCTCGTGCTCATGCCGTTCAATGAGCAGTGCGGTATCTCTCGCAAGATCGACGATCCCAAGGAGCGCGAGCGTCTGCGCAAGATCCTCCAGGAGCTCGACATCCCGGACGGCATGGGCGTCATCATGCGCACCGTGGGCCAGGGCCAGCGCGCCCGGTATTTCGTCCGCGACCTCAGCCTGCTCCTCGAGCAGTGGGCGGAGATTCAACGCGGCATGGAAGAGCTTCCGGCTCCGGCCTGCCTGTACGCCGAGAGCGACCTCATTGATCGCACCGTGCGCGATTTCCTCACCGACGATGTGGATTCCATCATGGTCGACGACCAGAAGGCCTTTGAGCGGATGCAGAATCTCGTGGGCCAGATCTCCAAGCGCGCCCGCAAGCGCGTGCAGCTTTACACCGGCTCTCAGCCGATCTTCGATTGCTTCGGCGTCCAGTCCCAGATCGACGCGGCCTTCCATCGCCAGGTGTGGCTGCCGTGCGGCGGCTATATCGTGATCGACGAAACGGAGGCGCTCATCGCGGTCGACGTGAATACGGGTCGCAACAAGGGCTCGAAGGACATGGAGAAGACCATCCTCCAGACCAACCTCGAGGCGGCGGACGAGATTTGCCGACAGATGCGCCTGCGCAACATCGGCGGCATCATCATCGGCGACTTCATCGACATGAAGAGCCGCAAGGACCAGCAGTCCGTCTACCAGCGCATCAAGGAACGTCTCAAGCGCGACAAGGCCCGCACCCATGTGCTCCCGATCTCGCAGCTCGGCCTCATGGAGATGACCCGCCAGCGCGCGGCGGAAAGCCTCGCCAGCACGCAGTTCGTCCCGTGCCCGCATTGCGGCGGCAAGGGTCTGATCAAGAGCCCCATGACGATGAGCGTCGAGCTTCAGCGCGCCCTGCACACCGTGATGCGGCAGAACCAGGAGAGTGTGCACGAGATCAAGGTCATCGTGCATCCCGACCTCCTCAACCGCCTGCGCAACGAGGACGAGGAGCATCTCGTCGACATCGAGCGCCGTTACGCCGGCCGCCTGAGCTTCCGCGCCGACCCGACATTCCACCCGGAAAAGTTTGTCATCACCAACGCCGTTACCGGCGTCGAGATCAAGGCGTCAGCCTAAGACGCAAGTCGATTTTTCCGAACGGGCAGGCCTCGCGCCTGCCCGTTTTGTTTTCTGCAAATAGCCGTTGACCGGGGCGGTTTTTGGTCTATTAGTTCAGAAATTCTGAACAACAGGAATAACCCATAAAGACCATGTCAAAACTCGACGGAAAAATCGCAGTGGTAACGGGCGGCAGCAGCGGCATTGGCCTCGCCATCGCGCAGAAGTTTGTGGAAGAGGGCGCGTATGTCTTCATCACCGGACGCAGGCAGGCGGAACTCGACAAGGCCGTGGCGGCCATCGGGAAAAACGTCACTGCTGTGCAGAGCGATGTCGCAAAGCTGGAAGATCTCGACCGCCTCTATGAGCAGGTGAAAGCCGAGAAAGGCGCACTGGACATCATTGTCGCCAATGCGGGCATCGCCGAGTTTGCCCCCTTGGGCGAGGTGACGGTTGAGCACTATAACAAGATTTTCGACATCAACGTCCGGGGTGTTCTCTTCACCACGCAAAAAGCGTTGCCCCTCCTCCGGGATGGCGGATCGATCGTGGTGGTGGCTTCCGTCGTGCAGTATCTCGGTTTCCCGGGGGCTTCGGTGTATTCCGCGACCAAGGCGGCGGTGCGTTCATTTGTCCGTACCTGGGCGGCGGAGTTGAAGGGGCGCGGCATCCGCGTCAACAGCCTCAGCCCGGGCCCGATCGACACGCCGATCCTCGATGGTCAATACAAGAGCAAGGAGGAGGCAGACGCCATGAAGGCCGGCCTTACTCAGATGGTGCCCCTCGGCCGACTTGGCCGATCGGAGGAGATTGCCGCCGCGGCGCTGTTTCTCGCGTCGAGCGACAGCAGCTATTCCACCGGCATCGATCTGCTCTCCGACGGCGGCATGGCCGATATTTGATCAAACCCAAAAGGGGAAGAGCCGTCCGTCAACGCGGGCGGCTCTTTTCCGCAACGGCCTTCTTTTTGGGTTCGGACGGGACGTTTTGGACCGACTCGCCCACCTTGAGGCCGTAGGCGGCGAGGACGGCGCGAATCAAGTCGCCAAACCGTTCCTTCAGGTCGCCGCAGCGGCTGAAGTTGCGCAGTTCGACACCCTTGCGTTCGCTGCGGATGAGGCCCGCCTCACGCAGGATCTTGAAATGCTGGCAGAGGGTGGACTTGGGAAGTTTGTGGTTTTTGAGGGTGAGGAAATTCGAGCAGGTGGGAGCCTCCTCGGAGCACGAAATCTCCGAGTAAATCTGGGCCCGGATCGGGTCCGACAGAGCGTAGAGAATACCCTCCGTCGAGATGTCCTCCTTCGAGGGATGGTACAGCGGTCTCATGGGTAACTGATTTTTAGGATACGCCGAATTTGACAAAGCGTCCAATAGTTTATAAATATTGAACTATTGAACTTATCGCCTGATTCCAGGCAAAACTGATTATGTGGATCGTCCGACTGGCATTGAACCGGCCCTACACCTTTGTGGTGATGGCCGTCCTGATTCTCCTCGCGGGGGTGGCGTCTTTTGTGCGCACGCCGAAGGATATTTTTCCGCAGATCGACATCCCGGTGATCAGCGTGATCTGGACCTACAACGGGCTGAGCGCGGAGGAGTTTGAAAAGCAGATCACGGTGTACTCCGAATATTCACTCTCGGCCAACGTGAACGATCTCGAGCGCATCGAGTCGCAAACGCTCGATGGCGTGGGCATCATCAAGCTGTACTTCCATCCCGGGGCGAAGGTGGAGCGGGGCCTCGCGCAGGCCACGGCGGTGAGTCAGGCCATCCTCCGCCGCATGCCTCCGGGCGTGCAGCCGCCGATCATTCTGCGTTACGCGGCGGATTCCGTGCCGATCATCCAGATGAGCCTCAGCAGCGACACGCTGAGCGAGGCGGAGTTGTACACCTACGGCATCTTTCGCATTCGCCAGCAGCTGGCGACGATCAACGGGCTTACTCTGCCCGCGCCGTTTGGCGGCAAGGTACGGCAGGTCATGGTCGATCTCGATCCTGCGAAGCTCCAGGCCCGGGGCCTTTCCGCCCGCGATGTGAACGACGCCCTCAACGTTCAGAATCTCACCCTGCCCAGCGGCGCGGCCCGTCTCGGCGACACGGAGTACCGGGTGAAGATGAACAACTCTCCCGACACGCTGGAGATGCTGAACAACCTGCCGATCAAAAGGGAAAACGGCGTGGTGACCTATGTGCGCGACGTGGCGCACGTGCATGACGGCTTTGAGGTGCAGCAGAACATCGTGCGCGCCGATGGCAAGCGGGCCGTGCTTTTGCAAATCCTCAAGAACGGCTCAAGCTCCACCCTCGACATCATCAAGGGCGTGAAGGAAAAGCTGCCGCAAATCCAGGCGGCGGCGCCTCCCGGCATGAAGATCGAGTTGCTGGCCGACCAATCGATTTTTGTCGAGGCCGCGCTCGATGGCGTGGTGCATGAGGGGCTCATCGCGGCAGCGCTCACGGCGACCTTTATCCTGCTCTTTCTCGGGAGCTGGCGGAGCACGCTCATTGTTGCTCTATCGATCCCGCTGAGCATTCTGTCGTCCCTCACTCTGCTGAGTTTGATGGGGTACTCGCTGAACGTCATGACGCTCGGTGGACTGGCTCTCGCCATCGGCATCCTGGTCGATGAGGCGACGATCACGATCGAGAACATTCATCGCCATATCGAGCTGGGCCGTCCCTTGCGGGAGGCGGTGCTGGAAGGTTCGCGGGAAATCGCGCTCCCGGCGCTCGTCTCGGCGCTCGCCATCAGCATTGTCTTTGTGCCGGTGATGTTTCTCGTTGGCCCGGCGAAGTACCTCTTCACTCCCATGGCGCTGGCGGTCGTCTTTTCCATCCTCTCCAGCTATGTGCTGAGCCGCACGCTGGTGCCGGTGCTGGCGGACTACATTCTGCGTTTCGAGCCGCACGGCGCTCCGGCGAGGCCGAATCTCTTCCAGCGGTTCCAAGCGGGGTTTATCGGCGGATTTGAGAAACTCCACGCTCGCTATCTCGGTGCGCTCGGGTGGGCGCTGGCGCATCGAGCGTCGGTGTTCCTGCTCTTTGGCATTCTCATCGGCAGCGCGTTCCTGGCATTCCCTTGGGTGGGACGGGATTTCTTCCCCACCGTGGATGCGGGACAGTTCCGCCTGCACGTGCGGGCAGCCACCGGCACGCGCATCGAGAAGACCGAGACCATTTTCAGCGACGTCGAGGATGAGATCCGGCGCATCATTCCGGCGCAGGAGATCAAGCTGATCCTCGATAACTTCGGCGTCGTCTCGGAGAAATACAGCCTGGCCTTTGGCGACAACTCGACCATCGGCTCGCATGACGGCGAGATCATCGTGCAGCTCAACCACGAGCGCACAAAAACCACGCCGGAGTACATGGAAGAGGTGCGCCGGGGGCTGCGGGAGAAGTTTCCCGACCTGACCTTCTTCTTCCAGCCGGCGGACATCGTTTCACAGATCCTGAACTTCGGCCTGCCTGCCCCGATCGACGTGAAGGTGTCTGGTTATGACAAGGCCAACAACTACGCCGCGGCGCAGGAAATACGCGACCGCATCGCCGCCATACCGGGGGCGAAGGACGTGTATGTCCACCAGTCCTTCGACGCGCCCGCGCTGTTCCTGAACATCGACCGCACCCTGCTCGCCTCCGAGGGACTGGACCAGCGGGACATCGCGCAGGACGTGCTCGTGAGCCTGAGCAGCAGCACACAGGTGACGCCCAACTACTGGGTCGATCCCGTGTACGGCATCCCGTTCCTGGTCGCGGTGCAGACTCCGCCTCGCCTCATCTCCTCGGTCAATGAGCTCCTGAATACTCCTGTGTCAGGACGTGTCGCGGAGGAAAGCGGAGCGGGAAGCCAACTGCTGGCGAACCTTGCGCGCATCTCTCGCGCTCGCACCCAGAGCGTGGTGAATCACTACAACATCCAGCCGGTTTTCGACGTCTTCGCCAATGTCTCCCATCGCGATCTCGGCGGTGTTTCCGAGGAGGTCGACAAGATCGTGGCGGAGGCCCGGCAAAAGCTCGCGCCCGGCAACACCATCTCCGTGCGCGGGCAGGTCGACAGCATGAACACGACCTTTCTCCGCATGGGGCTGGGTGTCGTCGTCAGCGCCCTGCTCGTCTATTTCCTGCTGGTGGTGAATTTCCAGAGCTGGAGCGATCCCTTCATCATCACGATGGCGCTGCCGGGAGCCTTTGCGGGCATCGTGTGGGGGCTGTTTCTCACCGGAACGACCTTCAGCGTGCCGAGCCTGATGGGCGCGATCATGACCATCGGCGTGGCGACCGCGAACAGCATCCTCATGGTTACCTTTGCCAATGAGCGGCTGGCGGCGGGGTTGAGCCCGATCGCCGCGGCGATGGAGGCCGGAGCCACCCGCCTGCGGCCCGTACTGATGACGGCGGGAGCGATGATCATCGGCATGTTCCCGATGGCGCTCGGCCTCGGCGAGGGCGGCGAGCAAAACGCCCCTCTCGGCCGCGCCGTAATCGGCGGCCTCATCGTGGCGACATTCACGACCCTGCTTTTCGTGCCCGTGGTCTTCAGCCTGCTGCGGCGCAAACCCAATCCCTTCCTCCAGACACAAACCGCTGAGCCTCCGGTCGCCGGATCGCTCGCGCCTGCCCACTAATGCCATGAATACACCCATCGATCGTCCTTTGCCCGAGCTCGGATACCCCAACACTCCGCATCCCGCTCCTCCCGGCAAATCCCGTGTGCCGACCCTGTTGCTGGCCGGGGGATTTGCGACCGTACTTGGCCTGTTGCTCGTGCTGGGAATCAAACCCCGGCTCGACAATGTCCATGCCCTTGCCGCGGAGGCGCCGTCCACGGCGTTCCATGCGACTGTGCAGGAGGCGAAGCCCGCCGAGGCTGCGCTCGACATCACCTTGCCGAGCCGGGTCGAGGCCGCGCAGCGTGCGCCGCTTTACTCGCGGGTGAGCGGGTACGTGAAGGAATTGCACACCGACATCGGCAGCCACGTAAAGGCTGGCGATGTGCTGGCCGTCATCGAAACGCCGGAGCTCGACGAGCAGGTTAACCAGGGCCGGGCCGCGCTTGCGCAGGCTGCGGCGAATCTGAAACTCGCCCGGACCAGCTTTGACCGCTGGACGAAGCTCTCGAAGGAAAATGTCGTCGCCGCCCAGGAGCTGGATGAGCGCCGCGCGACGCTGGACGCCCGCGATGCGGACTATCAGGCGGCGCAGGCGAATCTCGACCGCCTGGAGAAGCAGCAGGAGTTTCAGAAGATCGTCGCGCCCTTCGACGGCACGGTGACCAAGCGCTTGATCGAGGTCGGCCAGTTGGTGACCGCCGACGTGAACGATACGAGCCGCCAACTTTTTGAACTCGCCCACACGGCCACGCTCCGCGCCTTCATCGACGTGCCGCAGAGTTACTATCGCCTGGTCGCGACCGGGCAGGGGGCGGATTTGCGATTCCACGAGCTGCCGGGGGAAACCTTCCCCGCTCGCGTCGTTCGCACGGCGGGCGCACTTGATGATAACAGCCGCACGCTCCGTACCGAGGTGCTCGTTCCCAATCCGGACGGCAAGCTGGTTCCCGGCTTGTACACCGAGGTGACGCTGCATGTGGAGCGGGCTCATCCGCCGATTCGCATCGCGTCAAAGTCGCTCATCCTCGGGGCTGCGGGTGTTCAGGTCGCGGTGCTGGGCGAGGGCAATCGTGTGGCCCTGCGCAAGGTGACCATAGATCGCGATCTCGGCGATCAGGTGGAAATCGTTTCAGGCCTGGCGGCGGGAGATCGCTTCGTGGCGAATCCCACCGACCGGCTCAAGGACGGCGCGACCGTGGAGGTCGAGCCAGCCAGGGTTGCTGCCAAATAACGCCTAGCCCGGGATCGTGTCGCCGAGTTTGCGGATGTACGGAAAGGTGTAGATACCTGTCCGATGGCCGTCGGCCCACGTCGGCTGAAATCCATATCCGCCAATGACTTCCCAGCTTTGGAGATCGAAGCTGGAGGGCTGGTATTGGACGCTGGGGCGGATCACCTTGCCGGTGACATCCGGTTCGCCTCCGCAGGCTGCGCAGGGACAGGCCCGGCGCAGGACCTCGGCCGGGATGTAGGTCTCGGTGCCGTCGCTCCAGGCGAAAGCGATTTCACGACCAACTTTGTTGATAATTGTCGGGATCAGGGGCTGGGACATGAATTTTTTAGTGGCGGGAGGTAACAACTACCGCTTTAGTGGTTATTTTCCAATGGATCATCTGGACCAACTCGAAGCGCAAAGCGTGTACATTCTTCGTGAAGCCTATCACAGCTTCTCGAACCTGTGTATGCCGTGGAGCATGGGCAAGGATTCCAACGTCCTGATCTGGCTCTCGAAGAAGGCCTTTTGCGGAAAGATTCCGTACCCGGTGCTGCACATCGATACGACTTACGAATTTCCCGAGATGCTGGAGTTTCGTGAGTGGGCGCGCAAGGAGTATGACCTCGACTTGATCGTAAAGATCAATGAGGACGCTCGCGCTGGACGTGGAACGTACACGCAATCAGTTGGTTATGAGACTCATGACCCGGTGACGGTGACGCACGAACTCAAGACCGTGGCCCTGCAGCAGGTGATGGCGGAGCGGAAATTTGATGCGCTCATCACCGGCATCCGCCGCGACGAGGACCCGACCCGTGCGAAGGAGCGCTACTTTTCGCCCCGCAATGCGGAGTTTGAGTGGGACTACAAGGATCAGCCGCCGGAGTTCTGGAACCAGTTCACCACCGCCATCGAGCCGGGCGAGCACATCCGTGTGCAGCCGCTGCTCGATTGGGCCGAGGTCGACATCTGGCGCTACATCGAGCGCGAGAAGATCCCGATTCCGACCATGTACTTCGCCCGCCCGGGTGACGACGGAAAGAAGTACCGCTTCCGTTCCCTCGGCTGCTGGCCGATCACGAAGCCCGTGGAAAGCACGGCCTCCAACATCAGCGAGATCATCGCGGAACTCCTCGTCACCAAGACGAGCGAGCGCGCCGGTCGCGCCCAGGACCACCACGAGCGGAATGCGATGCAGAAACTGCGCGCAAAAGGATTCATGTGATGTCGGAAGTGGGAAGGCGGAAGTCGGAAGTTTCGCCAGGCAGTGAGTCTCCCGGTAAATCGGGCGGGCTCAAACGCGTGGCAGATTTGCGAGATCGGACGTTTGAGTTTGCGGTGCGGTGCATTCGCGCGGCGGAAGCTCTTCCGGTTTCGCGTTCGGGCTCCGTTGTCTCTTCCCAGTTGATCCGGTGTTCCGCCTCGGTCGGGGCAAACTACCGTGCGGCGCGCCGGGCGCGTTCCTCTGCGGAGTTTGTTGCGAAGCTGGGGATCTGTGAAGAAGAGTGCGATGAAGTGATCTACTGGCTGCAACTTTCCAAAGCACTCGGCCTCATCAAGCCCGCCAAACTTTCGGCCCTGGAAAAGGAAGCCGACGAAATCCTCTCCATCATTGTGGCCTCCATCAAAAGCAGCCGCAGCAAAAAGAAATAGTCTCCAGTGCAAACGACTCTCGAACCCACAAAAGTTCCGACTTCCGACATCTCAGTTCCGACTTCGCAAAAGCTGCGCATCGTGATCGTGGGCCATGTCGACCATGGCAAATCCACGCTTATCGGACGTCTTTTTCACGACACCAACTCCCTGCCCGAGGGCAAGGTCGAGCAAATCCGCAAGGCCAGCGAACTCGAAGGCATGGAATTTGAGTTCGCCTTCCTGCTCGACGCTCTTCTCGAGGAGCAGGCGCAGAACATCACGATCGATACGACGCAGCTGCCGTTCCGCACGGAAAAGCGCGAGTACGTCATCATCGACGCCCCGGGCCACAAGGAATTCCTGAAAAACATGGTCACCGGCGCAGCCAGCGCCGACGCGGCGATCCTCCTGATCGATGCCAATGAGGGCATCCAGGAACAGTCGAAGCGCCACGCCTACCTGCTTTCGCTTCTCGGCATCCGCCAGATCGTCGTGGCGGTGAACAAGATGGACCTCGTCGGCTATCGGCAGGAGCGTTTTGAAAAGGTGCGTTCCGATTACACGGAGTTCCTGGGCAAGCTCGGCATCGTGCCGCAGCATTTCGTGCCGATTTCCGCCAAGCTCGGCCTTAACATTACGAAGGCCAGCCCGGAGTTGGAATGGCACAAGGGGCCTGCGATTCTCGAGGCTTTGGAGCAGTTCCAGATTTCCGCTCCGCCGGATGACCTTCCGCTGCGTTTCGTGCTTCAGGATATCTATCGCTTCGACGAGCGCCGCATCCTGGCGGGTCGCATCGAAACCGGGTCGCTCCAGGTCGGGCAGGAGATCGTTTTCTGGCCGGACGGCAAGAGCAGTCGCGTGAAGTCCATTGAGGAATGGAATGCGCCGGAACCTCCGACCAGCGCCCTCGTCGGCGAGTCTGTCGCCATCACGCTGGAGGAGCAGATTTTCGTGGAACGCGGCGATATCGGCAGCGCGCCAGATCATGGCCCGGCCGAGGGTCGCGAGATTCAGGCCAGCCTTTTCTGGCTGCAGAACGATCCGCTGCCGCTCAATGTCCCCTTCACCCTGAAGCTCGGCACGCAGAGCGTCGAGGCGCGCCTGGTCGAGATCACGCGCGTACTGGATTCCTCCACACTGGAGCCGCTCGCGGGCAATCCGGGCATCATTCACAAAAACGAGGTGGCCGACGTGCGCATCCGCGCCCGCAAGCCGATCGCCTTTGATCGCCATGACCGCATCAGCGAAACCGGGCGTTTCGTCATTGTCACCGGCAAGCGCATTGGCGGCGGCGGCATCATTCGCGAGGCTGATTATCAGGACGAGATGCGTCTCGCCGGGGCCGCTGAGAACCTCACGTGGACGGTCAGCCCGGTCACTCGCGAATTGCGTGCCGAGAATTTCGGACATCGCGGCGCGGTCCTCTGGCTCACCGGCCTGTCGGGTTCCGGCAAGTCGACCCTCGCCACCGGCCTCGATTATCACCTCCATCGCCGCGGCATCTTCAGTTACATCCTCGATGGCGATAACCTCCGCCACGGCCTCTGCGCGAATCTTGGATTCTCCGCCGAGGATCGTTCGGAGAATATCCGCCGAGCCGGGGAAACCGCCCGCCTCATGGCCGAGGCCGGACTGGTGGTCATCTGCTCGCTCATTTCGCCCTTCCGGGCCGACCGCGAAAATGTCCGCAAGATCTGCCATCGCGACGGCATCCCGTTTGGCGAGGTGTTCATCAATGCCCCGCTCGATGTGTGCGAAGCCCGCGATCCGCGCGGCCTTTACAAGAGGGCGCGTGCTGGCGAGATCAAGGAGTTCACCGGCATCTCGTCCCCGTACGAGGCTCCGCTCGCTCCCGAGCTGGAACTCCGCACGGCTGAGCACACGCTGGAAAACACCTTGCTCGACCTGACGCATTTTGCGGTCGAACTCTCGCGCATCCCCGAGCCTCAGATCGCTGAGGAACTCGCTCGCGGCGCGGGCATCTAGTGCACCGACAGGGCGGAAGGCAATGCGCGGGAAAATCCGTTCCCGTTCTTTGATTTTCCGCCCGTTTGGTGTTCTGTGCGGGTAAGTGGTATCTCGACCTGAACTTCTCGCCCCGGCTGGCGACTGGGAATGCGTGCGTGCGGCGGTCGCCAATGGGGCGGACGCCGTGTACTTT
This sequence comes from Verrucomicrobiota bacterium, assembly GCA_017305195.1. GTDB lineage: Bacteria > Verrucomicrobiota > Verrucomicrobiia > Chthoniobacterales > Terrimicrobiaceae > Terrimicrobium. The sequence goes on along the minus strand of JAFKMU010000045.1, from coordinate 79,387 downwards.
GGCATGCCCCGGTTCAATGCCCGCATGCGGGCCGAGAATTTCGGCGCGGACGACCTGCCCAAGGTCGTCGCTTTCCTGCACGCTCATGGGGTGAAGGCCTACATGGCCCTCAATGTCCTGATCTTTACCAGCGAGCTTCCGGATGCGGTCGAGGAACTCCGCCAGCTCAATGACGCCGGGGTCGATGCGGTCATCATTCAGGATGTCGGGCTGGCCGAGATTGCGCGCCGGATGTTCCCGGGTCTGCGTGTCCACGCCTCCACCCAGATGACTGTGACCTCGCCCGAGGGCGTGCGTTTTGCCGAGGAGCTCGGGGCGAAGCAAGTCGTGCTCTCGCGGGAATTGTCACTGCGCGAACTGGCGAAATTTGAAACCGGGGTGCCGCTGGAGGTTTTCGTTCACGGTGCGCTGTGCGTGGCCTACTCCGGCCAGTGCCTGACAAGTGAATCCCTCGGTCAGCGCAGCGCCAATCGCGGCGAGTGCGCCCAGGCCTGCCGCATGCCGTATCAGGTGGTGGTCGATGGCATCGTGCGCGACCTCGGTGACAAGCGGTATCTTCTTTCGCCGCAGGATCTCGCCGCGGTGCGGGAAATTCCCGAGTTGATCCGGCTCGGGGTCAAGAGTTTCAAGATCGAGGGCCGTCTCAAGACCCCGGAGTATGTGGCCGCCGTGACCTCGGTGTATCGCAAGGCGATCGACGCCGCGCTGGAGGGCGAGAATGCGGAACCCTCCGCCGACGACTGGTACCGCATGGAGATGACTTTCTCGCGCGGGCTGTTCAGCGGCTGGATGCATGGCGTGAATCACCAGCAGCTCGTGCGCGCGGATTATGGGAAGAAGCGCGGCCCGTACGCGGGCCGGGTCTCGCGGGTGGGGCGGAATTTTGTCGAGATCGACAGCCAGCTCGACCTCAAGCCGGGAGACGGCATTGTCTTCGAGCACGCCGCCGATACGAACGACGAACAGGGCGGCCGCATCTACGAGGTGCGGAATGGGCAATACTACTTCCGTCATGGCGCGCTGGATTTCTCCCGGCTCTCGCCCGGTACGCGGGTCTGGAAGACGGACGACCCGTCGCTGGAGGCGGAGCTGCGAGCCACCTTCAAGTCCCGCATCGAACCGCGCTCCACGGGCAAGACGCCGCTCGACCTGCGCTTCACCGGAGCGCCTGGCGATTCGTTGGAGGTCACCGCCACGGAAGGAAACGAGACGATCATTTTACGCTCCGGCATGTCCTTGCAGGAAAGCCGCAAGGTGGCCCTCGGCGAGGAGCAACTGCGCGATATCTTTGGCAGGCTGAACGATACGCCGTACACGCTCGGCGAGGTCGTCGTGGATTTCGCCGCTCCGGTTTTTCTGCCCAGCAGCGAACTCAATCGGCTCAAGGCGGCAATTGTCCAGCAGTTGGAGACTGCCGACCGCGCCGGGCGCGAACCCTCGGGCGTTACCCTTGAGCAGGTTCTTTCCGATATCCCGCCCGCCAGCAAAATCGAGGCGGTGCCTTCGCTGGCCGTGCTCTGCCGCGACATGGCGCAGATCGAGGCGGCGCTGGAGGACGGCGTGCGCACCATCTACGTCGATTTTGAAGACATCCGGCGGTACAGGGATGCCGTGGCGGCCGCGCCCGGAGCGGAGATTTTCCTCGCCACTCCGCGCATTCAAAAGGCGGGCGAGGAGGGCTTCTTCAAGCTGATCGAAAAGGCCGCGCCGACCGGTGTGCTCATTCGCAATGTCGGGGCCATCGCGCACTTCCGCGATAGCTCTTTGCGCAAGGTGGGCGACTTTTCCCTCAATGTCGCCAATCCGCTGAGCGCCGCGGTTTTCAAACGTCACGGGCTGGAGCGCGTGACGGTCTCCTATGATCTCGCCATTTCGCAGGTATTGGCTCTTCTCCGCTCCGCTCCGCCGGAGTGGTTTGAGCTGACGCTGCACCAGCACATGCCGATGTTTCACATGGAGCACTGTGTGTTTGCGGCGTTTCTGTCCAAGGGCAGTTCGTTCCTGGATTGCGGGCGACCGTGCGAAAAGCACCGCGTCCACCTGCGCGACCGCGTGGGCATCGAGCACCCGCTGCGCGCCGATGTGGGATGCCGCAACACGCTCTTCAACGCCACGCCGCAGACCGGGGCGGCGCATTATGCGGAGCTCCGCGCCGCCGGACTGGCCCGGTTCCGCATCGAACTGCTGGAGGAATCTCCCGCCGAAACCCGCCGTGTGCTCGCTGCGTATCGCGAGCTGCTGGAGGGCCGCGCCACCGGGGCGGAACTCTGGCGCGAACTCAAGGCCCAGTCCCAGCTTGGAGTCACCTCAGGCACCTTGTCCAATGCACGCAGTCATCTTTGAAACCCTCGCACCCCTGGTGCTGATCATCGCTCTGGGCACGGTGCTCGCGAAGATCAAGTTTCTCGGCCATGACTTCATGAACGACCTGAACAAGCTGGCGTTCTGGGTGGCCCTGCCTGCGCTGCTTTTCACCTCGGCCTCGCATGCCATCGAGCCGGGCGGCCAGTTGATCCGGCTCATGGGCGTACTCTGGGCGGCGACGATTCTTATCATCGTCATTGCCTGGCTGCTGGCGATTCCGCTCGGCGTCCCGCACATCTATCGCGGGACGTTTTCGCAATCCGCCTTTCGTGGAAACTCCGCTTACATTGCGCTGCCCGTGCTGGCCTACAGCGTGGCGACGCAACCCTTCCCCGGGTCAAAAGCCATGATGGCGACGGCAGTGATCGCGATGATCCTGCTCATGGCCTCTTACAATATTTTCGCCGTGATCGTGCTCCAGGTCAGCCGCCATGAGGGCAAGGTGCACTGGATGCAGTTGGCGAAACCCATCCTGCGCAATCCGCTCCTGCTCGCGGGCATCCTGGGCATTCTCGTTCCGATCCTCGACGTACCGATCCCGGGTGTGGTCGACCGGGCTTTCAAGGCGCTGGGCGATGCGGCGGTGCCGCTCGCTCTGCTCTGCATTGGTGGCTCGCTGGCACACGCCTCTTTTCAAGGCAAGCGCTCAGCCATCGTGGCGGCGGCTCTGCTCAAGGTCGTCGTGCTTCCGATCATCGTCTACGTGATGTGCCGCGTGGTTGGCCTTGGCCTACCCGAGCAACGCATCGCCATGGTACTGGCGGCGGCTCCGACGGCGGCGGCCGCCTTTGTCATGGCCAAGGAAATGGGCGGCGATCCGACGCTGGCGTCGGGTTCCATCGCCCTGAGCACGATCCTTTCCGCCGCGAGCCTCGCGGTGGCGCTTTACGTTACGAGTTAATACTCGCGATTCAGCAGGTAGTCGGCGAGCTCGTGGAGTCGGTCGGCTTTGCGGATCGGGTCGAGCGCCTTGTGCGCGGCGCTGGTCAGGCGTTTGGCTTCCGCGCGGGCGGCCTTCAGGCCGATGAGCGAGGGATAGGTGGTCTTTTTTGCGGCGACGTCCTTGCCAGCGCTCTTGCCGAGCTTTTCGCTGGTTTGCGTGATGTCGAGGATGTCGTCGATGACCTGGAAGGCGAGGCCGAGATTCTTGCCAAATTCCGTCAGCGCGAGCACAGCCTTCGGCGTGGCGTTGGCGCTCATGCCGCCGAGGCGCAGGCTCACGACGATCATCGCCGCCGTCTTGCCCTCGTGGATGAAACGCAGCTCCGAGCGTGTCGATTTCTTCCCCTCGGCCTCCAGGTCGGCCACTTGGCCGGCGATGAGATAGAGGCTTCCGGCCGCGCCGGAGAGTTCGAGAATGTAGTCGCGGATCTTGTAGCGCGGCGTCTCCTTGGCCTGGGCGAGAATGTCGAACGCCTGGGTCACGAGAGCGTCGCCCGTGAGGACTGCGATGCCTTCGCCGAAGACCTTGTGCGAGGTCGGGCGACCCCGGCGGAAATCGTCATCATCCATGCAGGGGAGGTCGTCGTGAATGAGCGAGTAAGTATGCACGCACTCGACCGCGCAGGCGGCGTGCAGGGCGTCCTCGATTTCTCCTCCGCAGGCCTCGGCGGCGGCGAGGGCGAGGATGGGCCGCATGCGCTTGCCCCCGGCGAAGATGCTGTAGCGCATCGCCTTGTGCAGGGTGGCGGGTTTGGTCGTCGCGCGCGGGAGGAAGCGATTCAATGCGGCATCGACCGTCTTTGAGCGATCGAGCAGATACGTGTCCAGGCTCATTGGCGGCAGATGATGCACCGGATCGAAATTCTTGGGAAGCATCGCTTGCATGTCGGGGGCGGGAAGGCATCATCTCCTCCCGCAATGTCTAAAATTCGTCTCGGCATTCTCGGCTCCGGAAAGGGTTCCAATTTCCGGGCCATCCTCGAAGCCATCCAGGCCGGTGAGATCGACGCCGAGGTGGCGGTCGTGCTCTCCGACGTGCCTGGGGCGGGCATTTTGCAATATGCCGCCGAGGCCGGATTGCGCGCCGAGGAGATCGTCGAGCCAAAGTTTCGCACCCGCCTCTCGCCCGAGGTGGAGGAGGGGCTCGTGCGCACGCTGAAGGAAGCCGGGGTCGACCTCGTGGTCCTCGCGGGCTACATGCGCATGGTCAAGCCGACCACGCTCGACGCCTTCCCGCGCCGCGTCATCAATATCCACCCGTCACTTTTGCCGAAATTCCCCGGACTTGAGGCCTGGAAACAGGCGCTGGAGGCGGGCGAATCCGTCACGGGCTGCACCGTGCATTACGTTGATTCGGGCATGGACACGGGCGAGATCATCGCCCAGGAAAGCGTCCCCGTGCTGCCCGATGACACGGCGGCTTCGCTCCATGCCCGCATCCAGGTGGCCGAGCACCATCTTTACCCGGCCATCGTCAAACGCTTCGCCGACGGAGAGCTGCCATGAGCCGTTTTCGATTTTTCGACCTCAATCCCGAGCAGCAGGACGCGGCGAGCCACGAGCATGGCCCGCTCCTGATCCTGGCGGGTGCCGGAACCGGGAAAACCCGCACCATCACCGCGCGGATCGCGTGGCTGATTTCGCAGGGTGTCGATCCCGCGAAAATCATGGCCGTGACCTTCACGAACAAGGCCGCGCGCGAAATGAAGGATCGTATCGCGGGCATGGTCGATCCCGACCAGGCCAAGGCCGTCACCGCCTCGACCTTTCACGCGCTGTGCGTGCGCATCCTGCGCGGCGATGCGGAGCGACTCGGGTACAAGAACAACTTCAGTATCTTCGACGAGGGCGACCAGACCGGCCTGATCAAGAAGGTCATCACCCGCGTCTGCGCGAAGGACGAAAAGATCGATCACAACCTCGCCAAGAGCCTCATCAGCAAGGCGAAGAACTCTGGCCTGAACGCCTCGACCGATGAGAACAGCCTCGCGGGCGCGGTTTATCGCCGGTACCAGGAGGAACTCCACTCGCTCAATGCGATGGATTTCGACGATCTGCTCGTGCAGGCGGTGAAGCTCATGGAGGAGCATGTCGAGGTGCGCGACAAATGGCGCGCCCGGGTCGAGCAGTTGATGGTCGACGAGTTTCAGGATACGAACGGACTCCAGCTCCGCATGGTCGGCCTGCTGGCCAGCGGCGACCCGCCGAATGTCTGCGTGGTGGGCGATGACGACCAGAGCATCTACGGATGGCGCGGCGCCGATGTGTCGAACATTCTCGAGTTTGAGCGGCACTTTCCGAATCCCAAGGTCATCCGCCTGGAGCAGAATTACCGCAGCACGAACGCCATCCTCGGCGCGGCCAACCGGCTCATTCGCAACAACCCGCGCCGTCGTGGCAAGAACCTCTGGAGCCCGCAGCAGGGCGGCGAGCCGGTGCGCATCATCGCCGTGCCGGATGATCGCAAGGAGGCGGAGTTTATCGTCGAGGAAATCGCCGCGCATCGCCGCAGCCAGAATCTCCCGTGGGAGCACTTTGCGATCATTTACCGCATGAACGCCCAGTCGCGCCTGCTGGAGGAAAACCTCCGCAAGCACAAGATCCCGTATCGTCTCGTGGGCGGGAAGAGCTTCTTCGAGCGCCGTGAGATCAAGGACATCATGGCGTACATGACGGCGCTATTGAACCCCTCCGACGACCAGTCGCTGCTGCGCATCATCAATACCCCGCCGCGCGGTATCGGCGCGACGACGGTGGAACTCGCGCTGGCGCACAGCGTCGAGCATCGGCAGAGTCTTTACGAGGCGCTGCGTCACGACCTGTTTCTGGAAACCTGCACGCGCAAGGCGGCGGAGGCGATCAAGCGTTTCACCGACGAACTGGAGGAGACGCGCATTCGTGTCTCCACGCCTGGCGCACCAATTGCCGAGATCATTTCCACGCTGATCGAGAACTGCGACTACATGGAGGACATGAAGCGCACGTGCAAAACTCCCGACGAGGCGATGAACCGCGAGGAGAATGTCCGCGAGATGATTCGCGCCCTCGACGAGTACCAGAAGCGCTCCAAGGACGGCCTGCAGGGTTACCTCGATGAGGTGAGCCTCGACCGCGAACGCGAGGAGGACAAGGCGGAGACAGCCCTCGGCGTCACGCTCATCACCATGCACGCGGCGAAGGGGCTGGAGTTCCCGCACGTTCATCTCATCGGGGTGGAGGATGGCTTTCTCCCGCATGATCGGTCCAAGGCCGAGGGCACCGTCGATGAAGAGCGGCGTTTGTTTTACGTCGGCATCACGCGGGCGATGAAATCGCTCATCATCACGTGGTGCCGCGCGCGGGTGAAATTTGGCAGCCCCATGCACTGCCTCCCGAGTCCGTTCCTGCAGGAGATCAAGGGCGAGCACGTCGAGGAGGAGACTTATGAGGAGATCATGAGCCGCCCGATGGGAGAGGAAGACATCATGGCGCAATTTGCCAAGCTGCGCGCGCAGCTTTCCAGCTAGAGCGTTTCCTGAAAGAAATGCTCTTATGAAATTCGGAATTCTCGGAGCCATGCCGGAAGAGGTCGCGCTGATGGCGCGGTCCATGACTGTGCATCACACCGTCGAGGCTGGGATGCGGACGTTTTACGTGGGCGAGTGGGTCGGCCAGGAGGTCGTACTTGTGCTGTCCCGCGTGGGCAAGGTTTCCGCAGCCGTGACGACAATGCTCCTGCTGGAGCGATTCGGCGTGGATCATGTGATTTTCACCGGCGTGGCCGGCGGCATTCATCCGCGCCTGCGCGTGGGCGATGTGGTGATCGGCGACCGGCTCGTGCAGCACGACATGGACGCGAGTCCGCTGCCCGCTTTCGAGCGGTTTGAGATCCCGCTGCTGGGCAAGGTGTTCTTCGAATCCGACCGCGAGATTTTGTCCCGCGCCGTCGCGGCAGCGAAGCGCTACACGACGGAGTTTTTTCCGCAGGATGTCTCGGCGGAAAGCCGCGCAACCTTTGGCATCGACACGCCCGCCGTGTACGATGGACTCATCGCCAGTGGCGACCAGTTTCTCGCCGATCCCGAGGTCACGGCGGAACTCCGCGCGACACTTCCCGGTTTGCTCTGCGGCGAAATGGAAGGCGCGGCCGTGGCGCAGGTTTGTTACGAGATGGGCAACGTGCCCGCGACCGTGATTCGCGTGATTTCCGATCAGGCCGACCACTCGGCGGCGGTGGATTTCCTCCGCTTCGTCAACGAAGTCGCCGAGTATCTCACGGGCGGCATCGTACGGGAATTGCTGGCGGGATATTCGACCTAAATCGACGGCGGACTTACGATCCGCAGTTTCGGGAAATACGTTCGTAGGTAGCCCCGTAGTCTGGGACGGAGCCCCTGGTCAGCCGGAGTGATCAGCGGGCTTTTCTTCGACTGGTGGATTGGGGCAGTTTGACCGGGCCGCGAAGTCCATCCAACAGCGCGGGAACAGTTTTCCCCCGTAGCTCGGACTTGAGGCATCCCAGGACGTTGGCCTGGCGTTTTGATGTTGCCGCCGTTTTCATGCGAGTAATGCAGCTAGGGTAAGACGGATAGTAAGGAAAACAAATCCTGCCAGCCTTTAAAAAGCGGGTGCGTATGCGGTTGAAATGAACTCTTTGATTGCGTACTGGTTACTAATGAGCACAGGACAAGGTTCCGCTGGAAACGTGATCGCAGCCCTCGCGAGTTTTTTCATTCCCGGCCTCGGGCAGCTCATTCAGGGGCGTCCCGTTCGCGCGCTGATCTTCTTTCTCGCGGCGGCGGCGCTGTGGGTCATCATGCTCGGCTGGATCATTCACATCTGGGCGATCATCGACGCGGCGTTGTGGAAGCCCAAATCCTAGCGTAGACTGAGGGTGCCATGAGCACCCTGGAGAATTACATCAACGGGCGCTTTGTTCCTGCCCGGGCCGGTCGCACTCGCGAATATCTCAACCCCGCCACCAACGAAGTCCTCGGGGTGGCGACGGAATCCGACGCTTCCGATGTCGAGGCGGCCATCGAGGCCGCGCGGAGGGCGTTTGACGAGGGACCTTGGGCGACGACTCCGGCGGCGGAGCGGGCGGCGCGGCTGCTCAAGCTGGCCGATCTCATCGAAAGCCATGCCGAGGAACTGGCGAAACTCGACACGCTCAACAATGGCAAACCGCTGCGCGAGGCGCGTTACGACGCGGCAGATGCGGCGGGGTGCTTCCGGTATTATGCCGGGCTGGCGACGAAGCCGCAGGGGCAGACTTACGAGGTGGGCGATCCGAATATCGTCTCTGAGACCGTGCGCGAACCCATCGGGGTGTGCGGGCAGATCATTCCGTGGAATTACCCGCTGCTCATGGCGGCGTGGAAACTTGCGCCGGGGCTGGCGGCGGGGAATTGCTGCATCCTGAAACCCTCGGAGCTGACCCCGGCCTCGGCGGTGCGGCTTTTTGAGTTGATCGACGAAGTGGGATTCCCGCCGGGAGTGGCGCAGTTGGTGCTCGGGCCGGGTGATCCGGTCGGCGCGGCCCTGGCGGAAAGTCACGCGGTCGATAAAATCGCCTTCACCGGCGGAACGGCGACGGGGCGCAAGATCATGGCCGCCGCGACGGGGAACCTGAAAAAGATCTCCCTCGAGTTGGGCGGGAAAAGTCCGAACATCATTTTTGCCGATGCCGAACCGGACGCCGCTCTGGAGTATGCCATGTTCGGCATTTTCGCCGGGCAGGGTGAGGTGTGCAGTGCCGGGTCGCGGTTAATCCTGGAGCGAAGTCTGGCAGAAACCTTTCTGCCTCGTCTCGCGGAAGCCTGCGGGCGCATCGTGGTGGGCGACGGCCTCGACGAGGCAACCGAGATGGGGCCGCTCATCAGCCGGGCGCACCAGCGCAAGGTGCTCGACTACATCGCGGCGGGCCGAGCCGAGGGCGCGGAGCTGATTTGCGGCGGAGGAGTCTATGAGGACGAGCGGGCGAGGGGAAACTTCGTCCAACCCACGGTCTTCACCCAAACGACACCCGGGATGAAGATCGTGCGCGAGGAGATTTTCGGCCCGGTGCTGGCCGTGCAGCTTTTCGACACCGAGGACGAGGCGGTGAAACTCGCCAACGACACGGTCTACGGCCTTGCGGGCGGCGTCTTCACCTCCGATGGCGCGAAGGCCCGGCGGGTGATTCGCCGCCTGCGCGCGGGGATCACGTGGATCAATACGTACCATCCCACTTTCAACGAAGCTCCCTGGGGCGGCTACAAGCAAAGCGGCATCGGGCGCGAGCTTGGCACCTACGGGTATGAGGCCTACACGGAGGTGAAGCAGATCAATACAAACCTTGCGCCCGGACGCCTGGGGTGGTTCAAAGGCATCTAGCAATCCCTCCCTGCATGACCATACTCGGCATCGACATCGGTGGGACCGGCATCAAAGGTGCGCCGGTCGACGTGGAAACTGGCGCATTACTCGAGGAGCGTTTCCGGCTCCCGACTCCGCAACCCGCCCTGCCCAATGCCGTGGCGGACGTGGTCGAGGAGATCGCAAAGCATTTCAACTACTCCGGCCCGGCTGGTATTACCTTTCCTGCCGTGGTGAAAAATGGCGTCACCTGCACGGCGGCCAATGTGCACGAGTCGTGGATCGGTACGGATGCGGGCAAGCTTTTCTCCGAGCATGTCGGTGGGCAGGCGACGGTGGTGAACGATGCGGATGCGGCGGGCATCGCCGAGATGCGATTCGGCGCGGGCCGCGACCGTAATGGCGTGGTCATCATGCTCACGCTGGGAACGGGGATCGGCAGCGCGGTGTTTCTCGACGGCAAGCTGCTGCCCAATACGGAGTTTGGCCATCTGAAGATTCGCGGCAAGGATGCCGAGAAGCGCGCTTCCGAGAAGGTGCGCGAGGACAAAAAGCTTTCGTGGAAAGAATGGGCCGACCGGATCAGCGAATACCTGCAGGAGCTGGAGAAGCTGTTTTCTCCCGACCTCTTCATCATCGGCGGCGGTGTGAGCAAGAAGGCCGACAAATTCCTCCCGCACATCACCACGCGCACGGAGGTGATCATCGTCCCCGCCCAGATGCGGAACGACGCGGGCATCATCGGGGCGGCTTATCTCGCCCGCGGCCAGATCGTGGATGCCCTGCCGACGCCGTTGCAGGCAAATTCCTGACTTTCCTGCTGTTCTCCGGGCAAAAACCGGCTTTGTTAAAGCGCGATGCCTGAAGCGCCTCAAGGTACGATTTCTTTCTTCTTCACCGACATCGTCGGGAGCACGCGGCTTTGGGAGAAACACCCGAATCACATGGGGGCTGCCCTCGCCCGGCACAATGACATCATCCGCGGGATCGCGGAGAGCGGCGGCGGGTATGTTTTCAAGACGGTGGGGGATTCCTTCTGCGTCGCGTTTCCCACGCCGAGGCTGGCTCTGGAGGCTGCCGTGGCGGCCCAGGTGGCGCTGCTCGACGAGGACTGGTCCTCGGTCGGGACGCTGCTGGTTCGCATGGCGGTGCACACCGGTACGGCGGAGTGGCGCGATGGCGACTATTTTGGCGGAACGCTGAACCGCACCTCGCGCATCGAGGCGGCCGCGCACGGCGGGCAGATCCTTGTGTCGCAGGTTACGGTCGATCTGCTGGAGGACGAGAATCTGGACGTTTCCTTCCGTCCGCTCGGCAGCCACCGCCTGCGCAACCTCGACCGACCGGAGAATCTCTATCAGGTCATCGGCAACAATCTGCCGGACTCCTTCCCGCCGCCGAAGAGCATGGAGGTGCTGCCAAACAACCTGCCCGTGCAGACGACCAGCTTCATCGGGCGCGAGAAGGAGATGGAGGAGATCCATCAGCTCCTGAATCGCACCTCGCTCCTGACGCTTACGGGTACGGGAGGCACGGGCAAGACGCGGCTCTCCATCGAGGTCGGAGCGAGCCTGATTCATGAATTCCGCGATGGTGTGTGGCTGGCGGAATTTGCGCAGATTTCCGACCCGGCGCGGATTGTCGAGGTCGTCGCAACCAGCCTCGGAGTTCGCGAAGACCCGGAGCGCACCCAGCGCGAGTCTTTGATCCAGTTCCTGCGGGGCAAGACGCTGCTGTTGATTCTCGACAACTGTGAGCATGTGCTGGCCGAGGCGGCGAAACTGGCGGCGGAACTGCTGAGTTCCGCGCCGAATCTCAAGATCATCGCCACCAGCCGCCATTCGCTTGGCATTCGCGGTGAACAGACCTTCGCCGTGCCGCCGCTCGGGATGTTCGACGTGCGGCTCCACGAGTTGACGGGCGCGGACGTGGTGGAGCGCCTGTCGCAATATGATGCGGTCAAGCTCTTCATCGAGCGAGCCATGGCGGTGAAGCCGGACTTCCGAGTGACGAATGAGAATGCCCCGGCGCTGGCCGAGGTATGCAGCCGCCTGGATGGCATCCCGCTCGCCATAGAGCTTGCCGCCGCCCGGGTGAGAGTGCTCGACTTGGCCCAGATCGCGTCGCGTCTCAATGATCGCTTCCGGCTTCTGCGCGGAGGCAGCCGTACCGGGTTGCCGCACCAGCAGACCCTTCAGGCTCTTATCGACTGGAGTCACGACCTGCTCTCCGAGGAGGAACGCATCGTCTTTCGCCGGATGGGGGCGTTTCTTCTGGGCCGCAGCCTTCGGGCTCTGGAGCAGGTCTGCTCCGGTGACGGCGTGGAGGAGTACGACATCCTCGACCTCCTCCAGCAGCTCGTCGACAAGTCGCTCGTCATGGTCGAGCGCGATGTCGCGGGTGAACTGCGCTACACCATGATCGAATCGGTCTGGCAGTACGCCAAGGAGAAGCTCAAGGAATCCGGCGAGGAAGTCGCCGTGAAGAATCGGCATCTGAAATTCTTCCTGGAATACGCCGAGGAATTGCATCCCAAGCTGGAAGGACCCGAGCAAAAGCACTGGCTCGACGCCGGTCAGGCCGATGCGTGGAACTTCCGCGCGGCGATGCGCTGGGCGGTCGAGTCCAAACAGTGTGAACCCGGCTTCCGCATGATGGCCGCGCTCTACAGGTTGGTGGAGGTGCGCGGGGATGTCCGCGAGGTTTACGAGCTGCTCCTCAAGCTCCTGGCCGTCGATGGGGATGGCGACGGGAAGAAATATCGCGCCGATGCCGAGGTCGCGGCGGGTCGTCTGGCCTGGGCTCTGGATCGGTACGGCGAATCCCGCAAGCACTACGCCGCCGCCCGCCAAATCTACGAGACCCTCGGGGACGAAAACGGCATCGGGGTTGTGGAAATGCTCTCCGGTTTCATCAACCGTGGCGATCAGCATCTTCAGGAAGCGGAGGCCAATTTCCGCCTCGCCCTGGAGCTGGGACAAAAGACTGGCAATCTCTACGTGATCGCGGCGGCGCAGAGCGGCCTGGGCAGCATCGCCCTGGACCGTGGCCAGCTTGAGGAGGCCCGAAAGCTCAAGGAGGAGAGTCTCACCAACTACGAGGAGCTCGGCGACCAGTGGATCGTCGGCCTGATTTTATGGGGAGTCGCGTGGGTCGCCCGGGCGCAGGGAGACTATACCCGTGCCAAGCAAGTCCTCGACCGCTGGGTGGCCAATGTCCGGGAACTCGGCAACCAGTGGACGCTCCCGTACATCCTCGAGGAGTACGCCCAGGTGGCGGCCCGCACGGGCAAGCCCCTGCTCGCCGCTCGCATCATCGGTGCAGCCGATGCGCAGCGGGAGCACTTCAGTTCCTCCTTTTCCGCCAGCGAGGCCGAGGGCCATGCGGAACTCGTCGCCTTCATCCTGGCAGAGATCTCAGACGAGGAGTGGAATGCGGCTCGCGAGGAAGGCCGTCTGGCCACCCCTTGGGAGGTTTTGCGAGAGATCGACGAGCAGCTTTCATGAACGCGGATTATCCGGCCCGCGCCAAGATCCCCCGGAGCGAGATCGAGCACGCCCGGAGGCATCTCTTTATCTGCCTGGGGCCGGATTGCTGTGACGCGACATCCTCCACTCCCCTCTGGGATTATCTCAAGGCTCGCTGCCGTTCTCTGAAAGTCCCGGTTTTGCGCACCAAGGCGGCGTGCCTGCGTGTTTGCTCCGGCGGTCCGTGGCTGGTGGTGTATCCCGAGGGGGCCTGGTACGGCGACCTCACGGAGGAGCGCCTGGAGCGCATCCTGGTGGAGCATGTCGAGGAGGGCCGCCCGGTGGCTGAATGGGTGGCTGCGGCAGAGAAATTTCCCTGTGGCGATTCCCTCCCGGGGCTCGCCTGCGAAAAATGATTTCGACGAGGCGGCGCTAGGTTGTATGGTTCGGGCCGTGGCTGCGATGGTGGAACTCCGCTCGATAAGTAAGGTCTTCGGGAATTTCACGGCATTGCAGGAGGTGAGTTTTGAGATCAGAGAGGGGGAGTTCATGACCTTCCTGGGCCCCTCGGGTTGTGGAAAGACCACCTGCCTTCGCCTCATCAGTGGATTCGATACGCCCTCCAGCGGCCAGGTTTTTATCGGAGGCAAGGACGTGACCTTTGATCCTCCCTATCGCCGCGACGTGAATCAGGTCTTTCAAAGCTACGCCCTGTTTCCGCATCTCACCATCGCAGACAATATCGCCTTCGGGCTGAGAATGAAGAAGGTGCCGTCCGCGGAAATCAAGCGACGGGTCGATGAGGTCATCGGCATGACCGCACTCGAGCAATTTGTTCATCGCAAGCCAGCCCAGCTCTCCGGCGGGCAAAGACAGCGGGTGGCGCTCGCCCGGGCTATCGTTTGCGAGCCCAAGGTGCTCCTGCTCGATGAGCCGTTGAGCGCTCTGGATGCGAAGTTGCGTACGCAGATGCGTGTCGAGCTCAAGCAGCTTCAGAAAAAGCTGGGCATCACCTTTATCTTTGTGACCCACGACCAGGAGGAGGCTCTCACGATGAGCGATCGCGTGGCGGTCCTCAACAATGGCCGGGTCGAGCAGATCGGGACGGTCAACGAGATTTACTACAAACCGGCCACCCGGTTCGTCGCCACCTTCATCGGAGAGACGAATATCATCGAGGCCACCGTGCTCAGCACTGGTCCTCGTACGGTTCGTTGCCGCCTCGAAGGGGGGCTGGAACTCGAGGTCGCCAGCCAGGGGCAATCGCACGAGGGGAAAATCCTCCTTTCCCTCCGCCCGGAAAAGGTCCGTCTGGCCCGTCAAAAGCCTGACGGGGTGAATGTCTTCCCAGGTAAGATATCCGCCGAGATTTTCAAGGGAGCGGTCGATGACATCACGCTCGTCGTGGAGGGGGGGCTGGAGCTCGGAGCCCTGCTGACCAATGATGGCCAGGAGGAATTTGATTTTCACGAGGGCGAATCCGTTTTTTGCCGCATTCAGCCCGAGGACATCAATATCGTCGCGAGCTGAGGGGCTTTTTTTGCGCCTCGCGTTTTGATGATTTTCCCCCAAAAACGCTGTTCCTACGAGGGGACAGACGGAACTGTCGCGGAATTGTGACCAAAGAGTGACAATCGCTGTTCGGATTTGTTCAAAAAGAATGCGAAAAAAGCTTTGACGGGGGGGCTGAGCCTTACTAAGACCTTGGCACATAACGTGCTGAAAGGCATCAACCATGCTTTTCCGCATGCGTAGTCAGGGGTCGACCGCAAGGGACATCCGATGGCTGCAAAACCAAAAACAAAGGAGAACTACAAAATGAAACTAGCTACCAAGATTGTTGCCGCAGTCGGAATGGCAGCGATGCTGGCCAACCAGCCGCTTCTCGCCGGTGATGGCAAGACCTTCAAAGAGAAAGTGGTCGTCGAAGAGGAAAAGAAGTGGTGGGGCGCGTCCCTCAGCACCGGTTGGGACAGCCTTTACATGTTCCGCGGTGTGAACATCCTTCGCTTCGACAGCGATGGAACCAAGCAGTCCTACGGCTCGAGCCTCTACTGGACTGACCTCAACGCCACTTGGAACATCACCGACAACGATTTCCTCACTGTCGGTTCCTGGATGGCCTTCGGCCTGACCAAGAGCGTCTACAAGGAACTCGATGTGTACACCTCGTATACCCACAACTTCGGCAACCTCGCCGTCAGCTTCGGGTACACGTTCTACTACTACATCAGCTCCCAGCTCTATCAGAACGAGTTGAACGCCAAGGTTGCGTACACCTTCGAGTTGCCCGCTGGCATCACGATCACGCCGTCCTTGACCTACTACTTCAACGTTGGTCCTGACTTCCGTAACTTCGACGCCTGGACGGGCGCTGTGAACTCGGCTTCCAGCTACCTCCTCGCTCGCATCGACGGTGCAGTACCGCTCTACAAGGACGTTCTGTCCCTGACTCCGTGGTTCGCCTTCGGTACTTCCTTCGACTACAACCCGAAGACGTCTGATAACGCCAACGGCTTCAACTTCTTCACTGGTGCGAACAACATCGAGTTCGGTCTCGGTCTCCCGATCAAGATCAACGACATGATCACCCTGTACGGCTACGGCGCCTACAGCTATCAGTGGGAAGGCCTCCTCGGCACCGAACCCAGCACGTTCTGGGGCGGCGCGAAGGTCACCTTCTCGTTCTAAGCTGATCAGTTAGCTGAACTTACCAAAAACCCTCTCCATCTCGGTGGAGAGGGTTTTTTTTGCCCTGAAATCGCGTGACTTGGCGCAGCGAATGCCGATAGTCACCTGCATATGGAGGACGTCTTGCAGACCCTTGGGGTCGCCCTGGGGCTGGCTGCTCTGGCAGGGCTGAATCTTTATCTCACGGTCTTTGCGGCCGGACTGGCGATTCACTTCAGTTGGGTAGCTCTGCCTGCTTCCCTGCAAAGTCTCCATGTGCTGGGCGATCCTTGGGTGATCGTGGTTGCGGGCATTTTGTATTTTCTCGAGTTCTGGGCTGACAAGGTGCCGTGGATCGACTCGGCGAACGATACCGTCCATACGATCATCCGCCCGATCGGGGGCGCTTTGCTCGCAGTCCTGGCGCTCGGGGACGCGCATCCCGCGGTGAAGGTGGTGGCGGCGCTGCTGGCTGGCGGGGTCGCCCTGTCCGCTCACGCAGCCAAGGCGGGAACCCGGTTGGTGGCCAATACGTCCCCGGAACCCATTTCCAATATCGGTCTGAGCCTGGGAGAGGATGTGGTCGTCCTGGGCGGACTCACCTTGGTCGCATGGCATCCGATCGTCGCCCTCATTGCCACGGTGCTCGTGATCCTGGCGATCTGGGTGCTGCTGCCCAAACTCTTGCGCTCCATCCGGGCGACAGGATGGCTGGCCTGGCGCAAGCTCAATGAGCCCGCGGATGGCGCTGACGATGACAATATCTTCCGGAAAATCCCGGGTCCATGTGAGCTGCTTCTGCGGCGGGCTCATGCCACGACGGAGAATTTCACCGTGGCCGTGCCGTGCATCAGCGGCGGCGGCCCCCGCCTGCCTCGCAATGTCTTTGGCTGGCTGGTTCGCTTTGAAGGCGGACGCCTGTTTTTTGTCGGCCCCCGCCGGTTTGGACCGATCGTGGTCGAGATCCCGGTGGAGGGACGCGATATCTTGCGGGAGTCCCGGTTTCTCTCCGAGCGTCTCATGATCGGCGGTCCGTCCTCGACGAATGTGTTTCTTTTCGAACGCGGTCATCGGGCGCTGTGTGATCGCCTCGCCGAGGCGTTGAAGCCCCTCCCCGTGGCTGAGCCTGAGCTGGTCCAGTAGCCCTTTGTCGTGCTGGTGGATTTCGAGCGTCCCTATCTTCTTTTTCTGATTCCCTTCGCCCTGGCGATGGTCTGGGTCCTGCAACGGGGCTCGCTCGCTGCCTGGACAGCGAGACAGCGGGCGCTGGCTGTCTCCATTCGCTGTCTCCTGCTTGTGCTGCTTGTCATTGCGCTGGCCGGACCGGCCCTCCGCGGACTGACCCGCGATGTTGCCGTCGTCTTTTTGCGCGACGTTTCTGCCAGCATCCACGAGGCCGGGCAAAAGGCTTCATCCGATTTTGTCGGGCAGGCCGCGCAGAATCATCTGAGGAACTCCGGTCAGGTTGATTTTGCCGCCGGGGCTGGCGTGGCGCGGTCGTATGGGGAAATGGAAGCACCTCGTGCCGTCACTGTGCCGCGGGATGCCACGGACCTCGCGGCGGCCCTGGAGTTTGCCCAGGCGTCTCTCCCGGCCGACCGTCCCGGGCGGATCGTCCTGCTCTCGGATGGAGCGGTCAATGCGGGGCGGCCAGCGGAAAGCGTGCTCGCCCGCCTGAAAGAGCGCGGGGTGGAGTTGGATGTCGTGCCTCTTGCCGCTGACAAACGCCCCGACGCGGCGGTGCTGTCGGTTTCGGTGCCGTCCTCGGCGAGGGAAGGGGAGACCTTTGACGCGAAGGTGACGATCAACTCGACGGAGCCGGAGGCCCGAGCGACGATTCGTTTTTTCCAGAATCGCGTGCTGGTCGCCGAGATGGAGAAGGATCTGGCCGAGGGAGTGAATGACGTGGTGATTCCCAACCTGCGCGCAGAGGCCGGGCTCGGCCTGTACGAGGCGACGGTTTCCCTGGAGGGTGATACCCGGCCGGAGAATAACCGGAGCCATGCCGTGGTGGTGCATGGCGGCGCGGCGAGGACCCTGCTCGTCGACCGCGACCCCTCGCAGGTGGACGCCCTGGCTGGCGTGCTGCGCGGAGGAGGTTTTCAGGTCGAGGTGCGACCGCCCTCGGGATTCCCCGCCACGCTT
The DNA here is from genome assembly GCA_017305195.1 of Verrucomicrobiota bacterium. Classification (GTDB taxonomy): domain Bacteria; phylum Verrucomicrobiota; class Verrucomicrobiia; order Chthoniobacterales; family Terrimicrobiaceae; genus Terrimicrobium. Next base: position 61,463 of record JAFKMU010000045.1, on the reverse strand, counting down.
GAGGAGCTGGAGAGTTTTGACCTCGTCATGCTCAGCGACGTGCCGGCGCAGGAACTGAGCGACCAGCAGATGCGTTCGCTGGCCTCGTGGGTGAAGGACTTTGGCGGCGGGTTTCTCATGTCGGGCGGCGATGCGAGTTTCGGGGCGGGCGGGTATTTCCGCACCCCGGTGGCGGCGGTGCTCCCTGTGCGCATCGAGCGCCAGGAGCGGGAGGAGACTCCCGTGGCGGCGCTGCTCGTCGTTCTCGACCGCTCCGGCTCCATGTCGGCCATGGCTGGAGGGCAGACCAAGATGTCCTTGGCGAACGAGGGGGCGAGCCTGGCGCTCGAGGTGCTCCAGGCCCGGGATCTGTTCGGAGTTTTTGCCGTCGACACGCGGGTTCAGCAGGTGGTTCCGCTCGCTCCGGCCACGGACCGGACCGCGATGGCGCGCAGGATCGCTGGCATCACCTCGGGGGGCGGCGGCATCTACGTGTACACGTCTCTGGCGGAGGCCTTCCCGGTGCTCCGCGACGCGCAGGGCAAGATCAAGCACATCATCCTGTTTGCCGATGCCGCTGATGCGGAGGAAAAATCGGCGGGCGGGGAGGGCAATCCCTCTGTGGGCGGCGGATCGTCGCTCGACCTCGCCGCCGCCATGCTGGCCAATCGTATTACCCTCTCCGTGGTGGCCCTCGGGCGCGAGGAAGACAAGGACACGGCCTTTCTGCGCGATCTGGCGACCAAGGGCGGCGGGCGGTTTTATCTCACGGCGGACGCGACGACGTTACCGCGCCTGTTCAGCCAGGAGACGATGCGCGCCACGCAGTCGAGCTTGCGCGAGGAGGCGTTTCTAGTGACGCCGACAGGCGCTTTCGATGTGCTGCACGGCATCCCGTGGTCCGAGGCGCCGCCGCTCCTGGGGTTGAATCTCTCCAGCGCGAAGCCCGGCGCGGATCTCCTGCTGGTGGCGGAATCCGGCGAGCCCATCCTCGCCATCTGGCGCTATGGCCTGGGGCAGGCGGCGGCTTTCCTCAGTGATGCGAAACCCCGCTGGGCCGCCGAGTGGATGACATGGCCGGGATACGGTAAATTCTGGACGCAGCTCGCCCGTCAGCTCGTGCGCCCGGATCGTCGCGACGACCTGAGCGCCGAGGTGGTGAAATCCGGAGACCGCCTCGCGGTGGACGTTTCGGCTGTGACCGGGGCGGGGGCCTTTCGCAATGGACTGCCCGTTACCGTGACGGTGGCTGAGCAGGGCGGAGCCAGCCGGTCGCTCATCGCGCCGCAGGTCGCCCCCGGGCGTTACCGGGTGGAGTTTCCCAAACCCGAGGCCGAAACCGCTGTCATCGCGGTGGGCGACGGAGCGGGACGGCCCATCTCACTGGCCTGGATGCGCGATGCCGGGCGGGAGTTTCTTCCCGTGGCCGACACGCGGCCCTTTCTGGAAAAGCTGGCCCGGGATGGCGGGGGGATCTTTCAGCCGACGCCGGAGCAGGTTTTCCGCCCGGCGCGGCAGGCCGCCTCGACGCGGCGCGACCTTTCCCCGTGGCTGCTGGCGGCGGCGCTGCTCCTCTGGCCGGTCGATATCTGGCTGAGGCGGCGGGACTGGACGTAAGCGCCCGGTGGAGAAACAGCTTGCGGCGATTTTCCCCTGCCCGCTAGGTTGCTTCGATGAAAGTACTGGTTACCGGCGGCGCCGGCTTTATTGGCTCCCATTTGGTTCGCAGGCTCCTGCGCGCCGGCCATGCCGCTGTGATCGTCGACAACTTCAACGACTACTACAACCCCGCCATCAAGCGGTCGAATATCGCGGGACTGGAAAGCAATGTGGAGCTGATCGAGGCGAATATCGAGGACGCCGACCGCATGAAGCAGGTCGTGGTCGATGGGAAATTTGACGCCATCGTGCATATCGCCGCCCGGGCGGGAGTTCGTCCATCCCTGGAAAACCCGCTCTCCTACCTCCAGACCAACGTCAACGGCACCTACAATATGCTCGAAGCCGCCAAGGCGGGCGGAGTGGGCAAGTTTCTATTTGCCTCCAGCTCATCGGTTTATGGTCTGGCGAAGACGGTGCCCTTCTCGGAGGACCTGCCGCTCCCGCAGACCCTCAGCCCTTACGCGGCGACGAAGCTCGCGGGTGAGCACCTGTGCGGCAATTTCTCGCATCTTTACGATCTGGGCGTGGTTTGCCTGCGCTTTTTCACGGTCTACGGGCCGGGCCAGCGTCCTGACCTGGCGATCCACAAGTTCACGGACCTGATTTACAACGACAAGCCGATCCCGAAGTATGGCGATGGCGGCACCCGCCGCGATTACACCTACATCGACGACATCATCCAGGGCGTGATGGGCGCTCTCGCCTACGACAAGACGAAGTTTGAGATCGTCAACCTTGGCGAAAGCGAGACGACGACCCTCACCGAGTTGATCGAGGCGCTGGAGAAATCCATCGGTAAAAAAGCGATCATCCAGCAGCTCCCCGAGCAGCAGGGCGACATGCCGCTGACCTGTGCGGACATTCGCAAGGCCCGCGCCCTCCTCGGCTACGACCCGAAGGTGAAGATTTCTGAAGGCATTCCCCGCTTCGTCGAGTGGTATGCCAGCCAGCACGGAAAATGAGCGCCGTCGCCGACCTCCTCACCCAGCTCGTCCGCATCCCGAGTGTGAATCCCGAGGGCGACCCGGGGACGGATCGCACGGGGGAGGCGGAGTGTGCGAAGTTCATCGCGGATTTTCTGACCAGCCTCGGCGCCGAGGTGCAGTTGCCCGAGATCCTGCCGGGCAGGCCGAATGTCATCGGGCGTTTCCCGTCGGATCGACCGGGCAAGCCGCGTCTCCTTTTTGCACCGCACACGGATACCGTGAGCGTGCTCGGCATGACGATCGAGCCCTTCAGCGGCGAACAGCGCGATGGCCGCATCTGGGGCCGGGGCTCCAGCGATACCAAGGGGCCGATGGCCGCCATGCTCCAGGCCCTGAGCGACCTGCGCGACGTGCTGCCGACCTTGAGCCATGAAATCTGGTTCGCCGGGCTGATGAGCGAAGAGGCGGGCCAGCATGGGTCCATCTCGCTGGCTTCGTCGGAGACCTTTGATTTTGTCCTCGTCGGTGAGCCGACCAGCCTCGAGATCGTGCATACGCACAAGGGGTCGCGTCGGATTTTCCTCCATGCCACGGGCGTGGCTGTGCACAGTTCCACGCCGGACAAGGGCAAAAACGCCATCGAGCCGGTGCTCGACGCGCTGGTCTATCTCAAGGCGGAGTTTCAGCGCCGCTTTGGCGACCTGACCCACCCGATCCTTGGTCGCACCACCATGAGCATCGGAACCATCCGGGGCGGCAGCAAGGTCAACATCGTGCCGGAGGGCTGCGATGCGGCGGTCGACGTGCGCACGCTGCCGGGGCAGGACATTGACGGATTCGTCGCCGACCTGAAGGAGCGGTTTCCTGACGTGACATTCACCACTGCGGGAGCAGCGCCCTTGTGGACTGATCCGGAGAACGCTATCATCCAAAAACTTCGTGGTTGCGGAGCCGGGCTCACGGGAGCCCCGTGGTTCTGCGACGCCGCGCCCTTCTCGGAACGCGGCGTGCCTGCCGTGGCGCTCGGGCCGGGGTCCATCGCCCAGGCTCACACCGCCGACGAATGGATCGCCATCGCCGACCTCGAAGCCGGACTCACCTTTTACAAAAACTTTCTCAACCAACTCGCATGAGCGAAAAAACCGCCGTCTCTCCCACCCGCCAGGAGGATTTTCCCGAATGGTACCAGCAGGTCATCCGCGCCGCCGACCTCGCTGAAAACTCCGAAGTGCGCGGATGTATGGTCATCAAGCCCTGGGGCTACGCCCTCTGGGAGCGCATGCAGGCCGTGCTCGATGGCATGTTCAAGGCCACGGGCCACCGCAATGCCTACTTCCCGCTCTTCATCCCGCTGAGCTACCTGGAGAAGGAAGCCGCGCACGTCGAGGGCTTCGCCAAGGAATGCGCCGTGGTCACGCACCACCGCCTGGAGGCCAAGGACGGCAAGCTCGTGCCCTCGGGCCAGCTCAGCGAACCGCTCATCGTACGCCCGACCTCCGAGACGATCATCGGCGCGGCCTATGCCCGCTGGGTGAAATCCTGGCGCGACCTCCCGATTTTGCTGAACCAGTGGGCCAACGTGGTCCGCTGGGAAATGCGCCCGCGCCTCTTTCTCCGCACCGCAGAGTTTCTCTGGCAGGAGGGGCACACCGCCCACGAGACCAGCGAGGAAGCAGTCGCGGAAACGATGAAGATGCTGCGCGTCTACGAGACCTTTGCGCGCGATTACCTCGCCATCCCGGTCATCACGGGTGAGAAGAGTGAGAGCGAACGTTTCCCCGGCGCGGTGCAGACGTATTGCATCGAGGCCATGGTGCAGGATCGCAAGGCCATCCAGGCCGGCACCTCGCACTTCCTCGGGCAGAATTTCTCCAAGGCCTCCGGCATTCAATTCCAGTCGCGCAGCGGCGCGGTGGAGCATGCCTGGACGACGAGCTGGGGCGTGAGCACCCGCCTCATCGGCACGCTCATCATGGCCCATGGCGATGACGACGGCCTCATCATGCCGCCGCGCGTGGCTCCGGCCCATGTCGTGATCATTCCCATCACGCCCAAGGAAGACACCCGCGCCGCCGTGCTTGAAGCGGCGGAAAATCTCGCCACGCAGCTCCGCGAGGTCAGCTACCACGGCGTGCCCGTGCAGGTGGAGGTGGATTCGCGCGACCTCGGCGGCGGCGTGAAGAACTGGGAGTGGATCAAAAAGGGCATCCCGATCCGCATCGAGATTGGCCCGCGCGATCTCGCGCAGGGTACGGTGGCGCTCTCCCGCCGCGATCGTCCGCACAAGGAAAAGGCCTTCCTGCCCACGGCGGATGTCATTTCCAGCGTGGCGGGTGTGCTCGACGAAATCCAGGCCGAGCTGCTCGCTCGTGCCACGGCCTTCCGCGATGCGAATCTCAAGGTCATCGAGAGCAAGGAGGACTTCTACAAGTTCTTCACCCCGGCAAACTCCGACAAGCCGGAGATTCACGGCGGCTTCGCCCTCGCGCATTGGAATGGCAGCGCGGCGGTCGAGGAGCAGATCAAGAATGACCTCAAGGTGACGATTCGGTGCATTCCGTTCACGGATTCGCCCGAGGCCGGCGCCTGTATCTTCACTGGCGAACCCAGCAGGCAACGGGTCGTCTGGGCCAAGTCTTACTAAGCCTTCTCAACAAGGGGCCGCTTCGAGATCGGAGCGGCCCTTTTTCTTTTTCCGGGGGGCGCTAAGTTTTGTCTTAAGAAAACTTTGCGTTTCGCGTTAACTCGGTTGACGTGAAAACGCCCCTCCTTCCCCTCCTCGGGCTGTTCGCGCCGCTGGCCTTCGCTACAGGAGCCCAACCGGCGCTTACGATTTACAACCAGAACTTTGCCGTCGTGCGCGACCAGATCGCACTCGATCTGAAACTGGGCGAGAATCAGGTCGTTTTTGACGAAGCGACGATGCAGGTGGAGCCGGATTCCGTCATCCTGCGCGACCCGGCGGGAAACCCGCTGCAAATCCTCGAGCAGAGCTACCGCAATGACCCCGTCAGCCAATCGCTGCTCCTTTCGCTCTTTGAGGGGCAGGAGATCGACTTTTTCGTGGCCGAGGTGAACAAACCCGACCGCGTGGTGCGTGGGAAGATCATCCGCTCCGGCTATGTCGCGCACAATAGCCTGGCGATGCAGCGGTATGGGAATCAGTACGCGATGACCCAGATGGCCATGTCCAGCCCGGGCGGGGCAGGCGAGCCGATCATTCAGGTCGATGGCAAGATCCAGTTCGGCCTGCCGGGCAAGCCGGTCTTTCCCTCGCTCGGGGACGATACGATCCTCAAGCCGCGCTTGTCCTGGGTCATCAACTCGCCAAAACCGCTGAAGACGGATGCCGAACTCGGTTACATCACGCGCGGCATGACTTGGGAGGCGAGCTATAACGTCGTGGCTCCCGAGAAGGGCAATGACCTCGACATCGTGGGCTGGGTGACGATGGACAACCAGACGGGGCGAGACTTCGTCGATGCGAAGATCAAGCTGATGGCGGGCGAGGTGAACAAGGTTCCTGTTTTCGATGGATATATAAACTATGGCAGCTCTATAAGCACTCCGACCGCATTTGAGAGCATTCCGCGCCCGACGGTGACAGAAAAGGCCTTCGACGAATATCATCTCTACTCGCTGGAGCGCCCCGCCACTCTGCGTGATCGCGAGACGAAGCAGGTCGAGTTCATCCGCGCCTCCGGGGTGAAGAGCGAGGTGATCTATGTCTACGACGGTGCGGTGATCGACTGGAACCGCTGGCGCGGATACAATCGCTCCTCGCTGAGGCAGAACGAGGAGTTTGGCTCCGACAGCAAAAACCGTGTGTCGGTGATGAGGGAGTTCAAGAATACGAAGGAAAACGGCCTCGGGATTCCCTTGCCCAAGGGTCGTGTGCGCTTCTATCGCGCGGATGGAAAGCAGCTCGAGTTCACGGGTGAGAACGTCATCGATCACACGCCGAAGGACGAAACGGTGCGCGTCTACACCGGCGATGCCTTCGATCTCGTAGGCGAGCGCAAGCGGACGAATTTCAAGGTCGACAGGTCCAACAACTGGTCGGACGAGAGTTTTGAAATCACCCTGCGCAATCGCAAGACCGAGCCGGTGACGATCCGTGTCGTCGAGCATCTGCTGCGCTGGAACAACTGGGACATCACGGACAAGAGCATGCCTTTCAAGAAGCTGAATTCCGACGAGATCGAGTTTCTCGTCGAACTGAAGCCCGACGAAGAGCGCAAGATCACCTACACCGTTCACTACTCCTGGTAATCCTTATGAAATCCCCCATGCTTTTGCTTGCAGGCTGGTGCGCGTCGATGACCGCAGCCATATGCGCTCAGCCCGCCCTGACGATTTACAACCAGAACTTTGCCGTGGTGCGCGACCAGATCGCGCTCGATCTGAAACAGGGTGAGAATCAGGTGGTTTTCGACGGAGCGACGATGCAGGTGGAGCCGGATTCCGTGATCTTGCGCGATCCGGCCGGAAACCCGCTCCAGATTTTGGAGCAGAGTTACCGCAATGACCCGCTGAGCCAGGGGCTGCTGCTTTCGCTGTTCGAAGGGAAGGAAATTGACTTTTCCATCCCGCAGCAGGTGAAGCCGGATCGCGTCGTGCGGGGAAAAATCATCCGCTCCGGTTATCAGCCGCCGAGCCAGCCCGGCCGCAATGCCGTGTCGGTCGCGGGCCCCATCATCGAGGTCGAGGGGAAAATCCAGTTTGGTCTCCCCGGCCAGCCAATCTTCCCTTCACTCGGGGATGACACCATCCTCAAGCCGCGCTTGTCGTGGGTCATCAACACCGCGAAGCCGCTGAAGACGGAGGCCGAGCTGGGCTACATCACACGCGGCATGACCTGGGAGGCCAGTTACAATGTGGTCGCACCGGAAAAAGGGAACGACCTCGACATCGTGGGCTGGGTGACGATGGACAACCAGACGGGCCGCGATTTCACCGATGCAAAGATCAAGCTCATGGCCGGGAATGTGAGCAAACTTACTCCGGATGAGCCGCAAGCTCAGTTGTTTGCGGTCTCGGGTGTTGTCACAAGACTCCGCAGCGATGCACAAGTTACCGAAAAGGCCTTCGACGAGTATCATCTCTACACGCTGGAGCGGGCGGTGACCCTGCATGACCGCGAGACGAAGCAGGTGGAGTTCATTCGAGCCTCCGGGGTGAAGAGCGAGGTGATCTATGTTTACGACGGTGCGGTGATCGACTGGAATCGCTGGCGCGGCTACGATCGCAGCTCCCTGCGGCAGAATGAGGAGTTCGGCTCCGACAGCACGAAGACGGTCTCCGTGATGCGGGAGTTCAAGAACACCAAGGAGAACGGCCTCGGTATTCCCTTGCCCAAGGGTCGTGTGCGGTTCTATCGCGCGGACGGGAAACAACTGGAATTCACGGGCGAGAATCAGATCGACCACACGCCGAAGGACGAGACGGTGCGCATTTATACCGGCGACGCCTTCGATCTTGTCGGCGAGCGCAAACGGACAAATTTCAAGGTCGACAGCTCCAATAACTGGGCGGACGAGAGCTTTGAAATCACTCTGCGTAGTCGCAAGACCGAGCCTGCGACGATTCGCGTGGTCGAGCATCTCCTGCGCTGGATGACCTGGGACATCACGGACAAAAGCATGCCGTTCAAAAAGCTCACTTCCGACCAGATCGAGTTTCTCGTGGAGCTCAAGCCCGACGAGGAACGCAAAATCACCTACACCGTTCACTACTCGTGGTGATGACGTTGCGGGCGTTTTTGGGAGTCTTGCTGCTGGCTGGTATTTGCGGTGCGGCCGAGCCTGAGACGCAGCCGGATTTTTGGGTCGATGGGGCCGCGGTCAATGGAGATGGCAATCTCGTTGCCTTCGGGAGAAACCTGCAGGCGCAGCTAGGGATTTTCGCCGACGGCAAATGGCGCATGTTTCCCGTTCCCCTGCCGAAATCTTCCGTCTCGCCGCGCAAGATCATCTCTCTGAAAGACGGTCGCGTGGCAGTGGTCTGGAGCGTCAGCGACGGAAAGTGGATTCTCACGGTTTTGAAGGGAGCAAAAGCCGAGCAATCCATTCCCTTCGATTGGGAGAATAAATCCTGGGACCACCTGGGGATGACTGAGGATTCCGACGGCGGCATCTGGCTGACCGGCGAAATCCCCAAGGTTTTACGCGTATCAATGCCAGATTCACGAGTGGTGAGCTATGACCTGACCCCTTTTCGCCGGGCGAACCGGGGTTCCAATTGGAATGACGTCGGTTTTCTGGAAGATGGCCGAGGTACTCGCTGGCTCTGGACCCGCAATACGGCAGACAACTACGCGGGCATCGACCTGCCAGTGCGTGTGGAGGGCGAGACTTTGAGCCCGCTTAGCGATGTCGAGGCCATGAAGGGGCTGGCCCTCATGGATGTGCAGGCCCGGGATCGCGATTCCCTCTGGTTTGTTGCGCGGAAGGGGGTGTTCGTTTTCTCGCTCGATACGCTCCAGGCTGAGAAGGTGCCGCCGCCGGGAGAGAAGGATTTTCGTTTTCTCTACACCATCATTCCCAACGGCAAAAACTGGGTGCTTTTCGGAGGATCTCCTGCCGAGCCCGAACTCTGGGAACTGCGCGCTGGCAAGTGGGTCCGGCGAGTATTGCCTCCGCACGTGGCCTTCAATACCTCGAATCCTGAAGAGCCTTACTACATGAGGCTGCATGGCGGGCTGGTTTTCGCAGCGCGCGATGGTTTGCTCTTTCTTCCGGACGGCAGCAACAATGGGAAATTGCTCGATTGGCACAATGGCTGGCTGCTGGGGTCCACCCGGTCGGTCGTGCCGATCAAGGGAAGTCGTTTCTTCGCCACTCCTTGGGATAGTCGTGCCGGGTGCGGCATGGTGGCGAACCTGGAGGACTATCTTTTGCCCAAGCCGACAGTGGACGCGTCGATGATTTCCCCGCGTAGCGGCTGGGCGGTCGATGTAAACGATCGGGTGTTTACGATCCTCGATGATTCTCTGACGGTGAATGCCTGGACCGGGCGCGAGTGGATCGAGATCGCGCGACCGGAAAGCCTGCCCCTGCGCTGGCGGTACGATATCGAGATCGATGCCCGGGGGCGAATCTGGGTTTTTCCGGATTCCTCCGACTTGAACCGGCCGATCGCGATCCTCTCACCCGATCTCAAAACCTGGGAAACCTTTCCCCGCTTTGATGATGCGTTGGTGAAGTATCACGAGGATCTGGACGGTTTTGCGAAAGCCCGCGAATGGAAGCGCCCGATTCTCGGCCCGCGCGGGCAGATGGCCTACCGTACGCCGAACTGGTTGCTGCGATACTGGAATGGCTCCGAGTGGCGATCATGGAAGCTGGAGGAGATCATCGGCCCGGCCTCCGGTGATCGGGTGAGCACGCCTTTCTTTTCCCCGGAAGGCGATCTTTGCGTGAATACCTTGAAATCGCCCAATACCTGGCGCCTGGTGGATGGAAAGCAATGGAAGAGCGAGGCAAAACGGGAAGGCATCCCCGACCGGTGGACGGGGAATCAATCGCATGTCGAGCGGGCCGAGCTGCCCGATGGGTTCAGTGCATACAAGCTGCGGTCGCCATCCGTGGCCGTGGACAACCAGGGGCGCACCTGGGTGGCGGGCAGCGGTCGGTTGTTCGTATTTCACAATGGGCGGATCGCCCCGGTTTTTGAAGATGGAAAGATGCATCCCTTCCTCGCCAGCCCATCCATTAGCGAGGTGCGGACGGATCGTGCCGGGAATACCTGGATCAAGACGGGCTCTCTGGACAGGGTGATGATTCCGGCGCGGAAACATGATGTGCCCAAGGCTGCCGTGAAGGTGGATGCCTTGGGATTGGCCACACTGGAGGCGGCGACCGGCGACCAGATCGAGTACAGCCTCGATCACGGGCCGTGGCAGACGGTGAAGCCCGGGACTCGGGCGATCGGATATTTATTCGAGGGACGGCATGAGATCGAGGTCCGGTTCGTCACACCGGAACTGGACGTGCTCGGCCCGGTTCATCTGGAATGTCAGGTGTCCACGCCGATGGCTGCACAACTGGCCCGGTTTGCCGATGTGCTGGCTGCGGGGCCGGATTCCGCCCGGGCTGAGGCGGTGCAGGCATTGATCCGGAAACCGGCTGAATCGATGAAGGTTTTGAAATCCCGCGAGGCGAAGTCGGAAACTGAAAGATGGTGGATCGAGGCGGCGGTGCAGGAGTGCGAAAGGGAGGCGGCGAAACCGCGGTGACGAGCCTTTGCGCTTGAGTGCCAAAATCTTTCAAGGCATTTTGAGGCACGTGCCTTACGCCGACCCCGAGAAACAAGCCGAGTACCATCGCAACTATTACCGCGAATACATGCGGAATCGTTATGCGACCGACGAGGAATTTCGCGAAGCCGAAAAGGCCCGCAAACGCGAGGCCTACCAGGCCAATCGCGAAAAGGTGATCGCCCGAGTGATCGCCGCCCGCGCCCGCCGCAAAGCCGCTCAGGCTGCCGCCGCTGCTGCTGCGGTGAAATCGCCCCGCAAGGCGGGGTAGTTTTTCGCTGACGGCTCATTTTCCGCCGTCATTCCTGGCTGGGAATTTCATGAAACCCGGGGCGGAGTCTGCGGTTTTTCGGCTGGGCGGTTTGATTGTTTCCGCCACGGCCTTGGTGCTTTCCCTGCCCGCGCTGATCGGGATGCTCCTGATCGTGGCGCAATTCCCGCCGCACACCGCGAGAGAATATCTCTGGGTGGCGGTAACTGGCGGGGCGTCGCTGTGGGCGTTGGTGGCTGGGCTGGTCTTCCAGATTCGTCCCCGGCGGTGGAGCTACATGCTGGTATTTTCGTCGCTCGTTCTGGTCCCCTGTGTGTGGGTTTATTGGGCATTGGCCTTTCCGCCGAGGCTCCTGCACTGACCACAAAAAAAGGCCGGTGTTTCCACCGGCCTTTGGCGCGAGAGGTATCGCTTGTTTAAACGGGCAGCCCGAGGCGTTCCGTGACTTTGATGCCCAGGTACTCGCGCAGCGGGGCGGATTCCACGCGCTCGAGGAGCGACTGGAAGAAGCCGTTCACGATGAGGCGGCGGCCGTCCTCTTTGCGGATGCCGCGGGCCTGCATGTAGAAAAGCTCGTCCTCGTTGATCTCGCCCGAGGTCGCGCCGTGGGTGCAGCGCACGTCGTCGGCCAGGATTTCCAGGCCGGGCATGGAGTTGGCCTCGGCGTCGTTGCTGAGCATGAGGTTGCGGACCTTCTGGTAGGCGTCGGTGCGATGCGCTCCCTCCTCGACCTTGATGAGTCCGGCGAAGATCGACCGGGAGGTGCCGTCGAGAGAGTTGAGATACAGCAGGTCGCTCGACGCGCCGGGAGAGGCATGATCCTGCAAGGTGCGCTGGTCGACGATGCGGGCGCCGTCGAGCGGGTTGATCGAGAGCATCTCGCTGCGGGAACCCTCGCCGTCGAGACGACTGAGCGATTCCCCGCGCACGAAGCCGCCGCCGAAGTTCAGGCTGAGCGCCGAGCTCGTGGCGTCGCGGGCGACGATGGTCGAGTTGATGTGAAAGGCGAGCGAGGTGGGCGACCAGTTCTGGACCGCCACGTAGTTGAGCTTCGCTCCGCGCTCGAGGTGCAGATCATTGACCCCGCAGGCAAAGGCCCGCTGGTTGTCGGAACTCTGGAAGTAATCCAGCACGGTCACCTTGCTGTTTTCACCGCAGATGATGAGGGTATGAGGGAATACCGAGGCATTCTCGCCCTCGACCCAATGGAAGACCTCGATGGGCAGGGTCACCTCGACATTGGCCGGCACGTGGATGAACGTGCCCCCGGTGACGCGCGCCTTGTGCAGGGCGGCGTACTTGTGGGAGCCGAGCTCGACGGGCTGGGCCATGAAGTAGCGGCGGAAGATTTCCGCATGATCGCGGGCGGCGACATCGAGCGGGGCGACGACCACTCCGGCCGGGAGGCTGGCGGTGTCGGCGTGCAGCAGGGCGTTGTTGCCAAAGACCAGCTTCGCCGCGGTCTGGTCGAGGCCGCGCGAGGAGTTGATCAGGCGGCCTTCGCTTTCCACTGGCTTCGCCTCGACAAAGGTGTCGAGTTTGAGCGCGGAGAGGTCGGAGTAGCGCCAGGCCTCGTCGCGGCGGGTGGGCGCGGGCGTTGTCTCGTAGTCCTTCAGCGCCGCAGTCTGAAGCTCGGCCAGCCACGCTGGCGTGGTTGTTTCGATCGTATTGTCGTCCAAGGTCGCACTCATCCTACCGATCCCTCCATCTCCAGGTCGATCAAACGCTTCAGCTCGACCGAGTATTCCATCGGGAACTGCTGCACGAGGTCGTTGACGAATCCGTTCACAGCGAGGCTCATGGCCGCGCCCTCGGAGATACCGCGCTGCTGCATATAGAAAATCTGCTCTTCGCTGATCTGGCTCACGCTGGCCTCGTGCTGGCAGGAGTTGCCCTGGCCGCGCACGGTGATCGACGGATAGGTATCCGTGCGGCTGTGCGAGTTGATGAGGAGCGCGTCGCACTCGGTGTTGTTCTTGCAGCCCTTGAGGTGCTTCGGCACGTGAACGAGGCCGCGATAGGTCGAGCGGCCGGTGCCGACGCTGATCGACTTGGACACGATGTTGCTCGTGGTCTCGTCGGCGGCGTGAATCATCTTGGCGCCGGTATCCTGGTGCTGGCCATCGCTGGCGAGCGCGATCGAGATGACCTCGCCGCGCGCCTTGCGGCCCTTCATCACCACGCCGGGGTATTTCATCGTGAGGCGGGAGCCGATGTTGCAATCGATCCACTTGATCTCGGCCTCTTCGTGGGCGAGACCGCGCTTGGTCACGAGGTTGAAGACGTTCGGGCTCCAGTTCTGCACGGTCACGTACTGGATCTTGGCCCCCTTCATGGCGACGAGCTCGACGACCGCGCTGTGCAGCGTGGAGGTTTCAAACTTCGGCGCGGTGCAGCCTTCCATGTACATGACCTCGCTGCCCTCGTCGGCGATGATGAGCGTGCGCTCAAACTGGCCGAAGCTCTCCGCGTTGATGCGGAAGTAAGCCTGCAGCGGGTGCTTCACCTTCACGCCTGGCGGGACGTAGATGAACGAGCCACCCGAGAAAACCGCGCTGTTGAGCGCGCTGAACTTGTTGTCGCCGGTCGGGATGACCTTGCCGAACCACTTGCGGAAAATCTCCGGGTGTTTGTGCAGGCCGTCGGTCGAACCGACGAAGATCACGCCCTGCTCGCCCACGGCGGCCTTGATGTTCGAGTAAGCCGCCTCGCTGTCGAACTGCGCCTCGACGCCCGCGAGGAACTTCCGCTCCTGCTCCGGGATGCCGAGCCGCTCAAAGGTCTGCTTCATCTCATCCGGCACATCGTCCCACGAGCGCTTTGGCTGGGTGCCCTGCGAGAGGTAGTAGCGGATGTTGTTGAAAACGATGTTGTCGAGATCCTTGCTCGCCCAGTTGGTCGGCATCGGCTTCTCGAGGAACTTGCGGTAGGCCTCGTGCCGGAACTCGCGAATCCAGTCCGGGTCGTTTTTGACGTCCGCGATGTAGTCGATCGTCTTGTCGGACAGGCCGGTGCCCGCATCGAACTCGTAATTGACATCGTAGCTGAAATCACCGACCGAGCGGTCGATGGCGATGTCCGGTTTGGTATCAGTGCTCATGGTATGAGGCCTTGGAGAGGCGGTTGACAGTTAGGCGGTGGCGAGGAGTTCCTTTTCGATCCAGTCGTACCCCTCGGCTTCCAGCTTGAGGGCGAGGTCCTTGCCTCCGCTGCGAACGATGCGTCCGTCCACCATGACGTGCACCACGTCGGGCACGATGTAGTTGAGCAGGCGCTGGTAGTGGGTGATGACGAGGAAGCCGGTGTCGGGGCTGCGGAGCGTGTTCACACCCTCGGCCACGATTTTGAGCGCGTCGATGTCGAGGCCGCTGTCCGTCTCATCGAGCACGGCGTAGGCGGGCTTGAGCATGGCGAGCTGGAGCACTTCGCAGCGCTTCTTTTCACCGCCGGAGAAGCCATCATTGACCGAGCGGGAGGTGAAGGTGCGGGGCATCTTGAGCGCGTCCATGTGCGCGTAGAGGCTCTTGTAATACTCGACGGCCTCGAGTTCCTCGCCCTCGGGCAGGCGGGCCTGCAGGGCAGCGCGGATGAAGTTGGCGATGGTCACGCCGGGAATTTCCATCGGGTACTGGAAAGCAAGAAACAGACCGGCGCGGGCGCGCTGGTCGGGCTCGAGACCGAAGAGGCTCTCGCCATCGAGGAGCACGTCGCCGCTCGTCACTTCATACGAGGGGTGGCCTGCCATCACCTTGGCCAGGGTGCTTTTGCCTGAGCCGTTCTTTCCCATGATGGCGTGGACTTCGCCCTTTGGAATGGTGAGGTTCAGTCCCTTGAGGATTTCACGGTCGCCGATGTTGGCGTGCAGGTCTTTGATTTCGAGGCTCATAGTTGAAATTCAGGTGTTACAGTTCGAACAGATTCCCCGGAGCGTGACGTCGCAGCGCTCCACGGTGAAGCCCGATGGCAAGTCCCACATCTGCTCGCGCCTTTCTCCCAGCGCGAATGGGACGTCGAAAACCTTCTTGCAGCGGTCGCAGACGAAATGCGCGTGTTCCTGCACATTCGGGCAGTAGCGGGTAGCCTCCCGCTCGACATTTACCTGCTTTGCCAGGCCGCAATCAACCAGCGTCTCCAGGCAGTTGTACACCGTCGCGAGGGAAATGCTTGGCATTCTGGACTTTGCGCGCAGAAAGACCTCCGTCGCCGTGGGGTGGTCGCGCTCGGAAAGGAGCACATCATAGACCTCCCGGCGTTGGGGCGTCAGGCGATGGCCATTATGGCTGATCGTCTCGTAGCGCTCGTTGCCAGCGGGTTTCATCATCGGAAAACCTACGACGGTCCTATATTCAATCAAGAATTATTCTAAATTGAGTCTCCATCTCACGGGGGTCAGTCTCAATAGTTGCATTTTGGAAAATCGATGTCTTATTGACCGCCCTATGGTTAAAGGGCTGTTTGCTGCTGCTGTCTTGTTTGTCGCCTCCGTCTCCGTTCGGGCGGACACGCTGGTGGGTTATTGGGATATGAACTCCACGTTGAACCGGAGCGCGGGAACTTCCGGCAGCTTGTCGGTCGTGGTGGCTAGCCTGGGTATCGAGTATGTCGGCTGGGGTGCGGGCAGTGACAAGAATCTGGTGGCGGGCTACCCGATCGGGGAATCGCTCCATTTCACCAATCTCGCGACGGTGGTGGAGGTCGGCCACATCACGCTTTCCAATCTGAACTTCACCGGTCTGGTGAATCCGGCGATCTCCTTCGCCGTAAAGAGCAATCCCGGTTTCCAGCTGGAGGATTCCTTTACGGTCGACTACTGGAACGGCTCGCAGTGGGTATCGTCCAATCTCCAGAAGCCATCGACCTCCTATGAGGTGATCACCCACACATTCACTGGAGGAGAACTGGATGGAGTCGCCAATGCCTCGATCCGTATCAGCTTTTCCACAGTGGTGGCGGTGGTGGACACCATGGATGTCGACAACATCCAGGTGAATGCGGTGCCGGAACCCGGTACGCTGGCCTTGGCAGGGATGGGGTTGGCGGCAGCAGTCGTCATCTGGCGTCGTCGCCGCGAGTAAAAATCGTCACAGATTTTCATTTGGCACCGGCAGGAACCGGTGAGACGTTCCGGCATGGATTTGCTGCTTCAAGACAAGCTGGTGCTGGTGACGGGGTCGACGGCGGGTATTGGATTCGCGATTGCCGAGGTGTTTGCCGCCGAGGGCGCCCGGGTGATTGTCAATGGCCGGTCTGAGGAGCGCGTCGCTGCGGCGACGGCCTCGATCCTGAAGAAATACCCGCAGGCTCGCGTGGAATCCCTCGTGGCAGATCTGGCGACGGCGGGAGCCGTGGAGGAAACGATCAAGCGATTCCCGACAGTCGACGTGCTGGTCAACAATCTCGGCATCTACGGGCCGAAGAATTTCGAGGATCTTACGGACGCGGAGTGGCTCTCGATCATCGAGACGAATTTCCTGAGTGGCGTCCGTCTTTGCCGTCACTATCTGCCTGCGATGAAGAAGGCGAACTGGGGCCGCATCCTCTTTCTTTCCAGCGAGTCCGGGGTGAACATTCCCGTGGAGATGATTCACTACGGCGTGACCAAGACGATGCAGATCGCGCTCGCCCGTGGTCTCGCTGAGACGACCATTGGCACTGGAGTGACGGTCAATTCCGTGCTGCCCGGCCCCACACGGTCGGAGGGCGTGGAGAAATTCATCGCCGACATGGCGGAGAAGGACGGCAAGACAACGGCCGAGGTGGAGAAGGATTTCTTCGCCACGGTGCGGCCGAGTTCGCTCATCCAGCGTTTTGCCACCGTGCACGAAGTGGCGACCACGGTCGCCTATCTGGCAAGCCCTCTGGCAGCGGCCACGAACGGCGCGGCTGTGCGGGCGGAAGGCGGCTTGCTGCGCTCGATTCTTTAGCCCGCAAATCCGACGGGCGAGAAGTTGGGGCTTGGCCCCGGAATTGCGGCGGGTTATATGGGGAAACTCATGTCACCCGCCGAAGAAGCTGCCGCCATCCTCAAGCTGGCGGACAATGACACCCGCATGGCTTTTGATATCATTCAAAAGCAGTTCGACGTCATGTATGGGCGCGCCCAGTCTGTGGTGGGCATGGCGAGCATCATCGTGACTGTCACAGGATTCTCCGGTCGTTTGATTGCAGGAACAAATGTGGCAGCGCAGATTTTTGTCATCGCCGGGTTGGCCGTGGCGTTGCTGGGAGCGGGCTGGGTGGTCTGGCGCGTCATGTTGATCGACTGGCTGACCGCGCATCTCTCCGACGATGCAGTGGCCTCGCTCGGGCGCATGGTGGCGACGCGCAATGCCAAGACCCGCGCCGTGGCCGTGGGGGGATGGCTCCTCCTTGGGGGGCTGACTCTCTATTTTGTGGCCATTTCGATCATGCTGGCCAACCCGAGCCCTCTTCAGGTTCCTGTGCGATAAAGCTGGAAGAGTCGTTATGAAAGCTGTAAGTACCTCTCCCATAGGCGCTGAGAAGCCTTTTCCCCCGCGGCGTTCCTTTTCGGCTCTTATGGAAAAAGATTTACAAAGAGCCTGATCCTGTAACTTTATCTAATCCTTTTCATGCGTACGTTGGCGCGAGATTTATTTCAGAAATGCCGGGACTACAGGGATAGCGCCGACGCGAAAGCACAGGGCTTCTATCCGTACTTTCGCCAGATTGACGAGACGCACGGCAATTACGTGATGTGCGACGGCGAGCGCAAGATCATGATCGGGTCGAACAACTACCTCGGCCTGGCTCAGGATGAGCGCGTGATCGAGGCGGCCTGTGAAGCCACCCGCGCCTACGGTGCGGGCTGCACCGGGTCCAGGCTGTTGAACGGTACGATCCGCCTGCATTCCCAATTGGAAGAGGCGCTGGCCGATTTCCTCCAGCGCGAGGCCGTCCTTCTTTTCTCGACCGGGTTTTTTGCCAACCAGGGGGCTCTGGCGTCACTGACCGAGGAGGGTGACGTGATTCTGTGCGACCGCGAGAATCACGCCAGCATCATCGACGGCTGTCAGTTCGCCCCGGCCAAGCTGGTTCCGTATCGGCACAACTCTGCATCGTCGCTGGCCAATCGCCTGAAGCGCCAGGCTCCCGAGGCGGGCAAGCTCGTCGTGATGGACGGCGTCTTCAGCATGTCGGGCGACATCGCCGACCTGCCACCCCAGCTCGAGGTGGCCAAGAGCTATGGCGCCCGCGTCTATGTCGACGAGGCCCATTCGCTCGGCGTGCTCGGTCCGAAGGGCCGCGGCGTGGTGCATCATTTCGGCCTCAACGACGATGTCGACATCGTCATGGGAACATTTTCGAAATCGCTCGGTTCCATGGGCGGTTTCATCGCGGGCGACCGCCAGATGATTGAATATCTCAAGCATCGCGCCCGGTGCCTGATCTTTACGGCCTCGCTCGCTCCCGCCGTCGCAGGAGGCGTGCTCAAGGCGCTTGAGATCATGCAGCAGGAGCCCGAGCGCATGGAGCAGCTCTGGCGCAATACGCACAAGATGCACGAGGGCTTCAAGCGCATCGGCTTCAAGATTGGCACCACGCAGACGCCCATCGTACCGATCCTCATCGGCAGCGAGGCCAAGGCGTTCATGTTCACGCAGCGCCTCTTCGAGGAAGGCGTCTTTGCCACTCCGGCGATTTACCCGGCTGTGCGCTATGGCGAGGCCATCGTGCGCACGAGCTACATGGCGACGCATACGGACGAGGACCTGGACCACGTGCTTGAGATCTTCGAGAAGCTAGCCAAGGAACTTGGCACCTTCGACGACCCGGCCTATGTGGAACCCGGTCGCCGTCGCAACGTTTTCGATTTCCGTCTCGACGCTTCAGAGAACGGCTCGACGGCAGCCGTCGAGGGGCAGAACGGATATCATCAGGCCACCAAATAGACTCGTTTCGCCAGGTCCATGTCGGGGAGCATAGAGATCGTCCCATGTCGCACGGGCAGGGAGCGGCAGACTTTTGAAGATGTCGCGGAACTGCTCCAGGGAGGGGACCCGGCTTTTGTGCCGCCTTTTCCGGGCAGCATAGCCAAGTACCTCTCGGAAAAATCCGCCTTCTGCAAACGCCACGGCGAGATCATTCCCTTCATTGCGCGTCGCGACGGCAAGCTGGTCGGGCGTATCGCAGCGATCATTAATCGCTCGCACAACGAATATTACAAAGACCGCACGGGATTCTTCGGGTTCTTCGAGTGTGAGAATAATCTCTCTACCGCGACGGAGCTTTTCAAAAAAGTCGATTCCGTCCTGCGCGAGCGGGGCTGCGATTCCGTGCGCGGCCCGTACAACCCGAGCATCAACGACGAGTGCGGGTTGCTGGTCGAGGGTTTCGACGTCGCGCCATTTATCGGCCTGACCTGGAATCCCGCCTACTACGAGGCGCTGGTGAGAGATTCCGGTTACGATTCCGTGCGCGCGTCGCTCGGGTTTCATCTTCCGCTGGCCAAGCTCGAGGTGCCTGCGCGACTCAGCAAGATCGTCGACCGCCTCACCCGGCGTTCGCGTCTCAAGCTCCGCCCCATCCGGCTCAAGGAGCTCGATGAGGAGCTCAAGATCGTGCTGGAGGTTTATAATTCCACGCTTGAGCGCAACTGGGGCTTCGTCCCCATCTCGATGGACGACCTGCTCTTTGCCGCCGACGATCTGCGGGCCATCGCCGATCCGGAGATGATTCTCATCGCCGAGCATGATGGAGAGAATGCCGGAGTCGGCCTGTCGTTACCCAACGTCAATGAGCTTCTTATCCAGCTCAAGAAGACCCCCGGCTGGCTGCGTCCTCTTCATTTCCTCTGGCTCCTGAAGACCCGGCCGATACGCTCGGGCCGCCAGGTGGTCTACGGCATCTCGCCACGCTTCCGTGACAAGACCGGCCTGCACGGCTGGCTGCTGCGCGAGCAGTTTGCCTGCGCCAAGGCCCGCTACACGCATGCCGAGCTCGGCTGGATCGAGGAAAACAACACCGAGATCATCGAAAACTCCCTCATGCTCGGGGGGATTCCGCATCGCAAGTGGCGGATTTTTGAGAAAGCCCTCGGATGAATCTCCTGCTGACGGGAGCCACCGGCTTTGTCGGTCGCAACGCCCTGCTGCGCGCGCTCCCGGGGTATGGGAAGATTTTCGCCCCCGTGCGCTCCGAGGCCAAGCTGCGGAGCCAGTTGCACGGCGAGGGAGTCGCGGCGAAAAACGTCGTTGCCCTCGGGGCTGATCCCGCGACGTGGGGAGGCGCCACGCCCGACCATGCCATTCTCGGGGCGGGAGTGCTTTTTGCCCGCGACCGGCAGGAATATTTTGAGACCAATGTCGACTGGACGCTGCGCGTCATCGAGGCCCTGCCGGAGACGTGCCGGATCGTGGTCCTGTCGTCGCAATCCGCAGGAGGCCCGACGCCGGAGGACCGCGCCGCCCGCAGCGAGGACGATGCCGATTCGCCCATCACATGGTATGGCGAGTCGAAGCTTGCGATGGAGCGGGCGATCCGCGAGCGGTTTCCTCATCGTCCGATCGTCATGCTGCGTCCGCCGATGATTCTCGGTCCGCGCGACCAGGCGACGCTGCCGCTTTTCAAGATGGGCGAGGGATGGGTGCGCCTGAAACCCGCCTGGCACACGAAGAGCTACAGCTTCATCGCCGTGCAGGATCTGGTGGAGGCCATCTTTCTCGCGCTGGCGGCGGGGTCGCTGCCGGATCAGAGCCTGTATGTGGCTGCTCCCGCGCCGATCACGGACTGGCAGTTGATCGCCTCCGCCGTGCCGCCGGGCAAGGCCGGCCTGACATTGCCTGTTCCCCAGCCAGCCGTGCGCCTGCTTTCCGCCGTCGTCGATGCGGTGCCTGCGCTCCGCCTCCAGACGCCGAGTCTCACGAGGGATCGCGCCCGGGAAATCTGGCCTCCGCGCTGGGTCGTCGATGGCGGTCGCTTTGCCCAATGGACGGGCTGGTCTGCGAAACGTGGGCTGGCGGAGACGATGCGGGAGACGGCGGATTTTTACCGGCGCACCGGGCAGCTGTGAAAAGGCTGCTGCTGGTGGTGGCGTTCCTTGGGGCGCTCTCTTTGGGAACGTGGTGGCTCCTGCGCCAGTCTCGGTCCGCAGCGATCCTGCCGCCGAAGCCGCGCTCGCTGGCTGATGCGTTGAGCGCCATCGAGCTGACGGTAGAGCCGCGCGTGCGGGCTTTCTGCAAGCGGGCTGGCGTGGTCTATCCGCCCGAGCGACTCGTTTTCATTGCGTACAAGAAAGAACGACGCATCGACCTTCTTGTACCGCAGGACGGAAGGTATCGACTTGTCCACTCCTGGCCTGTCCTCGCCGCCAGCGGCGGGCCGGGGCCGAAGCTCCGCGAGGGCGATCGGCAGGTGCCGGAGGGATTTTATCGCTTCGAGCTGCTGAACCCGAACAGCCGGTTCCATCTTTCCCTGCGGGTCAACTATCCCAACGCCGAGGACGTCGCGCGTGGCGCGGCGGAGGGAGTGCCGCCGCAGGATCTCGGCAGCGACATCATGGTGCACGGCGGCGCGGTGTCCATCGGCTGCCTCGCCGTGGGTGATCCCGGCGTGGAGGAAATTTTCCTGCTGGTTTCACGAGTGGGGCTGGAAAACGTCGAAATCCTCATCGTCCCCGATGAACGGATGATGACAGAGGACGAGCGCCCCTGGGTGCAGGACCTGTATGCCCGGCTCCGCACCCGTTTGCAGCAGCTTCGCTAAATCTTCACCGAGAAGGTCTCGCCTGCCTGCACGTCGGCGCAGAAGCTGGCGACGAGCTGAGCCATGGCCTCCAGGTCTTCCAGGTCGATGACCTCGACCGGAGAGTGCATGTAGCGATTGGGCAGGCCGAGTGAGATGGACGGGATGCCCCCGCGCTGGAGGAAGAAGGCGTCGGCATCGGTGCCGGTATAGCGGGGGTTGGCCTCGTACTGGACCGGGATGCTTTCCTTCTTCGCCACCGTGATCATGCGTTCCACCAGCACAGGGTGGTTCGAGCTGCCGATGCTGATGACCGGGCCTTTGCCCAGTTTGACGTCGCCGTGCTTCGCCTTGGAGCAAATCGGGATGTCCGTGGCGTGGGTCACGTCGATGACGATGGCGATGTCGGGGCGGATGCGATAGCCGGCCATCGTCGCTCCATAGAGGCCGTTTTCCTCCTGGATGGTCGAGAGGGCGATGACATTGGCATGGAGTTTACTCTCGTCCTCCGCCAGCAGGCGCAGGGCTTCGGCGGCGGTCCAGGTGCCGATGCGGTTGTCGCAACCCCGGGCGGCGATGCGCTCGCCGAAGAGCTCGACGACTCCGTGATCCATGGTGATCGGATTGCCGACGCGGACGAGTTCCTCGGCCTCGGCCTTGCTGCGGGCGCCGATGTCGATGAAGACCTCGTGAAACTCCGGCACCTTCTTGCGATCATCCGGGTCCTGCATGTGGATCGCGAGGTGGCCGGTCACACCGGGAATCGGGCCATTCGGGCCATGGACGATGACCGGACGGCCCCGGAGCATGGCGCGATCGACGCCGCCTATGCCCTTGAAATAAAGAAACCCCTCCTCGCCGATGTACGACACCATGAGGCCGAGTTCGTCGGAGTGCCCCGCGAGCACGATCTTCGGCGTACCGGACTCATTGAGGCCGGCGTAGACGTTGCCGTAGGGGTCGCTATGCACCTTTTTGGAGAACTTCCCTACGTAGTCAGCCCACACTCGCTGCCCTCTGGTCTCAAAACCGGAAGGGGATGGGGTGGTCAGAAGCTCTTTCAAAAAGGCGAGGGATTCGTGGCGCATGGCAATGAATTTTTCACATTTCAGTGTTCCACGGAAGCCAGAAGAATGCCCTCAAATGACGTAAATAGCCCTTTCTCAAAGCCTTAAAATCCTTCGTAAAAATGTGAATTTCTTGTGAAGAGAGGAGAAGTGTGAAAATTTCGCCAAACCACAATATATTGTGGTGTCTTAATTTTACCTCCCCCATATAGGGGATTTTTTATTGACGCCAAAAGGAGCAAAATGCATCCTGCGCGATACCGCTGGAGGTCAGGGTCTATTGCTGGGAATGACGTTCCGGCGTTCCCCCGACCCCGGACGACAAAACCCTACTGCACCACCGAATGTCTACGACCACGATTACCCTTGGAGACCGTCAATTTGTCCTCGACCGCGATAAGGCCGAAGCCGCCTACGCAGCCAAGCGCGTAATCAATGGCCGTGACACGATGTTCTTCAACATCCTGCCGCTGCGCTACCAGTGGGCCTACGATCTCTACAAGACGATGAAGGCCAACCACTGGGAGCCGGAAGATATCCAGATGCAGAAGGATTGTGAGCAGTGGCGCGATGATACGACCGGCATCGCCGACATCGAGCGGTGGATCATCAAGATGGGCATCGGCTACTTTTCGGCTGCCGAGGGCATCGTCGGCGATAACATCCTCCACGTCATTCGCGAACTGGTGACGGCTCCCGAGTTGAAGCTCGTCCTGGGTCGCCACGCCCACGAGGAGAACATCCATGCGGACTCCCTCGTCTACATGATCAGCTCGCTCGGCATCAACCCGCACGAGTGCGAGTCGATGTTTGAGGACATCACGACGATCAAGGAAAAGACGGATTTCGTCGTGAACAACAGCCGCAAGCTCCGCCGCGGCATCGATCTGACCGTCACGGAGAACAAGCAGGCTCTGGCCAAGAATATGTTTCTCTTCGGCCAGTGCATGGAGGGCACCCAGTTTTACGGACTCTTTGGCATGATCCTGGCGCTTTACCGCCAGAACAAGTTCCCGGGCATTGGCCAGATGTTCCGCTATACCCTGCGCGACGAATCCAACCACATCGAACTCCTGCGCAAGCTCTTCATGGAGCTGGTGGATGAGAATCCCGACGTATGGACGGAGGCTTTCCGCAACGATCTCCGCGCGACCATGGCTGAGGCCGTGCGCCTGGAGAAGCAATTCATCGCCGATTGCCTGCCCGTGCAGGCGGTGGGTCTGACGAAGGAGGAATTCCTCTCCTACATCGACTACATCGGCGACCGCCGCCTCGAAGGCGTCGGCCTGCAGCCCCTTAATGGTCCCATCGCCAACCCGCTCCCATGGCTGGCCGAGTTGATGGACCTCAAGAAGGAGACTAACTTCTTCGAAGGCAAGGTGACGGAATACCAGAAGAAATCCGCCCTTGCGCCCGTTTCCGACGACGAGTTGTAAGCCGCCGTCTCCCCACAACACCGACCGACAACAGCCTCATCACGCGCCATGATCCGCCACATCTCGCTCGAAGAAGACCTCATTCTTAAACGCCTCGCCTCCACACCCACCGACCAGAAGCCCGGTTACGCCTGGCGTACTGTATTGGGAGACTCGCTTTTCAGCGACGCTCTTCCGGAAATCACGGTGACCCGCCACTCCGGTGAGGAAAAGCTCTTCAATCTCGCCGACGTTGCCGACGAGATCGGCTCCGCCCTCACGGACCTGCTGATCTCCCGCGAGGAAAAGGATATTTTCAACGAGCAGAACCGCGCGTTCGTGGCCAATGTGGCGCATTCCGTTTCGACCCGCCTGCTCGACCACATCCGCGAGGGGCATGCCCTCCGCCTCTCTGAGTACGACCTTTCCCTGCTCATCGAAAAGGCGCTCATCGAAAACGACGCGCACGACGTGGCCAAGAGCCTCGTCTTCAAGCGCTCGGCCTCCAGGTTTTCCGACCGTCAGGTTGATGAGGACTCCGAGCCGATTTCCGTCCGCCTGATTCGCCGCAATGGCGCGGTGGTTCCGTGGAATGAGGCGAAGATCGAGATCGCCTGCCGCAAGGCTTTCCTCTCCGCCAAGGAAGACGCCGAGGCTGCGGCCAAGGTGGCCCGCGGCATCACAAATCGCATCCGCCGCGGCGATCAGGCGTTCATTCATATCGAAGATGTACAGGATATGGTCCAGGAGGAGCTGATGCGCCAGGGTTACTACAAGGTGGCCGAGAGCTACATCCTTTACCGCGCCCATCGCAGCAAACTCCGTGAGGATGAGGTCCAGGCCCCCAGCGACGAGGCTCAGCAGGAATCCCTCATCGTCGTCAAAAAGAAGGACGGCCAGAATGTTTTCTGGGACGGCAGCGAACTCAAGCGCCGCATCCAGTTTGCCATGATCGGCCTCACGCTCGACTACGACGAGGCCAGGATCGAGCGCGAACTCCGCCGCTCCATCGGCACCGAGATCACGGAGGAAGGCCTGCGCAGCACGATCATTCTCAACGCCAAGTCGCTCATCGAGAAGGATGCCGACTTTACGAAGTTCGCCGGCCGCATCCTGCTCTCCTACATCTATGAGGAGGTGCTCGACTGGAGCATCACCCGCGATGGCATGGAGGGGCTGAAGGAAGCCCATCGCAAGGCCTTCAAGAGCTACCTGCGCCATGGCGTGACCATCGAGCGCCTGAGCCCGAAGCTCCTGCAGTACAACCTCGACAAGCTCGCGGATGCGCTTGATCCCTCCGCCGATCTCGACTTTGAGTACCTCGGCATCCAGACGATGTACGACCGCTATCTCATCGTCGACAAGACGCGCAAGCCGGCCCGCCGCATCGAGACGCCGCAGTTCTTCTGGATGCGCGTGGCGATGGGTCTCTTCATCCAGGAGGAGAAGGATCGCGAGGATTGGGTGGTGCGTCTGTACAACCTGTACAAGTCCCGTCGCTTCTGCTCGAGCACGCCGACGCTTTTCAACTCTGGCACGCCGCACAGCCAGCTCTCCAGCTGCTACCTGTACAAGGTCGACGACAATATCGAGAGCATCATGATCCGCGGTATCGCGGAGAATGCGTTCCTCTCCAAGTGGGCGGGCGGCCTCGGTGGTTCCTGGACGTCGGTGCGTGGCACGGGCGGCTACATCAAGGGCACGAACGGCGAGAGCCAGGGCGTGATCCCCTTCCTCAAGCTGCACAACGACCAGCTCGTGGCGGTGAACCAGGGCGGCAAGCGCCGCGGCTCCGGCTGCGCGTACCTCGAGTCGTGGCACAACGACATTCACGATTTCCTCCAGCTCCGCATCAACACGGGTGACGAGCGCCGCCGTACGCATGACCTGAATACGGCCAACTGGGTGCCCGACCTGTTCATGAAGCGCATGGAGTCCCGCGAGAACTGGACGCTCTTCCGCGCCAACGAGGTGCCGGATCTCCATGAGTCTTACGGAAAGAAGTTTGAAGAACGTTACGAGCACTACGAGCAGCTCGCGAAGGAAGGCAAAATCTTCGGGCGGGAAGTCCCGGCGATCGACCTCTGGAAGGAAATGCTCAAGGCGCTCTTCGAGACCGGGCATCCCTGGATCACCTTCAAGGACCCGTGCAACGTGCGCTCGCCGCAGGATCATGTCGGCGTCATCCACTCGTCGAATCTCTGCACCGAGATCACGCTCAACACGAGCGACGAGGAGACGGCGGTCTGCAACCTCGGCTCCGTCATTCTCGACACCCACATCAAAGACAATGGCGATCTCGACCTCGAGATGCTGCGCGAGACCATCACGGTCGCCGTGCGGGCCCTCGACAACGTGATCGACATCAACTTCTACCCGACCGAGGCCGCGAAGCGCTCCAACATGCGCCACCGTCCCATCGGCCTGGGCGTGATGGGTCTGCAGAATGCGCTCTTTAAGCGCAACATGAGCTTTGCCAGCAATGAAGCCGTCGAGTTCAACGACGAGTTTATGGAGGCCATCGCCTACTTTGCCTACAGCGCGTCGAGCGATCTCGCCGCCGAGCGTGGCACGTACTCGAGCTATCGCGGATCGAAGTGGGATCGCGGTCTCCTGCCGCAGGACACCATCGAACTCCTCGAGCAGGAGCGTGGGGTGAAGATCGACGTGCCGCGCGGCGGACGCCTCGACTGGAAGCCCGTCCGCGAGAAAATCGCGAAGCAGGGCATGCGCAACTCGAACGTCATCGCCATCGCCCCGACGGCGACGATCTCGAACATCACCGGCACCACGCCGTGCATCGAGCCCAATTATAAGAATCTATACGCAAAATCGAACCTCTCGGGCGACTTTTCTGTCCTGAACAGGGAGCTCGTTCTTGACCTCAAGCGCGAAGGGTTGTGGAGTGATGACATGGTCGATCAGCTCAAGTACTTCGACGGTGAGCTGAAGGACATCGTGGGCATCCCCGAGCACCTCAAGCAGAAGCACCTCACGGTCTTCTCGGTGGGCTTCAACTACATCATCGACGCGGCGGCTCGTCGCCAGAAGTGGATCGATCAATCCCAGTCGGTGAACCTGTTCCTGGCTGCGCCGGACATGAAGACGCTCAGCCACATGTATCGCCGAGCGTGGCATGTGGGGTTGAAAACCACGTATTACTTGCGTACGCTCCAGGCTTCCAATATCGAGAAAGCGACGTTGCAGGTGAAGAAGGATGTGACCGGAGTAGCGGGCCGCAAGGAATACACCGCCGAGGAAAAAATGGTCTGCTCGATCGAAGCCATGCGAAATGGCGAGATCTGCGAGGCCTGCCAGTAACGGAAAAATTTTACAATTTGGTTAGGCAGCCAGCGGGGCGAAGGGATCACTCGATCCTTCGCCCCGCATGCCTTTCGGATATTCGAGCTTTCGGGTTTTGCCATTAGGGTACAGAATAGAGAGTCTTCCATGAGCAAAGTGACTTTTGACTCCATCCCCGACGCCATCGCCGAAATCCAGAAGGGCGGAATGGTCATCGTGACCGACGATGCCGATCGGGAAAACGAGGGCGACCTCGTCATCGCCGCGTCCCATGCGACCCCGGAGGCGATCAATTTCATGGTGCGTTTTGCCCGCGGGCTGGTCTGCGCTCCGATCACCGAGGAACGAGCCAAGAAGCTCGGCTTGCAGCGCATGGTCGCGCACAACCGCGAGCTTTATAAGACGGACTTCACCGTCTCCGTCGATGCCGCCAAGGGCGTGACGACTGGCATCAGCGCCCAGGACCGAGCCCATACCGCCCGTCTGCTGGCGAGCGACGAGAGCGTGCCCAACGACCTTGTGCAGCCCGGTCACATCTTCCCGCTCCAGGCCCGCCCCGGAGGTGTGCTCCAGCGCGCCGGGCATACGGAGGCAGCGGTCGATCTCGCCCGCCTGGCGGGTCTCGATCCCTCGGGCGTGATCTGCGAGATCATGAACGAAGACGGCAGCATGGCGCGTTTGCCGGACCTCCTGAAGTTCAAGGAAGAGCACAAGCTGCTGATCTGCTCCATCGAGGACCTGATCGCCTACCGGCGCAAGCAGGAGAAGCTGGTTGAGCGGGAGCAGACGATTTTCATGCCGACGGATTTCGGCGATTTCGATCTGTACCTCTTTCGCTCCAAGGTCGACGGCGGCCACCATCTGGCCCTCGTGAAAGGACAGATTTCCGCTGAGGAGCCCACATTGGTCCGAGTCCACAGCGAATGCCTGACGGGGGATGTCTTTGGCTCCCAGCGGTGTGATTGCGGGACGCAGTTGCACACGGCGCTCCAGCAGATCGAGGATGCGGGGTCCGGCGTGCTCGTTTACATGCGCCAGGAAGGTCGCGGCATCGGCCTCGGGCCGAAGATCCACGCCTACAAGCTCCAGGAACAGGGCCTCGATACGGTGGAAGCCAACGAGAAGCTCGGTTTCCCCGCCGACCTGCGCGACTACGGCCTCGGCGCTCAGATTCTGGTCGATCTCGGGGTGAAAAAAATCCGCCTGCTGACCAACAACCCGCGCAAGGTTGTGGGGTTGGATGGGTACGGCCTGGAGATCGTTCAGCAGGTGCCGATTCGATCCGTGGCCAACCCGCACAACGAGAAGTATTTGGCAACCAAGAAGATCAAGCTCGGTCATCTCCTTTGATCCGAGATATTCCGCTTGAGACAACGGCACTTTTCACGAACCATTCAGCACACATGTCATCTGCCCAGCCGATTCGCCCCCGCATGGTGGGAAAAGCCACGTTTTCCTTTGCTCTGGTCGCCAGCCAGTACAACCAGGAGTACGTGCAGGGGTTGGTGACCCACGCTCACCAGGAGCTCAACGAACTGGAGCCGGGTTGTGCGGCCACGCTGGTGTGGGCGCCGGGCGCCTTTGAGATTCCCCTGTTGTGCAAGCTGGTGGCGGAGAAAAAGAAATACAATGCCATCCTGGCCCTCGGGGTGGTGCTTCAGGGCGCCACGGCCCATGCCGACCTGATCGGTCGAGCCGTGACGGACTCCCTCCAGCGAATCTCCCTCGAATATTCGGTGCCCGTGATCAACGAGGTGCTGCTGCTCCAGAACGAAGAGCAGGCGCGCCAGCGCTGCCTGGAGCCCGAACTCAATCGAGGCATCGAGGCTGCGCGCGCCGCCGTCTCCTCGGCTCGCACCGTTCGCGAAATCGTTTCCAAACTTTAATTTTTTTCATTCCCATGGGTGTCCGACGTGAAGGCCGTGAAGCGGCCGTGCAGTATCTCTATCTCCGCGAAGTCAACGGAGAGTGTGATCTCGAGAGTTTCTATAAATTTCGCGGGTTGAGCCCGGCGGCGCGCCGGTTCACCGGCGATCTGGTCGCAGGCTCGATGAAGGAGCAGGAGGGCATCGATGAGACCATCCGCAAGAGCGCCCAGAACTATGAGCTGAACCGCATCTCTGCGGTCGACCGGAATATCCTCCGCGTCGCCATCTACGAGATGCTGCATTGCCCGGATACGCCGCCTGTGGTGTCGATCAACGAGGCCATCGAGATCGCGAAAAAGTACAGCACCGAGGAGTCGGGCCGCTTCGTCAACGGCGTGCTCGACCAGGTGAGACTCGGTCTCGCCCGTCCCGCCCGCACTGCTGCGAACTGATGCCGCTGAAGTTCCTTCAGAAATTCGTCGCCCAGTATAGCGCCGGGTCGGCGGATTGGGATGCGCTGGAAGAGGCGCTGCTGCGTGCGGACCTTGGTGTGTCCATGACGACGCACATCCTCGAGGCGGTGCGCAAGCGCGGCCTCGACGTGAACGCCCAGACGGCGGCGGAGGTTTGCCGCGAGGAGATCCTCAAGGTGCTGCCCCCGCCGAGTCCTCCGCCGATGCCCCTGCCGGATCGCCCGAGCGTGGTGCTGGTGGTGGGAGTCAATGGCACGGGGAAAACCACCTCCTCGGCCAAGCTCGCGCGCTGGTTCACCTCAGGCGGGCATGATTGTCTCCTCGTCGCGGCGGATACTTTCCGCGCCGCCGCCATTGAGCAACTCGAGGCCTGGGGCAAGCGGCTCGATATCGAAGTGCTCAAGGGCCAGTACGGCGGAGACTCCGCGGCGCTTTGTTACGACGCGTGGAACAGCGCCAACCGCCGCAAGATTCCCTACCTCATCTGCGATACCGCCGGCCGCCTGCATACGAAGAACAACCTCATGCAGGAGCTCTCCAAGGTGAAACGCACCGTCGGGAAGCATGATCCCACCGCGCCCCGCGAGTGCCTGCTCGTGGTCGACGCCACCACGGGATCGAACGCCATCGTGCAGGCGAAGGAATTTCACGAAGCAGTCGGCCTGACGGGAATCATCCTGACCAAGCTCGATGGCAGTGGAAAAGGCGGCGCTGCCGTGGCGATCCAGCATGAACTTGGCATTCCAACGCGCTTCATCGGCACGGGGGAAAAGCCCGAGGACTTCGCGGCCTTTGACCGCGACACCTTCGTCAATACGATCCTCTAGCGCCGGGGATTAATAGCCCCGGTAGTGGAGGCTGAGGAGGCGGTAGCTGTTCGCGTCGCGCTCGGCGGTGTAGTAGTAGAGCGAAAGCGAGGTGGCGTTTTGCGTCCACTGATAGCCGATGAGGGTCTGGAGAACGTCGGATTCGCGGGTCTTCTGGCGGGCGACGACGCGGCCGATGCCGTACTTGCCCTCAATGTTGCGCCGGGTCTGGTCGAAGAAGTTGCCGTACTGCGTTGAGTCCCAGTTCGGGTCGCCGTAGTGCAGCTCGATCTCGTTGAGCGAGTCGTTGTCGAAGTAAAACAGGGCGCGCTGGAGGAGCTTCTGCGGGATGCCCTCGACGACGAGGCAGAGGCGGTTCTGGACCTGCTTGCGTTCAACCACCGAGGCCTGGACTCGCTTCATGCTGTCCTCCAGGCGCTGGGAGGATTCGCCCCAGGTGAAGTTGAACGGCACCTTGATCTCCTCGACGGCAGGGGCCGATCCGCAGGCCAGGAAGGCGGCGGCGAGGCACAGGAGGATGGTCCGTCGAAGGGTGGTCATGGTGTTAAGCGGCGCAAATCTGCATCTTCTTTCAGGGAAGATCAATTTCCCCGGCATCAAAAGGCTCAATTTGATCCAATCCGCTGACGAGAAACTCTGCAACCACTGATCCATCCCCGGCGAAAAGCTGGAGTTGCCCGCCATCGGCGTCCTTGCGCACGACGAGACGGGGGGCCGAGGCAGAGAAATCACCCACGCGCAGGGTGCGCAGGTTGTTCACCTCCAGCCAGATTGCGCCATTGTGGCTGACGGGCTTGACGCTGGCCCGGCGTCCCACGGGAGAGAGTCCTGCCGGGGAGAGGCGGGTTTCCACGGCATCCTGCTGCGGGATGGTCCCGGCGTCGGCGACGAGGCGGCCATCGACAATGCCGAATCGGGCGCATGGCGTGATGGATTTCTCCAGGAGGATTTTCCACAAAACCTCGCCATTTTCCGACTTGCCCTCCTGACGAAGGACTCGGAACCGGGTGACGCCGGCCTCGTTGCCCTCGAGGATGGCGATTTCGTCATTGTCCGCGGAGGCCTGGATGCGTCGCACGGCAAAGCCATCGTAATATTTTCTGAGGAACGTCCCGTCCGGGGCGAACTGCCCGGCGGCCTCCAGCCCTGAGTCGACCTCCTGCCCGGTCAGCCAGATGGTGCTTTCTTTGCCGAAGGACACGCTGGTGACGCGGAAAGGGACGTCGAGCTTTTGCCAGCGGTCGTTCTCGAACTTCCAGACTCCCAATTGCCTTGATGTGCCGCCGAGGAGGCGGTTTTTCGTGCCAACGGCGAGGGACTGGAACTCCTCAGGCGTCTCACCGGCTGCCACGGCGTCGAGCGTAGGCAGGGAGCGGCGGATCAGGGATTTTCCCTCGACGGAAAGGATGGCGTCCTCCGCGTCGGGAGCGATCGCAGCAGGGGCGATGGTGATCGTCTTGGATTCCTTCTCGCGCCAGAAAGCGCTCAATACCCCGCTGTGGGCGACAAATACGCTGGAAGGGGTGGCGGCAATGCGGGCGGGGGCGAAGATACCCGACGGGCGCAGGATGCTTTCCGGCTGCGGAATGCCCCCAAGTCCATCGGCCGATGGATCGAGGAGGGTTTTCCAGAGGAGCTCGCCCTCGCGGGCGTAGCGAGCGGCAAAGGGCTCGTCATTGGCGAGATTGCCCAGCAGCGCAAAGCTGTCCGGCGTCTCCGCAAAGTCGCTGATGCGCCCGATGCGCGGGGAGCCGTCGTCCTCCACCCAGTCGTTGAAATGGTAGGCGATCCCCTCCGACTTGACCTTGTCGGTGACGACGTAGCCCCGGACGAAATATTTGCCCGACGGCTGCGGCTTTCCGGAGTCGTCCTTGCCGTCCCAGGTCGTGACCAACCCGTTTAGCCCGATGGTGAAATCCTGCTCCCGCGCCTCGGAGGCGAGCTGGCGGACGAGATTTCCCTTGGCGTCAAAGACACCAAGGCTGATCAAGCCCTCGTGCTCGGGCAGGGCGAAGGTGAATTTCTGGTCGTCGGCCTGCGCGGCGGCGAGGCCGAGGACGACGAGGGCCGGGAGAAGGAGATGCTTCAAGCGTAGTAGCGCCAATGGATATTGGGGAAAATATTATCCCGGGATTCGCAGGCCGCCAGCAGGGATTGATCGGGAGTTTTCTCGCCAAGGGTCTCGTAAAGCCGGGTGAAGCGCATGATGTGATCCTTGGTTCGTTTCTCGGCGTACTCGCGGGCGGTTCCTGTTTTCATCAGGAACGCCCAGTCGCTGGATTGCGCGAGGAGAAGCTCACGCGCCATCTGGGCCAGCACACGCTCGCGGACCTTGGATTTCGTCTTGGCGTACTTGCGGGCGCTTTCCGTCATGCGCCGGGCTGCGGCATGGAGGTGCGGGTAGATCCAGGAGTTGACCTGATCGAGCCAGACCTCCCAGTAGCCCTTGTTGCCCCAACTGGAGGGCGACGGGGCGACGATCTGGAGCGTCGTGTGGTTGATCAGGTAACTGGTCGGCGTGGTGAGGGTGAAAGCCTGCTGGTCGTAGACAGCCTTGCGCAGGACCAGGTCGAGAAACTCCGGTCCCTCGTACCACCAGTGGCCGAAGAGTTCCGCATCGAAGGGGCTGAGGATGATCGGGTCGATCGGGAGGATGGACCGCAGGTGATCCATCTGCTCGACGCGGCTGCGGACAAAGTGGCCGGCATGGGAATCCGCCGCGCCCATGGCCCAGTCGCGATGGTAGAGATCCTTGTGTTCGCTGCCGGTGATGCGGTGGTACTTGATGCCGGTGAAACGGCGGTGGCCCACCTCCGGGTAGACTCGGTGCAGGTATTCCTCGGGGAGGTCCTTGCCGATGTCCCGGTAAAAGTCGCGGTAGGCGGGATCGCCGGGATACCCCTCGCGGGCGCTCCAGACCTGGCGGCTGGATTCCCGGTCGCGGGCAAAGACGGCAGGCCCGGCCACGGTGTAGTAGGGCGAGAAAATGGCAAAACGCGGGCGGGGCTCGCCATACATGAGCCCGTGGGCGTCGACGACGAACCAGCGGATGTTGGCCTCCTTGAGGATGTGATCGATGCCCGGGATGTAGCCGCACTCCGGCAGCCAGATGCCGACGGGATCGACCCCGAAGCACTCCCGATGGTAGTCGCGCCCGATGAGGATCTGCGCCCGCATGGCCTCGGGATAGCTTTCCATGAGGGGGAGGAACCCGTGGGTGGCGGCGCAGGTGATGATCTCAAGGACGCCATCGCGCTGCAGCTCGGCGAAAGCCGCCACCACATCCCGCTGGATGTCGGTCAGGTAAAAGCTTTGCGCCTCAAGGAAACGCC
This sequence comes from Verrucomicrobiota bacterium, assembly GCA_017305195.1. GTDB lineage: Bacteria > Verrucomicrobiota > Verrucomicrobiia > Chthoniobacterales > Terrimicrobiaceae > Terrimicrobium. Next base: position 27,382 of record JAFKMU010000045.1, on the reverse strand, counting down.
CGTGATAGAATCTCGCGAGTTCATTGAGATGGCCCTCGGAGGCCGTGCGCTCGATTTCCAGCCGCGACAGCTCCACTCCCCGGGCGATGTAGCGCTCCGTGCGGTCCTGCAGGAGCGGATCGCGCAGCATGGCGCACAGCGTCGGCGTCATGGTCAGGGTGAGCCGGAAGGGAACCTTGTCGACGACGAGCTTCCTAAAGATCTTGAGGAGAGGGATATACGTCTCGACGATGGCTTCAAAGAGCCAGTCTTCCTCATGAAACTCCTCGTGTTCGGGATGTCTCACAAACGGCAGGTGCGCATGTAAGAGAAGCGCGAGTGATCCCGGATGCATTCCAGCGCGGGAAGCTATCTGTGAGAGAAGCCGGGGACAAGAGTGATTTGCTGTTGCCGGGCGGCCCCGGTTGGGTTCAACTTTGCGCTGCCTTGAAAAATCTCCCGCCCACCGCATGGATCGCGACGCTGGCCTGTGTGTTGTTCCTTGGCTCCGCTGTTGCCGAAGAACCCTCGCCGCAGCAGGTCGTTGACGCCGCCATCTCCGAGTTTCAAGCTGGCAAGTACGACCAGGCGCTTGAGAAGCTCCAGCAGGTCGAAAAGACCCAGCCCGACTCCGCCTTCGTGCAAAACCTGATCGGCGCTGTCTACACCAAGAAGAAGGACTTCACCAAGGCCAAGGCCGCATTCGAAAAGGCGCTGGATATCGACTACAGCTTCTTTCCCGCGCAGTTCAATCAAGGCGAGGTGCTCTTCCTCCAGAAGCAATACCCGCAGGCGCTCGATCATTTCGAGCGCATGATGCGCAGCGCGCCCGATAACGAGTTGCTCCAGTTCAAGGTCGTGCTCTGCCTCCTGCAGACCGGCCAGAAAGGCGAGGCGGAGAAGCTGGCCAAGCGTATGAAATACCCCGGGCAGGAGCCGGCGTGGTACTTCTCCCAGGCCGCACTGGCCATCAACAACAAGGATTCCCGCAAAGCGTCGGAAAACCTGGCTGCGGCCAAGGAGCTTTTCCGCGACAAGACCAGCATTTACACCGAGACCTTCCAGGATCTCGGATGGCAGACCAAATGACCTCACCCCTGAAGTCTCAGAAGCAGAAAAAGAAGGAGCTTTCCCTCCTGCACCCCAAGGCGCGCGTGCTCGTGACCGGCGCCGGGGGATTCATCGGCAGCGCGGTCGTTCACGCATTGAACCAGCGCGGCATCGAGCAGATCGTCGTGACGGATTTCCTCGGCGAGGATGAAAAGTGGCGCAACCTCGCGCCGCTCGCCTTTGAGGATTATATCCCCGCAGATCGTTTCCTTGAGGGAATCGGTCGGGACCCGGATTCCTTTGGCAAATTCTCCGCCTGCTTCCACCTGGGAGCATGTTCCTCGACGACGGTGACCGACTCCGCCTACGTGATGGAGAACAACTTTGGCTACACCAAGGCGCTGTGCCGCTGGGCGCTAAAGTCCGGCACGCGGTTTGTCTACGCCTCCTCCGCCGCGACGTATGGCGACGGGAGCGCGGGGATGGATGATCGCACGGAGAACCTGCGCCCGTTTCGCCCGCTCAATCTCTACGGATACTCGAAGCATCTTTTTGACCTCTGGGCCCAGCGCGAGGAGGTGCTCCCGGAGATCGTCGGCATCAAGTATTTCAACGTCTTTGGCCCGAATGAATACCACAAGGGCGACATGCGCAGTCTCGTCTGCAAGGCCTACGAGCAGATCGTCTCGACGGGCAAGATCCGCCTCTTCAAGAGCTACAAACCGGAGTATGCGGACGGGTGCCAGATGCGCGACTTTGTCTATGTGAAGGACGCCGTGGCCATGACGCTCCACCTCGCGGAAAACGAGGAGGCTGGAGGGTTGTTCAACGTGGGGGCCGGAGTCGCCCGAACCTGGGTGGACTTGGCAAATTCGCTCTTCTCCGCCCTGGGGCTTCCGCCGCAGATCGAGTACATCGAAATGCCCGAGAGCATCCGGCACCAGTATCAATACTATACCTGCGCCGACATCTCGAAGGTGCGCGATGCCGGATATGCGGCGCCGACCACCTTGCTGGAGGACGCGGTGCGGGATTACGCGGTGAATTACCTGAAACCCGGGAAGCGCCTCGGCGACGAGACGGCGGCTTGAGCCGTTTCCAGGCTGTCATGATCGGCAGGATCGACGCGGAGAGACGGTAGGAAGGAAGGCATGTCTCCCGTTACCTCCCTGATCCTGGGCCTTGGGCTCTTTTTCCTCGGTTTGCGGCTGGTGGGGGACAACCTCCGGCTGCTGTGCAGTTCCAGCTTCCGGGACGTCATCCGGTCGTCCATCCACTCGCCTCTGGCGCGGGTGGGGGTGGGCCTTTCGGCTGGTGCGCTCATGCAGAGCGCGACGGCGGTGACATTCATCCTGGTTAGCATGGTCGGGAGCGGGCTGATCTCGGCGAGTGCGGCGGGGCTGATCATCATCTGGTGCAATGTCGGGCTGACGGCCCTCGCCTTTGTCGCGACGTTGAATATCAGCGCCATCGTCGGCCTGGTGGTCGGCGCGGCGGGCATCGCCATGGGTATGCTCCGCAAGAGGCTTCCCCAGACCGTGGCGGGGGCCATGCTCGGGCTGGGACTGATCCTTTACGGACTGGAGCGGATGAGCGCGGGCGCGGCTCCGCTCAAGGAAGCGGATGTCTTTCGCGGCGTCCTGGAGCATGCGGTGGCGAATCCTGTGCTGGCTTTTGCTGCGGGCATCGCGGCTGCGGCCATCCTGCAGTCCAACAGCGGCGCGGTGATGCTGGTCATCACCTTTGCGGCCAGCGGATTGATCGATCTGGAGCCGGCCATGCTGCTCATTTTCGGCACGAACATGGGGGCAATCGGGCTGCGACTCTTTCTGGCGGCAGGCTTGAACCGCTCCATGCTGCGCCTCGTGCGCTTGGAGGATTTATTCTGCGTGATCAGCGGCGTGCTGATGTTTGGGCTCTTTCTGATCGAGCAATGCGGCGTGCCTCTCGTCGGGGCTTTTGTGCGATCGCTCCATCGCTCCATCGATGTCCAGCTGGCCGTGGTTTTCCTGCTCTCCAACCTGATACCTGCAGCGGTGATGACTCCATTCATGGGAGTCTGGCGAGGGATGCTCGAAAAACTCTGGCCGGATAAATCCGCGGCGGATGATCCCTCTCGCCCGATGTATATCCTGCCGCAGGCGCTGAACGATCCGTCGACGGCACTCGATCTCATGGGCAAGGAACTGATCCGCCTGCTCAGCAACATCCCGGTCAAGCCGATCGAGGAGGGTGATGGAGAAAATCCGGACCCGGCTTTTCAGACGCTCTCGCTGGCGATCGAAACCTTTGCCGTTCAGTTGAGCGCGCGGTCGGTGCTGAATGAAAAGCAGGCTGCATTGCTGCATGGGCTGAGGGCCGAGTTGAGCCTGATCCGGCATACCGAGGAGGCGGTGCGTCATTTCTGCCGGGGGTTGAAACCCGATGCAGCGGGCAAGCTCGACGAGACGCTGGCCGATCTGCTGAAGGACGTGGTCGATGCTGCCTCGTCGCGGGACGCAGCGAAGCTCGCGCAAGTGGAGGAGCGCACGAAGTGGAAGGGAGAATTCCTCAACCAGGTCTCCAACGGGCATGCCGAGGCGCTGGAGACGCTCGATGCCACGGCGGCGCATGAGGATTTCCGCATCGCGGTCTGGACATTGCACCGGCTCTCGAAGCTCATCACCCGGCTCGACGCGAACGGCAGCTGATTCGGTATTTCGAGAAACAGAAAAGGCATCCACCGGAGTGGATGCCTTCCTGCTTTGTGTGATTGTGCGGGAGTGTGTTTTTAGAAAACCACGAGGGACTTGACCGTATGAGTGGCAAGGACTTCGCGGCCTTTCAGGAATCCCAGCTCGATGAGGAACTGGGCTTGGACGACGTTGCCGCCGGCCTGTTCGACGAGTTTCGCCGCGGCTGCGGCGGTGCCTCCTGTCGCCAGGAGATCGTCGATGAGGGCGACGCGTTCGCCCGGGCGAAAGGCATCGAGATGAACTTCGATGGCGGCTTCCGCGTACTCGAGTTTGTAGGACAGACTGGCGGTCTTCCAAGGCAGCTTGCCCTTCTTGCGAATGGGGACGAAGCCGAGGCCGAGCCGGTCTGCGACGGTGGCGCCGAAGAGGAATCCCCTCGCATCGATGCCTGCGATTTTCTCGATTCCCTGTCCCTCGCAGTCGGCCACGAAGCGGTCGATGGCAAGGCGCAAGAGGCGACCGTCGGCAAGGATCGGAGTGATGTCCTTGAAAACGATGCCCGGTTGCGGGAAATCCTGAATGTCGCGGACGGCCGCGCGAAGTTCGTCGACAGCCATGGTACTAGTCACCGAAGGAAATGCCCACGGCGCGAGCGGTCGAGACGAGCTGGCTGTCCTCGGTCACGCGGCGCAGCTTGTGCACGGCATGCGAGATCGGCACGTCGAGGGTGAGGTAATTCTGGTAGCTCACCATGGTGCCAAACTTCTTTTCCTCGATGAGCTGTACGGCCTTCACGCCGAAGCGGGTGCCGAGGATGCGGTCGAGGGTGGTGGGAGCGCCGCCGCGCTGGAGGTGGCCCAGGATGCAGGTGCGCACTTCCTTGTCGGTGCGATCCGCGATTTCCTTGCCGACGATATCGCCGACGCCGCCGAGGCGGTGTTCCCCGCTGGCCACGGCGTGACGGAGGGGCTTGCCATCCGGAGCCGCGCCTTCGGCCACGACGATCATCGTGCTCTTGGCGCCTTCCTTTTCGCGGCGCAGGACTTCCTCCGCCACTTTCTCAACGGAGAAGGGAATCTCGGGAATGAGGATCACATCCGCTCCACCGGCGAGGCCGCCATGAAGGGCGATCCAGCCTGCGTTGCGGCCCATGACTTCCAGGACCATGACGCGCTTGTGGCTGGTGGCCGTGGTGTGCAGGCGGTCGAGCGCGTCGGCCACGCAGGCCACCGCGGAGTCAAAGCCAAAGGTCATGGCCGTGGCCTCCAGGTCGTTGTCGATCGTCTTGGGGACGCCGATGACCGGGATGCCGTTCTCAAACAGCTGGAGAGCGGTCGAGAGCGAGCCGTCGCCGCCGATACAGACAAGGGCGGTGAGGCCGAGGTTGTGAAAGGTCTGCTTGGCGTTGTCGATGATATCCTGAGGGATGGCCGCCTTGTCACCGGCTCCGACCTTGGCGACAAAATGGCCGCGGTTGGTCGTTCCGAGGATCGTGCCTCCGAGGTGCATGATTCCCGAGGTATTGCGACGGTCCAGCGTGAAGTAGTCGCCGGGAGGGAGCAGTCCCTCGTATCCGTCACGGAATCCAATTACTTCCCAATCCAATTTGTCCGCCGCCCGGCAGACTCCTCGGATCACTGCGTTAAGACCGGGGCAATCCCCGCCACTGGTCAGGACACCTATTCTTGTTTTCGGCATATTTTCTAAAGTGTCTGGGAGCTCTTGATCTTGCGTCCCTGGGCGGCCCACTGGTCGTAGACAGCCCAGCCTTGCTTGATCAGGGCCAACCCTTCTCCGAAGCGGTTGGTGGAGCCCAGAAGCACTATGATGATTCGGCGGGGGGTGATTTGAACGGCGTTTCCATCGCGCTGCACCTCGGGGCGGCGCTCGGAGGACAGGATGAGGCATTCGCCGGCCTTGGAGGTGCGACCGGTTTTCACACCGTCGATATTCTCCTGGCCGAGAAGCTCGTTGGTATTGCGGAGCTCGAAGGGGTTGTCAACGCCTCCGCGGATGACGTGGACGACGCGGCTTTCCTGGGAGACGTAGAAGGGAAAGTCCGCCTCGCTGTAGGCGTAGCGCGTGAGGCGCGCGATGTCTGCGGCGGTGGAGAAGGGGAGGGATTCGCTGTTGTTGTCGACCCCGCTGGGGTTGAGGAAGCGGGTGCGCGCCATGCCCAGGGTGTGCGCGAGGGCGTTCATGTGCGAGACGAAGTTCTCGATGGGGGCGAGCCCCTGCGTGTTGGGCAGGTGGGCGCCGACATGCTCGGCCAGCACGGTGGCGGCGACATTGTCGGAAGCCATGAGGGCGCAGTAGAGGAGATCGCGCAGGCTGAGCTGATCGCCCTCCTGCAGGCCGACCGGGTTGATCCCGCCCGAAGACAGCGCCCGCGCGGACACGGTGGCCATCTGGGTGAGGTCTTCCTTGTTCAACTGGGCCCAGTCGAGCACGACCATGCCCGTGGCGACCTTGGTGAGGCTGGCCACCTGGCGTTTCTCGTCACGATTTTCCCCGGCCAGGACCCGTCCGGTCTGGTTGTCGACGATGATATAGCTTTGTGCGGCGAAAAGTGAGCCGACGGAAAGCAGCAAGGCGCACAACGGAGCGAGGCGCAGAATCTTCATAGGCAAATATCCGGTGCAGCCTATCGCTCAGCCTAAAGAGTTCAATGCCATTTCTCCGTAGAACCCGGACGCGTTGATAATCTCGCCGGATTTTCTATCATTTGGTAAAAACCGAAAACATGCCGATATACGAATTCTACTCCCCGGATACGAATCGCATATACAGCTTCCTCGCCCGCAGCCTGAGTCTGAGGGAGGCGGTGCCGCGCTGCCCGGATGATCCGAAGGCCCGGATGGAGCGGATGGTGTCGCAGTTTGCCGTGACCGGTAAGGCGAAGGAAGCGTCCTCTGAACCCGGCCCCGAGATGATGGACGCAGGCATGGAGCAGGTGCTGGCCCGGATGGAGCGAGAGATGTCGACGCTCAATCCCGACAATCCAGATCCTCGCCAGCTCGGGCGCATGATGCGGCAAATGGCCGAGGCGACCGGGCAGAAGGTGCCCGAGGGTATGCGGGAAATGATCATGCGCCTGGAGCGCGGCGAGGACCCCGAGAAGCTGGAGCAGGAGTACGGAGATAATCTGGAGGACTTCGCCGAGGGCGAGGAGGGTGCGATGGGGCTGGAAAAAACGCTCGCCCGCATCCGCCGTGGGGTGCCGTCCCGGGACCCGCAGCTTTACGAGATGAGGGATTACCTTCCCGAGGCCTGACCGGGATCAGGTCAGCCCGGCCAGCTGCCGCGCCACGGCGAGGGTGTCGATATCGGCGAGGGTCTTGTCCGGGCGGAGCCGCTTGATGCGCGGGAAGCGCAGGGCGAGTCCGCTGGCGTGGCGGTCGCTCGGCTGGATGGCGTCGAACGCGACCTCGATGACGATGCGCGGATCGACCTCGATACGGTTGCCGGTGCGAGCGACCATGTGGGTGAGGAAAATTTCGGTGAGCTCCTCGATCTCGGTATCGGTGAGACCGGAGTAGGCCTTGCCGATGGGCAGGAGGGTGCCGGAGGCCTCGTCACGCACGGCGAAGGTGTAGTCGCTGAGGACATTGCTGCGGCGGCCGTGGCCGTACTCGACCGCGACGACGATCACGTCGAGCGTGGCAAATTCCTCCTTAAGCTTCAGCCAGGAGAGGCCGCGGCGGCCGGGTGAGTACAGGCTCGTGGGGTCCTTGGCCATCAGGCCCTCATTGCCGCGAGCCCGGGCGGCGCGGAAGGTCTCCTCGATCTCCCCGGCGGAGCGGGCGGTATGGACTTCCGCGGCTTGGATGCCGTCGGTCAGAGGCAGGCGCTGGAGGAGGCTGCGGCGATCGGTGAGCGGTTTTTTCAAAAGCGAGCGTCCGTCGAGCTGGAGCAGATCAAAGATCATGTAGGCGACGGGAATCTCGCCGCCGAGGAAGAGATCGGCCTCGCGGCGGCCGAGGCGCTTCTGGAGTTCGAAGAAACTGAGCGACCGGCCGTTTTCCCAGGCGAGGATTTCCCCGTCGAAGACAGCCTCGCGGCGCAGGCGGGCGGCGGCAGCGGCAATCTCGGGAAAGGTATCCGTGATGCGCTTCAGATCGCGCGTGTAAATCTCGACCCGCTCGGGGGTGACGTGGATCTGCGCGCGGATCCCGTCCAGCTTGTCCTCCAGCCACACGCGGCCGCTGCCGCCGAGACGGTCCCAGATGGCGGCGGCATCCGGCTCAGGGCTGGCGAGCATGCACTTGATGGGTTGGAAGATGGTCAGCTCCGCCTGCTCCAGCCTCTTCTCGCTGGCGAGGGTGGCGGCGCGGCCGATATCCCCGAGCAGCATGGCCGCCTCGCGCACGGCGTCGGCGTCGGCCTCAAAGGCCGTGGCCACCGCCTCCTCGACGAGCCCCTCCTTGAGCCCGATGCGGAGGTCGCCGGTCAGGATGCGCACGAGATAGCCTCCCATGATGGGCGGCATGCGCCGGAAGGCCTCGGTGAGGATCTCCGTCTTGGCGATCGGCCCGCGCGCGGTGCGCAAATCCCCGAGCAGGGCGTGGATTTCCCCGATGGCGGGATTTCCCTCGCCCGGATGATGGGCTAAAGCCTCGGTCGCAGTCAGCCCGGCATCGTTGTGGCGGCGCGAGATCGTGCGCAACTCCGCCATCGTAAGCTGGCTCGCCGTGCTCAGGGCCCGGTAGATGATGGACCAGCCGACATTGACGGGTTTTTCCTCGTGCGGCGGGAAAGCCCGGCCGGTCAGCCACGTCGCCGCATGAGGCAGTTCGTCGGCGGGGAGAGCGCGCAGATAATTGGCCAGGAAGCGGATCTTGCGGAGCTTGCCGGTGGACTGGCGGATTTTTTCGCAGACGGAGCAGAATCGCTCGAATCCATCGGTCGGGCGGTCCCTCAGGGGAACTGCTTCCGGCGTCTTGCCCCTGCGGGTCTCCAAGATCGAGAACTCCAGCTGGTTCGCCCCGGTGAGCGCCCAGGCGTCGATCCCTCGGGCCCGGAGGTCGCGGGCAAACTCCTGGGCAAATCCGTGCAGGGTAAGCACGCGGCGCGGCTGGACGGTTTCCACGAGCTGGATGAGATCGTCATAACCGGCATGGTCGGAAAGCGGAAACGCCGCGTCGACCTGGAGGCGGTAGCGGGCGGCGGCATCGAGCGCCCACCCGGTGAGCACCGCCATGCGGCGCTTTTTGATGCGCGAGAGCTGGCGCGAGCCGTTCGCGCTGGGCGGGCAGATCAGGACATGGCCGGAGACCTTCTCCGGGTCGTACTTCTCATAGGCGGGAAAGGCGACGCCAAACTCCTCGTACACCTGCGCGACGGTATAGACGGAGCCATGCAGCATGATGGGTAGCCCGGCGCCACGCAGGACGGAGAGGATCTCCTGGGCCTTGCCGAGCGCATAGCCGAGCAGGATGGGCGTCTCGCCGTCCTCCAGCGTCTCGGAGCAGAACTTCAGCACGTCGGCGATGACCTCCCCGGCGGGAGGGAACTTGTAGTGCGGGAGGCCGTACGTGGTCTCCATCACGAGAGTATCGGCTCGCGGCGCCTCGAAGACCTCGGAGGACAGGCCCTTGCGGAGCTTGAAGTCCCCGGTGTACAGCAGCGACCCCTTGTCGTCTTCGTAAAGGAGTTGGGCGGACCCGAGCACGTGCCCGGCGGGGTAAAGCGTGGCCGCCCAGGCACCGAAGGTCCGCCTCTCGCCGAAGGGCAGGATATCGAGCTGCCCGATGTCGCCGCCCATGCGGGTCTGCATCAGGCGGGCGGTGGGAGCGGTGCAGATGAGATGGCGGTGCCGGCCGGTGTGGTCGCTGTGGGCGTGGGAGACAAAGGCCCGCTCGCGGGGAACCCATGGATCGAGCCAGAGATCGGCAGCGGGCAGATGCAGCCCTTTGCGATATTCGATGGCAACCATGGATCAGCGAAAGGAGGTCTTTAACTCCTTCCCCGAGGATAGGACGGCTTGATCAGCGCCGCCACCAGAAAGCCCACCCCAATCAGGATCAGGAAGATGGAAAGGAACTGTCCGCGAGTCAGGGAGCCGGTGAGCGGGGCGTCGGGTTCGCGGAAAAATTCCGCGATACTGCGCAGCAGCGCGTAGGCGAAGAAGAAAATCGCGGTCAGCACGCCGTTGGGGAGCCGGACTCTCGTGCGGAGCAGCCAGAGCAGGGTGAAGAGGAGCGCACCTTCCAGAAAGGCCTCGTAGAACTGCGACGGATGGCGGGGCGACAGGATGCCCGCGAGGGCCGCGCGGAGCGGCTCGGAGTCGCGCGAGGCCTCGATGATGGCGTCGACCGAGTTCCATGCCGGATTGATCGACGTACTCTCCTGCAGGGCGAGGGAGACGGTTTCCGGCGGGGCGGTGTAGAGTTCCTTGGGGAACTGGACGGCCCAGGGAACGCTGGTCACGCGGCCGTAGAGCTCGCCATTGATGAAATTGGCCAGGCGGCCGAGGAGCAGGCCGAGCGGGGCGGCGACGACGACGTTGTCGCCGATGTTGCGCCAGGAGACCTTTGCATGCCGCGAGTACCACCAGGTGTACAGCGTGAGGCCGATCATGCCGCCATGGGCCGACATGCCGCCATCCCAGACCCTGAAGATCGAGATGGGGTCGTGGATGAGGCCATCCCAGTTGTAGAAAAGCATGTAGCCGAGCCGGCCGCCGAGGAGCACGCCAAAGATCGCTCCGCCGATGATGAAATCGGCCACCTTGTCCTCCGGGATGTCGCAGTACCCGCGACGGGAGAGCGACTTGACGACGAGGATGCCGAGAAAAAATGCGGCGACATAGGCCAGCCCGTACCACCGGAGGCCGAAGACCTCGGTGAAGCGTATCAGATACGGGCTGAGGTCGTGGACGTAATAGGCGAGCATAAAACCGGGCAGAACGATGGGAGAGCGATGCCCGGAGCGCAACCCGGAAATGGTGCGGCGTGGCAGGCTCGCGCATTGACAGCACGGGCGCTGACCGCGTTTACTCAGCGAAGTGAAATCTGCCCTCTACCTGTTTGGCGCGGTGGGCGCCCTCATTCTCACAGCATCCTGCACCACCCTGGAAAATCGGCGCGACATGTACTCGCCCCAGACGGTCAATGGACCGTACACCCAGATGGTTCGCAACGGTCTCCCGACTCCGGCACCCAAAAAGAGCGCCGTGACCACGGAAACCACGACGAGCGACTACAAGAACGTCGTCCGCTAAAGGCGGCTACTGCATCATCTCCGGGCCGCCGACTTCCGGCGGTTTCGGAGGCTGAAGTTTGACCAGGATCTCCTCGATGGTGGGGTCCTGTTTGATCATGGCATCGTGCATGGCCTTGCGGAAGGTCTCCGCGGCGGTACGGCGATCGTCGGGAGTCGAGGCGGATTGCATGGCTGCCTTGGCCTTTGCGACAGCGGGGTCACTCTTCGCCTTGTCACGCGCAGCGTCGAGACGATCGCGTTCCTGAGGGGTGAGCTTTTCCATTCCGGCGCCTTCCGGCCCGCGCGGCGAGCGGGGGCCGCCGCCCTTGTCGAAGCCGTTTTTCTTTACGATCTCATCCAGGCCAGGATCGATCTGCTGCATCTTCTGCCGTACGGCGTTGAAAAACTCATCGCGCGCCTCGTCGGCCTTCTTGCGCAGTTCCTGGATCTTCGGGTCTTGAAGGGCTTTTTCCCGGACGTTTTCAAAGCGCATGCGCTCGTCCTCGGTCAGCTTGTCGAGGAAGCGCTTCATCATGCGCTCGCGCATGAACTCCCGGCCGGGTCCCTGATCGGGGCCTCCCGGTGGCGGCGGCATCGGAGGTTTTTGGTCCGACATGGCCGGAGCGGGGGCGGGCGACGGACTGGCTCCTTCCATCTGGGCGCGGGATGCGTGCGAGGCAAGGATCGTGCCGATCAGCGCGAGGATGACGGGACGGATTTTCATGGCGATAAAGGTAAAACCCCCTGGCAGAGGGAAAGTTTCTGGAAAAGGCGGGATCGGATCATGGGGATGGAGTGGTCTCGACCGTCGCCTGGGAGATGGGGAGGCGAACCCGGAAGGTCGCTCCATGGCCGGGTATGCTCTCCACTGAAACGGCTCCGCCATGAGCCTGTACGACATGCTTGACGATGGAGAGGCCCAGTCCGGTGCCTCCCGCCACGCGGGAGCGATCCTTGTGGACCCGATAGAAACGTTCGAAAATATGCGGCTGATCCTCCAGGGGAATGCCGGGGCCGTTGTCGGTGAAGGAGATCACGACGTCATCCTGCTCCCGCTGGACGATGACGCTGACCTGGACCTTGTCGGCTGTGCCGTACCGCAGGGCGTTCTCCAGCAAGTTGGCGAAGACCTGGTCGAGGTGGCGGGCGTCGCCCTCGAGATAGGCTGCTTCTGCGGGGCAGTCGAAGGTGACCTCGGCGTTGCGTTCCGCCAGGGCAGACTGAAGGCGGTGGAGGATCTTTTTGAAGCTTTCCCGCAGGTCCATCGGACGAAACTCCAGCATGGCGGAGCGGTGCTCCATTTTTGAGATCGTCATCAGGTCCTCGATCAGCAGGGTGAGGCGCTGGCCGTTCTTGTACATGACCTTGAGGGATTTCTCGGCCATGGGCCGGTCGTCGAGCGCGCCGTCGAGCAGGGTCTCGATGTAGCCATTGATGATGGCGAGCGGGGTGCGGAACTCGTGCGAGACATTGGCGACGAATTCCCGGCGCACGGACTCCAGGTTGCGGACCTTGGTGACGTCGTGAAAGACGATGACGGCACCCGGCGGACGGCCATGGCCGCGCGGGGTCAGGCCGCCGACATGGATGTCGAAGTGGGTATTCCCCGCGAAGGTGATGGAGACCTGGCGGCTCTGGCCGGAGGCGAGCGTGTGCTCGATGGCGTTCTGAAGCTGGTGGCTGCGGAAAACCTCCATCACCGAGCGGTTGACCGGTGACTGCCGGAGGTCAAACATGCGCTGGAGCGGGTCGTTGCAAAGCCGGATGCGGAGGGACCGGTCGACGATAAGCACTCCCTCCACCATGCTGGACAGGATCGCCCGCAGGCTGAACCCCTCGTCGGCGATCTGCCGGTCGAGCTGTTGCAGGAGCTCTGAGATGCGGCGGACCTGGGCAGAGGCTTCCCGGAACACGCCCAGCCGCGATCGCAGCAGCACCGGGCGAAAGTCGTAGGCGGCGAGGCGTTTGAGGGACTCTCGCACCTCGTTGAAGGGAACGATGAACTGGTAGTAAACGTAGGCCGCCAGGAGGATGCCGACGGTTCCGCCGACGATGGCCCAGATCATTCGCCCGTGGTTTGCACGTTGAAGCGATAGCCCTCGCCTCGCACCGTCTCGAGGCGGGAGGCATGGTCGCCGAGCTTCTCGCGGAGGCGACGCATGTGGGTATCGACCGTGCGTGTATCGATGGCGTTCTGGTATCCCCAGACATCAAAGAGAAGGGATTCGCGGCTCTGGATGCGGCCGCGGCGATCGATGAGCAGGGCCAGGAGCTTGAACTCGGTGGTCGTCAGGTCGAGACGCTTCCCGTCGAGGCGGATTTCAAAGGCATTCTTGTCGACCTCGAAGGCATCGACGGTAACGACGTCGTTGCGGTTGCTGGAGCGAAGGCGGCGTAGCAAAGCCTGCACGCGCAGGACCAACTCCCTCGGGCTGAATGGCTTGGTGACGTAGTCGTCGGCTCCCAGTTCCAGGCCGTTTACGCGTTCGTTGGGTTCGCTCTTGGCGGTGAGCATCACGATGGGCATCTGCTCGGTTTCCGCCTCGCGTTTCAGGGCCTTGCAGACAGCCAGGCCGTCCATGCGGGGGAGCATCAGGTCGAGGACGATGATGTCGGGGCGGTTCTTGCGGGCCATTTCCAGCCCCTCGACCCCGTCGTTGGCGATTATGACGCCAAACCCGGCTCGCGATAGATTATACCGCAGCAAATCTACGACATCGGACTCATCTTCTACGACCAGAACCGTATCTTGCATGCAGCTTCGGGTGATAGCCGTCGGACCCCCCGGCTGGCAAGCTGATGCGGAAAAAAGATTCGGGCCACTCGCGATGAATGCTCAGAACAAAGGAAACTGAACCGCGGTGGCCCGAATTGCTGCCTTAACCATAGAGTTTGACCCCCCGGATGGTCAGGCGTTCAATTTTTCGGAAACTTTTCCGAAAAATCTTTTAGAGCGATGTTTCCGGGTATCGGAGAGGCTGGTACTGCTGAGGTTCCTGGCTGTTGGGATTCCAGTAAACCTCGGAGACGCGTTTCCAGACTGTGGCGGGTTCCGTATTGAAGAGTGTTTTTTCCTTCAGTTTGCGGCGGAGATCGCTGCGGAGCTGGTAGCTTGAGGCGTCTGGGGCGGCGTCGAGCTGCGGCAGACGGATGGCGATGCGGTTCTGGTTGAGCACCTGATAGTGGAGGAAGACATAGCTGCCCTGCGGGATGTCTCCAGGTCCCTCATCACAACGCAGAGTGAGGAAAACGGCTTTGCCGACGCGGGAAATCCATCCCTCGAAACGCCATTTTTTCTTCGCACCCGTCTTGGGCACGCTCTCATACCAGACGGTATAGCGGGAGCCAGTCAGCGGCAAAACGGTCGCGCGATCGAGATCGCCCTTGTCGTTGGTATGTTCCCAAACGCCTAGAAGCCAGGTGTTTATATCCTTCGACGGCGTCTCGGTGAGCGGATGGTCGTAAAAGCAGCCCGTAAGGACCGAACAAATGATGGCCATCAGCGCGGCCGCGCAGGAACGAGAAATCATAGCGTACGGGCGCCTGCTATAACCAAGTTCCCGACGGAATGACACTGTTTTTCGGCACGACCACGATGCCATCGCGAATGTAAAAGCCCTCGCCGTCGTAATCCGCCGTCTTTCCAGCGGGGGAGATGACGACGTTGTCCCCGATGCGGGCATTCTTGTCGATGATGGCATTCTCGATATGGGTGCCCTGGCCGATGCCGATGCGGGGATGGCCGTTGGCCGGGGACTCCGACAGGTCGGACTCGTAGTAGTCCGCGCCCATCACGATGACGTTCTTGAGCTTGCAGCCCGGGTTGATGATGGAGCGGATGCCGATGATGGATCGATCAATGGTCGAGTCGGTGATGACGCAACCGTCGGAGATCATGGCCTGGTCGATCTTGGTATTGCTGATGACGCTGGCCGGGAGGAAGCGCGGATGCGTGTAAACCGGCGCGCCCGGGATGTTGAAGCTGAAGGACGGGCTGGTCTCCGCGAGGTTGAGATTCGCGTCGAAGAAGGCTTTGATCGTACCGATGTCCTCCCAGTAGCCCTGGAAAATATAGGCGTTGACCTGATACTTCTCGATGGCGGCGGGAATGACGTGCTTGCCGAAATCGACGAGGTCGTTGTCGAGGCACTCGATGAGAACCTTGCGGCTGAAGACGTAGATACCCATGGAGGCCTGGAAGAGCTCCTCAGTCTCGGGATGGCCGATGGAGCGGAGTAGGTCCGGCGGGATGCGCAGGCCGTCGAGGATGGCGGGGTCCTTGGGCTTCTCGACAAACTCGATGACGCGGCGCTGCTCGTCGGTGTGCATGATGCCGAAGCCCGAGGCGTCGGCGCGATTCACCGGGATGGTGGCGAGCGTGATGTCGGCCTTGGTCTCGATGTGCTGGCGGAGCACGTCGCGGTAGTCCATGCGGTAGAGCTGGTCGCCGCTGAGGATCACGAGGTAATCGGCCTGGCGCTCGAGGAAGTAGCGCATGTTTTGCCGTACGGCGTCGGCCGTGCCCTGGTACCAGCGGGAGCCCTCGGGGGTCTGCTGGGCGGCGAGGATCTCGACGAAGCTGGGCGTGAAGTTGTCGAACTTGTAGCTCGCGTTGATGTGCCGGTGCAGCGACATGCTGTTGAACTGCGTGAGCACGTAAATGCTGCGCAGGCCGGAGTTCAGGCAGTTGCTGATCGGAATGTCGACCAGTCGGTACTTGCCACCGAGCGGGACCGCGGGCTTGGCGCGCTCCTTGGTGAGAGGGAAGAGTCGGGTGCCGGCACCGCCGCCCATGATGATGGCGAGGGTACGATTAAGAGGGAGAAGGATGGGTCGTGCGCTCATCGCGAGAGAGGAAACGGGAATTGCATCTTGCCCGGCTGTGTGGCTCTTGTCACGATCCTAAAAAGTTATGTGTGGAATTGTTGGATACGTTGGAAAGGCTGAGGCGGTACCCGTCCTTTTGGATGGACTGCGCAGGTTGGAGTACCGTGGATACGATTCCGCCGGGGTGGCAACGCTCAATGGCCGTGGCATCGAGGTCCGTAAATCCGTGGGCCGCATCGCGGAACTGGCCAGGGTCATCGGCGAGTCGCCGGTGCACGGGCGCATCGGCATCAGCCACACCCGCTGGGCCACGCATGGCGGCGTGACGAACGAAAACGCCCACCCGCACTACGACCAGAGCGGCAAGCTCGTCCTCGTGCATAATGGCGTGATCGAGAATTACCAGACCCTCCGCGAACAGCTGGAGGAGCGGGGGCATGTTTTCAAATCCCAGACGGATACCGAGGTGCTGGCGCATCTCATCGGGGATGCCTTTGAACGCAATGGCGACATCAGCCAGGCGGGACTCGTCACCGCAGTGCGCGAAGCCCTTCGGCAGGTGATCGGTACGTATGGCATCGGGGTCCTGCATACCGATCTGCCGGGAGTGTTGGTGGGTGCGCGGCGGGGGAGCCCGCTGGTCGTCGGCATCGGCAAAGGGGAACATTTCCTCGCCAGCGACGTGAGCGCGATCGTGGCGCATACCCGCGAGGCGGTGTACCTGAATGACTACGAGATCGTGGCCCTGCGTGAGGATGGGTTTGATATCTCGACGCTGGCCGGGTCGGACGTGAGCTTCCAGGTGAGCAAGGTCGAGTTCTCCGCCGAGGACGTCGACAAGGGAACCTACCCGCACTACATGCTCAAGGAAATCTACGAGCAGCCCAACTCCGTGCGCGACGCCATGCGCGGCCGTCTTTCGCCCGAGGAGGCGACGGCGAAGCTGGGCGGCCTGAACATGACGAACGCGGATCTGCGTTCCGTCGAGCGCATTATTCTCTGCGGATGCGGCACGGCCTTTCACGCGGCCATGGTGGGCGAGTATCTCATCGAGTCGCTCGCGCACATCCCGGTGGAGTGCGAGTTTGCCAGCGAGCTGCGCTATCGCAACCTGCCGACGGATCGCGACACGCTGGTCTTTGTCATCAGCCAGAGCGGCGAGACGGCGGATACGCTGGCGGCCTTGCGCGAGAGTCAGCGCAAGGGCCACCGCACGCTCGGTATTTGTAATAGTGTCGGCAGCACGATCGCCCGCGAGAGCGACGGCGGCGTCTACATGCACGCCGGGCCGGAGATCGGCGTGGCGGCGACGAAGTCCTTCACCTCGCAGCTCACGATCATGGCGCTGCTGGCGACCCTGCTCGGGCGCATTCGTTATCTCAGCTATGCCGAGGGTCTGGAAATCCTCGCCAATCTCGAGCGCCTGCCGACTCTGGTTGCGCAGACTTTGGAACTCGACGCCCAGGTGGCTGCCATCGCGAAGAAATACGCGAAGGCGCCGAACTTCCTCTTCATGGGCCGCCAGGCGAACTACCCGATCGCTTTGGAAGGTGCGCTCAAGCTCAAGGAAATCAGCTACATCGCCGCCTCGGGCTACCCGAGCGCAGAGCTCAAGCACGGTGTGATCGCCCTGGTTAACGAGGAGACGCCGTCGGTCTTCATCGCGCCGCGTGATGCGGTCTTTGAGAAGAACGTGAGCAACATCGAGGAGGTCAAGGCCCGCAAGGGTCCGGTGATCGCCATCGGCACGGAAGGCAACGACCATCTCGACAAGGTGGCTGATGACGTCATCCGCATCCCGAAGTCGCCCGACTATCTCACGCCGATCCTCGCTTCGATCCCGCTCCAGTTGCTCGCCTACCACATCGCCGCCGAACTCGGCTGCGACGTCGACAAGCCGCGCAACCTCGCCAAGAGCGTGACGGTGGAGTAGGTGGTCGATTGCATTGAAGCGGCAGGGATTTCACGATAGACTGCAGTTTGACGAAACCCGCCTGTGAAAATGGAATCCGTTGAAATCGCGCTATCGACGGCGAAAGAAGCTGCGAACTGGCTTCGTTCGCGTGGGGCGACACGTGTCCTTCTCTTTGGCTCTCTGGCTGGAGGAGGATTCTTGCCGAACCGCTCGGATATCGATCTGTACTTCGAGGGGTTTTCGGATTCCGAGGCCCTCGCGGTGACGGGTCGCTTGCTTGATGTCTATGGGGAGGGATCCATTGATCCGGTGCCGGCCCAGTTTTGCTCGCAAAGGCTAAGACTGGATATCGAAGCGGCTGGCATTCCGGTATGAGCAGCCTGCAAAAGGCGCGGTCACATCTGGAGCGGCTTGGTGCTGTTTCTCGGAAATTGGCCCATGGTGTCGAGTTGGCGCGCTTGCAGGCTGATCCTGAGGCGCGAGACTTGGCTTATGAGGGGTTGGGCGCCCGACTTCAGGCGGCTTATACGGGATTCGAAACGCTTATCGAAATGAGTCTCGCGTGCCGAGGAACCGAGATTCCAAGAGGAGAGTCCTCTCATCAGGCGTTGCTGGATGCGGCTTTGCGGTGCTCCCTGGTGACAGCGGAGGAAAAACTCAAGCTGGAGGAAATCAAGGGCTTTCGCCACATTCATCGTCATGTCTATGATCTGGTGATTGATCCGAAGATCCTCGATGATCGTGCTCTCGCCATGGCTGAGATACTGCCAGGCATCCTCTTCCGGGTGGGCAAGATTCTGGCGGAGGCAGGCGGTCAGGATCAAGAGTTGCCGCTCGATTGAAGCTGCTTAAATATTTCCAATGCTGGTAATCGACTTTCTCGCCGCCGAGAAACATCTCGCCAAGGCAGATCCGGTGATGCGCGGATTGATTCGCCAGCATGGGCGGTTGTCGATCAGGGCGGAGGAATTGCGGCAGGCGCCCTTTGAGTCGCTGGCGCGGGCTATTGCGAATCAGCAGCTGAGCGGGCGCGTGGCGGATGTGATCCTGGGGCGCTTTGTGAAGTTGTTCCCGGGGAAGAAGTTCCCGACGGCTCGGGACCTGGCGGCGGTGACGGACGAGGAGATTCGCTCGGTGGGTTTTTCCTGGGCCAAGATCGCGGCGTTGCGCGACCTCGCGGCCAAGGTGATCGATGGCACGGTGCCGACCACGGCGAAGATCCATAAGCTTTCCGATGAGGAGATCATCGAGCGGCTCACGGCCGTGCGGGGCGTGGGGCAATGGACGGTCGAGATGCTGCTTATTTTCAAACTCGGGCGGCCCGATGTCCTGCCCGTGGACGACCTTGGCGTGCGCCAGGGGTTCACTCGTGCCTACGGATTGGCTGAGCCAGTGAAGCCAAGGGCGCTACGGGAATACGGCGAACGCTGGCGGCCGTATCGCACCGTGGTCACGCTGTACCTGTGGCAGGTGATGAGGGCGGGCGGGCAGGGCGGCGCCCCGGCGATTTAGCGAAACAAATTTGGGAAAAATCGCATTTTTTTTGCGCGGATGCGGCTGCTGTCGCGCGATGGCCTGGCCGGGCGGTGTGCGGAAGGCCGGGGATGGCGACGAAGTGTGCAAGCCGTTGGCGGAAAAAGAATAAGCTGCTGGATCGACATGCCTTGCGGCGATGGGTGCGGTTTGAGAGGTTTGTCACTTGAATAAGGGTTTGCGAATTTGCAAGGGGGAATATCTAAGTTTTTTTAGGTGTTAACGGCGCCGCGTCTCTTGACAAAGAATAAGTATGGATAACTTCTCTTCAGTGCTATGTGTCGCCGGTATTCGCGATTCGTGGTGCTTGAAAGAGTGGTGTTAGCGATAGTGGTAGGGGTATTGTGGTCCGGCTGTGCAGATCCTGCTTTTCAAGCCTATCAGTCCACTCCCATATTTGGGCAGTCACGCGGCATTGTGCGCAACGGGCATGTCTATCAATATCAGTTCCCATATCGCGGCGGCCTGGTTACCTATGAAGGGCGGCGTGGGGGCGTCTGGTCCATGGATGGAAGGCGCGGGCCGGTGGGCGTGGCGCGCGCCATGGAGCCTGGGCAGGCGCCTCCGTTTCCGAACGGATGTCTGGTCTATGCCTGCATGAGGGCGGAGGAAATGCGCAACGGGTGGCAGCCTGGCAGGCGTTCCCAGGTGATTGCCTACTATCGCGGAGATGGATCAGGGCATGCATTTGTGGTTTATGACCTGCCCGAGGGGGTGTTCGGGGAGGATAACCTGGGGCGGAAGGTGCGGCTGCCGAGTTGGAAGAACCGCACGTCGGGTGAGGCGTTGCGGCTGGCGACGGCCTTTTGCCAGCAGACGAAAGCGAGGACTTCGTCTTATCCTCGGGAGGCTTCCTTTATCGGAATGTACTAAGTATCGTGCTGGGTGGAGTGCCTGGTGCGGGATTGTATGGCTAATGCAACTGATTGCTTAGGTTGAGTGATTTGTTGGTTTTTGGAGGGGTAGTGCGTTTTTGCGGGGTGATTTGAAGTTTGCAATCCGGGACTCACAGGCTTATTCCGGGGCTTCACTGAGATGAAAAACCCACGGAAATCCGGGAAGGCTGCAGTGCGGGCCGGCTCCCGACCCCTCGCCAAGAATAAACACCTCCTCAAGTGGATCGACAAGATCGCTGCATTGACGAAACCCGACGCCATTCACTGGGTGGATGGCTCGCAGGAAGAGTACGATGCGCTCTGCGACCAGCTCGTTGAGGCCGGAACTTTCACCCGTCTGAATCAGGAGAAGTGGCCAGGCTGCTTTTACGCCAAGTCCGACCCGAGCGATGTGGCTCGCGTTGAGGACCGGACGTTCATCTGCTCGCTGTCCAAGGACAATGCCGGGCCGACGAACAACTGGGTGAACCCCTTTGAGATGCGTCGCACGCTGAAGGGTCTCTTCGATGGCTGCATGAAGGGGCGCACGATGTATGTCCTGCCCTTCTCCATGGGGCCGATCGGCTCGCCGATGTCGCAAATCGGCGTGGAATTGACCGATTCCCCGTACGTGGTCGTCAATATGCGCATCATGGCGCGCATCGGGCTGGAGGTTTTCCGCGAGATCGATGCCAGCAACAAGCGCGTCGTGCCCTGTGTGCATTCGGTCGGCGCTCCGCTCGCTCCCGGTCAGGCCGATGTGCCGTGGCCGTGTAATAAAGAGAAGTACATCGTTCATTTCCCGGAAACCCGCGAGATCTGGAGCTACGGCTCGGGTTACGGCGGCAATGCGCTGCTGGGCAAGAAGTGCTTCGCCCTGCGTATCGCCTCCAATATGGCCCGCGATGAAGGCTGGATGGCCGAGCATATGCTCATCCTCGGGGTCGAGGCCCCGACGGGCGAAAAGACCTATGTGGCGGCGGCTTTCCCGAGCGCCTGCGGCAAGACGAACTTTGCCATGCTCATCCCGCCGAAGCACTTCCAGGATCAGGGCTGGAAGGTCTGGACGGTCGGCGACGATATCGCGTGGCTCAAGCCGGATGCTCATGGCCACCTGCGGGCGATCAACCCGGAGGCCGGATTCTTCGGCGTCGCGCCGGGCACCTCGGCCAAGACGAACCCGAACGCCATGGCGTCGCTTTCGAAGAACACGATCTTTACCAATGTCGCACTCACGCCCGACGGTGGAGTGTGGTGGGAGGGCATGACCGACGAGCCGCCGAAGTCCTGCCTCGACTGGCAGGGCAAGAAGTGGACCCCGGCCATCGGCGCAAAGAAAGGTACGAAGGCGGCGCACCCGAATGCGCGCTTCACCGCCCCGGCCTCGCAATGCCCCTCGATCGACCCTGCGTGGGAAGACCCCGAGGGCGTGCCGATCAGCGCGATCATCTTTGGCGGACGCCGTGCGACCACGATGCCGCTCATTTTCCAGGCCTTCAACTGGAGCGCCGGTGTCTATATCGGTGCGACGATGGGCTCGGAGATGACGGCCGCCGCCGCCGGAACGATCGGGAAAGTGCGCCGCGACCCGATGGCGATGCTGCCCTTCTGCGGGTATCACATGGGCGATTATTTCCGCCACTGGATCAAGATGCAGCGCACGCTCAACGAGACGCCGCGCGTGTTTCATGTGAACTGGTTCCGCAAGGACAAGGACGGCAAGTTCCTCTGGCCGGGCTTTGGCGAAAACATGCGTATCCTGCGTTGGATCGTCGACCGAGCCCGGGGCCGTGGCATTGCCAAGGAAACCCCGCTCGGCTGGCAGCCCCGGTATGAGGATATCGACTGGGAGGGGCTGAAGTTCCCGAAGGACAAATTTGAGGAGCTTCAGGCCGTGGAGCGCGACGCCTGGCGGCACGAGGTGCTGGGCCAGGAAGAGCTCTTCCTCGACCTCCACGATCACCTCCCGAAGGAGATGGTCTACGAGCGCGAGCTGCTGATCTGCCGTCTCTAGGATTGCAAAGGACCTGCCAGTCCGGTAGATAAGGCCGGACTGGTCAGGATCTTACGCATCCAGCGAAAGAACGGAACGGTGGCGGGAGAAGTTCGGCAACTTTTTCCTTGCGTCCCCGTGCTCCCTGCCTAGTATCTACCCTCCCTCGTCAAACCGAGGAGAAAAGAGGCTTGGCACCGGCCAGCTCTTCGTCTCACAGAGTTTCACCCGAGGAAACCGGATTACTCAATGCCCACTATTAATCAATTGGTCCGCAAAGGACGCAGCAAGGTGACTGTGAAGTCGAAGTCGCCGGCGCTCGTGAAGTGCCCGCAGCGTCGCGGCGTTTGCGTGCAGGTGATGACCCGCACGCCCAAGAAGCCCAATTCCGCCCTCCGCAAGGTCGCCAAGGTTCGTCTCACGAACGGGCAGGAAGTGATCGCCTATATCCCGGGCGAGGGACACAATCTTCAGGAACACTCGATCGTTCTCGTCCGTGGTGGACGTGTGAAGGATCTGCCGGGTGTTCGTTATCACATCGTTCGCGGTACGCTCGACAGCCTTGGGGTTGACGGTCGCCGTCGCGGACGTTCCAAGTACGGAGCCAAGCGCCCGAAACCCGGTCAGGAAGACACCAAGGGTGCGAAGGGCAAGAAGAAATAGCACGCCATGTCACGTCGTCGCCGAACCATTCACAAGGAAGTCAAAAAAGACGCTCGCTACGCCAGCCCGGTGGTAGCCCGTCTCATCAGCGCCGTCATGTCGAGCGGCAAGAAAAGCATTGCCGAGCGCATCGTCTACACCGCGATCGACAAGTCCCGCGAGGGAACCGATACGGTCGACCCGCTCGAGACGCTGCACAAGGCCATCGAAAACGCCAAGCCGCGCCTCGAGGTGAAGAGCCGCCGCGTGGGTGGCGCCACCTACCAGGTGCCGATGGAAGTGCCTGCCGATCGTCAGATCGCTCTCGCCATGCGCTGGCTGGTCACGTTCGCGAACAACCGCAAGGGTGTTCCGATGGAAAACGCTCTCGCCTACGAGCTTAAGGACGCTGCTGCCGGTCAAGGCAACGCGATCAAAAAGCGCGACGATATGCACAAGATGGCCCAGGCCAACCGTGCGTTCGCTCACTTCCGCTGGTAGTTCTCCAATCTCCAGTTGGTTTCTAAAAAGAGCGGCCTGAAAGGGTCGCTCTTTTTTTATGCCTGGAGAAACCGAAGTCGGAAGTGGTAGGGCGGAAGTTGGAAGTTTTGCTTTGGTCACGCGGTTGAGTGTGGCGTGTGCCGGGATTGCGGGATCGGAAGCACTGGCGGCAGTTTTCAGGTTGGTACGTTTGTTTTGGTAAGCAGCGGTAGGGCTGAAGCTCACATTCGCATGGGGTGAGTTTTTGGGGACGAACGGCACGTTAAGCAGCTCGGCGCGGGCGCAAGCCCAACGGTGCCGGTCGTTCCCGCGATATCGGGATGCCGCTTTTTATAAAGTTCGGCTGTGGCATCGACACCTTTCCTGAGGAGCGGAAACAGACTTGAAGCGGGAAGCTCAAGTCACTGGTCGAAGGGTTATTTTATGGCTCGGAGTCTCTGTCGAGCGGGCAAGGCGTCGGTGCTACGGTTCGTCCGATGGGGAATCGGTCTTTTCCTGATCCCGGAAGGCGAGGTCACGCAGTTCGTCGGCGGACCGTCCTTTCCAGCCGACCTGATCGGAGCTTGGTGGCTGCCAGTCGTTCGATGGGGTGGCGGAGCTGTTCTCTTCGTTGCTCATTCGGTGAGGATGACGTTTGAACCGAAAAGCAGCCTGCGTGTTGCGAGTTCCACTGGTCGGGTATAGGGCATCCAGGAAAAGATCGGGTCGAAGGCGAGGTAATGAATGGGTTCTTCGTTGAGTGAAGCGGCGCTGTTTGTGTTTGTTTTCCTTCGGTCTCGCAGGAAGACCAGCACTTTTTTCCCCTTGGCGTAGGGAGCCATCATTTCCTCAGAATCCGTCTGGTAGGGGACGCGAAGGCTGATCAGAGGTTTATCGCCGGACTTGAGGTCGCCTTTCAGCGTTTCCTGTACGACGACGCGGGCGATGCTTTCCTGCCAGTAGAATTTCTGATCCTGATCGGTAATCGGCGCCGATCCCCAAAACCCTTCAGCAGGTTCTTTCACCGTGACGATGGCGATGTCGTCGGACTGGCGGACCAGGGTTTCCAGCGCCGCGAGTTGGGCATGGATCGGTGAGGCGAGGGCGAGGAGAAACGCGAGCAGGGGGAATGCTTTCATAAATACGGCTACATGAGCTGTACGGGGTCGACGTCGGCGACCACAAAGACGTCTTCGGGGAGCGGGAGGGAGTGGAGGACGGTCTGGACGGCGCGGGACATGGCGCGGGTGGAGGCGCCGCGCAGGGCGGTCTGGAAGCGGTAATAGCCCTTGGCCTTTTCCAGAGGGGCCGGGGTGGCTTCGCTGACGGTGATGCCCTCCGGAATGACCTCGCGGAGGCGGCGCACGAAGGTCTGGGTGGTGAACTCGGCCTTTTCCCGGCTTTCGCTGCGCACGGTGACGAGCACCATGCGGGAGAAGGGCGGGAAGTGGAAGCGTTCGCGGAATTCCATCTCCTGCTCGACGAAACCCTCGAAGTCATGATGCCGGGCAAACTGGATGGACGGGCTGGTCGGCGTGTAGGATTGCACGAGCACCTCGCCCTCCATCTCGCCGCGTCCGGCGCGTCCGGCGACCTGGGTGAGGAGCTGGAAGGTGCGCTCCCCGGCGCGGAAGTCCGGCACGTGCAGGCCGAGGTCGGCGTTGATGATGCCGACGAGCGTGACGTTGGGAAAATGCAGCCCCTTGGCGATCATCTGGGTGCCGACGAGGATGTCGATCTCGCCTTTCTTGAAGGCTCCAAGGGTGAGGCGATACGCGTCCTTGCGGCTCATGGCATCGGCGTCCATGCGGGCGATGCGGGCTTTGGGGAAGATCTTGCGCACGAAGTCCTCGACCTTTTGTGTGCCGATGCCGGCGTGGCGGATGCCGGGGTCGCGGCACTCCGGGCAGACCTTGGGCGCGCGCTCGGTGTGGCCGCAGATATGGCAGGCAAGCTGGGCCGCGTCGCGGTGATAGGTGAGGGCGACGCTGCAGTTGGGGCATTCACAGACATGGCCGCAGACCTCGCAGAGCATGGTGGTGGAGAATCCGCGCCGGTTGAGAAAGAGGATGGTCTGCTCGCCCTTTTTCAGGCGGCTCTCGATGGCGGTGACGAGCGGGGGGGAGAAGGCGGATTCGCCGCCCTTGGTCGTCTTGCGCATGTCCACGATGCGGATGACGGGCATCTTGCGGTCGTCCACGCGCTGGGCGAGGCGGAGGAGCTGATACTTGCCGCTCTGGACATTGTGCCAGCTCTCGATCGAGGGCGTGGCGCTGCCGAGGATGATGGGGCAGCTCTCGCGCTGGGCGCGGAGCACGGCGACGTCGCGGGCGTTGTAGCGGGGGGTCTCCTCCTGCTTGTAGGAGCTCTCGTGCTCCTCATCGACGATGATGATGCCGGGCGACTCCAGCGGGGCAAAGACGGCGCTGCGCGCGCCGATGACGATCTTCGCCTTGCCGCTGCGCACCTTGTACCACTCGTCGTGGCGCTCCCCGGCGGCGAGATGGCTATGCAGCACGGCGACCTCCTGCTGGAGGGCGGCGAAGCGCGCCTTGAAACGCTCGACTGTCTGCGGCGTGAGCGAAATCTCCGGCACGAGCACCAGCGCGCTCCGGCCCTCGGCGAGCACGGCCTTGATGGCTTGCAGGTAAATCTCCGTCTTGCCGCTGCCGGTCACTCCGTAAAGGAGGATCGGGCGAGGGGGCGTGGGCGAGGCGATGGCGACCTTGACGGCCTCGAGGGCGCTGGCCTGCTCCTCGTTCAGCTCCAGGTCTTGGGTGGGGATGAAGGTATCCCCGGCATGCGGGTCGCGGGCGACCTCCTCCTGCTCGATGGCGATCCAGCCTTTTTCCTCCAGCGTGCGAAAGACTCCTTCACTCACCCCGGCGGTCTGGCAAAGCTCGGTGATGGCGGTGGGTTTCCCGGCCTGCTGGACGGCGTTGAGGGCGTCGGCCTGGCGCGGAGCCCTGGCGGCGAGCTTCTCCAGGTCGTCGTCGGTGATCTCGCGCAGGGCGCGGGCAAAGTTGCGCATCTTGGCGGAGACCTGGGCCTGGCGCACCACCTGCGGGAGCAGGCAGGACATGGCGGCTTCCAGCGAGCAGCAGTAGTAGTCGGCGATCCACCGGGCCAGCTCGAAGAGCTTCGGCAAAATGAGCGGCTGGCCGCCCATGACCTCGTGGATCTCCTTCAGCCCCGGTACGTCGCTATCCTCCAGCACCTCGAGCACGGTGCCCTGGAGCAGCCGGGCGCGCAGGGGCACCTTCACGCGGGAGCCGGGAGCGACCATCTCCGCCATGTGCGGCGGGATGATGTAGTCGAGGGCACGGTCCCCCGCCTTGTCAGGGAGTACTCGGGCGAAGGACGGCATCCCGGGAGTTAAACCAAGGATAAGCCGTTTCTAAAAGGAATTGATGCGACGGGATGGGGCCATGGTATCTTTATCGGCGTGAAGGTTGTCGTCGCGATATTGGCTGTCGTTGTTGTCCTGGCGGTTGCTGCGTTTGCGGTGATCAGCATGGCGAGTGACGATCCTCGCTATACCGCCCACGAGTTGCTGAGCCTCGGACGGTATGACAAATACGACGACCTCATCCTCGAAGTCGCGAAGCAGCGCAACATCCCCCCCGAGCTGATCAAGGCGGTCATCTGGAAGGAGAGCCGGTTCGACACCACGAAAAAAGGCAGCCAGGGCGAGCGGGGGCTCATGCAGATCACCGAGGTGGCTGCGGCGGATTGGGCCAAGGCGGGCAAGGTCGAGGGCTTTGTCCCGACCATGCTTTTCGATCCCAAGGTCAACATCGAGGTCGGCACGTGGTATCTGCGCCGGGCGCTGGATCACTGGTCGGAAAAGGACGACCCCGTGCCCTTTGCGCTGGCCGAGTACAATGCCGGGCGCGGGCGGGTGCATCGCTGGATGAAAGACTCCGGCCAGGGCTCCACGGCGGATGCCAAGGATTTGCAGGACGCGATGGATTTCCCCGGGACGAAGAACTACATCGCGATGATCATGTCGCGGTCGGACTTCTACCGCAAACGCGGCGAGTTCTCGGAATAGTAGTGCCCTAGGTGTTCAGTCCCAGAGAGAGGTGGAGGGGATTTAGGGTAAAGAGGTTTGGCTGTTTTTGGAAGCAGGAACAGATGAATTGATAGGGGGTCAGCCCGGCCAAGGTTTTGAGCCGTTTGGCGAAGTTGTAGGCATCGAGGAAAGAGG
>JAFKMU010000044.1 GCA_017305195.1 Verrucomicrobiota bacterium | reverse complement strand
CCTACTCCAACTCCGCCCACCGCCAAAACTGCCTAAATCCCTTCCTCCACCGTTATAACTGGCATCGCCCTCATTCCGCTCTCAACCTCTCCTCTCCCATCGCTCAACTCCGTCTCTCCATGAATAACCTGTTGAGACTCCACACCTAGAACGCCCGATCATGAATGCTTCCGGACGTCCCCTGCTGGAGGCGGCGCACGGCCCGAGCCGTCGGTGGTGGGTGCTTGGCGCAGTCGAGTGCGGGAATTTCGTCGTCTACATGGACGCCTTCATCGTGACCCTGGCCCTGCCCGCCATGGGGGCGCAATTCGGTGTCGGGCTTCACGAGGTGAAGTGGGTGATGCTTTCCTACATGATCGCCCTCACAGCCTCGTTGCTGGTGGCGGGACGACTGGGCGACCGGCTGGGGGGCTTTTCCATCCTCCGAACAACACCTCCGTGCTCGCCGCCGTGCCGCAGCCGATGCTCGGCTCGGCCAATGGGTTCTTTGCCATGTCGCGAAATTTTGGCCAGGCTCTTGGCGTATCGCTGGCGGCTGCCATTCTCGGCGCGACCGTGGCCGGCACCGGAGCCGGGAAGCTCCTTGCCGGATACCATCCTGAGCATGCACGGGAGACCATTTTTGCCATCTATACCAGCGGGCAGAGCGCGGCCTTTCACGTCGCCGCCATGATAGGCCTCGTCGGGGTGATCGTATCGGCCTTTCGCGGGCCTCCGATCATGGCCCCGCCACCGGAGGATCTGAAGTCTCCCTCCGCTGCCGCAAAGTAACAAACTCCGTCCGGGGAGCGGGGGATTTCTACCGATCAAATGGTAAAAATCCGCGTGCCGGTTCTTTTCGTTGGAACGAAACATCGGATTGCAGAACACCCCGCCGCCTGCCAAGTATCCACGCCTGTGGTAGGAGTGCTCGGTCGCAATACATTGGATCTCGTTTCCCGTTTGGGAGAGTTTGCCTTGTTCGTGATCGCATCCTTTCGCGGGGCGATCGGGTCGCGACGTCTGCCCCGGCGCATCGTGCGCGCTTTTTATGAACAGGGGGCGCTCTGCCTGCCGGTTATCCTGATTGTCGGCATCTTCACCGGCCTCGTCCTGGGGCTTCAGGGGTATTACGTATTGAGTCGCTTTGGGTCGGAGGGATTGCTCGGGGCTCTGGTTTCCCTGAGCCTCGTGCGGGAAATGGCTCCGGTGCTCGCGGCCCTGATGATCGTCGGCCAGGCTGGATCAGCCCTCGCGGCGGAACTCGGCATCCAGCGCAACTCCGAGCAGATCGTGGCGCTGGAGACGATGGGCATCGACAGCCACGGCTATCTGGTGTCGCCCCGACTGCTGGCGGCTCTCGTCGTTTTCCCCCTGCAAACCGCTCTTTTTGTCGCCATCGGTCTTTACGGCGGCAGCCTCTCGGGCTCCGTGCTCCTCGGGGTCGATCCCGGCATTTACTGGTCGGCGGTCGAGCGCGCCGTCGAGATGGCGGATGTGCGCGAGTGCTTCATCAAGGCCGCGACCTTTGGCCTGCTGACGATTTCCATCTGCTCCTATTACGGCTACAATGCCCACCGCTGCTCCACGGCGACGGGCGCGCGGGCCGTGAGCGCGTCGACCACCCGGGCGGTCGTGCTCTCCAGCATCGTCGTGCTGGCGGTCGACTACGCCATCACCTCCTTCCTCGTCTAGTCCATGGCCACGCCGCTGTTGCAAGTTTCGGGATTGCGCAAGAGCTTTGGCTCTCAGGAGGTACTGTCGGGCATCAACCTCGAGGTCCAGCGCGGGCAGGTCTTCACCATCCTCGGCCCGAGCGGCGCGGGGAAATCGGTTTTTCTGAAATGCCTCGGCGGCGTGGTCCATCAGGACGCTGGAGAGGTGCGGTTCGACGGGAAGCTCCTCTCGGCCTCCAACCCGGCGTCGCTGGCGGATTTTCGCCATCGGTGCAGCTTTCTTTTCCAGAGCAATGCTCTCTTCGATTCCCTCACGGCGTTGGAAAACGTGGCGCTTCCGCTCGAGCAGACGACGGATCTTTCCAATCGCGAAATCCGCCAGCAGGCCATGGAGGCGCTCAAGCAGCTTGAGATCGATACCTTCGCCGGTCGTTACCCGGGCCAGATGTCGGGCGGCATGCAGAAGCGCCTCGCCCTGGCCCGGGCCATCGTCACCAAGCCCGAGCTGGTTTTCTTCGACGAGCCGACGGCGGGTTTAGACCCCCTGCGCCGCAATGCCGTCTTCGCCATGATCGCGCGCTACCAGCGGCAGCTCGCCTTTACCGCGCTCGTGGTGACCCACGACGTGCCTGAGGCATTGGTCACGAGCGACCGCGTCGCCCTGCTGGAGGGCGGGCAGCTCCGCTTCGACGGCACCCCGGCGGAATTTTCCTCCTCGACCCTCCCCGTGGTCACGGGATTCCGTGACAGTGTCGAGGCACTTGGCAACACTCTTGCTGCATTACAGACTTCTCCAAAATGAAACCATCCCGTCTTGAGCTCCTCGTGGGCGTGTTTGTCCTCATGGGACTTGCTGCTGTGCTTTATCTCACGATCAAGCTTGGCGCGGGCAGTCTTCCCTCAGGCGACACCTACGTGATCGAGGCGCGCTTCTCGAATGCCGGCGGCCTGCACAAGGGCGGGAGCGTGGTGGTTTCCGGCGTGACGGTCGGCCGGGTCGAGGACATCCGGCTCGACAAGGATGACTTCAGCGCCATCGCCACCCTCCGGGTCCAGTCCGTCCTGCACCTGCCGACCGACTCCATGGCGTCGATCAAAACATCGGGGCTGATCGGAGACAAATTCGTTGCACTTTCGCCCGGAGCTGATGAAACCTATCTGCAACCTGGCAATCGCATTACCATGACCGAATCATCCGTGGATCTGGAGTCGCTCATTGGCAAAATGGCTTTTGGCTCCGCGGACAAACCGGCCGAGGGCCAGCCAACGCCACAACCTCAACCATGATTACGCCTCGTTTCTTTCTTTTTCTCGCTGCACTCGTCACGCTGACCGTCCCCGCGATGGCCCAGAGCGTGGCCGAGCAAAAGGTGCGTTCCACCAATGACGAGCTCATCGCCATCGCCGAGAAAGTGCCCAACAACGAGGTGCTCATGCAAAAGGTGCGCCCGGTGCTGGAAAAGAACATGAGCTTTGCCGCCATGACGCGGCGCGCCATCGGGCCGGGATGGAGGACCTTCACGCCCGACCAGCAAAAGAAGGCGATATCCCTTTTCACCGACCTCATCATCCGCCGCTACGCCGGACGCTACACCATCGGCGAACGCCCCGAGGTGACCTACAAGGCCGCGACCACGCCCGCTCCCGGCCGGGCCGAGGTGCCGACCCTGGTCCTCTACAAGGGCAGCAAGTACGAGGTCATCTACCGCCTGGAGCAAAGCGAAGACTGGCGCATCACCGATGTGGTGGTGGAAGGCGTGAGCTTCGTGGGCAACTACCGCTCGCAATTTGATGCCCAGTTCCAAAAGGGAGGCGCCACCGCCGTCCTGGCTGCCCTCACCAACGCCGTGAACAATCCATAATGAAAAAAATCCTGTGCCTCTCGCTCGCCTCCGCGTTTTTCGTCGGTTGTGCGACTACCAAGAAAGAAGCGCCAGCAGCTCCTGCCGATGGCAAGGCGGCCGTGGGAGGCAAGGCGGCGGTCGCGTCTGCGGACGACCTCGACACCTACTCCACCGTGGCCCAGGTGCCCGACCCGCTCCAGCCGGTCAATCGCGTCACCTTCTGGATCAACCACCAGGTTTACCGCTACGTCCTCAAGCCGGTGGCCATGGGCTACAAGTTCATCATCCCCGAGAAGGGACGCGAGGCGATCGGCAATGCCTTTGAGAACGTCAAATACCCGGTGCGTCTCGCCAACAATCTCCTGCAGGCCGATCTCCCAGGAGCGGGCAAGCAGACGGGTGCTTTCCTCGTGAACAGCACCGTCGGCATCGGCGGTCTCGGTCGTCCTGCCCAGCACATTCCCGCACTGGCCGACCTCCCGCCGGCAGACACCGCGCAGACCTTTGCCAAATGGGGCATCCCGAACGGCTTCTATTTCGTGCTCCCGCTGATCGGCCCGACCACCCTGCGCGATGGCGTGGGTCTGGCGGGTGACTGGGCGCTGAACCCCATCACATGGTGCGGATATGTCTGGGGCCAGCCGGTGTGGTACATCGCCGTGCCTGCCGCGAATACGATGCGTTCGCTGCCGGGTCAGCTCGATACCTACGAGGCGGCCACGAAGGACACGATCGATCGCTATCTCGCTGCCCGCACCGCCTACATCCAGTATCGGAACGAGGTCAACTCGCGCTAGTTTGTGCGGAGCCGGTGAACATTCCCGGCTCCTGAGTCGTCGATGAGTGCCGTCGTGGAGTCGTTACCCAGACCGGTCGGGCGCCTGGCTGGCTGTGTCTGGCTGCCCCGGCTGATTTTCAAGGCGAGGCAGTTTGCCGCAGGGGAACTGTCTCCGGAATTTGCCGTGCGCTTCTGCCACCCGACGGGCGTGGACGGACAATTCCTGGCGTTTTTCCATCTGACCCGGGAGGAAATCCTTGCGGTGTCTGCTCTGGACGATGCCGCCGTGGCGGAGTGGTTTCTTTCATCGGCGGAGCGCAGCGGACGCATCGCGGAATGGAACCACGTGGCGGTGAATCTCGGGCGTGCGGGGTTTCCCATGGCCGAGCGCCTGCCTGTTGCTCTTGAGGTTGTCTATCCGCACGTGGCGCACCGCAACTTGCAGACTGTCTTCGAAGTGCTGGAGGCGGACGACGCGCTCACGGCGGGCCGTGTCATGGTTTTTCCCGCGCCGCGCGAAGTCGAGACCGACCGCATCCTGCTCCGACCGTGGCGAGAGGAGGATTTTCCGCCTTTTGCCTCGCTGACTGCTGATCCCGAGGTGATGCGGTATTTCCCGGCTACCCTGAGTGAGGACGAGAGCAACGCTTTCGCGCGGCGGTGTCACGACCTCATCGCGGAGCGCGGCTGGGGTTTTTGGGCGGCGGAGGAAAAACAGTCGGGTGAGTTCATGGGGTTTATTGGCCTGCACATTCCGACCGCTCCTCTGCCCTTTGCGCCCTGCGTTGAGATTGGCTGGCGGCTGGCGCAGAAGTGGTGGGGAAAGGGGCTGGCGACCGAGGGTGCGCGGGGAGCGTTGCAGTTCGGCTTCCGCGAGCTCGATCTCGACTCGATCGTGTCGTTCACCGCGCTGGTCAACCATCGCTCCGAGGCCGTGATGAAGCGCCTCGGCATGCAGCGCGAGGCGACCTTTGAGCATCCCGTCGTTCCTGCCGACCACGTGCTGCGGGAGCACTGCCTCTACCGGCTGGCCAATCCGCTCCTGCAGAGTTCGATTGCCTAGCTGAGATCAGCGATCGGGAAGCAGGCGCGCACAGTGTCGGGAATCGACCTGGGCCGTCCGGTTTCCGCACAGACGTAGACCCACTCGGTCTCTCCGCGAGCGAGCACCACTCCGTCGGAGAGGCGGGTGAAGCGATACTGGCGCGTCGAGGTGGCGCGCTTCGCCGTGACGATGCATGTTGCGGCTTCGATCACCTCGCCTGCGTAGGCGGGGCGGAGATACTCGATGTGATGGGATCGGGCGAACCATGTCGCTCCATCGGCCTTCGCGGCGGCGGTGGCGCCGGAGTCATTGGCGTGCTGGATGGCGACATCCTGCATCCACTGGACAAAGACGACGTTGTTGACGTGGCCATTGGCGTCGATGGCGGAGGAGGGAACCTCGATGCGGCGCGTCAGGATGCCGGGCGGGTCGGTGGGTGTCACGGTACGCCTCGGATTCTCGCCGCAGGAGGCCGGGGCTGACAAAGGAATTCTTACGACCGGATGAAGCGTCCGCTCAACGCCACCGCGATGAGCAGCAGGGTGATGAGGGCAAAGGCGACCGAGAGCGAGGACAGGTGCGAGATGAAGCCGATGGCCGCCGGACCGGCCAGGATGCCTGCATACCCGAGCGTCGTGATAGCGGGAATGGCGACATTTTCCGGCATGACCTTTTGTCGGCCCACGGCGGAGAACATGACTGGCACGATGTTGGAGCAGCCGATGCCGACGAGGGCATAGCCGACCAGTGCGGTGGGCCAGTACGGATAAAGCGTTACGCCGATGCCGATGGCCGCGCCGATGCCGCCGAGGAGGACGACTGTGGGGCCGCCGAGGCGGTGAACGATGACGTCACCCGTGAGGCGTCCCAGAGTCATGGTGCAGGCAAATGCCGCATAGCCGAGCCCAGCCTGGGCGGGAGCCATGCCGTGGTGCGAGATGAGAAACACGGCGCTCCAGTCGAGCATCGCGCCCTCGGTCAGGAAGACGATGAAGCACACGATGCCGATGAGGAGCACGATGCCGTGCGGCACGGCGAAGAGCGGGCCGTCGCTGCTGCTGCCGTAGGGGAGCAGGTCCCGGACGGAGGCGATGATGGCGAGCGCGATGAGGATGAGCACCACCACGACCGCCAGCAGCGGACTCACGCTCAGCCCGAGCAGCATGGTCACGCCTGCCGCCCCGGCAATACCGCCGAGGCTGAACATGCCGTGAAATCCCGACATCATGGTTTTCCCGCTGGCTCGCTCCACGATGACAGCCTGCACGTTCATGCTGACATCGAGCGAACCCACCCCCGCGCCGAAGGCCAGGAGGCTGATCATCAGGCCGGGAAGGTTGGAGAGCGTGGCGAGAAAGGGCAGCGCCACGGCGAGCAGGATGCTCGATACCGTGATGACGGTGCGGCAGCCGAGCCGGGCCGAGAGCGCGCCCGCCAGCGGCATCGCCACGATGGACCCGGCCCCGAGGCAGAGCAGGAGGAGGCCGAGCATGCCGTCGTCGATCTGCGCCCGGGCCTTGGCAAAGGGCACCAGCGGAGCCCACGCCGCCATGCCGATGCCCGCGATGAAGAACACGATGCGGGTGGAGATTTGCTCGGCGCGACCGGGTGTTGGTTGGGAAGTCATTGGAAGAAAATCGGGCAGCGAAATCGTGCAGCCCGCAAGGTAGCTGCGAACTCCCGTCTGGCCAGAGGGATGTTTATTTTTTGCAGGCCCGGCCCATCGCCCCGCGTCGGTCCAGCAGGTCGTCCGCCAGGGCGATGATGAGCTCGTTGGGCATGGCCTGCGGGCGGCTCTTGCGCATCGTGGTGAGGCACGTCTTTTCCTCCCCGGGCTGGCTCAGGGAGCACAGGAGGGAATACGCCACGGCCGTCGAGCGCGACACGCCCGCCCAGCAGTGGACGAGGAGGTTATCCGCGTCGGTGATGCCCCGGCCAAACTCCAGGATTTCCGCGATCTTCTCCGCCGTGGGCAATACCTGCTCGTCGGTCGGCTTCGCGATGTCGTGCATGTAGGTGAAGTGCGTCTTCGCTTCCGGGGCCAGTTTGCCGCGCAGTTTCTCGATATGGGTGCCCCGATCCATCCAGACCGGGTCCCAGATCGAGATCACATGGCTGAAACCGGGCAAATCCAGCGAGTCCAGTTCATGGACACCGCAAATCGTCAGCTTCGGAAAACGCTCTGTTGCCATACTGCTACTCACAAAGCAGTAGCATGCCGGATGCCGGGCGGGGCAGGCAATCCCGGGGATGCGGATTGCCCGTGCCGCCGTTTTGTGGCAGGCTGAAAATGTCCCTGCAAAAATGAAGCTCCTGCTCATGGCTGTCCTGTGTCTTTGCCTGTCTGGCAAAGTCTCGGCGGACGATCACACGTTCGCCTACGGCGCTTCGCCATCGTGGGGCCGGATGGAGGGAAACGATCTGGTTGTTTCTTTCAACCTGCGGCGGGACGGCGAGATTTTTACTCCCAAGGAATTTCGATTTTCCCCGCAGTCGTCCTGGAGATCACTCTTCGAGGATGTCGTTCAGCGTCGGGCTTTCCAGGGTGAATATTTTGAGATCGTCACCAGCAAAGAGATCGCGAAGACAGCGAGTCTCAACCTGCCGCACCTTGATGTGGTGACCAAGGAAACCTTGCGGGATCTGTCTCAGTTTACGCTGAGGGACAGCAACGACCCGGACCTGCAAATCATCGCTGTCCGGCGGATCACGCAGAATGAGTTTCTCCACGTGAACCCCCGCACGATTCCCGATCCGACGAAGTAGGGCGGGCTACGCGGTCTGCTTTTGAAAAATCGCCAGCGTGGTGTTCTCCATGAACCGGCGGTTGTTGTCCACCATCTCGACGATGGTGTTGTGCAGCGGA
The DNA here is from genome assembly GCA_017305195.1 of Verrucomicrobiota bacterium. Lineage (GTDB taxonomy): Bacteria > Verrucomicrobiota > Verrucomicrobiia > Chthoniobacterales > Terrimicrobiaceae > Terrimicrobium. The sequence goes on along the minus strand of JAFKMU010000044.1, from coordinate 227,070 downwards.
CAGGGCTCGCCGTGGCCGCACCAGTTCGGGCCAAAGGGGCATCGGGAGGGTTCGTCGGTCTGCTCGAAGAGCGCGACGATGTCAAAGAGGCAGATCTCGCTTGCGGGTTTGGCCAGCGTGTAGCCGCCACCCGGGCCGGGCTGGCCGTTGACCAGGCCTGCGGCGGCGAGCTGGGTGAGGAGCTTGGCCGTGAGGGCGACGGAGATGCCCCTCGCTTTGGCGATTTCCCCCGAGCCTGCCCGCCGCGATGGGTCCGCCGCGAGGTAACTCATGACGGCGATGCCGTTCGCGGCGGTTTTCCCATAGATGAACATCAGCTCAAGCTGCCATACCGGTCATCATTTCGTCGATATCCTCTTCCGGGGTGCCGATCGTCTTGATGTCGAAGGTCTCGACCAGGAACTTTGCGACATTGGGCGAGAGGAAGGCCGGGAGCGAGGGGCCGAGCCGGATGCCCTTGACCCCGAGATGCAGCAGGGCGAGGAGCACGCAGACGGCCTTTTGCTCGTACCACGCGATGTCGTAGGAGATCGGCAGGTCGTTGATGTCCGCGAGGCCGAGGACTTCCTTGAGCTTGAGCGCGATCATCACGAGGGAATACGAGTCGTTGCACTGCCCGGCGTCGAGCACGCGCGGGATGCCGCCGATGTTGCCGAGGTCGAGCTTGTTGTAGCGGAACTTCGCGCAACCTGCGGTGAGGATCACGGCGCTCTGCGGCAGCTTCTGCGCGACCTCGGTGTAATAGCTGCGCCCGCTGTGGCGGCCATCGCAGCCCGCGAGGACGACGAAGCGCTCGATGGCGTGGGAGTTCACCGCATCGAGGACCTTGTCGGCGAGGGCGAGCACCTGATTATGGGCAAAGCCGCCGACGATCGTGCCGGTCTCCAGCTCGCGCGGAGGGACGCAGGTTTTCGCCTGGGCGATGAGCGCGGAGAAGTCCTTGGCTCCGCCGCGCGAGGCGACGGGAATGTGCTTCGCGCCGGGATAACCCACCGCCCCCGTCGTGTAGAGCCGGTCGAGGTAGGTATTCTGGCTGCGCAGCGGGACGAGGCAATTCGTGGTCAGGAGGACGGGGCCGTTGAAAGCCTCAAACTCCGCATTCTGCTGCCACCACGCGCCGCCGTAGTTCCCGACGAAGTGCGGGTATTTCTTGAAGGCGGGATAGTAGTGCGCGGGCAGCATCTCGCCATGGGTGTAGATGTCGACCCCGGCGTTCTTGCTTTGCTCCAGCAGCTCGCCGATGTCCTTGAGGTCGTGCCCGCTGACCAGGATGCCCGGCCGTTTGCCGACCCCGATATTCACCTGCGTGATCTCGGGGTGGCCGAAGGTCGAGGTGTTGGCATTGTCGAGGAGCGCCATGGCGGTGACGGAAACCGCGCCTGCCTTCATCACCAGTGCGATGAGCTGATCCATGCCGATCGAGCGCGTGGTGGCCTCGAGGCCCTCGTAGAAAAAATCATCGACCTCCGCGCTACGGTAGCCGAGCGCGCCCGCGTGCTTCGCGTAGGCGGCGATGCCCTTGATGCCGGTGATGAGGAGTTCGCGCAGGGAGCGGATGTCCTCGTCGGGCTCGGCGAGGATGCCGACGATCTGCGCCTTGCGGGCAAAATGCGTCGCGTCGCCGCGCCACGTCGCGCAATCCGGCAGGTCGCCGGTATCGACTGCGCCAGCGGCCCGCCATTGCGTATCCAGCACGTCGAGACGACGCTGGCCGTCCTCGATGCGGGCGATGAACCAGGCGTCATCCCAGTTGGCATTCGTGATAGTCGAGAAAAGGCTCTCGATGAGGAAGTCCGTGTGCGCGTCTTCCCGCTGGCCGAGGTCGGCGAGGCGCTGCACGTAAACCGCGATGCCCTTGAGCGTATAGACGAGCAGGTCTTGCAGGGCGGCGGTGGTTTCGGGTTTGCCGCAGACACCTTTGATGGTGCAGCCGGAGTTATTGGCGGATTCCTGGCACTGGAAGCAGAACATGGCGGTATTTGGGTATGGGGTGGGTGATGGACTCAGGCCCGGGCGGTCATCGCGAGGGCGGCGGGGAAGAGGACGTGATTCTCGAGGTGAATGTGGCGATGGAGGTCGCTCTCCAATTCCTCCAGCCCGGAGAATAGCGCGCGCCATGTATTGCAGGCCTCGGCGGGCGGTGTGTAGTCGTTGGTCAGCACCCGCAGCCGGGCCAGAGCCTCGCCCGCGTCGTCGTGCTCTTCGATCATCTGGGCCACCGGGCCGTCGAGCGTCCACTCCGTCGCGCCACTGGCGTCGGCGGCTTTGATGGCGGGGAAAAGGATCTCCTCCTCCTTGCGCAGGTGGCTGTCGAGCTCGACGAAGAGCTGCTCAAAGACCGCAAAGACCTCGGCGACGGAGGGCGTATGGCCGCCGTGCACCTTGGCTACACGTGCTGCCATGGCATGAAGGCGGGGAAGTTCCCGGCGGAGATAATCGTGATGCGTCTCGACGATGTAGGCAGCGAGCGCGGCGGGCGGAAGTTCCGCGGGATTTTGCTCCGGGGCGGGACGTCCGGCGGATTCCGCTGCCAGATCAGCCAGCACGCCATCGAGCGCGATGCCGCGCTGCTCGCAACTGGCGCGCAGGGTTTGCCCGCCCTTGCAGCAGAAATCGATGCCCAGCGCCTGAAAGATGCGCGACCGCCCCGGCCGCTCCGCCACCAGCGAACCCACGGTGCGCTCGGGCAGGGGAGTTTCGGGAGATTCGGTCGGAAAAGAATGATGATGCGCACTCATGATGGGAGCACTTCAGCGCAACCTTCAGGACAAATAAAGATAAAAGTATCTTTATTTAGTGATTTAAGGATTCACGGGAACGAAAGGAAGGGACGAGATCTTGCCCGGTCAATATTTCGTACCGTGTGCGAACTGGAGATCTTGCTCCGTATTACTCTGTCGTCCAAATGCTTGCGCGATATTTGGCGAGCTGGCATGCCGAATGATTTTCCGGAGAACGAAACCGCCGTATTTCCTCATGAATACTCATCCATCACTCCTTGGCCCCGTCGAAGTCGGCTTCCGTGTTCTTCCTAACCGCGTCGTCATGGCGCCGCTCACTCGCATGCGTGCTCATATGCCGGGAAACATTCCCTGGGCGCTCAATGAAGAGTATTACCGCCAGCGTTCCGGGGCGGGACTCATCATCAGCGAGGGCACGCCGGTGTCCCCGACAGGCCATGGGTACTATGGCACGCCAGGCATTCACACCAGCGAGCAGGTTGAGGGTTGGAAGGGTGTGACCCGGGCGGTGCATGGCGCAGGAGGACGCATCTTTCTCCAGCTCTGGCATGTGGGCCGCCTCTCACATACCGATCTCCAGCCCGGAGGAGCCCCGCCACTTGCACCCTCCGCCATCGCGGCGGATGGATCAGCTCATACGAAGGACGGCCCCAAGCCGTGGTCGATGCCGAGGGCTCTTGAGTTGGAGGAGATACCCCGGATCGTTGCGGATTTCGCCCATGGTGCGGCGCTCGCGAAGGAGGCAGGCTTTGATGGCGTGGAGATTCATGGCGCGAACGGTTACCTGCTTGAGCAGTTCCTGAGCGACCGGATCAACCTGCGTGACGACATCTATGGCGGGTCGGTGGAGAACCGTGCGCGATTCTTTCTCGATGTCGTGGCTGCGGTTACGTCCGTGTGGGGCAGCGAGTATGTCGGCGTGCGCATCTCGCCGAGCAATACCTACGGCACAGTCGACCACAGCGACCGCCATGGCACTTACGCGCATCTCATTGGCAAACTGAACGTCTTTCATCTCGCGTACCTGCACATCGTAGAACCTCGGGTTGCAGGCAATATCGACATCGACCCGCTGCACGATCTCGGCTGCTCGCGGTTTCGTCCGCTGGTGACGGGGAATACAAAAGTGATCTCCGCCGGCGGCTACACCCGCGAATCAGGAGACCTCGCGATCGCCGAGGGACATGCGGACCTCGTGGCCTACGGGCGAAGCTTCATCGCCAACCCTGATCTCGTCGAGCGCTTCCGCGAAGGCGCGCCGCTCAATCCCTATGATCGTGCCACTTTCTACGGAGGCACGGAAAAGGGCTACACGGATTACCCGACTCTGGAGTCGTTCGCTTCCAGGGAATCGCATTGGTCTGTGGCATGAGTGACGCCGAGATGCCTGAGGAGGAATCGTTCAGCCGCGCCATCGGGATCGTACTCATGGCCTCCGGAATGCGTGCGAAACACAAAGTTTCCGGACTTTCCCAGCCGATCGTAAATTCGCGCGATCTTGCGGGCTTCGCCCAGGAAGGACTCGGCCGGAAACACGGTGTCCTGCTCACCTGCCTCGATGAATAATGGCCGGGGACAGAAAAGGCCGCCTATCTCGGCGTCGAGAAATTCGCGAGCGACATCAGTCCAGACCATGTCTTCCCGGTTGATCCGGTATCGGTCATTGACGAAGCAGGAGGAGGCCAGGACACGGATACGCGGCTCCAGCGCGCCAAAGTACAGGGAATAAAACCCGCCGTAGGAGAGGCCTGTCATACCCACGCGCGCGGCGTCGATTTCCGGATGAGCGAGAAGCCAGTTGAGGCTTGCTCTCAGCATGCATAAGTCGACGGCGGCGCGGGAACCTCCGAGTTGACGCAGGGAGCGATCGAGTTCGTTCTGATCAAACTTCGGCTCCTGCCCATGGTGCCAGACGAGCAGTTGAGGGGCAAACACCGCCACGGGATATCGTAGCAGCCCCTTGATCAGGGCATTGTAGTTGGCTGATCCCTCGGGGTGGAGGCCTGCAGCAAGCTCCGGTGAGCCGAGTCCGCCATGCTGGGCGATAATGAGCGGATATCGTCCGGGCGAGGGAGGGAGGAAAAGGATGCCATAGGCCTTGAGATCGCCGAGAACCTGGATTTTGATTCTGGTCATCCGGCTTTCATGGTTTCCAGAAATTGGCTCCATCCAAACGTCCGGAACTGGGGCAAGACGTTCTCCCAGCGGCCACCCCAGGGTCGCTGCGAGCCGTTCTCGAAACGGGGCGAGGCTTGCTTCGTAAGTCGCGGCTGAGGTGAGATCCGGTTGAAAGAAATGCGCCCGATGTTTGTCGTATTCCCTACGACGCTCCGCTATCAGATTTTGAACTTCCTCGAGGAGGCTTCTGCGGTGGGATGCGGATGGGTCAATGATTGGACTCGGTGCGGTGCTCTCTATGGTCATTGTTGGACGGGGTCCCAGTTCGTTCGATTCGGAAGGTCCGGATAGGTTTGCGGACTGACATTGACGACGCTGCCGTCAGCCAGCAGCGCATGACAGCCGCTGCCGTGCAGCATTCTTGGGATCTTGCAGGAGGATGTGTTCCAGTCTGCCTGTTTGTCCGGGTAGATTCCTCCTGTCGCGGTGAGAGAATCGATCAGGAGAATGGCCGAAAGATTCGTGGCGCCCAGGGCCGGGATGCGTCCATACTGGCCCGGGATGGCGGAGGGCTGGCCGAAACTGTCGCCCCAATAGTAGCTCATGGCATAGTTGGTGCGCCAGGGGGGATTGACGTCCGAGGAATATGGGTAGGGCGCGCCGGGGTCTTCCTGGTTGGATGGACAGATTAGCGCCTTGGCATACATGCATGTCCTGCCGCCTTTGTTCATGAGCACCCAATCAACGTAGCCCAGCCGAATGAGAGTGATGAACCATAGCTGAGTACCGTACGAACTGGCATTATTCGGATCATTGCGGTTGAGCGACAGCCAGCTGCCTCCATCTTGCTTGTAGGCAGAGATGGCTGAGTAGAGGGTCCGCATGTTGCCGAGGCACTGGACGCTTTTTGCCTGCTTCCGGACATTTCCTCCCACGGCGAACAGGGTGACAGTCAATATGGAAATGATTCCGATCGCGGCCAGGAGTTCCAGGAGTGAAAATGCTTGCGCCCCATATTCCCTGCGGTCGATGCGGGGAGGCTTCATCTCTCCAGCTCGATCGAGCCTCCAAAGTAGTTGAAGTTTGCCCAGGCATCATCCGTAGCGATGGCGATCTCCGCCTTTTTGCTCCCCAGCGTCCTGCCGTCACGGGTCAGGGTGAATTCCGGCGTGCCGGGCCGGAGCGGGACCGAGACATTGTGCAAACCAGCGGGGATCTCGACACTGTCTTCGACTTCTCCGCACTTGACCGTCAGGCGGGCCGGGGCTGTGAGAAACGCGGTCGCATAGATGCGATCTTCCAGTTTTTCCCAGAACTTGGGCTTCCCGGACTTGCCTTTGAGCTCCGCCCGGCCATGAGGGCGGTATTCCACGATTCCCTCCAGTGAGGAGGGATGAGGCCGGTAGAAGTAATATAGTTGATCCCTGGTGATCTCGGGGGCTTTGCCGGTCTTGAACCAGTCGATGTAGTACCGGCTGGCATCCAGGAAAGCGACATGCGAGAGGCGCGGCCCCCAGTGGCCGTTCCAAAGTGTGGTGTTCTCCACTGGGCCGAAGGGGGCGACATAGGTGCATTCCCCCCAGTCATTCCATGTCACGATCTCAACGTAGTCTGCGCCGCTGTCGATGGCCGCCATCCATTGGCGAGCCATGCCCTCGAAACCATGCGATTCGTAAACCCGGTAGTTGCCTCCGCTGCCCCGGTAGAAGGGCGATACGGGAGCCATGAATATTTTCCCCCGGGCCTTCCATTCCGCGCCGATGTTCCGGATGGAGTCTGCGATGGTGTCGGGAAATCCCGCCGCACCGAAGTAAAAGAAACCCTCGGCGGCTTCGTTGTCGGCATGTACCTGCCTGGCATCATCCGCAGTCGGAGTCTCCCGGCGTGAATCCGGAAAATAGTAAGGGAGAAAGACGATGTCCCTCGAGTCGGTGAATTCCTCTGTGACCCATGCCGTCAGGGCCTTGTCACCATGATAAGTCGACAACACGGGTTTGCCATCGCGCCGGAATTGATTCGGATGATCGCGAAAGGACTCCACCATGTCGCGAATCTCGTCCCGTGTCAGGTTTCCAGCCATATCGGCGGAGATCATGAGATGGAAGCCGGAGCCGAGCCTTCTGGCTGCCTCGTAGATTTTCAAGGTGCGTTCCTTGTACCGAGGCTCCTTGACAGACCAGCCGCCGCAGTTGATGGCAAACCCGTCAATGCCGTGTGCTTGAGCCTCACGGATCTCCTTTTCGTAGTCCTCCACGGTGGCGCCGGGGCCGGCTGGAGACAGTGTCGCCATGTAATGGGCGAAGACGAGCCTGGGAGCGGCGGTCGGCGTGGTTTCACGATCGGGACAGCCGCTGAGCAGGCCGATGGCGAAGGCTGCACACAGTGCTCTGCGAATGCTGGCGTACGTGGCCATGGTTAACGTCCCTTTCGTTCCGCCAGTCGCCCGAGCAGGGTCTCGCTCATGGGTTCGGTAAAGATGCGAAAATCCGCGATGGAACCATTCAGCGGCAGATATCCCTGCGTGGCTCCGATGACGACGGGCTCCGCGTTGTCGCTTAGTGGCCCGCCTCCGGTGAAAGTGCGGGTGATTCCCGCCGGAAGGCCGTCGATCCAGAACGACAATCCCCCATCGCGGACATCATTCTGCCACGACATCGCGACGTGGTGCCATTGTCCTGCGGAAAGGGTGGATTCCGACTCCCGGGAAGACGGAGGTCCCTGGTCCGGTCTCCAGTCGAATCGCAGTTTGCCGTCCTCACAGATCGAGAAGGCCCAGCCGGTTTGTTGATTCTCGGAGAGTGTGCTGACGATCATCTGTCTGCGGTCTCCGTGCCGGTCCGGTCCCTGCCACTTTATCCATGTACTGATCGCGAGGGCGTCGCCCTGTCGATTGAGCCGCAGTGCGGACTGACTGGCGGGGAGAACAAGCTCAACGCCTTGTTTGCCATCCGCGGCGGCAGGGAGTTCGCACGTCCACCTGGCCAGCTCAGGATCGAGGGTCAGCTCCGGGGAAAGAGTGGTGGAACGTGGTTCGCGCGACTCTGCGACGCCGCCTGTTGTCCCGGAGTTTTTGAGGGTCTGGTTTTCAAAGGTCAGCCAATACGCGGCCTCTTGAGCGGGCGTCTCTGGAGCGGATGCAAGTCCGATGAATGCCGCGCAGATCAGGTGCTTGAGGGGAGTCTTCACACGCGTCTCCTTGATTACGGCCGGAAAGGACGGCGTCTCAGTGAAGTTGTGACCAGGGCGATCAACCCGACGGCGGCCAGGCTGACAGAGGAAGGCTCTGGCACGGCGACGAGAGCGGCATAGTGATCGGCGACCTGGGTGGCGTTCAGTCGATAGTTATAGAAGGCGACCTCGTCGTATGTGCCGGAGTCATATCCGGTCGCGGTTCCCCTGGCATCGTTTGCTCCCACGTAAGGGGAAAAGGTGAAGTTTGCAAACGACTTCCCGTTCAGGGTTGTCGATGAGGTGCTGCTGATCTGCTGCCCGTTCAGGTAGGCAATAAAGCCGCTGGCTGCATTGAATGTCAGGACCAGGTGAACATAGTCGCCTGAATACAGGTCGGTGGAGGTAAACGCGAAGCCCGCTGACGTGCCATCCTCCGAACGAAGGAAAAGACGGGAGGAGTTTGCGGCATAGGTGCCGCTGGAGGTCGAGTTGGTTTGAAATGTCAGCGCCGTCGTGGAGCCGGTATTCATGGCGCCAAACAGGCTGGTTTGGGCCGTGGTATCGATTTTGATAACCATCTCGACCGAAAACACGCTGAGCTGGGACCCGAAGCTCGTCAGTCCGGTATTCACATATTGCGATGTGCCATTGAGATCCACCGCGTAGTCGCTGTTTACGCCTGCTCCTGCGACGCCGAGCGTTGGAGACTGGATGTAGGCGCCATTGCGGTTGTTTCCGCTGCTGTCGGCCGCCACCGTCCCCGAGGTTTCTCCCAAACGGTAATAGGCGTAGGGGGTGTTGCTTGTTACGGCGTCGGCATAAGTGATCGGAGCGGCTTCGATGTTGCAGGCCGGGGCGAGGAATGCTGTGGCGATCAGCATGCAAATGACATTGCCGTACTGAGGGGAGGCTGTTCGTTTCATGGCGTGATGGATTGGTGGGGCGTTTGGTTTTTGTTGTCTGGGGATGGGGGAGTGACTCAACGCAAGTAGGAGGTCTCGGTGTCGGTGAGATTTGCTCCTACGAAAACCCTCCGCTGGGGATGTGAAGGGCGGAGCAGACGCTCCTGCACCAGCTCGACTGCTCGTTGGGCCAGTTCATCGATATCGATCTCGAAATGAATCACCGGCAGGGCAAATGCGAGCGGGGCCTGGCGGTTGGTGCGCACGACCAGCACGGGCCGGTAGGTGGATTCGTTGGCGAGAGTCGCCGCGACTCCCGACGCCACTCGATCGTCCGTGATGATGAGCGCCTCCGGGCGTTTGGCGGGCGGCAGCATGAGGATGCGCTCGGCCACATGCCTGCCCTCCAGGGGGCCGCGCTCCGTGACGTGGAGCTGCTTGTCACTGCATGGCATCTGAAACTCGCACAAAGCTTGCTGGTAGCTCTTCCAGAACCCGGCATCGCTGACCACCACGCTGATCAGCGCGGTTTTCTTTATGCCGCGCTCTGCCAGCAGACTTACGGCCTCGCGAGCCATGCGCGATTGTTCAATGATCGCTCCGCAAGGGGCTGTCTGGTGCGAGCCGACATGGACAAAAGGAATCGACCTCTTTTCCCAGGACAGCATGTCACTCTCCGGCAATCCGACCATGCTGAGGACCAGATCGAGACGTGCGTCAGTCAGATCCTCGTTCATCTGATCAAATTTGGAAAATCGGCCCTGTCCGTCATCCTCCAGACCGCTTGAGATGTAGTGTCGCTGGCTGACTCCGATATCTCGCAGCCGCCGGTGGAGGAAATGAAACAACTGCCCGTAGAAAGGCTCTGTCGCCACGCTGGCCGAGATCGCCATGCCGACTCTCCACAGCGCCGGGATATCCGAGGTTTCCACCTTGCGACGCAAAACGGTTCCAAATTTCCGGCGACGTTCCAGCAAACCGCATTCCTCGAGCATCTTCATGGCGGGAGTCAGCGTGTTGTTGTGAAATCCGAAGCGCTCGCGGAGTTCCGTCTGGGCCGGGAATTTATCCCCCGGTTCCATTCCGCTCTCGCAGATGTACCGGCTCAGGGTCCGGAGGACTTCGAGAGTCTTGGGGCGGTCATGCAGGGCTGGGGAAAGCTCGATCATCGTGCGTTGTGGTGATATTAATATCCATTAATGGGTATTAATCAAGCGCGAAGTTGGTTTGCACACGAGCGATTGGCTGAAGTCAGGGGGTATCCTCTTGTCAGCGGATCACTTGACGGGATGCGCTGAAGAGTGTCCCAAGGGTCTGTTTAGCGGTTATTAAGCCTCGAGCTTGAGGACGACCTTGCGGACTGCCTCGGGCTCGTCCGGAACGACCTGGCAACAGGGCATGTGCGCCTCGTCCTGCCAGAGAACCATGAATTTCCCGGCAGACAGGATGACCGAGTCCGCATCTGGAGTGATATGGTACTTCGTCACGTCCTTGGCCTCGCTGAAGGGGACGTCGACCGTGAGAGTGCTCTCGGGGGTGAAATACAGCGTCTCGCGTCCGGAGATGATGTACTGGATGTCGACGTAGCGGCGGTGGCTTTCGAAGAACCGGGTGGCCGGGTCGTGGGTCTCGTAGGACTGCACGATGGCGACGAGACGCTCGCTGTCGAGCTCGGTGCGCTCATCGGGTGCGTCGGGCGGGAGGTTCCGGAGGAACTCGAAGCCCAGTTTCCAGAGCGGGCCGAGGTGGTGATAGCGGTGGGCCTGATTGAGGAAGTCGAGGATCATGACGGGAAAACTTCTATGAGCCGGGAGCGATAAGCGCACCCGGCTCGAAAACCATGGAAATCAGCGGGTCGGGAGCGGCGGGACATAGTTGTCGTGGCCGCCATGCTGCTGCCAGCCGCGCAGGACGAGGATCATCGGGATCAGCGCGGTGGCCGAGATGCCGACCGTCCAGAGGAAAGCGACTCGGTAGTTGCTGCCCGTGGCATCCATGAGCATGCCGATGAGCAGATTGCCGATGATGAGGGCTCCGCAGCCGAAGACATTCAGACCGCTGGAGAACTGGCCGAAGAACTCGGCGGGAAACAGCTTCATCGAGGTGGCGCGCTGGGCGAGCGCCCAGGCCATGGTGGGCAGGGAGAAGGTGATGGAGTAGATCAGGAACCCCCTGGCGCTCCCGACCAGAAAGAAAGCCAGAAGCGCTCCGGTGACGACAGCAGCGATCGCGCCGATGGCCACATGGATGGGCGAGAAGCGATCACAGAGCCAGCCTAGCGGATAGTAGAAAAGGAGCGAGATCACTGCGGTCAACGCGAAGACATGCCCCATTTCCGCCATTTCGAGGTGCAGGGTATTGCTGGCAAAGAGCGTGATGAAGTTGCCTGCGCAGTTCAGCGCGGCGGTGACCAGCAGGTAGGCGAGGAAGAAGTTGCGATAGAGCGGGATTTGCAGGCACTCGCGGAAGTAGATGGCAAAGGTCTTGAAGAATCCCGCCCGCTCGGAGGCAGGTTGCGCCGGAGGATATGTGCCTTCCTTGACCTTCCAGCACATCAGGAGGAAGAGACAGACATAGGCGATGCCGACGCCGATAAAAATCTCGTGGCGGTACTCCATGAGATGAGGAAAGACAAAATAGAGGAAGATGGCGCCACTCAGGGTGCCAATGATGCTGAACCACGCGAGGAAGCGCGACATGACCGGCAGCGGCACGACATCGCGGATCAGCCAGTTGTAGGCGTTCACCAGCACCATGTTGAGAAAGTGAAAGGTGACGACAAAGAGGCACATCAGCCAGAGAATGATGCTGCCCTCTGTGAAGGCGGCGGGCAGCGACTGGCGAAAGGTGTCGCTGATCCATTTGCCCAGGTCGGGGGCGAAGCCCACGGCCACGACGGTTGCGGCAGTGAGGGGGGTGGCTACGATGAGCAGCGGGATGCGTCGTCCTATCGGGGTGCGCAGGTTGTCGCACCAGCGGCTGATCGCAGGCAGGAAGAGCACATTGACCAGACCGGCGAAGCTTCCCGTCATGATGCCGATCATTGTGTCGGAGGCATTCAGGTGCTTCACAAAGATCGGCAGGAACCGGCCAAAGACGTTCTCGAAGAAATTGAAGGCAAAGTCTCCCCAGAGCAGCCAGAGGGAGAGAACCATGAGGCTTTTCTTGGAGTAGACGAGGGAGCCTGCCGTGTAGACGGGATGGGCTCCGGGCAGGGGAGGATTTATCTGGGTTGAATTCATTCGGGGCGTTTCTGGTGACGGCCCGCAGGGCGAGACCGAAATGAACGCTCAGTAATACGTGTCGGGCTCTAGGTCCGTCAATTCAGGACGGTTGAGGCCGGGACGGACTCGATGTGATAATCGAAGAACAAAACATTGCGGACGTTGCCGTGGACAGGCTTGGCCGCCTGTTCCGGCATGTTGACGGTCGAGGCGTTGAGCTGGTCAAAGTCCTGGATCATCCACTGTTTTGTGGCTTTGAAGCCCGGGATTTGCTGGATGACCTGCATGCGCATCGGCAGCCCGTCTGGCTGTCCTTTGCCAAAGGGGCTGTAGACGCCGAGAGGGCTGGATTCATTGACGAAACCCTTGAGCCGCGAGGGGTTCCAATAGCACTTGCCCTGCGACATCTGCATCACGGTCTTCCACGCGGGGCACATGAGGGCCGGGGCGTCGCGGGTGACGGTATCGGCAGGCGGGAGATCCCAGTAGGGGGCCAGGAATGCGCCGAGGTCATTGTTTTTGATCCGGTAGGTGGACCGGATGCTGTTGTCGCACTGGCCGGGGAGCGTGCCCTGATTGTCGCCGGCATACTGGGCGATGGCGATGCCGATGGCCTTGAGGTTCCCCACGCATTTTGCGCGATTTGCCAGGCCGACAGACTGCTTGTACCCGCCGAGCACGAGGGCGGAGAGGATGCCGATGATCGCGACGGTGATGAGGAGTTCGACCATGGTAAACGCGGCAGAACTGCGCCGCGATGTGTTGCGGAGAGCGTTCATGGGGTGACGGGGGAGGCTTCAGGGTTGAACCAGTTTTCCGGGTTGGGAGCCAGATACGGGGGGACGCCCTGAATGTCGCAGATGATATCACCTGTGGCCCAGAGGGCGAGCTCCCATATGGCGTTGGTTTGCGATGCGTCCGGAGCGTGCTTCAGCGGCCCGGGAGAGGATTGCTGCGAAGTCCCGCCGATCATGGGATCGAACCCGGCATTCGAGCCGCGTTGGAAGGCGCGCACCTTGCCATCGGGAGAGATAAGGGCGCAGCCGTACTCTCCCTGGTGGATGCCGGCCACGGAGACCGTGATCGACGGCGTCCCCGCCGGGACGAAGAAGGCGAGGCGCCGCTGACCGATTCCTGCGAGATGCAGCTTGGACCTGGCATCGAGGACGGTGTGGAAATTGTCACCAGCGATGCGCCATGCCCCGGTGATGGAGTCCTGCATGCGGATGCGGAAGACATCGCCCGGTTTGCCGCCGACGTCGAAGGGGATCTCTTGTTTCTCAGCGGGAGAGAACTCGCGTTCAAAGACGGTCGCGCCCGCCGCGTTGCTCACGGTGAGATGACTTTTCTGGGCATCCGTCGTGGCGGAGCCATAGAGCTTGCGGAAGATCGTGGGACGCGCTGCCTCCCCGGTGAGGGAAATGGCGGCTGACTGATCCTTCGGTCCCCGCTGCCAGAGATCCCCGGAGGCCGGAAAGCCCCGGACGATTTCATCACGGAGCCGGTTGTCTCCCTTGCTCAACATCAGCGGAGCGTTCTCGGGATCGGCCTGTGCGTAGTAGCGGGCCATCCGCGCGAGCGTGTCGGGGGTGAAGTTCATCTGCTCGGCCAGCTCCTTGCCGAAGCCTTCCCGGTCGATGAAGGCAAAGTCGCGCACCAGGGACTTCAGGACCATGTCCATGTCGGATCGCTGGCCGGTCTGCTCGGCGACATAGGCGACAGCATTGACGACGAGCGGATTGAGATGGGCGAGATAGATGGCTGAGCAGGGCTTGCCGTCCGTATCGGCGGAGTAGGGCCAGGCGGCGTGCTGCGGGTCCCACGAGCGCCTCAGCCAGGCGGTGCCGGCTTCAAGGGATTTCCAGATCGTCTCGTCGTGCGATTGCTCGTGGTACTCGGCGAGGGAGGTGAGGAGGATGCCGATGAGGAATGTGCTGTTGCCAACGCGCTGGAGCGGATCGTGGTCGGCGGGGAGCTTGTGCGCCCAGGCTCCGCCGAGGTCGAGCGTCTGCGCCTTTGCGGCGACCGCGGCGATCTGGCCGGCGGCCTTGAGGTAATCGGGATCCGGGCGCAGTCGATACAGACCCATGAGCGCCTTGATCGACCAGCCCGCCGAGCGCTCGTGCGTGCCCAGGGACCTGAAGGTCGGCGCGATGGCCCAGGTGAGGTGCTCGCCGAGCTCCAGCGCGGCCTCGGCCACGCGCGGGTCGCCGGTCAGGCACCATGCGTCGGCCATGCCATCGGCCCAGGTATGGCCGTTCGTGCCATCGGTGTGCGAGTCGTAGGCATGGCTCCAGGTCGCCTGTTTGGGGCGGTTGGGGCCCTGCCATTCGCCGGTGTGGCCGATGGAGTGCTGGTGGTTGGACCCGACGTAGCGGGGATCGGGATAGGCATGAACGATGTCGACATCGGCCTGGTGGCGGGCGGCCCGCAGGGCGAGGCGGAAGTAATCAGTATTGCCTGTCCTGGCGAACTGCTGGAAGAAGCAATGCGCGAGGTCGTATTCGTTGTTGCCCCAGTTGCGCTTTCGTTCTCCGAACCAGTCGCCGTAGTTGAAGAAACCGTACTCGCGTTGGGCGGCGGCGAGGTCCATGTGCTCCTCGTAGCTGCGGGAGACAAACTCATCCCACAGGTCGAACTGCGCGCCCTGCGGGGCCGGGATGTCGCCGAGGGCGCGGGTCGATGCGTACCAGCTCGCCGGGATGATGGCCACGAGAGGCGACTGGATTTCCGCCAGCAGTTCCTTGCGAGGAAGCTTGCCGGAAAGGTCGATGGCGAGCCGCTCGGTCGTCGACATGCCCCATTTGAACCGATAGTTGCCGGAGACGAAGGGAAACTTCAGATGGTACGGCAGGTCGTCGCCGAAGGTCGCATCCGGAAGTTTCGGCAGGAGTCCGATGCGCATGCGGTTTTCGCTGGCGGACAATCCCTTGGGCCAGCGTTGCCAGAAATCGAGGATGGCCACGCCAACACTGGAGCCCTCGGCGGAGGCGAGCCAGCTGCCGGAGGCGCGCCCGCCTGCTTTGCTCTGGCCATCGATGGTCCAGGTGCTGTCGCGGTCGCTGGATTGGAAGACCGACATCTCGCGCCCCGAGGCGAGGCGGTTGCCTTTGTCCCCTTGGGCGGGAAAGTCGGCCAGCACCTGCGAGATGGTGTTCGGCGCCACGAGGTCCAGATCCAGCGAGGCGATGTCGGTGAATTCGTGGGAGAGATCGTCGTTGATGTGCGTGTGGGCGATCTCCACGACGGGGGAGGACCGGCGGAATGTCAGCCGGGTCGTGTAGCGCATCAGCGACTTGCCGGAGGCCTCTCCGTAACGCCCGTCCACCCGGATCGTGATCCGCTCGGGGCCCGCTTCCTCGACCGCCACCGACTCGGGCGGCAGAGCAGCTGTGGTATAGACTGTGCCGTCGGCTGCAGTGAGCGTGATGCCGGCGGCGTCGCTCTTCCATGCTGGCTCCGCCTTGTCCGAAGCTCTGGCTGCTTTCGCGATCAGGTTGAAATGCTCCTTGTCGATCGTGACCGTGACGGCTCCCGTGGAGACCTGGAGGACCTTGTCATCCTGGGTTAGCGTGAGCGGATTGTCCTTCGGCGGTTTGGCTGTTTTCCGGGTGAAGCTGACGTATCCGGTCACGGATTCCTTCGCGCCGATGGCGACGCGGCTTTCGACAAGCAGCCAGCGGATGCTTCCATCGGGCCAGCGGGAGGTCACGGTGAACTGGGCGGGCAGGGGGGAGTCCTGCGCGTCGGAAAATCGCGCGCCGTCCTTCTGGAAAATCGCGCCCTTGGGCAGCGGAAAGCCGAAGCGGACATTCGCGCTCCGACCGACTCCCGACTCGTCCGTGAAGGTCGCCGGGATGCGCTCCTTGAGGCCGGTCCCCTTCTTGTCCCCCTGGTCGGAAAACGGAGCGAGGTCGAAGGGAATCGCGGGACGCGGGCGGGGGAAGGCAAACGGAGCAGTCTTTTCCAGTTTGTCGGCTGTCAGCCCGGTATTGCTCGCCGCCTCGTACTTCACCCACTCGTTCTGGAAGCGGTAGGCGTCGTCCTGGGCGTAGGTGGAAAGAGCGACTATGCCAAGAGCGGACAAAAACAGGAGCGAACGAGGGAGAGTCATGGGAGATATTACCGTTAAATATACCGACAATAACGAGCTGTCAAAGATTTTGCCGTTTCTGTGGATTTCGTCCCTCTGAGAGAGACTTTGCGGGTGAATGAAAACCGATTGGAAATTTAATAAATATCCTGCGCGGCGACGAAAACTTCTTTGAATAGTATGATAATTACCGTTATATTTTGACCATGCATCGAAAATCCCCTCTGATGGTGTTGATAGCTGGTTGCGTCCTGTATTCCCTTACGGCTTCGCCGACGCTGGCGTTGTCGAAGGAAGAGCTGGCGGAGAAACTTGCTCTCGGCGGAACGGCTCCTTTCAAGGAAATGAACATCCTGTTTGAGAACACGGGAAAGGTTCAGACGCCCGAGGCAAATACGGACAAGGCCTCGCAGGTCCGCATGATTCGTGGCGAAGTCGTGGGGAAAGACCGGCTGCTTTTTGAGGTGCGATTCGATCATCCGCCGGTCCTTGATCGGTCTTCATTCTGTCTCTACCTCGACATCGACAACGATACGGCCACCGGCAGGCAGGACGAGGAGGTGCAAGGTGTCGACCTGATGGTGGCGCTGGAAACTGCGCAGGGCAAGGCGCCCTATGTGCTGTTCAAGAACCCCGACTTCAGCGCGGAGAACACCAAGGTGCGCGCGGCTTGGGATGGAGCGAATCTTTATATCACGCTTGAGCTTCCGTTGCCGGACAAACTCGCGGTAGGGCGGGTGTTTCTGCTTTCCACCAAGGATGGTGGAGCGAGCAATTTCCGCACGGCGAAAGACACTCTGATCGAGCTCGCGCCCTCGGATAAATCCCTGCCCCCGCTTTGAGTGGCTGCTCTGCTCAGGTCTCGGCTCGCACTGCTTTGCGTGGTGCCGCTGGTTTCGTCGGCCGGAGCGGCGGTCGATGGTGGACTGTGGATCGGAAATGAATCGTTTCGCGCCCATGTGGCGGCGGATGCGGATGGGCTGAGGGAAAAATACGGGCCTCGGTTTGACCCGATCCGGGTGGATCGGGTGCAGTCTCAGGGTGTGGAGTTTTTAGGGGAGGAGGGGCTGATCGATGAGTTCAGCTCCCGATGGTCGTCCCCTCCGGGATACGCGGAGGGTTTTGAGGGAGGATTTCTGAAGGTCGGTGTCGGGCTCCTGAGGCGCATGCGCGTGACGCCCTATCGATTCTGGGATCGTTATCCGGTACTGCAACCGGCAGCGACGGAGATCGTGGAGCAAACGCACTCGCGGGTCGTTTTCGAGCAGCATCTCGATGCGGGTCGTTGGCGATACGTTTATCGCAAGACGATCACAGTCGATCCCGCGCAGGGTCGTGTGGAGATCTCCTACGAGTTTCAGAATACCAGCCGGGAGAGAATTAGCTTCGACCAGTATAATCACAACTGGCTCCGCATGGAGCGCGGGCGCTCTTGGACGTTCCGGACTTCGTTGAACCCAGGCATCCAGTGGCTGGCAGCGGCGCGGCTGGTTCCGGGCGGGATGCTCTTTGAGCAAGCTCCGGAGGCTCCATTGTATTTCACCACGGCACAGCTGGATCGGCCTGCGGCAGGCTGGGCTCAGTGCTCGGATGGTCTCAGGCAGGTGACGATGACAGCCCTGCTGCCGGTCTCGCGGTTGTCGATCTTTGTGAAAGACAGGTTTCTTGCCCCGGAGATTTTTGGGACATTTCACGCGAGCCCGGGCGAGCGTATCTCCTGGAAGAGGATCTATGTCTTCCGCAAGGAGCGGGCCGACGTGTTTGAGAAAGGAAAAAGGCAAGACCGGGTGTTTCTTCCGGTCTTGCCGTCCCCCTGATATTAACTGTCTTAGGCTTTCGCGAGGCGCTTGCGGGAGCGATAGGCTCCCACGATGAAGGTGCCGCCGATGAGGCCGAGCAATGCTGTGGTCGACGGTTCCGGAACAGTCTGTACGACGAAATTCAGCGGTGCTGAGGTGTTGGTGTAAGTTGCTCCCAGATCCGATGTGTAGAAGAGATCTCCGATGCCTCCTATGCCACCGGAGCTGGAGGGAGACTGGGAAAAGTTGATTCCGCGGTTGCTCGCGTTGCTGTCGAAGTACACCAGGATGCCGTAGTTGCCGCCCGCTGTCAGCGAATAGGAGCTACTGAGGTCAAAGGTCATGTAGTTTTCGTTCGCATAGGTCGCCGGGACCGAGGCTGTTTCCGAATACAGCGGGGTGTAGGGAGTCGACGGGGATGCGGTGAGGCTCGCGAGGGACACGACGGAAATCGTCATGGTGGCCCCGAGGGCGCCGCTGCTGACGATGTCATTGTAGATGAAAAACGTGACTTTATCGAGGCTGACCGTGGATGCAGTCGAGAAGCCAAAGCCAACCCACCGGGTATTGGCCGTGGGCGTTGCGCCGATATTCCGGACCTGAAGATTTCCTGATGCAGACACCGTCGTGTTGGATCGGATGACGTCCGAGGTCGGAAGTGTGTCGGTAAAAAGGATGGTGGCCGCGGGGGAGTTTGCGATTCCGAGAAAGGATACCGCCAGAATGATAGTTTTCAGGAGGGTGATTTTCATGTCAGCTAATCGGTAGTAGAGTAAAAATTACCGACAATTGTCAATTGTTAATTTTATTGGCCTGACACGGCAGGGCGGATACCTTGCCGGGCATGCGGATCAATCAGGCAAAGATTGCCAGCGAGTTGGGGGTGTCAGTGATCACGGTATCGCGAGCGTTGAGGAATCATCCGGACCTGGCGGAAGCTACGAAGGAGCGCATTCTCGAGAAGGCGCGGGAGCTCGGTTACACCCGCCTGCGCACCCCGAAGCCGTCGAGCACCTTGCGGCGGGCGGCGGTGGTCTTTTATGGAGCCTCGCAGGTTGATCCCTTGGCGTCCGGAGTCCGGCGTCTGATTTTTTTCGGGCTGCACCAGCAGTGCAAGGTGCTCAATACGGAGACAGCGATCGAAATGCCCTCGATGTCCGAGGTGCCGGCGGCGGTGCGCAATCGCTCGGTCGAAGCGGTCTTCCTCTTCGGCCGATATACGGCGGAGACGGTGCGCGCCTTGGGGGACATCCCTGCGCTGGCGGTGAGCAGCTATTTGGAAGGCATTGATATTCCGCGGATTACGGCGGACAATTTTGGTGGTATGAGGGATGCCGTGAACCATTTGGTGGAACACGGGCACAAGAGGGTGCTCTTCATCAGGGAGGAGGAGCCACTGACCCAGATCTTCCGTGAGCGCGAGAGGGGTTATGAGTGGGTCATGCGGAAAAACGGCATGCCGGTGGAGGTCGCCACCTGGAATCTCGAAAGCGATCCCCGGCCTGCGATCCTGGAGAGCCTCCCAAGGGGATCTGCCATTGCCTTCGCGAGCGATAGTCTTGCTGGCGTCGCCATGGATTATCTCGAATCCAAGGGGTGGGAGTTGCCGAGGGATTGCAGCATTGTGTCCTTTGACGACACGGCCCCGGCCTCCCGGAAGTTGACGTCTTTTTCACCAGACTGGACGTTGATGGGGAAGATGGCGGCTGATCTCCTGCTGGCCTGGCCGGGCTTGCCTCGGCGTACGCCGGTTGAAATCCGGGTTCCGGGCCGATTGTCAGTCAAAGGATCGGTAGTTTCCGTCTAGTTTTTGTCATTGCGATCAATTCCTCATGGGGAGCTTTTATATTTCTGATTGATAAGTAACGGTATTTATCGTTATTTTATGTCATGAAATTTATCGGATGCCTGGGTGCCAGCGTTGGTATCCTGTTATTTTCGGCAAGCGCGCCCTTGATCTCATCGGAAACGAAGGCGACGACCACCGTGGTATTGGTCGGAGATTCCACGATGGCGGACTGGGCGAATGAAAAGCCTGCCCGGGGATGGGGGCAGCTTTTGCCGGAGTATCTGACCGACGATGTGCGGGTGGTGAATCTCGCGGTTTGCGGTATGAGCACGAAGACCTTTCCCGATACGGGCAACTGGCAAAAGGCGCTCGCGAGCGGGGCGAAGTATCTGCTCATCCAGTTTGGGCACAATGACTCGCACGCGCCCGACAAGCCGGAGTCGACGAAGGCGGACGGGGAGTTCACGACCAACCTGGAGCGGTTCGTTGCCGAAGCCAGGACGGCGGGGATCACGCCCATTCTGGTGACGCCGGTGCATCGCCGGATGTATGGTGCAGATGGGAAGCCCTCCACGGAACTCGCACCCTACGCCGCCGCGACGAAGCGGGTGGCCGAGAAGCTGAATGTCCCGCTCATCGATCTCTATGCGGTGAGCGGAGAGTATTTCGAGAAAATCGGAGAAGCGGGATCAGTTGGGATCACAGTGTCCGATGTGGACCGCACTCACTTCACCGAGCAGGGCGCCCGGCAGATCGCGGGATTTGTCGCTGCGGGATTCAAGGTCACATCACCCGATGCCGCCCAACTGGTGAAGCCATGAAGCCGCGAATCGCACTCGTCGGCGTGTCGGGATTTTCCGGCGTGCATTATGAGGACCTGATCCTGCGGGCGGCCGCCGGCTCCATCGACCTCGCTGCCGCGACGGTCATCAATCAGGAGCAGGAGCCGGTCAAGTGCGAGGGCCTCCGGCGGGCGGGCTGCCGGATTTACCGGAGTTACGAGGACATGCTGGAGGGCGAGCACGACCGCATCGACCTCTGCATCATCCCGACAGGCATCCATCTGCATGCGCCGATGACGCTGGCTGCGCTCGAGGCGGGCTGGAATGTGCTGCTGGAGAAACCGGCTGCTGCGACGGTGGAGGAGGTCGAGCAGATGAAAGCGGCCGAGGCCCGGAGCGGTTGCTTCGTGGCCGTGGCTTACCAGCACATGTACGTCCCGGAGACGATGCTGCTGAAGCGCGCCCTTTGCGACGGAATCCTCGGGGAGATCCAGGCGATCAAGTGCCTGGGGCTCTGGCCGAGATTTGGCGAGTATTATGCGCGTAATGACTGGGCCGGCCGCATCCGCGCCCGGGGTCGCTGGGTCTTTGATGCGCCCTTCAATAACGCTCTGGCGCATTGGCTGAATCTCATGATCTTCTTCGCGGGCGAGGATGTGACGAGCGCGGGCACTCCTCTCTCTCTGGAAGCCGAGCTTTACCGGGCAAGGCAGATCGAGAGTTGCGATACGGCATGCTTCCGCATTGGCACGGAACTCGGTGCTCGCATCTATTTCTGGGTGGGCCACAGCTGTCCGCGCGAGATGGGGCCGATCCTTGAGATCCGCGGGACGAAGGGAGTGATGCGGTGGGCCGGCTCGCAGATCACGCATCGCGACGCGTGCGGGGAGCGGGTGTTTGCCTCGTGCAGTGATACTCCGTCTTTGCGCAAGCATCTGCTGGACACCGTCCTGGCGCATTGGAAAGGCGAGTCCGTCTTTATCTGCGGTCTCGATATCGCGGGGAGGCAGACGCTCGTATCCCATGCCGCATTCGAGACCGCGCCGATTCACACGATCGCGGCCGCCCATCTCAGCCCGTCGCCGGAGCGCCCGGGAGAGTGTTTCCTCGGCGGGATCGAGCGCGACTGCCTGCGCGCCTTTGAGGAGGAGAAGCTCTGGAGCGAACTGCCTGCAGCCTGGGCTGCGCGGTCTTCGCGGGCAATGCTCGCCCCCCGGGTGCGGTCTGATTTGAGGGCGCCATCAGTGCGCGAGGGCCTGGGCACCGCTGCGTGGGTCGGCTAAGCTTAGTGATGTCTTAGAGCCTGTCTGAAAACTGCCGACCGACGGCTCGCGGCGGGAAAACGGCCTTCGGCTGCGTTCCGGTCCCCTCACGTATCGCTGCGGATACGCTCTATCGCCGCGCCTTGCCGCTCGCCATTTTCCCTTGCCATCCGCCCATCGTCCTTTTTCAGACAGGCTCCTAGAGATGGAGGGAGGTGGCTATGCGTCGTTTTCCCGCTCGTCCCTGAGGATGTCGGTCCGAGTCAGCGACCATGAGTTGCTCTGGCGCAGCTGCCGGAGCATCTTGATCAGCTTGGACTCCAGCAGGAACCGGCTGTGGATTCCGAAGTGGGCGAGCAGGCGCTCGACGTGCTTCTCCACCGTGCGGTCGGCGATCTTGAGCTTCCTGGCGATTTCCTCGTTGGTCTGCCCGTCGAGGATGCCCTCGGCGATGTCAGCCAGGCGCGGTGTGAGACCGAAGGACTGGAAATGACCGTTGGTGAGCGAGAGTCTTTCATCGGCCAGCAAGGCGGCTTCGTAGGCCTTGAGGGCATCGGAGATCGCCTTCCGCAAGGGAGCTCGCAGGAAGGGTTTGACGAGATATTGATGTGCTCCCTGGTTTACCGCCGTGATGGCCGACTCCATGGAGGCATTTGCCGTGAGAATGATGATCTGGGTGAAGGGCGAAATCCTCCGGAGAGATTCCATGATTTCAATGCCTTGCAGGACGCGAGTCCCCTGCGGGCTCTTGATCTGCAAGTCGACAATCGCGACAGGGAAAATCTTGCGGGCTGCGGCCTCCAGGCCCAGCTCTCCGGTTGGGTGCCCTTCCACGGTGCAAATGTCCACGAGAAGGTTTTCGACGATCTGGGGCAGGTCGGGCTCGTCATCGATCATCAAAATGCGCGGGAGATCGAGAGAAGTGGACATGACTAAATCTTTCAGAGTGTCGTGACTTACATCAATTCATCGAAGCGTAACCTTGGCAACAAAAAACCCGAAATTTCCTTTTTGCGAAGGGAAAGCCTGAAGGTCGAAAATTACGTGACAATACGCAAGAGACCGGTTGTTGAGTGATTTGTAAGAAATTGATGTTCAATACATTGAATGTATTTTCTTGAATGAATGCGGTGACCGTGAAGCAACGAAATCCTGGGGAAAATGCGGCGGAGACAAAAGTGACGATGCGGCTAAAATAACTCTCAGGCAGAGCGCTCAGTCAAGTCTCCGAAGCCGGGATGCGCAACGCACTGATGCGATGCAAATCTGATGGCCCGATCCGCGGGATGTTATTTGGGAATACCGGTCGGGAAACGGGTGTTGGCTTAGTCCCGGTGCGGCGTGGGAGGGGTGGAATGCCGGGGTGACTGCTCCCTGCCCGGGATCGGGAGTCTGCCGCATGTGGCGGGGCTCGGTGGTTCTGGGAGGAGGTAATTTTGCGAATGGCGGGCGCGTGGTCCGGCGGCGCCGGGACTAGGGTTGATAGGGGTGGTTGTGTTAGCGGTGATCGAAGTGGTTTTTTCTGTGAGCAGCCCGGGAAGCCTGGGCGAAAATCGGGCGGCTGCAGATCCTTTTGCTAAGTGATTAAGCTAATGATCTGGGCGGGACAGGGTGATGTTTGTTGTCGCTTCTTTTTTGGATCGGGCTACGATCTTCTCTTCAGGCTTGGAGTGATCTGGGGGAATTGGTTAGGTGGCACGCGTGAGTCTGGAACCCCAAGGTGAACGGAGAGTTGCGATCATCGGCGCAGGATGTCGCATGCCTCCCAACGCGACGTCCCCCGCTGCATTCTGGAAGTTTTTGGCAAGAGGCGGCAGCGCCTCAAGGGCGTTGAAGAAGGATCGCTGGGACTGGCGCCAGTATTACGACGAGGATCAGAACCGGCCGGGCAAGAGCTACGCCTCCAAGGCATCCTATCTCGACCAGGATGTCCGCCAGTTTGATCCGCTTGCCTTTGGCATGTCGCCTCGCGAGGCCGAGTCGCTCGATCCGCAGCAGCGCCTGCTGCTGGAGTCGGCGTGGGAGGCCTTTGAGGATGCCGGATATCCGCTGAACAAGATGTCCGGCTCGAGCACGGGCGTCTTCGTGGGCGGCTTCTGCCTGGATCACATGGTCATGCAGGCGCAGCCCTCCAACCGTCATCTGGTCAACGCCCACTCGGCGGGAGGAGTGATGATGACGGTCCTTTCGAACCGCCTGTCGCACGCCTTCAATCTTCGCGGGCCGAGCGTCACGATGGACACGGCGTGCTCCTCCTCA
This sequence comes from Verrucomicrobiota bacterium, assembly GCA_017305195.1. Lineage (GTDB taxonomy): Bacteria > Verrucomicrobiota > Verrucomicrobiia > Chthoniobacterales > Terrimicrobiaceae > Terrimicrobium. Next base: position 202,930 of record JAFKMU010000044.1, on the reverse strand, counting down.
CTGGTGGCGCTGCACTATGCCTGCCAGAGCCTGCTCCTCGGCGAGTGCGGCATGGCGTTGGTGGGAGGAGTGAATGTGATGACCCGGCCGGAGTTCCCGATCATCATGAGCAAGGGGCATTTCCTGTCGCCCCATGGCGAGTGCCACACCTTTGACGAAAGCGCCGCGGGTTACGGGCGAGGCGAGGGTGCGGGCGTACTCCTGCTCAAGAGGCTGGAGGACGCGCTCGCGGATGGGGACCAGATTCACGCCGTGGTTCGCGCCAGCGGAGTCAATCAGGACGGGCATACCGATGGCATCTCGCTTCCTAACAGCATCGCGCAGGAGGAGCTAATTCGTAAGGTTTACAGCACCGCCGGAGTTCCCGTCTCGGAGGTGGATTACGTGGAGGCCCATGGCACCGGCACGCAGGCCGGGGACTCGGCGGAGCTTGCCGCCCTGCACCGCAGCTTTTCCGAGGGGAGATCCCGGAATCTCATTGTCGGCTCGGTAAAGTCCAATATCGGGCATCTTGAGGCCGCTGCAGGGGTTGCTGGCGTGCTCAAGACCATTGGCATTCTGAAAAACCGCCAGGTCCCCAAGAACCTGCATTTCAAGAAGCCCAATCCCAACATTCCCTTTGCCGACTACTGCATCGAGGTGGCGAAGGAAACGCGGGCGCTTCCGGGCCCTGGCGAGAAACCCACCGTCTATGCCGCGATCAATTCCTTCGGCTACGGCGGGACCAATGCGCACGTGCTGCTGGAATCCGCTCCCGTGCGCGAGACCGCTCCTGCTGCCCCCGCGCCCGAGGGGGTGCGGGTGATCCCGTTTTCCGCCCAGGGCGACAAGGCCTTGCGCGATCTCGCGGGCAAGTATGCCTTTTTGCTGGGGCAGCCCGGATATGGAACGCTGGACGATTTTGCGCATACGGCGGCCTACCGGCGCAGCCACCTGAACCATCGCGGAGCCGCCTTTGCCTCCGATCTCGAGACGCTCCGGGCTCAATTCATCGCGGCCTCGACGGGCGAAGCTCACGACGGACTCGTGACTGGCTCCGGAGCGGCGGACCCGGGAGCCGGACTGGTTTTTGTCTACACGGGCATGGGCCCGCAGTGGTGGGGCATGGGCCAGGAACTGGTCAATACCCAGCCCATCGTGGCGCAGACGCTCGACGAGATCGATGCGATCTTTCAGCCCCTTGCCGGCTGGTCGCTCAAGGAGGCGATGATGGCGGATGAAGCGACCTCCCGGATGGCGCGCACCGAGCTGGCGCAGCCTGCAAATTTCGCCCTCCAGGTGGCGCTCACCAGGTTGTGGGCGTCTTACGGGATTCATCCCGCGGCAGTGGTCGGCCACAGCGTCGGCGAGGTGGCGTCAAGTTATGTCGCCGGGGTTTACTCCCTGGAGGAGGCCGTGCGGGTGAGCTACTACCGCAGCCAGCTGCAGCAAAGTGCCGCCGGGCGGGGCGCGATGCTGGCGGTGGGCCTGCCGGAAGCTGAAGCCGAGGCGCTCCTGGCCGGGTCTCCCGGGGTATCCATCGCCGCGGTCAACAGCTTCAACGCCGTCACGTTGTCCGGCGATACGGATCAGCTCAAAGCGATCGCCGCGGGACTGGAGGAAAAGAGTGTCTTTAATAAATTCCTGCGGGTCGAGGTGGCTTATCACAGCCCGCAGATGGAGCCCCTGCGCGAGCCGCTCCTCGCGGCTCTCGCGGAGCTGTCGCCGAAACCGGCGCGCATTCCGCTGTACTCGACCGGCTACGGGCGGATCATTCCCTCCGGGGAATGGACGGCCGAATGCTGGTGGCACAATGTGCGCCATCCGGTGCGGTTTGCCGCGGCGATCCAGGCCTTGATCGAGGATGGTTTCTCTTCATTCCTGGAGGTGGGGCCGCATCCTGTGCTGGGAAATTCCATCAAGGAATGTGCCGCGCACCTGGAGCAAAAGGTGCGGTGTTTTGTCTCGCTGCGGCGGGCGGAGCCGGAGATGCCGCGGATGCTTTTCACTGTGGGCGAGCTGTACTGTGCGGGATATGATCCCGACTGGACGCGGCTGGCGCCAGCGCAGGGCGCTTTCCTGCCCGGGCCGCAATACCCGTGGCAGCGCGAGACGCTGTGGGTGGAGTCCGAGAGATCCCGCATGGAGCGGCTGGGACTCCCCGGTCCGGTGTATCTGAACCGCTCCCTCATCGCGCGGAATCCCACCTGGGAGGTGGAGATCAATCGCAACTATTTCCCGTTCCTTTTCGACCACGGCGTGCAGGATCAGACGGTGTTTGCCGGCATGGGGTACATCGAGGCGGCCATCAGCCTGAACCGGCAATTGAATACCAACGCCACAGTCGTGCTGGAGAATGTCAGCTTTGAGCGCGTGCTGGTGGTGGATTATTCCAAGCTCCAGTACCTCGTGACCGAGTTTGACGCGGAGGAGGGACGATTCTCGATCTCCAGCCGCACGGAGGGCGAGGAAATCGGGAACTTGCGCCATTGCCGGGGACGTTTGCTGCCTCAGACGCAACCAGCCGTGAAGAAGCTTGATCTGGCGGCATTGCAGGCCAGGTGCTCCACTCCGGTCGACCGCGAGGCCTTCTACGATGATCTCTCGCGGCGCGGCTTGCACTATGGGCCGACCTTCCGCCCCACCCGGGATATCTGGATCGGCGAAGACAGCTACCTGCTCGGTCTGGATGCCTCGGAGACTCTGGCAGACGAGACGCACATGCTGCATCCGACGCTGTTCGACGCCGCCATCCAGCCGATTTTATACCGGTCCGGGATGGTCGGGCTGTATGTGCCCTTTTCCATCGACCAGTTCGAGTATCACTCGCGACCCGTAACGAAAGACCTCTTCGTCTACGGTGAGCTGACCTCGCGCACCTCCTCCCGGCTCGTCGCGCACGTCTGGCTGATGGATGCGGACGGCGTCGTGCATGCCCATGGGCGGCATATGTCGCTTCAGGCCATCGACATGAAAGCCGGGGAGACGTCGGAGTCTCCCTACTATCAGCTCCAATGGAAGGCCGCCCCGCTCCCGGATGAAAGCCGGGCGGCGGTCTCCGGCGCTGTGCTGCTGGCTGATCCGCGCGATTCGGATCTGGCTTTCGCGGAAAGTCTGGCCGCCGCGCTGCCGGGATCGGAACTGATCGTGCGGGAGTTCGCGAGCGGACTGAACCGCGGGGACTTTTCCTCGCTGCTGGGCGAGGTCGCGATCGGCAATCGCTCGCGGATTATCCTGCTGTGGGGCAGCGGCGGGCGGATCGCCCGGGATGCCGACGGGGCATCGACCTTGTCCGAGCGCATCGTCGGGCTTTTGCAGGCGGCGGCGTTGCTGCCGGAGGCGAGCGTTGACGTGACCTCGATCACCACGGGAGCCAAGTCGGTGCATGAAGGCGAACCCATGGGCAACTGGCCGGCCTTTTCGCTCAATGCGATCGGGCTGGTCGCGCAGAATGAGTACGACTCCATCCGGTTTCGCTCCATCGACCTGGACGTGCCGGACGTCGCGCCTGTGCTGGCCGAACTGGCCGCTGACAGCAATGGCGAGATCGCCTACCGGCAGGGAGAGCGACTTGAGAACATCCTCCAGTCTTCCGATGCGGGAGGCTCCGCCGACCGGGTGGAGATGCGCTCGCTGGATGAACCGGTCGAGCTGCATGTCGGCACGAAGGGAAAGATCGATTCGCTGTATTACGAACCGACCGAGCGCGTCGCGCCGGGAGCCGGGCAGATCGAGGTGCGCATTCACGCCAGCGCGCTGAACTACAAGGATCTGCTCAAGGTCGAGGGACGGCTGCACCCCGGCGCCCTGGAGGACACGTACAATGAGGCGGACTTTGGCATGGAGTGCGCCGGAGAGGTGCTGCGGGCCGGTCCTGGCAGCGCCTTTGCGCCGGGCGACCGCGTGGTCGCGGTATTGACTCGCAGCTTCCGCAGCGTGGCGACGATCGACGAGGGGTTCGCGGTGAAGATCCCCGCCGGATTTGGCATGGATATGGCCGCGGTGCCGGTGGTTTATCTGGCTGCCTTCCATGGCCTGATTGGGATCGCCAATCTCCAGCGCGGCGAGCGCGTGCTTATTCACCACGCCTCGGGAGGCCTGGGCATGGCCGCCATCGAGATTGCCCGCTGGCGGGGCGCGGAGATCTACGCGACATCCGGATCGGAGGAGAAGCAGCAATACCTGCGGGACCTCGGGATCGCTCATGTCTATTCCTCCCGCACGCTCGATTTCGGTCAGCGCATCCGGGAGGATACCGCCAACGAAGGCGTCGATGTCGTGATCGGCGCCCAGACCGGGCAGGCCATGCACGTGAGCCTCAACCTCCTGCGTACGGGGGGGCGGTACATCGAGATCGGCAAAAAGGACATCGCCGAGGACAACAGCCTCCCTCTGAGGGCCTTCAATCGCAACCTGATCTTTGCCTCGGTCGACATGGATCGCCTGGCCCGGGAGCGTCCTGCTTTCGTCCAGCAGATCCTGCGCGATATCGTGGAGCACTTTGCCAGGGGCGACTTCAAGCCGGGGCCGGTGCGGAGCTATGCGGCTTCGGACGTCCGCGAGGCCTTTGCTGAGATGGAGCGGAGCCAGCACATCGGCAAGCTGCTGATCGATTTCTCACAAGGCGAGGTCGAGGTGCTGGTGAAGGAACAGCCGGTTCCGAGCTGCCGCCGCGATGGCAGCTATATCGTGACCGGAGGCACTTCGGGATTTGGCGTGGTCACCGCAGAGTGGCTGGCCGCCCAGGGAGCGGGGAAAGTCTATCTCGTCAGCCGATCCGGCAGGAAGGCGGCGGGACTGGAGGACGCGCTGGCGCGCATCGAGGCGGCGGGAGCCGAGGTCGAGGTGCTGTCGGTGGATGTCACCGACGCCGCGCAGGTGGCGGACCTGGTGCGCAAGGCCGGCACGGCTCCCCATGCCCTGCGCGGGGTGATTCACGGCGCGATGGTGCTCGACGACGCCATGATGGCCGACATGACGGAGGACCGGTTCCGCAAGGTGTTTCTGCCCAAGGTGGCGGGAGCCCTGAACCTGGCTGATGCGCTCCAGGGCGTGGAAACCCTGGACTTCCTCGTCTTCTACTCCTCCATCTCCTCGGTGATCGGGAATCGCGGCCAGACCAGCTATGTCGCGGCCAACCGCTCGCTCGACGGCCTGGCCGCCGTGCTGCGCGAGCGCGGCCTGCCTGCGATCTCGCTGAACTGGGGTGCTCTGGCGGAGGCCGGCGTGGTGGCCCGGGATGAGCGCATCGGCACTGTATTGGCTTCCTCCGGCATCACCGGGCTCGGCAACCGCGAGGCGCTGCAAGCCCTGAGAGCCATCCTGCGATCTGGCCGGGCGCAGATCGGCGTCTTCCTGGTCGACTGGGAAAAATGGCGGGATGCCAATCCGAAGCTCGCGGAGTGCTCGATCTTCCGCGAGCAGGCAATGCGGTCCCGGGCGGCCGGCAATGATGCCATGGCGCGCATCCTGGCCGAGCTGGAGGACGCCTCCCGCGAGCAGCGGCTGAGGGTGATCGAGGATCGCCTGCAAGACGTTCTCGCCAAAACTCTTCGGATGTCGAAGGATACGATCCCAATGACCCGCAAGCTCAACGAGATGGGGGTGGATTCTCTGATGGTGCTGGAACTTAGTCTCGGCATTAAGGAGCAAATCGGCTTGAATTTCTCGGCGATGGAATTCCTCAAAGGACCGACTCTCCGACAGTTGGCCACCTTGGCGGAAAGCCGTCTGTGGGGCACTTAACATTGATTACCTAGACTTTATCGACCGTGGAAAAAGCACTTGCCGGAATTGATAGCCTTGTCGCCTTCGTCAACACCTCCGGGATTCGAGGCCGGGGGACACTGATCCACATCTCCCGATCGGTGGCGGTTTTCGAGGTATACAACCCATTCTCCCTGATCCAGATGAGCGAGGTCCTGCAGGAGATCTCGGTCATGCGCGGCGAGCGTGTGATTTACAAGGGGCGCGGAGTGGTCACGAGCATCGTGTCCACTGGGCTCATGGTGATCGTCTCGGTCACGCTCATTGATTCCTGGAGCGCGCTGAATCACCTGGAACCCGGGCCCGCCCTGAGCGAGGAGTTTGGGAAATTCATTAGTGATTGGGAAACCGGGCTGAACATCTCCGATGGCTATCAACTCGCGGTGAACAAGTTCTCCAACTTCCTGGCGGAAACCAGCCGGTGGATCGAGGAGGCCGAGACGGCGATCGTGGGCGACATCAACGCGCATCCGGAAAAGGCCTCGCGGTTCCGGGAATCGATCGAGCGGGTGGTGACAAAGAAACTCTCCGACCTGCTGTATCTCTTCCAGGACGAGGCGGCCAAGGTGCCGGAGGAGGATTCGATGATCTACAAGGCCTTCGCCCGTCGCGAGATCCATCCCTATCTGCTTTGCGCCCCCTTTGTCTGGAGGACGTTTTACAAGCCGCTCGGCTATGCCGGCGACTACGAGATGGTGAACATGCTCCTGCAGGAATCGCAGACGACCGGCGCGACCACGTATGCGCGGATCTTCCACGAGCTCACCAGCAGCGTGGCCGCCTGCATCGCCCATCGCAACCGCGTCACCATCATGGAGCGCACTCTCGGCGAGGAGGCGGAGCGGGTGAATGACGAGCAGCGGGTCTTTACGGCGCTGACCGTGGCCTGCGGCCCGGCGGTGGAGATTCAGCGGTTCATTCGGCGGAATCCCCTGTCGAGCCAGAGCGCGCTGCACCTGATGGACTTCAACGAGGAGACGCTCGAGTACGTCAAGCTCCGCATGGCCGAGGCGGTCGACGAGTCCGGCAACAAGCCGACGCTGAAATTCATCCAGAAATCCATCGACGACCTGCTCAAGGACATCCATCTGGAGAGCGAGGGCTTCCTGCCGAGCTATGACATGATTTATTGCGCGGGATTGTTCGATTACTTCCCGGACAATGTCTGCCGCAACCTGCTCGAGCTTTATTACAAATGGGTGCGCCCGGGCGGCCTTCTGCTGACGACCAATGTGCATCCCAACAACCCCGAGCGCTTCCTGATGGAGCACCTGCTCGAGTGGTACCTGATTTATCGCGACGAGGCCGAGCTGCTCAGCCTCGCGCCCAAGGGGTCCGAGGGAGAGGTCTTCGCCGACGATACCGGAGTGAACGTGTTCCTTACGATTCGCAAGCCGCTATGAGCATTGACAGTGTGGCTGTCGCCAAGGATCTCGCCCTGCGGCAGCAGTATCGCGCCTACAATTCCGAAAAACTGGCGTATGGACTGATGGTGCTCAGCGGGCTCTCCGTGCTGGTGGTGCCGGGCGGATTTGTCCTCGATTATTTTCTTTATCCCCACGAGTTCCTCACCTTCCTTGGCGTCCGTCTTGCGACGGCGGCTTTCCTGATCCTGCTGATCGGCTTGCTGTACATCGCGAGGAAGAGCCAGAGGCTTACCTGGATCAAGAGCCTCGGGGTGATCTCGGCGCTGAGTGTGAACTCCGCCATGTGCTTTATGATTTACCGGACGGAGGGCGCAAAGTCGCCGTACTTCGTCGGGCTCATCCTGGTGCTGACCTGCTGGTCGATCCTTTCGCCATGGACCGTCGTGGAAACGGCCAGCATGTGCTTTCTCTCCATCTTCGTCTATCTCCTGTCCTGCATCATGAACCCGGACTTCGAAGTTCCGGGGTCCATCCCGCTGCTGGGCTTTGGCGGCTTCTTTCTCGTGATCACCGCCACGGTCTGCATCGGCATCACGTTCTATCTCGCGAAAGCGAGATTTGAGGAGTTCCGGCTGCGGCATCAGCTCGATGAGAAGAACCGCGAACTGCAGGACCTTGACCGGCTGAAGACGCAGTTTTTCTCCAATGTCAGCCATGAGCTCCGTACGCCCCTTACGCTCATTCTGGGGCCGGTCGAGACCATTCTCAGCCGCAGCGAGGCTCTCGACCAGAAGGTGCACGACGGGATCATCCTGATCCATCGCAATGCGCTGCGCCTGCTCAAGCTCATCAATGACCTGCTCGATCTCACGAGGCTCGACCAGGGCGCGGAGATCCTGCGCAAGCGCGAGATCCCCACCACGGCCTTCATCAAGGGCATCGTGGATTCCGTGCGGCATCTCGGTCTTTCCAAGAATCTCCGGATGAAAATCGAGGAGAAGCAGCCATCGGTGAAGCTGGTGGCCGATCCCTCGCGGCTGGAGAAGGTGCTCGTCAATCTCCTGACCAATGCTCTGAAGTACACCCCCTCCGGAGGGCTGATCACGGTGCGCTGGTACATGAGCGAGCGGGAGACCTTCATCGAGGTGGAGGATACCGGGGTGGGCATCGCGGAGGAGGAACTGCCCCGTATTTTTGACCGCTTTCATCAGGTGCGGAGCAATCTGGCAAATCGCAGCCAGGGCGTGGGTATCGGGCTGGCGCTGGCCAAGGAGCTGGTCGTCGAGCATGGCGGCCGCATCGAGGTGGAGAGCGCCGTCGGCAAAGGCAGCATCTTTCGTGTCTGTCTGCCCCTGGGGGAAGATGCGGAAGTGGCCGCCGAAAAGGCGGAGATCGAGCCCGCAACCGGTGCGGCCGACGAGCCCTTCGAGCAGGCCTTTCGCTCGGCGGACCGGAGCTGGCGGAGCGCCCCGGAGACAGGCTCCGACCTGGAGTTTTCGATCGTGGGCCAGGGTGAGCAGACGATCCTGGTGGCGGATGATGAGCCGGACATGCGCAACTATGTCGTTTCGCTCCTGGCGGACAGGTACCGGGTCGTCCAGACGCCGGATGGCACGCATGTCGGCGCTCTCGTCGCGGAACACAAGCCGGCCATCGTGCTCCTCGACTGGATGATGCCGGGCAAGGATGGCCTGACCGTTTGCCAGGAACTCCGCGCCAATGAGCAGAACAGCGACCTGAAGATCGTGCTGCTGACCGCTCGCGTGGACGAACAGTCCAAGATCGACGCCTTGCAGGCGGGAGCGGATGATTTTCTCACCAAGCCCTTTAGCAGCGTGGAGGTGCTGACTCGCATCGACAACCTGCTGCGCTCGGTGCGGCTGCAGGCGGACTTGCGGGCCCGCAATGACGATCTTCTCGCCGCGATGGAGAAGTTGAAGAGCACCGAGATCATGCTCATCCAGAGCGAGAAGATGAATGCCATCGGATCGCTGTCGGCCGGCTTGATGCATGAAATCAACAATCCGCTCAACTACACGCTCGCGGCGGTGAGTTTTGCCAAGCAGTTCCGGGCTCAGCTGGGACCCGAGATGCAGGAGGTCATTTCCGATATCGAGGAGGGCATGACGCGCGTGAGCGACGTCGTCACGAACCTGAAGACCTTTGCGTACCCGGAGCGGGCTGGTGTGAACTCCCTGTTCACCGTCGAGGAGGTCCTGCAATCCGCCCGCAAGATCATGGCCCGCGATTTGCTGGGCATTGAGGTGAAGACGACGATCCCGGCGGGGCTGTCCATCCTGGGGCAGAAGACCCAGATGATCCACCTTTTCATCAACCTCTTTGCCAACGCGAGCCGCGCCATTCACGAGAAGCCTCCCGGCGGCCCCAAGGAGATACTGGTCAGCGCCGCTGTCGAGGGGCGGACGGTCCGTATCGACTTTTCCGACAGCGGCCCCGGGATTCCCGAGATGATCATGGGACGGATATTTGAGCCGTTCTTCACCACCCGTGACGTCGGGTCTGGCATGGGGATGGGACTCAGCATCTGCCACACCATCATGGAAGCTCACCACGGCAGCATCACCGCTGGCAACCGCCCGGGAGGCGGTGCTGTCTTCACGATCACATTGCCACTCGCCGAACACTAGCCCTACATATGACGACCAACGATCCGAATCCACGCTGCGGAATCCTTTACATTGATGACGAAGAAAAGGCCCTGAAGTATTTTCGTATGGCCTTCTCCGAGAAGTTCGAGATCTTCACGGCGAACTCGGGCAGGGAAGGGCTGGAGATCCTGCGGAGGGAGTCGAGCCGCATCGGCGTGGTGATATCCGATCAGCGGATGCCGGAGATGCTGGGCGCCGAGGTGCTGGGGATCGTGCGGGAGGAGTTTCCCTCGGTCATCCGCATCATCACCACGGCATACTCCGATCTTGAGAGCGCGATCCAGGCGGTGAACAAGGGCTACATTTACCAGTATGTGGTAAAGCCATGGGAGATTCGCGACCTGGGCATGGTCCTTCAGCGAGCCGCTGATTATTTCCGGGTATTGACGGAGCGCAACGAGCTGCTGGCGCTCAAGATGGCGACTCTCCAGCGCATCCTTTGCAGCGACCGCGTGAAGTGGCTCCTGCTTTCCTCGGCATCCTGGGAGCCCGCCGCCCGGGGCATTTTCCGCCGGGCGCTGCTGGCGGCGATCCAGGCTCTGCCGCTCGATCCGGCATTTCTCGCCTCGCCCGCAGCCCGCAATTTCGATATCGGATCGCTCATCCGCTCGGAGCTGGCGGGCGCTGCGGACGTGGCTCCGGCGCTGAATGCGCTGAAGGGATCGCATGCGACGCCCGAAGCCGCATGGGAGGCGCTGAGCGCGGCCCTCGCGGCCCGGCATGGACTGACCGCCGGGAAGGGAGGCGGGTTCTCGCTGGCCGCCACGGGCGCGGCATCGGGCGGGGCGCTGCACAAGGATTTGTTTGGACTGCTCCTCGGGAATGTCTCGGGTGAGGCGCCGTTGCGCTTCTTTGAGTTCCTTTACGCCCTGGCGGCCTCCGGCTCCGCGGCAACGGCAGCGATCGCGGATGTGACGGTCCAGGCGCCGTCCGAGGCATCCGAAGATGCCGTCATCGATGCCCTGGCGGCAAAATTTTCCGCCTGGGATATCTCCCGGCTGTAGGCGGCAGCCCGTTTTTCAGGCATGGATCAAAGAGGCATACTGCTGGTCGACGACGAGGCGCTCGCGCTCAAGTACTTTTCCAAGGCGCTTGGGCAGCGTTTCCCCGTCTATTCCGCCTCGTCGGCCGCAGAAGCCCTGCAGGTGCTCGACGCGCATGCCTGCCGCATCGGAGCCGTCGTCACCGACCAGCGGATGCCCGAGGCCACGGGGGTCGAGCTGCTGACGATCGTTCGCAACAAGTACCCCGACACGGCCCGCATCCTGACGACGGCGTACTCCGACTTCGATGTACTGGTTTCGGCGATCAATGTCGGAGCAGTCCATTCCTTCGTGGCCAAACCGTGGAATATCGACGAGCTCGAGCGCACGCTCCTGGAGGCTCTCAAGACCGGAAAACAGGGCGGGCCGGACAGCTCCGCCGTTTCCCGGGACGAGATGCCGGCTCCTCCCCTGGATGACCGGGTATATGATATCGGGCTCATCGCCGCGAGGCTGGGGCACTATGTTCACAATGCGCTGTGCCCGATGACATTTCTCCTCGACCAGTTGATCGCCAGAAAGCCGCTGGATCAGGTCTGCTCGCTGGAGTTTCTGCACGAGGTTCGCAATCACGTTAACGATGTGTCGCGAACCTTGAAGGAGCTGGAACAGGCCACCATGCCTCTATGGGACCGTGATCGCGAAGTCATGGATCTGCGGGAGATTTTCACCCGTACTCTCGCCAGTATGGACTCTCTCTGCGACCGGAAGCAGCTCCGGATCGAGGCGCGCATCCCGACTGACCTGCCGGAGATCAGCGGTTGGGTCGGCCAGATCGAAAGGATGTTCCGTTTTCTGATCGCCGAGGAGGCGGTTTCCCTGCCGGCTGACAGTCTGGTGCGCATCGTGTTTTCCAAGCGCCTTGAGCATGAGGAGTGCCTTGGCATCGACATTGAGGCCGAGGATTTTGTTCCGATAGCGGCGGAGGTGGACCCGGCAAATTTTCTCCTGCCGTTTTGCCTTCGCGGAGGAAATCCCCGGGAGTTCGGGGTGTTCCTGGCGGCCTGCTATTTTATCGCTCGTCATCACGGCGGCACCTTCGAGGCGCGAAGGAAGGAAAACGAGGGACTCAGGTTCCGGATCTTCCTGCCGTCAGGCTCCCGGGAGGACGATTCGCGAAAGACGGATTTTCTCGGCAAGCCATCACTGGTGGCGTACAATGACAATCCCCGCAATGATAGCTGAGCGTCCCCACCGGAAAGTCTTGATCGTCGATGACGAGCCATTGGTTCGCGAGACGCTCGATTATTGCCTGAACGACGAGTACGACGTCACGGCGGCCGCTTCGGGGGAGGAGGCGATCGAACTCTCCAAGCAGGCGGATTTTCCGGTCGTCCTTCTCGATCTGCGGATGGATGGGATATCCGGTCTGGAGACCCTGCGGCGGCTCAAGCAGCTCCATGCCATGCAGAATGTCGTGATCCTCACGGCATACGAGAGCACGGAGTCGGCCATCGAGGCGCTGAACCTCGGAGCCTACAGCTATCTGACCAAGCCGTTCCGGCAGAACCGGCTCAAGCAGGTCATTTCGCGCGGCATTCAGGACTACGACCAGAATACCCGGCGCACCCAGGACATGCAGCAGCGGCTCATGGGCGTGCATGATTCGTTTCTCTCGCTGCTCTGCCACGAGTTTAATACGCCTCTCACTTCGATCCTGGGGTTTTCCGAACTGCTGTCCGACGTGCCGCTTACCGAAGAGCAAAAGACCTGGGTGGGCAATATCCGGAGCTCAGGCACGCACCTGCACGACATTCTCATGGAGATCGTCGACTACATCGGCGCGTCCCACCTGGCCAGCGAGGGGGTGAAGGAGGAGTTTACCTTGCGGAGCCTCCTTTCCAAGGCCGTTGAGCCCCTGGCGTCGGCCGACCTGGCCGTGCGGGTCGAGGAGGATGAGATGCTCGACCTGCGGCTGCGCGGCGCCACCCGGTCGATCCAGATGATCGCGAGGAAGCTGGTGCGTATTGCCTCGCACCAGTCTCGTCATGTGCTGCTGCGGGCCGATGTCGAGTACATGCCGGACTCGGAGGTTCAGCGGCTGACGCTGGTGGTGCAGAATACCGGCCTGGTGGAAGGGCGGTCCGGCATTTCCCGGATCGAGCAGCTTTTTGAGCCTTATTTCTTCCGGCCCACGGAGGAGAGCACCGGCTTTTGCAAGAGCCTGGGGCTGGAACTGGCCACCTGCCGGCGCATCGCGGAGTACACGCGGGGAACAGTCGATTGCCGGATCGGCCGGAACAAGGAAATCGAGTTCGTCGCCACGCTCCTCGTGGATCTGGTCGACTAGATAGTTATCAGGAGTGGGCGGGTGCTGGAGCGGTCAACCGGCGGCGTCCGGCAAGGCGTTGGCCAGAGCCGCGGTTTCCTTGCAAGCGCCGATCTCTGCGTCGGTGAGAACGATATAGGTCGCGCGCACATCCTCGGGATTCGCGATGCGGTATGATGGTCCCGACGCCTCCAGGGGTACGTAAAGACGCAGATGGTTCTCCCATGCTCCGGTAGGTGTATCGAGGACCACGGGACCCGCCGCGCAGGCGATGGTCCGGCCTTCCTCTTCCTCGAACTCAAGGAGTTCTATGGAAAACGACGTTACGGGAACGCGGGTCCGCCGGGGCTGGTTGGGGTCGTAGACCGCGAGAGGCAGTTCCTGCAGGACGAACTCGGAAATGAGATTGGCGGCGGATTTTTCGAATTTCAAGGAGTCGGTGGACATGGACGAGGTGACGGCAGACAGCCGCTTTTTTACGGTCGAATACCCCTTGGCCGCAATCATCAAACGAACCCAAACGGAGCGGGGATGCCTGACGAAGGGGTGGGGAGTGGCGTGCCCCGGGGCCGGAGCCGGAAATCCTTGTCGCCCCGGCGGCAAAGGGATACCAAGGCGTGCTCCCTCGAAGACGCAACCATGGCATCTGAGCTTCCCTTAAGCACTCGATTGAGCAAGACGGTCCCGGCGGATTTTTTCCGTCCGCTGACCCGTCCGTCCGCGCCTGTTTATGTCGATTGTGCCTGTCGGCTGGAGGAGGAGGCGGGTTTGGCGGGGCGGCTGCCGTTGCTGGATGCCCAGCAGATCATTCGTGAGGTCCTGCTGGCCCATCCGACAGTGAATTTCGAGGAGGATGAGGGGGCGCTGCTGCGGGATGTCCGCCAGCGGGCCAGTGTCTTCCTGACCAAGCTCCTCGCGGCGGGCTGGGTGGAGGAACAGACCCTCGGGTTGCACGACCGGCGGATCATCATTTCCCCCGGCCTGAGGCTGCTCATGCGGATGCTGCGCGCTTTGGTGGAGGATCAAGTCGCTGAGCTGCAAACCTTTGCCGATACGCTGCGAGGGGTCTGCGAGACGCTGGAGCGCACTCATGTCCTCGATCCCCTGCACCAGACGGGCGACGACCTGCGCGGGACGGTGCATGATCTCAACCAGCGGCTCGATCTGGCGGTGTCGCAGCTTTACTCGGTGGAGAAGCTGATCGCGGGTTTTGAGATGCGCCAGCGGCATTCCGAGTCCCCGCTGGAGACGCTGCAGGTTTTCTACACGGAGTTTTCCCGCGGTCAGCACATGGTTTGCTACGACGTGCTGAGCAAGGGCGGGCTGATTTCCCGGCTGCGGGCGGCCCGGGCCAGGGTGAGCGACGGGCGGGACGATCCGCTGACCCGCGACCGGCTGGCGGAGGGGGTGCGGGAACATTACGGGTGCGACGAGGCCGAGGCGGCCACGCGGGCCAGCACCACGCTCCTGCGGCTGGAGCGGAGCCTTGGCGGCCTCGGCGAGATCGCGCGCGCCATCGACGAGCGCATGGCGGCTTTCAACCGCCTCTCCCAGCAACGGTACCGCTACCAGACGGAAATCCGCGGCCGCAGGCCGGAACTCGTCAAGGCGTACTGCGACGCCGTCAACCAGGCCCACGGTGGGAGCCATTTCCGCATCTTTGCCAATGCCGCGCCGGATTTCCGCCCGCTTTGCCCGGAGACGCGGTTTCTGCACGGCACGGAGTCGCTGTGGAAAATGCACAAGCGGCGCACGCCCGCCGACCTGTCCTTTGCCACGGGCCGGGCCACGCCGGAGGATGAATCCGCCGCGCTGGCCGCCCTGCGCGAACGCCAGCGGCTGGCCCTCACCCCGCTGCGCGCGGCCAAGCTGGTCGCGAAGTTTCTCCCGAAGAAAGGGGAGAAAGGCACGGTCGGCGACTTTGCGGTGGAGAACACGGACGAGATCCTCGATCTGCTCGCCATCGTGGCCTACGACCATGCGCAGGATGAAAACGGACGCACCATTCGCTGGAAGGTCGACGGCCTGCGGCGATCCTCGGGGCTCGAACCCGAAAAGGTCGCCCGCGATACGCAACTCGATTGGCTGATGGACCGCTTTGAGGTAAACCGCACGCAATGACCGACGAACGCACCGATCCCCTCTGGCCCAGCTTTTGGGCCGATGTTGCCGCCGAGGACCGCGCCCCGCTGCGCGACATCCTGGCGGAATTGCTCGGTCGCGGCGTGCTGCTGGGCGACACCGGCAGTGGGCGGGAGCTTTTCCTGCTGGCGCGGGATCATCATCGCTTCCGGCTGGAGGATTATCTGGCTCCGCTCGGGCTGGAGCTCATCGTGGACGACGAGGCGCTGCTCCTGCAGGCGCGCCCGCGCATGGAGTCGTGCCAGCTGCTCGGGAATTTCACCAAGGACGAAACCCTCATCCTCCTCACCCTCTGGCGGTTGTGGGACGAGGCGCAGACGGCGGGAACCAGCTCGGCCGTGCTGATGCGACTCGACGATCTCTGGGAAAAGCTCCGCGTCTTCTTTGACCGGATCGAACCCCCCGAGAAATCCCAGATCGAGGCCGCGCTCAGCCGCCTGAAGCGCTACCGGCTCATTCGCACCCAGCGCCCGGAGGACATGACACAATCCGGCGACCTCCTCATCGAGGTGCTGCCCTCGCTGGCCCGGGCCATCCCGTTTGACTCCATCGAGCAATGGCGCGAGCGCGTCGACATGGCCTCCCCGCACGATGGCGAGCCGGAGACTGAAGAACCTGTTATTTCCTGATCCTCGTGACCTCTCGTATCACCCTGAGCCGTATTGTCGCCGTGAATTGGTACGGCTACCGGCAGTTCATCGACATCAGCGGGCTTTCGCTCATCACGGGCGCGAACGGTTCGGGCAAGAGCGCGCTGCTCGACCTGATCCAGTTTGTCATGCTGGGAGAGAATCTCAGCCGGTTTAACAAGGCCGCCGCGGGTGCGGGAAGCGGGCGTACGCTGCGCGGGTATTGCCTGTGCGATACGAACACGCTGGGCCGCGACGGACAGGAGCGCTACCTGCGCACGAGCGGCGTCACCATCGCCGCGCTGGAGTTTCAGTTTCCGCTGCAGGAGGGCGAGACAGAGCCGCGCCGCCAGACCTGGGGGGCGCGCATCGAGTTTGACAGTCCGACCGGGAAGGGGCGCACGCTGTGGTTCACGGTACCGACGCGCCTGGAGCGCAGTGACTTTTTGCGCGAAAACGCCCTGCTCGGCGGCGAGGAGTTTTTGCCGGAGGATGAGTTTCGCGTGCATTTCAAGCGCGACCTCGGCGGCGAGACCTGGGAGCACCAGCGCACATATCTCGAGGAGATGCGGCAGAGTTCCGGGCTGCACTTTGACCGCGAGCAGATGAACAAGACGCTGCCCAAGGCGATGGCGTTTCAGCCGGAGAGCAACTTCGAGGCGTTCATCCGCGATTATCTTCTGGAGGCCGGAATGCCCGACGTGCGGGCGGTGAAGGAAAGCGTCGACGCCCACCGCCGTGCCAAGGAGCGCCTCGACAAGATGCGCGACCAGCACGTGCGGCTGACGAAGATCGGGGAACTGCACACGGTCGCGGCAAAGCACCGGCGCGAGGCCGCGCTGTGGACGCACCTGCGCGACGCCCTGGCCCACGAGGAGGCCTCCGAGCGGTGGCAGAATGACCAGACGAAGCTGCGCACACTGGTCGAGGAAAACAAAAACAACCTGCTCGCCCGCAAGGAGGCGGTCAGCGAGCGCGACCGTTACCGCGAGCAACTCGACGAGGTGCGCCTCGTGGTCGGGCGCGATTCCCAGATTGCCCGCCTGAGCGAGGAGCGCGAGAAGCTGGCGAAGCTGGAGCGCGAACTCACCACCCTGCGCGAGGCGCGCAAGGTCGCCGGGCAGTTCTTGCGCGACTATTCCCAGGACTGGCGCGACTGGCTGCGCCTCGGCGAGCAGCTCGGCCTCGAGTCGCTGGAAGAGTGTTTCCATCTGGTCCAGTCGGTGAACGAAGGCGATGAGGCGGCGGGTCTTGAGATCGTGACGCGGCTGTCCCGGGAGGGGGCACGTTTGCAGGATCAGGCCAAAGCGCGGCTCGCGGAGCTGGAGGAGGCAATACGTCGTTCCGAGCGCCGCGAGGCAGATCTGGTGCGCGACCTGGAGAATTACCAGAAGGATCGCACCGCCTCCGCCCCGCTGCTGGAGGCCCTGCACGAGGCGGGAGTGAAGGCCCAGGCCCTTGGCCGCGTCATCGAGGTGAAGCCCTCGGCGGAAAGCTGGTGGCCGCTGCTCGAAACCCTGCTGGCCGGGGAGCGTCATTCGATCCTGGCGGAGAATTTCGATGCGGCCTGGGAAGTGGCCCAGCGCGTCTCCAGTCCCGACGAGGTACTCTTGAACCCTGCGGAGCTTGGAAAGCCGGGGGCGAAGCCGCTGCGCGGCAGCCTGCGCGATTTCTTTGAGGTGAAACACAAGGCCGCATCAGCCTATCTCGACCGCCTGCTCGGCCAGATCATGCCGGTCGAGCACCCGACGTTTTTGGAGGAACACGAGCGAGCCCTGTCGCGCGATGGCTGGTTGAAGGACCCGCCGCGCCGCGTGTTGCTCAAGCCTGCCAAGGAGCTGACCATCGGCGAGGAGGGGTTGCGCCGCCTGCGCGAGATCCGCGAAAAGGAAATCACCGACGTGCGTTACGAACTCAGCGGCATCCGGCGCGAGCGCAACGACTGGCGTTCCTGGCTGGATCGCGCGGAGAAGCGCAATCTCATCCACCCCGAGATCCCGAAGGTCGCCCACGCTCTCCAGCGCCTGCCCGAGGCGGAGCGCGAGCGCAACATTCGCGAAGAGACGATCAAGCTCCTCTCCACGCCGGAACGCGAGAAAGCCGTGGCGGAGCTGCAGCGGCTGGAAAGCGACGAGCGCGGAGCGACGGAACGTGCCGTGCGTCTCGACGAGCGGCTGAAGGTGGTGGATCAGAACATCCGCGAGCTGCGCGACCGCGCCGGGGCGGCGGAGGATGACGAGTCGAGGCTGCGCCTGGAGCGCCAGCTCAGCCGGGCTCGTCTCAGCGGTGTGCTCGACGACGAGATCGCGGATTACATCACCAAGGCCCGGCGGCAGTTTTCCTCCTGGTCGAAGCGTATCGAGGCCTCGATCGAGGCGGCGTCCTCGGAGCAGAACCGCGCGGCCGAGGCCATACGCAATCGCGATGATGCGAGGCGTGAATTTCTCCTCGTGCATCGCGAGATGGCCGAGGTCTTCGATCCGGATGATGAGGAAAATGATCGCTACGACCAGCGGTGCCGCGAACTGGGCGAGCAGGAACTGGATCGTTTCCAGGCTGAAGCCGAGCGCGCTCGCACCGAGTGGGAGGACCGCCTCCAGCATCAGGTGCTCGATGTCCTCCGCGACAAGATCAACGAAGCCGAGCGCACGAAGCGTGAGCTGAACAAAGCGATGCTCCACGATATCGGCGGCATCGTTTACCAGATCGTCAGCCACCGCGACCGCGCCCATAGCGCGATCTGGGCGCTGGTCGAAAAAGGTCTGCCTTCCGGCGATGACATGGGGTTGTTCAACTCCGCGCAGCGCGAGGAGATCGAGAAGGCCAAGGAGGAACTGATGGCCGCGATCGAGTCCGTCGACAATCCCGACGACAAGAAGGGCCAGCGCGCGCTCGACTATCGGTTTTATCATCGCTGGGACATCGAGGCTCGCCCCAGTGGCAAGGGTGACGAAGCCGCGATCTCCCTCAACAAGAGCGCCAAGAAGCAGAGCGGCGGCGAAAACCAGGCGCCGTTTTTCGTGGCGACGCTGGCGGCCTTTCATCGGGTCTACGACGTGGGCGGGCGCGGTGGACAGCCGACGCTCGGGCTGGTCGTGATGGATGAGGCCTTCAGCAAACTTTCCGGCGACCGCATCGACGATTGCCTCGCGCTGGCGCGCAACTTCGGCCTCCAGCTCGTGATGGCATTTCCAGAGGACCGCCTGCCGACCATGATCGAGCACGCCGAAACTGTCGTACAGTGCCGCGTCGAGCGCGGATACCACGACAAGACCGGCGCGGTGAACCACATCGAGAACTGGGTCGTGCGCGTCAATCGCGACCGTCTGCGCGAGATCCTTTCCTGAAACACCTTTTTACTACTTACGAATCATGAGCATCCCCGGCACACAGGAACGCGCGGCCTTGTTGGAAACCCTCGGCACATTTCTCGGGCAGCGCAAAGAGGTCGCCGCCGTGTCGCGTCGCGAGTGGTTTCAGCCGGACATGGCTGATGCCCAGGCCTATGCCGCCAGCCTGCCGCCTTATCGGGAGGAGTGGAAGCGTCTGCTCGGCTGGCCGCTGACGGAGCCAGCCGCCGCGGCTGAGACGGAGTGTGAGCTGGTTTCGCAAGATGCCCAGGGGCGTGTCTACCGGGTGAGCCAGAGGCTGTTCGGCGTTGTTCGTACGTATGGACTGCTCTTTCTCCCGACGGCGGAGGGGCGTTATCCGCTGGTCATCGCGCAGCATGGCGGCAAGGGGAGTCCTGAGCTGGCCGCCGGGCTGACAGAGATCGGGTCAGCCAACTACAATCGGCTGGTTCGCGGATTGCGGGAACGCGGGATCGCGGTTTTCGCCCAGCAGTTGCTCGTCTGGGACGACGGCCAGGAGCCGAAGTTCGACCAGTACCTGCTCGACCGGAAGTTCCGCCACCTCGGAGGATCACGCGTGGCTTTCGATCTTTGCCAGCTCCAGGGATCGTTCAACTGGCTCGTCGAGCATCCCGAGATTGATGCCGATCATGTTGGCATGGCGGGCCTTTCGTACGGAGGATTTTACACTTTGGCCTTCACCGCGATGGAGCCGCGCATACGGGTCGCGGTGGCCTCCTGCTTTGTGAATGACCGCTTCCGTTACAACTGGGAGGATCTGGTCTGGAACGGCAGCGCCCTGCGTTTTCTCGACAGCGAGATCGCCCGGCTGGTCTGTCCGCGTCCGCTTTTTCTCGAGGCTGGCGAGACCGATGAGGTGTTCAGCGTCGAGGGATTTTTCGCGCCGAGCGAGGAGGTGGCGCACTGCTACGCGGCGCTCGGTATCGGGGACCGGCTGGAGCGACGGACTCACCCGGGAGGGCATGAGTACGACATCGACGGAAGGGCCGAGGCGTTCCTGCTCAAGTGGCTGTGAACGCCACTGCCCGCTGCCGGTGAAATCGTGATTTCCCGGAAGCAAAGGTCCGCGTAGAATGCGACGGCAGAGCCGGAGTGTGGAATGAGATTATCGATGTCGTGGAAGGCGGTTGCGGCCTGGGCCGGACGGAGGCGCAGGTGGTTGATATCCCTCGGCGCGGTCACCGTGGTATTGATCGGCGCGCGAGCCATCCTGCCGACGGTGATCGAGCGGGCGGCCGCCTATTATTCCCAGTATTATCTCGGGCTGCCTGCCCGGGTGGAAAATGTCGACCTCTCGCTGCTGGCTGGAGGCGTCGTGCTGGAGAATGTGCGGGTAGGCGCCGTCGCCGAGGAGGGGACTCCGTGGCAGGCGGCGCTGCATCCGCGCGTCATCGATCCCAAGGCCTCGCTGCTGCACATCGAGCGGCTGGCTTTTCGCTGGTCGTGGTGGGGGCTGCTCCGGGGGCGGCTGCAGATCAAGGAGTTCGCCCTCGACGCCCCGACGGTGCGTCTCCTGCGCGAGGCGGACGGGCAGATCGATCCTCTCAGGCATGCGAAGCCCCTCGCTCCCCAGGCGGTCCAGAAATCGCCGCCGCCCGAGCAGGAGGCGTCTCGCAGCTGGCCGGTCGAGGTGAGGCGTTTCGTCCTGCGGAATCCTCATGTAAAGATCCTCGACGTCGCCACGAGCCAGGATCTCCTGGTGTTTTCGCTGGAGAGTTTTGAACTCGACGAGGCTTCGCTGCGCGACGGGGAGTTTGGCCTGGGGGCGGTGGCTGTTCACGGGCCTGTGCTCAAGGTCAAACGCGAGCTGGTTCTTGCCGACCAGCCTCCCGCGGCGGAAAAGGCCGCCGCTGTGCCGGCCGCATCCGGGACGAAACAACCCTCGGGGCGCTCGGGGTTTCGCATCCGGAAAATCGATGTCGAACGCGCGGAATTCACCTGGCTGAGCGCGAAGGGGCCGCTGGACGTAATGCTGAAGCTCAAGGCCTCCGGTCTCACAGCGGAGCAGGGAAAACGCTTCCCGCTGGAGCTTGGCCTGCAGATCGGAGCCGGCCGGGCTGATCTCTCCGGGGAGGTGGGGGTGCTCCCGCCATACTACAAGGGAAGGCTGAAATGGGATGGTATTTCCTTTTCCCCGCTCCTGCTGGCCGCGATGCCGGAGCTCGCGTCCTGGCTGAAGTCGACGAATGGCAGCGGCGACCTGCGGATCACGGCGGACCTCGCCGGAGCAAAAGGCGCGCCGACTATTCGTCTGGCCGGCCGGACGACGATGGAGGATTTCTCCGCTTCCGATCCCTCGGGAGGGGGATTCGCCCTGGGGTGGAAGCGCCTGGATATCGTGATGAAGGAGGCGGTAATACCCCTGGCGTCCGGAGGAGGAGCCGCGTCTCTGCCCACGGTCGATCTGGAGCGTGTCAGCCTGCTGGAGCCCCGCCTCCTTTACACTCATCCCTGGCCTCTGCTGGAGACCTTCCTCGGCTGGGACCCGGCGCAAAAGGCGACCATGCTGGCCTTCGTCCTGGGAATCCTGGAGCGCGACAGCCAGGAGGAGCAGTCCGTCGCCCGGGCTGGCCTGGATTTCCTGGAGGTCAAGGGCGGCGAGATCGAGATGCGGGATACCACCGCGGTGGCCAACGCCACGGTGCGCGCTCTGGATGTGAGCCTCCGCAATCTGCGCTTTCCCGAGATGACGTTCGAGGCTCTCTCGATGCAGGCCGTGCTGCCGACCGACTCGCGGTTTTCCCTCGAGGGCAGCCTGCGCGGCGACCAGACGGGAGATTTTGTCATCAGCCTGCAGGAGCTGGATCTGCCCACGTTCAGCCCCTACGCGAAGGACGCCGGGGTGACGCTCGACGCGGGCCGGTTTTCCCTGCAAACCAATCTGAAAATGCAGGGAGACGTGATGACGATGGATAACGCCATCGTCCTGAACAAACTCGGGTTGTCCCTGAGCCGCGCCGACTGGTTTGTGAAGGAGTTCGGCATTCCGATCAACCTCGCGCTGGCCCTCTTGCGCGATGCCGGGGGAAACATCCGATTGCAGGTGCCGATGCGCATGGATGAGAAGGGTACCTCGATATCCATGGGCGCGGTCCTGTCCTCCGCGGTCAGAGCGTCCATCCTCGGAGCGCTCAGCACGCCGCTCAAGCTGGTGGGGCTGGGTGCGGGAGGAAAGAGCGGCTGGCAACCGGCGGGGGCCGTCGTCAGGAGCCTGCCGGGCGGCGCGGACCCTGCCCCCGGGGCTGTGGATCGCCTCGATGGACTGGTCAAGCTGCTGGCCGAGCGCCCGGAGGTGGCGCTTTCGCTACGCGGCCGGGTTGGCCCTGCGGATCTGCCGGTCCTGGCCGATCGTCTGCTGGTGGAGCGGGCTCATGCCGGCCAAAAGCTGTCGGACATTTCCCATACCGGTTTCCTGGCCCGGCGGAGGATCGGGATTTATCTGGCCCGGCGCGGAAAAGGACAGGAAGCCGTACTCGGGGAGGAGGACCGGGCGCTCTATGCCCGGTACGTCGCCGCCACGGTGGTCCCGGCGGAGATCCTGACCAGTCTGGCTGCCCAACGGGCGGAAAAGGTGCGCGACCTCCTGGTGGCCAAGGGAGTGAATGTCAAGCGGCTCAACGTCGGGGAGCGGGAAGCCGACGGCGACCCGGGCGTCGTGATTTCGCTCCAGCCCCTGCTGCCGGAGGCAGGCAAGCCGCCGGGCAATAAGAAGGCGGCCCGGTAAGACCCTCCGGCTTTGCTCCCCTCGTGGCGTGGCTCGAAAGTCACGACTTGCCCTGAGGGAGAGGGGAGGCATAGTGAAAAGAATGCCATCGGACTTCTTTCCTTCCTCCTCCGCTATTCGCCAGATCATTCCCCTCGCGGAAAAGCGCGAGGCGTTGCTCAAGAAGATCGAAGATCTGGAAAAGAAAATCGCCGAACTGAACGCCGCCCAGGCTACCGCCCGACGCAAGCCGGAGACAAGCCTGCTCCCCCGCGAGAACGTCCGCACCAAGCCGGCTCCGGCCCCCGCCTCCGAGAAGAAGGAGGATACCACGACGAAAATCCTGGCTCTGCTCAAGAAGGCTGGCGCCAAGGGAATGACCGTTCGCGAGATCGCGTCGCGGCTCGGGACCAAAATGCAGAACGTGCATGTCTGGTTCAGCTTCAAGGGAAGGAAGCTCGATTCGCTGCACAAGGTCGGGCAGGCCCAGTGGGTCCTCAAAGCCTGATCCGGCCGCGCATCGGCAACGCCTCGTGATGTCTGCCCGATAGCAGCGTGGGCTTGGAACTTGCCGGAAAAAGGACGATGGGCGGACGGCAAGGCGAGGCGGCAGAGCGTATCCGCTACGATACGTGAGAGAGCCGGAACGCGACCGCATGCCGTTTTTCCGCCCCAAGCCGTCGGTCGGCAATTTTCAGACTGGCTCTTGGGTTCGCGCGGAGTTTTCAGACGGCGGAGCGGTGGCAGACCGCCGACACCCGGACGAGGCGCCCCGGGTTGCAACCCGCCCTCGGCCCTCGTAAGCTCCCGGCATGGCTGCCTTGCCCGACGTGATTCACAACGCTGCGGAGTCTCGCTTTGAGATGACCGTCGACGGGCATTTGAGCGTGGCCGAGTACGACCTGCGCGGCGACCGCATGGTATTCACTCATACCTTCGTGCCGCCCGAGCTGCGGGGCAGGGGCATCGCCGAGCGGCTCGTGCTCGCTGGTTTTCGCCATGCGCGCCAGCATGGCTGCCGCATCGTGCCGCAGTGCAGCTACGTCGCCGTGCTCCTCGCGCGGAGGCCCGAGTTCCGCGACCTCGCCGCCTGATCCCCATGCAGGCCGTGCGCAAGATCATCCATCTCGACATGGACTGCTTCTACGCGGCGGTCGAGATGCGCGAACGCCCCGAGCTGGCCGGCCAGCCCATCGCCGTCGGCGGCGGCCGCCCGCGCGGCGTCGTCACCACGTGCAACTACGAGGCCCGCGCCTACGGCGTACGCTCCGCCATGCCCGGCTTCAAGGCACGCGAGCTTTGCCCGCACCTCGTCTTCCTCCCCGTGCGCTTCGACCTCTACCGCGAGGCTTCCGCCCGGGTGCGCGAGATCCTCCTCTCCTACTCCCCGCTGGTCGAGCCCCTCTCGCTCGACGAGGCCTACCTCGACGTCACCGCCCTCGGCCGTTACGCCTGGGACATCGCCAAGGAAATCCGCGCCCGCATCCACGAAACCACCAGCCTCACCGGCAGCGCGGGCATCGCGCCGAACAAGATGCTCGCCAAGATCGCCAGCGACTGGCGCAAGCCCAACGGGCAGTTTGCCATCACCCCCGACCAGGTCGACGCCTTCATGCGCGACCTCCCCTTGCGCAAGGTCTGGGGCATCGGGCCCAAGAGCGCCGAACGCTTCGCCGCCGCCGGCATCCACACCTGCGGCGACCTGCAAAAAATCCCCCTTCACGAGCTCGCCGCCCGCCACGGCAGGTGGGGCGAGGAACTGTATTCCCTCTGCCGTGGCCATGACGACCGCGACGTCGTCCCCAACCGCATTCGCAAGAGCCTCAGCAACGAACGTACCTACGCCGAAAACCTCGCCACCCTCGCCGCCTGCCAGAACGCCATGGCCGAGCTTTACGACGAGCTCATGGAGGAGCTCCGCACCAAGGCCTCCGAGCGCCCCGTCCGCAAGGTCTTCATCAAAATCAAATTCCACGACTTCACCCGCATCACCCGCGAATGCGTCTGCGACCGCCCCGAGATAGACGTCTTCCGCCGCCTCCTTGAGCAAGGCTTCAACAGTTCCCCCCGCCCCGTCCGCCTCCTGGGAACAGGAGTCCGCTTCGCCGACGAACGCCATGTCGAGGACGAGGAAGATCCCCAGGAGCTATTCGACTTCGGAGCCTGACTGTTTGGGATCATTCGTTAGCGCCTCGGGAAATCAGACGGGCTCTCTGTGTCGATGAGCGCCCGCACCGAAGACGAGCCTATGAGCCTCATTTCCCAGGCTTCAGGGCCGAATCAACGGATTCCGTTTCCGCTGCATTCCAGGCCTCACGAAGCTCGCTGTCTGTCCAGAAGGTCTGCCGCATCTTTGTTTTCTTTCGCAGTTCGGCGGTTTCGCTGGCTGAAATCAACTTGTCGCTCGTGCTCCACTGTAGCCGGAGGAAATTCAGGACACTTGCGATCTCCTCGTCGGACAGCACGTCACGCCAGGCGGGCATGAGCCCATTGTAGGTATTTCCTTTTACCACGAGAGGACCGCGCAATCCATCCAGGACAATCGCGATCAAGGGTTCGTTGCGTCCGGCTAGCCACTCCGAGTCCCGCAAGGGCGGACACGATGGCAGCGGCGACAGGCCGTCCTGTCCATGGCAGACGGCGCACTTTTCCATGTAGATGGCTGCTCCGCGAATCGCTTCCGTGCCTCGCTGCGGGCGCTGTTTGCAGCCGGGAAAAGCTACGCTCACCATGGCCGCCACACCGACCGTCCGCAGGAGGTTCACGATGACTTCAGGATATGGCGGATGTCTCGCACGATGTCCTCCTCGTCCCTGAGTTTTCGGAGGTCGTACATCACCCGCAAGCGTCCTTCCTGATCGATGAGGTAGGTATACGTCGAGTGATCCATCGTGTAGTCGTCCGGCTTTCCGGGCAGAGGGAGACGACGATAGTAGGCGCCGTAATCCTTGGCCGCTGCCTCGATTTCCTCGGGCGTGCCTGTCAGTCCTAGGAATCTCTCGTCAAAGAATGGCATATATTCTGCGAGTTTCGCCGGGGTGTCGCGTTGTGGGTCGACCGTGACAAAGAGCACCTGGACTTTTTCCCGTTCTTCAGGCCGGAGGTTGCGATTGATCATGGCGAGGTCCGCCAGGGAGGTCGGGCAGATGTTCGGGCAAGTCGTGAATCCAAACTCCAGCAGCACGACCTTTCCCCGGAAGTCGCTCAACTTCACCGGGCGGCCGGTCTGCCCGGTCAGGCGAAAATCCGATAACGCCTTGTCCTCGGTATAGGAGGTCCCGTGAAACTCATACGGCGTCATCGCCGCCCACTGCCGCCAGAGGAAAAGCAGGGTGCACGCGAGCAAGACCACGCTGCCGCAGACGATCCAGGCGACGGGGCTCTTCCGGGGAGGGGAACTCTCGCTCATTTGGTTGGCGGCTGCTTGGACACGGGGAGAGTGATCTCCAGTCGGCTGGTCCCCGGTTCGATATTCAGGATGAGGGTTACCTTGTCTCCTTCATTAAGACGCTTTTTCAATCCCATGAGCATCAGGTGATCCCCGCCCGGCTCCAGAACCAGCTGACCTTTGGGAGGGATGGTGAGATCCTTGACAAACTCCATGCCCATGACGGTCTGTCCGTTCACTTTTTTCTCGGTCGTGATCATCGGGTCGACAGACTCCGCCACGGATGCGGCAGCTCCGGTCAGGCGCACGGCGGATGCGCCGGGGTTTTTGATCGTCAGATACGCGGCGGTATTGACGTATCCTGGTGGCACGGCGCGCACCCATCCGCCCTCTATCGTCACTGCAGGATCAGCCCGCAGAGAAGCTGCTGCGGTGAGGAATATGGAACAAACAAGAAGGAATGATTTTTCCGGGATCCGTCGCATGAATGCACGGTAGTTCACGCTCGGCACAAGAACACGCCGGACCTGCCGGATGCGACAAATTGCCGCACCCGGCGCGCCGCTAAATCGGGGTCAGCTTGTTTTGCTGAATGGTTTCGGCACACAAGTCGACGAAAGGTTTGTGCATCTCATTCAGAAGAGCGACGACTTCGGGATCGGCGGTCTTCGGATCGCCTCCACCGGGAAAGGGAGGATGCGGGTCGTATTGCGCCAAAAGCTCCATTCCCTTGGCGTAAAAGTCGCCCCGGTAGTGCTGCACAAGACGGAGGGCAAAATCCAAACCCGCCGTGACGCCTGCTCCGGTGACGCGGTTGCGGTCAAAGACCACTCTCTCGTCAGAAGGAATCGCTCCCACCAGGGGAAGCAGATCCCTCGTTTGCCAATGGCTGGTCGCCTTGTAGCCATGCAGCAGCCCTGCTGCTCCCAGCAGCAGCGAGCCCGTGCAGACACTTCCTGCCATGTCCGCCGCTCCTCCGACCTCGCGGAGGAATTGGAGTGTCTCCCGATCCGCCATGGCGTCGAGCGTTCCCGATGTGCCCCCGGGCACCACCAGCAAGGTGGGTTTGGCCGGGCAGTTGCGGAAGGTGAAATGGGGGACAACCTGATACCCAGTCTCACAGGTGACGGGTTTGCCGTCCTTGGACACCAGCCGCACCTTGGCCCCCATCATTCCGGACAGAATGTACTCCGGCCCCAGAGCATCGATGGCTGTGAATCCGGGATAGATAAGGATCAATATCGTTTCCTCCCCGAGTCTGATCTGGGGATAATGAGCGGGAACCGGCTCCGGTTTGGGCTTTTCCATCTCGGGATCAGAAACCCGGCCGCAGGAAGAAAGGGCAAGGCTTCCTCCGAGAAGGGTCAGAAGGTCGAGAAATTTACGTCGAGTGACCGGGCTGATCTCTTTCATGACAGACGTCTTTTAATAGTGATGCTTCAAAAACTCGCAGGAAGTCGCCTGGTTGCTAATAGTAGTAGTTTCCCATGACATGCCTGATCTGCACATCGTCTCCGCCAAACTTGATCTGCCTCCGCGGCACCCACTCGGCCGATCCGTCCGACCAGCCGCGATAGAAACCCTCGACCTCCTCCTCCTTGAAGACAAAGTCGGGATAGGCAAAGACTGTATCATAGTGGAAACACTCGTAACGGCGAGCCGCCGAGCTGTTGAACTCTGCAAGCAACGTCGACCATAATACCCCCCGGCGAAGATTCTTCCTGTCCGCCGCATGTTCCGGGTGGGTGATCGTGCCCAGCCCCATCGTGACGATCGGCGACTCGTCCAGCCTCCCCACATAGACGTAGCCGGTATAAAGCCCGCCCCCTACGGTCATTCCCTCGGCTTTTCCGGAATCCTTCGCCAGAGGGTCGTTGATCCATGCCGGCTGCTTGCGCCGTTTGGGCCAGGCCGTCACCGGCCCGGGTGGTATCGGCATGTTGCAGTAGTCTGCCACGATGGCCAGGCGATTGGTCGAGATGCTGCTCGGCACCCAGGTATCCATGGGCGGAAATTCGCCCTTGTCCGCAAAGTACAGCATATCGGCCTGAACGAAGGTGCGAAGGTTGGCCAGGCTCCCGGTTTTTTTGGCCTTTCGCACTCCCTTGATCACATTGGGCACGGCCAGCGCGGCCATCGTCAACACAATCCCGATGGCGATAAGTAATTCCACAAGCGTGAAAGCCCCGCTCCTTTGGATGCGAGACTTCCCTGTTCGCGCTAGCGTCGCCGGACGCATGGGGGAAGGGCTAAGCCTTCCTCCTCATCCGCCGGATGCACCACGCCATCCCCGTACCCGCCGCGAGCAACGCCCACGTCGCAGGTTCGGGCACGACGGTTGAGGTCAGATTAATGGAGCCGATATTGGTGCCATTGGACGCAAAGCCATCCCAATAGGACACTCCTCCCGTAATAAGTACATCACCAAGGATGTTGAGCTCATTGGTCACACTGTCAAACGTGATGGACACGTTGGCAAGGTCGGCAAAGAGAAACGGATTGAATCCCGAGGCAAAGCTGACCAGAGCGAGGCCGGAGTTGCTGCCCGTTGCCCGGTTCGGGATGTAAACCAGGGCAAAGTCTCCATTAATCAGGCTGCCCGTACTGCCGTAGGGATTCCAGCGAGTCATGTTGGAAAGCCCGATCTTTTCACCGATACTGGTTACAAACATGGATGATGCATCGGCAGTCGAGGCGCTCCATCCGCTCAGGAAGCTATTAGTGCTGAAGTTTTCCGTGTCAAACTCAAGGGTGGTCGTTTGAAGGGAGCGGCCATCCACCGGTGTCGGCGTGTAGCCGTAAGGGCGGATCGGATCATTGAGAACCACATAGTCAACTCCATTGACGCTTGTTGTGATATAGCTCTCGTTGCCGGGGTTGACCTGTGTGTTGTTGGTGCTATCCCAAGCCGTGATGTAACTGTACGAGGCCGTATCGTCAAAATAGGCATTGAACTCATACAGCCCCGCCACGGTGGGATTGTTTTTCTTGAACGTGAACGTGCTGGATCCGCCGGAAAGCGTCGCTGCCGTGCCGTCACCGACTCCGGCAAGTGCGCACAGCCATGCTGCCGCGATGGCTGCTCCACCACACCGGGCCATCTTTCCGAACTGGGTGGTGCCAGAGGTGGATTGGAGAAATAGTGTCTGCTGTTTCATGATTTGATGAGCATTGGGATTTGGTAAGTTGGACCATTGGTTGCCAGCCCCGGCTGCACTGAACGATTTGTCCGCCAGGGGATCAGGTAATTCCATGTTTCGCCTCACTGAGCGTCGGGTTCTAAGTGACGGGATCGGCTCCCTTCAAGATGCATGTGGCGGATGCGACACTTTGCCGCACTTCCGGGACGCACTACCAGGTGACATCGCCCGCCTAAACGGATAATCCTGAAAATGTGGCCTGCGGGTTCACGATAGTTCTCGATAGACTCTCACCGCAGGGGGCGGCGTGGAAGCATGCCGCCCCTTGTTATCTTAGCGCATCGGTGCGGCAAATTGCCGCACCTTGGAGTTGTTTTCGCGCTGTCTGATGGGATGATGCCATCATGTTTGAAATGACATCCAGCATCGCATCCATCGCGCCCGGCCTCCGGTGGCTGATCCGGCTGCGATGGCTATCCCTTGCGGGGCAATGTCTGCTCTTTGCCACCAGCGCGTATTTTCTCCACATCGCACTGCCTCTTGCCGTTCTCCTGCCGTGCCTGGCCATCACTGCAGGGAGCAACCTTTTCGTCACCCTGCGGGGGGATAAGTTTCGCGAGACGGAATGCTGCGCGGCCCTGCTGCTGCTCGATACGCTGACGCTGTCGGTGATCCTTTACTCGCTGGGCGGGCCTCACAATCCCTTCACCGCGTTTTATCTCCTTCATGTCACCATCGCGGCGGTCCTGCTCCCTGCGCTGTGGACCTGGATCGGAGTCATCCTCTGCTCCGTTTGCTACGCGCTCCTGTTTTTATCTCCCTATGAGATCAAAAGCGAGCTGGGTGTCAGCTGCTGCGGCAGCTTTGACTTTCACCTCCAGGGCATGCTCCTCGCCATGATCCTGGTCGGCATCTGTATTGCCTTTTTCGTCGGTCAGCTCAAGTCGGCGCTGGCCATTCGCGAGGTGCAGCTCCAGGAGGCCATGCTGCTCGGGGTGAGAAATGAAAAGTTTGCCGGGCTCGCCACCCTCGCCGCCGGCGTGGCGCATGAGCTCGCCACCCCGCTCAATACCATCGCCATCATCAGCGCCGACCTCCAGAAGCAGGCCTGCAATCAATGTGAAAGCACCGGATGCCTCCACGACGCAAAGCTCATACGATCCGAGGTCGACCGCTGCCGCGCCATCCTGGAAAAGCTGGCGGAGAACACCACGGACAAGATCGGGGAAAATCCGCAATCCTTCCTGCTTGGTGACATCCCGCTTCGACTGAGGGAGTTTCTCAGCCCGGCCAATTATTCCCGCATCTCCGCCGAGGTCACGGAGCCGAGGCTTACCGTCTTTGTCCCATCCACCACTCTCCTGCAGGCCCTCGCCGTCCTGGTGAAAAATGCGTGCGAGGCCGATGAATCCGGCCACCCCGTGACCCTGCGCATCGAGACGGACCGGGAGCGCGTCCTCGCCACCGTGCAGGATCGCGGCCCCGGCATGACGGCCGACGTCGCCGCCCACGCGGGCGAACCATTTTTTACCACCAAGGACCCCGGCAAAGGCATGGGCCTGGGCCTTTTCCTCGTACGCATGTTTACCGAGCGGATGAAGGGACGCCTCCGCATCGAGTCCGATCTCGGCCGGGGCACCCGGGTTTCCATGGAGTTCCCGCTTACCGCCTGATCTGCCCCCCATGAAGATCGCTCTCATCGATGATGACGAAGTTTTCCGCGAGACACTCGCGCGCTCGCTGCGCCGTCGCCACCATGAGGTGATCGCTGCGGATGGCGGGCATTCGGTGGAGGAGTGCCGGGCCTTTCAGCCCGACGCCATCCTCCTCGATCTCAAGATGCCGGGTGATACCGGCCTGTCCCTCATCCCCCGCTTGAAGGCGGCCGCCCCGTCGGCAAAGATCGTCATGCTCACCGGCTACGGAAGCATCGCCACCGCGATGGAGGCGGTGAAGCTGGGCTGTGCGGACTACCTGATGAAACCGGCCGACAGCGACCAGATCGAGGCCGCGCTGGAAGGTCGCCCGAAGTCCCCGGAAGTGGATGTGCCGACCCTGGATCGGGTCGAGTGGGAGCACCTGCAACGCATCCTCGCCGACTGCGGCAACAACATCAGCCAGGCCGCCCGGCTGCTCGGCATCGACCGCCGTTCGCTCCAGCGCAAACTGGCCAAATATCCCCCCGCCCGGTAATCCCCGCTCCGCTTGGGAGTCGCGGGAACTCTCGCCCCCTGTGCCGCCACCTCGCTACGCGATTCGCTGACACCCTTCCCTATCGGGAGGGATTTTCAGCTCGCTGCCATTTCGTTGAATGGAACTGGATTGAGCGCAATCTCACCACGATATCGTAGCAGGCCTTCGACCAGTACTTCGACGCTGGCGCGAGCCTGAATCATCGTTAGGAAGGGGCGTAAGGCAGATAGCAACGGATCGCGCTGCGCCCAAGTCAATACTTTCGACTTCCGGGATCCCACTTCCGAAATCCGCCGTCACCGGCTGCCGACGTACTCCGCCGTGTAGTCGCCGAGCTTCACGGGCTTGCCGACTTCGGGAGCTTGGGTCAGGACGTAGCAGTCGCTTGAGGCTTCCTTGTCCGTGACGGCGTTCCAAACCATCACGCAGACAAACTCTGCGGGGTTGCCAGAGGGGAGGAGATGCTTGAGCTGGGCGGCCTGCTCGGGCGTGAGGTTTAGCGTGCGGACGGCGAGGTAGGGCGAGCCGGATTTACGGAGTTTCGCGATCTTTGCCTCCTCCATGCGGCTGGCGATGGCTTGCGCGCGCAGCGTGCCGATGCTGGTCTGGGACTCGGTGGCCGGAATCGCCGCGCTCGTCGGCTTCGGGGCCTGCTTGACGGTCGCGCATCCGCAGAGGATGACGGCACACAGCACGGGAAGGAAGGCACGCATGTCGGGCACTGTAGCAATCCACCCGCTGGGCGGCAATGCCTGGAAAAGCAAAGAGGCGCGCCCTCCACAAGACGCGCCTCCTGTTTTCCCCCACGGAAAAGTGGTTAAAAACTGTGCTTTCGGAATCTTTTACAGACGGGCGAGCAGCAGCTCCCGCTGGAAGACGAGTTCCTTCGGCAGGCTCGAGTAGAGCTTGAAGAAGAGTTCGTCCTGCAGGATCAGCTCCCGGCGCCATTCTTCGATGTCCAGCTTCTGGACTTCGTCAAACTGCTCCTTGGTCAGCGTCTTTTCGATGCTGTCGAGACCGAGGTCTTCGTACTGGGGTACCCAGCCGACCGAGGTTTCGAGAGCGTGGGCACCGTACTGGCAGCGCTCGACGATCCACTTGAGCACGCGGGTGTTCTCGCCGAATCCCGGCCAGAGGAACTTGCCATTCGCGTCCTTGCGGAACCAGTTGACGTGGAAGATACGGGGCACGTGCTTGATCTTGCCGCGCATCTCCAACCAATGGCTGAAGTAGTCGCCCATGTTGTAACCGGCAAAGGGCAGCATGGCCATCGGGTCGCGACGCACCTGGCCGAGCGTTCCCGCTGCGGCGGCCGTCATTTCCGAGCCGACCGTGGCGCCGAGGTACACACCGTGGATCCAGTTGAAGGCCTGGAAGATCAGCGGCATCGTGGTGGCGCGGCGGCCGCCGAAGATGATCGCGCTGATGGGCACTCCGGCGGGGTTTTCCCAATCTTCGTCGATGATCGGGCAGTTGCGGGCCGGGGCGGTGAAGCGGCTGTTCGGGTGGCTGCTCAGGACGGGCTTGCCATCGGCATCCTTCGTCTCCGGGGTCCAGTCCTTGCCCTTCCAGTCGATCAGGTGGGCCGGGGCCTGCTTGGTCATGCCTTCCCACCACACATCATCGTCGTCGGTGAGGGCCACGTTCGTGAAGATCGTGTCCTTCTTGGCGGAATCCATGGCCATCGGGTTGCTGTCGTACGAGGTGCCCGGGGCGACGCCGAAGAAACCGGCTTCCGGGTTGATCGCATGCAGGTATCCCGTCGGGCCGGGCTTGATCCAGGCGATGTCGTCGCCGATCGTCGTCACCTTCCAGCCCTTGTCCGCCAGATCTTTCGGCGGGATGAGCATGGCAAAGTTCGTCTTGCCGCAGGCGCTCGGGAAGGCAGCCGACACGTAGGTCTTTTTGCCCTGCGGGTCCGTCACGGCGAGGATGAGCATGTGCTCGGCCATCCAGCCTTCGTCGCGGGCCATCGTCGAGGCGATGCGCAGCGCGAAGCACTTCTTGCCCAGCAGCGCGTTGCCACCGTATCCCGATCCGTAGCTGATGATCAGGCGCTCCTCGGGGAAGTGAGTGATGTAGGTATTCTCAGGATCGCAGGGCCACGGCACATCGGCGCGTCCGTCGAGCGGGAAGCCGACCGAGTGCAGGCACTTCACAAAGTTGCCGGTCTTGGCGATCTCGGCGTACACGGCCGATCCCATGCGGGTCATGATGCGCATGTTGGCCACCACGTACGGGCTGTCGGTGATCTCGATGCCGTACTGGGCGATGGGCGATCCGATCGGGCCCATCGAGAAGGGGATCACGTACATCGTGCGGCCCTTCATACAGCCCTTGAAAAGGCCGTTCAGCTTGACCTTCATCACCTTGGGGTCTTCCCAGTTGTTCGTCGGGCCTGCGTCCTTCGGCGAGAGCGAGCAGATGAAGGTGCGCTGCTCCACGCGAGCCACGTCGCGCGGGTCGCTGCGAACGAGCAGCGAGTTTGGGCGGAGTTTCTCGTTCAGCCAGAGACCAGCGCCGGATTCCACGATCCGCTCACGCATGAGGCGGTCTTCTGCTTCCGATCCATCGACCCAGAAAATTTCCTTCGGTTCCGTTAATTTTGCGATTTCATTCACCCAATCCAATACCGCCGGATTGTCAGGCTGTTGAGTCCCCAGTGGGTTTGCGAGTTGTGTCATAAAAATGGGCAACAATCTACAGTTGCAGGTATAAGATAATCTTATATTGACTACCCTGACAAGTACTATCATCAGTTTTGCTCAAAAATGACCAAAGATTCCTTCTTGTTTCGAGGGGAGGGGAGTCTTAAATTGATCATTGAGTCATGATAGCCAACCGCAATTTCGAGCATTGCGAGCCTATCACCTGGGTCGGCCAGGTGCCTGTTTACCTTGCGACGGTGCTGGCGGCTGTGCAGGGGGTGGCGATGATCCTCACCGCGCTGGCCTCGGCCATCAGCGCGGGGTGGTACGACGCGCTCTTTGCGTTCACGCCGTTTTACGCGCTGCGTGAGTTTCGCCTCTGGCAGTTTTTCACCTATTCGGCCGTGATCGAGCCCGGCATCTGGAATGCCGTCTCGATCGTGATGCTCGCCATCTTTGGCCGCGACGTGGAGAAATTCCTCGGCCGCCGCTCCTTTGGCTGGCTCTACGCGCTCGTCCTGCTGGCCGCTCCGGTGATTCTCTCCGCCTTTGCCCTCCTCGGTGTCCCCGTCGGGCCCATGGCGGGAACCAACCTGCTGAATTTCGCCATCTTCATCGCCTTTGTCCTCATCTACCCGACCGCCGAGATTTTCTTCAGCATCCAGGCAAAGTGGATCGGCATCGCCGCCATCGGCATCTACACGCTGCAAATGATGGCGGGTCAATCCTGGGTCTCGCTCGCCGTGATGTGGGGCTCGTGTTTCGTCGGCGCGCTCTGGATCGCCCGCGAGGGCGTCTCCTCCGTCTCGTTCCTCGCTATTCCGTCCTTAGGCCAGTTCATCCGGGAACGCCGGTCGCGCCGCAACCTCCGGGTCGTTCCCCGGGAGAAACCGCAGGAGGATATCGAGTCCATCGACCCGATTCTGGACAAGATCGCGCGCCAGGGCATCGCCAGCCTCACCAAGGCCGAGCGTGAAAAGCTTGAGCGCGCCCGCGCCGCCCTGTTGGATAAGGAGCGGTCGCGCTAATGTCCGATATACCTCCGCCTCAACCGCCTCGCTCCGACAACTCCGGGATGCCCATCCCGAGTTTGCAGGACAGTTGCTACGTCAACGCCATGATCCACTTCTATCGTGGCGAGCTGGGCCGCATCATGATCTGGCGGCAGCGCCTCGACGTCACTACCACCTGGGCCATCACGAGCACGACGTCCATCATCACCGTCGCCTTCTCGTTCCCCAACGTCCCGCACATCGTCTTTTTCTTCAATCTCGCCTTCGTCTGGATGCTCCTCTGGATCGAGGCGCGGCGGTATCGGTTTTACGACGCCTTCCGCGGGCGCGTCCGCATGCTGGAGTCGCACTTCCTCGTGCCCATGATCTCGCAAAGCCAGCAGCTCCTCGATGGCGAGTGGCGGCGGCTTGTCTGCGAGGATCTCATCCTGCCGTCCTTCAAAATCACCGCCGTCGAGGCCGTCGCCCGGCGGCTGAAGCGCAACTACGTCTTCATCTTCGCCATCATCCTCGTCGCCTGGACGCTGAAGGTCTTCATCCACGCCCGCTCACCCATCGATTCTGTGGAAAATTTCTACAACGCCCTCGCCGTCCACGCCCTCCCAGCCTGGATCGCCTGCGTCGTCTACCTCGGCACCATCCTCACCGTCGGCTTCCTCGTCATCTACGTCTCCCGGCGCTCGTCCGAGGAGATCAATGAATTCAGCGGCGGCAACGCCTCGCTCTGGCGCATATGAGTGATATCTCCCGCCTCCGCGACATCGTCGCCCGCCTCCGCGCCCCCGATGGCTGCCCCTGGGACCGCGAGCAGACCCACTCCAGCCTCCGCGCCGCCCTCGTCGAGGAGTGTTACGAGGTCATCGAGGCCATCGACAAGGCCGACGACCCCAACCTCCGCGAGGAGCTTGGCGACATCCTGCTCCACGTCGTTATGCACGCCCAGATGGCGGGCGAACGCGACGCCTTCTCCTTTGACGAAGTCGTCGCCGAGGTCTGCGAAAAGCTCATCCGCCGCCACCCCCACGTCTTTGGCGACCAGGCCGCCGCCGACAGCACCGAGGTGCTCCGCCAGTGGGAGCAGATCAAGCGCGCCGAGAAAAAGGACCGCACCTCCATCATGGACGGCCTCGGCTCCGGCCAGCCCGCCCTCCTGCGCGCGCAGAATGCCCAGAAGAAAGCCGCCCGCGTGGGCTTCGACTGGCAGGCTGCGGAACCCGTCTTTGACAAGGTCGAGGAGGAGATCGCGGAACTCCGCCAGGCCCTCGCCTCCGGCGAAACCCGCCACGTCGAGGAGGAGCTGGGCGACCTGCTCTTCACCGTCGTCAACCTCTCCCGCAAGCTCAAGGTCGACAGCGAGACCGCTCTCGCCGCCGCCACCGGCAAATTTGTCACCCGCTTCCAGGCGGTCGAGGCCGCCCTCGCCGCCCAGGGCCGCCGCATCGAGGATGCCACACCCGACGAAATGAACGCCCTCTGGGACCAGCACAAAGCCGCTGCCGCCTCCACCCAAGCCTGACCCCACCCCACACACTCTCTCCACCGTGCCCTTTGCCGTCCTCAACCCCGGTGGCCGCGACGCCTACCAGACCTTTCCCAGCGCCGCAGGCTCGCCCAACGACCCAGGCCACGCCCCGATCAACTACCACGCCTACGCCGCCTGCGTGCGCGGAGCCTTCGCCCGCGACGTGCGCGAGATTCCGCCCACTGTCACCGCCGTCCTCGTCCTCCTGCGCCGCAATGGCCTCGACGCCGCCCTGGAGGCCGTCAATACCCTGCGCGAACGCGAGGTCCGCACCCTCGTCTCGTGGAAGGAATCCGGCCTCCACCAGGTCTCCGACGCCCTCAACGACGCCAGGCGCTACGCAAAGTTTGCCGAGATCTGCCGCGCCGCCGACGGCTACCTCGCCAGCACCCCCGAGCTCATGGCCCTGTACGAATCCGCCGGCAGCCGCCGGGGGGAATT
Source organism: Verrucomicrobiota bacterium (assembly GCA_017305195.1). Taxonomy (GTDB): domain Bacteria; phylum Verrucomicrobiota; class Verrucomicrobiia; order Chthoniobacterales; family Terrimicrobiaceae; genus Terrimicrobium. The sequence goes on along the minus strand of JAFKMU010000044.1, from coordinate 165,647 downwards.
CCTGCCTACCCCGTACCCCATCGAGGCCCCGGCGTGGAATTTCTCGGCCCCCATCTCCGACCGCTCCGGCATCTTCATCGGCACCCGCGAGTTTGACATCCCGTCCCGCAACCACCTCCTCGCCGTCGCCACCGCCAGCCGCCTGTCCCAGCGCGTCACCGTAGTCAATACCGACGGCCGCCGCGGCGAGCGCCTCCTCCAGTCCATCAGCCCGTCGCTGCGCATCCTCGCCGGCCCGCTGCCCTATCCCGAGTACCTCCGCGAGATGGCCCGCCACCGCATCGTCTTCCAGCTCGACCGCAGCGCCGTCCCCGGCCAGGTCGCAGGCGACGCCCTCCTCGCCCGCGTCATCTGTGTCGGCGGCGACGGAGCCGTCGAGCGCATGGCCTTCCCCGACACCAGCGGCCTCGGCCGCACCCCCGAGCAACTCTCCGCCATCGCATCATCGTTACTGGCCGACGAAGCCACCTACCGCCACGCCCTCACCCAGGTGGAATCCACCGCCTCCCGCACCCTCAGCTTCTCCGCCGTCGCCGAAAAACTGCAAAAGTTCCTGGGCGGGTTGTAGGGAAATAGAACTCCACCCCGAGATCAGCGCTGATGGATACCGCTTGGAAAGCCGCAATTCCCTTCTTCTTGCTGGTGTGCGTTGCGCTCTACGGCGTCATCTTCATCGTCGTCTGCGTCTCCGTTCCACCCCCTCGAAAAAGAACGGGGCGTTCCCTTCTCCTCGATCTTGCCGCTTGCGTGTTCTGCTTTTTTCCCGCAGCGATGATCTTCGGCTTGGCGGTTCGGTTCGCTTGGGACTTTACCGTGAGCCAGCCGTTTTTGATCGGCCCCCGATTTTCCGCTTCTCACCGTAGCGGATGAGCTGAGTCAATTCATCAATAGCCAAAGGTGCATAATTTCGATCAGAGCGGAATCGGCCGGAGGTTTACAGCGCCGATGCTGAGATGTATGTTTGCCCAGCCGAGCGCTCGCTGATGCGCATGGGGAGAGAAGCTCGCAGGGAGCCCAGAAGCCCTCGTCCGCTTGTTCGCTCGCCATCTTTTCAAGGCGACTATTGATTGTCGCCCGCCAGTGTTCGACGACCCCTTGTTGAAGGTAGGCTATGATCATGGCCCGTTTATTGGTCGGCCCATGAAGGCCGTGTTTGAACCGCTCGATGGCTCCAGTGCGATGTCCAGCAAGGCCGTGGACATATTCGCAGTCGCTGCGGTGACTGTCCGTCGGCGTGGGAAGTCGTTTGCATTCGATAGGAAGTAGCTGCTCGAATATCGAATAACCGATTCCCTCTACGATGATCTGTTTTCCAGGCTTCACCGCCATATCGGCGGCGCGTCCGGGTGTCTGGTATGGCTCATGACTAAATCGAATGGAATCAAAAGAGTGACGCGCCGCGCAGTCCAGATGATCGCAAAGCGTTTCATTAAGCTGTGGCTCGTCAGTCACCAGAGGACGATCCGAGCGATCACACCAGATCGGGAGATGCTGCTCAACAAAACTGACGATCGCGTGATGAAATGCGTTAGCATCTAACACCTCGGCATCGGGAGCGCCGATGCAAGGATGTGAATGATGCTCGTCGGCAATCATGAGATCGTTTAAAAGCCGAGTGCTCGAAGATCTGCCAAAGCTTCGTCTGCATCGCGAAGGGCGATGGACTTCAACCAATAGCGGAGGCGGTCGGGTTTGATGAGAAAGATGAATGGCCCGTCAAAGATGCGTAAGATGCGCACCGTGGTGAACGAAGGACTTTTCTTGGTGCGCAGGAGCCTGGAAAGTTTGTCGTTCAGGCTCTCCGCATTCGTCCAATCTGGCGCTTCCTTGCCGAAGATGAATGGTTGGCAGCTCACCCCGGCCCATGACTTTACCGGCAAAGGACGCAGCTTCTTGTGAACAGCGTTGATTTGCCGCGTGAAGACCGAAGCAAATTCTTCATAATCTTTGGCCTCGGCTTTCCGCATCATTGCAGCGTCATCGCCGAGGCGCTGGAAATCTCGGTAGTATCCGAAAGCGTCGCCGAGAATGATCTCTTCGTTTTCCGTGAGGTCGAGATCGGCTTCGTCATCCGGGAATGGAAAGTCGTCGATGTCGGATTTGTTCAGCGCGGTCGCCTTTTGCAGGCCAGCCTTCGTGCTCGTGAGTGCAATCCATGCTTGAAAGAAGGACTTTGACTTGAAAATCCGATCAAATGTAGCTCGGTGTTCTGCATGGGATACGCCGTTGGATGCAATACCTAAAACTTCGGAGTTGTAGGTCAAGTTGCTCTTTTGCCAGTAAGCCAACTGCAGGCTGTCCGTCTGCCGAATAAGAATCGTCGGCGACTTGTAAAGGCTATCACGCGTTGGGTAATAAAAGTGCTTTGCAGATTGTGTCTCGATCAGAGTTTCGTCGACAGTACCATTCGCCAGGACCGCTTTTGCAGGGATCACAGGCTGATCGTAGAGAAAGTCGATAACCTCATCGCTAGTTGGAGTTCCGACCATAAATCCCTCTCCATAGTCCCAACCTTTGGCTCTTACATATTCCTTCAGCGTCGGCAACTTTTTGAGTCGCTCGACGAGACCCACCGCCCTGCCACCTCCAAAGAGATTGCAGCGCCAGACGAAGTCCTTGGTCATTACGCATTGGCGGGGCAGCCAGTGCATGTCATAGTAGTCGAGTTCGAAACTCAGCTCAGCCTGAGTATGGACCGTGCGGCGGAAGATGGCGTGAAGGATGGAGCGCTTGGGCTGGGGAGAACTGGCCTCGGCCATGACAACGACCACCTTGGGGTCTTTGAAGAACATCCCACGAATGGGCGTGAAATCGAGAATCTGGCGAACGTCCCAGCGTTCGAAGATCGACTGGCGGAAACCGATGCTGCGCCGATTATAGAGGAAATTGTCCTTTTGAATAAGGCAAATTAGGCCATTGGGAACGATCGCCTCCATGCAATGATGCATGAAGAGATAGGCAGACTGGCGATCGGGAAGGCTTTGCTTTCCATGCGTAGCGAGATACTCATTGTAGGCTTGCTCGGTCGTTCCCACCTTCGAGGCCGAGCCAAACGGAGGGTTCCCCACTGCCACGCCGATATTCTGTGGCAGTTTCCTTTCCCGGGCTTGCTTGAAGAAACAGCTTTCGATAAGGGTCTTGCCCTTTAGCGTGGGAAAGAGCTTCCGCGTCTTGAATATAGCCTCTTTAGGCAGTTCCTCGCACATTGCGAGGCAAAGGCTGAAAGCGGCTAACTCGACGGCATAGCGATCCACATCCGTTCCGCCGACTCGTTGCATGAGTTTTCTCAGCACCTCCACGGTCGGGCTTTCCCAATCGTTGTTTTTGCGCCAATGCAGAACAAGACGCTTGAAGGCCTCTACCAAGAAGATGCCCGAGCCGCACGCGGGATCGAACACAATCTCGTTACGCTCTTCCAACCGATCCATGCGATCCAATGAAAGGGCTTCTTCCAGCATCAGGCGGGCAAGGAACGGAGGCGTGTAAACGCAGGTCGTCTTATCTTCTACGAAGAGTTGGTAGATATGGCTGATCAGTTCCACCGGCAGATCGTGGAAGGAGTAGAGCCTCCAGAGGGTCTGCTGGCCCCCAGGTTCTGTAACACCCTCGATCACCTCTGCAAACTTCCTCAGGTAAGGCGTCTGCAGGAGTTGATGTTTTTCATCCTCATCCAATGAAAAGACGTTGCCGTTGAAGCGCTCCGTTTCGAGGTAGTGCAAGAGCTTGATCAGTGCACTTGCATCGCCGAGCACATGGAAAAACTTCTCCGCACCCGGCTTGAATCGCGCAAAGAAGTTTGCCTCCAATTTGAAGACTTCACGATCTTCCAGATAGGCAACGAGCAGCGAGATGATGAGCAGTCGACGGCGCAGATTCGATGCCAGACGGGATTCCTTTACGAGTTGCTTCTCCAAGGCCTCGACATGCCCAAGGATGGTCTTGTGAGCGGAGGCATCGGACAGAAACTTCTGAGCGACTGTGCGGTCATCCCAAAGAGTGCCATTAGCCAGCCGACGCATATCCCACCAGGGCTTCTCTTCCAACTGAGCCGTGATTTCAGCAGCGGTATCAATTAATTGAATTGAGTCATAAGGTGCGTACTCAGGCTGCCCTTTTTTGGTGTCGAAGTCGGGCTTATGAGCGCAGCGAAAAACATCTACCCTCCCGGGTGAACGACGATAAACCAGGGGAACAGCTCCCCAGCTCCACAAACGACGATGTAGCTCTGCAAATTGCTCGTTCGAGCGCGAGCTGTGACTATCAGAGTCATCAAACACCAACGCCTCAGGCACCGAGGGTCGTCCCGGACGGGAACGGAAAAAGACGTGTGTCGCTCCGAACTGCTCTGACGCTTTTTTTAGAATCCCTCGAGTATCAGCAGGCAGTTTAGCGACATGCGCCGAATCGCCAACTGCAACCAATCCGGCATCCACCAGTGATGGCGTTGTCCGTCCGGTTCTCCAGAAGGTGATGTTTTCGGGTCCGAGCATTTTGTTCAAGTGTTGAACTGAACTCCGTCTTAATTCAAGCCGCTATCGGCAGATGCCATAGGTGGCGGATGCGGTCTGGGCCTTTGGACCTGCTTTCCTACCTTCGGGACGGATGGTTTTTTGTCTCATATCCCGGAATCTTGACACGGGAGGTAAGACAACCGGCGTCCTACCCCAGTTTGACGATCTCATGATGGTGCATTCCCCCCCCAAATCTCTCAAAAGCGCTCGACGGTTTCAAAGACCCAGCGGCGGGTTTGCTGGCAGGACTAGGTTTGTAGCATTTCCGCGTCGAGTTTGTCTTCGGCGGCGAGGATGGCTCGAAGCGCCCGACCGGCGAGGCGGTCGTCTTCGGTTTCCTCCGCCATGATGAACAGATCGAAGGAGTGTGCGAGGTATGAGGTGAGCTTGTTCGAGGCGACCTTGCAGGCCTCGACGACAGCGTCCGATCCTTCTCCCAAGTCTCCCGCGATGTCTTGGACCATCGTGTCGAAATCTCGCAGGAGCCGCACGGCGTAGCCCTCTTGGCTGAGGACGTGCGAGGCTGAGTAGGCAGCGTTTTCGTAGTCGTTCGGGTGAATTTCCCGGTCACTCGCCCGAGCGAGGTAGGCTTGGCGGATAGCTTCCTCGATAGCTCCCAAGGCAACGCGGATTTTCTGCCTCGCGGCCCGACGGTGCTCGAAAGTGACTAGGTTGATCTTTGAACGGACGGCAACCTTTCCCTTGTGATCCTCCAAACCCTTTGCTCCGAGTCGCGCCCACAAGGATTTTACGACTCCCAAGCCCGTCGCAATTAGGCCGAGTACGCCACTCATCAGAGAGCATCCTCCGGCGGCAAGGCTTTCTTTGCCTTGGCTTCCTTCCGTTCCTTAATCTCTTGCTCCAGCCGCGCCTCGCGGTCCCTGATGGCGTCCCAGATTCGGGCGCACTCCTCACCGTGGCAGTTCGCTTCGATGAATCTGCGCCAATCGGAAATAGCGTCTTCGAGTTGGTGCCCGATGTCGTCGAGGCGCTGACTCGATCCTTCACAATCCGACTTCATCTTGATGCGAACCGCCTTCAAAGCAGGGTCATCCAACTCCGGTAGATCGCAGGTTGCCTCCGAGCAAGAGGATTTCGTCGAGTCACTGAATCCCCGGACGTTCGTCCGCAAGGTGAGGAGCCTGTAAATGACGCTTTCGGCTTGTGGCAGCCACCGATCGTTGGCCGCCTTCGCCGCCTTGGCGATCTCGGCTTTGTAGCCGATCCAGTATGCCAGGACGAATAGGAAGAGCGAGAGGAGGACCTGCACGAAGGGGGTGAAGTCGTTGGGTCGAACGGCGAGGTAGATCGGAGATCCGATAAAGATGACGATCACCGCGGCCCAAGGTCCGATGGTTTTCCAGTCGTCTTTTGTCAGCTTGGGGAGGGTCATTCGGGCCGTGTATCAGAGAAACTCGGGTTTGGCGAGAATCGAGCCGAGTTGTCAGAACTGCTGCCTAGGGAGAACCAGGGGTCAGGGTTCATATTCTTGCATACTCTTGCCGCTGGCCAGAGCGCACGCGGCGAACGGGTTTGAACACCCTTGACGGTATGGGATCATTCGTGAGAGATTGTTCTATCATGAAAACCGCAACCGTGGCCGACCTTCGCAACCATTTCCGGCGCGTCTCGGCCTGGATCGAGAACGGCGAAACCGTGGAAATCATCAAGCGCGGGCGCACCTTCGCCCGGCTCGTGCCGCCTGTTCCAGCCGAGCAAGCCATGCCCGAGGTGGATTGGGCCGCCCAGCGCAAGGCCATTTGGGGCGACCGCGTTTTTAGTGCGCAGGAAGTGCAGGAAATGGATGCTTACGAGCATGAGGGGGAGGAAGGTTGAACACCTTCGCCGACACTTCCCTGTTGTGTGCTCTCTATCGGGAACAAGATAACTCCCGCCAGGCGGACCAGCTTATGCAGCGGGAGTCCGCGCCGGTTCATGTTTCCTCCCTTGTGCTTTTCGAGTTTCGGCAGTCGGTCCGCCTGCAAGCCTTCCGCTTCTCCAGGGGCAGAACGCAGGGATATTCAAAAACGGAGGCGCACCGGATGCTGGAAACCTTGCAAGCAAACATCATTGCGGCGGGCAGGCTTGTCATTTCGCCGGTTGACGATTGGGCCAGGGTTTACAGTATCGCCGAGGAGCTTTCGGCGCAATTCACCATGCAAGCCGGGCATCGCAGTTTCGATGTCCTGCACGTTGCAACCGCGCTTCACCTGGGAGCTGGACATTTCCTAACATTCGACGTCCGCCAGGCGACTCTGGCGAAAGCCGCCGGGCTCAGGGTGAAACCTTGAGGAGGCAAGGGAAAAAAGGGGTCAGTTGGAAAATAGGGGTCAGTGTGCGTGATCTTGCACAAACGAGATTCGCCGGACGGTTTTCGCCATTCTTGAGAAGCGCAAAAAGCGTCTCGACGAGTGTGGAGGCGGGATAGAAGCTCCGCCCGAAGAAAAATTCCCAAATCCCCGAGCGCCATGACCCAGTACATCCTCTTCATCCACGACAACACGGAAAGCGATCCGACCTTGGAGGAATGGGGCGCGTTTATCGAAGCGGCCCGGAAGAGCGGGTTGTTCAAAGGCGGCAGCGCCATCGGTGAGAGAATGACGATCGGCAACGCCGAAACGGCCAAGTCCTTCGATCACATCGGGGGCTACATGCGGTTTGATGCGGAGGACAGGCAGGAAGTCCTCGCACTTTTGCAAACCCACCCGGTGGTGGTGCATGGCGGATCAGTCGAGCTTTGCGAAATGCCCCGGTCCTGAAAAAGGAAATCGCGGGCAGCGCGCGGGGTTTCACATCGAGTCGGCCTGTGCCGACGGATCTTTAGGACCCGGGCGGGCTTATGGGATGTCGTTTTCGAGCGCGCGTTTGATCAGCTTTTTTCGCTCGGTTTTGGAGAACGTCGGGTTGGATTTGGACGAGGCGCCGATGGTTTTCAGGTAGCGGTCCTGTGCGATCCGCGCCTGGGCTTTGTTCCCTGAGTGTATTCTCTCCAGTTCCCGCAGGTGTCTTAGCACCGAAGGATGAGGGTTAAGTGCGAGAGAGTCGCTCATGGTGTGGATAGCCCTCTTTCCATCGTAAGCGTCTGGATTTTTTCGATGGTGAGGAACCTTCCCATGTCCTCATGGAGTTTTCCAGCCGCAATCTACGGACTCAGGCAGTCAAATATCACAATGATCACCCCGTTTCCCGGCGGCAATTCCTGAGCAGTTCCTTACGAAGCAGGCTTGGCGTCAGGTTTCGCGCCAAAGCCGCGTTCCTTCAGCCAGGCGAGGCAGTCGCTGGTCCAGCGGTGGCCGTTGCCGAGGCCCATGCCATGGCCGCCCTTTTCGTAGATGTGCAGTTCGAAGGGCACGCCCTTCTCCCGAAGCGCGGCGGCGAAGGCCATGGAGTTTTCCATCTTCACGCCCTTGTCCTCCCACGTATGCCAGATGAAGCAGGGCGGGGTGTCGGCGGTGACCTGTTTCTCATTGGAAAGCAGCTCCACCAGGGCTGGGTCCGGATTGGGGCCCAAGAGGTTGTTTTTGGAACCCTGGTGCGTATCGGGTCCCATCGTGATCACGGCATAACACAGCACCCCGAGGTCGGGCCGGGAGCTTTCCCGCTCCACGGGGTCCGGGGACTGCGGATTGCCTGCGTCAAAATGCGTCAGGATGGTCGAGGCGAGATGCCCGCCCGCGCTGGACCCCATCACGCCCACCCGGTGGGGATCGATGTTCCATTCTCCGGCTTTCTGGCGGGTCAGCCGCACGGCGCGCGCGGCGTCGTTGAGCATGGCCGGGTGACGATACCCGGATTTGCCGAGGCGATATTTCACGACGATCCCAGCGATGCCGTTTTCGTTCAGCCATTTCGCATAGCCCTCGCCCTCATGGCTGGCCAGGCCCCCGTAGCCGCCTCCGGGAAAGATCACCATCGCGGCCCCCGTGGCTTTATCCGCGTCGGGCAGATAGGCCGTGACGGTGGGAATGTCCTTCGCCTCGCTGCCCAAAGCTCCCGGCGCTGCCCCCGGCCACAAGGGCAGGGGATCAAGCACCCGGGCGGAAAGCACTGCGGCTGCCGCCATGGAGAAAGCGAACGCGAGAAAAATCCTGGGGAGCATGGGAGCGAATCGCTACTCCGTCTCCCCGCGCAGCTCCAGCAGGCGCTGGATCGAGTCTTCGATCAGGTTGTTGGGGCAGCTCGCTCCGGCGGTGATGCCGACGGTGAGGAGTTCCTTTTGCGGGAGCCAGCCTCGCGTGATGACCTCCAGCTTGTGGTGGATGTCAAAGTGCTTGATCTCGTCGCCCGAGAGCAGGCATGTGGCGTTGCGGATGAACCACGTCGGGAGCTTCTTTTCGCCGATCTCCACAAGGTGCGTCGTGTTCGAGCTGTTGTAGCCGCCGACGACGAGCAGGAGGTCGAGGGATTCCTCGAGCAGGCCAAAGAGCGCGTCCTGCCGCTCCTGCGTGGCCCCGCAGATGGTGTCAAAGTAGCGGAAATTCTCCGTGCTGCCGCTGTCGCGGTCGGCGATGGCCTGGCGCAGCATGCCCTGGATTTGTTCCGTCTCGCTGCGCAGCATGGTCGTCTGGTTCGCCACGCCGATGCGGTGCAGGTGCACGTCGGGGTCGAAGCCCTTCGAGTGTGCGTTCCAGAACCGCGTGAGGAAGGCGGTTTTGTCGCCCTTGCCCCGGATGTAATCGCAGACGATCTCCGTCTCCTTCGTGTCGAGCACGACGAGGTAATGCCCGTCGCCCTTTGGCCCGAGGGCGCGGGATGCGGTGGCGCGGGTTTCCTCGTGCGAGGCCTTGCCATGGATCACGCTGGTGACCTGTTCGTTGGCATTCTGCCGCACGCGCTTCCACACGCTCATCACGTCGCCGCAGGTGGTGTCGACGATCTGGCAGCCGCGCGCCTTGATGGCCGCCACGGTATCCACCTCCGCGCCAAAGGCCGGCACGATCACCACATCCTCCGCCTGCAACTCCGCGATATCCGCATCCGCCGGATGCGCCGCGAGGTGCCGGATGCCCATGCTCGAGAGCTGGGCGTTCACGTCGGGATTGTGAATGATCTCACCGAGGAGCGAGATGCGCTTGTCGGGAAACACCTTGCGCGCCGCGTAGGCGAGGTCGATGGCGCGCTCGACGCCGTAGCAAAAGCCAAACTGCTTCGCCAGCCGCACGACCGTGTTGCCCCGGCGCATCACGCCGCCGCCGCCGCGGATCGTCTCCACGAGCTGGCTGCGGTAGTGGCTTTCGACTTCGGCCTGCACACGGGACATCACATCCGGCGTGCGCAGGTTGACCCGGGCGGGAGAGGGTGGGTTGGGCGTGCTCAGTGGGCTTGTGGGCGTAAGGATTGCGGTTGGTCGGTCTTTGCCGACGCGGATGTCGTCCCGACAGAAAAGCGGATCGCCCCCGGTTGTCAAATCCCGACAACTGCTATTGCACCCCGGGGCGCGCTTCGTATGATCTTCCGATGATCGAGGAACACGACTTTCACTACGCGCTGGAGAATACCCGCGTCGTGATCCAGCCGCAGCGCACGATCGAGACCTTTGGCTCGACCAGCTTCCGGTTCCTCCTCGTCAGCGAACTCCTCGACCAGGTGAATGTCGTGCGCGTGCGCGGCGGCCGCATCGAGGCCGAGCGTCCGCGCATCGTTGCGCCGCAGCATTTCCGCAAGCTCCTCCTCGACGGCTTCGGCGAGTCCGCCCGGGAATACGCCGACGCGGTGGAAAAGCTCTCCGGCGTCGCCCAGATCCTCCGTTACGGCTTCGAACTCCGCAAAACCGACCTGGAGCAAAACCTCGTCCATGACCCGCTGGAGGTGGTAGTCGCTCGGCTGGAGGAGGATATGCGCAGCCGCAACGACCCCATGGATACCCTCATCACCGGCGTCGACGACGCCTGGGAGGTCTGCCTCCTGAAGTTCACCATGGATCTCATCCAGCGCTCCGCCGGGGGCAATGTCGATGAGTGGAAGCGCCGGGGGCTGATCTGAGTTTGCATCCCGTTCCCGGAATGGTTTCTAATACCCGTCGACTGACCAGGACATGATGATACTCGTTCGCGCCCTCATCATTCTCTTGCTCGCCGGGGCCATCTTTGGCGGTTCCGCGTACTTTGCCTATGAGCTGTACTGGAAACCCCAGCAGCTCGACCGCGAGGATAAGCGCCAGCAGGCCGAGGCCCCGCCGCCGACGCCTCCGCCGGACTACTCCATCGCCGTCTTTGACAAGACCGTCCAGTCGCTCAAGACCTCCTCGCCCGAGGAGGGCCGCAAGGCGCTGGCCGACTTCATCGCGCAAAATCCCGCGTCTCCCAAGGTGGGCGACGCCAAGCGTCTCCTCGGCAACATGAATGTGACCGACCTCTTCAGCCCTTCCACCGCTGGCGGCAAGGTTCCCTACACCGTCGGGCGTGGCGACGCGCTGGCCAAGGTGGCGTCGAAGATGAAGACCAACGCCGACCTCATCTACCGCGTCAACAACCTCGAGACGATCAATCTCTCCATCGGCCAGCAGCTCTTCATCCCGCAGCTTGTCACTTCGATTACCATCGACCGTAAAGCCAAGACGCTCATGGTGTTAAATAACGGCGTCTTCTTCAAGGAGTACCCCATCTTTTCCGCCAAAGGCACGACCGTCGGCAATAACAAGGTCGCCGACAAGATCGCCCTCAACGGCACGACCCGCGTCGCCTTTGGCGATAAAAACTATGCAGGCGCGGACCGCTGGCTCATGCTCGGCGGAGGCGTCGCCATCCGGAGTGGCGACCCGGCAGCGGAGAACCACCCGGTCGGTTTCATTGTCTCAACCGACGACATGGAGGAAATCTTTCTGCTTGTTTCCCGCGGTACGCCAGTAACCATCCAGTGACTTTTTCATGAAAATCCAAGCCCTTGAATTTGAGAAGCCCATCGTGGAACTCGAGCAGAAGCTCGAAGAGATCAAGAAACACGTGCAGGGGCAGGATATCGACCTCGATCCCGAGGTCCGCACCATGCAGGAAAAAGTAGAGGCGACACGCCGCGACATTTATGCCAACCTCACAGCCTGGCAGCGCGTGCAGATCGCCCGTCATACGTCCCGCCCCTTTTTCCTCGATTACGTCGACAAGGCCTTCACCGATTTCGTTGAGCTGAAAGGTGATCGCCTGTTCGGCGACGACGCCTCCATGCCCGGAGGACTCGCCAAGGTGGGTTCGCATCGTTGCGTCGTCATCGGCCAGCAAAAGGGCCGCGACGTGAAGGAAAACCTCCTGCGCAACTTCGGCAGCCCGCATCCCGAGGGTTACCGCAAGGCGCTGCGCCTCATGCGCATGGCGGAGAAGTTCCGCCTGCCCGTCGTCGCCCTCATCGACACTCCCGGCGCGTATCCCGGCGTTGGCGCTGAGGAACGCCACATCGCCGAGGCCATCGCGGTGAATCTCCGCGAGATGATGGTCCTGGAAACCCCGATCGTTGCCGTGGTCATCGGCGAGGGCGGGTCCGGCGGAGCCCTCGGCATCGGCGTGGCCGACCGCGTGCTCATGCTGGAAAACGCCTACTACTCGGTCATCAGCCCCGAGGGTTGCGCCGCTATTCTCTGGAAACACCGCAAGCACGCCCCGGAGGCTGCCGAGGCCCTCAAGCTCAATGCCACCGAACTCCAGAAGCTCGGCGTCATCGACGGAGTCATCCCCGAGCCCCTCGGCGGAGCCCATCGCGACCCCGAGGCCGCCGCGCTCCTCCTGCGCGACGCCATCGTCAGCGCCCTCGATGAACTCGTTCCCGTCGCCACGAACAAGCTGCTCCAGAAGCGCTACGACAAGTTCCGCGGCATGGGCCGTTTCATCGAAGGCTAGGCGAGGTCGGAAGTGGGAATCCGGAAGGCGGAAGTTTTTTCGGCTCCATGGCCGCTTCGATCAGGACAGGCGGCGACGCTCAGCCGCCTGCCCGAGGAAAATTCAGATCACGTCTATTTGTTGCTTCGCGTACGCATCGAGACGTAGGGGCGGCCTTCACCGGCCTGCGGGGGGCGGCATTTGGAAATGCAGCCATTCTTTCCCCGCTTGAGTGACGAGTGAACCCGCAAATGGCGAATTTTCCCCGTGAGCGCCGGTCGCGAGACAACCGCACCCCATCCTCCTCGTTCAAGCGGCCCCATCACCGGAGCAAAAACTTCCGACTTCCGGAATCCCGCTTCCGACTTTTGCTCCCGCTCTGGACAGACGCTCCGCCATGGCGGAGATTCCCGCCTGTGATGCGCGGCCTCCTTGTTGTCCTCTTTCTCGCTGTTTCGTGTCTGCAGGCTCCGGCCCAGGTAAGCCAGGGCCAGACCTTGGTGACGCCCTCGCTCGTGGCCGACACCTCGGCCATCGTGCCGGGCAAACCCTTTCAGGTCGGCCTCCTGCTCAAGATGGCGCCCAAGTGGCATACCTACTGGCAATACGGCGGCGACGCGGGATTTCCCACTACGCTCGACTGGACGCTGCCCCCCGGCTTCGCGGCGGGGCCGATTGACTGGCCGTTGCCAGAGCGCCTGAAGGAGCCCGGCGATATCGAGGTCTACGCCTACGGCGATGAAACGATGCTCCTCGTCACCATCGTCCCGCCCGCCAATCTCTCAGAGAAGACCGTCACTCTCCGCGCCAAGTCCTCCTGGCTCGTCTGCGCCGAGATTTGCATCCCGGGCAAGGCCGACCTGGAGCTGACCCTGCCCGTTGCCGCCACCGCCGAGCCGGCCAACCAGGAGCTCTTCGCCAAGTACCGCGCCCAACTCCCCAGCGCCGAACCTCCGCCGTACAAGCTCGCCTGGACCAAGGGCAAAGACGGCCTCGGCCTGGAAATCTCCGGCCTTCCGCCCTCCGCTCCGGTCGACGTTTTTCCTATTCCCAGCGCCGACCAGCAGGTCCAGCATCCGGCTACCACGATCACCGGACCCGGTTCCGCCGTGGTCGCCATTCCCGGCGTCAGTTCCATCCAGGGCGTGCTCGTCGTCGGCGCCGGGGCTGATCGACGCGGCTGGATGATCTCATCCTCCGACACTGTGGAGGCTGCTGCCACTCCGTTGCCGCAGGCGTCCGCCGCTCCTGTTTCTGGAGCAACATCCGCCGCCCCGGCGCCCGTGACCTTCCCGCTCTGGAAGGCCCTCCTCTTCGGCTTCATCGGCGGCATGATCCTGAACCTCATGCCCTGCGTGCTGCCCGTCATCTCGCTCAAGATTTTCGGTTTCATCCGGCAGGCGGGCGAGCACCCGGCGAAGATCTTCCGCCACGGCCTCGCCTTCGCGGCGGGCATCTTTGCGTGGTTCCTCGGCCTCGGCGCGCTCATCGTCGCCCTCCAGGCGGCGGGCAATCACGTCACCTGGGCCTTCCAGTTCCAGAACCCGTGGTTCAACTTCTTCACCACCTGCATCGTCTTTGTCTTCGCTCTCAATCTCTTCGGCGTCTTTGAGATCATCCTGCCCGGTCAGGCGAGCAACGCCCTTGCCGAGGCCTCGTCCGGCTCTGGTTACGCAGGTTCCTTCTTCCAGGGTGTCTTTGCCACGCTCCTCGCCACGCCCTGTACCGCGCCCTTTCTCGGCCCCGCGCTCGGTTTTGCCCTCAGCCAGTCGGCGATCGTCATCTTTGCGATGTTTGCCTCCGTCTCGCTCGGCATGGCCGCGCCCTATCTCCTGCTCTCCGCCCAGCCCGGCTGGATGAAGGTCCTGCCCCGGCCCGGCGCATGGATGGAGCGGCTGAAGCAGTTCATGGGCTTCCCGCTCATTGCCACCCTCATCTGGCTCCTGAGCGTCATCGGCGGGCAGAAGGGTCTCGACGGCGTCATCTGGACGCTCGCCTTCCTCGTCTGCCTCGGCCTCGCCTGCTGGATCTACGGCTCCTTCTGCGGGCCGCTGACCAAACCCGCCACGCGCTTCCTCGCTATTGCTGCCGCTCTCGCCATCATCGCCGTCGGAGCATGGCAGTTCGTCGCGCTCGCCTTTGTCCAATCCCGGCCGCCCACCTCCACTGCGGAGGCTCCGGTGGGGAAGGATGGTATTGACTGGGTGCCCTTCTCGCAAAAGGCCCTGGACGACCTTCGCGCCAAGGGTACGCCGGTCTTCGTCGACTTCACCGCCGACTGGTGCATCTCGTGCAAATTCAACGAACGCACTGCCATCAATGTCCCCGCAGTGCGCCAGTTCCTCCGCGACCGCGGCATCGTGGCGATGAAAGCCGACTGGACCAACGCCAACCCCGAGATCACCGCTGCCCTCCAGGCTTTCGACCGCGCCGGGGTGCCGTTCTACGTCTTCTACCCGGCCAACCATGCGGAGCCCGTCACGCTGCCGGAATTACTCACACAATCCATCGTTCTCGACGCTCTTTCGAAATAATTTTTTCGGAGGCTGACATGCCGGAAAATGGGTAGCGCTGCAACTGGTTGACGCTCGTGGGTGTGCAATGTTGTTTTGTTGATTTTTGCTTAAGTTGCTGATTTGCTTAACGTTGTAAGACTTTACAGCGATTGACAGAACGGAGGGGATTTCCTATTTGCCTCCCTTGGCATGAAGGCGAACCTTCTCTTGGTTGCATTGACGATTTTTTCTTTCGCTTCGCTTACTCGTAGTTTCGCCGATTCCGACGCGAGCGTTGCTGGGATCGATGAGCTGAGTTCGCTCGGAGTGCCCTTGGGGCAATTTTCCATCATCAGGTCGGTAACCATGGGAGGCGACATTGCCTGCGACGTAAATGCATTCGCTCTCGAGGCCGATCAGGACGCTTCAGCAATCTTCGAGACGCTCGTAATCAGTTCAGCGCCTGTGAACCTCCTCCGTATGACATTCAACAACGGGTTGAATACGGTTTCTGACTGGAAGATCGAGTCAAGCGAGGCCAACCATGAATCGAAGGCCTTGGGCCTGTTTCGGGTGCCGGAGCCGACCACGATCGCCCTCTTTTTCGCAGGCGTCGGTACGCTGCTCCTCTTTCGCCGCCGCCAACGGCTCGCCTAGTTTTTTTCCGCGCGCGTGTCGACCGATGGAACGGGAGGGATCTTCACCCTCCCGTTTTTATGATCGGACTCAGGCTTTCTGGAAGGACAGATGCCCGTCCTTCACGTCGGCCTTGATCGTGTCGCCCTCAGCGAATTTCCCATCGAGGATTTCCAGGCTGAGCGGGTCGAGGATCTCGCGCTGGATCACGCGCTTGAGCGGGCGAGCGCCGTATGCGGGATCGTACCCCTCGCGGCCGAGGAATTTCTTCGCACCCTCCGTGAGCTTGAGCGTGATGTTCTGCTTCGTCAGGCGGTCGAGGAGGTGCTTGAGCTGGATCTCCACGATGCTCGCCAGCTGGCGGTCGTCGAGCCGGTCAAAGATGATGATCTCGTCGATGCGGTTGATGAACTCTGGCCGGAAATGCTCGCGCAGCGCCTCGGTTACGCGCTTGTTGCGCTCGTCCTTCGGCAGATCCTCCATGATGTATTGACTGCCGATGTTGCTCGTCAGGATGATGACCGTGTTCTTGAAGTCCACCGTGCGTCCCTGGCCGTCCGTGATGCGCCCGTCGTCGAGCACCTGAAGCAGTACGTTGAAGACATCGTGGTGCGCCTTTTCCACCTCGTCGAAAAGCACGACGCTGTACGGCTTGCGGCGCACGGCCTCGGAGAGCTGGCCGCCCTCTTCGTAGCCGACGTAGCCCGGAGGCGCGCCGATCAGGCGGGCGACGGTGTGCTTCTCCATGTACTCGCTCATGTCGAGCCGCACGATGGCGTGCTCGTCGTCGAAGAGAAACTCCGCCAGCGCCTTGGACAGCTCCGTCTTGCCCACGCCCGTGGGACCGAGGAAGAGGAAGGAACCGATGGGCCGGTTCTCATCCTGCAGGCCCGCTCGCGCGCGGCGCACGGCGTTGGAAACTGCCTTGATCGCCTGTTCCTGGCCGATCACGCGCTCCATCAGGCGCTCCTCCATCTTGACGAGCTTCTGGCGCTCGCCCTCCTGGAGACGGGACACGGGAATACCCGTCCAGACCGCGACCACCTTGGCGATGTCCTCCTCGGTGACCTCCTCTTTCAGGAGAGCCGAACCGGATTGCGCCTGCTTGGCCGTCGCTTCCTCGAGCTGTTTCTGCAAATCGGGGAGCGCGCCGTACTGGATCTCCGAGGCGCGCTGCAGATCGCCCTTGCGCTGGGCCTGTTCCAGCTCCGTGCGCAGGCGCTCGATTTCCTCCGCCACCTTCTGGGATTTGCCGATCTCCTCCTTTTCCTTCTGCCACTGGGCTTTCAGGCGGGAGGCTTCCTCCTTCACGTCGGCCAGCTCCTTCTCCAGCTTGCCCAGCCGTTCGCGGCTCGCCGGGTCCTTCTCTTTTTGAAGGGCCTGCTTCTCCATCTCAAACTGCATGATCTGCCGCTCGAGCTGGTCGATCTCGGTCGGCATGGAATCCAGCTCGATCTTGAGTCGCGACGCGGCCTCGTCGATCAGATCGACGGCCTTGTCGGGCAGGAAGCGGTCGCTGATATAGCGGTCGGAGAGCGTGGCGGCGGCAATGATCGCGCCGTCCTGGATGCGCACGCCATGGTGCACCTCGTAGCGTTCCTTCAGCCCGCGCAGGATGGCGATGGTGTCCTCCACGCTCGGCTCGTCCACCATCACGGGCTGGAAGCGCCGCTCAAGCGCCGCGTCCTTCTCGATGTACTTGCGATATTCGTCCAGCGTCGTCGCGCCGATCGTGCGCAATTCGCCGCGCGCGAGCTGCGGTTTCAGCATGTTCGACGCATCGGCGGAACCCTCCGCCGCGCCTGCGCCCACGATGGTGTGCAACTCGTCGATGAAGAGAATGATCTCGCCCTCGCTGGAGGTGACTTCCTTGAGGAAGGCCTTCAGCCGGTCCTCGAATTCCCCCCGGAACTTCGCGCCCGCGATCATCGCGCCGATGTCCATCGAGATGATGCGCTTGTTCTTCAGCGACTCCGGCACGTCGCCGCTCACGATGCGGCGGGCGAGGCCCTCGACGATGGCCGTCTTGCCCACGCCGGGCTCGCCGATGAGCACGGGATTGTTTTTCGTGCGGCGCGAGAGTACCTGCATCGTACGGCGGATTTCATCGTCGCGGCCCACCACCGGGTCGATCTTCCCTTTGCGGGCCAGCTCGGTCAGATCGCGGCCGTATTTCTCCAGCGTCTGGTACTTGCCCTCGGGGTCCTGGTCGGTCACGCGCTGGTTGCCGCGGATCGCCTGCAGGGCCTGCATCAGCTTGTCCTGCGTGATGCCGGCGGATTTCAAGAGTTTCGCCGCGCCTGTGTTGGACCCCAGCAGGGCGAGGAGGAAGTGCTCGGCGCTCAGGTACTCATCCTTGAGCTTGCTCATCTCGCCCTCGGCGGTGTCGATGACCTTGCGCAGGTCGGCCGAGAGTTGCGGCGAGGAACCGCCATGCACTGCCGCGCGGCGGGAAAGATCAGCCTCCAGCTGCTGCTCCAGCGTGGCCGGATTCAGGCCCAGCTTTTCCACCAGCGGACGGGTCAGCCCGTCGGGCTGCTGGAGCAGGGCGAGGAGGAAGTGTTCGGGAGAGATTTCGGAATGATTGCGCTTCGAGGCGAGGTCAAGCGACGCATTGAACGCCTCCTGCATTTTCGCGGTGAATTTGTCGGGACGCATACAATTTGAAGTATGCTCCCGACACCCCGGCGCGTCAATTTGACTCGGTGAAATCTCTGGTCGTTGTACTCGATATGAGGTTGCGGATTCGCTTTGTCTCTGCGGAAAGTGATCGGAATTCTAAGTCTCCCATGAACAAAGAGATGAACCCCAGCAGTTAGAATTCCGCATTCCCGATGTCTGCATCAGGGACTTTTCAGTTGCGGAAAGTACGACCTCTTCCAAGACTGCGCGCCGAATGAACAATCTGAGCCTGGCTATTCAGTTTCTCCTGCAACTGGCGGTCATCCTGGTTTTCTGCCGCATTGTCGGGGCTATCGCGGCGCGTTTCGGACAACCGCAGGTCGTGGCCGAGATGATCGCGGGCGTCATGCTCGGGCCGTCGCTCCTCGGGCTGTTCTTTCCCGACTTTCAGCAGGCGCTCTTTCCCTGGGACCCGACGCAGAAAACCCGCGACACCCAGAGCTACCTCTTTCCCGCCTCGCAGCTTGGTCTGGCCTTGTACATGTTCGTGGTCGGCCTGGAGTTTCGCGTCGACATCGTGCGGCAGAACCTCCGCAGTTCCGTCGCTGTCTCCGCGGCCGGAATGGCTGCCCCTTTCGTTCTCGGGGCCGCGCTCGCCTGGGGTATCTACCAGTGGACCGACCTCTTTCCGGGGCGCACGTCACTGTCCAACGCCATGATCTTCCTGGGCGCGTCCATGTGCATCACCGCCTTCCCGATGCTCGCCCGCATAATTCATTTCAAGGGCCTCGCCGGAACCACCATGGGGACCGTCGCCCTCGGCGCGGGTGCGATTGACGACGCCACCGCCTGGTGCCTGCTCGCCGTCGTCCTCGCCAGCTTTGACAACAACTGGAGCCACGCCATCACCAATATCGCCGGTGGCGCGGGCTACGTGGCCGTGGCTTTTTTGATCATTCGCCCGCTGCTCGGCTACTGCCAGCGCTGGATTACAAAGGACGACGAACTTACCGAATCCGGGCTCGTCCTCTGCCTCGCCCTTATGGCGGCGGGCGCGTGGTTCACCGACCTTATCGGGATGCATGCCGTCTTTGGCGCTTTCGTCATGGGAGCCGCCATGCCGCGTGGCGTCGTGGGCCGCGACCTCATTGCGCGCATCCAGCCGCTCACCGTCGCGCTGCTGCTCCCGCTCTTTTTCACCTACTCAGGCCTGAATACCCGCATCGGCCTGCTCAATACCGGCTTCCTCTGGCTCATCTGCGGTGCGGTGCTCGTCGCCGCAGTTCTCGGCAAGGGCGTCGCCTGCTGGTTCGCCGCCCGAGCCACCGGCCTTCCCAACCGCGAGGCCCTCGGCATCGGCACCCTCATGAACGCCCGCGGCCTCATGGAGCTCATCATCATCAACATCGGCCTCCAGCGCGGCGTCATCTCGCCCGAGATATTCGCTACCCTCGTCATCATGGCCGTGGTCACGACGCTCATGGCCTCGCCCATCTTTGAGCGTCTCGTCGGCAGCCGGAAGCCTCCACAAAATCCCGCCCCACCTGCCGCCGGCCCGCAGCCCGCGCTGCTGTAGTAGGGTATTGCCTGAGACCCTGCCCGTTATTTTCTCATGGACCCTGTATTCATTCAGACATCCCAGGCTCGTGTCTTCCACGCTTTTGGCGAGCAAATGACACTCCTTCTCGATGGCTCACAGACCGGCGGACAATTCACGAGTTTCGTGGAGGTGACGAATCCCGGCGGAGGTCCGCCGCCGCACTGGCATGACCGCGAGGACGAGTGGTTTTATATTATCGAGGGTCGCGTGAGCTTTCTCATGGAGGGCGAATGGATCGAGGCCGGTGCAGGCGACACGGTTTTCGCTCCGCGCGGAAAAGTGCATGCGTTTCGGAATAATACGGAGACGCCGACCCGCATGCTCATCCATGCCGCGCCGTCCGGCTTTGAGCAGTTCTTTATCGAAGCTGCCGCCGAATTCGCCAAACCCGCCGGCCCTGACATCCCCGCCGCCATCGCGATCGCGGAGAAATACGGCATACACTTCGTCCAGCCGTAGGAAAAATTCGGGTAGCGGCGCGGTCACCTGTCGCCGCGTACCATGTCGAGATCGGCGGTTACGTTGCCAACGGGCGCTGCTGCCAGCAACTCGGCATATTCGGGAAGTAAAGTGCGCCGCCTTCGCAGAGACGGGTAAAATTTGGGTGAGGCAATGATTGCCAAGACTTCACCGCCATCGGTGATCGCAAGGGGCTGCGAGTTATTCCCGATCCGACGGACAATGTCAGACGTATGTGCTTGCAGTTCCTGGACCGTGATCGTTGTCACCGGCAAAGTATGCCCGCTTTTGGATGAATCCTCAAGCGACGGCGCATTCGATCCGCGGACTCCTGCCGTCTACCCCTTCGCCTTCTTTGCCAGCACGGTATTCACCCAGGGGGACACCTGTTTGCCGAGAAGCTCGATGGCCTTCATCTCCTTCTCGTGCGGGAGGGAGGCGGGGCTCATCTGGAAGGTGATGCGCGAGATGCCGCCGAGCACCTGATCGTAATGGAGGATCTTCTCCACCACCGTCTCGACGTCGCCGACCATCAGCGCGCCCTCGGGGCCGCGCAGCATGTCAAAGTGAATGCGCTTCACCGGCGGCCAGCCGCGCTCGCGGCCGATCTGGGTGAACATCCGTTCGTACCCGGGGAAATAATCATCCGCCGCCTTGTCGTTCGTTTCCGCGACATAGCCGAGCGCGTGTACGCCGACCTTGAGACGCTCCGGCGGATGCCCTGCGCGGCGGCCTGCCTCGCGGTAAAGGTCGATCATGGGGCGGAACTTGCGCGGCTCGCCGCCGATGATGGCGACCATGAGGGGCAATCCCAGCACACCCGCGCGGGCAAAGGACCCCGGCGAACCACCCACGCCCACCCAGACGGGCAGGGGGTCTTGCACGGGACGCGGATACACCGTTTGCTCGTGCAGGGCCGGGCGGTACTTGCCCTCCCAGGTGATGACCTTGTTGTCCCGCAGCTTGATCAGCAGGTCGAGCTTCTCGGTGAAAAGGTCGTCGTAATCCTCAAGGTTCAGCCCAAAGAGCGGGTACGCCTCCACGAAGGAACCGCGTCCCGCGATGATCTCGGCGCGGCCTTGGGAAAGAATGTCGATGGTGGCAAAATTCTGAAATACACGCACCGGGTCGTCCGCGCTCAGTACGGTCACGGCGCTGGCCAGCCGGATGCGTTTCGTGCGCGCCGCCGCCGCTGCGAGCAGGATCGCCGGGGCGGAGTCGAGGAATTCCTCGCGATGGTGTTCTCCGATGCCGACCACATCGAGGCCGACTTCGTCGGCGTAGGCGATCTCGTCGAGGAGGTCGCTGAGACGCTGGGAGGGGCTGCGCTGTTCGCCGGTCACGGGGTCTGGAGCCGCCGTGACAAAGTTATCCAAACCGATTTGCACGGCGGCATCATGCCCCGACCCCTGCCGCTCGGCAAGGCGCGATGGTAGTCCGCCTTTGTCACACAGTATGACTGGCTTGCTCTCGACGGGACAGAGCGGATTCCAGAAAGGCTTTTTAAACAGAAGGAAGCAAAGGAAACGAAGAAGGAAGGCAGAAGACTTTTACAGAAGGTCGCAAAGAACGCAAAGGGCTGCCTCGTGTGTTTGCGGGCTGGCATTTTTTGCAGAAGCAGCGAGCGCGTTGAGGCGTAGGGTCGGCGTCCCGCCGACCTGCAAGTTCGGCCGTATCGTGACGACGGATGGCAAACTGACAACCTGGAGAAAGGTCAGGCGGGCGGAATGCCCGCCCTGCGATCGGCTTTTGAGCGGGTCAGCCGCATTTGCCCCAGAAGCAGCTCCTCGCTTCCCGATCCGGCTCCGACCTGCCTTCCTCCTTCGTTTCCTTTGCTTCCTTCTGTTTGAGGAGTCCTACGGCTTCATCACTTCCATCCGCTTGGCGCGTTCCTGAAAGATTTTTTCGTCGAATTTCGCCAGAAACTCGTCCTTTGGGAAAAGCGACTGCGTGAGCTTGAGGATATGTCCGTACCCGCCGTCGAAGGGACCGAAGGACACCATCTCGCCCTTCTGCCAGACCTCCATCTCACCGCACCCAAAGCACAGCACCAGCGTCACCTTGTCGCCCGCTCCCTCGAAGCCATAGCGTACGTTGGCACGGAACCGGCACGCCTTGGATGGCGACAGGTACGTCTTGCCGCTGCAAAAGGCCTCCTTCAGCGCCTGCGCTTGCTCGGCCGGGACGGCGAAGGGTTCACCCAGATCGACCACCTTCGACTTGCCGTTGGGATCATCCTCGGGCGGAAAGATCGTGTCGACCCGCTGAACGGTCACGGTGGTGGCGTTGCGGATCGCATCGAGAACCTGCTTGCCGCCGAGCGCATTGCTGGCGGACAGGTCGTTCATTTCGGGGGATTGCGCGACGGCCAGGATGGCGGCGGCGACGAAGGCGAGGATAAGGGCTTTTTTCATGCAGCTGACGGAGTCGCCAGCTGGAGGTCCTTTTCGATGTCGGAGAGAACGATCTCCAGTGGCATCTGCACAGAATAGCGGCAGTACATCGTCTGGGTGGAGGCAAAAGTGCCGTTCTCGTAATACTTGTTCGCCGGAGCGCCTCCGCCGCAATAGCCGTAGTAGCTGCACGTCGCCGCACATTTGCGGATGCCTGCCTGGATGTCGGTGAGCACCTGTTGGAACTTCGGCGTCTCCAGCGCATCGCAGAAATCATCGGTCTTCACGTTGCCAAAGGCAAACGTGCCATACGGGTCCACCGGCATGCTTAACAGCTCCGGCGAGTACGTGGCGAAGTTCCCCTCCCAATCCACGCTCACGATGCCAAACGGGCGCGCCTGCTCGTTGAACCACGGGAAGTCAAAGTCTCGCAACGATACACCCCGGAGCACCTTCTGCCGGGCGGCGTCGAATTCGCGGATGGTGATCGTCCGCCGCTCCTTCTGCCGCTGGAACATCACCTCGTAAAACTCGCGCACCCGCGTATCCTCGCGCGCCGCGAGGGTGGACGATACGTTGTTGGCCTCCACCTCCTCGATGTTGAGGCCCAGTCGCTCGACGCCCTCGGATTCAAAGAAATCGTAAATCTCCTCCGCGTGGCCCAGCGCCTCGCGCGTGATCACCGAAATGACGTGAAACGGGATGCCGCGCTGGCGGAGCATGCGCAGGCCGCGCATGGCGGCGGCGTGCGTGCCCTCGCCGCGCCGCGTCTTGCGGTGCGTGTCGTGGAGGAAGGCGGGTCCGTCAATACTGAGGCCCACGCAGATATTCTCCCGCTGGATGAAGTCGCACCACTGCTCATTGATCAGCGTGCCGTTGGATTGTACGGAGTGCCGGATCTGCGGCCCCGGCGGTGCGATGCGCTTGATGACCTGAATCGCATCCTCGTACCACGCGATCGGCACTGCCATCGGCTCGCCGGCGTGCCAGATGAGGGTGAGGTCGCTCTGCACGAGATCGGAGGCAAAGGTGCGTTCAATGGATTTCTCCAGCACCTCCATCGACATGCGTTTCGTCGACGTGCGGTTGGGGAGGTAGCAGTAGTCGCAGTTGATGTTGCAGAAAGGCGACGGCTGCAAAATCAGGAGCGTGATCCACGGATCAGGCGCGCAGCCTGCGGGAGTCGATGATCCGGTCTCGTTCACGGAAGGAAAGAAGTCTCACCCCGCAACCAAACTGCGAGGTGAGACGCAAGGGATATGGGTTCCCCGGGGAAGCCTAGAAGTTGCCCCAGTTATGCCAGTTGTGCCAGCCGCCGTTGCCCCAGCCGTTGCCCCAGTTGTGCCAGCCGCCATTGCCCCAGTTGTGCCAGGCGCCGGGACCGAAGCCACCGTTGTGCCAGTTGCCCCACCAGAAGGTCTGGAGCCCCTCGGGGGTCTCCATGGAGCGCTCGGCAAAGGTCACGCCGGGCTTGCCGTTGAGCTTGTCCTGGACGTTGCTGATGCGGGCTTCGAGCGTGGTTTCGTTCGTGGCCGCCGTGGGGAGGGTGGCGGACTGCGCGGCTTCCGCCGAGGCGGCGCCTGCAACGAGGGCTCCGCCGGTGACAGCGATCAACGCGGGGAGCGACTGCTTGAGTGAAGTATTCTTCATGGCTCTATGTGGAGTTTAGAGTTGCGCGGCGGCCTCCTGGGCCTGCTGCTGTTCGTAGGTTCCGAGTTCGCGGGAGAGTTCGGCGTCGCCGATCGTGAGGGTCATCTCACCTGTGCCTTCATTCTGCGAGAGCTGGGCCCAGGCGGTCTCGCCCTGCCAGATCGTGTTGTATGGATCGAGCTTTGTGCCAGCGCCGAAGCCGGAGTTGGCGATCGCAGTCAGCGTGCGCCCGTCGGGCATCGAGGTGGTGTGGATGGTCACCGCCTGGAGCTTGCCATCGAAGAAGTGATAGACGATGGTCGACAGCTTGGCCAAGCCGAGCGTCAGGTCCTCGCTTTTCTTCGTGTACAGCTTCAGCTTCCCGCGATCCTGATCGAGAACCAGTCCCGTGAATTTGCCAAATTCCGTTCCGAATTTGACTCCACGGAACCCGTCGAGCGAATCGAGGTAGGCGGGCGAACCGGGGTGGATGGTTGCGTTCGGAGTGTCTTGCGCATGTAACGCCGTGGAGATGGCGGTAGACGCAACCAGGCAGAGCATAGCGCTTCTGAGCATGGATTTCACGTGGGTTGCGGGCAAACTGCTCCTGCCGACTCGCATTGTCAAACTGGAAAAGGAGATATTCTCGCCGATTTTTCGGCCGCGTCAGGTTGCTCGGAAGCAGGTCGGCGGAAGGGCGGGAGCGCGCGGAAAATAGCGCGCCCGGAGCCATCGGCGTTGCTTCGTCGCGCCAGGAAATGCGGGTGGTCCTTGCCTGGGCTCTTAGCGAGGCTTCCCGCGCATGCGGAGGAAGGTGGGCACGTCGAGATCCTCGCCCTCCACGATCGTCGGCTCGCTTTTCTCGAACCGACCGCGTGCGACGGACTCAAATTGCAGCGTCTCCTGCTTCACCTTGGGCGCGGCTGGAGGAGCCGCCGGTTGCGGCTGCTGCTTGGCTGCGGCGGGCGCACGATGCTCCCGGGCGGGCGCGGGACGGGCTGCCTGAGGCGGGGCGGGCGCTGGCACGGCTTCTGGGGCTTCCGCAGAGGGTTCCTCTGCGGGTTCGGAAAACAGCGGGGCGGGCTCCTCCGCGACGGGCGCAGGGGCATGACGCTGGCGCGGAGCGGGTTCCGCTTCTTCATGTTGAGGCGTCGGGGCGGCAAAGGTCGGGCGCTGGCGCGGAGCGGGACGCTCGACCGCATGATGCTCGGCCACAGGCGGCGCCTCATGATCACCGGCGGCATAATTGCCCACGAGCGTCACCGTTACGGGTGAGTTCGTATCCCGCAGGGTGGTGACCCCGAGGAAAAGCTGGGCTGAGTCGGTGATATGCTTGCCGAGTTCGCGCATGATGGCGGCGACCTCCGCGAATGAGAGCGACGACGGGCCGGAGATATGGGAGATGATGGCGTGGCTCTCGGCCAGCAGGCGGCCGCGGTCGAGCAGCGGGCTTTTCAGCGCACGCTCGAGGGCCTCGTGGGCGCGGTTGTCGCCAGTCGCCTCACCGCGTCCGAAGAGCGCCGCAGCGGATCCTCCCCCGAGTACGGAGAGCACGTCGGCCAGCCCCACGGGCAGCGGTGCGCCGCCTCGCAGGATGTCGAGCAGTGCGATCACGGCAGAGCCGAGGAAGTTGTCAGAAATGGAAAATGTCTCCTCGATGCCCGCCCGCGGTGAAGCCAGCTCCGACATGCGGTCATTTTCGAAGTGCAGCACCGCGTGGGAAAACTCCGCCACGCCCGCCAGGCCTTCACGTGCCTGGGCGCTGCGCCGCTTGCCCTCGAAGGAAAATGGCGAGGTGACGATGGAAATGACAATCGCTCCCGCTTCGCGGGCCGATTCCGCGATCACCGGGGCCACGCCCGATCCAGTGCCGCCGCCGAGTCCCGTGCAGAGGAACACGACCTGCGCGCCCTCGAGCGCGGAGCGAATCTCTCCTAGCGACTCCTGCGCCGCCTCGTAGCCAACCTCGGGGTCTCCTCCGGTGCCGAGCCCGCGTGTCACCTTCTGGCCCAGCGCGATCTTGGTCTGCGTGATCGACGAGGCCAGCGACTGCGCGTCCGTGTTGAGGGCGACAAAATCCGCGTCCGCGATGCCCGACATCGTCAGGCGATCCACGAGATGCACACCGGCATTGCCCAGTCCAAGCACAAGGGCCTGGACACTCGCCGGTTCCCCGGCTTCGGATCGTGGATAGGAAATCATGGAGATTTAGCCCTTTCTGCGGAAGATTCCCCCGATTTTCTGGAGCACCGAGCCGAAAAGACCGGGGTCTTCCTCTTCCGCCCGTAAAGCCTGGGTAAACTTGATCAAGCCGATCGCCGTTGAGTACTGCGGGTTGTTGAGCACCGACTTCGGCCCCGATACCCCCGCCTCGCGCGCGAGGCTCACCGGCAGGTCGAAGACCGACTCCGCCACATCCTTGACGCCTTTGATCAGGCTGCAGCCGCCCGTCAGCACCACGCCCGCGCCGAGCAGATGGAGCGGGATTTCGCTCTCGATCCCCTTGCGGATCAGCTCAAACATCTCGCGTACGCGGGCATGGATGATCGTGTTGAGCATCTCACGCTCGACTTCCTTGCCGGAGAATCCCGCGTCGTTCTTCAGCACGATCATTTCGCCCGGCGTTCCCTGGCCGAGCACGGTGGAGCCTTCCTCGACCTTCAGCTTCTCCGCGCGGGTGAGGGGAATGCGCAGCCCCAGCGAGATATCGTTGCTGATATGGTCGCCGCCCACGGCCAGCACGCCGCTATGCCGCACCGCGCCGTTTTCGTAGACGATGTAATCCGTCACCCCGCCGCCCATGTCGATCGCGACCGCGCCGAGGTCCTTCTGGTGCTGGTCGAGCACAGCCTGCGCGGAGGCCAGCGAGTTCACCACCACCTCGTCGAGCTGCACACCGTTTTCGCGGATGCAGCGCAGGGTGTTTTGCAGGCGCGTCTTCACGCCGTGGATGATGTGGTAATCCGCCTCCAGCCTGCGACCGACCATGCCCAGGGGATTGAGTACCCCGTCCTGGCCGTCCACGTAGTAATGCTGGATGATGGAATGCAAAAAGGCGTTTTCCGTCGGGATGTTGACCTCGCGCGCCTTCACCGCGACCTCGGAGACATCCTCATCGTCGATTTCAAAGCGCTCCGATGGGATGAGGACCGCACCGCGGCTGTTAAAGCTCCGGATGTGGCTGCCTGTCACCGCGACCGACACGCTGCCGATCTCGGCGTCGCTGTTTGTCTCGGCATCGGCCAGGGCGTCGTGCACGCACTCTGTGGCGATGGCGATGTCCACGATCTCTCCCTTGCGCACACCGCGCGATGGGGCTGAGCCTACACCGAGGATGCGCAGCGTTCCTTCGCGACCCGTCTCTCCGACGACCGCGCACACCTTGGAGGTTCCCACCTCCACACCGACGAGGATGTCCGATCGTGCCATTTAGTTTCTCCGGGTTCTCGGCGAGCTTCCGATGGGTTGCGATTTCTGCGTGACCTCGGGCGGGGCCGAGGCGACGACGAAGGTTACAGGGGTATTCCGCTTAACCATTAAATTCACTTTCTCCAGGGTGCGTCCCGTTTCCTCGCAATGCTGGAGCAGCTTCTGCAAATGGGCGAGCTGCTCGTCGAAGTTGGACGCGGCAAATATGATGTGTGCGTTCTGGTCGTTCACGACCGTGATGCTGTACCCCTTGGAAATATCGAGCGTGCGGATGCGCAGCAGCGACTCGGGGCGCGAGTACACGGTCTGGATGAGGTTGAGCGCCACGCGCAGGTCTTCATTGGCCAGCAGTTCGCCATCCTGCACGTCGTCGCTCTTTACTCCGTAGATCACGGGGAGGTGATAATATTCGGGCTGGATGTGGCGCGGGCGCATGAGGAAGCCTGTCGCGTCGACCAGCATCGACTTTTCCGACGCGGTCACATCGCCCGTCTCGCCCGGCGCGGCCACCCAGGCTACCGGATCGCGAGCCGTCATGGTCACCGAGATGTGGTCGGGCAGTTCGCGCTCGACATGGACGCTCGCCACCTGCGGGATCGCCTGGAGCTTGGCCTCCACCTTGGCCAGATCGACGGAGAAGATATTCTCCCCCTCGCTTAGCCCGGTTTCCTGCAGCACTTCCTCGCGGGTGAGGATGTTGTCGAGATCGAGGCTGATCCGCTTGAGCGTGTAGTCCGCGTTTTGGAAGAAGAACTTGTCGAGCCCGGTCTTGAGCCCGAGCACAGCCGCCACAGAGACGGAACCGATGAGCAGAATGTTGAACACCCACCGGCCCACCTTCTCATTCCGCTGCCGCCGCGCCGTGGAGGTGCGGATCTGCACGTCGAGCAGATGCGCGCGCGGCGAGGCATGCCTCGAGCGGCGATTGGCGGGACGTGCGGTGGAGCGGCGTTGGATCATCGGTTGTGTCGGGCCAGGGAGAGTTCGGCAATGCGTTCGCAGAGAGCGGCGAAGTCGAGTCCGACCACCGCCGCGGCCTTGGGCAGCAGGCTGGTTTCCGTCATGCCCGGGATCGTGTTGATCTCCAGCACGCTCAAGCTGCCGTCGGAAGCCAGCAGGATATCCACTCGCGAATAAATTTCCAGTCCCAACGCTGCGTGCGCGGCCTCCGCGGCCTCCTGCACCCGACGGGTGTTTTCCTCGCCGATGTCAGCGGGTACAAAATACGACGAAGCTCCCTTGGTGTACTTGTGCGCGTAGTCGTAAAAGCCTTCGTTGGGTACGATCTCGATCACGGGCAGAGCCTTGCCGCCGAGGATGCCGATCGTCAGTTCCCGGCCTTTGACAAAATCCTCCACCAGCACCTCGTTGCCGAACTGGAAACAATCCTCCAGCGCCGCGGGTACATGAGCCGTGTCATGAATGATATGCACGCCCACGCTGGACCCCTGGCGCGGCGCCTTGATGACGTACGGAGCGGTGAGACCGGGCTGTACACCGCGCTCGATCACTTCAAAGGCCGCCGTCGGCACGCCTGCTTCGTCGAATTTCCGCTTGCTCTCGATCTTGTCAAAGGCGAGCCGGCTGCCTCGCGCGCCCTCGCCCGTGTACGGGACGCCCTTGGCATCGAGGATCGCCTGGAGCTGGCCGTCCTCGCCGAAGGTGCCGTGGATCATGTTGTAGGCGAGGTGAACGTCTGTGGGCAGGGGGAAGTCCGGTCCCGTCACGTCGATCTCGACCACCTTCGCGCCGAGCGAGCCCAGCGCGCGGGCCACGGCTGCACCCGATCGGAGCGAGACCTCGCGCTCTGCGCCCGGTCCTCCCATCAGCACCGCCACCACCTTGTCGTTCAAAATTCCACTGCTCATTTTATGCGTCGACTCCTACGATCTGTACTTCGGTTTCCAACTCGATCCCGCGCTCTCGCGCGGCCGCGGCTTTGATTTCTCCGATCAGCGTGAGGATCTCCTCCGCCGTCGCCCCGCCATCGTTGACGATAAAATTGCCATGCACCTCGGAAACCCGCGCACGGCCCACGGCGAAATTTTTGAATCCCAGTTCGTCGACCAGCTTGCCCGCCGGGATGGCGGCCGGGTTTTTGAAGATGCATCCCGCGCTGGCCGCGATGGGCTGCGAGGTTTTGCGCTTTTGCGTGGACTCGGCGATCTTTGCCGCGATGTCCTCGGCGCTGGCGGGGTATCCGCGCAGCGTGGCGGAGAGCGCATAGTTCTGTCGCAGCGTGGGCACGTCGCGGTAGTGCACCTCCATCTCGGCCGGGGTGCGGGTGAAGATGTTGCCATCCGTGTCGCAGTAGCGCACGCGCACCACCTGCTCAAAAGTCTGCGACCCCATTGCGCCCGCATTCATGCGCAGGCTGCCGCCGAGGTTGCCGGGGATGCCCTCCATCCACTCAAAGCCGCCGATGCCCGCATTCTGCGCCACCGCGGTGAGCTGCTTGAGCTTGAGCCCCACGCCCGCCGTGATCTCCACGCCGTTGACCTCGTACCGGGCAAAGTCTCCCTTGGAAAGCTGGGCCACCACGCCCGGAATGCCGCCGTCGCGCACGAGCAGGTTGGACCCCCGCCCCATCACCATGAAAGGGATGTCGTGATCGTCGCAATAGCTCACAAGGTCGGCGAAACCTTCCTCGGTCTCCGGTTCCACCCAAAACTGCGCCGGTCCGCCCACGCGCATCGTCGTGTGCCGCGAAAGCGGTTCGTAAAGCTTGATCGTGCCCGGCCCCATCACCGTGCTGAGCGCATCGCGGGTTTCCAGGTCCTTCACCAGACGGGCGCCCGCCTCGTGAATATTGCCTGCTCCCAGGCTGAGAATGATGTCGCCATCCTGGATTCTCGCCCCGGCCAACTGGTGGATCTTTGTGATGTCCTCCTCGTGGAACGCCGAGGGATGCCCGTTGGCGAGCACCGCGTCCACGATGGTCTGGCCCGACACGCCGGGAATCGGCTTCTCGCTCGCCGGGTACACATTCGCGACGAACACATGGTCGGCCAGCCCGAAGGCGCGGCCAAACTCCTCCTTCAGCGCCAGCGTGCGCGTGTAGCGATGCGGCTGGAACATCACGAGCACGCGCTTCCAGTCACCCGTGCGCGCGGTCGCGATGGTGGCGGCGATTTCCGTGGGATGATGCCCGTAGTCGTCCACCACGAGGTTGCGGGGCGACTCGTGCCGGATCTCGAACCGGCGGCGCGCTCCGCGGAAGGTCTCGAGGGCGGAGGCAATACGGTCGAACGGCTGCCCGATCTCCGTGGCCAGCGCGATCGCGGCCAGGGCGTTGAGCGCGTTGTGCGCGCCGGGAATGTTCAGCGTCACGTCGCCCAGCTTTTCTTCGCCGCGCCAGGTCGTGAAGTGCGAGCGGAAGTTCTTCACCACGAGGTCCGTGATGCGGTAACGGTTCTTCGCGTCGTGCCCGTAGCTCACCGCGCCGGGATGCGAGGCGCAGACGCGGGTCGCGCCCTCGTCGTCGCCGCAGTAGATCACCTTGCCGCGCGTCTGCGTGACCAGCTTGGTGTAGACCGCGTCGATCGCCGCGAGATCCTTGTAGAAATCCAGGTGCTCGGGCTCGATGTTGAGCACGATGGCGTGCTCGGGGTGGTAATTGATCAGCGTGCCGTCGCTCTCGTCGCCTTCGGCCACGAAGTACTCGCCCTCGGAATCCCACCGCGCATTTGTGCCGAGGATGGGAATCTCCGCGCCGACATAATGCGACGGCTTCAGCCCGCACGAGCGCAGCACATGCGCGGCCATGGAGGAGGTTGTGGTCTTGCCGTGCATG
This sequence comes from Verrucomicrobiota bacterium, assembly GCA_017305195.1. Classification (GTDB taxonomy): domain Bacteria; phylum Verrucomicrobiota; class Verrucomicrobiia; order Chthoniobacterales; family Terrimicrobiaceae; genus Terrimicrobium. The sequence continues at coordinate 134,275 of JAFKMU010000044.1, read as the reverse complement.
CCGCACACGACCACGCCCTTCTTGGAGTTCATGATCGCGGCCAGCGCGTCGGCACGGCGCACCATGGGAATGCCCAACTGGGTGGCTTCATCGTAGGCCACGTTGCCCGCCTTGATCGCGGAGGAGTACACGACCAGTTCGGCTCCGTTGACTTCGCCCGACAGGTGAGGTGTATGGAAATTCAGCCCCTTCTTGACCAGACGCTGAACCTCGATGGTATCGACCTTGTCGGACCCGCTTACGCGATGTCCCAGGGCGAGGAGCAGCGCGGCGATGCCGCTCATGCCGGACCCGGCCACCCCGATCAGGTGGACGCGGCGTGATCCGCTGGTGAGGAATTCCGTGAGGCTCGCGAGGTTCATTGCGCCTGCGCCTCCCGGACGGCTTTTTCCACCTCGTCGGCCACGTTGCCCGCCGCATCATGCGGCAGGATGGCCCGGGCCGCGGCAGCCATCTGCTCGCGGCGGCGGTCGTTGGTCAGCAAATTTGTCACCAGCACGCCGAAGGAGTCCGGCGCGATCTTCGCCTCCTGCACCAGCTCGGCGGCCCCGGCCTCGATGAAGACATTGGCGTTGGCTGTCTGGTGGTCGTCGGTGGCGTACGGGTAGGGGACGAGGATCGAGGGCAGGCCGAATTGCGACAGCTCGCTCAGGCTCGATGCCCCAGCCCGCGAGATGACGAGATCGGCGGCGGAATACACCTCCTCCATCTTGTGATGGAAGGGGGCCACGTAGTGCGGCAGGTGCTCGCGCTGGTAATTTGCCGCCGCCAGCCGGTCGTCGCGGTCGCCGGTGAGGTGGATGATCTGCACCGGCTGGTCGACCCAGAGCGGTGCGCATTTGAAGATGGCCTGGTTCAGCCCCGCCGCGCCCTGGCTCCCGCCCATGACGAGCAGCGTCCTGCGCGCCGGATCGAGCTTCAGCGCCGCCAGCGCCTCCTCGCGCGGGATGGCCCCGCCGAGATTCTTGCGCACGGGCGTACCCGTGACCGCGTAGGACTTGCCTTCAAAATACTGTCCGCACGCGCCGAAGCCGAGCAGCACCTTGGTGACGAATTTCGCCGCCAGCTTGTTGGCCCGGCCGGGGATGGCGTTGGACTCGTGGATGAAGGTCGGCAGCTTTTGCATCCGGCCTGCCAGCAGCGGAGCCGTGGAGGTGAAACCACCCATGCCCAGCACCGCCGAGGGGCGAAACCTCCGGTACACGTCGCGGCAATGGCCGAGGCTCTCCCAGGACCGTCGCAGGAACCGGACAAAGGCGGGCGACAGCACCGACGGCATGCCGATGGACGGCAGCTTCTCGGCCCGGAACTCCGGGTGCGCCTTCAGCGCGATGCTGTCGATGGATTTCTCGGAGACGATGAGGAGGATCTCGTGTCCGCGCTGCTTCAAGGTTTCCGCCACGGCCAGCCCGGGAAACAGATGTCCTCCGGTGCCTCCGCAGGCTATGACAACTCGAAAGGGTGTGCTCACAGGCGGCAATAATTTCGTACGTGATTGAGGACGGGTGAAGCCATCGTCACCAGCGGATTTCCGTGGCGGTGAATGTTCACCAGGATACCCACCATGAAATAACAGATAGCCAGATTCGAACCACCAAAACTGATGAATGGCAGCGGCATGCCCTTGTTGGGCAGCAGGGATGTGGTCACCCCGATGTTCACGATGGACTGGAGAATGATCATCATGATGCAGCCAAATCCCAGCAGCATCCCGAAGCGGTCCCTCGCATTCATGGCCACCGTCACGCCGCACATGCACATCAGCAGGTAGCCAAACACGGTCAGGAGCGTGAATTTCAGCCCGAGCTCCTCGCCGATCATGGGGAAAATGAAATCCGTGTGCGCGTAGGGCAGATACGACATCTTCTGCCGGCCTTCGCCGAGCCCGAGTCCCTCCGTGCCGCCCGAGCCAAAGGCGATCAGGCCCTGCAACTGCTGGTAACCCTCGGTCGCCTGGTACTTCTCGGGATTCATGAAGGCCATGAGTCGGCCGTGGCGTTCGTCGATGTGCGTCGCGATGTAGAGGATGCCCGCCACTCCGATGATCGCTGCCGGGACCACCCAGCGCATGCGGATGCCGCCGACAAACATGATCGCCAGCGTCGTTGCCCCGATCAGCGCGGTGTAGCCGAGGTCGGTCTGTTGCGAGATCGGAGCCATCAACACTGCCACAATGGAGAAGGGGATGATGATGCCCTTGAGCAACTCCCCGGCGTGAGCCTCGTATTTCTCAAACCACCATGCGGTAAAGAAGATGGCTGCGAGCTTGGCGAGTTCGCTGGGCTGAAACGTCGCGATGCCGAGGTTGAGCCAGCGGTAGGAGCCGTTGATCTTCATGCCGATCCCGGGCACGAAGCACAGCAGCAGCAGCACGAACGCTCCGCCAAAAAACAACGGCCAGAGCTTGCGCCACCAGTGATAGTCGATCGTTGCTCCCACCAGCGCTGCCGCCACCGAAATGCCGAGCCAGAATCCCTGCCTCTTCACGAAGAAGTAGATGTCGCCGTGGCTCTCCTGGGCAAACGCGCTCGTGCTGAAGAGCATGACAAACCCGAGGGCTGTCAGTGCTGCCACAGTGAACAGGAGGACGGTGATGGCGTTTTTCTGCATGATCCGGGAAACGGCTTCAGGCCGGGCTGGCCGGCCTGGGCGTTATGTTTCGGTGGTCGGGTCGGTTAGTTTTTTTTCGCGGGAATCTTCAGTTTTTGGCCGATCTGGATTTTCGTCGGGTCCTTGATGTCGTTGACGGAAAGCAGGTCGCTGTAGCTCACGTGGAGTTTTTTCGCGATGGAGTACGGGTTGTCGCCCTTGGCCACCGTGTAGATGTCGCCCGAGGCGGTGCCATGCGCGCCCGGCGTGTCGGTTTCCGGCTCGGGGCGGGTCACAGCCGGAGAGGATGTGGCGACCGCCGGGGTGGTGGTCGTTGCCGCCGCCGGGCGGGTCGCGGAGCTGATCGTGCCTGCCGCGGGCTTCGCCGGGGCGGCTTCATGCTTCACGGTCGGAGCGGGAGCCGTCTGCCTGGTCTCGGGCGCGCCAGTGGGCGGGATCTTTAGCACCTGGCCGACCACCAGCGTCGAGTAGCTCGTGATGTCGTTGGCCTTTTCGATTGCGCTGACCGAGACCTTGTACTGGATCGCGATGCGCGAGAGCGTCTCTCCCGCCTGCACGGTGTGCGAGCGACCGATCCAGCTGTCGAGGTTCTGCGGCTTCACCGGAGTGTCGGCCACTTTGGCGGGCGCGTCGGCCGGGGCGGTCTCGGGCTCGTTGTTGATCGCCGACGTATTGGGCGTCGCCGTGACCGGGGCGGATTTTCCCGTGTTGGCCTCTGCGATCTGCCGGGCCTTGATCGAGTTGAAGGCAAAGATGCCTCCCACCACGATGATGTGCAGCACGAGGACGACGACCACGGCGTGGGAAAACTTCATGTTCGGCTCGGCTTCGCCGCCGTAGTCCTCTTCCGACTCCTCGTCGTAAACCTCGTCTGCCGTCGCCGTCCGTGCGCGCATCTGCTGGGCCGCCTGCGGGCGGGGGCGCTGAGGTGCGCGACGCAATGGCATTCTCACGACTTTTTTCATTTTCATGGCTTCGTTGCTTATCCGGTTGGGTTCGTGATTCTTTAGTTCAGGGCTTTGACGGCTTCCTTGAAGCGATTGCCGCGTTCGCCGTAGTTGCGGAACATGTCGTAGGACGATGTCCCGGGGGAAAACAGGACGGTGTCGCCGGGCTGCGCGACCGCGCGCGCCTTCCCGACGGCTTCCTCAAGTGTGTCGGCCAGTTGCACCGGCACACCGGACCAGGATTTTGCGATGCGTTCCTTCATCTCTCCGATCAGCACCGCCGCCTTCACCCGTTCCCGGATGAGAGGGGCGATGGGGTCAAACTCAAAGCCCTTATCCTTGCCTCCCGCGATCAGCACGAGCGAACCCTCCTGCGAGAGGATCGCCTTCTCGACGGAGTCGAGGTTGGTCGCCTTGGAGTCGTTCACGAATCGCACGCCATTCAGCGTGCGCACAAACTCGCACCGATGCGCCGGGGCCGTGTACTCGGTCACCGCCGCCGCCATCTTGTCAAAGTCGAGGCCGAAGGCATGGCCCATCGCCAGCGCGGCCATGAGGTTCTCCGCGTTGTGGATGCCGGGCAGCTTCGTCTTGCGCTGGTCGAGCACGGGCTCGCCGCGGAAGTAAATCACCGAGTCGCGCAGGGAGAAATCCGCATCGTCCGTGTACGCGCTGAAGGTCAGCTTTTTCGCGGCGATCTCCGGGAGTTCGTCGCGTGCGTTGACCACGGCAAAATCGTCCGCCGTCTGGTTTTCAAAGATGCGCAGCTTCGCGTCGCGATACTCGGTCATGCCGGGATAGCGGTCGAGGTGGTTCGGGCTCAGGTTGAGCCACGCGGAGACCTGCGGGCGGAAGGCCTTGATCGTTTCCAGCTGGAATGAACTCACTTCCAGAACCATCACGTCGAGCTCGTGGCTGCGCTTCACCGCGGTGGCGAAGGGCAGGCCGATGTTGCCGCTCGACATCGTGCGCAGGCCGCAGCCTTTCAGCATCTCGGTGGTCAGCTCCGTCGTCGTCGTCTTGCCGTTCGTGCCGGTGATGGCGATGACCGGGCAGATGCACTCCTCGTAGGCCAGCTCCAGCTCGCCGATCATCGGGATGCGCTTGGCGATCACGTTCTGCACCAGCGGCACGACCGGGTCGATGCCAGGACTGAGGATGCACACGTCGTAGACAGTCGGGTCCGTGTCCGCTGCTGCGCCGAAGAGCACCGTGATGCCCTGGGCCTCAAGCTTGGCCGCCCGCTCGCGCAGGCTTGGCGTCTCAAGGCTTTCGCACACGGTCACGCTCGCGCCTTCCTCGCTGAGGAGGAGCGCCGCTGCCTCGCCGCTATGGCCGAGGCCGAGCACGACTGCGGATTTTCCAGAGTAGATCATCGGAGTTTCAAGGTTGCCAGGCCGAGCAGGGCAAAGATCACGGACATGATCCAGAAGCGCACGATCACCGTGTTTTCCTTCCAGCCGCTCAGTTCAAAATGATGGTGCAGGGGCGACATCTTGATGATCCGCTTGCCCGTGAGCTTGAAGCTCGCGACCTGCAGGATCACCGACATCGCCTCGATCACAAAGACGCCGCCCACGATCACGAGCAGCAACTCCTGTTTGGCGCAGATCGCCACCGCGCCCAGCATGCCGCCGATCGCCAGCGATCCCGTGTCGCCCATGAACATCTTGGCCGGGTGCGCGTTCCACCAAAGGAAGCCGAGGCATGCGCCCAGCAGGGCAGCGCAGACGATGGCGAGTTCGCCCGAGTAGGAGACAAAGGGAATCTGGAGATACTCCGCTGCCTTCAGGTTGCCCGCGAGATAGGCGAGCAGAGCGTAGGCCGAGGCCACCGTCGCCGTGCAGCCCGTGGCGAGGCCGTCGAGGCCGTCGGTGAGGTTCACCGCATTCGACGTGCCCACGATCACGAGGAGGTAGAAGATCGGGATGAGGATCGGAATGCTGAAGATCAGCGGATCCTTCATGAAGGGGATGTAAAGCTTCGTCGCCATCTCGCGCACCTTTGGATCGGGGGCGAAAAGGAAGAACGCCGCAAACGCGGCCGCCAGGATGCACTGGAGCAGGAACTTTTGCCGACTGCTGATGCCTGCCGAACTCTTCTTGGTCACCTTCAGCCAATCGTCGTAAAAACCGATCGCGCCGAGAAACAGCGTGCTGAACATCACGATCCACACGTAGGGATTCTCCGGCTTGGCCCACAGCGCCACCGAGATGACGATGGAGCCGATGATGAGCAGGCCGCCCATCGTCGGGGTGCCTTTTTTCGCGCCGTGAAGTTCGTACAGCTTGTGCACTTCTTCCTTGCTGCGCACGGGCTGGCCAAATTTGAGCGAGATGAGTTTGCGAATCACCCAGTTGCCGCAGATGATCGAGATCAGAAACGCGGTCGCGGCGGCGCAGATGGCGCGGAACGTGATGTAGGAAAACACGTTCAGAGCCTTGAAGAAGTCACTGTCGTGACCGCTCTTCAGAGCCCATTCACTGAGGTTGGCAAGATAGGAAAGCATTAGTTTTCAAAGGATTGGATGACGCGCTCCATGCGGGCAGCCCGGCTGCCTTTCACCAGCACGATGTCACCCGGGCCGAGGATTTGCTTCAGGAGGGCCGCCGCTTCCTCGGGGGAATCGACGGTGTGCAAATCGCTCATGCCGCCACTGCGGGCGGCCTCTTTCAAGGGAGCAGTCTCCGGGCCAACTGCGATCAGAGTTTGTACCGTATTTGCCGCCGTTGTGCCAACTGTTCGATAACCTTCTTCGGCATGTTCCCCGAGTTCGCCCATGCGGCCAAGTACGGCGACCCGTTTGCCCTTGCCGGGCAGCGCCGCCAGCGTCGCCAACGCGGCTTTCATCGAGTCGGGGTTTGCATTGTACGTGTCGTCGAGCACGGTCACCTCGCGGATCGTCTTGCGCGTGAGCCGGCCGCCGGTGAGTCGTGCGGTGGCGAGCCCCTCGACGCATTCCTCGAGGGACAGGCCGAATTCCAGCCCCGTCGCCGCGGCGAGCAGCGCGTTTTTGACCATGTGCACGCCGGGGGCGGGCAGGTACGCGGGGAGGAACTCCCCATCGGCGCAGATCGTGAACCGGCACCCGTCGACATCCATGGAAATATTTGTCGCCATCACCTGACCGCCCTCCAGCCCGGCGCGGATCACGCGGGCCTTGGTGCGGGTGGCGAGATAGTCGGCAAAGTCGTCTTCATTGGGCAGCACAGCGGAACCATTCGGGCCAAGCGCGGCGAGCAGCGCGCCTTTTTCGGCGGCGATGCCTTCGCGGGAGCCGAGGTATTCGATATGGGCCACGCCGATGTTGGTGATGATGCCGAGATCCGGACGGGCGAGGTCGGCGAGAGGAGCGATTTCTCCCGCGTGATTCATGCCGAGCTCCCACACCGCTGCGTCGTCGGCGGAGGAGGCGGCGAGGATGGAAAGCGGCAGGCCGATGTGATTATTCAGGTTGCCCTCGGTCTTCGTCACGCGATAGCGCACGGAGAGCACGGCGGCGGTGAATTCCTTCGTGCTTGTCTTGCCGCTGCTGCCTGTGATGCACGCCACCTTGATGGCGAGCCGGTCGCGCCACGCGCTGGCCATGCGGTGCAGGGCCGCGAGGGAATCGGGCACGATGATGACGGGAAAATCCTGGGGCAGGTCGCCCGCCGCGTCAGGCCGGTCGAGGATGGCTGCCGCCGCGCCCTTCTCGATGGCCGCGCGTGCGTACAAGTTGCCGTCGTGGGCTTCCCCGCGCAGCGCCAGGTACAGGTCGCCGGGTACAAGGGTGCGGGTGTCTTTCGAAATACGCCGCACCGTCCGCGAGCCGCTGCCTGTCAGCGTACCCCCGGTCATATCGGCGACTTCCGAAAGAGAGAGCCAGTCCATCCGTTATTCCTCCACCTCCACGCGCTTGGCCTCGACCGCACGGGCGGCCACCGCCACGTCGTCAAAGGGCACCTTGCGGTCGGCAAATTCCTGGTAGGTCTCGTGACCCTTGCCCGCGATGAGCACGATGTCTCCGGGGCCTGCGAGGGTGACGGCCTTTTGTATTGCCTCGGCCCGGTCGATGATGCGCTCGTGGCGCTGCCCCCGGAATCCCTTCGCCACGTCGGCGATGATGCGCTCGGGATCTTCCGTGCGAGGGTTGTCGGAGGTGAGGATCGTCCAGTCGGAGAACTCCTCGGCGGCCGCCGCCATGAGCGGTCGCTTCGCCCGGTCGCGGTCTCCGCCGCAACCAAAGACCGTGATGAGACGCTCGGGCTTCAGGTTGCGCAACGTGCGCAGGACATTGCGCAGTGCGTCGTCGGTGTGTGCATAGTCGACGAAAACCTGGAAGCTCCGCTTCACCGGCACCCGCTCGAGACGGCCCGGCACCTGCGGGGCCCTGGCCATCGCGGCAACGGCGGCGCGCAGTTCCATGCCCATCGATGAGGCCGCAGCCAGGGCGGCCAGCGTGTTGTAGATGTTGAAGGCCCCGATCAGCGGGAGGCGGACGAGGTATTTCCTGCCCTTCGCCTCCAGATGGAACGAACTGCCCGTCGCGTCGAAGCGCACGTCCGTCGCGCGGAAGTCCATGCCGACGCCCTGCCCGTAGGTGATGACCTGCACGCCCTTCTTCGCCGTGCGCTCGGCCAGCATGCGGCCGTAGCGTTCGTCGCCGTTGATGATCGCCTTGCCGCGTTTCTTGGTCTGCCTGGCTAGGCCGTCGAAGAGAAGCGCCTTCGCGTCGAAGTACTTCTCCATCGTCTTGTGATAGTCGAGGTGGTCCTGCGTGAGATTCGTGAAGACAGCCGTGTCAAACTCGATGCCGCGCACGCGGTGCTGCACCAGCGCATGGCTGGAGACCTCCATCGCCACGGCCTTGCTGCCCGAGTTCACCATGCGGGCGAGGAGTTCCTGCAGGTCGATCGACTCCGGCGTCGTGCGCGGGGCGTCGATCTCCTCGTCGCCGACCGAATACTTGATGGTGCCGAGCAGCCCGCAGCGGCGCTGGTCGGCGTCGAGCAGGTGCTTCACGAGGAACGCCGTGGTCGTCTTGCCGTTCGTGCCGGTCACGCCCATGGTCTTGAGGAAATCCGACGGCCGCCCGTAGAAGGCCGCCGCCAGGTCCGCCATGGTCGCACGCGGATCAGGCACCACGATGAAAGGAAGCGCGCAGGCTGACGAGGCAGCGTCGGAGACGATCGCAACCGCCCCCAATTCGGCAGCCTGCGCGACAAAGGCGCCACCGTCGGCTTTCGCCCCTTTCAGGGCAAAGAACAGGGCGCCAGGCTTCACCTTGCGGGAATCATAGCAAAGGGATTCGATCTTCAGGTTCGGGCTCGCCACGGCATGGGGGAGGCCGGCGGCAGAAAGGAGCTGGGACAAGGGCATGCTCATGGCGTGACCTTTCTGCTGGAAGGTTCGGAAAGTGCGATAGGCAGCATGGAAGGTGCGTTCGGGACGAGGTCGAGGTAGCGGGCGGTCTTCTCCGCGACCCGGGAGAAAACCGGAGCGGCTACGAGGCCGCCATAGTTCAGGCCCGAGGAAAGCTTGGCATTGTCGATCATGATGAGGCAGACGAAGCGCGGGTCTTCCGCAGGCATGAACCCGACGAAGGACACCACATACTTGCCATCCATGTAGCCGCCCTTGGGATTGACCTTTTCCGCCGTGCCGGTTTTGCCCGCCACATTGTAGCCGTTTACGCGGGCCAGGGTCGCCGTGCCCCCGTCATCGCACACGCCCGTGAGCGCCTTGCTGACAAACTTGGCTGTCGCCTCCGGGATGACCTCGCGCACCACCTCGGGCTGGGAGCGATAGATCTCCTGGCCGTCCTCATCCTTGATGGCGTGAACGATCTGCGGCTTCATCAGCTTGCCTCCATTGGCGATGACCGACATCCCCATCACGATCTGGAGCGGCGTCACCGCCACGGAATGTCCCATCGCCATGCGGGTGATGGTCAGCTTGTCCCAGCGGGCCGGGGGATGTACCAGTCCCGGGATTTCGCCCGGCAGCGCCACGCCCGTGCGTTCACCGAAGCCGAACCGCCGCACGTACTCGTAGTATTTGTCGTCGCCCATCATCAGGGCCATCTTGGCCGACCCGATGTTGGAGGATTTGATCAGGATCTGCTCGACGGTCATGCTGCCATATCCGTGGTGGTCTTTCAGGATGCGGCCTCCGTAAAGGAACCGTCCGTTCTCGCAAAAAATCTGGGTTTTTTCCGTGATCGTGTGCTCGCTGAGCGCGCCGGATGACACGACGATCTTGAAGGTGGAACCCGGCTCCACCATGTCAATGATGGCGCGGTTTTTCATCTCATCGGGCTTTGTCCCGTTGAGATTGTTGGGATCAAAGGTGGGCCGGTTGGACATGGCGAGGATCTCGCCGGTCTTGGGATCGGCGATGATGCCGACGGCCGTGTCGGGTTTCAGCTCGCGGTAGGCATTTTCCAGTTCCGCCTCGAGGATGCTCTGGAGCGCCATGTCGATGGTCAGCTCGACATTTGAGCCGTGGCGCGGAGCTTTCTCCTGGCCGCGATAAACCACGATCTCGCGTCCCGCGCGGTCGTGCTCGATATGGCGGAATCCATCCTCGCCATGCAGTTGCTCCTCCATGCTCCGTTCGATGCCGTCCACGCCGACGAGCACCTCGTCGTTCGGGTTTTTGCGGCTCATGAAGCCAAGCACATGGCTCAGGATCGGCCCATTCGGGTAGGTGCGGATGCTGTTCTGGGTAAAGTAGAGGCCGCGCAGGCCTTTCTTATCGAGCTCCTTCTGGAGCGCGAGAGCCTTCTCCTCATCGAGCTCGGGCATGATGACCTTGAACTTGCTCGTCGTCGTCAGGAGCTTGGTCAGTTCGTCGACCGGGATGCCGAGATACGGTGAGGCGACCTCCGCCACCTGCGGGGCCTTGTCCTTGATGTGGGAGCCGTCCGCGATGACGCGGCGTGCGGGCATGTTGGCCGCGAGGATTTCTCCGTTGCGATCCGTGATCAGGCCGCGCCGGGCCGGGACGATCTGGCGAAAGCTATGCTTCGAGGCTGCGATCGCGGAGTACTCCTCATGCTTCCCCACCTGGAGGTGGATCAGACGCGCCGAAAAGCCTGTGAAGACCAGGGCGACCAGGACACAGGCTACAGCGGCTCGACGTCTGGCCAGCCATCTCACGGGCGAAACCTCTCGTTGGCAGCGGTCCGCAGCAAACCATCGCTTTCGGCTGTCGCGGGAGGAACGAGCCGGGCGATGGAGTTATCCTGGATGGGCACGAGCGCCACCATGGTCTGCTCCAGTTTGCGCTGCAGCGCCGGTCGGGAGGACAACTGGGAAATCTTGGCCAGAAGCACTTCGTTGTACGAGCGCGTCTCGCGAATCTGCATCTCCACTTTGCGGGTTTCCTGGCCCAGGGTGTGCTGCTGGTTCTTCACGTACACAAAAAGCAGCCCGCAGCCGCCGATCATCACGGCAAGCGTCAGCCATTTGAACAACGGTCCCAGCTGGATCTGGTTCACTTCTTTTCTGCGATTGGTGCTCATGGTCAGGCAGTAGGGTTAGAGACGCTCGACAACGCGCAATTTGGCGCTGCGCGAGCGTGGGTTGGCTTCCACCTCTTCCTTCGACGGGTCGATGGGCCGGGGTGTCAGGAGTCGGAAAATTCGTTCAGGATTGCGGCGGGGCTCCGGCCACTCGGGCCGGTCGATCCACTCGGTGCTCTTGTCGCGGAAGTAGTTCTTCACGATGCGATCCTCGAGCGAGTGAAACGTGATCACGGCGAAACGCGCCCCGTGCGCCAGCCGCTGGGAGATCGCTTCGAGGCCCTCGCGGATGACGCCAAGCTCGTCGTTCACGGCGATCCGAAGGGCCTGGAAGATGCGCGTCGCAGGGTGCCGCGGTCCCGTGCGCGGGACGATCGAGGCGATGGCCGCCGTCAGGTCAAAGGTCGTCAGGATCGGGCGCTTTTCCCGCGCCGTCACCAGCCTCGCCGCGATGTGCATCGCCCGCGGCTCCTCGCCGTATTCCCGGAAGATCCGGGCCAGTTCGCCCGCGCTTTCGGTATTGACGATATCTGCCGCCGTGCGCGGATTCTCGCGATCCATGCGCATGTCGAGCGGGCCGTCCTTCATCATGGCAAAGCCGCGGGAAGCCGTGTCGAGCTGGTGCGAGGACACGCCCACGTCGATCAGCGCGCCGCCCACCTTGTCGATGCCCAGTCCGTCGAGCACCGAGCCCGCGTTGCGAAAGTTGCTCTGCACGATCTGCACCCTCCGGCCATACGTCGCCAGCCGGTCATGGCATTGCGCGATCGCGTCGGAGTCCTGGTCCAGGGCAATCACGTCCGCGCCATGCAGGAGCAGCTTCTCGGTATGCCCTCCTCCTCCGGCTGTGCCGTCGAGGAAAAGCATGCCCGGGGCCGGACGCAGCAGGGCGACGACCTCTTCGGGCATCACGGGGACGTGATAGCCTCCGGAGGAACTTTCGCTGTCAGTTGGTTTTTCCAAAATGAGAAGAGCCTGGTCTTCGAAGTCCCACGATTTCATACGCGTTGCGGGGGCGGATCTTGATGGCGGCGTGGCCTTGTGGCTTTCCGTCGGAGCCCTTCGTGGAGCAGAATCCGAAGCAGTAAACCCGGCCGCGCTTGGTCATCAGTCTGTTGGTTTCAGGAGTTGGATCACCTTGGAAATTGGTTAGAGTCCGATGGCTGCCGCCACTTCCTGGTAGGCCTGGGTCTCGGAGGCTTCCACCTCCGCGTACCTGGCCCGGCTCCAGAGCTCGAAGCGGCTTCGGCCACCCACGAACACCACCTCGTCGGTCAATCCGGCGCGTTCGCAGTGTTTTTCGTTCAGCAGGATGCGCCCTTGTTTGTCCGTCGTGACGGAGTGGGCCTCACTGTAAAATTTGCGGATCGCCATGCGTTTCTGCGCTGGCGGCAGGGAGGTTTCCTGGATGCGTTGCTCCCAGCGGTCAAATTCCGCCGTCGGCATCACCATCAAATATCCCTCCGTGGGATGGGGCACCACGTGGAAAAGCTCTCCGTCTTCCTGGGAAAGCCACGATGCGGGCACGGCAACACGCTTCTTCGCGTCCATGGAACGTTCGAAGGTCCCGGAGTAGAGCGTTGTTGCGTCTTGTCCCATCGTATTTTAGGTTTCAGTTACCATTTGCCTCCACAGCGCCCCACTTTTCACCACTTTATGGGTGTGAAGTCAATCGGAATCGTCGAGTTCTGACCCCCTCCGCATCAGGCCCTTATGCGCGATTTCGGCAGAAAAATGGCACTTTTTGGCGGTTTGGAGCCCATTTTGGCCCGTTTTTGGTCATTCTCGGGCTATAAAACGAAAGGCCCGCCGGTTAAGGCGGGCCTCTTTCTGGGTTGGAGCGGCCTGGGGGCTGCTCCGGGGCTGGTGGGGAAAGTTATGAAACGTTGCGTATCCGTGCTTAACCCGGAATGTTCCGGAGCAACTCGGTGTTGGTCGGGTACTTGCGGATGAAGAAGAGCAGGCGCTCGATGGCTTCGATCGGCTTGTGGCCCGCGAGACCGCGGCGGATGACATTGATCTTGTGGAGTTCCTCAGGGCTGAGGAGCAGCTCCTCGCGGCGGGTGCCGGAGAGGAAGATGTCCACGGCCGGGTAGATGCGCTGGTCGCTGATCTTGCGATCCAGCACCAGCTCCATGTTGCCCGTGCCCTTGAACTCCTGGAAAATCAGCTCGTCCATGCGGCTGTTTGTCTCGATCAAGGCCGTGGCCATGATGGTGAGCGATCCGGATTCCTCCGTATTGCGCGCCGCGGCGAAGATCTTGCGCGGGATTTCGAGAGCGCGGGAGTCCACGCCGCCCGACATCGTGCGTCCGCCGCCGCCCTGGGCGTTGTTGAACGCGCGGCCGATACGGGTGAGCGAATCCATGAGCACAAACACATCCTTGCCCATCTCCACAAGGCGCTTGGCGCGCTCCGAGGCGAGCTGGGCGATGCGGGTGTGCGTCTTGATGTCCGAGTCGTTCGAGCTGGCCATCAGTTCGGCGGTCGGCACCGTGCGGCGGATCTCCGTCACCTCCTCGGGACGTTCATCCACGAGCAGGATGATGAGCTTCATCTCCGGGTGATTCTGCACCACCGCGTCGGCGATGTGCTGCAAAAGGGTCGTCTTGCCCGTGCGGGGCGGAGCCACGATGAGGCCGCGCTGGCCCTTGCCGATCGGCGTCATCAGGTCCATCACGCGGGTCGTGTAACGCTCCGGCACGGTTTCGAGGCGGATGCGCTTGTTGGGGCTGATCGTGGTCAGTTCCTCAAAGACGGGCAGGTTCTGGAACGAATCCGGGCTCTGGCCCTCGATCTCGAGGAGCTTGAAGAGCTGCGGACCACGGCTGCCGCGGCGCGTCTCACCACGAATCCACATGCCATCGCGCAGGGCGTGCTTGCGCACCACCTCGGGCGTCACGAAGACGTCGTTGTTTGACTGTGAGAAGTTGCGGCGCGGCTCGCGCAGGAAACCAAAGCCCTTGCCGGAGACCTCCACAATGCCCTCGGCAAATGTCGGAGGCTCAGGCGGGCGCGGCGGCTGTTGCGGGCGCTGCTGCTGCGGCTGCTGGTTGTTGTTATTGTTGTTGCCGTTGTTGTGCCGTCCCTGCTGATGGTGCCGGGGACGGTCTCCGCGAAACTGCCGCTGCTGCGGCGCCTGCTGCTCGGGAGCTTCGGCGGGCTGCGCTGCAGCCTCGACAGGCTGGGCGGCTTCCACTGGAGCGGGCGCAGGCGTGGCGGGAACCTCCGGCGCGGTCGGCGCCTCGGGAATCAAAACGGGAGTGGGTGCCACGGCCACGGGAAGCTCGGCCTGCGCGGCGGGTGCGGATTCCACCGTGGCGGGGGCGTCGTCCGTCTTGGCGGCCTTTGCCTTGCGGGGAGCCGCGGCGCGCTTGCGTGCTGGCGCCTTGGGTGCGGCCTCCGTCTTTTTGCGGGTGGTCCGGCGCTTCGGAGCGGCTTCCGTTTCAGCTTCGAAGAGGTTCGGATTATCGTCGGTCATAAAAGTCACTATGCTAATAAATGTTAGTTATCCTGCAGAGAGGCGAGGATCTCGTCGGAGATGTCAAAGTTCGCGTGCACGTTGAGCACGTCGTCGCAATCATCGAGCGCGTCATACAGCTTCAGCACTTGGCTGGCTGTCTGCGGGTCTGCCACTGCGACATGGTTCTCTGCAATGTAGGTCAGTTTCTGGGAGTCGGGTTCCACCCCGGCTTTCTTGAGAGTCTCGGCGACCGCGTAGAGCTGGTCGGGTGGAGTTGTAATGATATGGTGTTCGTCGTCGCTGGTGAGTTCTTCTGCTCCCGCCTCCAGGATGATCTCCAGGAGCCGGTCCTCCTCCGCGGCGGCTAGAGGCACCGTGATCTGTCCCTTGCGATGAAACATGAAGGAAACGCTGCCTGGTCCGCCGAGATTGCCGTGGTTCTTGCTGAAGATCAATCGCAGGTCGGCTGCCGTGCGGTTCTTGTTATCAGTTGCGGCCTCGATCACCAATGCCACTCCGCCCGGCGCATACCCCTCGTACACAATCTCCTCCATCTGCGACGACTCCAGCTCGCCCGAGCCCTTTTTGATGGCCCGGTCGATGTTGTCATTCGGCATGCTTTGGGCGCGGGCAGCCATCACCGCGGCGCGCAGCCGGGGGTTGAGCGAAGGATTCCCTCCGCCAAGCTTGGCTGCGACGACGATTTCCTTGGACAGCTTGGAGAAAAGCTTGCCCCTCTTTACGTCGAGAGCGCCTTTGAGGCGTTTGACTTTCGACCATTTACTGTGGCCGGCCATATTTTCTTATCTTGGGTCAGCGAAGGATATTCGTCTTGGGAGTGCGTCTTGGGAGAGAGCGCGCCACAAGCGGACAAATCACTGAAAAAACGATGCTTACTTTGCGTGCAGTGGGGTTCGATGAGCGGAGCGTCGACGACCGACGGCTCACATCAAACAACGCCCAAAAGCATGGAGAAACCCACGGGATTGTCAACGCCTTTTCGCCGGAAAATCAGGCCATCCGGCTCCGGTGGCACCCGAGCCATGCGACGAAAATGCCGATCACCACATGCGAAAAAAGCACCCACAGACACAGAGCCGCCGGGGCCGTGCTCGTCTGGATCACCATCTGCACGATCTCATAATACCGCTCGGCTTTCAGCGTCTCCAGGATGCCCGACCAGCTCCAGTACGCCGCGATGAAGGGCTGGGCAAGGCTCGCAACCCAGGTGGGCAGCGCCAGCACCGCGCCGGAGAGCGGGAGCTGGAAGCCCACGAGGTAGATCGACACCAGTGAGGCCTGTTCGGCCGAGCCCATCCAGGCCGAAATGGCGAGACACACCGATGTCATCGCTGCATTGACCAGCAGGAGGAAGAGCAACTGCGTCAGCAGGTCGCCGGGGAAGCTGCACACGAAGCTCACAAACAAGCCCATCCACACCGACTGCGCCACCACCAGCACGCCGAGGAAGATGCCCTTGCTCAGGATGTAGGCGAGGGGATCGAGCCCGGAGAGCTTTTCCTTTTCAAAAATCAGCCGCTCTGCCGCGATCTCGCGCCCGGAGTTGTTTGCGCCCATCAGCGTGAGCAGGATCACCTCAAACATCACGATGCCCGAGACGAGGCTGCCGACCTTGCTCGCCTGCACGATGAAGTCCCTTGCCTCCAGGAGCTGCTGCACGATGTTCTGCTCCATGCCCATGCTCTGGTTCGTGATCGCGGGTAGTCCGTTCCAGGCAAAGATCGCCACCAGCACCGGGAAGCCCAGGATCAGCCCGAGCTGGAGCAGGATCTGCACCTTGTTTCGCGAAAACATGCGGAACCTGCGCTCCGTCAGCGTCAGCACCTGGCTGAGAATGCCCGGCGTCGGCACGCCCTCGGGCTCGTCATCCGGCAGGTCGAGCTGGGGCTGGATCTCCGCCTCGGTCTTCATCAGCGTCTCCTCCGCCTTTCCCGCGGGCAGTATTTCCACCTCCGCCACGGCGGGTAGTTCGTCGTCTGTATCTGGCTTGTCCTTCGACTCGACCTTGTCGAAGTCGTCCTTCATCACGCTCTCCATGAAGGCCTGGCGATGCTTTTTCCACGACTGTCCCCAATCCTTTGCCTCGCGCAATTCCAGACGGGAGAACACTTCATGCGGATCGTCGCAGCGGAAGTAATGACAGAGAAACTCCGGCGGCCCCTGGTAGGCCACCACGCCCTTGTACAGTACGAGCACGGAATCGTAATAACTCAGGTGCCGCAGGCTGTGCGTGACCGAGAGCACCACGCGTCCGTCGGATCGGGAAAGACCGTGCAGCAGACGCACGATTTCGTCCTCGGATTGCGGATCGAGCCCGCTCGTCACCTCGTCGCAGAGCAGGATGGGAGGCTTGCTCGTCAGCTCCATCGCCAAAGCCAGGCGGCGTTTCTGCCCGCCCGACAAGACCTGCACCAGGCGGTCGGCGAACTCCGTCATATTGACTTCATCCAGGATGCGGTCGACAGCCTCGCGCAGCGCGTCGGCATGCATGCCGCGCACGCGCAGTCGCATCGCATACGCCACGCATTCGCGCACGGTCAGTTCCTCGTGCGCGATGCTGAACTGCGGCACAAACCCGATCTCGGACGGCGCAAAATCGTGCAGCATGAGATTGCGGCCATCCCAATGCACCTCGCCCTCCTCCTCGCCATGGGCCACGCCCGTGATGACCTTGAGCAGCGTGCTTTTGCCGCAGCCCGAGGGCCCGATGATCGCTCCAAAGTGCCCTCGCGGGTACTTTGCGCTGATGTCGGAGAGGAGCGGCTTCACATCGCCGCCCTGTTCTATGAAGAGGGTAACGTCTCTGAGTTCGAGCACTCCCCGAGCCTTGCCAAAGACAGCCCCGAGCGCAATGCGAAACCGCACCGTTGCGCCGGGGAATCGTTCAGGTTGCCATGGTTGGCGCTCGCTATTATCACGACTTCATGACTGATCGCGAAATGGTGCTGGAGCTTGTGGCGAAGCTTCCCGAGGACGTCACGATCCGAATGATCATCGAGGAAATCGAGTTTCTTGCCGGTTTGGACGCGGCGATGGAGGGCGTAAAAGCTGGCCGGCTGACGTCGAAGAACGATCTGCGACACCAGATGAACCAGTGGCTGGCCGGAGATTCCGGCGGCAAGCCGGCCTTCGGAACCTGACCAGCTCTCAGAAAACTCAAGAGCTCCGTCCCTTCCTCCCGGGCGAAGCCTCTTTGTTCCTCAGCTTGCCGGTGTCTCGCTCAGCACGGTGTCCAGCTCGGAAAGGCGCAGGGCGGATGGGGTCAGGTCGACCAGGTCACGGATGATGACCTCGCCACCCTGCTCTATGCTGCGGTTGGCTGCGATGCCGACCAGGATCGAGGCCGTGCCTTGAAGGTGCCCGGCTGAGCGCCCAAAGGGATCGACCGGCGGGTGGGAGGCAAAGATCTGCTCCTGAAGCAGGCAGTCGCCGCCTCCGTGTCCGCCAGCACCTGCCGAGACCGGGACGCTGTATGAGGGCCGGAAGTGCGGGAAGACGCGCAGCTGGTGCGGGCCGCCATGGGCGTGCTCGTTTACCGGCACGCGGCGTCCCTCGGCATCGAGCAGGTGAGCGCCGTGGTCTTCCTCGTACTCGATACGACCGCCGTCGCCCGAGAAGGTGACCCGGTAGCCCTCCTGGGGGCTGAAGGCATTCAGCGTGTAGTTGAGCAGGGTTCCGGAGCGGTAGCGCACCATCACATTCATCACGTCCTCGATCGTGATCCCCTTGCGGAAGACATTTTGATCCCGCACGTAGCCGGTCTCTGCCTCAGCCTGCAGATAGAGGCCTTCCTCATAGGCACCATCCTCCACCCCGGAGTCGCCGTAGGTGTAGGCAAAGGGGTCTCCCTTGGTGTCATGGCCGAAGTACCGAGGATAACGGGTGAGCGCGGAGTCGCCGCGGGCCACCGCATTGTCGTAGCCGTAAAAACACAGCCCGCCCCGGGCAAAAACGCTTTCCGGGATGCTGTCGATCCACCAGTTGATCAGGTCAAAGTGGTGGGTGGATTTGTGCACGAGCAGTCCGCCGGAGTCCGACTTGTTCGCATGCCATCTCCGGAAGTAATCCGCGCCATGGCTCGTGTTGAGGAAATACTCCATCGTGACCTGCCGGATGCGACCGATCACCCCGGATGCGAGGATCTCCTTGACCTTCGTGGCTCCTGGCGCCCATCGGTAATTGAACGCCACCCGCACCTTGCGTCCCGTACGCTCGACGGCATCGAGGATGCGGCGGCAACGCTCAGCATCAATGGTCATGGGCTTCTCCGTTACGACATCGCAGCCAGCCTCCAGGGCCTCGATGATATACCGGTCGTGTTCGCGGTCGATCGTGCAAACGACGACTTCGTCAGGAGCCGTCTCCTGCAACATCTTTCCAAAGTCGGAGGAGTGATAGACCGGCACCGTGTGGTAGCCAAACTTCTCCTGCAGGCGGCGGTTGTGAAATCGCGCCCTCGTCAGGCTCAGGTCGCAGAGCGCGACGATCTCGGCCTCCCCGCGATAGCTCTCGGCCACGGGATCAAGGAACATTTTGACCCGACCGCCCGTGCCCACGTAGGCAAACTTCCGGGTTGCCTTTGCGTTGCGGTCGGGTGTGGTGACTGGTTCGGGGGAGCGGGGTTGCTGGATGAGAGTGTTCATGAATGCTTGGGCGTTGGTGAAAGGTGTTTTCAGGGTACGAAGTTCTGGACGTGGCGCTGGAAGTCCGCCTTGGCGCTGGCTGCCAGCGTCTGGCAGTGACCGTCGACGAAAAGGACGTTGATCGCGCCCTGGTGCCGCCACTCCGGGGTGGTGTTGATGTCGCTGAGGCCGAAGGTCGAACTGCTGTCCCCCGCGTTGCCCACCGCCCGGGCATCGACCACGAGTGCGGTCGTGGAGGGCTTCGTGAATCGGGCGAGCTTCTGGGGGGTATTTCCTGCCCCTCCGGCGACATTCATCGCGTAGGTGCGCCGGGCCACCCTGCCGGGATAGGTTTGCACCGCGCTCGGGCACAGCAGGATGTTGCGCTGCCTGTCCTTGGGAAAATTCATATCCGCGTAGTACTGAACCACCATCATCCAGGACACGAGGGTGCCGCTGTTGTAGGGGTCGACGTTGCCCAGGGCGGCAGGCAGGCTGCCGTCATTCTCCGCCGCATAGATCGCAAAGACAGCGCCCTGCTGCCGCAGGTTGGAAAGGCATACGGCGGTATCAGCCCGCTTGCGCGCGGCGTTGGACGCTCCGAGAATCAGCGTCGCGAGCACGCCGATGATGGAGATCGTCACCAGGAGCTCGATGATCGTGAAGCCTCTTCTGCTCCGGGCCAGGTTGTGAAAACGGGCCTTCATCGCGACGTGATGTGTTCAGCGGAAACGGAGGCCGGTATTTCCCCCGTGATGGTGGCGCTCCCGACCTTCACATAGGCGGGCTGCGTTGCCATCTGGCGTGTTTCTTTGTAACTGATCCAAGGGCGGGAAGACCGGTTTGGGTCGGTGAACTGCACATCTGCACACGCCGTCTGGCTGTTGATGTCGAAACAGATCTGCGCCGCTCCATTGTCCCAGGCGCGCACGTTTTTCAGATCGGCGCTGCATTCCCGCAGCCACAGCCCCCAGCCGAGATTGGAATGGCAGCGGATATTGGTGGCTTCCATCGAGGAGCGGGCGACATTGCCGATGCCGTTGTCGTTTTCCCAGAACTGTCCGCCGTCGATCCGGCAGACGATCTGGTCATGAGCCGAGAAGCCCTCGTCAAGATTTTGAAAGCCCTCGATGTTTTCAAATACGAGATCCGTGCCTGTGCCATGGAGGTTGAATCCGTCATTCAGCGATCCTGAGGCCCGGATGTTGCGATAAACATGATGCGAGACGTTGAGGATCTGCACGACGTAGTCGCGCATCGAAACTTCCCAGCCCGAGGATTTGGTCTCGGGCAGCAGGATGAGGGATTTGCCGTCGTCGGACAGGCGGGCCCATTTGGTGAACTGGCCCGTGGCGGCGTCCTGCACGAGCCGTTCTCCCTGGTAGGTCAGCACACAGGGAAATGGTGTGGGCAGCGCACACATCGTCTGCCCGTCTGTTTCACGAAAACCTTCCAGGGGTGCAAATCCCGTGATCACCTCGCCATTGCCGTCAAAAATAATGGGCGCATCCGGAAGCCCCGACTGGCTGATGTGCAGCACTTCGCGATATGGTCCGGAGCCCTTGGCGATCTGGATCGTGTCGCCCGGCCGGGCTTCTTTCACGGCGGCGGCGATGGAGGCAAAGGGCTGGCCGGCCTTTTGGTCAACCACCAGCGTGCGATGCTCGACGGGAGCCGGAGCTGCTGCCGCCGTTTTTTGTCCGGAGGAGAGGATGAAGCAAAGCGGGAAGCCTTTTTTGTACCCTTCTTCCGGGGTTCTCAGCAGTCCCGGATAGACCGAGGAAGCCGGGTCGCCCACCGCGAGCGTGATGGCCTGGCCATCGGTTCCTTCGTTGAGAAACTCCAGCAGAAACGCATAGCGCCCCGGTTTGAAGGCGATGGGATCGAAGGAAATGACCACCCACGAGCCCTTGCGCGGAGCCTGTCCCTTGGGCGGCACCGTGCCCTCCAGGACGGCCATGGGTTCACCGCGCGGGGTGATGCCCTCGGGAACCTCGAAAAAGGAGAGACGGAAGGGGCGCTCAAACTCTTGGGCGTCGACTCCCGCCTCCACGCGGAGGGCCAGGTCGCGAGCTTCGAAGGCGCTCTTCACCTCAAAAATCTGCCCCAGGTCGCGGCGTCCGCCTGAGACGGTCCAGCGCCATCCCATGCCCTTGGTCTCACCGGATTCCCCCTGGCTGACATTGGATTGCAGCGGCGGGTTGCCGCTGACGACTTTCGTCGTGGCGGTGTCGATGGCGAGAAGGCTGGCTGGCAGGCCGAGAGATCCTAGAGCGATGGCGAGTGGGAGGAGTTTCATGGCTGGGTGGGAGGGAGTTGGTTGTTTTCGAGTTCGACTTCCGCCTGGGTCACATCGATGGGGCGGCCCGAGAGGAGACCGTAGTCCCGGCCTGCGTCCGTCGCATGGGCGAGGCAGACATTGCGGATGATATTGTCTTTCACCACCGTGTCTTTCGCCGCGCAGATCTGGATGGCGCTCACGGAGCAGCCGTCGATGGTATTGCCTTCGATGACGATGTCCTTGTTGCCCGGGAAGTAATCGATCCTGCCTCCGGGCGTGGGGTCCACCCGGGCGATGACGGAGACGGCTCCCACGGTGTAGCTGTCGGGCCAGCGGAGATTTGTCCCTTCTCCCACGTTGCGGATTTCGTTTTTCCGGATGGTGACGTTGCTACACCAGCCTGCCTCGCGCCAGAAGGCGAAGGACGGACCGATGCTGATGGCGGCGCCCTTGATCCGCTCGAAGCGGTTCTTCTCGACCAGCCCGTTGCCACCCATCAGGCGCAGGCCACGCGCACGGTGGTCGTGAAAGTAGCAACCACGCACCACGTACCCGCCCGCCGCCGTCGCCGGGATCTCAAAGAACATCCCGGGCTTCGCCTCTCCCGACGGGGATTGAAGTCGCACGCGGAAGAACGTCATCTCGCCCTTGCTGGCAAAGGTCGGCCAGATTTTCCGGGCCGTGGCCCGCCAGTGATCGGAATCGCCAGCGACCTGCTCGAAGGACGCGATCTTGCTGCGGTCTGTGATCGCATAAGTCGGCGCTTGCAGGAAATGCAGATCGTCACCGGGCTTCACCACGAGGTCAAAGACCTCTCCCTTTTGCGGGCGCACCGAGAGGAAGCTTCCATCCTCATATACCTCCAGCACCGGAAGGATCGTGCCATGCACATTGAGCGAATCGTCCCCCATGTAGGCAAACTCGCACTCCTCCAGTACAGGTCCGCGCCGCGTGTAGGCGGCGTTGAGGCCATCGGCGCAGGTCGAGAGCAGGCGGGGTTCTGTCGCTCCGACGGGAAGAGGTCCTGGCAGGATTTTCAGCCGGCGATATGTCCCTGAGTCTTCCGCAAACCGGATGATCACTCCCAGCCCCGGGCTGGCGTGGATCGTGCAATCCTCCATCACCGTCCCGCTGGTTCCCGAGGAGATCGAGATGGCCGGAGCTTCGCGGATATTCAGCGCGACCCGGTCGCCGACTTCGATCCGATCCAGTCCCGGGGAGTCTGGTCCGAAGACGAACCGCCCATGCCGATCGTCGATGCGTTCGGTCTTTGACACATAGTAGTCGGGCGCATCTTTCTTCCAGCGATGCGCGTCCTTCTCAAAGAGATGGAAGCGAGTGACCAGATACGGACTGGTGAGGGACGGGTAACCCTCATGCACGGCAAACTCCACCGTGCGTGCCTCGCGATTTACCGCAGTCACCGATCCCTGGGTGAAAGGCAGCGGATCGTAGTCTACGGTGAGGCCCTTGATCGTGACGTTGCGGCAATCCACGAGGTTCAGCGCCGGTCGGTCAAAGGACGTACCGACGAGGGTGACGCCGCTCAGGTCCAGCGTGACATCGTTCAATCCACTGAGAGCGAGTCCCATCTCGGGCAGGCGATACGTCCCGGCAGGCGCTTTGAGGGACTTTTCCCCCTTGCTCTGCAATGCTGTCAGCGCCGCCTTCAGGTCAAAGGCGTCATCGGCTGAGACGCAGGCTCCGGAGAGCGCGAGCAGCAGGACAAAAGAGAGGGGCTTCTTCATCGGGCCGTTCTTGGGGGAGGAATCGGATCGTAGGCAGGCTGGACGCTCAGTTGAGCATGCCGCGCCGGCGGCGGATCAGCAACACCAGCATTCCCAGGCCGGCCAGCGCGAAGGCTCCGGGTTCCGGTACGGCCGTGAGGTAAAAGGCGTAGTCATTACCGCCATTGGCCACCCACGATCCGGGCGAGGATGCCGAATTGGTGAACGTATAGGCATAGCCTGTGGTCGGGAGGGTATTGCCATTGACCACGAATTGCAGGCTGCGGTCGGTGGCCGCCGTGGGGAAGGAAAACGCAAAAGCGTAATACAAACCGCTCGTGAGTGCGACATTGCTGCCGAGGTCAAAGGTGATGTAGTTGCCTCTCACATTCGCCCCGGTGAATCCCGTTGTCGGCAGCGTACCGGTTTGGCTGGAGACCGTCTGCACCGTGCTCGACAGGTCAAAGCGGTTTGTCGTCGAAGAGTAGATCGTCACCGTGAAAGTCGCGCCCTGCGTGTTCGTGGTCCCGGTGCCTGACCCGTTGCCCACCGAAGACCCGGAGTCATTCAACAGCATCGTGATCGAATCGAGCGTGAAACTCGAACTCGCCTGGAAGCTTTGGGCGATCTCTCGCTCGGCCGAGCTGACCGTATTGTACCACGAGATCGTGGTATTGGTCGAGGTGGCGACATTGCTGAAGACCACATTGGAGGGAAGAGTGCTGCCCGTTGAAACGACCACGGCGGCGGAGCCGACGCTGATACTGAGGAGCGATGCGGATAGGAGCGGAAGGAAGTGGGGGAGTTTCATAAGAAAATGCGATACGTGTAGCAATTTGATCGAAAAACGGGCGAAAGCAACAAAAAAGTAGCCGCTACGTGAGCGCCGGGAGGCGATGCGTGCGTGTGGGACCGGTGGACTGCCCGAGCACGATGCGGGGCTCCACGCGATGCAGGCCGGGGGCGGACCGTCGGTCGGAGATCTCCTTGAGCAGGAGTTCTCCGACAGCGTCCATCATTTCCTGCGATTCCTGCTCGATCGTCGTTAGCGACGGGGTGAGCTCTTGTCCGATCTCGAGATGATCAAAGCCCGTGACGGAGAAGTCCTCGGGTACCCTGTAGCCGAGCCGTCGGATGCCCTCGATGACTCCGATGGCAGTGACGTCATCCAGGGCGATAAACGCTGTCGCCGGATCATCCCCGCGTCGCAGGTAATCCTCAACCAACGCCCGGCCCTGGGAGATGGAGCTGTCCTTTGTAAATTTGGGCACTTCCTCAAAACAGCGATCCGGATCGAGTCCGACCTCGCGTGCACGCTGCTCGAGAGCCGGGCCTCGCCATCTGTCTTTTCGGCTCACGCCCATGAGCGCAAAACGGCGATGGCCCAATTCCAACAGATGATCGAAGAGCAGCGTCATCGCCTTCGGCCGATCCAGAGCAACGCTGGGAACCTGCTGCATATCCTGCGGATCGACATGGACGAAAGGTATTTTCGTGAAGGAATCCCGGGTATTCGCAGCCGGGAGGCAGGAGTAGATGAGTACGATTCCCTCGGTGCGGATGCGCGCAAAGTCCTCGATGACTCGAAGCTCGCTTTCTGGAGTGTCCTCGGCGATCTCCAGAAGTCCGCGCAGATTGTGTTCGCGGAGAAATTTTTGGAGGTAAAAGATCTTTGTGCTCAGGATCGGGGCGTTGACCCCGACCACGCAGATGCCGATCAATCCCCGCCCCTGTCCCCGCAGGCTGCGGGCAAAAGGATTCGGACGAAACCCGATGGCCTCCATTTCGTGAAGGATCCGCTCGCGCGTTTCGGCCTTCACCATGGGATGACCGTTCAGCGCACGTGAGACGGTGCAATAGGATAACCCCATGTAAGCCGCGAAATCGGAGATGGATTGGATATCTCCTGAAGACTTGGCTGGGCTTTTAGGGCGCTTCACTTCCGGAAAAATAGCGGTTTCGTGCACTCCATCAATACGGGAGGGCTGCGAACTTCTCTCGCGCCATCACTGCGTCGGAGAAAATCTGCCGGGAACTCAAGAGCTTCGCCCCTTCATCGAGGGCGAAGCTCCTGTTGAGAACTTATTCCATCAGCTTGCCGATGGTCTCGCCCCAGGCGGTCTCCAGGTCGGAGAGCTGCCAGGAGTACGATTTGCCATCACCGGCGATCTGGAGCGTGCCCGTGGTGTTCACGGCGCCGATGCGCTGGACGGGGACGCCGAGCGACTTGAGCACGGATTCCGCCTCGGCCGCGTTTTCGCTCGTGACCGAGACGATGATACGCGACTGCGACTCGTTGAAGAGCGCGACATCCGGGCGGAGACCCGTCGTGCCGAGGTCGATGGAAGCTCCGAGCGCGGGCTTGGCCGAAAGGCTGGACTCCGCGACGGCGACGGCGATGCCGCCTTCCGAAAGATCGTGGGCGCTCTGGACGAGCCCCTGGCGAATGATCTCGCGCACGCCGTTGTGCAGGGCTTTCTCCGTGGCGTAGTCGAGGCGCGGCGGCAGGCCGGCCTTCTGGCCGTGCACCACCTTGAGGTAATGCGAGCCGCCGATTTCGTCGCCGAGCTGGCCGAGGAGCAGGATCACGTCGCCCGCCGCCTTGAAGGCCTGCGTCGTCACGTGCTTCATGTCCGCGATCTGGCCGACCATGCCGACCGTCGGGGTCGGGTCGATCGTGCCGTTCGGGCTTTCGTTGTAAAGGCTCACGTTGCCGCCGGTCACCGGGGTGTTGAATTCGCGGCAGGCTTCCGCCAGGCCTTCCACGGCCTCGCGGAGCATGAGGAAATTCTCCGGCTTGTGCGGGTTGCCAAAGTTCAGGTTATCCGTCACCGCGAGCGGCACCGCGCCCGAGCAGGCGAGGTTGCGGGCGGCTTCGGCCACGGCGACCTTCGCGCCTTCGCGCGGGTCGAGGCGGCAGTAGATCGCGTTGCAGTCCGAAGTGGCGGCGAGGATCTTGTTGGCTTCGCGCACGATGAAGACCGCGGCGTCGGAACCCGGCAGCACGGTCGCGCCGAGGCGCACCATGTGGTCGTATTGACGCCAGACCCAGCGCTTCGAGGCGAGGCTCGGGTGGCTCATCAGCGACACGAGAGCCGCCGTCACGTCCGTCTCGGGCAGCGTGGTCGCGTCAAACGGAGCGGGCAGGTTCTTCTCGGAAACCTCGCGGTTATAGATCGGGGCCTCGTCGGCGAGCGAGCGGGCGGGAATCTCCACCACGGTCACGCCGTTCTCCTTCACGCGCATGAAGCCGTCGTCCTTCACCGTGCCGATCTCGGCATACGGGAGGTCCCATTTCTCGAAAATCTGGCGCACGGAATCCTCCTGGCCCTTCTTCACGATCACGAGCATGCGCTCCTGGCTTTCGCTCAGGAGAGTCTCGTAGGGCGTCATGCCCGTTTCGCGCTTGGGCACGAGGGCGAGGTCGATCTCGACGCCCGTTCCGCCGCGGCTCGCCGTTTCGCAGGTCGAGCAGGTGAGGCCCGCCGCACCCATGTCCTGGATGCCCGCGACGCAGCCGCTGGCGAGGAGTTCGAGACACGCTTCCAAAAGGAGTTTTTCGCGGAACGGATCGCCCACCTGCACGGCGGGGCGGTCCTGCTTGGATTCCTCGGTGAGGTCGCGCGAGGCAAAGGCCGCGCCCGCGAGTCCGTCGCGTCCCGTCTCCGCACCCACGTAGAAAACCGGGTTGCCGATGCCCGAGGCCGCGCCGCGCGCGATTTCCTCGTGCTTGAGCACGCCGAGACAGAAGACGTTCACCAGCGGATTGCCGGAGTAGGATTCGTCAAAGTACACCTCGCCGCCGATGGTCGGGATGCCGATGCAATTGCCGTAATGCGCGATGCCCGACACGACGCCTGCGAAGAGGCGGCGGTTCGTCTTCGCCTCGGCGGAGTCGCCCCGGATGTCGCCGAAACGCAGCGAGTTCAGGTTGAAGACCGGCCGCGCGCCCATCGTGAAGATGTCGCGGATGATGCCGCCCACGCCGGTCGCCGCACCCTGGAAGGGCTCGACCGCACTCGGGTGGTTGTGGCTCTCCATCTTGAACGCCACCGCCCAGCCGTCGCCCACGTCGATCACGCCGGCATTCTCTTCACCCGCCTTCACCAGCACCGTGTCACCGGTGGTGGGGAACTTTCGCAGCTCGGGCTTGGAGTTCTTGTAGGAGCAATGCTCGCTCCACATGACGGAAAAGACACCCAGCTCCGTGAAGTTCGGGTCGCGGCCCAGGATTTTCTGGATGCGCTCGTACTCGTCGGGCGTGAGACCGTGCTTGGCGATGATCTCGGGTGTGATGGCGGGTTCGTTCATGAAAGTAACAGGAGAAAAGAATTAAGCGGCTGTCTTGCGCAGGGGCGAGGATGGCCAGTTGAGCAGGCTCTGGAAGATCACGCTTCCATCCGTGCTGCCGAGGAAGGGATCGCAGGCGCGCTCGGGGTGGGGCATGAGCCCGAAGACATTGCGGCCTTCGTTGCAGATGCCCGCGATGTTTTCCTTGGAGCCGTTCGGGTTCGACGCGTCGCTGACCTCGCCTTGTGCGTCACAGTAGCGCACGAGCACGCGGCCTTCGGCGTTGAGGCGCTTCAGCGTCTCGTCGTCGGCAAAGTAGCAGCCTTCGCCATGCGCCACCGGCACGTTGAGCACCGCGCCCTTGGTCGAGGCGTTGGTAAAGGGGGTATCCGTCTGCTCCACGCGGAGAAACACATGCTTGCAGAGGAAATGCAGGTCGCGGTTGCGCACCAGCGCACCCGGCAGGAGGCCGGATTCGCAGAGGATCTGGAAACCGTTGCAGATGCCGATGACCAGGCCGCCCGCAGCGGCGAATTCCTTCACCGTCTTCATGATGGGCGAGAAGCGCGCGATCGAGCCCGTGCGCAGGTAGTCGCCGTAGGAGAAGCCTCCCGGCACCACCACCACGTCAGCCCCGCCGAGCGAGGTGTCCTTGTGCCACACGTAGTCGGCCTCGGTCCCGGGAAAGGTCGAGAGGGCGTGGATGCAGTCCTGGTCGCAGTTCGACCCCGGGAAGCGGAGGACGGCGAACTTCATCGGACGATCTCGAGGGCGTAGTCCTCGATCACAGGGTTCGAGAGGAGGTCGCGGGCGATTTCATGCAGCTTTTCCTCGTTGGGCTCGCCCGGCAGCTCGATCTCGATCGACTTGCCGACGCGCACGCGGCCGACGCTTTCGAGGCCGAGGTGCTTCATCGCTTCCGCTGTCGCCGCGCCTTGGGGATCAAGCACGGAGGGTTTGGGCATTACGGTGACAATGGCTTTCATTCGCCGCCCAAGATTTCGTTTCCGCGCCCGTGCGACAAGCCGATTTCGTCAGAGTTTTCTCCGACGCCGTCCGGGCTGGAGGAATCCGAATCCCACCACCGCCACCGTCGCCATGAGGCAGAGCATGGCAAAAATGTCGCCATATCGCGCGTAAAACGTCGGCTTCGGGCTTTTCGGGGCCTGCACCGGCACGGAGAAGAAGCCTTCGAAGTTCGTCTTTCCCTTTTCTGTCGCCAGCATCTGGTCGACCCGGCCGAAGCGGTCGATGCTGCACGTCACGCCGGTATTGGCCGCGCGCACCATGGGGATCTTGTTCTCGGCGCAGCGGAAAAGCGCCTGCCGCAGGTGCTGGAGCGATCCCACGCTGTCGAGGAACCACCCGTCATTCGTCACCGTGACAAACATCTGCGCGCCGCGCAGGACGAAGTGCCGCGCCAGATCGCCGAGCGTATCCTCGAAGCAGATCAGCGGGCCGACCCGCACAGGCTTGGTCGAGAGCTTCATCACCGTATAGTCGCGGCCAAAATCGAAGTCATCCGGTACGAGGTTGCCCACGATCATGGCAAAGAGCGGAAAGCTGTGGCGCATCGGCACATACTCGCCGAAGGGCACGAGGTGGATCTTGTGATAAAGCTGCGCCTTCTTCGCATGCTCGGTCAGCATCACCGCCGAGTTGAAGTCCCCCTCGGGGCCGAAATACACCGTGCCCGTGAGGAAATCCGCCGAGGTTCCCTCCGCCAGCTTGCGCACGGCATCCCAGGTCGCCTGATCCTGGAAGAGCGGTCGGGGCGTTGCCGCCTCCGGCCAGACCAGCAGGTCGGGGCGCAGGGCCAGCGCCTTTTCGCTCATGTCGAGGTGCAGCTTGAGGATGCGATCCTCATGGGCCGGGTCGCGCTTTTCGAGGATCGGCACGTTGGCCTGCACCGCGGCGACCGTGACGGTTTCCGACTCCGGGGCCGGGGCAAAAAGCTGCCTCGCGCCGTAGCCGAAGGCCAGCGCCACCAGCGCAATCGCGAGGGTCAGGTCGTAGTGCGGACGCACCTTCTTGCGGGCGATCTCCACCTGCAGGCGCTTGGCTGTGATGGCGAGCATCGCATTGACCAGCACAAGAAGGAAGGACAGTCCCGCCACGCCCGTGAGGTCGCAGATCTGGATGATGGCGAGATTGTTATGCAGGGTGATGCCGAGGGAATTCCACCCGAAGCCCGTGAAAATGATCCCGCGCAGCCATTCGAGCGCCGTCCATGCCGCCGCCGCGAGCGCCGCCGTGCCGAAGTTCCGCAGGCTTTTGCGCCACGCGCTGCCCTCGGGGCCGAAATTCTCCACGTTCACACGCGCCATCAGCCCGACAAAGAGCGCCCAGAGCGCCGGGTAGACCGCCAGGTACGCCGCCAGCGCCAGCCACCCCGCCACGGTCACGGTCGTGAGCCATTGCAGGCTGCCCACGAAGTAGCCGAGTCCCACGATGTACCCGAGGAGAAAGACCCGCAGCGGTTCGCGCTTCGTCCAGGGTTCGGAAAACCAGATCGCCCACAGCACCGGGGCGAGCGCCACCCAGGCCAGCCCGTCGAAATCAGCGGGAGGAAAGCTGAGGGCCAGCAGGATTCCAGACAGGACGGCGCAAAGCCAGGGCGCGTATTTCTTCATCAGCGAGGCCCGACAACAAACACCACCCGGCACACTCCGCCAAGCCTCATTGCTCGTCTTCGGCGGAAGGGCTGCGCCACTTGATATTCCCTTTCATGAGGAGAACCAAAAATTAAAGTCAAGGAGTTACACTTTACAAAAAATGTAACTCCCGTAGCTTGAATTTCATGAGCCGCACCGTTTCCAAAACCTCCCAGGAGGATCTCGTGCAGCGTGGTCCGATGGATCACTCTCGAAGGGAGCAAATTCTTGCCGTGGCTGCAGAGCAGTTTCGTACGCTCGGCTATCAAAAAACCTCCATCTCCGACATCGGGCGCGCAATCGGGATTTCGCATGCCTATGTCTACCGTTTTTTTGAATCGAAGCAGTCGATCGGAGAGGCCGTGTGCTCCCAGACGTTAACGGAGATCGCGTGCGCCGCAGCCAGGGTTGCGGACAGCAATGACTCTGCCACGGAAAAGCTTCGCAAGCTCCCAATGGTCCTCATCGAAGAGGGGTTGAGAGTGTTTTTCAAGGACCGCAAGCTGCATGACATTGTGGAGTGTGCGGTCAGCGAAGGCTGGTGCTCGGCGAGAAACCACGGCGCCACCATTCAGGCCCTCCTCCTGCGCGTGGTCGGCCAGGGGCGGGAGACCGGGGAATTTGAGCGCAAGACCGCTGCCGATGAGGTGGCTCATTCGATCCGGGTGGCGTGGACGCCCTTTATCCATCCTGTGCTGCTGGCTCAACGCGATCCGGAAGAGTTGAGAAACGACGCGCGCATCGTCACCTCCATGATTTTGCGCAGCCTGGCTCCTTGAAAGTTACAAGTGACCGATTGACAAACTTGTAACTAAAGATCATGGTGTGAGGTATTCCACACCATGACAATGAGCATTTCTCGACTTACGCTGGCCTCCTGGGGGCTGACTCTTGCCGCGACGATCGTCTCGGGAGGTTGCTCCAAACCCGCGACGAAAGATCCCCGCCTGCTGCCGCCTGCGGTGCTGGTATCCACGGCAAAGGAGGCGGACTCCACTTCGCGCGCCTTTACGGGCACGGTGAAGGCGCGGGTGCAAAGCGAGCTGGGATTCCGTGTCGGCGGGAAAATCATCGAGCGTTGTGTCGATGTCGGCGAGCGCGTCAAAAAGGGCCAGATTCTCATGCGTCTCGATTCGGTCGACCTGAACCTCTCGGTCGCAGCGGAAAAAGCCAATGTGGAGGCGGTGCGCGCCCGTTACGTCCAGGCCAAAGCGGATGAATCCCGGTTCGCAAAGCTCCTGAAGGCAGACGTCATTGCCGCGCAGGACTACGACCGGGTGCGCGCGGCGCTGGATAGCGCCAAGGCCGATCTGGACGCAATGGAGGCGCAATCGAGAATCCGTGAGAATTCGAGTGAATATGCGGTTCTTCAGGCCGACGCCGATGGAGTGATCGTTGAGACATTGAGCGAGCCCGGGCAGGTTGTCAGTGCAGGGCAAACCGTCATCGAACTGGCTCACGACGGGCCTCGCGAGGCGGCGATCAATCTGCCGGAGAATATCCGTCCCGCCGTTGGAGCCCCCGCTACCGCCCGCCTTTACGGCGTGGACCGCAGCTATCAAGCGGAGCTTCGCCAGCTTTCGAATGCCGCTGATCCTGTCACCCGAACCTTTGACGCGCGATACGTACTGGAGGGAGAGGCCGCCTCGGCTCCCCTCGGCTCGACCGTTACTGTCGAGGTGTCAGTCGATACAAGCCCCTCCACCCCCGGGGTTGCCGTTCCAGCGGGAGCGATTTTTGACCCCGGCAGCGGGCCGGGTGTCTGGACCGTCAATGATCGAGGCGAGGTCAGTTTCCGCCCTGTCAAGATCGACTCTGTGGGCAGGGACCGTGTCGTTGTGTCCACCGGGATCGAACCCGGGAAAGCCGTGGTGGCTCTCGGGGCGCATCTCCTTCACGAGGGACAGGTCATCAACCGGATCGACGAAGTCAAGGCACCCGATGACAAACTTTAACCTTTCAGCCTGGGCGGTACGGGAGCGGGCCATCACGCTCTTCTTTATCCTCGCGTCGGCTTGTGCCGGCATCTACGCCTACTTTCACCTCGGTCGCGCGGAAGATCCGTCCTTTACGATCAAGATATTGACGGTGTCGGCGGCATGGCCTGGAGCTACCGCCCAGGAAATGCAGGATCTGGTGGCGGAGCCGCTGGAGAAAAGGCTGCAGGAGTTGCGCTGGTACGACCGGGTCGAGACCTTCACCCGACCGGGTCTGGCTCTGATGACGGTGTTTCTTCTGGATAAAACGCCGCCAAAGGAGGTGGCCGAGCAGTTTTACCAGGCGCGTAAAAAGCTCGGCGATGAGGCCGCAAAATTGCCGCAGGGCGCGATCGGACCGTTCATCAATGACGAGTACTCGGACGTTTCTTTCGCTCTCTATTCCGTGGAAGCCCCCGGGTATGAACTCCGAAAGCTCACCCGCGTCGCGGAAGATCTCCGGCAGAGATTTCTCCATGTTCCCGGCGTCAAGAAAGTCGATATCCTTGGGGAGCAGCAGGAACGCATCTTCGTCGAGTTTTCCTATTCCCGCCTGGCTAATCTGGGCATCTCCCCATCGGATATTTTTTCGGCGCTTTCCAGGCAGAATGCGGTCGCTCCAGCCGGATCGGTGGATACGAAGGGGCCGCAGATATTCGTCCGTCTCGATGGAGCCTATACCGATATCGAAAAGATACGCGCTACCCCGATAGCCGCAGGCGGACATAGCTTCAAATTGTCGGATATCGCGAACGTCACCCGGGGATACGAAGATCCGCCGACTTTCGCCATCCGGCACAATGGGGAGTCCGCACTGGTTCTCAGCGTGGTCATGCGCGAGAACTGGAATGGCCTGGATCTTGGGGCGGCATTACAGGCCGAAAGCGAGAAAATCTCCGCAGGGCTGCCTCTCGGTGTGAGCCTGAAAAAAATCACTGATCAGGCGGTCAACATCAGCACGGCTGTTAATGAGTTCATGGTGAAGTTCGCGATGGCCGTGTGTGTCGTCATGCTCGTCAGCCTGCTTAGCCTGGGGTGGCGGGTTGGCATCGTGGTCGTGGCGGCCATCCCCCTTACGCTCGGTGCGGTTTTTGTGATCATGCTGATCACGGATCGTGTTTTCGACCGGATTACCCTGGGCGCGCTGATCCTCTCGCTGGGCCTGCTGGTGGATGACGCCATTATCGCCATCGAGTCCATGGTCGTGAAGATGGAGGAAGGGATGAACCGAATTCAGGCGGCCGCCTTTGCCTGGAGCCACACAGCCGCGCCGATGCTGTCCGGCACCCTCGTGACGGTTATCGGCTTTCTGCCGGTGGGCTTCGCAAGGTCGACGGCGGGGGAATACGCCGGAAATATCTTCTGGATTGTGGGATTCTCGCTCATCGCTTCCTGGATCGTGGCGGTGGTTTTCACTCCCTACCTGGGGGTGAAGCTTCTACCCGAGATGAAAGTCGTGAAGGGCGGTCACGAGGGCTTGTATGCGACGCCGGGTTACGCTCGCTTTCGCGGTTTTGTCACGTGGTGTGTCCGCAGAAAGTTCACCGTGGCTGGCATCGTGGCCGGGGCATTCCTCCTTTCTGGAGGCGGCATGGCGGTCGTCAAAAAGCAGTTTTTCCCAGGCTCGGATCGTCCGGAGTTACTGGTGGAAATCCAGCTCCCGCTGGGAACCAGCATTGAAACGACCAGCGCGGCTGTCAAAAAAGTGGAGAAGTGGCTCTCGGGGCAAAAGGAAACGCAGATTGTGACATCCTACATTGGCGCAGGCGCCCCGCGCTTTTTCTTTTCCTACAATCCGGAACTCCCGGACCCTTCGTTCGCCAAGATCATTGTCCTCACCCGCGATGCGGAGGAAAGGGACGCTCTGAAAATGCGATTGCGCCAGGCCGTTGCGGATGGCCTGGCCCCGGAGGCGAGGGTGCGTGCCGCCCAGTTGGTCTTCGGCCCGTACACACCATTCCCCGTGGCCTTCCGGGTTCGGGGCCCCGATCCCCAAAAACTTCGCGAGATCGCTCATCAGGTCGAGGCCATCATGCGCAACGATCCCGACATGCGGACCGTCAATCTGGATTGGGGGGAACGCGTGCCTGAGCTGCATTTCATCCTGGATCAGGAACGGTTGAAATTGATGGGGCTCTCTCCCGAGGAGGTGTCTCAGCAGTTGCAGTTCCTTCTGAGCGGAGTCGCGGTCACCCAGGTGCGCGAAAACATCCGGGCGGTTAATATCGTGGTAAGAAGCGGCGGCCCCGAGCGCCTCGACCCCGCCCTGATCCAAAACTTCACGCTCACCACCCCGGCGGGGAAATCGATCCCCTTGAGTCAGATTGGGCGAGCCGAGTACGAGTCGGAAGACCCGCTCATCAAGAGACGCGATCGTGTACCGACCATCACCGTGCGCGGCGACAATGTGGAGACGACACAACCGCCCGATGTCTCAGCGAAGCTATGGGGCAGGCTGGCCCCGCTGCGAAAGTCCTTGCCCGAGGGTTACAGTATCGAACTCGCGGGCTCGATCGAGGAATCCAGCAAGGCAAATTCCGCGCTGGCTCCCTTGTTTCCCATCATGCTCCTGCTGACTCTGGCCGTGATCATTATCCAGGTGCGGTCTTTTTCGGCCATGGCAATGGTGATGCTGACCGGGCCGCTGGGGTTGATCGGCGCGGTGCCGGCGTTGCTCATTTTTCACCAGCCCTTCGGGTTCAATGCCATCCTGGGTCTTATCGGCCTTTCCGGGATTTTGATGCGAAACACGCTCATCTTAATGGGGCAGATTCACTCCAATCAGGCGGATGGTCTTGATCCCTATCATGCCATTATCGAGGCCACCGTGCAGCGTTCCCGACCGGTTTTGCTTACCGCTCTGGCCGCCGTTCTCGCCTTTATCCCGCTGACGCACTCGGTGTTTTGGGGCTCGATGGCTTATGTATTGATCGGGGGAACTGCTGTGGGCACGGTGCTGACGCTTGGCTTCTTGCCTGCGCTTTACGCCATCTGGTTCCGGGTCAGCCCGGGAGGGGCCTCCTCCAAGCACTAGATTCGCCACCCGTGGCGCTCAGCAGTCTGTCTTACGTGGCAGATCTCATTGCTCGTCTTCGGCGGACGGATCGATCGTCACCCGGCAGCTCGCTCCCTTGGGCAGGCTTTTTCCGGTGAAACCTAGTACGACCCACGCGCCATTCACCGCTTCCACCTTTGCGGCGGTTTTTGTTTCGTCGCTCCGAATCGTGGCTGTCATTCCGGGCTTGATACCCGCCGTGGAGTCAAACCTCGCCAGCACCTGTCCGTTGGCTTCCACCAAGGCCTGGCGACTGGTTACAGGTTCCGTGTGGGGGAGGGAATGCGTCAGTATCCACCCGAGCGCGCAGGCTACGATCAGGGAGGCGGCGACCGCGATTCCGGTGAAGAGGGTTTTTTTCGTGCCACTCATCGGGATTTCCCCATTATCGCCCGCTTATGAGCGAGGGAAAGGACAATACCGCCCTGGCGCGGAACATCGGGCTCTTTGCGCTGATCATCTACGGCGTCGGCGACATGATCGGTGCGGGCATCTACGGCACCATCGGCGTCGCGGCGGGGAAGATGGGCAATGCTGTGTGGCTGGCCTTCATGTTTTCCATGATCGCAGCCCTCTTTACCGGCCTGTCCTACGCTTCGCTCGCCTCGCGCCATCCTCGTGCCGCCGGGGCCGCCTATGTCACTGAGCGTGCCTTTGGGTGGGAGTTCCTCTCCTATGTTGTCGGCCTCGCCGTGGTTTTCTCCGGCCTCACCTCCATGGCGGCGGGGAGCCGGGTTTTTGCCCAATATCTTCAGCCGTTGGTCGGCTTGCCGCCGCTCTGGCTGCTCTTCCTCGGCTTCATCGGCCTGCTTACGCTGGTGAATTTCATCGGCATCCGCGAATGCGTCTGGGTGAATATAGTCTGCACCTTTGTCGA
Organism: Verrucomicrobiota bacterium; assembly: GCA_017305195.1. Taxonomy (GTDB): domain Bacteria; phylum Verrucomicrobiota; class Verrucomicrobiia; order Chthoniobacterales; family Terrimicrobiaceae; genus Terrimicrobium. Next base: position 98,245 of record JAFKMU010000044.1, on the reverse strand, counting down.
GGTGGGCGGCCTGCTTTTCGTTATCTGGGTCAGCCTGCCGTACTTCGGCTCGGTGAATTACCTGGAGGTGCCCGCCTCCGCTGGGGCGATTTCGCCGGGGCTCGTCCTTTCCGGTGCTGTGCTCACTTTTTACGCCTTCGTTGGTTTTGAGGATCTGCTGAACCTTTCGGAAGAGGTGAAAAACCCCCAGCGCAACATGCCCTGGGGCATCGTGGGCGCGGTGGCCTGCGTCACCGTGGTCTACATCCTCGTCAGCATCGCGGCGGTTTCGGTGGTTCCCTACGCCCGCCTGGGTGACCTCAGTCTGGGTGCTCCGCTGGCCCAGATCACCGCCGTGGCCGCTCCCTGGCTGCCCAAGAATACCTACACCTTCATCACCCTCTTTGCCGTGGCCAATACCGCGCTGATGAACTTCATCATGGGCTCCCGGCTCATGTACGGCATGGCGAAACAGGGGCTCCTTCCCTCCGCTCTCGGCGCTGTGCACAAGTCCCGCCGCACCCCATATGTCGCCATCCTCGTGCTGGCGCTCATGGTTTCCTGCCTCGCCTTCGCGGGCGACATCAAGGACCTCGCCTCAGCCACGTCGCTCCTCCTGCTCCTCGTCTTCGCCCTCATGAACGCCTCGCTCATCGTGCTGAAGCTCCGCAAGGGCGAGCAACCCGGGAAGTTCGAGATACCGATTCTGATCCCCTTTCTCGGTTGCATCGTGTGCTTCGTCCTCATTGGCTCACGGCTGGCCTCCGCCGGAGCTGACCCCAAGGCCCCTCTTATCGCGCTCATTCTTATCGTCCTGATCAGCATTTTGTACTTCATCATGCGCCCCGACCGCTCGAAGTTGGTCGGTATGGACTGAGGCGGAGCGAAACCGTTTGCAATTCCCCCTCGCTTCGAGGCATTGTCATCCGTTCGGATTTCAGAAAAATGCGCATCTCTTCCCCTCTGGCCATACTGGCGGTCCTCTCCGTCGCGCAGAGCGTCTTTGCCCAAGCTCCTGCCCCTGCTCCCACGCCCCCCAAGGCACTCATCCGCAACGGCGGATTTGAGCTTTCCCGTACCCGCGAGGATCTCTGGGACGGCGTCGATGCGGCCGGCTTCCTTGCTGGGGAGCGCGAGCAGGTGCCGGTCCTCATGACCAGCGGTACCGTGGCCGACAGCAGCATGCCGGTTTCCGTGCAGGTCGCCGACATGAATGGCGACAGCCTCATGGACATCGTGACCATGGACCCTACCGGGTACATGCGCATCTACTTCAATCAGGGCACGAAGACCGAGCCCAAATTCGGCGTCGCCGAGATCGTCCCGATTTTCCTCACGCGCAGTTGGATTCCCGCCGCAGGTTTCAAGGACGGCGTGCTGCCTTCCACCGTGCGCCTCGCTCCCCGCTTTGCCCTGTATGATAGTCAACGTTCGGGCAAGAACGACCTCTACATCGGCAACTACTGGGGTGAAGTTCTCTTCCTGAAAAACGACGGCTCTGGAGCGAAGCCAGACTTCCGCCAGCCGGCCGACATCAGCAAGATCGTCGTCCCGACCGCCAAGGGGTCCAATACCAAGTGGGGCAACGTTTTCTCCCCGGCCGTGTGGGACTGGAATCGCGACGGCAAGGAGGATCTCCTTCTCGGCGAAGGCTCCTACTCCGCCAACAACATCCATCTCCTGATCAACTCCGGCTCCCCGGCCCGCCCGGTCTTTGAGGAAAGCAATCGCACGGTCATTGCCTTCGGCGACGGCCGCGAGCAGCTCTCCCCCACCGTGGTCGACTACAATGGCGACGGCCAGCCCGATCTCCTCGTCACCGAGCGCACGGGCAAGATCGCTCTGCACCTGAATGACGGCAAACCGTGGAAGCCGGGCGTGGAACTGCCGTTCACCTCCTTCCTCTCCGCCGGCAGCGCGAGCGGCACGCCGATCTCTCTCGGCGGCATTTCGACCATCACCACCGGCGATCTCAATGGCGACGGCCTCTTCGATATCATCGTGGGCAAGACCAATGGCCGCGTGGCTGTCATTTACAACACCGGTACCAAAACCGAGCCGAAGTGGGGCCAGCCCGTTGAGCTCAAGGGCGATGTCGGCACGAAGCCGTTCAAGCTTCCCAGCGGCTGGGACGTCAGCTACGGCCTCGAGCGCGGCAATTTCTACGGGTACATGAATGTCGTCGCCGCTGCCGACGACCCGGAGGCCAATCCGCCGGAAGGCAAGTCCTGTCTCCGTGTCGGGTATGTCCCGAGCCCCAACAAGGTCATGGCGATCCCCTCCGCTGGCCAGTACACGGGCCCGCTCGATCCGAAGGTCGAGCACAAGAAGGCCGATCCCGCCGGGCAGGATCGCGCCGTCGAGGTCATGCGCACCATGCCTGCGAATACCTATCTCCTTCGCCTCTACGGCCTGCCGGTCAAGGTGGATAAGTCCTACACCATTTCCTTCAAGGTCAAGGGCAGCGGCCTCAGCGCGGGCCAGGTGATGGCGGCCTGGAACATGAGCCGCAAGCTGAGCGACGATCGCAAGGTGGAAACCGGCAAGCGCGACTCCGTTCAGATCATTCGCAACGTGATTGAGGAATCCGGCTCGATGGAGGCTCCCTTCAGCGCGGGTCCGGCCTGGGCAGAGGTCAGCAAGGACTTCAAACTCTCCGTGAAGGATCGCAAGCTCAACGACCCGACCTCTACGGCAAGCGGCGTCGTCGAGGTGATGTTCACCCTCGCGCCGGGCAGCGGCAAGGTGTACTTCGACGACTTCAAGCTGGTCGAGAAATAGGATGGCGATTTCGACGGCCTTCGTGCTTGGGGCGGGGCTGGGGACCCGTCTCCGCCCTCTCACAGAGGACCGTCCGAAGCCGCTCGTTCCCATCTTTCACAAACCCCTCGTCACCTTCGCCTTCGACCACCTGAGGGCGTATGGGGTGTCGCGGTTCATCGTCAACACCCACCACCGCGCCGAGGCCTACTCGGCTCTCCTCGGCGAGAGCGGCGGTGCGGCGGAGTACGCGGGCTGTCGCGTGGCTTTCCGCCACGAGCCGGTGCTCCTCGATACCGGCGGCGGCATCAAGAACATCCAGGACCTCGTCGGCGACGAGTCCTTCCTCGTCTTCAATGGCGACGTCCTCGCCGATCTCGCCATCGACCGCCTCATCGCCTCGCACAGCCGCAGCGGGCATATCGCCACCATCGGCCTGCGCTCCCATGGCGGCCCGCTCCACGTGCAGTGGAATCCCGAGACCGGCCTCATGGCGGATGTGCGCAATCAGCTCGGCCTCGGCGCGAACCTCCCTTCGTTCCTCTTCGCCGGCGTTTACGTCCTCTCGCCTGCCATTTTTGACCACATCCCGGCGGGGGAGATCACTTCGATCATTCCCATCCTGCTCGGTCTCATTCGCGCCGGGACTCCCATCGGCGGCGTGATCCTCGACGAGGGTACGTGGTTCGACCTCGGCACCCGCGAGTCGTATCTGGAGTGCCACCGCCGGATCGCTGCGGGCGACCTCTCCCTGACCTATCCGCTCGACCGTCCCTGGCCGGAACCCATCCACCCCTCGGTGCGCCTGCCCGCCGATGTCACCCTGAAAGGCTTCGTCGCCATCGGGGAGGGGGCAAGGGTGGGCGCGGGAGCCGAACTCCATGACACCGTCCTCTGGGAAGGCGCGGAAATCGCCCCCGGGGCGCGCTTGGAATCTTGCATTGTCCGGGCCCATCGCCATGCTGGCGGGGATCGGCGCAACGCCGACTTTTAAGCAATGTTGCCGCACTCCGTCATTCACCAGACCATCGAGCGCTTCCCGGATTTCTCCACCGAGGACTTCGCGGTCAGCCCGCTGGAAAAGGGCGGATCGGATCGCAAATTTTACCGCATCCAGGCCGCCGGACAGCATTCGATGATCGTGGTGAAGTACTCCATCCAGAAGGAGGAAAACCGCCATTACGTCGACATCGCGCAGTTCCTTGCCGCAGCGGGCGTGCGCGTGCCGAAGATCTATTTCCACGACCCCGAGGAGGGCCTCATCTGGATGCAGGACCTCGGCCATGACGACCTCTGGGCCTATCGGGCGGAGCCGTGGGAAATCCGCCGCCCGTTCTACGAGGCCGCGCTCACCGAGGTGGCCCGCATGCACACCTCCGCCACGCGCCGCATCGAGGGCGCGGGCATCCGGCTGGAGCGGGAATTCAGCGAACAGCTTTACCTGTGGGAACAGGGGTACTTTTTCGAGCACTGCCTCGGGGCGCACTTCGGCCTCGATACCGCCACAGTGCAGCGCTACGCGACCCTGCCCGCGCTCACCGGCATCGCCGACCATCTCGCCCACCTGCCGCGCGTGCTCGTGCACCGCGATTTCCAATCGCAGAATATCCTCATCCACCAGGGCGCGGCGTGGCTCATCGACTTTCAGGGCATGCGCCCCGGCCTGCCGCAGTACGACGTGGCCTCGCTCCTTTACGATCCCTACGTCACGCTCTCCGGCAGCGAACGCGACCACCTCCTCGGCTTCTATCAACAGGCCGCCCGCCGCGAGGGGCTGGAGATCGCGCCCGACTTTGCGCAGGTCTACCACGAGTGCGCCCTCCAGCGGCTCATGCAGGCCCTCGGAGCCTACGGATTCCTCGGCCTCCACAAGGGACGCGCCGATTTCCTCGCCCACATCCCCGCCGCCCGCCGATCCCTTCGCGAGGTGGCTGCCCGCCTCGACGGGCTCGACCCTTTCGTAAAACTCCTCGACTCCCTGCCATGAAGCTGAGCGAAGCTGACACCGTCGTCATCGACCACATCACCCCGCAACTGGAAGGCGGCCGCTACGCCGTCAAGCGCATCTCCGGCCAGGACCTCGTCGTCGAGGCCGACATCCTCAAGGAAGGCCACGACCTCGTCACCGCCGTCCTGAAGTGGCGTCCGAAAGGCGACGCCGCCTGGCGCGAGACGCCCATGACGCTCGGGCAGAATGACCGCTGGACCGGCACGCTCTCCGTCGGCCAGATCGGGGCGTGGGAATACACCGTCGAGGCCTGGGGCGACACCTTCCGCTCGTGGCAGGACGAGGTGCGCAAGAAATTCAACGGCGGCCTCCGCGACCTCAAGAGCGAGGCGCTCGAAGGGGCCAGCCTCGTCAGCAAAGCCGCCGCCCGCGCCGGGAAATCGCCCGACGCGAAGCGCCTGAAATCCTTCGCCGCCCAGCTCCAGCAGGCCGACGCCGAGGCGCTCAGCACCATCGCGCCGAGCCTTGAGCTTTCCGCCCTCATGACGGCGTGGACCGACCGCTCGCTCTCCACCACGCATTCGCCGCTCCCTCTCTGGGTCGACCGCGAGCGCGCCGCCTATGCCGCGTGGTACGAGTTCTTCCCGCGCAGCGCCGAGGGCAAGGCCGACAGCGGCTCCACCTTCCGCGATTGCCTGCCGCGTATTGACGACGCCAAGGCCATGGGCTTCGACGTCATCTACTTCCCGCCCATCCACCCGATCGGCGAGACGAACCGCAAGGGCCGCAACAATTCGCTCCACGCCGAGCCCGGCGAACCCGGGGTCCCCTACGCCATCGGCAACCACCGCCACGGCGTCAATGGCGGCGGCCACAAGGATGTCGCCCCCGAGCTGGGCACCCTGGAGGATTTGTCCTGGCTCATCGGCGAGGTGAAAAAGCGCGGCATGGAGATCGCCATCGACTTCGCGATCAACTGCTCGCCCGACCATCCCTATGTCGAGAGCCACCCCGAGTGGTTCTTCAAGCGTCCCGACGGCACGATCAAGTACGCCGAGAACCCGCCGAAGAAATACGAGGACGTTTACCCGCTGAATTTCCACAACGAAAACTGGCAGGCCCTCTGGCAGGAGATGCGCGACGTCATCGCCTTCTGGTGCGAGATCGGCATCCGCACCTTCCGCGTGGACAATCCGCACACGAAGCCCGTCTCCTTCTGGGAGTACCTCATCGGCGACATTCACGAGACCTACCCCGACGCCATCTTCCTCAGCGAGGCCTTCACCCGGCCCAAGATGATGCAGGTCCTGGCCAAGGTCGGCTTCACCCAGAGCTACACGTACTTCACCTGGCGCAATACGAAGTGGGAACTCTCCGAGTACCTCACCGAGCTCACGCAGAGCGAGATGAAGGACTACTTCCGGGGCAACTTCTTTACGAACACCCCCGACATCCTGCCCGAGTACCTCCAGCGCAGCGGCCGCCCCGGCTTCCTCATCCGCGGCTTCCTCGCCGCCACCCTCTCGCCCGTCTACGGCATCTACAGCGGATTCGAGCTTTGCGAAAACGCCCCCATCCCGGGCAAGGAGGAGTACATCGACTCCGAGAAATACCAGTTCAAGGGCCGCGACTGGAACGCCCCCGGCAACATCAAGGACTACGTCACCCGGCTCAACGCCATCCGCCGCGACAACCGCGCCCTCCAGGAATACGCCAACCTGCGTTTCCACCCCGCCGACAACGACAACATCCTCTTCTACAGCAAGAAGACCGTCGCCGGGGACAACGCCCTCCTCTTCATCGTCACCGTCGACCCCTACAACCCGCAGACCGCCTTCGTGCACGTCCCGCTGGAGGAGCTAGGCATCGGCGACCGTGAGACCTATCAGGTGGAAGATTTGCTAACCGGCGAACGCTTCACCTGGACCGGAGCCCGCAACTTCGTCTCCCTCAACCCCCACACCCGCCCCGCCCACATCCTCCGAGTCCGCCGCTGGGCCGGCCGCGAAGGCGGCAGGGACGTGTATTTGTAGGAAAATCCGAATCCCGTTCTCGCCATGAAAACGAAGTGGACCGAAGCAGAATGGCTCGCCACTCGCGCACGGCGACGGAGGGTGACCAATCTGGTTTCACCCGAGCCGTGCGGGCGCAAGACCTCGCGGAACGATGCCGAGTTGCGGGAAGCCTTTCAGGGCCGCCGCAATCTCCCATTCGCCACTCTTGAGGAATTGGAGCGCTGGGAGCGCGATGCCTGACCGGGTGGCGCGGGGCTATTCCGGGAAACGATGTGGCTGAGGGAAAGATCGGGGCCAAGGCCATAATATCGATGTCACCGGCCGCCGCGTTGAGGCGAAACTTATTGTCGATCCGGCTGGTCTGGCTAAGCTGGCGGCTGCTTGAGAATGAAAGGAAGGCGCAACGTTTTTGATTGGGCCAGCTTGTTGAGCCTGTCGTCTGTGCTTGCGCTCATTCTCTTGGGTATTGGTCTTCTGGTTTTGGAATCGATCGGGTCAGACTATTTTTCTGTGCTGGTTCCCGTGGCGGCATTGCTGGTTTTGGTGTTTGTGCTCGGTGTCATGCTTCTTTGGATCGAGGCATGGATTTGGATCGTGAGCGGCTGGGCAAAACGCTCAACAGAGTTAAATCTTGGATTGATTCTCTCGATGTTAATCGGACCTGTGTTTGCCGCTTACGGCATTCATTTTTTTCGCAGAAGACGATCAGTCGGGGAGGTTGAGGCTGGGACCTGACTGTCTTCTCAGAGAAGCTTTGCGAACAGATGACGCGCGTGCTCTTGGCAAATGAAAGGAAGGGTCTTTCCCGGGTGATCAGGACGGAGCTCGTATATGCGGGCTTCCTGCTGTTCATGTCGCTGGCCGTTTGGGCATGGCTTCACGGGCAATGGTATGGGGTATGGATGCAAGCGATCTTCGGGCAAGTCCCCCTCGCGAATCCTGGTTACGATGTGGGAGAGAAAATATTCACAAAGGCACCCTACATTGCCGCCGGGATCATCTGCGGCATGGGAATCGGAATGGGAGCGACGAGTTTGCGAAGATTGCTTCTGAGGTTCGCTGCCCCGATCTCCTTCGCAGGCGTTCTCGTCGCGATGAACCCTGGTCACGCTCCGTACCTTCTCTCCGATTTTACGCCCCCGTTGCTTGCATCCTGTGTGATCTGGATTGCTTTGAGTCTTGTCTACGCCAGACTCAAAAGGCGCGAGTGACGGATATCCGTCAGAGCCCGTAAACCATGACTTTAGAAGCTAAGTCTTGCACGTGCAGGAGTGCTTTGAAGGGATCTCCGAGATCTTGCAATGCCTCCTATTCTCTTTGTTCTCCTAGGGGGAATGGGCTGTGCTTTAATTGGGTTCTGAAGAAATTGCGAAGCAATGAGAAAGCGGAAAGATAAAACGCAGCGGTTTCCGGATGAAAGGGAGGGGTGGTATTTTGTTAGGCTGGCTTTTTTGGCTATTCCTTGGAAATCGAAAGATGATGAAGATCCTGTTGGGACGTTGGTTGAACGCAGCTATTTAATCCAAGCTACCAGTATGAAGTCTGCTTTCAAAAAGGCGGACCATATTCTAGCGATTTCCGAACATTGTGAAGGAGATGGACGACTGAGGGGGAAACGGGTGGTTTTTAAGAGTCTGAGCATTTGCAGAGTGGTGTTGAATTATATGAGGAAGCAGAGGCGGATGTTCGGCGTTCGGATGTAGCTAAGCGGATTATCTCGGTTCGATCTTCCTCGCGAATGATCGCGTTGGAAGGCAGGCTTGGCAGGCCGGATCTTTTGAATGTCTGGTGGGGCGATGATTTCGATAAATGCTAATCCTCTTGATCACAGGTATTGCGGAATATCATTCGATCTACTTCCTGAATTGCGGCGGCCAGGCGCGACTGGCCTGATCCGCGAATGATAATGTAGGGTCTTTTTTGTTGTTCCAGGCGTTCTTTCAGGAGATTGAAAAGAGCGCGGCGCTCTCCTTCCTTAGGCATGTACCTCTGGCCGTCATTTTCCCATGGCAGATCGCAATCGAGCAGTAACGTCAGATCGAAGTGTTGGTTTCGGGCCATCTCGCGAATCCATTCCGGGCAGTCCTTGAATAGCATATCGCTCCAGACTGTTGTGGTAAGCAGGTCGGTATCGCTGAAGAGCACGCAGTTGGCCTGCCGGGCAAGTGCTTCCTCCGAGGCGTGATGGCCACGGGCAATCAAGGGGATATGATGCTTCTCGCACCAGCCATTCGTGAAATTCAGTAATCCTCGTGCGTACTCTTCGACGCATACTGTTCGATAATATTTTGCAAGTTCTCGGGCCATGGTCGTCTTTCCTGTGGACTCAGGGCCTACAATCGCTACGCGCTTGAGGAAATAAGGGCGTGCCGAGGGAAGAATGTACTCCCAATGTTGAAAAGGATTGTCCCGGATCTTTGTCGCGGAGATGGGCACAAGGGACCGCTCATGATTGACCGGAATATATTGGGCACCGAGAATCTCAGCTAACTTCCAGCCGTAATCTTCGGACGCAAAGACGTACTCGATTTGTGAACCGGCATATCTTTGAACAGCGGTTTTCCAAATCGTCCAAAAATCAGGATGGTCACTTGGTTCTTGGGGGATCTCCTCGTTGTGATGCACGACCAGCGCGTTCGGAAAGAACTCTTTCATCCATTGAAATCGGAGATGTCCGGGAATGGGTTCTTTTCGAATGGAGCAAACCATCACAACAATCTCGTCGACATAGTTTTGTCCGAACTCCACGAGATACTGATGGCCCCTGTGCGGAGGCATGAATTTTCCGATGATAACTCCCCGCCTTTTCACGCAGTTCGCCATTCCTTTCTCCAAGCCAGCAATCCTGCTGTAGCGAGTCCTAAAAAGAGGAAATAAAGGCCCATCGTCAAATAGAGGCCCTTCACCCCGTAGATTCCGATCGACAGCACGTCAACTGCGATCCAGACAACCCAGCTTTCCAGCAGCTTGCGGGCGAGGAACCATTGAGCAATCAAGCTCAAGACAGCAGCCGTGGCGTCCCAGTAGGGCAGGGAGGCTGCAGCCCAACGATTCATGCTGTAGCCAAGTACGAGCGTTCCGAGGAGCGCCACGAGCCCCCAGGCGAGGCGTGCCTTCCAACTGAGCAGTGTAACCGGAAGTGGGTTGTCGCGATTCCCGCCTTTAGCCCAATGATACCATCCATAGATCTGAAGAAAGATGTAGACCACCTGCAATGCCACATCGGAGAAAAGCCGGGCTTCGTAGAAAATCCAGATGTAAAGAATCACCATCACGAGTCCAGTCGGCCAGCAGGCAATATGTTGTTTGATTGTCAAAACAACGCAGATGATCCCAAAGATCACGGCTGTAAGCTCAAGTAGACTCATGGGTCGGTTCTAGCAGCGGACTGGATCATGCGCTTTTTGAGGTTCACGATCTTCTCCAATTTCACAAGGGATTCCGAGAAAGTTGGGGTCAGGCGTCATAAATCAAAAATCCAGCAGGCGAACCAGCTTCAGATTGTACGCGCGAGCGTAATTTTCGGCAGCCGTTTGCAGCGGGAAGCCTCTGGAGTCCTGGATGGTGTCCGAGGTGTCACCTCGGCTTGGAGGCATTCCTTTCAATGCAGGTAACGCGGGCAAGCCTCCCCGCCTCACGCCATCGTCGTGAGCTTTTCCAGGGAGATGGCGAAGCGCAGGGGTTTGCCGTGTTTCCAGGAGAGGAATTCGGCGCAGGCGATTTCGCCGAGGCGGGCGACTTCGGAATTGATCGAGCCGGCGATGTGGGTGGAGAGCTGGGCGTTCGGCAGCGTGTACAGCCGGGAGCCGGGCTTGGGCGGTTCGGGGTAGGTCACGTCGAGGAGGGCGGTGAGGTCCTTGCGGGCCTCCAGCACGTCGCAAAGGTCGTCCTCGCGCACGGTGCGGCCCCGGCCGGTATTGATGAAGACCGCGCCATCGCGCATTCGCGCAAAATGCTGCTTTTGCAACATCCCTTCGGTTTCCGGCACGTCGGCGAGGTGGTTTGAGATGACGAAGCCCGTTGCAAAAGCCTCCTCCAGGCTGACCTTGCTCACTCCGAGATTTGACGCGCCGACGGTGGTGAGAAAATGGTCGAATACCGCGATCTTCAGCCGGAACGGCGCGAGCAACTCGATGACCTTGCGTCCGATCGCTCCGGCTCCCAGGAGGGCGACCGTCTCGTCATAGTTCCCCGGTCCCCGAAACGCCTCGAAATGTTTTTCCGGGCTGTCGTTGTCGCGCAGGTTGCGAAAGTAGCCCTTCATGGAGAGGAGGATCTGGGCGAGGGTGAACTCCGCGACCGGGATCGCGTTGGCCACCCAGGAGCTGAAGACAAGGATGTCGCGCTCAATCAGCGGACGGGCAAATTTCCTCACCGAACCGGCGGCATAAAAGACGGCCTTCAGATTGGGCAGCGCGGCCAGTTGGGCGTCGGAGAGCGCGGGCATGCCCCAGGTGGTGAAGATCGCGTCGGCCTGCGCGAGGCGGTCGAGGTGCGCGTCGACCTCCTCGGGATGCACGGCGGGCTCCAGCACCTCGGCTTCGGAAGCGATCCGCCACCGGGTCTCGGGAGAGTAAACGGAATCCAGCAAATGCTGGTCCCCAAGAAAAATAACCTTTTTCATCAAACGACCCGCCATTTCATAGAGGAAGTCGCCCGGGACTGCTACGGTAAAACTCCGCGCCGGGCGCTCAATCCGACAGTGCCGCCCGGACCTGACACTCGTGAATCCCCGGAAGCGAGGCGGGCGGCAGCAGCCTCTCCGTCAGATGCGCCAGAAAGCCGTCGAGATCCTTCCAGCGCAGGGCGACGCGGGCTCGGCCGGGGCCGGTGGCGTCGTCGCGAATGGTGTAGCCGTCGTCGGTGATGGCGAAGCGGATCGTCTCCGTCTCGACCAGCGCCTCGGCATAGGCGAGGTACACGGCCACGCAGTCAAAGAGGATGGTGGAGCGGGTCGCGAAGTAGTCGCAATGCATCCAGCCCACGAGCGGGGCAAAGAGGCAGTAGTTTTCGATCACGGCGCGCAGGACAGGGTCGCCCGTGGCGCACCAGATGCGGTGGTAATCATCGCCCGTGAGCACGGCGGCATTGCAGGTGTCGAGCGGCGTGAGGAGCACGTCCTGCCATGGCGCGGCCAATACAGTGCGCAGGGCGGCGGGGTTCAGCCGCACATTGGTTTCATTGCTCGCGGGCAGGCCGCCCGAGTAGCCGACATCGAAGCTCCCAAACATGCCGACCAGCCTGCACCGGGCCGCGATGTGCGGCGCACGGCTCAGCGCGGCGGCGAGGTTTCCGGCCGGAGCGATCGCGATGATCGTCACCGGCTCGTCGCTTTCCTCAATGATTCGGATGAGGCGGCCGACGCCATCCTCTACGATCTCGCCGCCGTAGGCAGCCAGGTCGTAGCCCTTGATCCATGGCTCCTGATTACGCCCGTCCGCCATGGGATGGGAATCCACCCCCAGGCCGATCGGGATGTCCGTCCTCCCCGCGATCTCGAGGAACCGCGCCGTGATCGTCGCGCGATAAACCGCATCGCCCGTCGCGGTGAGGATGAGTTTGGGGTCGAGTTCCGGGCAGCGCAGGAGGTGCGCCAGCGCCCACGTATCATCGATATCCGTACCGATATCGGTATCCAGAATGACAGGAATGGCCATGCGGGGAGAAATAGGGAAAGCCGCAGGCTATTCCCGCCGCCCGGTCGCAGCAAGGAGCGAACGCGAGACAATCAGTCGGACGTTTGAACAATGAGCGGGACGAGAGTGAACTCAGCGTGTATGGGCTTCCATCCCGATGTTTGGCTTTGGATCAAGGCTCCAGCGTAACGCATTGAGTGTAAAAGTAGGAGGAATCGACCAGGTCGGAAACCAGCGGCCAGATTTCTGGAGTAAACCAGTACCAGCCTTCGGTATACACGATACCCATCCGTTGGAAGCGGGCTGCATTCACTGAAACAGTCGTGGTGTCTGGCGCGTGTAGATACCTCCTGAAGGTCATTTTCAGGTTCCCTGGAGCGTTTGCATCAGGCTGCAAATGCAGCCGGAGAGGGACAAGCTCGGAGAATGGTGATTGCGGGGGAATTCGAAGCTTTTTGACGAAGGATAGTAATTCGACATCCGTGGCGGAAGAATCGGCACCCATGGGCCATGCGGAGTTTGGCGACACGACTACGTCAAAACACTCCTGAGAAACGCAGGGAAGCAGTTCGATATCTGCCCGCGCTTTCATCTGCTCACAGACTGCCGCGGGGAAGCAGAGCTTGTCCGGAAAGATCACCCTGTCTCTGGTCTGTTGATTGAAAACAAGGGTGAGAGGAGAGCGGAATTGATTGTCCCGAAACGGCGTTTCTTTTTGGCCGTCAGCTCGTGCCGAACATCCATGATACAGGGCAGCGTGCCAGGTCGTGTGCCGGGAGCCAGGAATTGCGCGAATGCCGAACGCTTTCATTTATGGTCGATCTTCAGGGCAACGCAGTAGTTGAGGTTGAGAAAACGTCAGGCTATTCCCTCTGCCTACCAGCCAGCAAGGAATGAACGCGGAACCAGTAGTCGGACAATTGACCGGAGAAAGCTTTCTTCTCGAAATCAGCAATCGTTGCCCGCTCCGAAAGGGTTCGCACCTCGCGGGCGGCCCTCGTCTCGTTCGTTTCCTCGTTTCCTACTAGGGAGAGGAAACGAGGAAACGAACGAAGGGAGTGCGAGTAGCGGTTGGATGAGCCCGTGCACCAGGTGCCGAGAGGATCAATCGATTGGTCGAATCTCAAACCAACCCAGGCTTGCATCGCCCAACGGTGTTCCGTGTTCCTCGGAGCGCAGTTGCACTTTTCCAGCCTCGTCGATGGCGCTGATCGATACGTATCTCGTTCGCAATACCGCAGGCAACGCGATCTGCGACATCTGGTGTTGGTTCAAGTCATAGAGATAAAAGACACTGTGGTTGACGATGGGTTCTTCTCGCGCGGGGCCTGCCTGATCGTCGCGAAATGGCGTGATTTCGCCGGAGATGCCGACGAGCGTCTGGTCGTCTTTCCAGTACCACGAGAAGCCGAGCATTTGGTCACCTGGCGGCTGTGAGGGGAGGCGGACTTTCTCTCCAGAGTCGGGTGCCACTACGGTGTAGGTCGCGTCTCCGCCATATACCAGGACGCGCTTTTGATCCGGGCTTACCTCAAATCTGAAAATCGGATTTTCCGCACCCGACTGAAGGATGATCTTTCCTTGGCGATCAACGATCTTTCCCGTTCCGCCTCCGCCGTACATTTGGAATGGCTGAGTCTTCTTTCGTTCTGCGGAAGCTGTTGCGTCATGAGCGCTGATGGTTTCCACCATTTGAAAAGACCGATAAGGCAGTGACCGATTGGGCTGCAAAGATCTCCAAAGAATGAGCGCGGCGATCGCCAGCAGAAGAATTCCGGCGATGTAGAAAAAATGGCGGGCTCTCATGTTTGAGGCAACGGAGTCAGTGTGAATGTTCTTTGTCTCCAAGGAAAGCATCTGACGTCACGGCGAGATGACTTGGTACATGGTGGCAGTCCAGCCCCGGGCTCTCGTGAATGCTCGCTCCTTCGTGGGCGGCCCTCCCTGTTTTCGTTCGTTTCCTCGTTTCCTACTAGGGAGAGGAAACGAGGAAACGAACGCCAGAGCCCCGGGGAGGTGGGAGAAATGCGGTTCGCCGATTTATGGAAATCGCCGGAATGCCTGCTCCTTCCTCCGGGCGGGCGCAAGGTCAATGAAAGTACGCGGGAGGGGGCCATGTGGCCAGGGACGCGAGATAGTCTCGCTTGGCCGGACCTGTGCGGAGCACGTTCACCGCGTGAAACCGGAGCGCGCCTCCCGGGTCACGAATAGTGTAACCCTCAACCTCGGCAAACACAGAAACCGAGCTGCCGGACTCCGAGGAGAGGTTGGGAGATGAGGGCTGGAGCTTTATCTCACGGTAAACGCTCTCGGGAAGGTCGTCGGCAAAGACGACGTACCACTTGCCGGAGCCTTCTGGCGTAAAGGTGCTGGTGGCGGCTCCCAGGGTGTAGTGACCTTGGTACCGCACCAGTTTGGGGGACGCCGGGCTCTGGCTGGCGCATGAAGCGCACAGGAGCAAGGACAGCGTTGCGATAAGCCCGCCTGACAGGCTCCAAAGGTGTTTCATCCGGTGAGATTCGGACCAGTACGTAGGTTTTGTCTGCGATAATCTTTTATAAAACTTTATCCGCTGACAGATGTCCTCACGGCTGGGCGGTTTGGTCCGCTGGCTCGCCTCCGTGCGGACGGCCCTCCCTGTTTTCGTTCGTTTCCTCGTTTCCTACTAGGGAAAGGAAACGAGGAAACGAACGAGAGGGCCTGATTCGGGAAAGCCACAGCCAGTCGGGGCTGGGGGTGGACCGGGGTAGGCGACTTGGGGGCGGACGCGCCGCTTTGAGCGCGGAGCTGGGTCGTTTGTCGATTTGCGTGGAAATCGGGAGCGACGACCGAAGACAGCGTAAGTGGTTGGAACGCAAGCCGGTCGGCGCGCTTCGTCAGGGTCGGGCCTGCTTGTCCTCCTTCGTTTCTCGTTTCCTTTCCTTAAGAGGAAACGAGGAAACGAAGGGAAGAGGCACCGGGGTGCGGCTGGAGGGAGGGACTTTGCCGCGGAATCGGCGGCAGCCGGGCGTGATTACGCCCTTTTGGGAAAAACCACCCACCGCTCCGGAGACGAAGCGGGGAAGGGGGCAGCGGATTGGCTGGCCCCTGAGACTTGGAAAAAGAAGGAAAAGCGGTTTAAGCGCTCGGGGCGGCCTCGGCGGCGTCGCCTGGCGTGGCGTTCTTCAACTCGTCGGTGCGAAGAAGGACGCGCTGACGCATGATCTTGCCGGACTTGAACTTAACCGTAGCCCGGGCCGGGATCGTCACGTCGTGTTCAGGCTTGTGCGGATTGCGGCCCACGCGCGATTTCGTCAGACGAACTTCGAAGACCCCAAAGTTGCGAAGCTCCACGTCCTGGCCGTTGGCGAGGGCGTCCGTGATGTAATCCAGGGTTTTCTGGATCACATCGAAGACATCCTGCTGAACAAGCCCGGTTTCCTTGCTGATCCTGATGACCAGATCCCTTTTCGTGAGGTTTGCCATTGCGTCCTGATGTTCTGCTTCGGCTTAGTACACGGAAATCCCTGCAACCGCAAGCTTTGCAATCAAATAGCTCGCCGTTCGGTCTCGGTTACCGCGCTTTCGATGGCAGGTAAAACCCCGGCCCAGACCTCGTTTAGGCGAGCGACGGGGTCGTTCATTCGTTGCGTCCAGTTCATATCCCCGGCAGATCCGGGCACGTTGTACTGTTCGTCGGTGCCCAGGAGGTCGGTGATCATGTGGACGGCCAGCCAGGAGTTGGAGGCGAAGAGGCCTTTTACGAAAATCTGGTGGATTTCCTCGGTGTAGGGCTGCGGGAGCTTGAGATCCGGGTGTCCGCAGAAGTCCATGAGCTCCCACATCGCGTGGATGGCGGTGTCGCGGGTCTTGGCATCCTCGCTCAGGGCGTCGGTGTAGAGCGCGGTCCAGTGCTTCTTGATCGGCGGGTGGTCGTGGGTGGCAAAGGTGGCGAGGCTGAGTCGCGGATACTCGGAGCCTTTGATGAGGCGGTCCCAATCGCGCTCCCATTGCGGGATCTTGAAACCCGGCACTTCCAGCTTGGCGAGGGTGGGACGTACGTAAGGCGCGACCTCGCCGAGATCCTCGGCGATGAGCAGGTGCTCGCCCATTTCCTCGATGAAGACCTTGAGGATCATCTCGCCGTGCAGACGGTTGAATTCGCGGTTTTCCTCCGTCGAGTCGTCGCGGTCGACGAAGCAGGGCAGCGGCCCCTGGGTGATCGCGGCGGCCTGCTCGGGCGTGAGGTCGATGAATTTCGCATTCTCCTCCGGCCGCCACGGGAAGCTGTAGATGCGGAAAAACCCGAGCGCATGGTCCACGCGGAGGAGGTGAAAGAATTCCTTCAGCAGCCGGAGCCGCCGCCGCCACCAGGAGAAGTTATCCTGCGACATGCGTTCCCAGGCATAGAGCGGGAAGCCCCAGTTTTGCCCCCACTGCTCGGTGAAGGGGTCGGATTTGAAGACCTTCTCCGGCGGCGCGCCGCTGGAGCGCACGGGGTCAAAGATCGCGGGTTCCCGCCATACATCGGCGCTGAAGAGACTCACGCCCACCGGCACGTCGCCGATGAGAGCCACGCCCGCCGCCTCGGCATGCTGGCGCACGGCGAGCCACTGGTCGTAGGCGATCCATTGGATAAAGGCGTAGTATTTGCGGCTCAGGTCGAGCTTCTTGCGAGCGGCGGAGTCGAGCTTGTCGGCCCAGGCCTGCGCCGCCATGGGGCTGCGGTGTTCCGGCGGCCAGTCGGTGACGATCTCGGTGTTATTCCAGCGCACGAGGGCGCGGTGAAAGGAGTAATCGGCCAGCCAGTCGGCGTTTTCCTTCTGGAAGTCCAGGAAGGCCTTGGCGCGCTTCTTGTCGGGCTTGGCCTGAAAATTGGCGAACGCAGCCTGGAGCAGCTCGTTTTTGAGAGCCTTCACCGGGCCGTATTGCACCCGGCCCTCCTGCAGGGAGCGGACGTTGTGGTCGCTGAGGACCTTGTTGAAGCTCACCTCGTCCAGTTCGGGGATGGCCCGGGGGGTGGCGGCGATGGTGGAGGGCTCGAGGGCAAAGGCGCTCAGCAGGTTATACGGGCTGGAGTCATTGCCGGTCTCGTTCACCGGGAGGATCTGCACCGCGCCGAACCCGTGGCTGGCCGCCCAGGTCACAAACTCCTTCAGCGCTTCTGTATCTCCGATGCCGAGGTCTTCGCTGCCCCGCAGGGCGAACACAGGAGCGAGAATTCCGGCCAGTTTTTTCTCTGGATTGAGTGCGAGCACAGCAAGCAATTACAGGGCGGTTGAGGTCGTGACAATTCCAATGGTGAACAACTCGATTCGGCCCGATTCCCGCGCCCGGACGCCCCCGGCGCGAGGAACTGCGACAGAATTCTCGTTTTACATTTCTGCCGTTCAGCTATTGATTACCGTTCCGCCCGATCCCATGTTTAACTGGATTATCAAGAAAATCGTTGGTTCGAAGAACCAGCGCGAATTGCGCCGCATGCAGCCCATTGTCCGGCGCATCAATGAAATCGAGCAGGGGCTGGCCGGCCTTTCCGATGACGAATTGCGTGCGAAGACACGCGCCTGGCAGGAGGAACTCAAGGGAATTCAAGACCTTAAGGCCGTAAAGGCGCGCCTCGACGAGATCCTGCCCGAGGCCTTTGCCCTGGTGAAGCACGCCGCCCGCCGCCTTACCGAGCGCAAGCATCAGTTCACCGTCTGCGACCAGCCTGTGACCTGGGCGATGATTCACTTCGACGTGCAGCTCATCGGCGGCATGGTGTTGCACAATGGCCGCATCTCGGAGATGGCCACCGGCGAAGGCAAGACGCTCGTCGCCACCGCTCCGATGTATCTCAACGCCCTGGCCGGACGCGGTGCGCACCTCGTCACGGTCAATGATTACCTCTCCCGCCGCGACGCGGAGTGGATGGGCCAGCTTTACGGTTTCCTCGGACTCACGACCGGTATCATCCAGCACGACCAGCCGCCGGAGATCCGCCGCGCCCAATACGAGGCCGACATCACGTATGGAACGAATGCCGAGTTTGGCTTCGATTACCTCCGCGACAATGGCATGGCCACGAGCCGCGACCAGCAGGTCCAGCGCGGGCACTTCTTTGCCATCGTCGACGAGGTGGACTCCATCCTCATCGACGAGGCGCGTACGCCGCTCATCATCAGCGGCCCGTCGACCGTCTCGACCCACCAGTACGACCGCTTCAAGCCGCTCGTCGAGCAGCTCGTGCGCAAGCAGAACCTGCTCTGCAACCGCCTCGCCTCCGACGCGAAGGAACTCTACGACGCGGGCAAGAGGGACGAGGCCGGACGCGCGATGTTCAAGCTCAAGCTCGGCCAGCCGCGCAGCAAGGCGCTCGCCCGCATGATGGAGGATACCGACATGCGCCGCCTCATCGACAAGGCGGAGCTGGAGTTCTACAAGGACACCGAGGGCAAGGCCGCTCTGGTCGCCCTCAAGGAAGAGCTGTACTTCACCATCGAGGAACGCCAGCACGACGCCGACCTCACCCAGCTCGGGCGCGATTTTCTCAATCCCGACGATCCGGACGCCTTTGTCCTGCCCGACCTCCTCACGGAATTCGCCGACATCGACAATGACGCGAAGCTCACCGGCCCCGAGAAGGTGCAGAAAAAGGCCCAGCGCCAGCAGTATTGCGACAACCAGGCCGAGCGCATTCACAATATCTCCCAGCTCCTCAAGGCGTATTGCCTCTATGAGCGCGACGTGGAGTATGTCGTGGAGGAAAACAAGGTCGTCATCGTCGACACCTACACCGGCCGCAAGATGCCGGGCCGCCGCTGGAGCGACGGTCTCCACCAGGCCGTCGAGGCCAAGGAGGGCGTGCAGATCGACCGCGAGACCCAGACGCTCGCCACCATCACGATCCAGAACTACTTCCGCCTTTACGCCCGCCTTTCCGGCATGACCGGTACGGCCGAGACGGAGGCCAACGAATTTCACGACATCTACGGTCTCGACGTGAACGTGATCCCGACCAACCGGCCGGTGAAGCGCATCGACGAGAACGACCGCATCTACAAGACGCGCCGCGAGAAGTACAACGCCGTCATCGACGCCATCAAGGGCGCTTACGCCAAGGGCCAGCCGGTCCTCGTTGGCACGGCCAGCGTCGAGTCGAGCGAACTCCTCGGCCGTATGCTCAAGCGCGAGAAGATCCCGCACACCGTGCTGAATGCGAAGTACCACATGCAGGAGGCCGAGATCGTCTCCCGCGCCGGTCTCAAGGGCGCGGTGACCATTTCCACCAACATGGCCGGCCGCGGTACGGACATCAAACTCGGCGAGGGCGTGAACGAGGCGGGCGGTCTTTATGTGATCGGCACCGAGCGCCACGAGTCCCGCCGCATCGACCGCCAGCTGCGCGGCCGTTGCGCCCGCCAGGGCGACCCCGGCATGTCGCGGTTCTACGTTTCGTTTGAGGACGACCTCATGCGTAACTTCGGCGCGGCGGATCGCATGACGAAGATCATGGAGACCTTCGGCCTCAAGGAGGGCGAGGAGCTGGAGCATCCGTGGCTGAACAAGAGCGTCGAGACCGCGCAGAAGCGCGTCGAGCAGCGCAACTACATGATCCGCCGCCGCACGCTGGAGTTTGACGACGTCATGAACCAGCAGCGCGAGGTGGTCTACGGCTATCGCCAGGAGGTGATGGATTCCGAGATGCCGCGCGACCTGATCTTTGAGGTCATCAACGAGATCGTGCCCAAGAAGGTGGCCGAGTTCCTCGGCGACACCGAGGGCGAGGAGCCCGACCGCACCGGTCTGCTCAACTGGATCAACACGACCTTCCCGCTCGGCCTCACCGCCGAAAAGGCCGCGCTGGAATCCCGCTCCGTCGAGGAAAATGGCCAGTGGCTCGTCGGCGTGATCAAGGACGCCTACGAGAAAAAGGCCTCCATGGAGCACCCCGAGGCGCTCAAGGGTCTCGAGCGCTACATCATTCTCAACGCCGTCGACCGTCTCTGGCAGGAACACCTCTACGCCATGGACGGCCTCCGCGAGGCGGTCTATCTCCGCGCCTTTGCGCAGAAGGACCCGCTCGTCGAGTACAAGAACGAGGCGTTCCTGATGTTCAGCGAGCTGATGGACAGCATCAAGGGCGAGGTGCTCACCAACCTCTTCCGCAGCACGACGAACCTCCAGGCCTTCGAAATGCTCCTGCGCAGCCTGCCGCAAAATCTGCTCCAGGCCGACATGCCCGGGCTCACCGGCCCAGCCGAGTCGCGCCCGCAACAGGCTGCCGCTCCGGCGCCAGCCGCGCCCGCCCCGCCTCAGCACATCGAACTCGCCATCAAGCGCGAACTGCCCAAGGCCGGCCGCAACGACCCGTGCCCCTGCGGCAGCGGGAAGAAGTACAAGAACTGCTGCGGCCGCACCGCGTAGTTCCCGGGGACGGCATGCTGCACGTCGTCCTCGTCGAGCCCGAGATCCCGCCCAATACGGGCAACATCGCGCGCCTCTGCCTCGCGGCGGGGGCGCGGTTGCATCTCGTCGAGCCGCTCGGGTTTTCCCTCGACGAAAAGGCGCTTCGCCGCGCCGGGATGGACTACTGGGAGCAGTGCGACGTGAAGGTCTGGCCTTCCCTCGACGCGCTCCAGGCCGGAGCGGGCGACGCCCGGTTTTTCTACTTCACGACCAAGGCGTCCCGCGTTTACTGGGACGAGCGGTTTCAGGATGGCGATCATCTCGTCTTTGGCCGGGAAACGCGCGGGCTGCCGGAGAGCCTGCTCGCTGCGAATGCCGACCGGTGCGTGACCATTCCCATGCAGGAAAACGCGCGCAGCCTGAACCTCGCGACCTCCGCCGGGATTGCACTTTACGAGGCCATGCGGCAGCTTGCCCGTCCATGAGCGTCATTGAACTCCACGGCCTCACCAAGACCTTCCGCACCTACCGCAAGGACAAGGGCGTGCTGGCCGCCGTGAAGGGGCTCTTTCACCGCGAGTACACCGAGACCAAGGCCGTCGATGGCGTGAGCTTCCGCATCGAGGAGGGCGAGTTTGTTGGCTTCCTCGGGCCGAACGGAGCAGGCAAAACCACCACGCTCAAGATGCTCTCCGGCCTCCTGCACCCCTCGGGGGGCGAGGCGCGCGTGTTGGGCTTTGTCCCCTGGGAGCGCCGCGACGGGATGAAGCGCCAGATCAGCCTCCTCATGGGGCAAAAGAATGCCCTCTGGTGGGATCTGCCCGCCCGCGAATCGCTGGAGCTGAACCGCGCGATCTACGAGATTCCCCGCGAGGACTTCCAGCGCAGCGTCGATGAACTCACCGCGCTCCTCGATGTGCGCGACCAGCTCTCCGTCATGGTGCGCGAACTGAGCCTCGGCCAGCGGATGAAGATGGAGCTCATCGCCGCGCTCCTGCACCGGCCCAAGGTGCTCTTCCTCGACGAGCCGACCATCGGCCTCGACGTGATGAGCCAGAAGACCGTGCGCGATTTCCTCAAGCACCACAACGCCGAGCAGCGCACGACCATCATCCTCACCAGCCACTACATGCAGGACATCGAGGAGCTTTGCCCGCGCGTCGTCCTCATCGACCACGGCAAGGTGATGTTCGACGGCGAGCTCGACCGCATCACCGCCGAGTTTTCCGCCAACAAAATCGTCGAGGTGAAATTCTCCGCCGCCGTCTCCTGCGCCTTCTCCCATTTGGGCCACATCCTTGAGCAAAAGCCAGACGAGCTCCGTATCGAGGTGCCGCGAGCAAAGGTGGCCGATGTCTGCCGCGCCGTGCTCGACCAGGCGCCCGTGGCCGATCTGACCGTCTCCGAGCCGCCCATCGAGGAGATGATGCGCAAGGTCTTCGGCGACCGGAAAAGCTGAACGTGCTGTCATTCGTGGGCAAATGATGCCATATTGCAGGCATGACCCCGGAACAGTTCGGAAAGCAGGAAGCTCTTCCTGCCGGAACGCCGCCGTCGCTCGCTGCGATGTGGCATGACAAGCAAAACGATTGGAAAGCCGCGCACGAGGCGGCCCAGGAGGATGAATCCAGCGATGGCGCCTGGGTCCACGCCTATCTGCACCGCAAGGAGGGCGACAACGGCAATGCCAGCTACTGGTACGCCCGCGCGGGCAAGGAACCCTATGCCGGGAGCCTCGACGAGGAGTGGTGCGCGATCACGGGCGTGCTTCTGAATCGATAGCCCGCAGATACTGCCGGGCGTAGCGCAAACCCGGCGGCAACAGCCCGAGCGCATCCCGGATCGCGTCGTCGACCGGCCCGGCCCCAATGCGCCGAAACCCGAGCTTTTCACACACAGGCGAGGGGAGGAATCTCCGAGCCGCCCAGTTGCTGGCAGGCCAGCCGAGCCGCAGAAAGAGCGGCTGCCGGGGATGAGCGATGTGGCTGGCGAGTTCGCGCGAGACGGGAAGCGAGCAGAGTTCGTCGCCGTTGAGCATGTCTTGATAATAATCAGCAAACTCCGCCCAGCCCGCCGGGCCGAAAGTCCGGTCCAGCCCGAACCACACCCCAAACTCCCGCATGTCGCGGTAGTATCCCTCGCGGTCCTCCTCTGTGAGCGGGCCGACGAAAGCCTCATAACACTCCACCGCCACTACGATGAGCGTGGCCAGCACCCACATCTGCGCCGCCGGGTCAAAGGCCGAGTAGCGTTGCGGCTCAGCGCCCTGTACCGGGGCGTGGCGGGCGCGAATTCGCCTCTCCATCGCCTCGACTTCCGTACGCGGCGAAAAAGTCACGGTGTACACCGCCTCCAGGGTGCGATGCAGGCGGCCCAGGGTTTCCTCGCGGAAGTTGCTGTGTCGCGAAACCCCGAGCGCGATCTGCGGATGGGCGATCTGCAGGATCGCCGCCGCGGGGCCGCCGAGGAGCAGAACCGTCTCGCGGCTGAGCTTCCAGATGGCCGATTGGGGAAGAAAAAGACCCGTTTGGTTCATAATGCTGGAAAAAACACTTTCCAGATCGCGCGCTGACCTTATTTTTTCCCGCAGCCTGTGCCAACCGAGAAGTCCATCCCCAAGCAACGCCTGAAACTCGCCCGCGAGGTCTCTGTCATGGCGTGGATCGAGAATCACTTCGGCGAGGTGCTCCTTCTCAAGCAAAAGCGCGGCAACAAACAGTGGACCCTTCCCGGCGGGAAGATCGAGCGTGGCGAGAGCCTGCTGGATTGCCTTTCCCGCGAGGTTTTTGAGGAAACGAAGCTCAAGGTCCACTCGCCGATTCTCATCGGCATCTTCGACCGTCCTGACAAGGACGCCATCGTTTTTCTCTACCGGGCCCGGATCACCGGCCTCTCCGACAAGATCGTGCCTCAGCCGCGCGAAATCCTGGAGGGCAAGTACACCCGTGTGCTGCCCCGCCAGATCACGCCGAGCCTGCGGTACTTCTGGCAGCAGATCCACTCGCAGTCGGCGGGCGGGCTGCCCATCCGTATTTCCTGAGTTCTCCCCGGTGAAAATTTTTGTCGTTTTGATTGCTTCTGAAACGGCCCTGATTCTCTCACTAACATGACTCCGCGTTCATTCCGGCTCTGTGCCGGAGCGTTGGGCCTCGCTCTGGCCTTCCTGTGTCCCGCCGTGCAGGCGGGTGACTACCACGACGCCTCCCTCCCGGTCGACGAGCGGGTCGAGGATCTCCTTTCCCGCATGACGGTCGATGAAAAGATCGGCCAGCTCACCCAGCGGCTGATCGATGTCGGCATGGAAAAGGACATGGAGAAGTTTTTCTCCGTCATTCGCACCGGTTCCGTCGGCGCGTACATCCTCATGCTGGAGGATGCGCAGTACCGCAATGCCATGCAGAAGACGGCGATCGAGGAGACCCGGCTCGGGATTCCTCTCCTCTTCGGCGCGGATGTCATCCACGGCCATCGCACCGTGTTTCCGCTCCCGCTCGGCCTGGCCTGCACCTGGGACCCCGACCTCGTCGAGCAGGCGCAAACCATTGCCGCCCGCGAGGCCCGGTCGATGGGGCTGAACTGGACATTCGCTCCCATGTGCGACCTCGCCCGCGACAGCCGCTGGGGCCGCGTGGCCGAGACCTTCGGCGAGGACCCATACCTGAACTCCCTCTATGTCGCCGCCTCGGTGCGGGGCTTTCAGGGCACGAATCCCGCCGATGCAGGCCGCATCGTCTCCTGCCTGAAGCACTTCGCCGGGTACAGCGCCTCCGTGGGCGGACGCGATTACAACCACACCGAGATCCCGCCCTTCATCTTTCGCAATTTCCACCTCCCGCCCTTCCACGCGGGCGTGAACGCCGGTGCTCTCACTGTGATGAGCGCCTTCAATGCCAATGACGGCATCCCCGCCGCTGCCGACCACTGGCTGCTCACCGACCTGCTGCGCGGGGAATGGGGCTTCAAGGGTTTCGTCGTCAGCGACTGGGAAGGCGTGCAGGAAGTCGTTGACTGGGGGTATGCCCCCGACGATGTGGGCGCGGCCATCGCCTCGCTTACGGCTGGCAACGACATGGAGATGATGTCGAAGACGTTCACCCTCCTCCCGCCAAAGATCGCCGATGGCACGCTGCCGATCTCCGTGGTCGACGAGGCCGTGCGCCGCGTCCTGCGCGTGAAGTTCCTCT
Source organism: Verrucomicrobiota bacterium (assembly GCA_017305195.1). Classification (GTDB taxonomy): domain Bacteria; phylum Verrucomicrobiota; class Verrucomicrobiia; order Chthoniobacterales; family Terrimicrobiaceae; genus Terrimicrobium. The sequence continues at coordinate 73,353 of JAFKMU010000044.1, read as the reverse complement.
CCGGCATCTTTGAGCAGCCGTACACCGACCCCGAGGCTTATGCGAAGACGATCCTCGCTCCCGAGTCCGTCGCGCTCGCCCGCGCCGCCGTGGCTCGCTCCGCCGTGCTCCTGAAGAACGAGGCGTTCCTGAACACGCCGCCGACCGGTACGCCATCGCCCACGCCGGGCACCGTGCCGCAGAATCTGAACGCATCGACCCCCGCGCCCACGCCCAAGCCGACGCCCAAGCAACGCCCCATCCTCCCTATCGCCTCCGACATCAAGCGCATCGCGCTCATCGGCCCCTTCGGCGACGAGAAGCGAGAGATGCTCGGCTGCTGGATTTCCCAGGGCAAGGCCAAGGACGTCGTCACCCTCGCCACCGCACTGAAGAGCCGCGTCGGCGCCGATGGCGAGGTGAAGGTCGTGCAGGGTTGCGACATCAACGGCTCCCAGCCTCGCACCAAGACCCTCACCGACGGCACCGTCGTCATCGACAAGAGCGTGGCTCCGCCGATGGGGACTTTTGACCTCCCTGCCGCCGTTCGCGCTGCGGGCGAGTCCGACCTCGTCATCATGGCGCTGGGCGAGCCGTGGAGCTGGACGGGAGAAAACGCCTCCCGCGCGCGCATCACGCTCACCGGTCGCCAGCAGGAACTTTTCGACACCATCTCCGCCGTGGGCAAGCCCGTCGTCGTCGTGCTCTTCAGCGGTCGACCGCTCGCCATCCCCTCCATCTTCGCCAAGGCCTCGGCGGTCATCGCCGCCTGGCAGCCTGGCATCCAGGCGGGGCCAGGTCTGGTGGACATCCTCTTTGGTGATGTGAACCCCTCCGGTCGCCTCACCGTCTCGTGGCCGACGGATACCGGCCAGCTCCCGATCTTTTACAACCGCTACAACACGGGCCGCCCCGACAAGGGCTTCATCGACTATCGCGACATGAGCCGCGAGCCGATGTTCCCCTTCGGCTACGGCCTCACCTACACGTCCTTCTCCTACGGCAAGACCGAGGTCATCCCGGGGGATAACGGCAAGCCCGCCCAAGTCCGCACCACGATCACCAATACCGGCGACCGCGAAGGCACCGAGGTGGCGCAGCTCTACGTGCGGCAGTTCTACTGCCCGGAGGGCGCGCGTCCGTACCAGGAACTCCGCGGCTTTCAGCGCTTCAAGCTCCGCCCGGGAGAGAAAAAGGAGGTCGTCTTTGATATCACCGACGACGTCCTCGGCTACGTCGGGCGCGATGGCAAGTGGCGGGTGGATGCCGGCAAATACAACCTCTGGATTGCGCCGCAGGCCAACCACGGCGACCCCGTGAGTTACACCCGCCCGTAGGGCGAAACCTGCGGAGGACGATGGAATTTCGCAAAGTCGGCCTCATCACCTGCACCGCCCTGGTGCTGGCCAACATGATCGGCACCGGGGTCTTCACCAGCCTCGGGTTTCAGGTGGCGGTATTGCCCTCGCCCTTTCCCGTCCTCATGGTCTGGCTGCTCGGCGGGCTGGTCGCGCTCTGCGGCGCGCTGAGCTATGCCGAGCTGGCCTCGGCGCTGCCGAGTTCCGGCGGGGAATATTATTTCCTCTCGCGCATCTATCACCCGGCCATCGGGTTCATGGCGGGCTTTGTCTCCGTGACGGTCGGCTTTGCCGCGCCGATCGCGCTGGCGGCGATGGCCTTTGGCGATTATCTCGCCGCGACCTTTCCCGGGGTGCATCCCGGCGTCGCCTCGATGGTGGTCGTGCTCCTCGTCGCGCTGCTGCATTCGCTCACCGTGCGGGCGAGCGGGAATTTCCAGGTCGTCGTGACCTGCCTGAAGGTCTGCCTCGTCGTCGCGTTCATCGTCATTGGCGTGTGGAAGGAAACTGCGCATCCCGTGAGCTTCGCGCCAAAGCCGGGGGACTTCGCCCTCATGGTGAGCACGCCGTTTGCTATCTCGCTCATGTTTGTCCTCTACGCCTACACGGGCTGGAATGCCGCCGCCTACATCCTCAGCGAGGTGCGCCGTCCGGAGGTGACCGTGCCATGGGCGCTGCTCATCGGCACGGTGATCGTCACGATCCTCTATGTCTCGATCAATGCCGTCTTCCTCGCCGCTGCGCCATTGCAGGATTACGTGGGTAAAATCGAGGTCGGCCAGATCGCAGCCGAGCACCTCCTGGGCGATGAGGGTGGACGCATCATGTCGGGCCTCATCAGCCTGGGGCTGATCTCCGCCATCAGCGCCATGACCTGGGCCGGGCCGCGCGTCACGCAGGCCATCGGGCGCGACCTGGCCTCGCTCAAGGTGCTCTCCGCCACCCGCTCGGGCGGCGTTCCGCTCCCGGCGCTGGGTTTGCAGACTCTCATCGTCGTGATCCTGCTTCTTTCCGCGACTTTTGAGGCCGTGCTGGTCTATGCGCAGTTCGCCATCCTCGCATGCAGCTTCCTCGCCGTGCTGGGCGTCATCGTTCTCCGCTGGCGGCAGCCGGGCCTGCCCCGGCCCTTCCGCTGCTGGGGGTATCCCGTCACGCCGATCGTGTTTCTGGTGCTGAATCTCTTTGCCATGGCCTACTCGGCGCATGACAAGCCCGCCTACGCCCTCGCCGGGGCGGCGACGCTGCTGGTTGGTTTTTTGCTTTATTTCCCGCTCAGGAAGCGAAGGCTATCCGCATGAGATCGTGGTTTCTCGTTGTCGCTCTGTTGGTCGTCCAGCTTGCCCAAGGGCAGGAGATTCGCCGCGCCCTGCCGGTGGACGCGCCCGTCGTCGCCAATCCCAACGACATCGCGCAGTTCCTCGCCGGCCGCCCGGTTGCTTCGCTCGCCGCCTACCAGCAGTCGTCCATCTACCAGAACCACGTCGCCGAGATGACGAAGCTCTGGAACCGCTACTACGAGAGCTACTTCACCAAGATGGGCGCATGGAGCGCGACCGAGCTGGCCCCGCGCATCCCCATGTCGCGCCCGGTCATTTACTTCTTTGGCGGCCCCGATGCGGCGAGCCCGCTCGCCTACTATCCCGACGCCCCGGCCTATCTCCTTGGCGGCCTGGAACCCGTTGGCTCCATCGCGCCAATCTCGTCGCTCACTCCGGAGGCGCTCGATGAGGCGCTGGCCAATCTGCGCCGCTCCGTGGAGTCCGTGCTTTCCTACGGCTTTTTCATCACCAAGGACATGAAGGTCGACCTCGACCGCGCCGCTTTCCGCGGGGTGCTGCCAGTGATGAGCTCCTTCATCGCCCTCTCGGGCGGGGAGATTCTTTCCACCAGCTACATCGGTATCGACTCATCCGGCAATCTCCAGGACTACGGCAACACCTACGCGGGCGGCAAGGGCGTCTCGCCGGGCGTGAAAATCGTCTTCCGACGCTCTCTCGGCGCGGGGACGCAGACCATTTATTACGTGCAGTCCAACGTCGTCGACGACGCGGTGAAGTCCAACCCCGGCGTGCTGAAATGGGCCGGGCAGTTTGCTCCCGGCAATGTCTACCTCAAGGCCGCGTCCTACCTCACGCACGAGACGTACTTTGGCCGCATCCGCACCTTCCTGCTGGAAAACGCCTCCTCCGTCCTCCAGGACGACTCGGGCATTCCCTACAAGTTTTTCGCCCAAAACGGCTGGCGCACCTGGCTCTTCGGCACCTACTCCGGCACGCTCGATATCTTCACGAAGTACTACCAGCCCGATCTCACCGCCGCCTTTGCCAATCCCGCGGACGTATTGCCACTTCCCTTCGGTACGGGCTACAAATGGCGTCAAGGCCAGTCCAACCTTTTGCTCGCCGTCCCGCCCGCGAAGGCGCTTAGATAAAGGTTTTCTGGTCTTTCAGGGGTGTTTTTCGGCAGGGCGGTGCGGCATTTTGCCACATTGACCATATGGGGGTATGGGGTTTTTATCCCCGCCCATGAAATCTTCCTTTGCTGCAGGAAAATATGCCCTTTCGACTTTAGTCAGAGACCTGGTCTCCCGATTTTCTGGAGCAAGGGTTTGTTCCATTGTCGGCGCGGTGGTGGCGGTGTCCTGCGGAGTTCCTTCCGCTCAGGCGGCAACGGCCTTGAACGCTGTTGGTTGGCCGGATGGCATGTATATGGCCTATTTTGGATACAATTCGACCACCGGGACGATCAGTTGGTCCAACCAGGGCGGTCTGAGCTCCATCCAGAAGTTGGAGACCACTTCGCAATGGTATTCCGATAGCTACTTTGCCAGTACGACGGCGGCCTATGCGACGGGCATGGACACCACCGTGAAGCCTGCGGGATGGGCGCCGGTATTGAATCCTCCTTCCTACAGTGGAGCCGGCGAGGCCTGGAGCCGCTGGTTTGGCTTCAGCCTGGAAACTGGCTTTGCCAGCTATCTCTCGACGAACGGCTACGCTTTGGCCATCCATCTGGACTCCATCACCTATCAGGGCACGAGCACCGTCGCGAGCAACGCCTCGGTCTATTACTACAACAATGGCACCAACGATATGAACAGCGCCATGATGTATGACTCGAATGACGTGGCGTGGGATCTCCTCACCAGCTCGAACTATCTGATCTGGGATGGTGAGTCGTTCATGAACATGCTTCATCCCGTGGTCGTCAGCACCGACACCACGCCGACCAACTATAGCCTGAACTACACCATCTCGGTCGTGACGGATACGACGGGTTCGGCATACGCGGATGTGGTCGATTCCGTGACCTCCGTAGGGGGAGTGACTCCCTATTCGTTCTCCTACACGGCCACTGTGCCGGAGCCCTCGACCTATGCGCTCGCGATCGGTGGTATCGCTGGAGTCCTTCTCCTTCGCCGCAGGCTCGCCCGTCTATGAAACGCGCGTCAGGGTGCAAGACGTTTGGTGTGGCGCTGGCCCTCGGTATGGCAGCTTTGGGCTGCCATGCGGAAACTTTGCTTAATTATATCCCGGGACCAGACGATACGGGCGGCATGGTGATGCCCGCGGTGAATTTTGACATTTCCGCCAAGTCTGTCTCGGTAACCTTGGGGGGGGCGTCGGATACCGTGACGATGTATTCGCTCCAAGACTATGTGGTGTGGGGTAGCAAGCCCTACGCCGATGCCGTCTTCAATCCCGCGCAGTCGTCGGCGGGCTGGTATTCCCAACTCGATCCCACTCAACAGAATCTGCCCTTCAGTACCCGCTTCGGCTTCTTCGTCACCTCCGGTAATGTTGAGATGCTTCCCACCGCAAGCTACGTCTACATCAAGGCGACCTCGATTTCGCCGGGGCTGAGTGGCTACGACGTTGGGTATTACATCGACGTCTGGGGGCAGGACCCGCCGTCATCATCCGAGTGGCTGCAGGTTTATGGGGAGGGATCCGCTTACAATAACAACATCGCCTGGGGCGATAGCTCGGGTATCAGCATGTGGCATCCCGTTTTCGTTGCCTCAGGGGTTGGCTCGTATTCTGCGACCTTTGAGATTTACGTCGGGGATGGTTATGGCAATGCCCTCTCCGACTGGACGTCGGCCTCGATCACGCTGAACTGGGTGGCTGTGCCCGAACCTTCCACCTGGATGTTGGGCGTGCTGGGGGGAATGGTTTGCCTGTATTTCTGGCGTCGCCGCCAGGAAAAGACGGCAAGCCAGCAGGTCTGACGTGTTGAGAAAAGCCTGCATTACCCGCTCCGGCGAGGGCTTTACTCTGATCGAGCTTCTCGTCTCCATCGGAATCATCGGCATTCTCAGTGTGCTGGGCTTTGTCGGGTATCGCTCTTCGATCGACAAGGCTCATGGGGTGGAATGCGCCGGCAGGATGCGCGCGCTCAGCCAGGGGATCATTGCCTGCGCCCAGGACCAGGGGACGTTTCCCAAGACATCCCACTCCGGTGGCTCCTGGGCATTGGCTGTCGCTCCCTACATTGACGAACCTCTTCTTGATGCCGGGAGCGACTACCGGGCGCGCAAAGTCTTTCAATGTCCTGCCAATCAGATCAAGAGTCCGGACGGTCTTCCTGCGATGAGTTACGCGATGAACGTATACTTTGAGCTGACCTCCGAGCGGAGATACACCCCGGCCGGTATGCCTATCATGTCGCGAGATAGTTATGCAGGCAGCCCGGCGACCTGGCATAGGCTCGTCAATGTCAACTACCCCACGCGCACAGTGCTCCTTGCCGAGAATGCAAACTCCTCCGCCGGAGCCGATCATTTCATGGCTCACCAATGGACCACCGATACGGCGGCCCAGGTGGCGGTGGATTCCAAGCGCCACGGCGGACGCTCAAACTTTGCTTTTGTCGACGGTCATATCGAGACGCTGCCGGTCGAAAAGACCTTCGACCTCGGAGCAAATATCAATCGCTGGAATCCGCTCTACGCGGGGCAGAACTGACGACGCCTTTATTTCACCAGTCCCGGCAGCTCGGCCAGCGTGGTGATGTGATGCCGAGCCGTGTCGGAGCGGGGAACCCCCGACCGGAGGATTTGCACGGTGGGGATGCCGAGAGCATTGCCTGCCGCGATCTCGGAGGCTGCACTATCGCCCACCACCATGGCCTCGCCGGGTTCGATCCTGTGGTTTGTGAGAATGCGCTGGAACCATCCTTTTTTCCCGATGCGATCCGGTTCATCGATGGCATCGACATGCAGCTCGTGCAAGTAGTGCGCAAGATCAAGCGCCCGGATCTTGCTCTCCTGCAATCTTCGGAATCCAGACGTCACCAAGGCTCGATGCTGTACGAGTTTCAAGAGCTCGGGGAGGTCGCCGTAGCCGGACATGCGATGTCGCACCTCCATCTGCGAAAAGGCGGTCCAGCCTGCCTTGAGCATCTTCTCCGAAAATCCATGCCGCTCCGCCACCCAGTCGAGCGGATGCCTCCAGCAGTCGGAAAATGCCTCCTGCAATTCCTGCTCGCCCAGTGTCCCGTGGTTTTCCCGGCGTATGGCCTGAAACCCCTCCTTGAAGAGTTCGTCGCCCACCTCCCGGGCGGCAGCCAGGCAGTTGTCGAGGTCGAAGATCACCAGTTTGGTGACAGAGGAAAGCGGGGAGGTCATTTCTGTGGGGGGAGCGGGCAGCGGGCGTGATAGGCTCGGCTCAGGGCGTTTTTGAGGGATTCCAAGCCCACGGGCTTGCTCATGTAATCATCCATGCCCGCCTCCAGGCAGGCCGTGCGGTCACTTTCCTCGGCATTTGCGGTGAGGGCGATCAACCAGGGATGAAACTCGGGGGTGGTGCGCTTGCGGATCTCGCGGGCGGCTTGCAGGCCGTCCATTTCCGGCATCTGCACGTCGAGCAGGACAACGTCGAAGGGGAACTTCTCGAGCATCTGCAGGACCTCGATGCCATTGGCCACGATCGTGGCCTCATAGCCGATACGGTTCAGCATCAGCTGGGTCACTCGCTGGTTTACCGGATTGTCTTCAGCCACGAGGATCCTGAGCGGGTACTGCGAACCCTGGGTGGCCTCGGGCCTGGCGGAATGGCTCTCTCCCTCGCCGGAAACTCCTCCAAGCAGGCGCACCATGGTGGATGCCAGTGCCGCCTTCCGTACAGGACGGGAGAGCACCGCGGTATGATCCGAGCTTTTGACGGAATCCGGTTTCCCTCCCATCGGTGACAGTGCCACGATGGGGATCTCCCGGCGCAATGCGCGAATGCCGACGACGATTCCCTCGCCGGAGCTGGTGCGCATCGCGCTGTCGGCCAGCACCAGGTCGTACGGCTCGTTGCATCGCAATGCCTCCAGCGTCTCCTCGGCCGAGGAGGTCACGCGGGATTTCATGCCGCACTCCTCCGCCTGGGCGCGGTAGATCTCGCACGACGCGGCGTTGTCGTCAGCGATCAGGATGCGCAGACCGCGCAGCGGCGAGGTGTCGAGCTGTCTTCGTGGCGGGGCGTTCACCGCCACAGCCGGGATCTCGAACTGAAAGATCGATCCCCGGCCATACTCCGAGTCGACCCAGATGCGACCGCCCATTTTCTCGATGAGCCGGTGGCAGATGACAAGGCCGAGGCCCGTGCCTCCATATCGCCGGGTGGTGGAGGCGTCGACCTGGCTGAAGGCCTGAAAGAGCTTCATCATCCGGTGATGGGGGATGCCGATGCCGGTGTCATGCACGGAGCAGTGAATCATCGGCTGCCCCGACGGGGCATGCCGGAGATCCAGTGTGGCGACCACCTCGCCCTCGGTGGTGAATTTCACGGCATTGGACAGCAGGTTGACAAAGACCTGCCGCAGTCGCGTCGGGTCGCCCCTGATCCATTCCGGCACATCGGGGCGTATCTGGCAGACCAGGTCGAGTTTCTTGCCCGCTGCGGTTGTCGCCATGACTTCCATGGCCGATTCCAGGCAATCGCGCAGGTCGACCTTGATCGTTTCGAGATCGAGCTGTCCGGACTCAATTTTGGAAAAGTCGAGGATGTCGTTGATGAGCGCCAGCAGCGTATTGCCGCTGCTGTGGATGGTGTCGACGAGTTCCCGCTCGTGAGGCAGGAGATTGGCGCCGGAGAGCAACTCCGACATGCCGATGACGGCGTTGAGCGGAGTGCGAATCTCGTGGCTGACATTGGCGAGAAACTCCTCCTTGGCGCGGGCATGCGCCTCCGCCCGGGCGGTGGCGGCCTCGAGCTCGCGGTTGCGCTGCTCCAGCAGCTCGGCCGCGCGCCGCCGGTCGTCGATGTCTTGCAGGACGCCGCGCAGGGCGGCTGCCCGCCCGTTTTCATCCCGGAGGAGTTCCGCCCGGCAATGGACCCACTTGGCTCGTCCCGAGGTGGTGATGACTTGCGTCTCGATATCCAGCGGCTTGCCCGTCCTGACCGTATCTTCGACGAGAGCCTGCACCCGTGAGCGATCATTCGCTACGATCTGGCCCATCGTCGCCAGCATGTCAGGCTCCGGCGGGATGGCCGGGTCCGTTTCGTGGATATCGTGCATGATATCCGACCAAAACACGCTAAACGGTCGGAATCTCCATTCCCAGTGGCCGACGCGACCGAGCCGGCCCGCCGCCTCCAGCAGGGTGTAGGCCGCCTTCTGGGCCTCCACGGCATGGCGCAGTTCGCGCTCGGTGCGCTTGGTTTCCGTGATGTCCTGGACGATGGAGCAGATGATCGACTCGTTGCCGGGTGTTTGCAGCACGACGCCATGCAACAGCGCCGATACCCGGTGACCGTCTCGGTGGTAAAATTCCTTCTCATACGGCCCGTATCGGCCGGTCTGCCGGATGATCGCGATCTGTGTTTCCTCTAGCGCCATGTATTCCTTTGGCGTGAGATCCCAGTACGTCATCTGGAGCAGTTCCTCGCGGGTATAGCCCAGGCTGTCGAGCAATGCCCGGTTGATATCGAGGAACGCGCCGTCCATCGCATTGAACGAGATGCCGACCGGGGAAAGCTCAAACATGCCCCGGAACCTCTGCTCGCTGTGCCGCAGCTCGCGCTCCATGTCCTTGCGCTGCGTGATGTCCATGGCCGTGCCGAGGTAGGAGCGAGCCTCGCCATTTTCATCGCGCACCACCGTGACGTTCATCTCGACTGCTTTGCGGCTTCCATCCTTGCAGAGGAATGACCACTCCCGCCGGTCGATCCCGTTTTTCTCGGCCAGCGCGACGAATGTCCGGAAACCCGATACGTCCAGGTTGTGTTCCGTGAGCAGTCGACGCGAGTGGGACTCGGTCTCGACCGGGTCGTGAAAAATCTCCGGTGTATGCCTGCCCACCACCTCTTCCGCCTTGTAGCCCAGCAGCGCCTCTGCGCCGCGGCTGAAGTAGGTGATCACCCCGTCCAGGCCGATCGCCACGATCGCCACACCCGTGGCTGAGTCCAGCACGGCGCGCAGCCTGACCTCGCTCTGCTCCACCGCGCGCTGGGCCTTCACCTGCTCGGTGACGTCGGTTTGTACGGCGATGAAGTGCGTGACATTGCCGTCCTTGTCGCGCACCGGGTCGATCTTGATATGGACGATGTAAGGCTCCCCGGCCTTGGTGTAGTTGGTCAGAGTCTCCTCGCAGCTCTGCCCTGCCGCGATGGCTTGCCGGATGCGCGAGACGGCCTGGAAATCAGATCCCGCTCTTTGCAGCACCTGCCCGGGCTTTTTCCCGCGCACCTCATCCAGGGTGTAGCCTGTGATGCGGGTAAAGCTCTGATTGACCCACTCGATCAGCCCGGTCGAGTCGGTGATGACGACAGCATGGATCGTGTGGGCCGCGACGAGGGAGACGAGCTCATGGCGGAGCTTTTGAGTGCGCAGGGCGGACACGTCGGTGTGCGTTCCCGTCATGCGCAAGGGTTCGCCGTTCGGTCCCCAGTCGATCACCTGCCCGGTGCAGATCACCCACGCGGAAGCGCCGCTGGCATGAGAGTATCGAGCCTCTTCCCGGAAGGGAATCTTCCCCCGGCTCTCCACGTGACGGCGAAAACTCTCTTCCAGGCGCGGCGCGTCTTCCGGCGCGAGAAATTTCCTCCACGCGCGAGGATGCTCGGGCAGATCGTCTGCCGTCCGGCCAAACATTTCCGCAAAACCATCGCTCAGCGACTCGGCATCTTCTGCCAGTCGCCAATCCCAATACGCCGTCCGGATGAGTTCGATAATCCTGGGCGGAGTCCCGGAAGGATCGAAGGAGGAGGCGTCCGTCGAGCTGAATCGATTCATGCGGGAGTGTCGTTCGACAGGGTTAAACGCTATCAGTCCCTGGTGGAAAGCACCAGCGTCAAACCTGTTGCGTTCCGCAATTTTCCCCCCGCTGGAACTAAGCGATTCCCAGCAGAAATCTAGCCGCCAGGCCGAGCACGATCGAGGCCGCCACCACAGGGATCACCGGCCACCGCCCTTTCCAGATCCCGGCAAAGAACACCGTGGCCAGTACCAGGGCAAAATAGTCGATACGATGCGGAGCAGGAAAGATCACGTGAACCGCGAACCACACGGCGAGGTTCAGGATGATGCCGGCCACGGCCGCAGTGATCGTCGCCAGCGCCGCCCCCAGCGCCCGCGACCCTCGCAGCCTCTCCATGTAGGGAGCGCCCGCCAGGACGAAGAGAAAGCTCGGTACGAAAGTCGCCCATAGTGTCACAGCCGCTCCCAGCGTCCCGGCCGCCAGCGGCGAAAGGCCGCCCGGGTGCTGCCATGCCGCCAGGAACCCGACGAACTCCAGCACCAGGATCAGCGGGCCCGGGGTCGTTTCCGCCAGGCCCAATCCGGTCGCCATCTGCGATGCCGACAGCCAGTGGTAATGCTCCACCGCCTGCTGTGCGACAAAGGGGAGCACCGCGTACGCGCCCCCGAATGTCACCAGCGCCGCCTTGCTGAAAAACACTCCCAGACTGGCGAAGATCGCCTCGGGCCACAGGAAGGCCACGCCCACCGGAACCCACCAGAGGACGAGACACGCTGCGGCGATGCGAAGAGTCCGTCCATGATTGACTGGTTCGCAGTCGGACAAGGAATTATCCGCCGGGTCCGGCCGCTTCGGGACGAATAAGCGCGGCATCCAGCGTCCTCCCGCCACGCCGATGAGCGCCGCGCCCGCGATCACCGCGATGAACGAAATCTTGAAGACAAACAACGCGGCAAACGCTCCTCCGGCCACCACCCACATCGCGCGATTACGCAGGGCTGTCCGCCCGATCCTCAGCACCGCTGCCGCCACGATGGCGATGACCGCTGGCTGCAGCCCGTAAAAAACAGCTGAGATCGCTGGCGTCGAGCCCGCTGCCGCGTAGAGCCAGCTCAAGGCCCAAAGCAGGATCGCCGCAGGCAGGACAAAGAGCGTTCCCGCCACCACGCCGCCGACCGTCCCGTGCAGTCGCCAGCCGATATAGGTCGCCAGTTGCTGTGCCTCCGGCCCGGGCAGGAGCATGCAGAAATTCAGCGCATGCAGAAACCGCTCCTCGCTGATCCACCGTTTCCGCTCCACCAGGTCCGTGTGCATGATCGCGATCTGCCCGGCTGGTCCGCCAAAGCTGATGCACCCCAGCCGGAACCAATACCGCGTCGCTTCCCAGAAGGTCGGCTTCTCCGCCTCGGGAGCCGTCGCCTCGGGTGGTTGGGACGGAGATCGCATCGGGTTACGCGACATGATTCTCCAGGATTAGGAAAGGGGAAAAGACGTTATGCACCGTTTCGTTACAATCTTGTCACGGAACGTCCGTTGTGGTTGCCTGCTACCTCGGTAGCCTTCCCAACGCACGATCCCAACTCCGCTCCGCCGGTCCGTTTATTTTTTGTTATGTGTGTTTTTCCGATGTCGCAATGCCCCTGCATCCGCGTGATGGCGAGGCGTCTGCTGGTCCTTTGTGGGATGCTGCTCCTCGTGGCGGGCTCCCTCCGGGCGGCTGATACCGCCTCCTTTGATTTTCCGATCAAGGACTCTTCCGACATCCCGCCCCGCCTCGCCAATCCGGTGAAGCAGATCATTTCTTCCGACAATATCGGGTACACGATCTTTGCCCTTCAGCCTGCGAATCCCGGTGAGGAAGTCCTTGTCACCGTGGTGTTCGAGGACGGGACCGAGGGCGGTCCCTCCCTGCTGTGGATCGATGACTCCGGTCAGCAGGTCACCCTTTCCGCCAGTCTCTCCGATGGGGTGGTGGGCAAAAACCAGCGTACGGTCGCCATTCCCGTGGCCTCCGCGCTGTCCGGCGGCCGATTCGTGATCTCCGGAGACCAGTCCAAAATCCTCCGAGCGCGCATAGACTGGCTGGCTCCGGTTCCCACCCTCGCCGCCGCCGATCAGCGGCCCGGCCGGTATCTCATCAATGACCGCCTCATTCCAGTGGATGCCGTGAATGGTCAGCCGCCGGTCGTGGAGCCCGATGCGTGGATCGGGAAGGTTTTCGAGGCTTTTCTCCAGGAGGAGCCTGCCGCCGTCGACGGGGCTGTCGAGTTCGTCGTGCCTCTCGGTGCGGCTGCCTCCCAGGTGCTGCTCTCCGCCCGCTTCCTCGGGTTGCCGCTCGATCAGGGCGTCACCGTATGGCTGAACGGAAGCTACATGGGCGAGCTGCGTCCGCAGGTTCCTTCACTGAACGACGCCGGGTACGTCGTCAATGACTCCGGCGAGTCGACCTACGCGGGCTGGCGCGCGGGCGCGCTGCTCATTCGTGCCTCCGATTTCCAGCAGGGGGACAATTCCCTCGTCCTCTCCACGAAATCCACCGGCGTCTACATTCGCGACGCAGCGCTCCAGTTTCGGCCGGTCACCACCCCGACTTCTTCGACAGAGCAGGCTGCATCCTCCGGGGATTCGGTCGATCTCGATTCGCAAAACCTCGATCTCTCGCCATAGTTATCCATGAGCATCTCCTCCTCGTCTCTTCGCTCCCGCTTCTCTTTGCAATCCGGCTACACGCTGGTGGAGATCATGATCGTGCTCGGCATCATCGCCGTGCTCGCCGGGTCGGCCATTTACATGCTCGTCGGCAGTGTCGACACCGCCAAGGATCAGCGCGTCGACTCCGACATCCAGGCCATCAAACAGCAGCTCAGCCTGTACGAGATGCAAAACTACACCTATCCCACGACCGCCCAGGGACTCGAGGCTCTCGTCGTGCGCCCGTCCACCGAACCCGTTCCGCGCAAATGGCGTCAGCTCTTGAAGGCCGTGCCTCTCGATCCCTGGGGCACCCCGTACCAGTATGCGTTCCCGGGCAAGAAAACCCCCGGCGGCTTTGACCTCTACTCCTTGGGGCCCGACCGCAAGCCGAGTGAGGATGACGTGCCGAAGAACTAGCGCATCCCGTCGCGGGGCGTTCACCCTCATCGAGGTGATCATTGCCCTCGCGATTGTCGGGCTGATTTTTGTCGCTCTCGTCCCGCTGGCTGCGCCCTCGCTTTCCGAGCGCAAGCTCCGCCACTCCATGGATGATATCGTCGCCTTCGTGCGGTCCAATCGCCTCGCCGCGGAATCCGCCGGTCGCGACATCGTCATGGTGTGCGGCCGCGACGGCCTGAGGGTGAATCAAAAGACGCTCGCCGGACGCGTCGACGTCTCCGATGTGCGGCTCTCGATCCGCTTCCCAGGCGGCAAGATGGAGCATGCCGATGGCCAGGCCTGGAGGATATTGCCCTGCGGGGTGGTATTGCCTGCCACTGTGCGCGTGGAGGATGGCGATTACTGGCTGGAGGCGGATATCGACCCGCTGACCGGCGACATCCTGGAGGAGCGATACTCGCTTTAGCCGGACATGGGGAAACGGATGTGCTCGGGGGGCTTCACCCTCATGGAGGTGCTGGTCGCGGTGGCGGTCTTTGCCTTCGCCGTGCTCGGGCTGCTCTTCGCCCTCAATGTCACCACGGACGCCGCCCGCGAGACCCTGCGCCAGCAGGCCCTCCGCGCCGAGCTGCAAAACCGCCTCGCCCGCCTTTCCGTCCCGCCCTACAACGAGGGGCGGCAGACCGAGGAGACTGGCGGCATCCGCTATACCTCGGAGGTCGCTCGCGAGCCGATCAAAGCCGCCGACCTCACCCTCATGGATGGGTATTGGCGCATCCGCGTCCTCGCGGAGTGGAAGGAAAACGGCAAAAACTATGAATGGGATGTCTCCCATCTCGCCTTCAATGCGAAGCAATAGCCGCCGCCGCGCCTTTACTCTCATCGAGGTGCTCATCGCCATGGTGGTGTTCATGCTTCTCGTCGGCGGCATCTTCACCGTTGTCGCCGTGTCCACCACGTCCGCGCGCGAGATCACCACGACGCGGCTCCAGGGCGCGCGGATGGATTCCTTTCAAACCCTCCTGCGTTCGATCTTTGTCAATCTCCCGCCCGATGCCCGCATCGATCTCCGGGTGCGTGATGCCAAGGGCGGGCCTGCCGTCGAGCTGCTGATCTTTCCCGCTCCGGATTTCATGGATTTCAGCACCGGGGGCAGCGGCGCTGGGCTTTCCCTGGCAGCGTTGCCGGATGGACGCGGGGCTTACACGCTGTCGATGGCAAATTTCCGCACCCGCGAGGGCGAGGATCGGGAACGCGAGATCGCCGAGGCGGCTTGGATTCCCCTCCTGCCCGACGTGCGCTCGGTGAGATGGCGCTTCGGCATGCCCGGCCAGCCCGTCCTCCAGGAAACCTGGGATGGCAACTCCGGCCGGCCCGCTTTCGTTGTCCTCGATGTCATCCTCTCCGACGGAGCTTCGTCGGAGTTCACCTTCGGCGTTCCCGTGCTCGCCCGCGCGGGTGCTCAGACACCTCGCAACTGATGGACGCCCTGCCTTCCCCATCATCCCGGCGCGGCGCGGCGCTCCTCATCACGCTCTGGTGCGTGGCCATTGTAGCCATCGTGGTGGTCACCCTGGCCCGGGTGGTGAGCGCCGATGTGGATACCGAGAAGGTGCGGGTGAAGCGTTTTGAGGCCCGCGAACTCGCCCTCTCAGGCATGGCCCACGGGATGAACCCCAAGCTCGAGCGCGACAGCGAGTTTTACTATCAAAAGCTCCCGAGCGGCGGCGAGTGGCACGTCCGGGTCATCGGCGAGACCTCCCGCCTGAACATCAATTCCCTCCTCGCCGATCGCGAGAGCCGGGTCCTTGAGCGGCTTTTCCGACTCTGGGGCGTTTCCGATGAGGATATCCGCATCGTCACCGACTCCCTCGGCGACTGGGTGGATCGCGACGGCCTCGCCCGCCTGAACGGCGCGGAGCGCGAGCAACTCGTCGGCCAGGACCGGTATTCGCTCCCGGAGAATCGCAATTTTCGCTCCGTCAGTGAAATGGCCCGCGTGCGCGGTATGGATGCCGTGGCCCAGGCCAAGCCCGACTGGAAGGACTACTTCACTGTCTACGGCAACGGGAAGATCGACATCCAGGACGCCTCGGCCGATGTGCTCGAAGCCGCTGGATTCACTGCCACCCAGGCCGAGGCCATCATCGAGGTCCGCAATGGCGGCGACCGGCTTCCCGGCACGACCGATGATACCGAGATCAAGGATATGAACTGGGTGGCCGAGGCCGCCGGGATCGGTCCGGAGCAGGCCGGGAGCGTCCTTCAGGATTTCCAGACCAAGGCCGAGCCGTCCCGGGTTGAAAGTGTTGGCATCATCGGAGGAACACGCTACCGCATCACCTCTGTGCTCGACCGCAAGCAGGGCACTTCGTTTAGTTGGGAGGAGGAATGAGCAAAAAAGCCACAGGCATCCGCGTCGTGCGGCAATGGTGCAACGGCTGGGAGCGCTGGGAGTTGATCCCGTCGTCGCCCGCGACCGTGCGTTCTCTCGAGCTGGCCGTGGCTGGTGAGGGGGACGTGTTTGCCGTGCCCGCCCGGCAGGTCGTAGCCGTGCCGCTCTGGCTGGACGCCGATGATCCCGCGACGGTCGATGCGGCCGTGCTCCTCGAGATGGAGGTGAGGGGATTTGCCTCCGAGGGCATGATGCCCGACACCTCGGCGCGCCATATCGCCCGGGAGGGCGGTCGCACGCTGGTGGTGATCGCGGTGTTTCCGCAGGATTTCGAGAAGCGCTTCCCCGATGTGGCGGCGCAACGCTATGACGTCTCTGCGGCTTTGCTGCCCCTCGATGAGAATGCCCTGACTGTCTGGCGCGAGGGCGGCGAGTATGTGGCTGCCTACACGCGCGATCGCGATCTGGTCCACTGGTCCACCTGGGATGCCGCCGCCACCGGACGCGAGATTCAGACGTGGCTGAAATCGACCACGCTTAGCCTCCTGGCCTCCGGCGTCATTACGCGGCGCCCGCAGCAGATCGTCGTTGACGATGGACTCAGCGTTTCCGATCTCGGGTTCGATCACTCGCCTGTCGTTCGTCCCCTCGGGCCTCCCGCTCTGGAGCGGGCAAAGTGCGACTGGCGGCCCGCTTCCGCCGTCGACGCCGAGCGCCGCAAGGCCGGGCGCGCTCGTTTTCGCCGTATCGGCCTCGCCGTGGCGGTCGCGTACGCGCTCATTGTCCTTGTTGCGGGCAGCTATCTCGCGTGGCTGAATGTCCAGGCGTCGCATCTCTCCTCCGAGGTGGATGTCCTCCAGGCCGAGGCCACCCAGATTCAGCCCATGATCCGCCAGTGGCAATCCGTCGGCCCCAGCATCGACTCCCGCCGCTTTCCATTGGAAATCCTCCGCCAGGTCGTCGAGAGCCTTCCGCCCCAGGGCATCAGGCTCACGATTTTTGACGTGACGCCGGAGCGCATCACCGTCGAGGGCGAGGCGGTTTCGGCCTCTCACGCTGCCAAGTATTTCGAAACCGTCTCCCATCAGGCCGGGATGGCGGATATTGACTGGCAGATGCCGCCCCCGGCGCTCCTGCCCAACAATACCGCGCGATTCCAGATCGTCGGCACATCGCGATGAGAAAACTCAATCCCAGCGAAACACGGCTGCTCGTCATCTTCGGATGCGTCATCGCGCTGATTGCGAATCTCTTTGCCATCCGCTGGTATGTCGGCGCCCGCCGTGCCGCGCTCGATCGCCTGTCCGATCTCCGTACGATGGGAGCGGAGTACCGCTCCATCGTCGCCGAGCGCCCGGTCTGGGAGGCGCGCCAGCGATGGATGGAGGCTCATCCGCCCATGGCCTACGCCGGGTGGCAGACAGAATCCTCCTTTGCCGAGGATATCCAGAAGAGCCTGCAAAAAGAGGGTATCACCATTGATTCCCAAAGCCTTCGCGAGTCGCGCCACGAGGGCGACCTCGTCCGCATGGAGCTGGAGCTCAGCCTCAAGGCAGACCTGGAGCATATCGTCCGCTGGCTCCATGCCATCCAGCAGCCCGGCAGTTATGTGGTCATCGAGGAGATGAATCTCAAGTGCCTCGACAAGGGCGACACCATGATTGTTCGCTTGCGTGTCACCAAAATCGGAAAGATGGAAGGAGTCGCCAAGTCGTCATGACCATGCGCCTCTCCCTGTCGGCCATCGCCCTCGTCGCGCTCCTCGGCGTCGCCCGCGCTCAGGAGCCGGTCGACTTTGTCCCGGACACCCACGAACTGACCTACTACCGGGCGATCTGGGAAAAGTCGCCCTTCGTCGCCCGCACCGCCGACGCCGCCCAGCAGGGGCCTGCGCTGGCTCAGCGCTTTGCCCTCACCGGCCTCGCCACGCTCGGCGACCGCCAGCTCGTCTTTCTCCTCGACCGCAACACGCTCACCCGCGTCGTCGTCGGCAATGGAAAGGACCAGTCGGGCGTCCAGATCGTCTCCATTCAGAATCCCGATCGCCTCAAGGAGTCCGCCGTCACCATTCGCCTCGGCAACGAGGAGGCCACTCTCAAGTACGATCCCGGCGTCGCCCAGGTCGCCAACCAACCCGCACCGCAAGCCCCTGGCGGTCAGGGACGCCCTCCTGGCCCTCCCGGCATGGGCGGCAATCCCAATGGCGGGCAGACCGCCTCGCAAGCCCAGACCGGCGCAACCCCCCCTCCCGCCAACCGGCAGCTTCGCCGTCGCCTGATTAATTTCGGCAACCAAACCAATACCACCCGATGAGATCTCTCCTCGCCGCTCTCGCATTCTCCCTGCTCGCCTCCTGGGCCATGGCCCAGGCTCCCGCGCCTGCATCACCCGCTCCAGGCAATCCCGCCGCCCCATCCGGCCCGCGGGATACCAAGCTCCAGCTCCCCAACAACCCGGTCAGCGATGTGCTCGAGTTCTACGAGGCTCTGACGAAAAAACGCCTCATCCGCGACGCTACCCTCACCGGGCCCAATCTCTCCATCGAGGCCCCCGACTTTGTCACCCGCGAGGAGGCCATCAGCATGATCGAGGCCGCCCTCCTGCTCAACGGATACACCATCGTACCCGTGGACGAGAACACGGTGAAGATCCTGGGCAATACCAAACAGCCCCGCAGCGAAGGCGTCCCGCTTTACTCCGGCCCGGCCTCCAGCCTGCCCAATGGCGAGCAGGTGATTTCCTACTTCATGCCTCTCTCGTTCATCTCCAGCGACGAGGCGGTGAATGTTTTCAACTCCTACGTCGCCCTGCGCTCTTACGGTTCCATCATTCCGGTGCCGAATGTGAACGCCGTGGTCATCACGGAAAACGTCCCGCTCGTGAAGCGTCTCATCGACCTGCGGAAGGTCATCGACGTGCAGGGCGCAACGATGATGACCGAGTTTTTCGCGCTCCAGCGCGCCGATGCGACGAAGGTCCAGGAGATGCTCGGAGCGATCTTTGAGAACTCCGGCACCACCTCCGCGCCGCGTCCCTCCACCCCGCCCGCCGGGGGCGCTCCCACGACCTCCAATGCCACTGCGATCAAGGCCGCCGGCGGCAATGGCGTGCAGATTTTCGCCGATATCCGCACGAACCGCGTTCTCGTCATCGCTCCGGAGAAGCAGATGCCCTACATCCGCAAGCTCATCTCCGACCTCGATGGAGCCGCCTCCTTCGAGGAACCCTACGAGCGCTTTCTGCAATTCGTCCGCGCCGCCGAAGTCCTCCCCGTTCTTGCCAACATGCTCACGGATGATCCGGAAAAGCAGAAGGAATTTGAGTCGGAGCAAAACAGCAATGATACGAACAATAACTCTAGTTCAAACATGGGTAACAACGGCTCCATGTTTAGTGGAAGCGGTTCAGGTGGTTCTTCCGGCTCCGGCGGCACCAAGCCTGACAAACTCCAGGACCCCAATGAAAGCACTGCGCCGCTTTCCAAGATCGTCGGCAACGCCCGCATCATCGCCGACCGCAGCGTGAACAAGATCATCGTCATCGGCCCGCCGGACAGCCGTATCCGCGCCGCCAAGATCCTTGAACTCCTCGACCAGCAGCCAAAGCAGATCTACCTCGCAGTGGTCATCGGCCAGCTCACTCTTGGTGATGGAATCGAGGCGGGCGTGGATTACCTCATTCACACCGATAACCTGAAGATCCTCGGGCAGGGGACTGCAGCCAACCTCAGCAATTTGATTCAAGGCCGCAATGCCTCGATCGACGTCGTTCCCGGCACATCCACCGCCGTCGATGCCGCCACGGACGTCGCCAGCACCGCGCTGCCCCTCCTCTCTGGTCTGACGGTCTTTGGATCGTTCGGCGATTCGGTGGATATCCTGGTTCGCGCCCTCGCAACGAGCAACAAATTCGAGGTCATCTCCCGCCCGGTCGTTTACACGGTCAATAACAAGAAGGCTGTCATCAGTTCCGGCCAGCAGGTTCCGGTGCCGGAGAGTTCTCTGACATCGGCGGTTTCGTCCAATACGACCACGGACTCCTCTTCCATCGCTTCGACTATTGATTATAAGGATGTTGTATTGAAGCTGGAGGTCATCCCGCTCATTAACTCCGAGAACGAGGTCACCCTCACCATCGCGCAGCAAAATGACAACGTGCAGGAGTACGTGCAGATTTCCAACAACAGCGTTCCCGTCGTCGGCACCCAGGAGCTGCGCACGACCGTCACCGTGCCGAACCGCAACACCGTCGTCCTGGGCGGCCTCATCACCGACCAGGAGACTCGCGTGCAGACCGGCATCCCCTTCCTCAAGGATGTCCCCGGTCTCGGTTATCTCTTCTCGACGACGAAGAAGGACGTCACCCGCCGAGAGCTGATCGTCATGATCCAGCCCTTCATCATCGACAGCGACCAGAAGCTCAAGGAGGCCAATATGATCGAGCGCGCCAACACCAGCTTCCAGTCCAGCATGTACGAGGACAAGGTTCCCGTGCGCAAGGCCCTCCTGCCCGACACGCCCCGCTCCGAGCAGGAGCGCAAGGCCGAGAAGGCTCGACAGAAACAGGAAGCCGCCGAGCGCAAGGCCGCCGAGCGCCAGATCCAGCTCCAGCAGAAGCAGCAGCAGGCCAACTGACCCATGCAAGACGGCGATTCACTCGTGGACTTCTTTAGCCGGGCCGGTGAGGAGTCGGGCTTTCCCGACATCACCGAGATTCGCTCCCGTGTCGCCTCCGCCCTCCAGCTCCAGCAGTCGCCCATCCGTACCGTCCTCGATATCACCGGCCTGCCGGAGACCGAGTTCCTCCACTCGCTGGCCAGCCAGCTCGGCGTCGAGTGGTTCGCTCCATCGAATACCCTCGATCCGCAGAATGAGCATTTCCCCGCCCGTCTCGCCCTGAGGTATCACCTCGTCCCGATCACGATGACCAAGGCGCACATCACCCTCGCCGGGTATGATCCGCTCGACATCGTGGCGCTGTCCGCCGTGCGCCAGGCTTTCCCACAGCACCGCGTGCAGTTCGTCGCCTCGACGCGTAAATTTGTCGTCAATGCCATCCGCGAGCGCTACGGCGTCGGCGCGGAGACCTTTGAGGAGCTCCTTGAGGGCCGCCAGGATATCGACCATCTGGAGGCGACCGAGGAGGTGAACGTCCTCGACAGCGAGGACTCCGAGGCCTCGGTGATGAAGTTCGTCAACCAGATCATGCGCGAAGCGCTGAACGAGCGCGCCACCGACATCCACGTCGAGCCGCTCGGTACCGATTTGCGCATCCGCTACCGCATCGACGGCGTCCTCCACGAGGTCCCCGTCCCGCAGAAGATCAAGCTCCTCCAGGCCTCCGTCCTCTCGCGCATCAAGATCATGGCCGGCCTCGACATCGCCGAGCGCCGCATCCCGCAGGATGGCCGCATCAACCTGGAGCTTTCCGGCAAACCCATCGACGTCCGCGTCGCCACCATTCCATCCGTCACGGGCGAAACCATCAGCCTCCGGTTGCTCGGCCAGGAGCGTTTCGACTTTTCCCGGCTCGGCCTCGATGAGGCCTCCGAGAATGTCATTCGCGGCCTCCTCGCCATGCCCAATGGCATCGTTCTGGTCACCGGCCCCACGGGCTGCGGCAAGTCGACCAGCCTCTACACCTTTCTCTCCTCGCTCAATACCAAGGAGCGCCGCATCGTCACCATCGAGGACCCGGTGGAAAACAAGCTTCCCGGCGTGATCCAGATCGCCGTGCGCCCGGAGATCAACCTCACCTTTGCCAATGCCCTGCGCAGCGTGCTTCGCGGCGACCCCAATGTCATCATGGTCGGCGAAATGCGCGACCTGGAGACGGCCGAGATCGCCGTGCGCTCGGCCCTCACCGGCCACCTTGTCTTCAGCACCCTGCACACGAATGACGCCGTCGGCGGCATCACGCGTCTCATGGACGTCGGCGTCGAGCCGTTTCTCATCAGCTCCGCCGTGCGCGCCTTCATCGCCCAGCGCCTCGTCCGCCGCCTCTGCCACGAGTGCCGCCGCCCGGTCTCGCCGAAGCAGTGGGAATCCGCCGGGCTCTTCGTCCCCGACGGCCATCACGTCTACGAACCCGGCGGCTGCGAGGCCTGCCGCGGCACGGGTTACCGGGGCCGCACCGCGCTTTATGAGATCTGCCTCGTGAGTCCGAATCTCCAGGAGCTCATCCAGCAAAAGGCCACCTTCAAGAATCTCCGCCGCCTTGCGCGCGAAGAGGGCATGATCACCCTGCGCGAATACGGCTGGATGCGCGTGCGCGATGGCCTCACCTCGCCCGCCGAGGTGCTCCGCGTCACCACTGTGGAGTCCGAAGCCGCCGCCGAGGGTTGACGATGGAGACTTTTTCTTACAAGGCCGCCGGTCCCGGCGGGGTGGAAACCGGCACGCTCCAGGCCCGATCAAAAGCCGAGGCTTACCAGAGGCTCATCTCCCGCCAGCTCCGCCCCATTACCATTGAGCGCGCAGGCGAAGGGGGGGATACGTCGGCGTTGAAGAAATCCAACGGCGCGGTCGAGTTCACCGGGCGCCTCTCCGCCAACGAACTCCTCCTTTTCACCGAGGAACTCTCCGAGCTTCTCGATTCCGGCCTCCAGCTCGACCCCGCCCTGCGCGTGATGGAATCGAGCAAGGACAGCCCCAACATCGCCAAGGCCTCCGCCTTTCTCCGCCAGGAGGTGCGCGACGGCGTGAGCTTCTCGAATGCCCTCCGGCGCTGCGGCACCGGCTTCTCCGAGCTCTTCTGCAGCACCGTCGCGGCGGGCGAGGCCGCCGGGGCTTTGCCCAAGATCCTCAAGCGCCAGTCCGAGTACCTCGCGGTCATCCTCGACTTGCGCAAGCGCATCGTCGCCGCGCTCATTTACCCGAGCATCGTCTTCGCCGCCGGCATCCTGCTCATGGTCATTTTCATGACCTTCCTCCTGCCGCAGCTCACCGTCCTGCTCGGCAAGACGGGCAAGAAGCTCCCGCTCATGACCCAGCTCATGATCGACGCGAGCGACTTCATCACGCATTACGGCATCTTTGTGCTCGCCGCGCTGGTCGCCCTGGTTTTCGGCTTCTGGACATGGAAGCGCAGCCCCGAGGGGCGCGCGACCTGGGATCAGTTCAAACTCCGCATCCCCCTCATCGGAGGCATCCTCACCGGGAAGTTCCTCGCCGAGTTCTGCCAGACGCTCGCCACGCTCCTCAACAACGGCGTCACCCTGCTCAACGCCCTCGCGCTTTTCCAGCACGCCACGGGCAACGTCTATCTCCAGAGGCTCCTCTCCGCCATCGTCGAGCGTGTGGGCGAGGGGGCTTCGCTCGCCGCCACCCTGCGCAGCCAGCCGTTCTTTCCCGGCATGCTCTGCGACATCGTCACCGTCGGCGAGCAGAGCGGAGACCTCGCCGCCTCCCTCCAGCGCGGGGCCAAGCGCTACGACCGGGAGTTTGCCCATCAGATCGAGCGCCTCACCGCCTTCATCCAGCCGCTCACCATTTTCGTCGTCGCCATCTTCGTCGGCGTGGTCGCCTACTCCATGATCACGGGCATCCTCTCGTCCGTCGCCAGCCTCCGCCCGCAATGACCCGCCTGCTTCTCGCGCTCCTGCTCCTCCCCTGTGCGCTCTTCGGCGCGTCGACGCGATCCGAACTCATTTTCAACATCCAGTCGGCGATCAAGACGCAAAACTCCGCCGCGCTGGCCCAGTGCTTCAACTTCGACGGGGCCGATGACGCCACGCGCAAGGCCTACGCCCGCGTGATCAAGAACATGTGCACCTGGCGCGCTCCCGTCGTGCAAACCTCGGAGCGCGATGGCGCCGGCCAGCTCAAGATGATGAAGGACGGCCGCCCCGTGCATCTCAATGGCGACTGGACTTTCCAGGTGCATCTCTACGCCTCGCCCGACAAAAAGCAGGGATTTGTTTTCCCCGCCGGGCAGGTGCGCGGCGATTATTATATATTGCTAGCCATCCCGGATTAGGCATCACCACAGGGCTGTGGGGATTGTTACAAAACCGTAACCTGTGGCCGTTTGACCCCTTTTCCGCCGCACGGTCAGATTAGGCGTTCATGCCTAAGCCGTGTTTTCACACCTCAACACTGCGCCGCGCCTGCAGGGCCGGTACGCCGCTTCGTCTCGGCGTCCTGGTCTGTGCCTGCGTGTCGGGGGTGTTGACCCTGCGTGTCACGGCCCAGGAATCTGGTGCGCCCGCTCCGGCGCAACCTCCTGCCGATCAGCAGGCTGCACAGCAGACTTCCGCCGACGAACCCACCCTCTACATTCGCGAGTATCGCGTGGTGGGATCGAAGGCTCTCGAGCGTCCGGCGGTCGAGGAGGCGGTCTATGGCTATCTCGGGCCCGGCCGCACCGCGCAGGACGTGGAAGGCGCTCGCGCCGCGCTGGAAAAAGCCTATCGCGACAAGGGGTTCCAGACGGTGTCGGTCAGCGTTCCCATGCAGCGCGCTGCGGGTGGTGTGGTTTTTCTCCAGGTTACCGAGGCTCCGGTCGGACGCCTCCGCGTCAACGGCTCGCGTTTCTACGACATTAACAAAATCAAAGCCCGCGTTCCCTCGCTGGCCCAGGGGACGCTGCCCAATTTCAACAAGGTCGAGAAGGAGATCATCGCGCTCAATCAATCCGGCGATCTTCAGATCACCCCATCGCTCGCTGCAGGAGTGATGCCCGGCACGGTCGACGTGAATCTCGTGGTCAAAGACAAGTTTCCGCTGCACGGAAGCGTGGAGCTAAACAACCGGTACAGCGCGAATACGACGCCGCTGCGGTTGGACCTGAGCCTGCGTTACGATAACCTGTGGCAGCTCGGGCACACGATCGGGTTTGGGTTTCAGATCGCGCCGCAGCGCATCCAGGACGCGCTGATTTACTCCGGGTACTACATCGCGCCGGTACCGGGCGTGGACTGGCTGAGCGTGATGGCGCAGGCGATCCGGCAGAACAGCAATGTGTCGACCCTGGGCGGCTCGGCGGTGGCGGGCAATGGCTCAGTCATCGGCGGGCGGCTGCTCTTTGATCTGCCGGGGAAGAAAGGATTTTTCCACTCGGCGAGCTTCGGGGCGGATTACAAGGACTTTACGCAGGATCTCAGCATCAACGGGGCGACGACGGGGTCGCCGATCCAGTATTTCCCGTTCTCGCTGAGCTACACGGCGGCGTGGGTCGGGAAGAACTACCAGACGGAATTTAGCGGCGGAGTGACGTGGAGTTTTCGCGGGATCGGCAGCGACGAGACGGATTTCGACAACCGCCGGTATGCGTCGGATGCGAGCTTCTTTTATTTCCGGGGCAGCTTGGGCAACACGCTCGACCTGCCGTGGGGATTTCAGGCGTATGGACTGGTCCAGGGACAGGCCAGCGCGCAGCCGCTGGTGGACACGGAGGAATTTGCGCTGGGCGGTTTGAACACGGTGCGCGGATATCTGGAAAGCGCGGTCCTGGGCGACAGCGCCTTTGCCGGGACGCTGGAGTTGCGGAGCCCGTCCCTGTTGTGGTGGGCGCCGGAGGGCAACGAGTGGCGCGTGTTCGGGTTTCTGGACGGAGGCGTGGCCTGGGTGAACGACCCGCTGCCCGAGCAGCAGGACGAGTTCAGCCTGGCGAGCGCGGGGGTCGGCAGCACGATCAAGCTCTTTGAACATCTCAACGGCTCGGTGGTGCTGGGAGTGCCCTTCATCACGCAAAGCCCGAACACGGCGTACGACCCGCTGTTGTCGTTCCGGGTCTGGGGAGAACTGTAAAATTTCTATGCAGGTAAGAACATTCATAATGACCATGGCCTTGCTGGGCACGACCCTTGCAACGGGAAGCGCGTGGTGGGACAAGGACTGGACGGCGCGCAAATCGTTGACCATCGACCCGACGGCGCAGGGCGGAGACATCTCGGAGCCGGTCGGTCCGGGCGTGATTCTGGTGCGGCTGCACAGCGGGAATTTCAACTTTGGAGCGGTCAAGGAGGATGGCAGCGATCTGCGCTTCGTCGCCGAGGACGACAAGACGGTGCTCCCGCATCAGATCGAGAAATGGGACGGGCTGCTTAACGAAGCCTTCGTCTGGGTGAAAGCGCCCGAGATCAAGCCGGGAGCGAAAGCAACCTTCTGGCTCTACAGCGGCAATGCCGAGGCCACGGCGCTGGACGCCAAGGCGGTCAAGGGAACGTACGACGCCGACACCGTGCTGGTGTATCATTTCGCCGGAGCCGGAGCGCCGCAGGACGCGAGTGAAGCAGGCAATACGGCGGAAAACGCCGGAACTGCCTCCGAGGGAGCGATCATCGGCGGCGGCCTGCGCCTGCTGGGGGCCAACCCGCTGGTGCTGCCGGGATCGAGTTCGCTGGAATGGTCCGATGGACAGGCCTTCACGTGGTCGGCGTGGATCAAGGAAAGTACGCCTGCCGCGAACGCCACGCTGTTCAACCGCACGGCGGGAGGAAATGGCTTCCGCATCGGTGTTGACAACGGCGCGCCGTTTGTCGAGGTGACCGACGCCAGCGGCGTCAAGCGCTCTCCTGCCGGACAGCCGCTGCCCGCCGCGAGCTGGAAGAATCTCGCCGTCGTATCCGACGGAGCCAAAATCAAACTCCTTGTCGATGGTGCAGAGTACGCCTCCCTCGATGCCAAGGTGCCCGCCATCAATGGCCCGTCCTACCTGGGCGCGACCGGCCCCGATGCCACGGGAGGCTTTGTCGGAGAGCTCGACGAACTCGTCATTTCCAAGATCGCGCGCCCGGCGGGCTGGGTGAAATTCACCGCCATCAACCAGGGCGGCAACGATGCGAGCACGAAGCTGCTGGTCCCCGGAGAAGACGAGGGCGGAGAAGGTCACAGCACCATCGACAGCATCATGGAGCACGTCTCGATCTTCGGCGACATCAGCAAGTCGCTGACCTTCGACGGATGGGCGGTCATCGCCCTGTGCTCGATCATGGCCGTGCTCGGGTGGAGCGTGGCGGTGCAGAAGTTCATCTATCTCAACCAGGTCAAGAAAGGCACCGACCAGTTCATCCAGCAATGGGAGGAAGTTTCTTCTGATCTGACGAAGATCGACCATGCCGACGAGGCCAGCGTGAAAGCCCTCGGAGGAGCCAATGCCAAGCAGCAGAAGCTCATGCTGCAGAGCCCGCTGTACCACATCTATCACATCGGGTCGCAGGAGATCAGCCACCGTATCAAGGAAGACAAAAACAAGGGTCTTTCCGCGCGATCCATCCAGGCCATCCGGGCCAGCCTGGAGGGCGGCCTTGTGCGCGAGGTGCAGAAGCTCAATGGCAAGCTCGTCTTCCTGACGATCAGCATCGCGGGCGGCCCGTACCTCGGGCTGCTGGGAACGGTCATCGGCGTCATGATCACGTTTGCGACCATCGCCAAGACGGGCGAGGTGGAAGTCAATTCCATCGCCCCGGGCATCGCGGGCGCGCTGCTCGCCACCGTGGCCGGTCTGCTCGTGGCCATCCCTGCGCTCTTTGCCTACAGCTATCTTAGTACGCGCATCAAGGAAACGGTCAGCACGATGCAGACGTTCATCGACGAATTCGTGACGAAAATGGCGGAGTTCTACCCCACGCCGGAATAATAAAATGGACGCCGGAGGAGACAATAAGAGTTACGACGACATCAACGTCACGCCGATGGTGGATCTCTACCTCGTGCTGCTGCTGATCTTCATCATCATGACGACGGCGGGCGTGCAGGGTGTGAAGGTCGATCTCCCCAAGGCGAGCAAGAGCCCCGCGCTGGAAGGCCCCAAGAGCAAGGCGATCACGGTGAACAACGAAGGCAAGATCTTCCTCGATACCGTGCCTGTGACGCTGCCCGAGCTGGAGCAAAAGCTCAGCCAGCACAAGGCGAAGTTCCCGGACTTTCCCGTCGTCATTCGCGGCGACCGGCTCACCCACTATCAGGGCGTGATGGACGTGCTCAACGTCGTCGGCCGTCTCGGGCTGACCAAGGTCGGCCTCGCCACCGAAGCCAGCAAATAACGCCATGATTTCGGACGAAGACACGCCCACATTTTTTCAGCGCTACCGCGTGGTCATCATCGCGGTGGGCGTGCTTGCGCTTGCCGCAGGCGGGTGGGTCGTCTTCGGACCAAAGGAAGGCAAGAAGCGGAAATCGACAGCGAGCGTGATGAGCATCATGCCGCCGCTGCCTCCTCCGCCCCCGCCGCCGACCCCTCCGCCGCCGACGCCGCCCCCGCAGCAGGAACCGCCGCCGGAGCAGACGAAGCAACCCGAGTTTCAACCCGAGGAGCAGCCCGCGCCCGAGCCGCCGCAGCCGCCCGACAATCCGCCGCCCGCGATGGGAACGGCGTTGCAGGGCGACGGTCCCAACAGCTTTGGCCTCTCCGGCACCGGCAACGGCATGATCGGAGGCCGGGGCAATGGCAAGGGCGGGGGAGGCGGAACCAAATACGGCTGGTACGCCGGGCAGGTCCAGGCCCGCGTGCTGGAGGCGATGCAGAGGCATCGCAAGCTGCGCAGTTCCGCGCTCACCGTGCAGGTCCGCATCTGGGCCGACAGCAACGGGCGCGTGACCCGCGCCAAGGTGAGCGGAACGAGCGGAGACGCCGCCATCGATCAGGCCCTTGAGCGCGAAGTGCTCGCCGGCCTGCAACTCAGCCAGCCTCCGCCCGACGGCATGCCCATGCCCATCGTGATGCGCATCACTGCGCGCCGACCCAATTAGTTTTCATGAAGAGACAGACCAACCCACGCCGAATGATGAATTGCCTCCTCCTGCTCGCAGGCGGAGTGGCTCCGCTCGTCGGCGCGCATGCCCAGGATTCTGCCCATCCTGCTCCGTCGCCCATCATTAACCAGAGCGGCGGACGCACCCGCATCATTTTCGACTACGCCGAGCCCACCCCGGTCGCCGCCACGCCGACCCCGACGCCTGCGGCAACCCCGACCGCCTCGACCTCGCTCTCCACGCCCGAGCCGTGGCCTCTCGGCACCCCGGTGCCCACCGCCACGCCGGAAAGCACACCGGCAGCCACGCCTACGCCAATATACACGCCGGAACCCACCGCGACTCCCGAGCCCGTAGCCACGCCGACTCCCGCGCCTGTTGCGGCCAGCAGCCCGGTGTATCTGAATACGCCAACCCCGGCCAGCCCGGTTGCGGAGGCGACGCCTGCGCCTTCGCCGGTTGAAGGGACGCCCGCTCCCGTTGCGCCGACACCGGCTGTCGCCGAAGCGACTCCGGCCCCGAGCGTCGCTCCGGTCGTGACGGAAACCACGCCGACACCCGCGCCGAGCGCAGCGCCCGCAGTGGCGGAGGCCACACCCGCGCCGACGCCGGAGGAAACTCCGTTGGAACAGCGCCCGGCAGAAGTCTTTCCTAATCCTGCCAAGCCGCAGGTCGTCGCCACCTCGCCGCCCCCGGCGGTTGCGCCCGCTCCGGCCACGCTGGATTCCGCCTATCCTGCGCCCACCGCGCCGCCGCAGCCCGTGGCTGCGATTAACCCGCAGCCGATCTCCGAGCCAGCTCCTGCTCCGCAACCCGCGCACACCGCCGCCGCGCCGCAGCCGCAGGCCGAGCCGGTGCCCGACGTGGCCGCCGCCGCGGAATCCGCCAACCTCGCGCTGCCCGGCGCGCAGGACAAGCGCCCCGCCTCCGAGAGCGTGACGATCAACCTCATCAACAAGCTCGTGCAACGTGGCCTGCTCACCAAGGAGGACGCCAAGGACATGATCGCGCAGGCCGAGGCGGAAGCCGAAGCCACCCGCGCGCAAGCCCAGGCCGACATGTTTGCCATCGCGCAGGTCGCCGCCGCCCAGGCCGTGAGCGACCAGGGCGCTGTCGCCCAGGCGCAAGCTGGTCCTGCGCCGTCCGACAGCGATGTGCGCGTGACCTACATCCCCGAGCCGGTCAAGACGCAGATCAAGGAAGACATCAAGATGGAGCTGGTCAACGAGAGCCGCGCCTCTGGCAAGCCGCTCCTCGGTGGGCCGAATGTCGCGAGCTTCCTGCCCGCCTGGGTCAACCGCGTGCATCCGTTCTTTGACCTGCGCCTGCGCTACGAAGGCATCTTCTACCCGGATGGCAACGACGTCACCGGTGCGTTTCCGAACTTCAACTCCATCAACACCGGCCAGCCCTTCAACACCGCAGGCGACCAGTTCTCGCCGCAGTACAACGCCGACCAGAACCGCAACCGCTTCCGCATCCGCGTGCGCGGCGGAGCCGAGATGGATCTGACCGACAACTTCACCACCGGATTCCGCATCGCCACCGGCGAGACGAATTCTCCCGTCACGACCAACCAGACCATCGGCCTGGCCAACAACGGACAGGGCGGCCAGTTCAGCAAATACGCCATCTGGCTCGACCGCGCGTACCTGAAATACGAGCTCAGCGCGAAGGACGAGGATCGCAGCCTCTCCGTCATCGGCGGCCGTTTTGACAACCCCTTCTTCAACACCTCGCTCATCTGGGACGACGATCTCGGCTTTGACGGCGCGGCCATGGTGGCGCGCTACCAAGTCTTTGACGGCTTCACGCCGTGGCTCGTGGGCGGTGCCTTCCCGGTCTACAACACCGACCTGAACTTCTCGTCCAACCAGCCGCAGAAGTTCGCCAGCTACGACAAGTTCCTCTTCGGCGGCCAGCTCGGCTTTGACTGGTCCCCGGCCAAGGACTGGAAGGTCAAATTTGGCGCGGCCTACTACTACTTCTACAACATCGAGGGCAAGCTCTCCGATCCCTACACCCCGCAGAATATCAACGACGCGGGCAACACGGACAACAGCCGCCCGTCCTTCGCCCAGAAGGGCAACACCTACATGGCCCTGCGCGACATCGTGCCCGATGCAAGCAACGATTATGGCACAATCAACCAGTGGCAGTACTACGGACTCGCGACGAAGTTCCAGGACTTCACTGTGACCGCGCGTATTGACTACAATGGCTGGGAACCCGTCCAGATTTCGCTTATCGGCGAATACATCCAGAACCTCGCCTTCGACAGCAGCGCGATCAATGAAATCGCGGTCAACAACCGCGGGTCGGTCGATACCACCGAGCTGGACGCCATCGGCGACTTTGAGGGCAGCCCGTACGGCTGGAATATCGAGCTGCGCGTCGGCACGCCCACCCTCGCCAAGGCGTGGGACTGGTACATCTCGGGCGGCTACCGCTACATCGGCTCGGATTCCGTGGTCGACGGGTTCAACGACTCCGACTTCGGCCTCGGCGGCACCAACATGCAGGGCTACACCGTCGGCGCGGCGGTGGCGCTCAACCCCAACGTCTGGCTGGCCGTGCGCTGGTACGGCGCGGAAAACATCGCCGGGCCGGCCTACAAGGTCGACGTCTTCCAGTTCGACCTCAACGCCAAGTTCTAATGAAAAAACTACTAGCCATCCTGTTGCTGCTTAGTCCGGCGCTGCTCCATGCCGCGGGTGCCGAGGAGGGCGACCCCGTGGTTGCCAAGCTCCGCGAAGCCCTGCGCAACACCATGCTCCAGATGCGCGACGTGCAAGGCCAGCTCGCCAACGCCCAGGCCGCCCAGATCGCCAGCGACGCCAAGGTGAAGGAACTCACCGCCCAGAACGACAAGCTCACGAAACAGATGATCGAGGACAAGAACGCCTCGACCAACACCATCGCCGAGCTCAACACCCGCCTGGAGGAGCAGGGCGTCGTCATCCAGAAGCTCAATGCCACCGTCGACCAGTGGAAGCGCGGCTACAATGAAGCCACCGCGCTGGCCCAGAAGAAGGAAGCCGAGCGGGCCAAAGCTGCTGCGCAAATCATCAAGCTCGACCGCATCGTGGCCGACCAGCAGATCAAGAACGTCCAGATGTACAAGGTCGGCACCGAGATCCTCGACCGCTACGAGAAGTTCGGACTCGGCGAGGCCATCCTCGCCCGCGAACCCTTCGTCGGCATGACCCGGGCAAAGTTCCAGACCCTCATGCAGGACTACCAGGACAAGCTCGTCGACCAGCGCATTTCCAGCACCAGCAGCACCACCACTTCCAGCAGCCATGAAAGCAGTAACCATTAGCATCCTCCTCCTCGCCGCCGCGCTGAACGTGCGCGCGCAGGACGCCACCACCGTCATCGCCAAGGTCGGCGACACCGAGCTCAAGGCCAAAGACCTCGCGCCCTACCTCGCATCGCTCTCCGCTGACGACCGCGCCGCCCTGACCAAGAATCCCGCCCTCCTCAACCAGGTCGTGCGTTCTCTCATCCTCCAGCAGGTGCTCCTCAAGGAAGCCCTCTCGGCCAACTGGGACAAGCGCCCCGAGGTCGTCGAGCAGCTCGAGCGCCTGCGCAAAAACGCCATCGCCGAGGACTACCTCGTCACCGTCGCCAAGGTGCCCGACAACTACCCCGGTGAAACCGAAATCAAGGCCGCTTACGATGCCCGCAAGGACCAGCTCCAGCTCCCCAGGCAATACCAGCTCGCCCAGATCTTCATCGGAGCCGACGACGCCAACGCCCAGGCCAATCTCGACGCCGTAACGAAGGCGCTCAAGGCCTCCAACGCCGACTTCGCCGCCATTGCCAAAGACAAGAGCCAGGAACCCCAAAGCGCCGCGCGCGGAGGAGAAATCGGCTGGCTCACCGTCGCCGCCGTCCAGCCCGAGATCCGCGACCGCCTCGCCAATGCGAACAAAGGCACCGTGACCGAAGCCATCCGCCTCCCCGACGGCTGGCACATCATCAAGGTCCTCGACGTCCGCGAACCCCGCACCGCCACCCTGGAGGAAGTCAAACCCCGCCTCATCGAAGTCCTGCGCAACGAACGAGCCAAGTCCAACCGCGAAGCCTACCTCGCCCAGCTCCAGCAAAAGAACCCCGTCTCCCTCAACGAACTCGCTCTCGGCTCCATCCTCGCCGGACCCGTCAAAAACTAACACTCCCGTCCGCGCTTGAAACTCCTCCGCACCACGATCGTCCGCCGCCTGAGCCGTCCCACGGGACTGCTCATCGCGGCGCTCTGCCTGCTAGCCCTGGTCCGCCTCGGCTACGCCGGCGACATCCTGCGCGGAGGAGCAGCCAATATTCCCGGGAAGCGAAGCGGCTCGTCGGCGACCTCCTCGGCTTCGAATGAAGCCGCAGCGCAGGTCAACGCAGCAGCCAAGGATCGTCTCGCGCGCACGACAGCCGCGGTGAACGCGGTCAAGAACATGCAGCAGAAGGCTGCCGCTGCCGCCTCCGTACCCGATGGATTGGGGACAGGGGGGCTCAAGGTCCTCGAAGGAGCCAGCGCCCGTTGGACCGGCGCGAGCTTGCCGACCCAGAGCGGTACTACCGTCAACATCCGGCAGAATGAAGCTCAGGCGATTCTTCACTGGGAGACATTCAATGTCGGACGACAAACGACCGTGAATTTCGACCAAAGCAAAGGCGGTTCCGATGTCGGGAAATGGGTCGCCTTCAACAAGGTTTTCGACCCGTCCGGAAAGCCGTCGCAGATCCTTGGCAAGATCAACGCTCAGGGCCAGGTTTATATCATCAATCAAAACGGCATTATCTTCGGCGGCGGCAGCCAGGTGAATACGCGGACGCTGGTGGCCTCCTCTCTGCCAATCAATGACAACCTGATCGATCAAGGCTTGTTGAACCTTTCGGCTACCAGTCCGGAGTTTCTCTTTTCTGCCATTACCCAGGGTACGTTTGTTCCTCCGACGGCGCTTACCGCCGATGGCCGATCTGGCGCTGTTCAGGTGGAGAAGGGCGCTGTTATTGAATCGACCGTCTCCGGCGACGGAAGTGGCGGGCGGGTCGCGCTTGTTGGCCCCACCGTGCGCAATAGCGGACGCATCGCCACCCCGGCAGGCCAGACGATCCTGGCGGCCGGACTTCAGGTGGGATTCGATGCTCACGACAGTTCGGACCCGAGCCTGCGAGGGCTCGATACCTATATCGGCGCGGTTGGCAGTTACGCGGGCGAGGTGGTCAATGACGGCGTTATTGAGGCCGCCGCCGGCAGCATCACCATGGCAGGCAAGACCCTGCGGCAAAACGGAGTGATCGACAGTGTGACCACCGTGACCCTGAACGGGCGCATCGATCTTCAAGCCAGTTATAACGCAGTCCCCAACTATAGCTACGACCCTTCATCGCCCTCCGGCACCACGACCTTCCTGCATCAGGACTCCGGAAGTGTCCTTTTCGGCGCGGGTAGCGTTACCCGGGTTCTCCCAGATCTCGAAAGCGCCCTTACCACGGTGGGCACGGAGCTGCCGCTTGCCTCTCAAATCAATGTTCGCGGCCGGGACGTCTACTTTGGCGCTGATGCCATGATGCAGGCGTCGAGCGGTGAAGTGACTATCCAGGCCGGGACATGGGCTCCTGTGACAGTTACCACCTCCGGCACCGAGCAACAAATCACCAGATCGGGCAAGGAGTTCCTCTACAACGCTGGCAACGTCTATCTGGAGTCGGGAGCCTTCATCGATGTCGCGGGCATCACGGACATCGCGGTGCCGCTGGAAAACTCGATCGTCACCGTCCAGTTGCGGGGAAACGAACTGGCCGTATCGCCCTTGCAGCGCGACAGCGCGGTACGCGGCACCAGCCTCGTTATCGATCTCCGGAAAACCGGCACGTATAATGGCCGGAGCTGGATCGGTACGCCTCTGGGCGATACCTCAGCGTTTGCTGATGTTATTCAACGGACCGCCGGGCAGCTCTCGGTGGCTGGCGGTACGATCGAGATCGAAGCCGGAGGCTCTGTGATTGCAAAACGAGGATCGGTCCTCGATGTCTCCGGTGGCTACTCCGTCATGCAGGGCGGAATGGTCAAGACGAGCCGCCTCCTGGTGGATGGGAATCTCGTTTCCATTGAGGATGCGACCCCGGATCGCTTGTACGACGGGATTTATTCCGGAACTTCCACCCGCAGCCACGCAAAGTGGGGCGTTTCCAAGACCTACGCGCTTCCCTTGTCGCCGGGAGGTTCATCCCTGCAGAGTGATTATATCGAGGGAGCGGCCGGCGGCACTCTTCGGATCACGGCCCCGACCATGGCTCTCGATGGCGACTTGATTGGCCGTACGATTGATGGCACTCGACAGTTGAGAGGCAGTGATTCCACCAGCGAGCTTGCGC
The DNA here is from genome assembly GCA_017305195.1 of Verrucomicrobiota bacterium. Classification (GTDB taxonomy): domain Bacteria; phylum Verrucomicrobiota; class Verrucomicrobiia; order Chthoniobacterales; family Terrimicrobiaceae; genus Terrimicrobium. The sequence continues at coordinate 38,265 of JAFKMU010000044.1, read as the reverse complement.
CAGGATCTTCCCTGCGCCTTGCCTTTGAAAAGGACGGCTCGGCCCTCTTTTTCGGCGAGTATCGAAGGCTGTCCCCCACGCCCCCCGCCGTCACCTTCGGCCAGGAGGGAGCCGTGGGAGGTATTGCGGAGTTTGTCGAGCAGGCGGAGAGTTTGCTCGCGCCTCAACGGCAGAGCACGTTCTCGATCGCTGCCGATTTTTACTCTCGTTCCGGCTTCAGTTCCGTCGATATCGAAAACTCGGCAGGAGACTTTGAAGTGCCCTCTGGCGTTTTGATCGAGATGCCGGCCGAGGGGACGCTGGCTGTGACCTCGCGCAATGCCCGCGTCGAAGGGTCGATCCGCAGCCCGGGCGGTACGATCTCCCTCACGTCTTACAACCTGTCGAAATACGCCGCAGCCCTTCTGCGTGCTGACAATACGAGCCGGACACCCGACCCCGCAGGCGGAGCAGGATTGGTTCTCGTCGGAAGCAATTCACGCCTGGATGTGTCTGGATCGATTGTCGACGACCGGATCGAGCTCGCTGGTGATGTTCTTCACCCGATAGCGATAAAGGGAGGGTCGGTTTCACTCATCGGCTACGACGTCCAGCTCCAGCAAGGAGCGGTGATCGACGCATCGGGAGGCGTCTATGCCTCGTCCGCCGGAGGCATGACCTATGGCGATGGCGGCAGTATCAAGATCGAGGCTGGTAATGATCCCGGCTTTGCCTCGCTGCTCGGGGGGAGGCTGCTGCTGGGTGCCGATCTGCGCGGCTATTCCGGAGCTGCCGGCGGCTCTCTTTCCATCAAGGCCCCGCTGATCCAGATCGGCGGCCATGGCGCTGATCCTGATACGCTCCTTCTCCAGCCCTCGTTCTTTAATCAAGGCGGGTTCTCCCAGTTTCATCTCACGGGCATCGGGCGCCCCGCTGCGGGCACTGCCGCCGCGAGTGTCGTCCAGTCTTTTGATCCCGCAATCTATGTGGCACCCGGAACCACGATCGCACCTTATAGCGAGAGCCTGACCTATGATGCGAGAATCAATGGAGCAACGAGTGACAGCCTCCAAAGGACGGTCAAGCCGCTCGGCGAGAGGACTCCGGTAAGCATTGGGTTGTATTCCCAAACCATTCGCAATGAGTTGATCGATCCCCAGACCTTCATAGCAGGCCAGGGACTGGTGGTGCGCCGAGGGGATATCGTGATTTCCCAAGGTGTGGAGATAGCAACGGAACCTGGCGGATCCATTACCCTCGAGGGATCTACTGTCGCTGTCTTCGGGAGTCTGATCGCGCCGGGTGGGGAGATAACCATCTCCGGGGATGGCTCCTTCCCGTTGAATACGGTCGATGCGCAGGCGGCGCTTTTCGCCCGCACGACCGTCTATCTGGCCTCGTCCGCCCGGCTCTCTGCTGCGGGCGTTGTCGTGCCTTTCAGCGATCCGTACGGGCGTCGCATCGGCACCCTGTTTGATGGAGGCGCCATTTCCGTAAGCGGAAATATCGTTGCGGAGTCCGGCGCGATCCTGGATGTCTCCGGCGCCTCTGCCATGCTGGAATACCATCCCTCCCGGCTGGGACAGGATATCACGTCTCTTGTCAGCGCCCGCTCCGGCGTTCTTGCCAAGCCTTATGGTTTGCAGGTCGCTGCGGTGAGAGTGGATTCCGACGGCGGCTCGATCGAGCTGGCTGGAGGGCAGATGCTGTATTCCCAGGCGAAGCTATATGGTGCCGCAGGCGGACCCTCTGCCGCGGGCGGCACTCTCGCGGTGTCTTCCGGCCGGTTTTACATCAACAACACCACGGATCGAACCTCCGCCGATATCAACCTGATTGTTACCCAGTCTGCCAGCGGCCTTGGCGATGCTCCTCGCGGCGTGGGACTCACCGTCAGCGACCGCTCCGGTTCGGTCATCGCGGGCATCGGCCGGTTCTCTGTTGATGCTTTTGAACTGGGGGGCTTTGACTCCCTGGATCTCGGCTTCAACTATGTGGATGCATCTCCATTTTCCTACGGAGGAAATGTCCGGTTCGAGGGAGATGTCAATATTACCGCCCGCGGTTCGCTCCGTGTGGCGGCAGGCGGCGTCATCGAGGCAACTGGCGCTGTTTCCCTCGCGGCTCCCTACGTCGCGGTGGGTCAGGAGTTTCGGGCTCCGCTCAATCCAAGCGATATCTATGTGCCCTTTCAGCGCGTAAATCCTGCCGATCCCACCCAGGTGCAGAACTACGGTCTCGCTCCGACCAACGGCTCCGGCAGCCTCCGGATATCCGGCGAACTCATTGATATCGGCACCCTCTCGTTGCAGAAGATCGGGAATGCGTCTCTCATTGCCGCGGGCGGAGACATCCGTGGCAATGGCACCCTGAATATCGCTGGCAGCCTCTCGCTCACCGCCGCGCAGGTTTATCCCACCACGCTCGCTGATTTCAAAATCTTCGCCTATGACTCGGCCGCAGGCCCCGGCTCCGTCACCATCTCGGCCTCAGGCCGCGCCCAGGCCCCGCTCTCCGGTGCTGGCAACCTGGCGATCTATGCCTCGCAAATCCAGCAGAGCGGCGTGCTGCTGGCCCCATTTGGAACGATCACTCTCGGCTGGGATGGAACGGATCTGGATACCTCCGATGCTGATCTCGACGCTCCCTTCGACATCATCTCCAGGGGTGCCCAGGCCACGCCGACCTCCAGCAGTGTCGTTCTGGCCGGCGGCAGCGTGACTTCCGTATCAGGCCTGGACTACTGGACGGGCGAGCAAATCCTCGTGCCGATCGGCCGGAGCTCGGATGGCCTGTCGATCATCGACGCCCGGGGCATCAATGTCACCGTCTCCGGCCTGCCGGAAAAGCAGGTGCTCATTGCCGGACAGAGTGTGACTACCGAGGCTGGTTCCGTGGTCGATCTGCGCGGTGGCGGCGATCTTTTTGCCTACCGCTGGGTGTCCGGCAACGGCGGCACGACCGACGTTCTCGGCGTGGGAACCACGGAATGGTCGGCAGGGTCGTCCTATGAATCGGGCGCTCTGGTGAGCTACGGAGGGAAAACCTGGTCGGCTCGCGTGGCGATCGACCCCCAGGACTTTGCTCAAGGTGCCGGTCCCACCCCGGCCACCGGTCGTTATTGGCTTAGCCTTCCGGAGTCGTACACCATCGTTCCGGGTTATACCAGCGGGTTCGCTCCCTATTCCGCTTTCAACACCGGCAGCAATTCCGGCCTGCTCGAAGGCGACGCCGGATTCGTGGACCCGGGTCTTGCCACTGGCAGCCAGATCACCCTGCGCGGCGTGAGCGGCCTGCCCGACGGGACATACACCCTTTTGCCCAGCCGGTATGCTCTGCTCCCGGGCGCCTATCTTGTGACGCCTTCGTCCGATTCGCTGCGGCTTGGTTATGTGAATTCGGAAGGAGCTACCATCACCAGCGGGTTCATCTCCAGCAGTTTCAACACCCCGGAGCAGAGCCCCGCCCTGCAGAGCGTGTTTGAAGTTGTCTCTGCCGACGTCCTTGGCAATCGAGCTCAATACGAGGTCTTCGACTTGAGCGCGTTCCTTACGGAGGCTGCGGTCCGGCTCGGGGTGGACGAAGTCCAGCGTCGCCCGGCTGATTCCGGCTATCTCAGCCTGCACGGCAACACTGCGCTCAGTCTTTCCGGCAGCGTTTTGTCCAGGCCGGCCGCCGACGGCGCCCGGGGTTCGCGCATCGACATCAGCAGCCTTTCAGACATCACCATCGGCACCGGCGGCTCCTCCGGCATCGTGCTTGATCCCGCGGTCCTGAATGCCTTCGGGGCTGAAAGCCTCGTGATTGGCGGTCAGCGAAAGTTCTCCGATGACGGCGCGACCTTGACCGTACGCACCCCGAATATCATCGTGAGCAACGCAGGCTCGCCTCTGGTCGGGTCTGATATCACTCTCGCCGCGCTGAATCAGCTTAGCTTCCTGGCGGGTTCCTCCATCATCGCGAATGGCAGCCAGAGCGAGGCGGCGGATGCCTATCTGCTCACCGGCCGTGGAGCTGCCGTGCGCGTGAGCGTAGACCGTTCCGCCCAGCTTTCACGGACGGCGCCCACCAGCTCAAATCTCGCCCACCTTGTGATTCAGGATGGTGTTTCGATCAGCGGCGCGGCGGCTATCCTGGACTCCAGCTATGCCTTTGAGATCGGCCAGGCCGCTTCCCTCTACGCAGATGCGCTCATATTTGGGGCCGGGCAGATCAGCATCGTGCTGGCTGGCAATCCCGTGCTGGCGGGCTCCACGGTCCCGCAGCATCTCGTCCTTGCAGGTTCATTGCTGCAAGCCGTTCAGCAGAGCGATTCGCTTACGCTCAAGACTTACCAGAGCAGCATCGACATCTATGGCGACGGGGTGTTTGGCAGTTCGTCTCAGCTCTCTCTGGAGACAGGCAGCATACGAGGGTTTGGGCAGACGGGGGCAGGTGCGACGCTCCAGACAGGGATATTGCAACTGTCCAACCCTGCCGACATCGCTGCCGCCGGGTCGATCATGGCTCCCTCAGGCAGCCTGATCGTCAACGCGGACAACGTCATCCTCGCCGGAGGCGAGATCGCCCTTTCGCAGTTTGTTAATGTGATAATCAACTCGCGCCGGGGCGTGCTGTTCTCGGGCGATGGGGACCTCGCTGTCGAGAAGGACATCACCATCAACACCCCGGTCCTGGCCGCAAGCAACGGTGCCGACCAGGGCGTCAGTTCGGGAGGCCTTGTTCACATTAACGACCTGGGCGAGGCTGGAAATGTCAGCAGTGGATTGGGCGCAAGCCTCGCGATCAAGGGGCTGGCGGTTTCCGTGAATTCCGACATCAGCCTGCCGAGCGGCTTGCTTGAGCTGCGAGCCACCGGCGGTGATGTGACGATCGGCGGCCAGCTCAGCGTCGCTGGCATCACCCAGAGTTTCTATGACACGCAGGCATCGTCTGATGGCGGGACCATCCGGTTGATCTCCGATACCGGAGATGTTGTTTTGGTCGCAGGAGGCCATGTCAGTGTGGATTCCCAGGCCGAGGCGGGAACGATAATCGTCCAGGCCGCCAATGGAGAGTTCCTCTCGCAGGGCACCATTAGCGGTCGCTCCGGAGATGGCCTCCAGGGCGGCGACTTTGCCCTGGATGTGTGGGAGCTTCCTTCCTTCTCCGCGCTGAATACCCTGTTGACGTCCGGCGGATTCGACGGAACCCAGCAAATCCGCGTTCGCAATGGCGATGTGTTGGTTTCTGGCCTTGTCCGCGCCAATGACTTCTCGCTCTCGGCTGACCGGGGATCGATCACCGTTGCGGGAACCATCGATGCCAGCGGGTTTACGGGCGGATCGATCGTCCTCTCGGCCAAAGGCGACTTGGTGCTTCTGGCCGGTTCTCTCCTCGACGCTTCCGCCCGCTATTTTGACAATGCAGGCAAGGGAGGCAACATCAGGCTCGAGACCCAGAGCGTTCTCGATATCCGCTCCGGATCAGATATCGACTTGTCCGTTGATGAGTATGTCGCCGGAGGCTACCAGACGCCGGGCAGCAGCGCGTTTTACGGGCAGTTTCAAGGAACCCTGCACCTCCGGGCGCCCCGGATCGGGAATGATGTGGCGATCAACTCCATCCAGGGTCGCATAGAAGGCGCATCCTCCATCCTGGTGGAAGCCTATCGCGTATACGATCGGACGGGTGTCGGAACCCTCGACAATACGCTGCGCGATACCATGAACGCGGATAATGCCAGCTTCATGAACGCGGGTTATGCCGCGATGGAGGCGAGATTGCTCAGCGGCAATCCCAATACTGGAGATGTTTCCCCCGTTCTCGTCATCGCTCCCGGAGTTGAAATCATCAACACCACCGGCGACCTTGTTCTCGGCACCTCGACCTCAAGCAACACGGCGGACTGGAATCTCGCCACCTTCCGATACGGACCCAAGGGCGCTCCGGGCGTGCTCACCTTGCGGGCGGCCGGCGATATCGTCTTTAATAATGCCCTGAGCGATGGCTTTAACGCCGTGAGCGCCACGGCTGCCAACGGAAACTCCAGCCTCTGGCTGGCGACCTTGATGGCCATCGACCCCGATCTCCCGATCAATACGCAATCATGGTCCTACCGTATTGCCTCCGGCGCTGATTTCACCGGGGCGGACTTCCGTTCGTTGCAGTCTGCCGAGGCTCTCAGTGCCTCTGGCAAAGGCTCCGTCATCGTCGGCGAGTTCTATGCCGCCGTGCCAAACACGGCCACCAACGCAGTCGGGCAGAACGGCTTGACGGCCAACAGCCTCGCCATCACGGGCACTGGCTCCCGTACCCGGTACGAGGTCGTGCGCACCGGTACGGGATCGATCGATATCGCCGCGGGCATCGACGTCCAGTTGCGCAATCAGTTCGCCACCATCTACACGGCGGGCGTCGCTCTCCCGACCCCCACGCAGATCTTCCAGCCGGGCGACTTTGTCGTGCCATTGAACAGGCCTACCGGCCACCCGGCGCAGGACCCCATCACCCAGGGAGCCATCCAGCAAGCCTACGCCCCGGTCTACGCCATGGCGGGTGGAAACTTGGCGATCTCGGCCCAGCGCGACATTGGCAGGTTCACGCTGTATAACGGGGCGATCATCGCAGACAGTTCGCGCCAGCTTCCGACCAACTGGCTCTACCGCCGCGGCTATGTGGATCCGACCACCGGATTGTTCGGCGTCGGGGGCGTCACCACCAGCTCCCCGACGACGACGTTCAACGACCCATCCGCCTCGACCACCTGGTGGATCGATTACAGCAATTTCTTCCAGGGCTTCGGCGCGCTGGGTGGCGGCAATATCGACCTCTCTGCCAGCCGGGATCTTGTCAACGCCGATGCCGTCATCCCCACCAACGCTCGCATGGCCGGTCGCGATCCATCCACCGGCCTCAATGTCGCCCCCGATGCCAGCAAGCTGCTTGAGCACGGCGGCGGCGATCTCAGCGTCTACGCCGGTCGCAACATCGACGGCGGCTCTTTCCTTGTGGAGCGAGGCACTGGAACCTTGTTCGCCGATGGCGACATCACGACAAACTCCGCCCGCTCGATCTCCCGCGGTATTCTCGCCGGGTCCACCGCTGAGATCCTCGACCCTCTGACCTGGGTGCCTGTCATGCTCTACGGAGGCAAGACCTCCTTCGATGTGACCGCCCGCGGCAACGTCCTCATCGGCCCCGCGATCAATACCTTCTTCCTCCCGCAGGGATTGAACAACAAATACTGGTACAAGACCCAGTTCAACACGCTTTCCGAGGAGGCCTCGCTTTCCGTCACCTCCTACGGCGGTGATGTCACTCATCGCTTCAGCGTGACCATGCCGGGCGAACAGCAGGCCATCCCGATCCTCTCTGCCTACATGCGGCAGTTTACCATCAATGCCGCCTACGCTGCCTACTATCAGCCATGGATTCGCATGAGCGAAAATCGTCTGTCCTCCTTCCAGACGATACTGAGCGTCGGCTTCCCGACCCTGCGCAGCACCGCCTATATCGGGGATATCAATCTCGTTGGAACCTACAACCTCGCTCCTTCCAGCGTCGGCACGCTCGATCTCCTGGCCGGCGGCAGCATCGTTGGTCTCCAACCCTCGGGCAAGACAACCGTCGTCGTGAATGGCGTCAATACCGAGGTCACCGCGTGGACGAGTGCCTCCATCAATGTTTCCGATGCCGACCCGGATTCTCTGCCCACGATCACGTCTCCGCTGGCCTACCAGGCTCTCGTCGGTCGCGCCCTCCTGAATATCCGCGACTCCCAGGTCGACCCGCTCGGCACTGTCTCCACGGCATTCCGAGAAACAGGCTCCTATTCCGGCGTGAACGCCTCGGTGGCAGTCAAATCCGCCTTGCACGCCTCCTATCTCTTGCACGCCAACGACTCCAATCCCGTTCGCATCTATGCCACAGGTGGCGATATCACGGGGCTTACACTGTACTCTCCAAAGTTCAGCCGCATCGTGGCCGATCAGGATATCTCCGACATCGCATTCTATCTCCAGAATGTTTCGTCGGAGAATGTCAGCATCGTTTCCGCCGGCAGAGACCTCATCCCGTATAACGAAAATACCGCACTCCGCTCGATCGCCCGCAACATCTCGCTCTTCAACTACATCGTGGACCCGGCGAAATCCACCGTCCTTACGGACGCAAACGGTATTGCCATTTCCACCACGACACTGCCCGGAGATATTCAGATCGGCGGCCCTGGCGCGCTGGAGATTCTCGCAGGGCGAAATATCGATCTCGGCACCGGCGCAAACTTCACGGAAGGCACCGGCGTCGGCATTTCCAGCATTGGGCGGTACCGCAACCCGTTCCTGCCCTTTGAGGGCGCGGATATCTTTGTCATGTCCGGAATCCATTCCTCCGATGGAGGCGCCGCAGTCGGCCTGATGCAGAGCGATCTTGCCATCGAGAGCTTTCTCTCCACCTACGCCTCAGGCCTCGTCCTCGGCGACGGATCTGCGGATGACGATGACGAGGAGTGGCGGGCCATGGCGGCGATTCGTCTTCTCTTCGGCATTGCTCGCGATGACAGCGGGGGAGCGGAGGCTGATGCTGCTCTCGCTGCCCTCATGCCTGTTTCCGCTTCGTCTTCCTCACGTTCCGCCCAGGAGTACGGGTGGGGTCCATGGCAGACTTTTGGGGATGCCTTCCCCGACGGCCAGATATCGACCCGGGTCAGGGATGTCCGGACCACCAGCGGAGGATCGATTACGATACTGGCTCCGGGCTCCGGTATTTCCATGGCCCCGGAGATCTATGGAAACCCGCTTACTCCTCCCGGCATCGTCACCGAGTACGGAGGTGAAGTTTCGATCTTTATCAACAATGATCTCGATATCGGACAGGCGAGAATCTTCACCCTCCGGGGCGGCGATATGACCATCTGGTCCGCCAATGGCAGCATCGCCGCCGGATCGGCCGCCAAGACGGTCGTCACCGCTCCGCCCACCCGCGTGAGTATCGACTCAACCAGTGCGGAAGTGCAGACCGATCTCGGCGGCCTCGCCACTGGCGGCGGTATCGGCGTGCTCGCATCGGTCAAGGATGTCGAGGCTGGCAACGTCTATCTCATCGCCCCGCGCGGCACCGTGGATGCCGGGGATGCGGGCATCCGCGCCACGGGCGACATCAGCGTGGCAGCCCAGACCGTGCTCAACGCCGACAACATTTCCGCCGCCGGTACATCGACGGGTGTTCCGGCCACCGCCGCGCCTGCCGCTCCCAATATTGCCGGGCTCACCTCCGGGGCCAATGCCTCTGCGGCCACCTCCGCTGCCGCGGCTGACACCGCAAGCAGGTCGCAGCAAAACGCGTCGCCGGAGGAAACCCCGTCGCTTATCACCGTCGACGTTCTTGGCTACGGCGGAGGGGAGGAGGATTCCGGGTCCGCTCCTGCCTCACGCCAGGATGGCTCAGAGGATGACGAAAGGCGCCGGGACCAGGCCGCTCTCTAGTTCCCTGATGTCCTCGATTCAACGAGTGCGATCTACGAAAAAGCGGCAGTCGCCATCCGGTGATGCGTCCGCATATTTCTCCTCTCCCTGGGAGCGGCGGTTGGGCGCAGTCGTGCTGGTGTTTCTGCTCCTCGGGTCGCTGCTGGTGATCTCGGGAGATTCGCTCATGCGCTGGGAGGGCGTGGAGAGACTTTCCCGGCAGTATTTCTCCGATGTCCCTCCGGGCAGCATGCCGGTTTCACCCGGTGCCTTTGAGCGCCGGATCGTCCTTCCCTTTTCCTCGATGGATGCACGCTGGTGGGTGCTGCACACCGAGGAGGCGATCCGGGACGGGTCGCTTCGCGTCCGGTCCACCTCGCTGGACAACGCTCCCTTGGGCCGCGAGGTGCACTGGAGTTCCCTGTTGGTCTGGGTGCTGGATGCGCTCGCTCACGTCCTGGGCTGGGAGAGCGGACGTCCCGCCGCCTCCTGTGTCGCCGAGGCCGCTCTTTATGCCGGGCCGCTGCTGCTGGCGGCCGCCATCCTCTTGCTCGGCGGCCTTGCGGCAAAGCGGTTTGGGCTTTCCGCTGCGGGCTGGTTCATTCTGGTTTGGATCACCTCCGTGCCCTTGTATCTGACGTTTCAGGCGGGAGAGGCGGATCATCATGGGATTGTGCTCACGTTTCTTGCCGGGCAGTCCTTGTGTCTGCTGGCGGGCGTGGCTCCCGATCGGTATTCCCGGACCCTTCCTTTCGAGGTGGCGCGTCATTGGTTTAGGCTGGCGGGCATCCTGGGCGGCATGGCCCTTTGGGTGAGCGCGGCGACAGCCCTTCCCGCCATCCTTGGCTGCGGCATGGGCGCCCTCGCCAGGGCGTTTCTGGTCAAGGGGGAGCAAAGGCAATACTCCCGTCTTTGGCTGGTGTGGAGCGGGTGGGGGGCGTTCACCGGGGTTTTCTTCTACCTCGTGGAGTATTTTCCAGATCACCTCGGCTGGCGTCTGGAGGTCAACCATCCGTTGTATTCCCTCGCCTGGCTCGGCGGGGGGTATGTGCTGCAGTATGCTTCCGGCGTCCTGCGTGGAGAGAGCGTGCTGCCTCGCGGCCGCCGCCTCGTTCTGCTCTGCCTGGCGTTTTGCGCGGTCCTCCTGCCCGCCCTTCTCATCTTATTCCGCCCGGGCGACACCTTCTGGGTTGCGGACAGGTTCCTTTTGGCTCTGCACCGCGAATATATCCAGGAAATCCGCTCCCTCTGGGTGACGGTGCGAAATTCGACCAGCTCTCTGGCCTTGCTGAACTATCTGGCCTGGCCGGTCTTCGCCGTGGTCTCCCTGGTCTGGCTGTGGCGGCGGCGGGAGCTGTCTGGCGCCATCCGCGGGGCGCTCGTCCTGACGGTATTGCCTGCTCTTGTGCTGCAAGGGCTGACCTTTATGCAGGTGCGCTGGGCCTCCGCATCGCTGGGGTTGTGGGCGGTTGTCATCCTGGCGGTCGTGGTTGCCTCGCGGTGCCGCACGGCAGCTCCCGTCATTGTGCGCTGGGGGCTGCCGCTCGTCGCGGCCGTTTCGATCCTGCTGGCTCTCTTTCCGCAATTTGCGCTCTCCGTCACCCGGTCGCAGATGGACTTCAAGGCGAAGTTCAATCCCGAGGACGGCTCCGGCCTCCTCGTGCGCGATATTGCGCTGAGACTGGTTCAAAGCTCGCCCACGTCCCTCCCGGTCGTCCTCTCGGGCCCCAACTCCTCCACCGATCTTTCCTATTCCGCCGGCATCAAGACCATCGGGACCCTGTATTGGGAGAATATGCCGGGACTCAAGCGCGCCGCGCGGATCTTCTCGGCGACGGACGGGGAGGATGCCCGTAGGCAGCTCGTCGAGTCCGGGGTTACGCACATCGTCCTTCCCGCCTGGGACAACTTTGCCGAGGCCTACGCCCGGCTGCTGCGGGAGTCCGGGGATGCCGCTGGCGATGTGGATATCCCGTTCTTCCGTGCCATCGTCGAGGGCCGGGAGTGCCCCCAGTGGTTGCGTCCCCTTTGCTATCCCATTCCCACCGCCTCCGGCGTCGATACCAGGTCGGTCAAGATCTTTGCCGTCATGCCAGACCAGAACCGGTTCGATTCCTTTTTCTATCGCGGGGTCTACCATGCCGAGGCGGGAGAATACGCCAGGGCCGCCGCCATGTTCGACCTCGCCCTGGCCGAGAACCCAGCCCATGAGGACGCTCGCCGCTTCCGCGACTGGGCTCGCTCCCGCGCACAATAAGGGATTGTGACAAAATCGTAACAACACGCCCGCCGATCCTTCGTTTACTATCCGCTCCCATGCGAACTCTCCTGTCTATTTCCTTAATGGTTGTCGCCGCCATTAGCATTGCCTGTGCGGCCCCGGACAATGCGCCCGAGCTTCCCCCGGATTTTGCCTCGCTGGAGGCCAGGGCCGCCTCCGGAGACGCCGATGCAGCGGTGCAGGTCGGAAAGATGTACCTCGCGGGCAAGGGCGTGCCCAAAGACCCGGCCAAGGCGCTCAGCTATCTTCAGCGGGCCGCCGACCAGGGAAATGCCGCCGCCCAGGCCGGTCTCGGTTATCTTTTCGCCAAGGGAATCGCGGTGGCGAAGAATGACGAAATGGCCCGCGAATGGTTCCGCAAAAGCGCGGAGCAGGGCTACGCTAAGGGCGAGCTCAACTTCGGGCAGTTTCTTCGCACCGGACTCGGCGGCGAGAAGGATTCCGCGCAGGGACTCACCTGGATCACCAAGGCGGTCGACGCGGGCGACAAGGATGCCGTCTTTACCCTGGCCGAGATCTATTTCCTCGGTGATGACGGTGCTCTGCCGGATTACAAAAAGGCCTACTCCTATGCGATCGTGAGCGCAGAGGCCGGAAACCCGGGCGCGCAAAACATAGTCGGCGTCTGCTATCGGGATGGCCTGGGCGTCGAGCGCGATAGGGACAAGGCGGAGCAGTGGTTCCTCAAGGCGGCGGAGCAGGGCGAGGCCAAGGCGCAGAGCAACCTCGGGCACCTCATCGGCGTGAATTGCGCCGACCCCGCGCGACGACTTCAGGCGACCAAATGGCTCGTCAAGGCCGCAACCCAGGGCGAACCCATGGCCAAGCGGACACTCGGCGAGGTGAATCCCCAGATTGCCTCCGCCCTGCTTATCAAGGAGAAAGCGAAGCAGAATCGCAATGCCTCCTCCGCCGATGGTAGTGGCTCACACTAATGGAGTTAGGAATGTGTCGATATTGTTGCATTTGATCCGTTGTCACTCCCCTGCCTAACGACTTTTATCCCTCCCGGAAACGCCATCTCTCTTCTGGGTTCTTGCGCTGCCTTAACCGGTCTTGTGCGAGTCCTCGGAGAGGGAGGTCCGACACCCTAAAAACAAAAAAATAATGAAAATTCTCTCAATCAAGGCGGCTCTCGTTGCTTTGGCGATCGGCGGAACGATTGCCACGGCGAGTGCTGCAAACGATAACCCCAACTACGCTGCGGGCGACCTGGTGATGTACTTCCAGAATCCCGGCGGTGCAGTGGGCTCCGATCAAACGGTCATGGTCAGTCTGGGCAATGCTTCCACCGTCTTCCGTGACGGAGGGGACTTCCTCAATATCGCCAACATTGGCACTCTCCTGAGTGACACGTTCGGCGCGAACTGGTACGAACTCGATACGCTGTACTTTGGCGTCGCCGCCAACATCGGCACCGCGTCGCTTGGAAACACCCTGACCAATGGTGATCCGCTGCGTACGGTCTATCTGGGCCGTTCCCGCAATGATGTTGGTACCGTCGGGCAGGCCTCCTCGACGGCCTATGCGGCTACGGAGTACACGACGCTGGCTGGTAACATCAATTCGCAGAATAGCGCCCTTGAGAACAACGCGATGACTCAGGCTGCTGCGCTCGATACCACCACGTCGACGGTCGATGATCAGAATCCCTTCACTGTTCCTGGTCAGCAGGGAACCGCCTTCGCAGTGATTCCGGGTGGCGTTCAGCAGGGCTTTGGCACTGGCTCGTTCGGCACCTACGGCACTGCCGGATCGGTTGAGGGCGCGCTGGATCTCTACCGTATCCAGGCGAAGAACACCATTGCCGGACAGTACGGATATGGTGAGGCCAATGGCGTCGGTGAGTACCAGGGTACTCTGACCATCGACAACGCAGGCAACATCTCCTACATCACCGCTGTTCCCGAGCCGTCCACCTGGGCTCTCCTCGGCCTCGGCGCTTTCGCTGTGATCTACATGGCCCGCCGCCGCTCGGTGGCCAAGGCCTGATCCTTCTCCCAACCTCATCGCATTCACACTATCCATGAAACTTAAGAATATCCTCCTCGGCGCGACGGCTCTTGCCGCAGCTTCCGCGGCAGCTCACGCCCAGACCGAAATCACCATCACGGGTGCCACCGCATTCCGTACGGCCACTCTTCAGGCCATCCAGAATGCCTACAACGCCGCAGGCGCTCTCGGCACGGCCTACAACGTCGCCCACGATGGCGGTGCTGGCAACCTCACTGCCTCCAACAAGGCGGTCTTCGTTGGTACCTTCCCGGGCGTGTCCGGCACGACGACGATCCGCACCTCGTTCAACGGCTCGACGGAAGGCCTCCGCGCCGTCGCCCTCGGCGACGTGCAGCCCGAGCATCGTCCCAGCTTTCTCACCGCTGCCGCCATCACGGCTGCCGGGGAGAATTCCGGCAAAACCTCGCCTACGGAAACCGTCCATCCGAAGTTCAGCTTCTCGGACGTTCTGCAGTCGACCTCGCCGATCGCCAGCCCGGTGCTGAATCCCGCCGACGCCCGCGTGGGTGTCGTGACCTTCACCTTCATCGCCAATGAAGGTGCTCCGGCGAACTGGACCAACGTGACCAACCAGCAGTGGAAGGCGCTCCTCGCCAATGGCGTTCAGCCGCTCGCTCTGTTCACCGGCAGCTCCGATGATCAGGGTACGCTGGTCTTCGCGACGGGCCGCAACGACGGCTCGGGCACCCGCTCGACCTATCTCGCGGAGCCTGGTTATGGCGTTGCTCGCACTGTCCAGCAGTACGTGGCTACCGCCACGGGCGTGGGCACGGCTGGGGTGATCACCGAGATCGTTCGCGTGCCCGCAGGCGGCACCGGCCCTGGCAAGCTCGCCACCGCAGGCGGCGCAGCCAATGCCTCGACGCTCTGGGGCTTGGACCAGAACGGCAACGGCGGTTACGCCAGTGGCAGCTCGCTCCGCGATCATATGGCCCGTACGACTGCCTCGGTCGACGTCTATGACCCGGAAGTCGGTCAGGATCCGGTGCTGGAAGACATCCCGCTCTTCCTGGTCACCTTCCTCTCCACTGCCGACGCTCGTACCGCGGTGTCGAATGGTGCCAAGCTCCTCAGCTACAACGGTGTGGGTGTGACCCCGATCTCCGGCGGATTCAGCGCGGCGGACAAGGCCAAGATCACCAATGGTCAGTACTCTGCCTGGGGCTTCCAGCAGCTCTACTATCGTGGCTCGCTCACGACCAATGAGAACGCTGTCTACACACGGATTCGCACGGATCTCCCGGCTGCTCTCCAGTCGACCGCCAACGGTCTGACCATCGGCGAGATGAGCGTGACCCGCTCGGATGACGGCGCTCCGATCTACTTCCCTCTCTAAGAGAGCGATTTGATCGAGCTATCCAGTTAGTCTTACAGACTGGCGCTCCCCAGCGGAGCGTCAGTCTCTTTTTTTAGCGAAGCTTCTCCCAACCTAGATGAATATTAAGCGAGTTTTGCCCGTTTTGTCCGTTGCAGCGGCTTTCGGCGCAGGCTGTTTTGCGATGATGGTCTTTCGCGGTGAGAGCGAGCCATCTCGCGAAGGCCGGTCTGAGGACCGCGCCGTGGTGAACTCATCTCACTCCCCTTCGGCCAGTGCTTTCGTCCCGGGCTCGACGGATTCCGGTTCTCGTTCGCAAGTGTTGGCTGCTCCGGTGGAATCAGCCTCCTCTGGGAATATCACCCCCGTGGCTCAGGGAACATCGCCGATCTCTCCGTCTGCCTTGAGTTCGTTTGTTTCCCGACGCCGCCAGGCGGCAGTTAATGCAGGATCATCAGCCGTGGTGCCTGCCTCGGTCGCCCCGTCCTCGCTGTCCAGCCCGCCCGCGGCTCCCTCTGTTTCTTCGTCCGGATATGCCGCCCCATCCAGTAATGGCCCTGTTTCCACTGGATCGTCAGGGGGCGGTGCCGTCGGCGGCGGCACGTCTTCAGGAGGGACATCGACCGGCGCCAGTCCAGAGGTTTCCTCGGGAGGTGAGATCGTTGTCGACGTGCCTCCCGGCAATCGGGCTCCTGCGGTGTTTCTCGACGACACGCAGCACACTCCCCAGCAAAATGCTGCCCTTGATACGATTGCGCAGGATTTCGCCGACGAGGTTGCCCAACTGCCATCGGATGGCTCCGGTCAGAAAAGCGCATTGTGGCAGCAGGCGGCGCAACGAGCCGATGATCGTTATCGCATGCTCTTTGGCGATGATGCCGCGAACAATCTCCAGGTGAAGGCAGCCAGGGAAGTTCTCCAGCAGCAGACTGTGCAAACCGCCGCTGCTCCGGCGACTCAATAATCGGGGTGTTGCGACCCTACCTCGCCACCCGGTACAGCATCTCGCCCGCCTTGGGGACGTAGAGAATGCCCTCATCCTCGCGGTCGGCGTAGTCGGCGGGGTTGATCGTTGCCGGGTCGCGGTAGCCGAGGTTGATCTTGCGGCAGGTTTCTTCCGGGATGCCGGTGGCCAGGGTCACCTGGATGCGGCATTTTTCCACGCCGTCCTCGTAGGTGCCCATGCCGCGAACGTGCGTGGAGTGGGCGAGGATGCCCCAGGGCTTGTCTTTGAACTTGTCCCACTGCTTGAGGAAGTAATCCCGGCAGTGATACCCCAGCTCCTCGATGAGCCGCCCATGCACCACGCTTACCTCGTGAATGTGCGGGGCGTAGATGATGAGTTCGCCGCCGTCGGCCACCACGGGCTCGAGCTTGTACATGCACTTGCCGCCGACCCACATCTCGTCGTACATCGCGGGCGCGCAGGAGAGCACGGTGTGGAAGGGCTTGGGCTTGTAAACAATGTGCAGCCCCTCGGAGTGATCGCTCGCCGCATCCCACGCCTCCTCGGGCGTCCCGGCGAACATCCCCGCGAAGTTCTTCCCGTCCACGACGAGGCAGAAGCACAGCTTCTCGATCGGCAGCAGCTCCCCCGCGCGGTCCACCACCTTGCGCACCGGCGTCCACTTGTGCCCGATGATGAAGGGGTTGGTAATGACTGCGCCCAGCCAGTGAAAGAAATTCAGGATCTCCGGCCCCGCCACGCCGGGGAAGAGGTACTTGTTGCCGCCGGAGAACCCGACGACCTCGTGCGGAAACACCGGGCCGATGATGATGATGCGGTCGTAATCAAAGAGCCGCTTGTTGATCGTCACCTCGACATCCATCGAGAAGAGCCCGCCCGACAGCTCGCTGATCGCGTCCGCCGGGATCACGCCGAGCGAACGCAGCGCCTCGGGGTTGTCCCATTCGTGGTTGAGAAATTGCGGTTTGGAAAACTCGCCCGCCCGTTCCTCCGGTGAAAGCTCGAGCCGGTGGCAGATCGCCTCCTGCGTCATCGGCGGATGCGTCCCGAGGGCCACCATCACGTCCACCGCGGCGGTCTCGCCCGCGATGCGGCGGTAGAGCGCCTTGAAGACCGGCCCGACCGGCGCGGTGCGGGTCGAGTCGGGAATGATGAGCAGGACCTTTTTCCCCGCCCACGCCTTGCCTGCGCAGGCTCCGTCGACGACGGAAAGGATTTGCTCTTCGGTGAGAGTGCCGCCGCGCGGCGCGATCTGGGAGACGAGGCTCATATGGTTTGGGAAAGGAAGCCGCCATCCACGCGGATGTCCGTGCCGGTGACAAAGCTGCTGGCCGCCTGGCTGGCGAGGAAGACCGCTGCGCCCGCCAGCTCGTGCGACTGGCCAAAGCGCCCCATCGCCGTGTGCCCGAGGATCGAGGCTGCGCGCGCCGTCGGCGTGCCATCCTCGTTGAAGAGCAGCTTGCGGTTCTGTTCGGCGGGGAAAAAGCCCGGCGTGATCGTATTGACTCGCACGCCGTAGGGAGCCCACTCGCGGGCGAGGAATTGCGTCATGTTCAGCACCGCCGCCTTCGCCGCCGAGTACGCCACCACGCGCGAGAGCGGCAGATGCGCCGACACGCTCGCGATGTTGATGATGCTGCCGCGTCCCGCCGCGCAAAAGGCCGGGCCAAACTCCTGGCACGGCACCAGCAGGCCGCCCACGAGGTTCAGGTCAAAGCTGGCATTCCACGCCTCCAGCGCGATGTCTTCAAACTTGTGCTCCCCCGTCACCGTCACCTTCGGGTCATTGCCACCCGCCGCGTTGATCAGAATATCGGGCACGCCCCATTCCTTCGTCACCGCCTCGCGCATGGCGGCGATGCTGGCGCGCGAAGAGGCGTCGGCTTCAAAAAAGCCCGCCGTTCCGCCTGCGGAGCGAATCGCCCCCGCCCGTGCTTCGCCGCGTTCCCGGCTGCGGCCTGCCACCGCGATTTTTGCGCCTGCCGCGCCCAGTGCATCGGCCAGCGAACCGCCGAGCACGCCCGTGCCGCCGATGACGACAGCTACGCTACCAGTGAGATCAAAGAGGTCTTTCGACATGAGAGGAGCTTCATCATTACCCCTGGGCTGCCCCGCTCGCAATGCGAATTTCCCACACGTGTTTGAGGCCGGGCCGGGGAGAAATCGCCTGCCGGGGATTCTATTCCTCAGCCCTGTTCTTTTGCGAGGCCTTCTGCATCGCCTCCAGGAGGGGGTCGCTGCCGAGCAGGGCAAATTGTTGTCCTGTGGGTGTTTGTGCGATCTGCTCGAGAATGTTCAGGCAGTTGGAGATCGTTTTTTCCGCCGATCTTCGCCGGGCTTCAAAGTTCTCCTTCAGCCGGTCTTTCTCCGCTGCCACCCACTCGCCATCCGGCAGCAGGCTGCTGATCGGCTTGTCCGCCGCTCGCACGGCTCCGGCCTCCGCGCTCGCCTTGGTTTTTGCCCCGGGCAGGGTGGTCAGCTCCCGCAGGATGGCGAGAGTCTGCTGGCGCACATAGGGATAGGTCTCCAGCGTTTTGCTCTTCATCGCCGCCGCCAGCACCGTCCCCGCCTCGATCGGCTGATCGTCAAAGTCCTGGAGATACTGCCGCGCAAAATCCCCCAGCATGAGCTGAAACTCATTCAGCGAAACACTCGTCGGCCCTAGTGTGCGATCTGCCGCCTGCCCGGAAAGCCCCGTGAGACACAGGAGCGCCAGAATCCTTGCGATTAACACGAATCGCCCGTGTTTTTTGCTTGGGTGGGCCGCTGGGATGGGGGATGAGTGGGGCACACGACGTCCTTTCTCCACCTAGCCTGACCTCATGTGCGCGCGCTTCAAGTCCAAAGGCATCATCACCAAGCCGGGCGACGAGATCATCCTCGAGACCCCGGAGGGCGAGATCAAGGGCGTCTGGACCAGCTTTGCCCAGGAGGAAAAGATGGACTGGTGGATTCGCCGGGCGGGCAACACCCTGGCTCAATGCCCCGTCGATGAAATCGCCGAGCGCTCCGACGACACGCGTGAGTTGCGCTGGAGCAAGGCGCCCGCGGGAGCCAATCTCCTCTTCGTCGTCTCCCCCGAGATCCCCGGCAAGACCAAGCCCTACCGCCCGGCCCGCGTCATCACCCGCCTCGCCACGCCCGAGGAGCTCGCCTACTTCCGCCATCCCCGCTTCCCGCACCTCGGCGAAATCCTCCCCACCGGCGAGATCCAGCCCACCTTCATCACCGCCCCAGTCCCCATCCCCTCCGACCGCCCCGTCCAGACCGAGCTGTTTTTCGGGTAGTCCCGGGGCTGCGCACCGGCTATTTCATGGCGAAACCTTGTAACGCTTTTCGACCGTTGCTTCAGTAGTCTGTCGAAACCCCATGCCGGATTCCGATGCTCCTCGCCACCCCGCGCAGTTCGGTCCGACTCGCTGGACTCTCGTTCTCGCTGCCGCCAGACAAAGCGATTCTCCCGTAGATCGGGCGGCTCTGGCGGAGCTTTGCGAGACCTACTGGTATCCGCTCTACGCCTACATCCGCCGCTGCGGGTACGAGCGGCACGATGCGGAGGATCTCACCCAGGGATTTTTCGCCCGCCTCCTGGAAAAGAACTACCTCGCCGACGCCCTGCCGGAGCGCGGGAGGTTCCGGTCGTTCCTGCTCGCCTCGCTCAAGCACTACCTGTCGAACGAATGGGATCGCTCCCAGGCCCTCAAGCGTGGCGGCGGCATCGTCATCCTTTCCCTCGATGTTCCCGCCGCCGAGTCCCGGCATCCATGGGAGCCCAGCGACGGCGTGACGCCCGATCAGATGTATGAGCGCCAGTGGGTGTTTGCTCTCCTGGACCAGGTGTTGAGCCGGCTCGAGCGCGAGTATGGAGAGAAGCCGGAGCTTTTTGCCTCGCTCAAGGGTTTTCTGGCCTCGGAGACAGCTTCCGGCGCATTGGCCGAGGCCTCGGATCGTCTCCATCTTACCGAAGGAGCCGCTCGGGTGGCTGTTCACCGGCTCCGCCATAGATATCGCGAATTGCTCCGCGCCGAGATCGCGCAGACTCTCGATGACCCCTCCGGGATCGACGCGGAAATTCGGCGTTTGTTTTCCGTTTTCTCCCAAACCTCGTAACATCGCTCGGCGGAATCTTCTGTATCGGAAGCAATCTCTGATCATGGCCTCATCTCCTCCCTCCCGCTGTGTTTCCTGTGGTTCGGAATGCCCTTCCGATGCCCCTCACGGTCTCTGCCCTGCTTGCCTGCTCCGTCAGGGATTGCAGACAAATCCTGCCAGGGCCTCGTTTCACACGCCTTCGCCGGAAGAATTGTCCGCCTTGTTTCCGGAGCTGGAAATCCTGGAGCTGATCGGTCGCGGCGGGATGGGGGTGGTTTACAAAGTCCGTCAGCGGGAGCTGGATCGCATGGTGGCGCTGAAAATCCTGCCCGCGCTCGCAGGTGGCGACCCGGCCTTCGCCGAGCGCTTTACCCGGGAAGCCCGGGCTCTGGCGAGATTGAGTCATCCCCACATCGTCGCCATTCACGACTTTGGCCAGCGCGATGGTCTGTATTTCTTTCTTATGGAGTACGTGGACGGAACGAATCTGCGGCAAGCCATGAGCGCAGGCCAGATGTCTCCGGCGGCCGCTCTCGCCATCGTCCCGCAAATCTGCGACGCGCTCCAGTACGCCCATGACCAGGGCATCGTTCATCGGGATATCAAGCCGGAGAATGTCCTGCTGGAAAAAGGCGGCCGCGTGAAGATCGCCGATTTTGGACTGGCCAAGATCATCTCTGCTCCCGGCGATCTGACTCTTACCCAGGCCGGGCAATTCATGGGCACCACCCACTACATGGCTCCCGAGCAGGTCGAGCGGCCGGAATCCGTGGATCGCCGCGCCGACATCTTTTCTCTCGGGGTTGTTTTCTATCAGATGCTCACAGGCGAACTGCCCATCGGGCGTTTCTCACCCCCGTCCCGCACGGTGAAGCTCGACGTGCGCATCGATGAGGTTGTTCTGAAGGCCCTTGAAAACAAACCCGATCTGCGTTTCTCGCAGGCCGGCGAGGTCAAGACCGAGATCGAGAATATCAACGCTACTCCCGGCGCTCCGGTGTCCCGCCAGCCGGTTGGAAAAAGCGGGCCAGCGTCTCCCGGGCACAGGCGGTCGGTGATACGGTCTGTTATTGTGGTGATGGCGGTCGCGATAGGAGGGTACGTTGGATACCGCTTCGCCAGCAGGGCATGGAAGTATCAGTCCACAGCAATCGTGCAGGTGAAGAGCGGAGTGCTTGCGTCGCCTCGTTCGCAGACGGTGGACGCTGTTTTTCGCGTCATTCAATCCCGGGCTGTCATCGATCCCATAGCGGCCAGGATGCGTTCACCGGCGGATGCCGAAGCCAGGGCTTTCGCCTTGAGGCGTGCGCTTACTGTTCAGGAGATACGCGGAACAGAGCTGTATTCGATCTCCGTCGCTGCCGATACTCCGCAGGAAGCCGCCAGTCTGGCGAACGCCATCGCGGAGAGTTTCCAAAACTATCAGGCAAAACTCGATGGTGACTCGACCGATAGGGCTCTCTCCCAGCTCGACGCGGAAGTCGCAAGCCAGATGCGCAAAGTCGAGGCTGCGCAGGCCAGGATGGGTGCAATCCGCGCTGGCGTCTCGGAGGGTTCGCCGTCTTCCGAGGCGGGAAAATACGCCGAGGCGAAAAGGGACTACGCGTTTCAGCAGGGCATTCTGGAAACAGCCGGGCGAAGGCTCGCGGAGGAACGGGTGAAACTGAAGGCCACCTATGCGCCCTCAGTCGTTATCTGGGAGGCCGCCGAGCCGTCTTCACGTCCCCGCGTCGGATCGATTTTGCCAGTGATTGCAGGAGCGCTGGCGGGTTTCGTCAGCGGCGTGCTCCTTGCTCTATTGCCATTTCCGGGCGTCGTCGCTGGCCTCCTGGGACTAGTCATTCTATTCGCGCTGTTCTTTCCGGCAATTTCCCTGCCGCTTCCACCGCCCCATGGTTCCGCGTCTGCATTGGGTCCCGTGTCACCCAAGCCCGCCCGCATCAGTGTCGGCGGCGATGTGAAATCCCCGCAACTCCTGGACTATGCTGATGACCTTACGATTATTCGCGCCATCAACGCCTCAGGAGGTTTTGCGGAATATGCCGACAGGTCAAAAGTCCGCCTCCTGCGTGATGGAAAGGTGATCGTGATCGATGCCAAGGCCATCCTCTCCGATCCCTCCAGGGACATGCCTCTCAAGCCCGGGGATTCCATCGAGGTGCCTCAATCTTTTTGGTAGCGAGGATGCGATGTGCCTCCATTTTCCGTAACTACTCCCGGGAGATCCGGATCTGGCTGGCTTTGGTGATGACGATCTCCGGGCAGCCCTTGTGGAGTTCGATGCGCCCGGAGATTTCCACCTGCCTGCCTTCGAGTTGCTTCAGTTCGGTTTTCTGGTTCACCGCTTCGGCGCTGCTGGCCGGGACGAATCCTTGAAATACCTGCTGAGGGTGATGCTTCCCGAAGTTTAGGAAATAATTGCCATTGTTCTCAGCCACTTCGATCAGGATGCCGGAGACTGTTCCGTGTTTTCCCACATGCTTCCCGGCGGCCTCAGGCGGGATATCTTCCGCAAAAATCAGGGCGGGGAACAGGAGTAGGGCAAGAAGGATCAGGGGGGATTTCATGGCTCTGGCTTAGCGAAAAATCCCATGATGTGCAGCACGGAATCGTTCGAGTGAAAAACCGGGCATTGGCGCGCGTCTGCCAAGGAGGATCGTGGCGAGGAGAAACATGGGTTGGGTGGGACTCGAACCCACAACCAACGCCTTAAAAGGGCGCTGCTCTACCATTGAGCTACCAACCCGGGTCTCTTTCTTTATACCGCGCCGGGAGCGAAGCTCAAGCGGGTTTCGGGAAAGCGAACGGCGTATATTCCTCGTTTTTCGAGGAATGGCAAGCGCTCTCTGCGCGGAATTACTTCAGCGCCGCCGCTGCCTGACGCACTTCATCCGCCGCGCCTTCGGTCTTCGCCTTCGGGTTCACCCAGGCGATCTTGCCGTCTTTGACGAGGAAGGACTGGCGCTGCGTGATGCCTACGACGGGAATCAGGTCGACGTGGAAAGCCTCCGCCACCTTGCCGTCATGGTCGGCGATGAGGGGGAAGGGGAGGCTGTATTTCTCCTGGAATTTCTTCTGCGCCTCGACCGTGTCCTTGCTCACGCCCACGACCTGGATGCCCGCGCCGCCGAGGCTGGCATAGGAATCCCGCAGCGAGCAGGCCTGTTTCGTGCACCCCGGCGTGTCGGCTTTGGGGTAGAAATAC
Organism: Verrucomicrobiota bacterium; assembly: GCA_017305195.1. Classification (GTDB taxonomy): domain Bacteria; phylum Verrucomicrobiota; class Verrucomicrobiia; order Chthoniobacterales; family Terrimicrobiaceae; genus Terrimicrobium. The sequence goes on along the minus strand of JAFKMU010000044.1, from coordinate 14,967 downwards.
ACCAGCGTGACGCCCTTGGCGTAGATCGCCGCGAGGTCGAGGGGTTTCCCGTCCTGGTCGAGGGCGGCAGGGGTGGGGGCGGGGGAACCGACCTCCAGAGGAGCGGCGTTACCGAAGAGTCCAAAGAATGTCATGGCAAGAAGGGTGAGTATTACTCGTTTCATGGAAATTTCGTTGTAGGGTACCATCCATCGAAATGCTCAGAAGTCGACTCCTCCGTTACGCTGCGATCGTCGTTTTAGGTGCGGTCATTTTTGGTCTTCTCTGGCTCGTCCCGGCTTTGCTGAGCGGGCTCGCCTTGGAAAACTGGACCGCTGCCGCCCGTGGTTCGTATCCGCAACTCTTTGTTGCCGAGTTTCATACGTCGCTGGATGGTGCTTCGGGCCTGCTCTGGAAAATCGGCGGGCCGGCCGGTCTGGGCTTCCTCGTGGCGGCCATCGGTTTTCTGAAGGGGTTCGTCCTCGGCGGCATCCTGACCGCTCTCCTGTTGCTCGCCTGGCATATCCGCCCGCGTTTCTGGCGCGTGGCGGCTGTCGCGGTCGTCGGGCTCGTTCTCCTCGGGACCATCGCTTTTTCGATCGTCCGCATCGCCACGACGGATGGACGGCTGGCCCGTTCCCGCGATCTGAACGGCCCGTTCAACCTCCTCGATGAATGGAAGGGTGGGCCGCTTTTCATCTCCCGCTCCGGGTTTCCCTTTGTTGTGCTGCGCGATCCGGCGGCGGTGAAGGATCTCACCGAGACCGCCGTGGTCAAGCTGGCCAACGACCCTGCCGCCTGGCGCGAGCAACTGCGGAAATCCGACTGGCAGACCGTCGTCCTGACCGGGGCCAATACGGACTTTCGCCCGCTTCTCAACCATCTCCTGGATTCGCCCGACTGGCATCTCGCCGCCGTGACCAATCAAGGCTACGTCTTCATTCGCGGTGCGGGAGCGACTCCGCACGAGTTCGATCCCGAGAAGTTCAAGCTCGGCAGTGATCGCGAAACCGCCGTCTATCTCGCTGTGCTGGCCGACCGCTACGAGGCGCTCCGCGATACCCGCGCTGCCCGTGATTGCATCACCCGCGCCCTGAAGATCGCCGGGAACGATGCCACCGTCCTTTCCTATGCCGCCGCCATCGAGGCTGGTCACAAGCGTTGGGCCGACGCTCTCGGCTATGCCGACCGGGCGCTGTCCGCCGACCCGCGCTCATCCTACGCCATGCTCCTGAAAGCGCTCGCCTTGCTTGAGACCGGCCGACCCGACAAGGCGGAGCCGCTCGCTCGCCAGCTCATGGAGCGTGCTCCCAACGACACCTACACCATCTTCCTTTATGCCCGCGTCTGCCGGGAGCTTCGCGACTCGCGCACCGAGGCCGAGACGCTGGAGAGGCTCATCGCCGTATCGCAGCGGCAGGGGCAGCCCATTCCTCCGACCTACTACGTCTTTCTCGGGCAGGCCTATGCCCTCATCGGCGATGCGCCTCAGGCTGCTGCCGCCTATCGCAAGGCCCTCGAGATTCCCGGCCTCGGCCCGGAACTCACCGAATCCGTGCGCGACGCCCTGAAGACGGTGGAATCCAAGATCCGCCGCTGATTCCGCCCGCCCTGCCGCCCTTGCCTAGAGAGATGCGACCCACTAGACTCCTCACCTTCCACAAATGAGCTCCCAATCCCGCACGAAGCCCAACCTTCGCCCCCACTCCTCACTCGTGCTCGATGGCGAGAGCCGCGCGCCCAGTCGCGCCATGCTCTACCCCGTCGGGTACAAGGACAGCGATTTCAGCAAATCCCAGATCGGCGTCGCCTCGACCTGGAGCATGGTCACCCCGTGCAATATGCACATCGACCAGCTCGCCCGCGAGGCCGCCATCGGCGTCGACGGTGCAGGCGGGAAGGCCACCATCTTCAACACCATCACCATCTCCGACGGCATCTCCATGGGGACCGAGGGGATGAAATACTCGCTCGTCTCGCGCGAGGTCATCGCCGACTCCATCGAGACGGTCGTGGGTTGCCAGGGCTTTGACGGCTTCGTCGCCATCGGCGGATGTGACAAGAACATGCCGGGCTGCTGTATTGCCATCGCCCGCCTGAACCGCCCTGCCGTCTTCGTCTACGGGGGCACCATCCTGCCGGGCTGCCTGAATGGCAGGAACCTCGACGTCGTCTCCGTCTTTGAGGCAGTCGGCGCGGAGGCTGCAGGCAAAATCACGCCGAAGGAAATGCACGAGGTCGAGTCCTGCGCGATTCCCGGCCCTGGCTCCTGCGGCGGCATGTACACGGCCAACACTATGGCCTCCGCCATCGAGGCCATGGGCCTCAGCCTGCCCAACAGCTCGGCCCAGGCCGCCGTCTCCGCCCACAAGGTGAAGGACTGCCGCGAGGCTGGCGCTGCGGTGTTGAATCTCCTGAAGCGCGGCATCCGCCCGTCGGACATCTTCTCGAAGGAAGCCCTGGAGAACGCCATCACCGTGGTCATCGCCCTCGGCGGATCGACCAATGCCGTGCTCCACCTCCTCGCCATCGCCCACGCGGCCAATGTGAAGCTCACGATCGACGACTTCACCCGCATCGGCAAGCGCGTGCCGGTATTGGCTGATCTCAAGCCGAGCGGTCGTTTCCTCATGAGCCAGCTCGTCGAGATTGGCGGCATCGTCCCGATGATGAAGGACCTGCTCCACGCCGGTCTCCTCCACGGCGACTGCCTCACCGTCACAGGCAGGACGCTCAAGCAAAACCTCGCCGCTTTCAAACCCTACCCGAAGGGCCAGCAGATCATCGCCCCGCTCAAGAAGCCGCTCAAGCCCGAGAGCCATCTCGTCATCCTGCGCGGCAACCTCGCGCCCGACGGCTCCGTGGCCAAGATCAGCGGCAAGGAGGGCGAGCGCTTCAGCGGCAAGGCCCGTGTTTTCGATAGCGAGGAGACCGCGATGTCGGCCATCCTCGACGGCAAGATCAAGAAGGGCGACGTCATCGTCATCCGCTACGAAGGGCCCCGCGGTGGTCCCGGCATGCGCGAGATGCTTTCGCCCACCAGCGCTGTCATGGGCCGGGGGCTCGGCAAGGATGTCGCCCTCATCACCGACGGGCGCTTCTCCGGTGGTACGCATGGCTTTGTCGTCGGCCACATCACGCCCGAGGCGTTCGATGGCGGCCCGCTGGCCATCGTCAAAAACGGCGACCCGATCACCATCGACGCCACCACCCGCACGCTCACCCTTGGCCTTTCCAAGAAGGAAATCTCCGACCGTCTCGCCAAGTGGAAGCGCCCGAAGCCCCGGTACCGCCGTGGCGTGCTCGCCAAGTACGCCGCCAGCGTGACCACCGCCTCGCTCGGCGCTGTCACCGACGCCGGTCTCTAGTGTACCTATTCCCTATCTCTCTCCATGCGCGACTCCTCTGCCTCCGCCGGTCTTTCCACCGCCGTCTTCCTCCACAAGGAAGCGGCGGACCCCGCTGTGCAAAATGCCCAGCTTTCCGTCAGCTTCGGAGAAAAAATCGAAGCGGGAAAAATCCGGGATGCCTGGAACGGCCTGCTGGCGGCCAAGGCGCTCCTGCGTGCGGGCATCTACCAGACGCCCGAGGGCTGCGTGCTGCGCGAGGCCGCCGCGAGAGAGATGCGCTGGCAGCATCTCGACTGGACGAAGGACGACCGCGAGGGCATCCCCGTCCAGTGGGGCGCATTGCTCGCCTCGGAGTCGGCCATGTCCTTTGCCCTCGAGGGCGCGCCGCTCTTCCGTGGCGTCACCATCGAACTCCCGGGCGGCGGCACGCATCTGCTCCTGACCTTTCCGCAGTGCCTCCTGAGCGAGGAGGAAATCTACCGCCTCCTCTCGGAGTATCTCGCCGCCATCGACGGCCAGGCCCCCGCCTATGAAACCGAGGTTTCCGCCTCCTCCACGGGCGATGTCTCGACCGACTGGTGGAAGGAACACGCCAAGGCTGCGCCCTTTACGCTGGCTCTCCATCCCGAGTCGGACGCCCTGCGCACGCCCGCCTCAGTCTCCCATCTTTACCAACGCGACGATTCCCGGGAACTCCACCAGGCGGCGTCAAAGCTCGGCATCGGCCTGGGCACTCTCATCCAGGGTGTCGCCGCGATCGTTATCGGCCGCCTCGGCTCCTCCGCCGACTTCACCTGGCTCTCGAATCCTCCCTGCGCCTCGCATCTTCTGCCCACCCCGTTTTCGCTGAAAGGTGGCCAGACCTTTTCCGACTGGATCACCGCCTTTGAACTCGACGAACAGGAGCGCGCGACCCATGCTGGGGTTTCGCTCCCCGGCCTTCTGCCTGTGCTCGGTCGCCGCGCCGCGGATTATCCTTTCGCCTTCCGGTCGCTGCCCGCACCGGTCAGCGACCGTATCCAGGCCGCCCAGCCGCGCTGGATGAATTTCGACGCCAAAGTCATGAGCCGTCCGCTCACTCCGGTCTCCATCGACCTCCACAACGGCTCCCGCGTTTCTCTCGAGGTCTTCTACACCTCCGACCGGTGGACTCCCGATCAGGCCGGTCGCGTCCTCGACCGCCTCCTTTCCGCCATTGCTGCGGTAATGGCTGATCCGGAGATCAAGCTCGAGGAGCTGACCGGTGCGCTCGATACGGACTCCCTTCCCGCCGTGACCTGTGTGCCGCTGCCATCCTCAGGCAAAAACTTCGAGGAGCGCATCTGCGACACCGCATCGAAGCTCTCCACCGAGCTCGCCGTGCAGGGCGAGGGCGAGGCTGTGCTTTCCTATGGCGACCTCCTTTCCCATGCCCGGTCGCTCGCATCCTATCTCAAGCAGGAAAATCTCGCCGAGGGGTGGGTGATCGCCGTGTGCCTCGTGCCCACGCCCTGGCTCCCCGTGGCTCTGCTGGGCATCGCTCTCGCGGGCGACACCTGCGTCGCACTCGATCCCGAGGCCGCGCGGGAATGGCTGGCCGACAAGGCCGCCTCCTGCGACGCCGAGCTCGTCATCTGCGATTCCCGTACCGCCTCGTTTTTTGAGGGAGGCTCCCGCCGCGTTCTGGTCATCGACCAGCACTGGGAGACGATTGCCGCCGCACCGGTCTTCGAAAAAATCGGTCACGAGCCCAAGACCTCCTACCTTCTGCTTGGCACCGAGAGCGATCCCGCTCCGACGATCGCCTCGCTTCAACCCGATTTCGTCGGTTCCGTCCTCAAGGAATCCATCGCCCGCTGGCGTTTGCGCCCGGGATCAAGCATTCCGCTGAATTTCACCGCCGGCACCGGCGCATTCCTCGAGGTGCTGCTTTCCGCCCTCGCCTCCGGTGCGACGATCCTCCTGCCGCCGAGCGCTTCGGTCGCCTCCAGCTTTGCGTGGAATCCCACTCACCTCCGCCTCAGCCTCCTCCAGTGGCGCAACCTCCTCGCCGAGCTTCGTCGAGGCTCCGTCACGCTCCCGGAATCCCTGCGCGCCGTCGCCATTGAGGCCGATGCCGTGCCCGCGGATCTTTTCACGGAATGGCTGACTTTTGCCGGGGAGGAAATCGCCACCCACATCTTCTGGAGCCCGGTGTCGAATGCCGGTCTCGGCATCCGCTCATTCGTGAAGGGTGGTTCCGCCGCGACACTGCCAGCCACGGGTTTCCCGACCCCCGGTCTGTCCGTCACGCTTGTCGACGCCCTCGGTCGCGACCTGCCTCCCCATATTGAGGGGGAGGCCGTGATCCAGCTCCTCGATGGCGATCAAGAGTGGAAAATACCGGCGTGGCGCGACGAACATGGCGCGTTTTATTTCCTCGCGGGAAACTGTGCCGAGGCCGATATCCGCCAGGCGCTCGGCGTGCTCGATGCCGTCGTTGCCGAGGTCGACCAGCGTCGGGGCGCGTGGGTTTTGCGCAAGTCCGACGCGCTTCCCGCCAATGCTCTGGAGCAGATCAACGGGATGGTGTCCCCTGCGAAGAAAATGGATTTCGTCCAGGAGATCGACCTCTTCCCGCTCACTCCGGTGGGCGAGTTGAAGGTCTCCGCTCTCCCGACTCCCGCCCGGATCGCCAAGCCGCAGCCCAAGTCGAAACCGGAGCCCTCACCCGCCCCGAAGGCCGCCGCCGCGCCCCGGGTTCCCGAGGCTCGCCCCGTCGAGCCTGCTGCTACCGCCGAGCCCGCGCCTCAACCCGCCCCCCAGCCCGTGCGGCGTGATTGGGAGCCACTCATCCTGCTCAGCCGCGAACCGTCCACGCCGAATCTCATCCTCGTCCACGATGCAGGCGGCGATCCCGCCGTGTATGATTCGCTGGCCGCGACCCTGCGCGGCGACTGGACCATTTACGCCACAGCCGCACGCGGCTTTCACCAGCCCGACTCCTGCCACGAGGCCGTCGAGGACGAGGCGGCCGCGCTCGTGCGCGCCCTGGTCGATCTCGATCCCGTGGGTCCCTACCATCTGGTTGGCTACGGCTACGGCGCTCTCCTCGCCTACGAAATGGCCCGCCAGCTTCGCGAGGCGAACCGCCCCGTGCATTACCTCGCCCTCGTTGGCGTTCCGCCGGAGCTTCAGGGCGGCAAGGTCTGGCTGCGTTCGTTCACCCGCCTTTTCTCGGGTCAGGCCGCCCAGCGTGAGATTCCCGCCACGCCCGCGGGAGAGGCGCACCTCCGCGCCACCCGCGCCTACCGCCCGGGGCCGCTCGACGGACCGGCCGGCGTGATTCTCGGTTCCGACCAGGGCCGCGATGTGGAAAATGCCTGGCTCAATGCCATTCCCGAGGGATTCGTCGAGCGCGTGACCAGCCCGGTCGCCTCGCTCCTTGATGAACCCGGCGTGAAGCGCCTCGCCGTCATCCTGCGCGAGTGGGCCGTGCCGTCCTCGGACGAATAGCCTTGGCCTAGAAAAACACGCTCCGCGCCAGCAGCAGCCAGACCCGGCTGCGCGGAACTTTCACGCGCAGGGCGTCCGGGTTTGTCTCGATCAGGTCCAGTGTCTCGCGCCCGAGCAGCAGCGGCAGGGCGCAGGCCATGCGCAGGCGGCGAATCCTCAGCGCCTTCACATATTTCGCGCCCCCGAGCAGATGCCCGCGCGCGATGGCGAGCGTGTGATTGACCGCCTCCGGGGGGATGTACGTGCGCCCGAGCGAGGCGTCGGCCACCCGGTCGCGCAGGACGTTCACGTATTGCAGCCCTTTGCCGAACTGCACGCCCGCCTCGAGCATCTCGTCCTGCGGCAGCCGGGTGTAGTGAGGCAGGTGTTTCGCGCAAACGCGGGTCCAGAATTCCCCCACGCAGCCCGCCACGAGATACGTGTAGCGATCGAGTTCCGTGGCGGTTAGCGGCGGAGCGCCAGGCGGGAAACGGGAACCGTCAAAATCCTGACCTTCCTGAATTGTTGCCCATACCGAGGCGATTTCCTCACGATCCTCGCTGGCCTTCAGCGCGGTGCGAAGCTCCTCCTCCCTCGCGAGCAATTCCCTTTCCGAATCGGAATTCGCCCCGTCCGCCTTGGTGTCCGACAGGCGCGCCAGCAGGTACGCCAGGGCGATCGTCGGTCGCACGCGGTCGGGCAGCAGGCGCAGCGTCAGGTAAAACGAGCGCGACACCTCGCGCAGCAGCCGCCAGTCGATCTCCGGCATCACCGCAGGGCTTCCACTCCCACCCGGAGCAGCTCTGTGCGGCTCTCGGAGAATTGTCCGAGGCCGAGTTGGGCGCCCGATTCGATCCAGGCGCATGCGGGCTTGATCGACGGCAGCTTGCTGCCCTTGCGCAGTTCGTCGATCAGCCGCACCGCCGTGGCGTCGATCGCGATCACGTCCGTGCTGGCAAAGATGGTGAAGTTGTTGACCGCAAAGTTCGGGTTTGGCATCGGCCCTCCTGCGTACTGGATCACGAGCGCATCCATCATCGTCAGCACCACCTTGTCTTTCACGAGTTCGTCGGCGTAAACCTCCGAGAGATACGATCCTCCATCCATCGAGGCCTGGCCAAACCTCCGCCAGTTATCGAGATTGAAGACCGTCATATTGACGATGCCGCCGTTGATCCCGGTCATGAAGCTGTCCGTCATCGACGGCACGTTGATCACCTTGGTCACCGACTTGCTCAGCACCTTGGCAAAGAAGCTCCGGCTGCTGAGCTGGTCGCCGTTCGAGAGCAGGTCGGTGATGCGTGCTCCCTCCCGTTTTCCAAACTGGCTGTCGCCCCAGATGAGCTTGCCCAGCACCGGGGCGCTCACCTGTGCGTCCTGGTCGTAACCGTTTTGCGGATCGATGCCCTGGAGCATGTAGAGCGTGGTGTCCTTGCGGAATCCCGCCGCCAGCAGATCATCGATATTGCGATCCCACACGATGATGTTGCGCGGCGGCACGCCGGACTCGATCAGCCCGCGCGCGATGGCATCCACCACCTCGGGGTGGGTGCCGCTCGTGGCCTGCCCGCTGGCGGAGACCTTGATGCCCACCACGTCGGAGGGCGTGACGTATTTCGCCCAGGCCTGGGCGACCGTCGGCTTCTGGGCGAGATTGCAGATGAGGGAGTCCACCATGCGCTGCACCGTGCGCGCGCTGGCCCGGTTTCCCTGGCTCAGTGCGGCATTGTCGATCGCGTAATACACCTTGGATTTCGGGGGCGGGGGAGGCATGTCCGACTGGGCCGCCGCCATTCCGCCTGCAATCCCTGCACAAAACATCCACGCGACAGCCCATTTTCTGCTACCGTGGCCCCTCAGCCATGGTCGAACATCTCTACGCGCACATTCCATTCTGTCCGAAGGTGTGTCCGTATTGCAGTTTTTACAAGGAGGCAAGTGATCGGAATAAGACCCGCGCCTTCCTCGATGCGGTGCTCCGCGAGGCGGAAATCTGGGGCGACCGGCTCCAGCCGCGCACCATTTTCTTTGGCGGAGGCACCCCCACCGCGCTCTCGACCTCGCAGCTCGACTACCTCATCTCCGGCCTCCGTGAGCGCATGGATTTCTCCCGTCTCGAGGAGTTCACCATCGAGATGAACCCCGCCACCGTCTCGCTGGAAAAAGCCTCGCGCCTGCGCGAACTGGGCGTCAACCGTGTCAGCATGGGCGTGCAGAGCTGGGACCCCGGCCTGTTGGAGACTTTGGGCCGCGTGCATTCCAAGGACCAGGCCCTCCGCAGCCATGCCATCCTGCGCGATGCGGGATTTGACAATATCAACCTCGATTTCATCTTCGGCATCCCCGGCCAGAGCGTGGACCAATGGGTCGACACCCTGCGCCAGACCATCGCCCTCCAGCCGCAGCATGTTTCCGCCTACTGCCTCACCTACGAGGAGGATACGGAATATTTCCTCCGCCTCGGCCGGGGGGAGTTCTCCCAGGACCCCGAGGTCGACGCCGCCCTTTTTGAGCTCACCATGGAGACGCTCGAGGGCGCGGGCTACGGCCAATACGAGATTTCCAACTACGCCCGCCCGGGCCGCGAATGCCGACACAATCTCGCCTACTGGCTGGGTGCGGACTACATCGGCCTCGGCCCCAGCGCCTTTTCTACCTTTGGCGGGGAACGCTGGAAGAACGTCAGCGACACGTCGGATTACGTGGCCAGGGTGAATGCCGGGGTGTCCCGTGCGGATTTCATCGAGGCTGTCGATGCCGCCACCCGGCAGGCCGAGGTGGTGGCCTTTTCCCTGCGCACGGATCGCGGCGTCGAGGCGGGGCTCGTCCCGGAGGAAAAGACCGCGGAACTCGCCTCCCTCGGCTACCTCGCGCGTTCCGGCAGCCGCTGGCTGCTCACCCGCAAGGGCCGCATGGTGGCCGACGAACTCGCCAGCCAGCTCATCGAGTAGGCGCGAGGCCTACTGCTGCGGTTGCTGCTGCTGCTCCGGGGCGTCGTCCTTGCGGATCTTGCCGCCCCACGAGAGGATGCGCGCCTTGACGCCCGCCGACTCAGCTTCCTTGATCTGGTGGTTGCGGACGTAGAAAAGCGACAGGCTCGACCAGGCGAGCTGGTCGTTCGGGTTCAGGTCCACCGCCTTCAGTCCGGCCTCGATGGCCTCGGGATACCGGCCAGACTTCATCAGCGCCATGCCGAGGGCGTGCCACGCGTCGAAGTACGCGGGGTCCAGCTCGACGCAGCGCCGGTATTTCTCCACCGCGGCGTCGAGGTCCCCCAGGGCGATGTCGCCCGTCGCGTCCTCAAATAACTCGGCCGCCGCGGCATTCTGCGTCATGTGTTTTAGCGAGCCTGGCCGAGAGGTGTGATCTTGGCCGCCTCACGGGCATTGTCGAGCCAGCTCAGGAAGAGCAGCTTGCGCTTACCCGTGAGCAGGTCTTGCGTGACCGAGATGCGTTGCTTGAGCTGGTCTTCCATGGGTCCGTCGATCGGGGCGCGCGACTGGAGATACAGCGCCACGCCGCCATCAGCCGTCGGGATGTAGTTCGTCAACTGCGCGGGCTGGAGCAGGAGCGTCAGCTTCACCGCCTCGTACGGGATGTTTTGTTCGAGCAGCTTTTGCGGCTCCAGGCCGGTCAGCGTGTCGACCTTCAGCCCCAGGGCCAGCGCGGCCTCCTGGAGCGGCTTGCCTGCGGCGACGGCCTCGCGCAGCTTGGCGACGGCCTGCTGGCCGCCCTCCGTGGCGAGGCGCTCGGCCTTGATCAGCTTCAGCCGGGCCTCCGCGATCGGGCGCACCTCGTCGAGCGTCAGCGGACGCTCCGGCGTCACGGTCTCGAGCTTCAGCACGAAAAACTTGTCTCCAGCCTGCACCACGTCGCTCACTGGCGTCTTGTCGTTCAGCAGGAAGGCCTGCGGCGCGATCTCCGGCAGCTCGGGAATGGCCACGCCTTCCCGGGCACGGCCCATCTTGTCAAAGGATGCCGAGGTCTGCACCGCCAGCCCGGCCTGCTGGGCCGCCGTGTCAAAGCCGCCGATCGCTTTTTCGGCAAAGGCAGCCGCCTTGTCGGCGAGCTGCTGCATGACCTCGACCTTCTTCGCATTGTCGGTCTGGCTGGCCGCATCCGCCGGGAGCGAAAACTCCACGAACCTCACCACCCGCGTCTCCGGGCTGGTCATCTTGTTCCGGTCGAAGAACTCCTTGATCTCCTCCTCCGCCACCGCGGCTGCGTCACCCGTGACCTCAGGGAAGCGCACCACCTGCACGTCCACCTTTTGATAGATCCTCAGGGCCTCCTCCACCTCGCCCTGGCCCACCGTCGCGGGAGCCGAGATGAATTCCTTGATCTTTTCCAACCGCAGGCTGTCGCGCACCACCGTCTCGAGCTGGACCTCGGTGAAGCCGCGCGGCATGAGTTGTTCCCGCACGAAGGTCGAGTACTTCTGAAAATCAAACTTTCCGTCGGTCTGGAAGACCGGCAGCGTCTGGATGCGCGAGGCGATCTGCTCCGCTGTCGGCTCCACGCCGAGCAATCCGGCCTGGTGCTGCAGGACCAGCAGGTTGAAAATAAAGTCTTCCACTGCCTTCTGCTGGTTCTGCGAGAGGCCGCCGAGTTCCGACAAGAGGTCAAATTGCCCCAGCGCACGCGCCAGACTGAAATTTCTCACTTCTCGATCGATATCGGTTTGCGTGAGTGTTTTTCCGTAAATCTGCACCAGTCCGCTGGACTGGAACTGCTTCATGTTGCCCGGGTCGTAAAGCCATGCGAAGGCCACGATTACGACGACGGTGATGATCAGGAAGAGCTTGCGCTGGTGGGTGCGGAGAGTCGTTAACATGAAAAAGGGCTGCGAAACTGTTGATTTGCGGGAGAGTTGTGATTAAAGCAGTTATCGGATGAAAGCAAGTGCGTCCCCCCGTACATGGATACTGTCTTTACTGGCCCTCATGGCCTGCGGGTCGTTCGTATTCGCTCAGGACGTCGTCGTTCAGAAGAGTGGAGTGCGCAGCGAAGGCCAGATTTTGGGCGTCGCCGCCGGCAAGATCAAGATCAAGGTCGGCCCGGTCGAAACCTCCATCGCCCTCGATCAAGCCGCCTCCATCTCCAAGGAGGCCCCCAAGTCCTACACCGATGGCCTCGCCGCCTGGGATGCAGGCAATGCCGCCCAGGCCCTGCCGCTCATCAAGTCGACCGTCGATACCTTCCAGGGATTGCCTGTTCCGTGGGCCGAGCGCGCCTCCGCCCTCCTCGGTGACATTTACCTCACCCTGAATCAGGTGCCCGCCGCCGAGACCGCCTTCGCCGCGTTCCAAAAAGCCTACCCCGGCTCCACCGCCCAGTCCGACATCGGCCTCGCCCGCCTCGCGGTCGAGAAAAAGGACTACGCCGCCGCCAAGGCCAAGCTCGAGCCGATCGTGGCCGAGGCCGAGGGCGTCACTCTTGCCCCCGAGGGCAAGGGAGCCATGTACGGCCAGGCTTTCTTTTTGATGGGAGTGATCCGTGAGTCCGAGGGGAATCTTCCCGAGGCTCTTCGCGATTACCTGAGCACCGTGACCCTGTTCTACGAAGATCAGGCTGTCGTTGCCAAGGCGCGCGAGCGTGCAGATATTCTCGTCAAAGAAAAGCAAGTGATAGTTCCCTAACCGCCGTCCCTTCCCGTTCGTGATTCCATCTATGAAAAGTTCCCGTACCTTGTTGCGTTCCGTTTTGACCGCGCTCATCGCTCTCGCCGCCGTGAGCGGAGCCCATGCGGCCGAGGGCGCACCGGCCGAATCCCACAACATCATCCAGGTCATTCTCTCGGGTGGCCCGCTCATCGTCATGATCTGGCTCGCCATCCTTGGCACCTCGATCACGATGGTGACGTTCATCATCCAGCTTTTCCTCGTCCTTCGCGACGAGCAGCTCGCTCCCGCCGCTCTCCTTGAGTCGCTTCGCTCCACCATCCATGCGGGCAACTACCAGGAAGCTTGGGAAATCTGCCGCGCCAACAAGGCCTACATCGCCCTCGTCCTCGGCGGCGCCCTCGAGCGCGTCGGTCGTGGCAAGGAAGCCGTCGAGACCGCCCTCATCGAGCACGGCCTCCGCGAGGCCCAGGTCCTCAAGACCAAAAACAGCTACCTCTCCGTTATCGGAGTTGTCGCCCCGATGATCGGACTGCTCGGTACGGTTATCGGAATGATGGGCGCGTTCGCCGTACTCGGTTCCTCCGGTGTGTCGGACCCGCGCCTCCTCGCCACCCGTATCGGTGAAGTGCTCATGGCCACCGCCAGCGGTCTCTTCATCGCCATCCCGGCCTTCATTTTCTACTACTACTTCCGCAACCGCGCGACCATCGTGCTCGTCAATGCGGACGACAAGCTGAACCAGCTCATCGAGGATATCCCGTTTGACGAACTCGGCGGCGTCCGCATCGGTGAGAACTTTGAGGCAGGTGCCGGAGCCCCCGTCACCGGCGCAGGCCGCTCCCGCAAGGTCTCGGTCGCCCTCACCACAAATTGCCCCGTCTGCAACGGAGCCATCCAGCCCGGCCAGAACCCCTGCCCGCATTGCGGCGCCACTCTCGAGTGGGCCTGATAGCATCCGATGTCAGAAGAGGCTCATAGGCGCGGCAAAAAGAAAGTCCGCAAAGCCGATCCCGAGGCCGATCCGGAATTCCAGATCGCCCCGATGATCGATATTCTCCTCGTTCTTCTGGTGTTCTTCATGTCCATCACCTCCACCGAGGTGCTGCAGTCGAATACCGACGTCGACCTCCCGGTCGCCAAGGAGGCCAAAGACCCGAAGCCGATCAAGGGGGGGCAGATGATCGTCAACATCCTCTTCAACCCCATCAATAACGCAACGACCTTCGAGGTGAACGAAAAGAACCCCTCGATGAACGAGATCGCGGCGATGCTTTCCAATGAAGTGAATCGCAACCCGCAGTACCGCGTGCTCGTGCGCGCCGACAAGCAGGTCAAGTATGAGGCGATCCGCTCCCTTTTGGAAGCCGTCGGCCGCGCCGGAGTGGGCAACGTGACGTTCTCCGTGGTCGATAAGGATGGCGGCAAGGGCTAATCATTAACCAGAGAGACTAAGACTATGGCAGGTGGTGGTGTATCAGAAGATGGAGATGTCGGATTCCAGATCGCTCCGATGGTGGACGTCGTGTTCGTGCTCCTTCTTTTCTTCATGGCTTCGGCCGGTTCCCAGATCAAACCCCGGGAGTTGACGATCAACCTCCCCAGCGGCAAGGCGGCCGCCGGGCCGGATGTTCCCAAGACTCCCCTCATCATCGACATCTTCCCCGACGGCAAGGTGCAGATGAACAACAAGGTCTATGACAATCCCGGCAGCAGGGAACTCCCCGAGCTCCGGACCAAGCTCGCCGACACGATCAACAAGTTTGGCGACAAGGACCCCGTCATCATCCGTCCCGACCCGCAGACCAAGCACGAGCGCATCATCGACGTGCTCAACGCCGCGGCCGCCTCGGGGGTGAAGAATCTCACGTTCAGCTAGACGCGGAACGCCCGGGAAATTTGCTTTTCCAACGCCTCCGTCCTTCACCGGGCGGGGGCGTTTTGCTTTCTCGACTTCGGTGGCCCTTCCCGCTAAGGTCCAGCCAATCCCTCAGAATTATGGCTGGAAACATTTCCTCGGAAGAAGGAGACGTCGGCTTTCAGATCGCGCCCATGGTGGACGTCGTGTTCGTCCTCCTGTTGTTTTTCATGGCCGCCGCCGGGTCTCAGGTCATCAATAAGGAACTCACCGTGCTCCTCCCGAGCGGAGGGACGTCCTCCCACGTGGAAAAAGTCCCGCTCATCATCGACATCTTTCCCGACGGCAGGGTGCAGATGAACAACAAGGTCTACGACTCTCTGGCCAGCCGGGACCTGCCGGAGCTGAAAGCGAAGCTCTCCGACGCCGTGGCCAAATTCGGCGATAAGGACCCCGTCATCGTGCGCCCCGATCCGCAAAGCCGCCACGAGCGCATCATGGATGTCCTCAACGCCGCGACGGCGGCGGGCATAAAAAACCTCTCCTTCAGCTAAATGGTGTCGTCACGAGAATGAAAGCCAGATAGCCAGGCAACGGATGTGAACGGCGGCCAGGAAGGAGGCCGCATTCTTGGTGTAGCGTGTGGCGATGCCGCGCCAACGTTTGAGGTGGAGAAAGGTATTTTCCACCAGATGGCGAAGTTTAT
>JAFKMU010000021.1 GCA_017305195.1 Verrucomicrobiota bacterium | reverse complement strand
ATTTTACTTTCTCAACCTGCCTTTGATGGAGCGGGGTGACGGTTTCCCGCCCCGTCTTCGCTGGATTTCCAGCGAAGGAGATTCAAGGCTTCTGCTTGTTTGCTCAAGTGAATTAAAGCGCTTTCCGAATCTCGCCACAGCTAAGCATGCTAGCCCCGTAATAGGGATTGGCGATTTTCTTGTCGGCTTGAATCCACGCGGCATTTGCCATCGGACAGAAAGCTTCGAAGTAATGGCCGGTTTTCTCTTTTTGAGCATTTAAGGCAGCAATAAGAGTGTTGCTCAGTGGCTTGAGGGCAGCTCTTGCTGCTTTGATGTCAGATGCTTTTCCCAGCGATTCAGCTTGAGATGCCGTGGCTTCGGGAAGCCCGCCAGCACTTTCTTTGACGGTTGCGGCGAGGGCGCTTGCCGCTTCCGGAACGCCTTTCAAGGAATCTCCTGCAAGGGCTGTCTGGATTATGATGTATTGCTCAAGCGCTGCGTCGAGAGGCGTGGCGGCATGGTTGTGCGCCTGAACTGAAGTGAGGGCCATGCTGCCAAAGGCCAGCGCGAAAAGGAATGCGAGTTTTTTCATTTTTGATGGAGTGTTTAGGGTTGGATTTCGAGGGTGAAGGGAGCAAATTTATCCTGACCGTTGATCCGCACTTGGGCGTAGAGGCGCATGAGGCCGGCCTTGGCGGGCAAGAGATGGAACTCCAACTCTCCCGATCCGCGATCAGTCGGTTTAGATGGTTCAGTTCCCATCGGGTGGATATGAGCGATACTTTTGAGATCTTCACTGAAACCGACGATGTGGGAGTAAGCGCCCATCACCGGTTCGAGCTGTGTATAGACCTTTCCGTCCGGTGTGGTGATGCGCAGCTTGCCCAAAGTGGCTTCGCCAGCTTTCAGACTGGGATTTTCAAAGGTGATCTCGTATTTCAAACCATCGACCTCGACAGATGTGTTGGGCTTGCGATTCGAAATTGGCTCGCTTTCTGTCGATGCTGCGATGTCGGCGACAGCGTATTCCTGAGCGTCGGTCGCAACAGGGACCAAATCCGCCCAGACGCGATAGGGGCCGGATTTCGATGGAGTGAAAGTGAATTGATATTCCCCCGGGGTGGCTGTTGCTGTTGGATGCTCGTGATGGTAGTCCCCAAGACTTAGGTCGTTGATGAGAAGATGGATTTTCTCAGTGTGTGCTTCCTTCAAATCCGAAAGTAGCATGGGTGTTCCATCCGGCTTGATAAGTTTCACCGTAACGCTAGCCTTCTTGCCCACCGTAAGAGGATTTTCCGTGGTGACACTCACCTGGGTGGTGGCAACGGCAGCGGTTTCCATGTGGTGGTCGTCTCCGTGGTCCATTGCCCCCATGCCGGATGGCGTCTGTAAGGCTTCGGCGGGATATTGAATCTCGATAAGCTTCATCACGCCTTCGAACTTTTTAAGCACCTGTGCGGATTTCGGAACATCATTAGCGTCTGCCGCAGCATGGAGGTCACCGCTTAAGCTGAGCAACTGCTTCAGGGCGGCTTCCGCTCTGGGCTTTTTTTCGGGGTCTTGGACACCACCCGCATTTTGAAGGTATTTTATGGCGGCGTCGGCCTTTTCGGTTTCTTCATGAATCGGCTTGAGATTTCCTGCGGAGATCGCCTTGCCGCAGGATTCGGCGACAGATTTAACGTCGGACCAGGCTTGGCCGATGGAAGAGTAGTTTCCGGCAGGTGCATCCGGCGCGGGCTTGCTTGTCGATGAGCTGGTGCCGTGGGAATGACCGGAATCCGCAAGCACTGGATGTAAAATCCCAAGCGCGAAGATTCCGAAGGCCGTTGCAATGGGTAATCGAAATGTTTTCATACGGTTCATGGAACGAGGTTGAAAAGGGATTCCCTCCAGAAATGTTTAATAGATCAATGACAGTAGTTATCGGATGAATGCTTCTGTTGAGTGGCGCAGCCAGGCACAAGGCTGAGAAATAGAAGCGCGGCAAGTGATGCGAAGACGAGACGTGGGAGCATGGGTTTTCGGGCGTTTGAATTCAAAAAAAAGCCGCCTCGTAAGGGTGAGTTTTACGAGGCGGCTGCAACTGAGATGAGGTTGTAGTTAGCTCTTCAACTTGGCGAAGAACATACAGGGTTCCCCCTTTTCATTGACGACGACGACCTTCGTTTGCGGGCCGGGACCTTTACCGGTCGGATTCACAAAGGTTGTTTTGTAATCCTTTTTGCAGGTGGGGCAGTGAATCATTCTGCCTTCCGTACAGAGTTCCTGCGCCTCCTTTTGATCCTTGATGTCGATGACGACGATCGAATCGGAAGCCTTGCAAACGAGTGCCACCTTGTCTCCGGCTTTGAGGCCGTCAAAATCGCCCTTGTTCATGGCGGGCGTCGCCGGGCCTCCTTTCCAGGCGGGCAAGGCGAAGGCAGCGGACGACAGAGCGACGAGGGCCAGCGTGGTGGTGAGTAGGGTTTTTAGTGTTTTCATGGTGTTTTTGGTTTGTGTTAGGTGAAACGAAAGGCCGATTGACTTCCCTCAAACTATTTTAGGTGGGTAAATCCGCTTGTTTTCTGGAGAGTCCGCGGGAACGCCATAGGAAATAAATCGCGGGATAGACGAGTAACTCCATCAGTGTCGAGGTGATAACCCCCCCGACCATCGGGGTGGCGATGCGTTTCATGACATCTGCTCCCGCCCCGTGGCTCCAAAGGATGGGCATGAGTCCGGCGATAATTACGCACGCCGTCATGGCTTTCGGACGCACCCGTTTGACTGCTCCGTGGTAGATCGCGTCGCGAAGGTCAATGACGGTGAGCAGTTTACCCTCCTTTTTCCACTTCTCGTAAGCGAGATCCAGATAGAGCAGCATAACGACGCCGGTTTCGGCATCGAGGCCGGCCAACGCGATGATACCGACCCAGACGGCGACACTGAGATTGTAGTCCAGGAGATAGAGCGCCCAGAATGCTCCCACGAGTGAGAACGGCACGGCCAGAAGGACGATGGCCGTTTTGATGAAAGATTTGGTATTAAGATAAATGATGAGGACGATCAACAAGAGCGTGGCGGGGACCACGAGCATCAGCCGCTTTTGAGCATTGAGCATGTATTCATACTGGCCACTCCAAAGAATATTGTAGCCGTCTGGCACCTTGATCACGCCTCGGGTGATGGCGTCATTTACGGCGCGCTGCGCGTTTTGCACGTAGCTGCCAATGTCTGAACTTTTTACGTCCACGTAAATCCATGCGTTTGGCACGGCATCTTCGCTTTTTATCCCCATCGGGGCCCGGACGACTTTTAAGTCGGCCAACTGGCCCAGCGGGATTTGGGCTCCGGTGGGGGTGGGAACGACGATCTCTTTGAGTGCGTCGAGATTCTCGCGGAAATCTCGGTCGTAGCGCAGATTGATGGCGTAGCGTTCGAGGCCCTCGACAGTTGTAGTCAGAGGCATTCCGCCCAACGCTACCTCGATCACTTCCTGTACTTCGCCGATGGTCAGGCCGTAACGGGCAATGTCGTCGCGGCGGATGTCGAATTCGATGTAATTGCCCCCCATTACCCGTTCGGCGAACACGCTCGACGTTCCGGGCACCTGCCGGACGACGGCCTCAATATCGGCGGCGATGCGCTCCAGAGTAGCGAGGTCGGAGCCGGCTACTTTGATGCCGACCGGGGTTTTGATGCCGGTGGCGAGCATGTCGATGCGGGTCTTGATCGGCATGGTCCAAGCGTTGCTCAAGCCGGGGATCTGAATGGATGAATTCAGGGCCGCGATGAGTTCATCGATGCTGCGGCGGCGATGCGCGATGGTGTTTCCAGAGGCGTCTTTGATGTCCACTTTTGGCCATTCTTTCTCGTCCCGGAGCATGATGGTGGTTTCCACCATGTCGAAAGGAGCGGGGTCGGTGGAGGTTTCGGCGCGTCCGATTTTTCCGAAGACATGATGGACTTCGGGAAAACTTTTGATGATGCGGTCAGTGACTTGAATGAGTTCACGAGACTTGGTCGGGGAAATACCCGGAAAGGTCGTGGGCATGTAAAGCAGGTCGCCTTCGTAGAGCGGCGGCATGAATTCCGATCCAAGGTGTTGGAAGGGAAATGCCTTGCCGATAAAGGTCGAGGCGTTACGCAGGGGACCTTCGGGGAGGCGATCGGTCACGAGAAAGTTCCACGGCAGAAAGACCCAAATCACAATTCCAGCAGCGGTGGCGATGACCCACCAGCGGAACTTGATGACGAAATCAATGCAGGGGTGATACAGATGAATCAGGAACCGGTTTACCGGGTTTTTTTCCTCAGATGGAATTCGGCCTCGGATAAAATACCCCATGAGCACAGGAGCTAGGGTGATGGAAAGCAAAGCGGCCGCGGCCATCGAGTAGGTCTTTGTAAAGGCCAAGGGCTTGAACAGGCGGCCTTCCTGTTCCTGGAGGCTGAATACCGGGATGAAAGAAACGGTGATGACCAGCAGGGAGTAAAACAGCGTGGGGCCGACTTCGATGGAGGCGTCCCGAATGATCTGCCAGTGCGACTTTTTTCCGCCGTCATGCTCCATGTGTTTGTGGGCATTTTCCACCATGATGATCACCGCATCCACCATCGCGCCGATGGCGATGGCGATGCCACCCAGGGACATGATGTTTGAACTGATTCCTTGCGCCCGCATGACGACGAAGGAAGCGAGAACCGCAATCGGCAGAATGATGATGGCGACGAGAGCGCTGCGGAAGTGCAGGAGAAAGAGGACGCAGACGAGAGCCACAACAATGCTTTCCTCAATAAGCTTTTCCTCGAGTGTCTTGACCGCGCGATCGATGAGCGCGGTGCGGTCGTAAGCAACGGTGTAGGTGACGCCTTCGGGTAGGCCCTTCATGGCTTGGTCAAGCTTGGCCTTGACCTCCTGAATCACTTTGTGGGCGTTGGCTCCGTAGCGGACGATGACAATACCTCCGACGGTCTCGCCTTCCCCGTTGAGCTCGGCGATGCCCCGGCGCATGTCCGGCCCGAGCTGAACCGTGGCCACGTCGCGAAGGAGAATGGGCGCGCCATTTTCGCCGACGCCTACGGCGACTTTTTCGAGGTCGGACACCTTTTCGACATAGCCGCGCACGCGCAGAATGAATTCCTTTTCGGCAAGCTCCAGTGAGCGCCCGCCGATTTCGCCGTTGCTCATCTTGATGGCCTCGCTCACATCGCGAATCGAGAGATCGTAGGCGCGGAGTTTCACCGGATCGACGGTAACCTGGTATTGCTTGACGAAGCCGCCGATGGAGGCGACTTCCGAAACCCCATCGACGGCGGTAAGCTGGTATTTCAGATACCAATCCTGCATGGAGCGAAGTTCCGCGAGATCATGCTTGTCCGACTGGAGCGCATACATAAACGCCCAGCCGACACCGGTCGCGTCCGGGCCGAGAGTCGGGGCGACGCCCTGGGGGAGCCGCGAGGTCAACCCGCTCAGATATTCCAGCACACGGCTCCTCGCCCAATAGGGATCGGTGCCGTCCTCGAAGATCACATAGACAAACGAGAATCCATAGAAGGAATATCCGCGCACGACCTTCGCGTTGGGCACGGAGAGCATTTTCGTGGTGATCGGATAAGTGACCTGATCTTGCACGAGCTGCGGCGCCTGTCCCGGCCATTCCGTATAGATGATAACCTGAGTGTCGGAAAGGTCAGGAATGGCATCGAGCGGGATCGTCCGCAATGCGATGACTCCCGCCACCACCAGCACGAGGGTTGCCAGCAGAACGAGGAATCGATTTTTGAGGGAAAAATCAATGATTGCCCGGAGCATGAGTGGATGAAGTTGGGGTGGGTGTGGGCGTGGAGGCAGGTAAGGCGGTTGCCCTTCCTGGGATGAGCGTCATGTTGCAGATGGGACATTTTCCCCCGTGCTCGTATTCGACGTTCCCATGTTCCGGCATGGGACATACAAAGGTAGAGAGTGCTTCAGCAGGCTGCTCCGGTGCCGGGTTGGGGGCCATCGCTGCATGCGCCTCGGCAGCCGAGGGGGGTGGTGGGACGCTGGGGTTGAGCATTTTTTGAATGGCCTCACGAAGCTGGCTTTCGGAGTCGAGCATGAATTGAGCGGAAGTCACTACGCGTTCCCCTGCTGAAAGACCGTGTAGCACTTGGTATTTCCCCGAGCTGTCTCGTTGGCCGATCGTGATTTTACGGGGATCGAATTTTCCTCCGTCGAGAGCTACGAAGACTGTGGTCGTCTCCCCGCTGCGCAGGACGGCGCTTTCCGGGACAAGTATCGCGGAAGGAGTCAATTCGCTTTCCAATTCTACTGTGGCAAACATCCCGGGCTTCAGCCGAAGGCCGGGATTGTGAAATTCCATTCGCACTTGGGCGGTGCGGGTTTTTGGATCGAGGGTGGGATAGACGTAGGTGACACGTCCGACAAATGCCTCGCCGGGTAGTGACGCAATGCGCGCCCGCGCTTCCTGTCCGAGTTGGACGAACGGCATGTCCTGTTCGTAAATCTGCGCCTTGATCCAAACGATAGAAAGGTCCGCCAGCCGGTAGAGGTTCATCCCCGGCTCAAACATCATTCCGGCGACGGCATTTTTCTCGATCACCACACCATTTGCTGGTGAAACCATGGTGATGACGCGGGATGCTTTGCCAGATTCTGTCAGCTTCTCCACGTGACTTCCCGGCACGTCGAGAAGTTCAAGGCGTTCGAGAGTAGTTTTTGCAAGCGGGGCATTACCACTGCGTGTCAGCGAAACGTATTCGAGTTCGGCGTTATAGACCTCCGGCGAGTAGGTTTCAAAAAGCGGCTCGCCTTTTTTGACCTCGCGGCCCGTCGCGTCCACGAAGAGCTTTTCGATCCAGCCCTTGAACTTCGTGGTGATGTCGGTCAGAGCGGTTTCGTCAAAATCCACGACGCCGACGGTGCGCACGGCTCTGCGTAGCGGCCCGGTGGTCACCTCACCAAACCGAACGCCCATCGTTTGGATAGTTGCGGGGTCTATGGCGATGGTGGCGGTTTCTTCCGCCTCATCCTCGTAAACGGGAACCATATCCATCCCCATACTGTCCTGGCGTGGAGTCTCGCTGATTTCCCCAAGCCGCATCGTGGACTTGTAATATTTGATCTTTCGCTCTCCGTTCGAAGAGGCAGGTTGTGCCGCCGACGGTTGTTTACGGACTGGCTGAAGCTTCATGCCGCAAATCGGGCAGTCGCCGGGCTTGTCCTGCACGATCTGAGGATGCATGCCGCAAGTATAAAGTTGCTTCTCACTGGAATGCGTATGCTCTGTCGGCTTGGACTGGAACCCGCGAACGGCAAGGAAAGCCGCTACGCCAAGGAGGAGCAGCGCGGCTATCAGTATGATTTTTCGTTTCATGGTCAAAAGTTGTGGTCACCGAGCATTCCGAGCTGGAGGAGGCTTAGCTTCGCCTCGAAACGTGGTTTATCCTGATTGAAGGTTTCCATGCACAGCGGACAGCAAAGGGCTATCATCGTCCCTTTGACGTTCAGGCGACAAAACCCGCCGCCCTGTTGAACACTCTTGCCGCAGACCAGGCAGTAGGCATCCGCCGGCTCCACTAGTTTGTTATCACTCATGGACGCGTCTCAGAACAAGCGCTTCGCGAGAAGCATGGTTTCGCCCTATCTCCTGAACGGATTCCGCAAGAACAACGAGTTGGTTGCCTTTCATGGAAGCGCATGCGTTTGCCAAACGAAATCTTCGCTCGTTGCGCTTGATGCGGAATCGCACCTCCGCGGCACGGCCAAGGGAAAGGTAGTCGGGAGATCGGCCGCTCATCTCGATGGTGATCCCATCTTCTGAGTGAAATTCCACTCCCTGAACAAAGCCGCAAAAGAATGGTTCATTCGGATTGCGAAGCTCGACGTGAATGGGGTGAGTAGAAGGGTTCATATGGCGTGAAGATCGCTCCGCTCAACAGATGGCAATTTAGGGATTTCGAGCCATTGGCGGTTCTGCGTCTCGCGCTGGTCAAAGCCGTGGTATATTTTCGTTTCATTCTCGTGGGCTCGTGAGTTGAGCTTGAATCGGGCGGCATTCTGACAAATGACCGGCACTCGATCTACGCGCCACGCCGGAAAGCCTGCGCAGAATTCCAGACCAGCGTTCATCGCTCGCCTTCGCGATATCGAGTCGGCGAGATGCCCGTCACTCGCCGGAAAGTGCGGTTGAATTGGGAGAGGGATTGGAATCCGATCTCGAAGGCAATCTCGCTCACTCGCCTGCCGGGGTCGGCGAGAAGGTGCTTGGCCTTCTCCACCCTCACCCGTCCGATGTATTCCACGAAAGCGATTCCTGTCGTCTGTTTAAAAAGCTCGCTGAAGTATTTGGCGCTAATATTGACGGCTTGCGCCACGGTGGATAAGGACAAATCTTCCGAGTAATTTTTTTCGATCCACTCGCGGGCCTTTGCCACCGACGCCGGTTCAGCATCCAAGGGCGTGAGGGCTAGCTGTCCGCTATATGATGCAAGGTGACTGGAAAAAATCGAAACGAGTCGGATCAATGACTCATATTGTCCACGCGAGAGAACGCGCGAATTGAAGTAAGCCTCTTCGGCCTGAGTTAGGTCAATATTCGTCCCCCACTTGAGCAACTCGCGGGCGATACTATTAAATTTCTGCTGGGTGGGTTGTTCGGTCAGCACATGGCCTGTCTCAAGAAAAGCGATGAGTTTTTCACCTGACCGTACGGGAATTGCGGTTTCGCATAGCCCGGCGAAACATTTGATCGTCTTGGGCTGAAGCCTGGCGCCCCGTTCGAGTTGCTGCTGCATTGCCAGGCAGGCTTGGCATGACGTTTTGGAGCGGGCCAGCAATGCGCACAAGGGCGACTCTTTGGCCCTGACGTTTTGTTGGCCCCATGTAAATCCCTCAGCGACAAGTTTCAAAGGAAGTCCCGTCGCCTTGGTGAAAGCATTTTGATAATCCTGAAATATCCGGGAAACGGCGAGCCTTGCAACGCGCTGGCCTGCAACATCCAATTTATCGTCTGATAGGTTGTCAGTCATGGTGCATCCCCGCCAACAGTGAAGCGGGGATACACCATGAAACGACTTGGAGCCGGAAATCCCTCTAGCCTGGGAGAGCGACGGCCTGCGGCAAGATTCGCGCAACGCTCTTCCGCCCAAACCTCCAAAAAACCAATGGGGTTACGATGAAATCCAGGAGGGTGCTGGAGAAAATGCCGCTGAAGATGACCACGGCGACGGGATGAAGGATTTCCCGTCCCGGCTGGCCGGCAGCGATGACCAACGGGATGAGAGCGAGAGCTGCGGTGAGCGCGGTCATGAGAACCGGGACGAGCCGTTCCTGCGTTCCTCGGACGATCATCTTGAGGTCGAATTTTTCTCCCTCGTGCTCCATGAGGTGAAGATAGTGCGAAATCATCATGATGCCGTTACGTGCAGCGATACCCGTCAGCGTAATGAAGCCAACCATCGTGGCGATCGACATGGTGCCGCCCATTAACCAAACGCCGAGAACCGAACCGATGAAGGCCATCGGAATGTTGAGCATGATCTGGACGGCAAACATCACGCTACGGAAGTGCGCGTAGAGCACAATGAACATACTCAGAAACGAGAAGATGCTGAGTACGGCGATGAGTCGCGATGCCGAAGCCTGACTTTCGAACTGTCCGCCATAAGTGACGAAATACCCTTCCGGGAGCGTTACTTTTGCAGCAATTTGCTTTTGGATTTCAGCCACGGCGCTTACGAGATCCCGTCCTGAGACGTTCGCTTGGATGACAATGCGGCGACGAACATTTTCGCGATTGATGATGTTCGGGCCCTTGGCCTCTTCGACATCGGCGAGCACATCAAGAGGAAGGACGCGCCCATCCACAGTATCGATCGGGATGCGTCGGATGGCTTCCGGATCATTGCGGGCCTCATCTTTAAGGCGAAGAACCAGATCGTAGGTGCGTTGTTCTTCGAGAATTTGACCCACGGTGAGGCCGTTCATTGCCAACTCGCCATACTCAGCCACTTCTCCCACCATCACGCCGTATTTTTTTGCCTGCTCACGGTCGATACGAACGTGAAGCTGAGGTATTAGAACTTGCTTTTCGACTTGGAGATCCACGACTCCGGGAACGGAAGCCATGGCGGCGCGAATCTCCTCGGCCCTCTCACGCAACGTCGTGAGGTCGTCCCCGAACAGTTTTACCGCAATCTGAGCCCTCACGCCCGAAAGCAGGTGATCGATACGATGGGAAATAGGCTGTCCGAGATTGACTCCGATCCCGGGGATCTGATCGAGACGAGCGCGGATGTCGTCGAGGATCTCACTTCGAGAGCGTGCGGAGGGTTTCAGCTCCACCTCAATTTCGGTGGCATGGACACCCTCGGCGTGATCGTCAAGTTCAGCACGGCCCGTGCGGCGTCCGGTCATCGCGACTTCAGGGACTTCCAGCACCAGCTTTTCGGCAAGGGAGCCGATGCGGTTGGATTCTTTGAGGGAAATTCCGGGAGCGGAGACAATGTTGATCGTTACACTGCCTTCGTTGAAGGGCGGCAGAAATTCTCGCCCAAAAAATGGTACGACCGCGAGAGCTGCGAGGAAAACAAGCGCTACCAATGTAAGAATGGAACCCGTGCGAGGCACAGCCCATCCTAACAGGCGGGCCTCGCCACCTTTGATTTTGCGAACCAGCCATGAGTCTTTCTCGTGCTCCATCCGCTTCATGTTCGGGAGCAAATAGGAACAGAGAGCCGGGGTGACGGTAACGGCGACGAAGAGGGAGGAAATGATACTCGTGATATAGGCAATCCCGAGGGGCGCGAAAATTCGGCCCTCGATCCCACCCAACGCGAAAAGCGGGATGAAAACGAGAACAACAATGATCGTCGCGAAAACGATCGAGTTTCGGACTTCGCTAGAAGCTCGGTAGATCACCTCCATTACCGGCTTCGGTTCGGCAGCGTGCCGATTTTCTCTTAATCGCCGAAACACGTTTTCCACGTCAACGATGGCGTCGTCCACAAGTTCACCGATAGCAATGGCCAGACCGCCAAGTGTCATCGTGTTGATGCTCATCCCAAAAGCATGGAAGACAATCGCGGTGATGATCATCGAGAGCGGAATGGCGGTAAGCGTGATGAACGTGGTGCGGAAGTTCAGCAGGAAGAGAAAAAGAACAATGACGACAAGGATCGAACCGTCGCGGAGGGCCTCTTCCACGTTTGAAATTGCTCGATGGATGAACTCGCTTTGCCGGAAAATCTCCGCATGAATTTTCACCCCGTCGGGCAGCGTCTTCTGAATTTTATCAAGTTCGGCCTGGATGAGATCGGTCAGTTGGATGGTGCTGGCTCCTGGCTGCTTCTGGATGGAAAGGATGACAGCGGGTTTTCCGTTCACGCCTGCGTCGCCCCGTTTAGCCAGCGGTCCACCTAGTCGAACATCGGCCACATCGCCTATAGTGAGAGGAGTAGCGGTGCTTGGACCGCCGGGGACAACAGAATTCGCAAGGTCGTCCACCGTTTTCACGCGGGCAAGATTGCGTATCAAACCTTCGGTATAGTCCTTGAGAAGAAACCCTCCCGTCGCGTTTACGTTGGCGCTCTTCGCAGCTTCCTGAATGTCATGAAGATTCACGCCATAATGCTGGAGCTTATAAGGATCGACCAACACTTGGTATTGTTTGAGGTCGCCGCCGATGACGGTAATCTGGGCGATTCCCGAGATGGAAAGAAGGCGCTGGCGGATCTGCCAATCCGCAATCGACCGCAATTCCATAGAATTCACGGCCGAATTCTCGCTGGTGAGTCCAACGAGCATAATCTCGCCCATGATGGAGGATATAGGGCCAAGCACGGGCTTCGCGTTGGCGGGGAGTTGCTCGGAAACCTGCTGGAGTTTCTCCGCGACGATCTGCCGGGCGCGGTAAATGTCCGTGCTCCAGTCAAACTCAACGAATACGAGAGAAAGACCGATAGTTGAGTTGGATCGGACGCGCTGAACTCCGCTCGCACCATTCATTGCGGTTTCAATGGGGAAGGTAACGAGCGTCTCGATTTCTTCCGGGGCGAGTCCTTCGGCTTCCGTGAAGATCGTCACAGTTGGACGATTTAGGTCTGGAAACACGTCCACCGGAAGTTTCGTCAAAATGTATCCTCCGTAAGCCATGACAAGGGCTGCGAAGGCCACGACAAAGAGTCGGTTGCGAAGCGAGAACTGAATAAGGCGGTCAAACATAGCGCTGGGCGTGCGAGAAAATGGTTGCCGACCTACGCAGTTTTCCTGCGCGGAAGGAGAAGTGAAAGGATGAGAACGATTACCGCTCCTGCGCCGGCTCCGATGAACAGGCTTTGGTTGAAGAACCGGGGATGGGCGGTGGTGTCGGTCGCGGGAGGCGTTTTGGTGGTGTCCTCTTCTTGCTTGGCTGCTCCGCTTGCAAACTGGAGCTGGTAGTTCCCGCGCGTAACGATTTGCTCGCTTGGGAAAACCCCCTCAAGGATTTCCACTTGGCCGCCCGATCTAATTCCCAAACGCACCGGTCGTTTCTCGAAGGTGTTTCCTTCGCGCACGAAGGCGAAAAGATTTCCCAAGTCTCCCAAGATGGCTTTTTCGGGAACCGCGAGGACTGGTTGAGCTTTGCCGGTGGCGACGGAAAGTTGTCCAAGCAGGTTAGGACGGAGTTTGCCCTCATGATTATCAATCAGGGCATAAACTTCGAAGGTTTTGGAGTCGGACTCCAGGCCGACATCAGATCTCTGAATCACCCCTTCGAAGCGATGATCGGGAAATACATCCACGGCAAGCGTCGCCGGGTCGCCAATTTTCAGGGCGAGAATTTCCGGCCCCTCGTAGGCGATTCCTCGAGCTAAAACCGTGGAATAATCGCCGACGATCAGCAACACCGTGTCTGGTGCAAATGCCTGTCCGAGGGTCACGTTGACCTTCGTTACGGCACCCGTGAGCGGGGACTTCACAATGACTTCGGGATTTCCAATGGTGCGGGGGGTAAGGCGAAGAAGTGGTTGCCCGGCCTTCACCGATTCACCAAGTTTAACGAGAATTTCGCCCACCGTGCCGTCGAAGCGTGGTGTGATTTGTGCAACCTTCTCCGGGAGTGGCTCGACTTGGGCCACCAGTTGGACACTTGGTTGCAGTTCAACAATTGTCGCCTCCATTGTTTCGACGCCAAGATTAGCGATAGCTGTGTCGCTTAGTTCGATAGGCCCGCTTCCGGCAGCATCGCCCGGCTGAGGAGCATGGTCGTGCCCCTCGTGAGCAAACACTGGCGTCATTGCGGCGAGAGCAAACGCAATAGACCAAAGCCGACTAGCGTTTCTGAGTAGATTTTTTTTCATGAAGGGTATTGATGAAGATGTCGCGATTGAGATAACGATTCGCGCCGAGCGCCGCCTCGACTTCACCGAGGGACTGCGCTTGAGTGGCGAGTGCATCGACGTAGAATAACCGCTGCTCGATTTCCTGGTTCGTCAGTGTGATCGCCTCGGTGGTGTCAGCTTGTCCGGTCTGAATGGCCTGTTCCAAAACGCCTCGCGTTTCGTCGAGCAAGGGAAGGGAGTCTTTTTGGATGAGTGCCGCAACGGCGGCGGATTTGGCCGCCCTCACCCGCGCCGCAGCAATTTCCGCCTCAATGGTTAGCTTTGCTGCGACCAGTGCGCGGTTGGCCCGCTCCCGGCTGGCGACTTTTTCGGCGATGGTGCCTTGGTTTCGGTTCCAAAGAGGCATTGGAACCACGACTCGAAAACCGAGGTAGTTTTCGTTCATTAACCCTTCCTCTGCATCGAGGGTGCGCTCCAATTCGTATTCGACACCCACCGTCATGTCCTCCCAAGTTTGAGCACGGGCAAGCGCGATCTCAGCGGTGGCTGCGTCCGCTTCCAACGATGTGCGAATGAGGTCCGGGCGGTAAAGCGTCTTGCCGGAGGTGCCCTGTTTGAGACGCTCGATGATCGAGACAAGCGAGCCGCTTGTTGTAATTTGGGCGGTGGCCTCTTTCCCAAGCAATCCTTTCAAGGTCGCAAGTGCCGCACCTTCGTCCGCCTCTAAAGCCACAAGCTGTTGGCGAAGGCCCTCCTTCTCGACTTTCCCCAAATTCACTGCTACCGCAGACGCCTGCCCCACCTGGCGCCGGGCTTCGTTTAGCGAAATGAGTGAATCAACAGACTTGATGAGGCTTTGGAGAGTATTCCTCTTTTCAGCGGCCACGCGCACATCGATGAAGGCTTTTTGCACATCAAACATCAGTTTCCGTTCCGCATCTCTTACTTCCGTTAATGCGATAGCGACCTCAACCCGCGATACGTTTTGGGCGCGTCCGAGTCTCCCACTCCACGGGAGCCTCTGCATTAGGGCAGCCGTAACGCGATCTTGCCCATCGCCTCCGAAGAAAACGTCGGAGCGATAAGCAAGATCCATTTCGGGATTCGGCCAAAGTCCGGCCTGCAAAAGACGCCCACGGGCCTGATCGATGGTGGAATAAGCGGCCCGGATGGAGGGATTATTAAAAAGAGCGATCTTTTGAGCTTGATCAAAATCAATCGACTCAGCGACTACGAGGCTCGGAAACAGGAAAAGGGCGCAAAGAAGTCCTCTCATTTGGCCGGTTTAACGACCGCGCTGGCACAATCCCTCCGAGAATTTTCAGGAAGGAATAATACCTTGGGCGGACAGTCGCTCGACAAGGATTCGGCGCGCTCGATAGATACGCACCTCGACGGCTTTGGCAGAAATCCCAAGAATTTCAGCCGCCTCCTTATGAGAGACGCCTTCGACGGCTCCGAGCAAAAATGCCGGGCGCAAATCTCCGGGCAGATTGCGGATTTCCGCATCCAACACAGAGGCATTTTCGGAAAGTTCGGCCTGTCGATCTGGCGCAGGATCAGGATGGGCAAATTCCCGCTCGCCAGGCTTTTCATCCCGTTCGTCGCGAGCAAAGGAATAAGTAACCCGAGATTGGCGGTTTGCCTTCGATTTTACATGGTCCCGGCAAAGATTGACGGCAATCTGAAACAACCAAGTCGAGAATCGCGCTTTTTCCCGGACACGCCCCAGAGCGAACCATGCCTTGACAAACACCTCCTGCGTGATGTCGAGGGAGGTTTCTTCATTTCCTACCGAGCGGTAAACAAAACTATGGATCGGAGCTTGGTAGCGCGCGATTAGGCACGCATAAGCGTCTTCATCGCCGTTGGCCGCACGGCGGGCAATTTCCCAATCATTCTCAGAGTGGGCATCATTCGCCTCCATGCGTGGAGCCAAGGTTGTAAAGGGCGTTTGCGGTGAGGTTTAGGAGTTTCTTATATTGCTCCGGCGTAAGCACTTCCCTCATCTCGAAAACATGTCCGATAGTCACTTTTTGCAACTCCCCCATGTCGGCGTGGATTGTTTCAATGGCATCGTGAACGCGGGTTGAATCTCTGCCGTCTGCAAGAATTGCTTCGGCGAGTTCGCGGTTGGCAAGAAGAAGCCGCTGCTCCAAATCCCTCCGTTTGTCCCGATAGCGTTTCTCGATGGGTTCCAGAGCTTTCTCCTGTTCGGCAGTTATTGCGAGCTGGGAGTGAATCCAGTCGTGGGCATTCTGAGCTGTCGGCTTCTGCCATTTGTTGGTTATGAGAATGGCGAGGCAGGAAGCAACACACGCCACAACAAAAACTGCCAATAGCAGCAAGAGGACAGATTGAAATTTCTTCATGGCAACTTGGCCAGAAGGCCGGAAGGAATGTTGGCCGCGGCGGGCGAGAAGATATTCAGGTCAAGACTGGCAGTCGCCATGAACTGGTCCGCAGAGCGGGCCATGTCTATACCCGGCAGAACGATGCTGACTACGATTGTCACCGTCAGGACAGCCGCCAGAACGCTGGGACGGCACCACAGCAGCAAAGCCGAAACCCAACTGGGCTCGGGGATGCTGGCAGCGCGTTTGAGGCGAATGTCCCGTAGGACATTCGCTGCAAAGGAGCCCGGCAACGGCGGGGGTTTGTTCTGCCGGAGTTCCGCCAGCAAGTCGTCGAAATTGCGATTATTCATGTGCGATACAACGACAACGTATCAGAAATCCCTCGCGAATGAGGGATTTTTCCTTGGGCCTCGTTTCACCAAGCATGAAAACGCTCCTGTCAGCCCTATTGCTCTCTCTGATCGCTACGACGATGGTGTCCGCTGGGCCGTCGCAAGTTACAACTCCTAGATTCGTGGTTGCGGACGGCAGCCCGTCCGTGGAGATCAAAAATCTGCGGATTGATCCCCGTGATGGTAAAGTTCGAGGCACCGCCTACCTCGCCTTTGGCTACAGCGCTCCAATGCTTGCCCACGTTCACATTTACGGTCTCGATTCCTCTGGCCGAGTCATTGCGGAGGGCTGCGACAAACTCAGCCGCCAGCTTCTTTATCCTCATCCGCGTCTGCCTGGGAGAGGCCGCGATACTTTCTCAGCTAATCTCGGGCATTTTGCTGATATCAAGACTGTGAAAGTCGTGACTCATACAGGGCATGACAACGACTGTAAGATGGATGACAATCGGCTCATTCGCCTGTTTTGATACTTCCAAGATGAGTCGGAAAATTCGCCGCTGCCTCGCTGAAGTTCTTCGAGTGGGCCTACAAGTCCGGCGACAAGACCGCCACCGACCTGGACTACGTGCCCATGCCTGACGCCGTCAAGAACGTGATCTTCCAATCCTGGGGTCAAGTCAAGGATGCCTCGGGTACCGCGATTTCCCTGAAGTAAACCCTGAAAAGGGGCCGTGGCGCACCGCCGGCAGGTGCATCATGGCCCCCCTGATCTCCCCACAAACCGCGAATAAAGGCGCCTCACGTGTCCACAACGTCGCCCTCGAACTCGCTGGCCGCCTCTGCACAGGCTTCCCAGCGACGCACACCTTCTCCGCTACGCCCCCCGATGCTGTCGGGGCGCGTGGCGGATCGCTTGTTTGGCGCTCTCGCGCGTCTGGCCGCGCTGCTGACGCTGGGCCTGCTGCTGGCCATCCTGGCTTCGCTGCTGGTCGGCGCCTGGCCCGCCATCTATGAATACGGCCTGAGCTTTCTGGGCCGCAGCGTCTGGGACCCCGTTCGCAACGAATATGGCGGCCTGGTCATGATTTACGGCACGCTGGCCACTTCGGCCATCGCGTTGCTGATTGCGGTGCCCGTGAGCTTTGGCATCGCCCTGTTCCTCACCGAGCTGTCGCCCGCCTGGCTCAAGCGCCCGCTGGGCACCGCCGTCGAGCTGCTGGCCGCCGTGCCCTCCATCGTCTACGGCATGTGGGGCCTG
>JAFKMU010000020.1 GCA_017305195.1 Verrucomicrobiota bacterium | reverse complement strand
AAAGTATTGTTACAAGAATTCCAAGCATTGCGGACTCTCGATCAGAAAGTTGACCTTGTGAGATTGTTCCAATGCAAAGAATAATGCCTCCAACGAAAGATAAAAATAGAATGACCTGGACGGTTACTGAAATGGAAGAAGCGGGTTTACTCATAAATTTGGCCAACAAATGACTGGAGTAATATTTTAATTTCCTGATTTGGCATAAATATCCAATAGAATTCGACTATGGGAAGCTCAGAAAATGGTTGTTCCGTAGAGAGTTCATCAGAGAAAATAAAGGATATTCGAGACAATCAACATGGCCGTGCTTTGTGTGCTGGGTCTTTTTTGGGTGGAAATGTGGTTTTAATGAAGGTCAGGCGTCATAAATCAAGAAGCGTTTGATCTCCGCGGGGAACGCAAGGGTGCTCTTTGCGGTAGCCCGAGGTTATAAAAGAAGGCTTCCCCCGGGGGCGTGGAGGGGGTGTAGTTCCGGGGTGATGATGGTGGCTGTTGGCGAGATGGGTTGGCTGGATCTGGCGGGGCGGGTGGTGCTCGGGCTGTTGGGGCTCGGGTGCGTGGTGTATTTTTTCAAGTCGATCATTCGCGTCGGCGTGCTGAACCGGAAGTTCCGCGATCCGATGGCGTTCTGGGTGTCGCGGCAGGTGTTGAATGTCTTCAGGTTTTACATCCGGCGGGTGCCGGGGGCGCGGGAGCGGGGCAATGATGTGCTGACGTGGTACTGGCCGTGCGCGTTCATGGCGATCATCACGGGGTGGTTCCTGCTGGTGCTGCTGGGGTTTACGATGCTGAACATGGCGGTGCAGGCGGAGCCGTCGGTGATGCGGGCGGTGATCGCGAGCGGGTCGGCGCTGAGCACGCTGGGCTTCTCGACGCCGAGCACGCAGGCGGGCGAGCTGCTGGCGATCGTGGAGGGGGCGATCGGGTTGTTTGTGGTGGTGTATTTGTTCACGTTCCTGCCGGGGTTCATGGATGTGATCCAGGAGCGGGGGCGGCGGGTGGCGTGGGTGTATGATCGCGCGGGGGAGCATCCGTGCGGGGCGCGGCTGGTGCTGTGGCTGTATTGCAATGGGCGGGGCGACAGCCTCGATGCGGTGTGGGAGGACTGGGAGACGTTTTTCCGGAAGTTCGCGGAGGCGCGGAGCTTTCTGCCGATCCTGAGCCTGGTGCGTCCGGTGAAGGCGGATCGGTCGTGGGTGTGCGCGTTTGGGGCGTTCCTCGATGCGCTGGCGCTGGTGCGCACGACGGTGGCGCGACCTGCGGGGACGGCGGAGATCTGCCTGCAATGCGGGGTGGAGACGATGGAAAACATTCACCACGCGATGTATGGGACGCCGATTGTGCCGCAGCGCGATCCGGCGCTGGCGGAGGTGAAGCGCGAGGTATACGACTCGGCCTGCGCGGCGCTGGCGGCGGCGGGGGTGCCGCTGGTGGAGGATCGCGAGCAGGCGTGGCAGGATTTTGCGGCGCTGCGCATGAGCTACGAGGGGCAGGTGGCCTGGGTGGCGGAGGCTCTCGGCGACCCGAAGCCCGCGTGGCCGGTGCCGGGGGAGGTTTAGGGGAGACTGCTAGTTTTCAGTGGTTCAGTTTTCAGACTTGGCGCGGCGACGGGACGCCGAGGACTCAGGGCGCGCGTCGTGATGGCGACGGATGGGAAGACCGGATTTTTACAGAGCCGAGTCTGCGAGACAGGCGAAGCCAACGGAGCGAAGGACACGAAGGGGAAGGCAGCCAAGGCAGGGTTAAACAGAAGGAAGCTAAGGGGTGGCGGTCGCTGTGGCGGGTTTGGGGATTTTCAGGATGTGGAGCATCCCGGGCAGGAACTGGCCGGTGACGGAGCCGTTGACGACGGGGAGCTTCCGGCCGCTCAGGAGTTCGGTCACTTCGGAAAGGCCGGGCGGGAGGCCGGAGACGGTGACGGAGCGGGCGGGGAGTTTTTCGAGTTCCGCGAGGGTGTGGTTGAGGCCGCGGTCGGGAGTCCAGGGGACGAAGGGGAGGTAGTCGGCGCCGGGGGCGGTGAGTGGGCGCACGGTGAGGTCGTCTCCCTCCCAGCGATAGGGGTTGGCGACGCCCGTGGTCTCGTCGATCACCTTTTGCAAAAAGGAGGCCGAGCGGGAGTAGTCGATGCGGCCGCAGACGAGGAGCACGCGGCCCTGGCCGAGGGGCAGGGAATACAGCAGCGGGCGTCCGCTGTCGTCGCGCAGGGCGGGGTCGGGAGCGGGCCGGGCGGCCCAGGCGACGGTGTCGAGCCGCTGGAGGGCGAGGCCGTGGGCGGTGGTGGCGGAGCCGTCGGTCCCGCTGGCGACGGCGGTGGCGCCGAGAGCACGGGCGAGGGCATGGGATGGGGCGTCGTCTCCCGCGAGGAATAGCGCGGTCTCGGTGCTGGCGACGAGGGTGCCGCCGCCGCGCACGTACTCGAGGAGCCGGTCGAGGGCGTCGCTGGCGAGCACGCGCGAGCCGCTGTCGACCAGCACGCGATAGGCCTGCATGGCCTCGACGCTGCTGTCGTCGTCGACCCAACTGCAGAGGTTGTGCATCCGGCCCCCAGCGGCGAGCATCAGCTCGGACACCTCGGGGTAGAGCGCGGTGCGGAAGGAGCGCGACTGGAGCATGGACTGGAGGCCGTCGAAATACCCCGCCCAGGGCTGGAGGGCGCGGGTCTGGTGCAGCTCCTGCTCGATGGCCTGCAGGGAGGCCCCGAGCCGCGCAATGCTGGTGTATTCCC
Source organism: Verrucomicrobiota bacterium (assembly GCA_017305195.1). GTDB lineage: Bacteria > Verrucomicrobiota > Verrucomicrobiia > Chthoniobacterales > Terrimicrobiaceae > Terrimicrobium. The sequence goes on along the minus strand of JAFKMU010000020.1, from coordinate 14,598 downwards.
TCACGCCGACGTGGGGTGTCTTGGCCCAGACGAGCCCCCACATGATATTCTGCCCCTCGTAGCGGGAGGCCCAGATGCTGTTGGCCGCGACCATGGCGACGGACCCGATGTTGGGCATGACGTAGTGGCCCTCGGGGTTGGCCTCGACGCCGTGGTTGCGCATGATGCAGGTCTGCACGTAGGAGCCTGCGGTCTCGCCGCCGCCATTGGTGTAGCGGAACCGGTTTTCCAGGAAGACGCGGGCGAGCCGTCCCGTCGAGCCGAAGCCCTCCTTGCCATAGGCCATCATGGGGCGGTCGGGGTCGGCGTCGCGGGCCAGCCGCGCGAGGGCGGAGAGGCGGGCCACGACGAAGTCGGACTTGAAGCGGTGAAAGTCCAGCCACGCCGCGCTGGTCTCCCATTCGCGCCCCCAGTCGGGCTGGGGCGGGGCCACGTCGTCCCAGGAGGCGTGGGAGGTTTTCCACTGCCGGTCGAGCGCCGCGAGGTTGCCGCCGTAGACCCGCTGCAGATAGGCGCGGAAGGCCGCCCGCCCGGCGGGTGAGTAGTCCGAGATGCTGGGCGGCGTGTCGGTGAGGAAGCCCTCGCTCGGCCCGGCATAAACGAGGTAGCCCTGCACGCTGGCATCGCCCCGGTAGTGGGTGATGAGGCTGCGCAGCATCGCGCCCTGGGCGGCGGTGAACCTCGGCCCAAAGGGCGTGACGTAGTGGTAGCTGGCCTGGATCGTCATCTGGTCCTGGTCCATCAGCTCCTCAAACCAGAGCCACTCCGGGAGCGTGTCGCCGGTGAATCCGATGCCCAGCCAGGCGGCCTGCCCGGTGGCCCGCGCCATGTCGATGAGGCGGTCGGTCGCCTTCCACTGGTACACGCCGGGCAGAGGTTCAAACTCATCCCACTTCACGATGAACCCCGGCGTCATGCCCGCCTTCTTCGTGAGGGCGACCAGTTCCGGCAGCGTATCGGTGGGCAGGCGGGGCAGGAGCAGCGGGTCGGAGTGCGTGCTCATGAGGCTCAGGGAATACACCCCTCCCCGGTCCGTCTCCGTTTTGGCCGGGTGGCTGGGAGGAGGGGCTGGCTCCGTGGCGACCAGCCAGGTGAAGGGCCGGAGCGTGCGGCCCTGCGCATCCTGCAGGGTCGCCTCAAGCTGGAAGGCCCCCTCGTACGGAGCGCGGAGCGTCAGCGGGGCGGTGCCGTCGTCGGCGAAGACCGCCTCGCCGGAGGCGATGGCCGCGCCGTCAAAGGCGGTGAGCTTCCAGGCGGCTTTGCGCGGTCTTTCGGCGGCGGGGGTCGATGGTGCGCAGGCGAGCGTCGCCGCAGAGGGTTCCCCGATTTTCAAGCGGAGGTCGCCGCCGCCGGGGCTTTGCAAGGTGATGAGCCGGGGGGCGGACGGCAGGGCGCTCCCGGCGGCGTCGTCGCGCAGGACCTGGTAGACGAATCGCCCGGTTTTCAGGAATCCCCCGGCGTCGTTCCGCGCCGTGCAGTCGACGAAGTACGTGCCCTCCGGCAGCCGGGGGAGGATGATGTCCTGGCGGAGCGGCCTGCCGGTGAGGGTCGTGCGCCAGAGCGGGTCGCCGCCGACGGTGAGGATCTCCACCTCGAGGGAGCCGAGGCTGCCTTCCCCCAGCATTTTTTTCCACCCGCAGGCTCTCAGGAGCGCCGGGCGGTCCCAGCCGTATTCATAATACGCGATGGCGGTCCAGGTGATGGATGAGGGTTTGGCGGGGTCGAGGTCCTTGACCTTCCAGACCCATCGCGCGGCGCGGGAGGGGCCTTGCGACGAGGTGTGCAGGCCTGCGATCATCACGGGGCCGGGGCCTTTGCCGGATACGCGGATGCCCGTGAGCTGCACGCGGCCCGGGGTGTCGCCGAGATGGACCTGGCGCAACGTCCAGCCATCGATCTGCCCCGGCGGGCTGTAGGTGTCGAAGCGGTATTTGCGCGGTCTGCCCTGCTCCTCACCGTCGCGCAGGTCCACGCTCCCGCCGTCTGCGGTGCGCAGGGAAAAGGTGATACGGTCTCCCGGCGCGCCCTTGTACCAGAGCCCGAGGGTGCGGGCGCCGTCGGGCAGCGGGAGCGGCACAGGCAGGGCGGCGCCCTTGGGGATCTTCCAGGCCGTCCAGGGAGAAAAGGGCGCGCCGTAGGGTGCGGCCTCGGCCCGGGGCGGCAGCGGGAGCCGGGCGAGATCCGCATACCGGATGCCCTCGGGGGACGGGGCGGTCCAGGGGGAGTCCGCCGCGAGGGCGGGCCGCAGTACGGAGATGGCAATACAGAGGAGGAGCAGCCGTTTCATCGGGCGGCGGCTAGGAGGCTGGGACGACGTCGGCGTATTCCTCGCCCAGGCGGATCTCGTCAAAGACCGCGCTGGCCTGCCCGTCGCCGGAGCCGAGCATGAACCAGAACGAACTGATGGGGGCGTTCACATCGTCGATGGTGACGCGGGGTTTCACGCCGGGATCGCTGCCGCCGAGGTCGGGATTCACCCAGAGCATGATGCGGTCGGTCTTGTCGTTGCCGCCATCCTTGGAGCCGTAGTCGATGCGCACGACGGCGAGGTAGGTGCGGCCCGGCTCCACCTTCACGCCGGTGGAGCTGCTGATGAGGCGGAAGAAGGCTTCCTTCGCTTTTTCGTTGTGGATCAGCCCGGCGTGGATGGCGTCGGAGCCGATTTTCATGACGGCGGTGGTCTGGAGGGTGATGTCGCCCTCCACGCGGAAGAGCCAGCTCACCCAGAGGGTGCGGCCCTCGCGCCCGAAGGCGGCGGGATTTTGCACCGAGCGGTAGTCGGCAAAGGGGTCGCCCGCATAGGGGGCGTAGAGAGGCAGCGAGGGGGACTGGCCGCCCGGGGCCCGCACGGCGCGGCCTGCGGTCTTCAGCGTCATGCCGTCCTGCGAGAACGTCAGCCCCTCCTCGGTCACGACGAGGGGTTCGCGACCGGAGACAACCTTCAGGGGTTGAAAGCCGGTGCCTCCGGCGGTCGCGGGTTTGCCGTCGGGTTGGTCGGCGGAGATGTCGGGATTTTCCAGCCCGGCATTCTGGTCAAAGCTCTCGTAGGCGATGAGTCCGGCGCGGCTGCCTGCCGGCAGGCAGAGGGAGGCGGCGGCGAGGATGGGCAGCAAGGGGAGGTGGCGGGTTTTCATGGGAAGGGGAGGCGGCTAGTTGGCGAGGCCGCGGATGAAGACGTCGTAGGGGCGGGCGTTGGCCGCGGCGGAGTCCATCTTTTCCACGTGGCCGTCGGCCATGAGGAAATTCGCCATCTTGTGGTCGTGGCGGAAGGAGGCGTTGGCCTGGGATTGAAACCAGGAGGTGTTCCTGGCGTCGGCGATGAGGACGGTCTGGGACGGGAGGGCAATGCCGATGGCGGGATCGTCGGTATTGAGATTGTTATCCTGGAGGCGGCTGTTGAAGGCGTAGCTGCGGCGGGGTTCCGAGTCGGCATAGACGGCCGGGCAGAGGAAGGGGGTATCCGGGCAGGGCGGCGCGCCGGGGATGTCGGTGCCGGACAGGGTCACACCGAGGTAGGGGGCGATGCGCTGGGGCCAGAGGGAGCCGGCGGACATGCTGCCAGGCAGCAGGCCGTTGTTGTCATTGCGGAAGCCCTGCACGGCGATAAAGAGCTGGCGGAGATTGCCCGCGCACTTGACCGTGCGGGCGGCGGCGGTGGCTCGGGACAGGCTGGGAAAGAGCAGTGCGGCGAGCACGGCGCTGATGGCGCAGACGATGAGCACCTCCATAAGCGACATGCCGGGAGCGTGCCGGAGGCGGCTGGGAGTGTGATGGGGGGTATGCATCGGGTGGGACGGTGGTGGCGGGCTATCCGGCGGTGAGCATGGCGTCCGGGGCCAGCAGTCTCGCGGGGACGAGGAGCGAGCGCGGGGTCCTGCTCGGGCGCAGGAGCTTTTCCAGGAGCATCTCCACGCTCTTTTCCGCCAGTTCGTCGACATCGAGGGCGAAGCGGAGCACGGGCAGGGCAAAGGAGATCGGGATCTGGAGATTGGTCTGCACAGCCATCGCGATCTGCGAGCCGCCTTCAGCCGCCAGCACGGCGGCGCAGGCCTGCGCGGTCATGTCGTCCCGCACGATCACAGCGTCGATTCGTTTGGAACGCGGGCGCGCCAGGATCTCGCGGGCCAGGCGATGGCCGTGCTCGATGCCGTTGGAGCAGATGACCGACTCGAGATCCTGCCCGAGGCCGAGGCTCTGCCGGACCTCGTTCACGCTCCGGGCAAACTCCTGGCCGAAGGAATCCTGCGGATGGGAGACGGCGGCGGCGATGCGGCGGCGCTCGGCCCGGAGCAGTTCCGTCACCGCTTCACGGGCGAAAAGGCGGTGGTCGATGGTCGCTCCGAAGTGTCCGTGCAGGCTGCCTACTCCGCACACCGGCACCTTGTCGGTCACGAGTCTCGCGGGTGTGATCAGCGCATTGAGCACGCCGTTGTCGAGATCGTCGACGAGGCCGGAGAAGTCCTCCGGATGGCGCTCGGTGACCTCGCTGCTCGGGGCCGCATTGACCGAGAGCATGTAGGTGCGATCGGAGAATCCCCTCAACCCCAGGTGGCGGTGGATGCAATGGATCAACACCGAGATGAAATAGCTGCTCGTCAGCGGCGGCGCGACGATCCCGACCTGCCAGAAGGCTCTCCGGGGAAAGCTCGGGTAGGGCTGGGCCACGACCGTGCCGAGGCGTTGACGGCGGGACAGGACGCCCTCCTCCACCAGCCACTTCATTGCGGTATTCAGCGTGTCGTGGCACACCTTCAGCCGCTTCACCAGCTCGGCATGCGTCGGCAGCTTGTCCCCGGCCTTCAGCTCGTGCTCGTGCAGGTAGATCAGCATCTTCCGGCAGGCCGCCTGGGAGGAGTATTTTTCGCGGGGAGGAGCTTTCATGCAGGGAAGTCGAGCTTAAGCAAACGTCATGCCCGCCGATTTGTAAATTAAAAATTCTGGTTGACTGGAATAATTAGATCGTGCAGGATCTCGACCGTTCCAAAAACCCATCCGCGTTTACTCCCATGAAAACACTCCCCCTCCCGCTCGCCGTCATCCTTGCCGGTTTCGCCCTGCTGACAGAAACGCAGGCAGCCGTCGTATTCAGTGAAGATTTTACCGGAGACACGAGTCTCTCGAGCGCGTTCACAGTGGGTTCCGGTGCCGGCGTCACCGTCGGAGTGTCGACGGACCAGGGCAACCCGGCGCCGAGCCTGACGATCGCGGACGCCAGCACGGCCAACAGCGGCTCCGCCACGGTGTACGGCAACAACTGGAGCGCCTTTAACACGGCGACGGGGTCGAACAAGGTCTTTGAGGTCGCCTTCGACTGGCGTATTGACTCTTCTATCTCCTCGAGCGCGTCCACGCTGAGATTCAACGTCAGCCTGGGCGGCACGACCGCGACGACTGTGAATATCGGCTTCGGGCATGCCGTGATCGGCGGGACGGATACGAACATCCTCTATGCGGCCGGAGGCACGTCGGGAGCCACCCCGTCATCGTCGAACGCCATCGGCTACACCGGCTCGTCATTTCTCTCCGGCTTTAACTTTGGCGCCTACAGTTCGTCGACGGCCACGAACAACTCGACGGGCGGAGATTACTATCACTTTACCCTCACCTATGTGGACCAGGCCACCTCGGCGCAGCTCAATGTCTACAACATCAGCGATCCCAGCCAGACGGCGACCGTCACGATCTCGGGCATCACGGCGACGAGCGTAGCCAATACATCGGGCCGCTACATCCAGTCCCTCTCCGGGCAGAGCGGCACGGGAGTGTCCTACGTGGACAATATCGTGGTATCGGTCATTCCCGAGCCGTCGACCACGGCGCTGGCGGTCGCTGGCGCGGCTCTCGGCCTGTTCCTCGTGCGGCGTCGCCGCTAGCGGGACGGGCCGGTTTTATTGACTTCTCCCTCCCGAAGAGGCGGGAGTGCAGCCGATGGCGAGGCCCGGCTGCACGGAATGCGTTTCCTTAGCTCAGGCTGTGGAGGCCGACGGTGTTGCCCTCGGTGTCGCGGAAGATGGCGATGAAGCCGTGTTCGCCGATGGAGAGGCGGGGCTGCAGCACGGCGCCGCCAGCGGCGGGGATGCGGGAGAGAACGCCATCGAGGTCGCCCTCGACGTTGAGGTAAATGAGCGTGCCGCCCGCGCCGGGGCCGAAGCCCTCCTTTTTCACGAGGGCTCCGCCGATGCCGTTTTTGTAGTCAAAGGGGAAGATGGCCATTTCCATCCCGGTATCCGGGCCGTCGGGGGTGTCGAGCTCGGTTTCCAGGATGGAGGCGTAAAAGGCGCGGGCGCGGATGAGGTCGGTGACGTAGAGGTCGAACCAGTTGAGGGCGTTTTGTTTGCTCATGATGTGTTTGTGTTGTGGATGTCGTCCGCGCGGTTGTGCTGCGGTACGGGGGGCATCATGGCAGGGGGTACTGACAACCCTATGTCAGCAGGGATTTTTCAGGCCGGGGTGCGGCGGTGAAAATCCGCCAACCGCTCGGCCTGGGCGACGACGCGGTCGCGCAGCTCGGGCGGGGCGAGGATTTCCACCTCGTTGCCGTGCGAGAGGACCCAGGGGGTGATCCAGTCGAGGTTGCCGATCTGGAAGCGCAGGACGACGCCCTCGGGAGTTTCGGTCTCGGTGAACCGGCCCTGCGTCCAGTGGCGGCGCACGCGATCCGCCGCGCGCGGGGTGAGGCGCAGCGCGACCTCGATGCCGCACTCCTCCTCGGTCCACGAGGCGATGTGCCCGGCGAGGGAAAAGGTTTCGTGCGGGGCAAAGGTTTCGTCGCGCATGGTGAGCGAGACGATGCGATCGGTGCGAAAGTCGCGGTAATCCTCGCGGAGTCGGCAATACGCGATGAGGTGCCAGTGGGAGGAATAGTACACGATGCCGAGCGGCTCGACCTCGCGGCGCGTGGCCTCGTCGCCGCCGCCGGTGCGGTAATCCAGCGCGACGACCTGGCAGCGGGCGATGGCGTGTTGCAACCGCGCGAGCGCGGGATGGTGCGGGCGCGGGCCGCGTTGCGCGGTGATGAAGAGCGCGGTGGATTTCTCCAGCCGGTCGAGGTCGCCCTGGTGCCCGGCGGGGAGGACGGAGCGGATCTTCGCCAGGGCCGAGCGCATCTGCTCGTAGAGCGAGGTATCGGCGAGATGGCTCACCAGCTCGGCCCCGAGGAAGAGCGCCCCCGCCTCGCCCGGGGTGAACGCCACGGGCGGCATATGGTAGCCGCGCGCGATGCTGTAGCCCACGCCCGCCTCGGCCACGATGGGCACCCCGGCCTCGCCCAGCGCGGCGATGTCGCGATAGACCGTGCGCAGGCTGATCTCAAAGTGATCGGCCACCTCCTGCGCCGTGATGACGCGCCGACCCTGCAGGAGCAGGATCATGCCGGTGAGACGGTCGATGCGATTCATGGTGCGCAGTGTGACAGGTTTTACAGAAGGCCGCAAAGGCAGGATCGAACAGAGCCGGGTCCGCGAGAAAGGCGGAGCCAGCGTCGCAATGGACACAAAGGGAGACGGCGAGTTTTCAGTGGTTCAGTTTTCAGACTTTGCGCGGAGGGGCTGAGTTATCCGACAGAGCCGACGGAAAGCACCCAGGCGAGATAGGCGAGTAAGCCGAGGATAAACAGGGCGGCGAACCATGGGACGGCCTTGATCGGCATGGGGCTTGGCTTAGCAGGATTCGCCGGGGTTTTGCAACGTCGGCTTATGCGGCGCTGGCGAGGCTTTGCGGCTCGGGAGATTTCCGCTAAGAAATGCGCTGATGGTGCGTTGTTACGTTATGAGGAGGATGATTTTCGCCTTGGGTGTGTGGCTCGGCCTCGGGCTGGCAGCGGGCCGGGCGGAGATTCCCGCGCCTGAGCTGGTGGCGCTGCCGTACCGGGTGGTGCATGACCAGATGATGTATCTGCGCGACAAGGCCGACCGCCGCTACAACGTGTGGACGGATGATCCGGCGAAGGTGCCTGGACTGCTGGGGAGCTTTCACGTGGCTGGGGACAATATCACCCTGAAAAAGGGCGAGGTGCTGGTGGCGTTTCTCCAGGACGACATCACCGAGGCGCTGACGGGGGTGATGTGTTACAAGGCGACGGGGGAGTGCTTCGGCGACTACGCGGACACGGGCGTTATGTTCAAGCTCCGCCCGACGCCGGAGGGGAAGAAGCACAGCCACCTGACGGTCGTGATCTTCACCCCGCCCTCGCCGCCCAGCCATATCGGGATGCGCGGCATGGTGCGGGGCGGGTTGTCGGAGGCGGTGCATTAGCCGCAGAGCCGGGGCGAGTATTAGCTAATCCTCCTGGGCCGTGGGTTTTGCCGTGAAAAAGGCCGTGAAAAAAAATAGATCTGCGGCTTCCTAACAAGGTTGACAACTGGTTGCGAACGGGCTCCAGTGTGCGCCACGTCTAGTCCGTGCAAAACTAAACTACGTTAAGTATTTTACCCATGAAGCGATCCACCTGGGCTGTTGAGGCCCTCCTGGCCGGTGCCGTGCTGGCGATGCCTCGTCTCGTCGAGGCGCAGACACCTGCGGCGATTCCCCCCTCCATCACCACGCCCGACCATGTCGAGAGCCGCATCGGCGCGCTCGAGTTCAAGGACGGCGCACCTAGCGCGGAAACGCTGGCCAAGGTTTACGACAACATCGACTTCACCCATGCCTATGAGGCGTTTGTGAATACGATGCAGGGCGTGAACGCCGAGGCGATCCGCAAGGGCACGGCCGACATCGGGGTGAAGGACAACGAGATCATCGTCTTTTCGCGGTTGATGGATGCGAAGTCGCTCTTCCTCACGGCCAATGCCGACACGGTGTACTTCATCGGCTTTATCAATCTGACCAATGGGCCGATGGTCCTGGAGACGCCGCCGAATGCCCTCGGCACGCTGGATGACATGTGGTGGCGCTGGGTCATCGACTTTGGCGGTCCGGGGCCGGATCGCGGCGCGGGTGGGAAGTACCTCATCCTGCCGCCCGACTATGACGGTCCGCTGCCCGAGGGCGGATTTTACATCGCCCGCTCGCGGACGAATCGCGTGATGATCCTGGGCCGTATGTTCATGGAGAACAACGACCCGGCCCCGACGGCGGAGCTGATCAAGAAGTCCACGAAGGTCTACCCGTACACGGTCGGGGGCGAGGGCACGAGCGTGGCCGAGTTCCTGACCGGCAAGGTGAAGCTCAGCCCGATCACCCCGCCGCCCGCGACGGTGTTTCATGAAGGCAGCGGCAAGGTGATGAACACCGTCCCGCCCAATGATTTCAGCTATTTCGAAATGCTGAATGACGTGGTGCAGGCGGAGCCGGCCACGGCGCTCGACCCCGAGCTGATGGGCCCCATCGCCGCGATCGGCATCGTGAAGGGCAAGCCCTTCGCGCCCGACGCCCGCATGCGCAAGATCCTCACCGACGCGCTCGCCGTGGGCAATGCCTCCTCGCGCAGCCTCTTCATGGCGCCGCGTGATCCCGCCTGGTACTACTATCCCGGCTCGGCCTGGTCGAACTTCCTCTTCCTCAGCGGCTATCAGTTTGAGACGCCGATCCCGGCGGTCACGCCCGAGGGGGTGAAGCCCTACCCGCCGACCGGCTACCGCACGCTCGACGCGCGCTCGGCCTTCTTTTACGGCATCACGGGCATCACGCCCGCCATGGCCATGCGCCTGCCGGATATCGGGTCGCAGTACCTCCTCGCGTTTCAGGATGCGAACAAGCAGTACTTTGACGGCGCGAAGACCTACCGCGTGACGCTGCCCAAGGGCATCCCGGAGGCGAAATTCTGGTCGCTCACGGTCTATGACAACCAGACCCGCTCGATGCTGGACACGCCGCAGGGTTATCCGCGCGCGGGCAGCCAGAGCTTCCCGTCGCCCGCCGCCGAGGCGGATGCGAAGGGCGTGACGACGGTGTACTTCAGCCCGAAGCAGCCCGAGGGCGTGAAGCGCGGCAACTGGATCCAGACGACGCCCGGCAAGGGGTGGTTCGTCATCCTGCGCCTCTACAGCCCGCTCGAGCCCTTCTTTACGAAGACGTGGCGCCCGAGCGAGATCGAGCTGGCGCCCTAAAGGCGGGTTCGTTAGCTAACACCGGATCAAACAGAAGGCCGCAGAGGACACATAGAGGTCCCGGCGGCCTTCTTCTTTTTGGTGGCGATGCCGTGACCGCGGGGAGCTTTAGAGAGCGGAGCCCTGTGAAGCAAAGGGGGCGGGAACCTTGACGAGGGCTTTGTTAAGGGATTTTGACGAATAATGTCTCGCCTCTGGCGGGTGGGAGCGCTTAGCTTCCCGGCGCAAATTTTCTACGAGACATGAGAGCGATTCCCCTGGTGGCGGCGGTGATGGTGGCGGTCCTGTGCGGCGGATGCAAAGACATGCTCAAGGGGCATGAACAGGGCGCGATGGGCGTGGAGGACTTTCACAAGCTCTACAACGCCGAAAAATACGCGGAAATCTTTACCTCGGCGGACCCGGACTTTGGCAAATCGGTCACGCTGCCGGATTTCAAGAAATTCCTCGACGCCGTGCATCGCAAGCTGGGGCCGGTGACGGGCTCGACGGAAGACGGCTGGCGGATCAACAGCCTGAATGGCAAGACCTATGTCTCGCTCAGCCAGAAGACGGAGTTTGAGAAAGGCGTGGCGGTCGAGAGCTTTACCTTCGTCATGCACGACGGACAGGCACTGCTGTATAACTACAACGTCAATTCCCGAGCCCTCATCGAAAACTAAGGAGCGGGCGGGACGGCTCCGGATGCGGAGCGCCGCTCGGAGCGTCGCGGGCGGAGGCCGGCGGGTTTCCTCCCGCGAAAAAGCCTTCCCGGCGGCGGGGCGGCGGTGTAGTGGGGAGGGAGAATGATCTCCCTCGGTAGGTTCGTGTCGGGCCGGGCGCTTTGCCTGGCGGGTGTATTGGCTCTCGCGATGGGTGCGGCGCAGGCGGCGGAGCCGGTGATGAAGGAGCGCACGAACCTGCGCAATCAACGCTACGGCGAGATCCTCGTCGTGAAGGGCGGACCGTGGAGCTACACCGCCACGGTGTACAACACGATCGGCCTCAATGATTGCCCCGAGGCGGCGTGGAAGAAGCTCGATGCCAAGGCGCTGAAGAAGGAGCTCGGCGCGCGCACGGTCCTGCTCAACGGGCCGCGCTACTTCATGATGGACTCCAACGCGCTGAAGAATCCCGGCGGCGTGTCGACCTTTGACGGCCTCGAGGCCCGCCGTCTCGCCACGGTCGACATCACGCTGCCCGACATCCTGCGCGGCCGCAGCAAGCCGTACACCGGCAACACCGTGAACCGCACCACCCGCTACGTCTACAAGGCCGGGCTGCCGGTTTATGAACTCGTCTCCCCCAAGGGCGATGTCTATGTGATGCAAAGCTATTCGCTCCAGGTCGACCCGACCCTCACCGCCGCCGACCTGCCGAACCTCGGCAAGAAACTCAAGCTCCCCAAAGGCTGGCAGTACCGCGTCGTGACGCCGAAGGAAGACCTCGTATTGACCACCTCCGGCACCGCCACCGTGCTGCAGGATGAGCTTTTGAATTCGTACCAGAAGAAGTAGGGCGGAGGAGTTTTCAGTTTTCAGTGGTTCAGTTTTCAGACTGCGTGTGGAGGCGCAGCGCGGCGGGTTCGCTGCGGGCGGGTCGCGGATGACGCAGCACACGGAAGATTGAACAAAGAGGAAGCGAAGGGAACGAGGGGCAAGGCCGGAAGGCGTTTTTACAGAACCGACTCCTGCGAGACAGGCGGAGCCAACGCCACAAAGCAACTCAAAGAAAAGCCGCGTCTCCGCGAATGGGGGCGCGGCTTTTTCGTCAAGCGGCCCGTTGAGAACTCGGGGTCGCGTGGCGGCGAATCTTTCTGGCAGCGCCTCAGGATGCCGCTCGCTGGGCGAGTTTTTCGCGGGAGGACCAGAGGCCGGCGGACGGGGTGCTGATGTAGAAAACCTCCTCGCCATCGGCCAGGACGTTCCAGCCCTCTTTCATCGTGTCGGGCGAGTACCGCTCGATCGCTTCCTCCAGCGGGGCGTAGGCGTAGTTTACGCTCTCGATTTCCTCGCGGGTCAGGCTCTTGGTCGCATAGCGGATGGTGAAGCGCCCCTCGGAGGAACCGTGGAGGAGGTGGGCTGTGCCGTGGGCGATGTCGCGCAGGTCGGCGCGGGTGCGGAAGAGGTCGAGCACGCGGGCGGTGCCGGAGTAGCCGTATTTGCGGATGAGGGCATCGACCTCGGGCTGTTCGCCGAAGCGCTCGACGCCAGGAGCGATGATGAGGAGCTCGCCGCCGTCGGCCATGGCCATGCGTGTGCGGTAGACCGCCTTGTTGGCGACCCAGGTGGCGCGAAACTCGTCGGCCTGCATGACGGCGACGATCTTTTTCACGGGCCGGTCAAAGGTGGTGATATTCTGGGCGCGGCTGCGGCGGGCAGCCATGAGGTAGGTGTCGAGATCGTCGCCGACGTAGACGCCGGAGTGTACGAGCTGGCTGGCCTCGTCGCGCTGCATGACGAGTTGCAGGAAGACGTCGGGGAGATGCGAGAGGTAGCTTTGTTGAGCCCAGTTGTAGCAGGCCCGGAGGGGGGTGATGAGATTGCCGAGATTGTTCTCGATGCCGTAGACGGCGGCGGCGATGTGGGAGGCGCAGATGGTTTCCTTGCCGCCGAGGCCGATGAAGTAGTTCTTGTTATGGTTGGCAAAGCCGAGCACCTCGTGCGGGACGACGTGGCCGACGTTGATGATGAGGTCCCATTTTTCGCCGACCAGCATCGAGTTCAGGTCGATCGGGATGTCCCAGTCGGCCTTGCCCCCGGTGGTCTCGGCGACCTTGGCGGCGGGAATGACCCCGACGCGGGTGACGCCGTTGCGCCAGTCGTGCGCGTGGATGCGATCGTTGGGGATGCTGCCAAACATCCAGCGGTTCTCGGCCTCGGTGTGCGGGACGTGCTGGCCGAGGGTCGGGATGACGTGGGTGTCGCAGGACCGGGGGAGGAGGTTGTAAAGCGTCTCGGTGATCCACCCTGCGCCGCTGTGGGCGCGAGTGAGGTCGGGAGGGAGGAGGAGGACGCGGCGGAAGTCGCATTTCAGGCGGTCGCGGGCTTCATCCAGCAGGAGCTGGCAGAGGGACTCGACTTCCGCCCGGGAGATGGACGTGGCTTCGTGATGGAACCAGGGCATGGCGGGATCGGAGGGCTGAACGGTTGCGGTCGCGAGGGACCGGCGCCGTGCGCGCGAGCGAGTCGCGCCGCCGCGCCGGTTTCCCGGAGTCGTCTCAGGCTTGGGAAAGCTCGATTAGCTAATCCAGATGTAGATGCCGCAGAGAACGATGGCGGCTCCGGCGAGGCGGACCACGAGGGGCTTGGAAACCTTCTCGATGGCGATGCCGAGCCCGATGCCGACGCCATGCAGGAGCGCGGTGGCGAGGATGAACCCGGCGGCAAAGGCGACGCCGGAGGCCGTCTCGGGCATCTCCTCACCGTGGGCATGGCCGTGGCAGATCGCAAACAGGCCGACGATGAGAATGCTGGCGGCGAGCGGGAGCCGCACGGCGGCGGCGATCAACACGCCGAGCGTGAGCACGGAGATGACGATGCCGGTTTCGATGAATGGCACCGGCACATGCATCATGCCCAGCAGCCCGCCGAGGGCCATGACGGAGACAAAGGTGAGCGGCACGGCCCAGATGGCGCGGCCTCCCATCTGCGCGGCCCAGAGACCCACGGCGATCATGGCGCAGATCTGATCCAGCCCGCTCAAGGGATGGGTGAAGCCGTGGTCGAAACCATAAGTCTGCCCGACCCCCACGTGGGCGTGTGCGAGGGATGGCATTAACAATGCGGCCGCGAGGAGCACTGCTCCGCGTGGTACTACCGTAAACGTCGTTTTCATCTTCATTCTCAGTCATTGGCCGGACTGATGACGGATGGTCTGATGTTGTCGGCTACGAGATCGCTCCCGCCATCGCCGTGGTAGGTGGCTGGCATTCACGCATAACTTTTGCCGCGATTTGGTCAACAAAGAATGCATTACGCAGAGAGCCGAGGGTGGAGAGGATGCGGGTTTTCGGTGGTTCCGTTTTCAGACGGTGCGCGGAGGCGAGGCTCGGGAGATTTCGCAGCGGGCGGCTCGATGATGACGCGGTACACGGAAGACTGAACAAAGAGGAAGCGAAGGGAACGAAGGGCAAGACCGGAAGGCGCTTTTTGCTGAGCGGACCCTGCGAGACAGGCGCAGCCAACGTCGCAAAGCAACTCAAAGAAAAGCCGCGTCCCTGCGAAAGGGAGCGCGGCCTTTTTTGTAGAGGGCTTTTTGTGCGGAAATAGAAGCGAATGTATTTTCTCGGCGCTTTTCCGCTTGTATGATGAAATCGAGCATCGAGAGTGTGTTGCCGGTCGCCAAAGCGCGAGAGATACAACAAACAGCGCTCGAGGTGCAAACTGACCATGGCAACCTCATCTCACCAAATTGATCTCTGGCTAGAGGCTATCCCAAAACCGTTTTTATGAGGAGGATGGAGCAGGTGAGATGAACAAAGCCTTGGAACATGGCGGTGGATTTTTCCCAGCGGATGCAAAGGCGGCGGTAGTTCTGAAGCCATCCGATGGTTCTCTCGATGGTCCAT
>JAFKMU010000019.1 GCA_017305195.1 Verrucomicrobiota bacterium | reverse complement strand
CATGCGAAGGGCGTTGTCCGACCAAAATTTTCGGTAGATGGCTCGCAGACCGAGTGTAATCAAAAAGCCGCCACCGTCGCGGGCGGCGGACAATAGCAGAGCGCCACGAACGCTGCCTGCCATAGCGTATTTCAGCGGAAAAGCGGCAATGAAGAAAACGAACCAGCCTGTGAGTTGGAACTTCCAAAATAAGGACAGCCTATGGTTCCAACTTTTCATGGGGCGGGTTATGCGGGCATTTCCGATTCGCCCGCGAAACGGCATGCACCATGAAGACGCATGCGCTCGCAGCGGAACCGAATTTCACCGGCCACCTCGGCGGCTCTAATGCCGATCTTTTCGCCCAGCTTACGCAGGGTGACGCTGATTTCATCCGTGGGAAACGGGTGAATGGTGGAACAGTCCTCACATATCCAAAGGACCGTTTTGGACTCATCGGCTCGTTGAAAAACACGGGCTCCGTTGTTTAGAAGAATCTCCCGAAAGATCTTTTGGTCACACAGGAGCCTGAGCGTGCGATAAATGGTCGCCCGTCCAATCGTTGGCTGACGGCGGCGGGTCAACGCATGAAGTTCTTCAGCGGAAAAGACCCCGGTGGCGGCCAGCGCCGCCTCAACGACAGCGCGGCGCACCGGGCGCTTTCCGATGAATCGCTCAAGCTCCGGTAACATCCGAGTGGTCAATGCCCGTGTCCGTCTTTTTCCCCCTCACAAATGCAGGCGTATTCCGCCCGGTTGCATTTGCCGCAGACTTCGGTGTGATACTCGATGCGAAGATTCTGAGGTTTGGCTTGGGCGTTCGCCTTGACCTGTAGGACGATCCGGTATCCATCACCTTCTGGAAGAGCTGAGGTCGAAACCAAAGAATCGCCGGACTCCTCGAATTCCAGTTTCACCTTGCCGGTTGGGGCCTCGGCGATGGCGGCTACGACCTGTTCTCCAGCGGGAACTACCTTCATGTCCTTGTCATAGAAGGTAATGCTGACCTTTTTGTCAGGTTGGACAAAAAATTCCGCGTGTCCGCCTTCGACCTCGACGATGCGGCCGCCTTTCGGGCCGGGAATAACTTTGTCGTGATCGTGTCCTTCTGCCGCATAAACGCCGGAGGCGAGAATTAGTAGTGCAAGGGTGGAATGGATTAGCTGTTTCATGTTTTTTGTGGGTTTGGGTTGAGGAAAAATTAGTGACGCTTCTTGGTTAACGAGGTCTTTTTTGTCTGTAGTTCGACGAGAAATCGTGCCCCATCCGCCGGGCTCATCTGCTGACTGATGGCGATATCGTGATCGCGCTTCTCCTGATAACTGCGGGAAGGACTGAAGATTCCGCCCTGACCGTGATATTCCTGTTCGATCCTTCGAATGGCGGCGATTTGAGCTTCATCCAGGTTGTAATTGATTTGCAGACGTCCGAGAAAGTCATCGAGATGCCGCTTGGAACTCCAAATCGCCGTGAAATGAGCGAGGACGAAAAATGCGACGAGGGCCGTGATCGCCAAGGCTCCCAGCCAATATTTTTCCCGGCGAGAGAGAGAGGCGTTCGGCTTATCGGCATCGCGAAGACCAACCGACCAGGGCGGCCGGAAGCCGGGGGTCGTAGGCTTGGCTGTTCGCCAAGCTTTTCGTCGATGGCGCTGCGGACGATGCATGATTTCACTTCCGGGCGGGTCGCAACAGGCGAAGCGCGTTTGCGACAACGAGCAGGGTCGCTCCCGTGTCTGCAAGAACGGCGAGCCAAAGGCTGGTGTGTCCGAGCAAGGCGAGGAAGAGGAAAATCCCTTTCACGACCAGCGAGAATGCGATGTTGAATCGAATCACTCCCAATGTTCTTCGCCCTAGCAGAATGGCTTCCGCGACCATCAGGAGATCGTCACGCATTAGAGCGACATCGGCGGTCTCGATAGCGGTATCAGTTCCAGCGGCACCCATTGCAATGCCAACATCGGCAATCGCGAGTGCCGGGGCATCGTTAACTCCGTCGCCGATCATGGCGACATGACCAATTTCCGATTTCAGCTTTTTGACGACCTCGATTTTATCGTCAGGGAGCAAATCGCCACGGGCCTCATCGATTCCCGCCTGAAGGGCGATGGCCTGGGCCGTTCTGGTGTTATCGCCGCTGAGCATGATAACCTTTGAAATCCCGGCCGCGTGGATTCGCTTGATGGCCTCTTTTGCGTCTGGACGGATCGCGTCTCCCACTGCGAGGACGCCCAATACCTCACCAGCACAATCCGCATGCGGTTTATGCCCCACAACCACTACTGAGCGGGCCTGATACTCAATCTTCGCCAGCCTTTCTTCCAATTCGGGAGTGCAAACGCCCAGTTCATGGGCGAAGCGGTGATTTCCGAGGAAATATTGATGTCCGTCAATGGAAGCCTCAGCACCTCTGCCCGTTTTGGCAGCATAATCTTCGGCGGATGGAAATTCGATATTCGATTCCTCTGCATATCGAACCACCGCTTCGGCCAATGGATGAGTCGAATGCGAGTCGATGGCGGCCGCAATTCTCACAAGCTCCTCGTCCGTCGTTTTACCCAAGGAGAAAACCTCGATGACACGAGGTTTCCCTTCTGTGATTGTGCCGGTCTTGTCGACCGCAAGAGCGCGCAAACTTCCAAGCGCCTCCAAATAGGCTCCGCCCTTGATGAGAACGCCCCGTCGTGCCATGGCAGTGAGACCGGCAACGATGCTGACCGGCGTCGAGATGACGAGAGCACATGGACATGCGATGACGAGAAGCACCAATGCGCGGTATATCCAATCCATCCATGGGGCTCCGAAAGCGAGTGGAGGGATGAGGCCAATGAGAAGGGCGAGAACCATCACGGCCGGGGTGTAGTATTTGGCAAAGACATCAACGAATCGTTGAGCGGGGGCTTTCTGTCCCTGCGCTTCTTCGACCATGCGGATGATGCGAGCCAAAGTCGTATCCCCGGCGGTCTTCGTCGTCTGGATCTCCAAGGACCCTTCGCCGTTGATAGTTCCAGCATAGACGATATCTCCTCGATCCTTTTCCACGGGCATTGATTCCCCGGTGATCGGAGCTTGGTTAATGGCGGATTTTCCTTTGATGACGAGGCCATCCAAGGGAACACGCTGCCCTGACTTGACGATGATTGTTTCTTCTAGCTGAACATCGGCGGCTGGGACCTCGACGGTTTGCCCATCGCGGCGGACCAAGGCGACATCCGGAGCAAGTTGCATGAGCGCCTGAATCGCCTTTCTGGCGCGCCCCACGCTCCAGGATTCCAGAAGCTCGGAGAGGGAAAAGAGGAAAGCAATCGCCGCGCCTTCGGCGTGTTCGCCGATTGCGACAGCTCCGGTCACTGCGATGACCATCAGAACATTCATGTCGAGCCTCAGAGAGCGAATGGAGCGTAGGGCTTTGGGAAAGACCACGAGCCATCCCCCGGCGACAATCGCGAGGAGAAAGGCGGCATCGGGTGCCCAACTGTCTTTCAAACCCAGCCATTGGAGAAGCATCCCTATTCCTGTCAGCACGCCGGACACGGCGACAAAGACCGTGCGTGCCGTCAGGGTGCCTTTTTCCGAGGGCTCTCCGGTCTGAACCTTTACGCCAGTGGTGTTGATCGCCCTGACGAGATCGGCTTCCTGAGCTTTGCCGTCGTGGAATACGGAAACTTTCGAGCCGACAATATCCGCTCGTACCCCGCGCACTCCGGAAAGGGGTTTCAAAGCGGTCTCGATAGCGGAAACCTCCTCGGAGCAGTCCATTCCCGACACAACAAAGGTGTATTTTGGGCCATCTAATTCGACGCCCTTGCTCTGATGATCTTCAGCAGCTTGATGATGATGTTTATCGCTCATATTTTCTCCTGTGGTTTCTATTCGTCCGGGGAGTTCGACGGCGGGAGGCTCCAGCCTCTTGGCGGTGTCGCGCGAAACGCGGCAGTTTAGAGGTCGCACTCACCCCGGAAACATGGACTCTTTGTGATCCGGTAGCATATGCGCTCCGACCGAGACGGGACACCCAGAGGACGTCCGTTGGGCTGTCTTCATCCGCCCCAGCTTTGGCAGCTCTCAACACGACGGCTATCCAGACCGCTGAAACAATCGGTATCAGCCCCCATGACGAAACGACAACTAGCTGCCAGGCCTCAAGGCCCAGTTTCGCCCATGCTTCCCCTAAACAGGAATAGATTGTCGAATGGTTCACGGTGAGCGGGTGGATTTGCGGTGAATCGAAAAGATGACCTTTCTATTTGTGGCGTTTGGAATCGCTGCTCATCAGGCCGAGGAGAGAGGATTCGAGCCGAGTGACACATTTCATGACCGGAACCTTTTGTTCCTCATCGCGCACGGCGAGCTTTCCCAGTCTGGCCCGCAATTCCTGAACACTTGTCAGGGCTCGATCCAGTTCGCCGACTTTTGCCTTACGAAGGCGTTCCGTCAGCGAGTTGATCCCCGAAACGATAACTCCTATTTCGCTGGATCGGGTTTGAAGTGGCAGGGATTCAAAACGTCCCGAGCGAAGCCGATAGAGATGGCGAGAAATGACCGAAAGTGGAAACAAGACGTTCTCGCGAACCGCCCAGCAGCAAACCGACCAAACAGCGACTCCGATGCCGAGGACATGGATGAAGTGATGGGTTAAAAAATTGAGAATATCCTTCGGAGGATCAAAGATAATCTCAAAGGCAGAGTACAGGGCCAGCGCGGCGGCCCCAATGAGCAATGACCGGGAGAGCAGAATAGTGGTCAGGGGACGCTCCCGTTGTGGAAATTCAGACTTTACTGAACGATGGGGGAAAGCGGTTGTCTTCATGGCTTTGGATTTACAGTGATTTTCCCGGCCGGTTGTTTGGCCGGCAGGGTGAGAAGATCGAGATCGAGGCTGTTACGCCAAGCTTGGGAGACAGCTTGATTACGCGCCTCCAACGCATCGAGGTATTCCCGGTGGGCTTCGATCAGGATATTTACACCGAGGGCACCCACGCGATATTGACGCTCCGCGAGGTCGGAAGCGGATTTCAAATTCTCGATGAGAGTTTCCGGCATTGCGGCGGCCACTTCCCTCGACGCTTCGAGCGCGGTACGGCGGATGGCCAATTCCCGGTCGAGCTTCATTTGGGCATCCTCAATCAAACGCTTCCTTCTTTCGGCAGGGCCGGAACCGCCTGTAGCACCGGGAATCGTCATGCCGGAAAGAGGATCGTTGGCGCCGAGTCCTTCCTTGGTAAACCACGGGCCAACTTGGAATCCCTCGATATCAAGAGCGGCGTCCAAGCCTGCCAAACCACGAGCAATTTCTGCCTCGCGGATTTTGAGCACAAGGGCTTCGGTGCCGGGTTTGGGCGATTGGGGAGGAGATACTAAGCTCCCATTGACGGATAATTCGTCATTTGGCTTCCGGCCCAGAAGTCCATTGAGTTCGGTGCGAAGCAGGTCTTTCGCCACCTTCTCCTCGGCTGCGGTTCGAATAAAAGGAAGGGAAGCGCCTTCGAGAATTCGCCGCTCGATGACAGCGGCGACTCCGGCGGCAGGTCGTTCCTCCAACATCTTGACCAGTGCTGCCGTGCGGCCAGCGAGGTCATTGGCACTACTCGCGGTTTCGGTTGCGGCCTGATACTCCATCGCTTTCAGACGAACAGTTCCAGCCAGGGCGAAACGGAATTCCGCGAGATAAAGCTCAGCAAGTTCCTTATCGAGATTAAGAACTGCGGCCCGGAATTTTTCACGGGAAGGAAAATCCAGTGGGATGGGAATTCTCGGTGATGCCAACTGGGCCGTTTTTGGGAGGGCCTCAATCTGGGCAGTGTAAAACCGAAGTTCGGGATTGTTCTTCATGGCCTCCGCGACCAACTCGTCGGAAGTCTGAGCCAAGGCACTGACCGCCATAAGCCCCATGCAGAAATACGGTAGGAAGTTTTTCATTTTTGTGCTCGATGAATTATTGGGCGCGTTTGCGTTCGATTCGTCCTTCAACCCAGTTGTAGAGGGTCGGCAGGAGCAGCAGGGTCAAAAAGGTTGCGGTGATGATTCCGCCGATGACAACCGTCGCGAGTGGTTTCTGCACTTCAGCACCCGCGCCGTGGGCTAGTGCCATTGGCACGAAGCCCAAGCTGGCGACGAGGGCGGTCATCAGGATCGGGCGCAACCGGGTTAAAGCCCCTTGGCGAACCGCTTCCGCCACCGATTTCCCTTCCTCTCGAAGCTGATTGAAAAAGCTAATCATCATCACACCGTTGAGTACGGCTACACCCGACAGAGCAATAAAGCCGACACCGGCACTAATGCTGAAAGGGAGGTCTCGGAGCCACAGGGCGAAAATACCGCCGGTTACCGCCAGCGGAATTCCCGTATAAACAATGGCGGCCTGACGCATGCTGCGGAACGCCATGAAGATCAGTAAAAAGATCATGGCCAGTGCCACCGGAACGACGATGGCAAGTCGCGCTTGCGCCTCTTTGAGATTTTTGAACTGCCCGCCGAACTCGATGAAGTATCCGTCAGGAAGTTTCACCTGTTCGGCGATTTTCTGCTGGGCCTCCTGGACAAAGCTCTGCACGTCCCGGCCCCGGAGGTTGACCATCAGCGTCATACGACGCTGGAAAGCCTCCCGGCTAATGGTGCCCACGCTTTCGATGGAAGCAACATCGGCGACTTGTCCGAGACGGATTAGGCCGCCGTCTTCCGTCCGAACTCCCAAGTCTGCAACACGGTCGAAGGCCTGGCGGTCCTTTTCCGGCATCCGAACGACGACCGGGTATCTGCGGTTTCCATCAACAATCACGCCGACTTCGTTTCCGGCAAAGGCGGACTCGACCGTCCGGTTGACCTCTCCGGCCTGCGCATTGTATTTCGCCATGCCTTCGCGGTTGGCCGTAACTTGGAAAACCGGAGACTTGCCCGCCGCGTCGAATTCCACATCGGCCGCGCCGGGGATTTTCTCCACGATCTCGCGGACTTCACCCGCAATCTTCTCAAGTTCATCGTAATTTTCGCCGAATACCTTGATAGCGATGTCGGCGCGGCTGCCCGAGAGCAGTTCGTTGAAACGCAACTCAATGGGTTGGGAAAACAAGTATGATTGACCGGGAAAATTGGCGTTGAGTTCGGCGGCCATCAAATTCGTCAGTTCGTCCTTGTTGATGGTCTTTCCGTTCACCTTTCGCCACTCATCGGGCTTTTTGAGCATCACGTAGGAATCACCGACATTGACTCCCATGGGATCTGTAGCCACTTCGGCGGTTCCAATGCGCGCGAAGGTGTGGGTGACCTCGGGAAATTTCTCAAGCAGGAGCTTTTCCGCCGCCGTCTGCATTTTGATGGAAGGTTCCAGTCCGATGCTGGTTGTGCGGATCATCTGTACGGCGAGAGAACCCTCATCGAGCTGAGGAATGAATTCCGCGCCCAAGCGGCTGAAAACTGCCATCGACAGGGCGAACACCGCGATGGAACCAGCAAGAATCAGCAAACGCTGACGAAGAGCGAATTCGAGCACCGGTTCATAGGCCCGCTTGGCGAACCGGATGATGAAGTTATCTTCCTCGGACACCTTTTTGGTCATGAAGTAGGAGCAAAGGACCGGGATCAGCGTGAGGGCCAGCAGAAGCGCCCCGACCAAGGCGAAGATGACTGTCATCGCCATCGGAATGAACATTTTCCCCTCCACCCCGGTGAGAGTGAGAATGGGAATATAGACAATCGTGATGATCGTCACTCCGAACACCGTGGGAGTTCCCACCTGTTTGGAGGCCGTGAGAATCGTGTGAATTCGCTCCTCCTTGGTGAGAAGACGGCCAAGGTGATGCTGCTTTTCCGCCAGGAGACGGACGATGTTTTCCGCAATCACCACCGCGCCATCGACAATGAGGCCGAAATCGACTGCGCCCAAGCTCATCAGATTTCCCGAAACGCGGGTCTGCACCATTCCTGTGATGGCGAAGAGCATGGATAGAGGGATGGCCGTCGCCACAATGAGGGCGGCCCGAACGTTGCCAAGGAGAACAAGCAAAACTACGACAACGAGGATTGCCCCTTCCACAAGGTTGCGTTCAACGGTTGAGATTGTGGCGTTAACCAAGTCCGTGCGGTTGTAGAGTGTTTCGACCTCAACATTTTTGGGCAGTTTGTTTTGGATCTCCTGAATCCGTTCATGAACCCGTTCGGAGACAATCCGGCTGTTCTCGCCGAGAAGCATGAGGGCGGCTCCGAGGACAGCCTCCTTTCCGTCATGAGTCGCGGTACCGGTGCGCACACCAGAACCGATAACGACATTGGACACGTCCTTGACCCGCAATGCGGTGGCCCCTCCTCCCCCGAAGCGAATTGGAATATTCTCAATGTCTTGAGCGGATTCGACCCGGCCGACCGATCTCACCGTGATGCTTTCGCCGCCCTTTTCGACCACGGAACCGCCCGCATTAGCGACATTCTCCGAAATGAGATTGGCCAGTTCCGCGAAGGTGATGCCGATGCTTTGGAGCTTGGCCGGGTCAGGTTGAATGACGAACTGCTTCTCGTAGCCGCCCGAGGTGTTGACCTCGGTTATTCCGGGCACGGTGCGAAGCGAAGGCTTTACGATGTAGTCCTGAACGAGCTTCAGCTCACGCAGTTGTTCAATGGGATCGGACGGAACATCCGTCGCGTCCTTTTTGAAACGGACAACATAGTAGTAGATTTCTCCAAGGCCGGTCGTGATCGGGGCCAATTTCGGGGTGACCCCTTCGGGTAAGTCCTCCAAAACATTTTGCAGACGCTCCGCGACAAGCTGGCGTGCAAGATAGATGTTGGTTCCTTCCTCGAAAATCAAAGTGACCTGAGAAAGGCCGAATTTGGAGAGGGAACGAACCTCAAGGAGCTTTTGAATACCTCCCATTTCCATTTCGATGGGGTAGGTCACCAACTTCTCGATCTCTTCAGGAGCGAGCGAGGTGACAGAGGTGTTAATCTGGACTTGGACATTTGTGATGTCCGGTACGGCGTCCACCGGGAGATGGACGGCGGACCAAACGCCGACGGCGATGAGGCCCAACGCGGCGATGAGCACGAAGACTCGTTGGCGAAGAGCAAATTCAAGAATGCGATCAATCATATAAGGTAATTAGTGGGAGTGGCCGCCGCCTTTCGTGGCGCGCAGCTCAATGAGGTAAAGGGATTCCGCTCCGGTCACGGCGATGGTGTCGCCTTCATAAAGGCCGTCCGTGATTTCAACGAAATCATCGGTGGTTGGACCGGTTTTGACGGGTGTGCGCAGGAGAAAATCCCCGTTCTGGACGTAGGCAAATTTCCCGGCCGCAGTGTCGAGCACCGCAGCGAACGGGACGGCAACGACTTCCTCAGAGCCTGCGGTTTCAGGAAGGGTGACCGTGACAAACTCGCCCATCTTCAAACGGTTTTCCGCATCAGGTATTTCAGCGATGATTTCCGCTTTGTCGGTTGAAGCGACAAGGCTGGTATCAACCTTCTTCAGAATTCCCCCGACTGTCGTGGAGGGAGTGGATGGAACCGTGATCGAAATCGCTTCACCGGGTTTCAGGAGCTTTGCGACGTGGCCATCCATGAACGCTGACGCATAAGCGTAACCAGAGCGTTCGGACGAGCCGCCGACTTCCTTCGCCGTGCGATAAATCTGAGCGGTGACTTTTACCGATGGATTGAGGCGTCTGCTGGTAACCTCCGCAACGGAGATGTCTAGAGCCTTCCGGGCTTCGTCCGAGAGTTTGATGCCTTTGCCTTCCTTGAAGGAGGCTCCGGATTCCTCTGCGCCGTGTCCGTGCCCGTCTTCGCCTTCCCCTTCGCTTTCCTCGTGCCCATCACCATCCCCCTTGGAATGGTCGGGAGTTTTGGGGCCGCACGCGGCGAAAGCGGTAAGCATCAACGCGGCCAAGAATGTAAAGATAAGGTTTTTCATGGTTTGACCTGCTGAGGGGTGTCGAGTTGGCCTCCCGTAAGGAGATTGAGATCGAGAAGGGTGCGCCAAGCGTCGAGCACGGCATTCTGGGATGCGCGAAGGGCGTTGAGGTAGGCGGCTTGGGCGTCAAGGTAGAGTTGAGTCCCAATGGAGCCGTTGCGGAACTGGGTATCGGCCAGGGTCGAAGCTTCCTGAACATCCTTCAGCAAACCAGAGGGGATTTGGCTAAGTTGGCGCTGAGTCAGATCGTAAGCCTTCAGTCGGCTCAGGATTTGTGCCTCCACGTCTCGCTCAGCTTTCACGCGAAGAGCTTCCGCGACGGTGGAGCGTGCTTTCGCACTCTGGATGTTACCGATGTTCCAATCCCAGAGCGGAACCGTCGCGGAAATTGCTCCCCCAATATTCTGTTCGGTGTCTCCAGCAACGTCTCGGCTGAAAAAAGGCCCGATGGCGAAATCCGGTGCGATGTCGAGTCGCGCCGCCGTCAGCTCGCGCGCAGATCGCTCCAATTCCCTTTGTCGGATTTTCAGGAGAGGGTTGTTATTCTGGGCCGCAAAAATCAGCTTGGATTCGGCGAATCGCCTGGTTGGCGGGCTGAGGGACGCGGCAATGCGGAGAGGCAGATTCTGGGGACGCCCCAACAGCGCATTGAGCTGGGTGCGTGTTTCCTCCCGGCGAAGAGAAGCGTCTTTGATGGCCGCGCCCAATTCGACCAGACTCGCCTGAACAAGACGGATCTCAATTTGGAGGCGGGCTCCATAGTTCGACTGGCCGTTGAGCTGCGACGCCAGTTCACTGCTTTGCTTATAAACCGATTCCGCCGCGTTGGCTTCTGCTATCGCAGCAAGATACTCGTAGGCGAGAACCCGGACTTGGCCAGCCAAAGAGAGGCGAAACTGTTCGAGTCCAAGCTCAGCAATTTCGATGTTCTTGTTGGCGATGGCCTTTTGAAGTGTCCCCTTTCCGGGAAACTGGAAGGTCTGCATCACCGAAATGCTCATGGTTGTTCCGTTTCCTTGGAGAACATTCTCCGAATCACGAACCTCTCGTCCGCCGATCTCGAAGGACACTTCCGGGTTCTTGAAGAATCCGGCTTGAGTACGCTGCCCCTTGGCGACAGCGACTTCGGCTTCGTAACTCCTTAGTTCCGCGTTATTTTGCAGGGCGGCTTCAACGAGACTGTCGATTGAGACAGATGACGCTTCCTGGGCGAAAAGTATTGGAGCGGTCGCGAGGTACGCGACTGCCAGCATCAGCTTGTAAAGTTGATTCATAGATGGATCAGACTCCGGCTAGCGAGACGAATGCCCTTTCTTGTGGGACCGGTCGTATTGCACCTCAATCTTGGAAGCCTGACGGGCTTCAGAAATTGGAAAGCTGACAACGTAGGAATAGCGTCCGCTTCGTCCGCTCGATAATCTGGGATGGCCCGGATCGATGTCATCCTGCTTCTCGGCGATCACACGGCCGGAAGCGTCTATGAGCCGAACATCGACATGGGCAGCAGGAGGGATGTGACTCCCGAATCCCTTCTTCATTGAGCCGGAGACGTAAAGGCGTTCCTGGGTTTCGAATGCGCGGGTGCTGACGATTTGGCCGCCCAAAGAACTTTGCGCATCAATCGGCAGCGGCGAATCGCTTTGTCGAAACAGGCTTCCGAAAGAGGCGCAAGCGCCCAAGGTGATGACAACTGTTCCCGCAAGCGCAAGCTGCGAGAGTCGAATAATGAATTTAGGGATTTTCATTCGAATGAGTGAAACTGGATGGAGACGATGTGACCGAACCGGAGGTTTGCCGGGGCGGATTGATGATGTTTTCCGGACCTGCGTTGATCCCGGAACGGGGAACGGTGACGATCCGATGTTGATTGGTTCCGGGCAGCATCTTTGATTGGACCTTTCTCGGCCCGGATGTGGCGGGTGAGGCGCAGGCGTTTAGGATTGGAATCGTGATGGCCGTAACAATTCCTGCCTTGAAGAGTCTTGATAGCTTTTGCATTGAGTGTCCTGAGTGTTGCGCATGGCGTTGATACCGCGCGGAGTGATGGGCCGACCTCGGTGGTCGGGAAAAAGGGAGCGAGGCTCCCTTAACAATTATTCACGGACGCAATGCGACCGTGATCCTCAGGACAATTGAGGCGGATAATCGATCTCTGCGATGGGTCCTTCGACAACGGTATCACCGTGGTCCTGAAAGGAACCTGAAGCCAACGCAACAAAAGCGTATGCTGGCGCTTCCGCTAAGGCTCCCAGAATATGGGAATGGCTGTTACAGCAAGAATGCCCGGCGGGGCAGTCCGGCTGCTGTTTGGAGTCGGATTTCTGCCGCTCCGATGCATGCTGAGTTGCGCAGGAAGAATCCTGATAAGCATGAGCAATCTGCCCGCTCGCCATAAAAAGCACGGCGAGGACCCAGAACATCCGGGCATATTTTAGACAGATTTGCATCTGCCACGGCCTATCGGGGAATTGGGGCATTTTGTCAACAGCAAAACGAAAAGACACTCGTTGGCCGCAATGGGCGTCCCTTGTTTTGGCAATGGGAAGGCAGGAAAGTTTCTCGGCTTTCCAAATTTTGGAGACGGGGGTAGCGAGGAAAATTTCACAGGGTGGCAGGTGAGGAAAAAGTGCACTTAACTTGACAAGGCCGTGAATCTCGGGTAGATCGCCGCCCGCATGTTTGTCCTCAAAAAATCGTGGTTGCTCGCCCTTGCCATCTGCATGGCGATGGTGGCCTCGTTTCAAGGCGGTCATGCTTTCGACCAGTTCAAAGCGGTCGAAGAATCGGAATGCTGCGCTTCGGGAAATGGCGCTCATGAGGACGAAGAAAGCCATTCGTCGCATGAGTGCTGCCAATCCAGTGTAGCTGTCTTAATTCCTTACGATTTAGTCGTCCCCTTGTCCTCGGTAGCTTCCGCAGAAGCGGCTGACCTTTCCTTCCACGGAGGAATGGTGAAGGAAAGCGACTATCCCCCTCAATTGGTCTGACCGTTAGGGCACCCTCGTGCCCAGACATCCCTAGCGCGGGCTCGTTTGCGCCCACCTGTCCTCGGATTTCCGTGGGCAATCATCACTAACCCGTAAGCCGGATTGTGTTCCGGTGTTGGTCCCAATGTCAGCCAATTCAATGAAACTTTGTCGAACTATCACGAAATCAGTTCGAAGACGGCATACCGCCTTCGCTCATCATAGGGTCGCTCACGGCGATCCGTCAGGAAATCTAAACTTCGAGGCACATGAAGCGTAAAGCACCTCTCGCGCTTTTGTTCCTGTTTCCTCTGGCCGCCGCGGCGGCCGAGATCAGTTTAACCGCCGATGCCGCCGCCCGTATGGCGCGGGAGCAAAACCCGGACCTACGTGCGGCCCGGCACCTCATTGCCGAGGCGGAAGGCCGCTCACGAATGACCGGTCGCCTGACAAATCCCGAGGTCGATGCAGAGGTTGCTGGCGGTCAGGATTTCGAGGGGCGTGTGGCGCTGGGCGTTACACAGCGATTTCCGATAACCAGCAGGCTTCGGTTGGAGCGACAACTGTCCGCGCTTGAGATCGAAAGTGCAAAGCTGGAGGTGCGGGAACGCGAGCGCCAGATTGCGGTTTCCGCCCGAGAAGCGTTCTACGATCTAGCCACAGCGAGGGAGGCCGTTTCGCTGGCACGCCAGCAAACGAGCGTGGCGCGCGAATTCGCAAAAACTTTGGCGGATGGGAGCACGGAAGGTTTTGGCTCGTCGCTTGATGCCGAACAAGCCTCAATCGACGCTGAAACGCTCGGCTCAGCCGAGCAGCCTTTCCGGGTTGGCGAGGTTCAGGCGGCGGCGCGTTTGGCCGCGCTTTTCGGCCTGCCCCCGGAGACAAAGTTCATTGTAAAAGAGTCACTCGCCCTTCCCAAAGGCGTGCCGGCCAAACGGCCCATGGGAACACGGCCTGACTTGGTACTGGCCGAACTCGCGGTGGAAGCTGGTGCGGTGGACGTGTCGCTGGCCAAGGCTGGCCGTTGGGATGACGTTGGTGTTGGCGCATTCGTTGAAGGAGACAGGCTGCGGGACGAACCGGATGGAATTGAGCCGGAAGCCATGATTGGCATGCGGTTCAGTTAATTAGATTTTGCGGTGGGATGGAAAACAGGGCAGGAAAACGGCGCATTTTCGCACACCGAACATTTGTGTTTAAGTTTACCCTCGCGCATCATCGTGGTTATCGCTCCTTGGCAGTTTGGACACCTATGGTCGTAAGTTGTGGAAGGGGAGACAGGGCCTGCTTGCCATCTGGCGCCGGGCAATCCGGGATAATATCCTCCCGGCTGGCGAGATGTCTTGACTGCTACCATTTTACATTCCGGGCAAACAATGGCTTCTTGGTTTGTCGCCTTGTCATTGGTGGTTGCGCAACCTGCAACAATTGCCACTGTAACCAGAATGACACTTGTTCGCGCCGCAGAGCGAACCGTGTCAAATGCACTTCCTAGGCTCGTTTTTGAGTTCATGGAGAGAACTGTTTATCTTTGGTAGATGGAGGCTGCGGTCAGCCCATAGCTTTTTGCTAGTTGTACGAAATTTGAGGGGTGGCCGCCGCGTGCCTGAAGACATGCGGCGGCCATTGTTAGGGGGAGAAGTTGGCTAGTGACTAGCGCAGACGTAAGCCGAAGCATCGCCGCACATCGAGCAAGAATGGGTAAACTTAGTTCCGCTGGAGCCCTTGCCCGGAGCGCCTACCCAAGTCACAGTGCCTTTGCAACTCGGGCAGTCATGCTTAACTTTAGTGTCAAACCAAGCAAGAATTCCCTTCTTTTCGACGGGTTTGATCGTCTGACAGCCTGAGCACGCCATCATGACATTGGCCTTATCGGGCAATGCTTGGGCCTGCTGAGCGGTTTGAAGCGGGGTATAAGCACCTGTGGATGGGCCCGCGTGGGCCATCATGGCGCTTACTGCGATCATTACAGCCGCCGCGAGGGCGCTGCCAAAGAAGTTAAATTTTGTTTTCATTATGTGTTTTTAGAGTTGGTGTTTATGCTTGCGGCCAAGCAGTTGAATAGCCGGTTAGATGAAAGCTGACATTAAGGCGCACCGGGCACTACGCATCTTGGCGGAAAAGCTCCGCATTTTTCCTGATTTACCTCTGAATGCCCTCGTGGGTTACGCCAGAATGCAGACCACGTAGCGGCGCTGGTCGCAGCACGGATCGTCGGGTCGACATTTGCTTTTAGGGGCGCATTGACATTGAAAAGAGAATTCCAACGAATCGCCCGCTTTATCGAAAGGACCCAAAATGGCTGTGTAGCTGCTCAAGCTGGCCATTACTCCGCCGCTCGGCGATAAGGCGCTATGCTGGGCATCTGCCCATCCATTGACGCTCCAAACCAGCGTTCCCGGACATCCGATTTTGATACACAAACGGTCGCGGCGAGAAATGGATTCTCTCTGATTAGAGAAGGTCCAGGTTGCAACATGCGGCACAATATTTCGATCAAGTTCCGATGGTGGATTGAGGCCAGCCAACAGGTAAGCGGAGCGTAGATGATGACGAAAAAGATCGTCAAAAAGCGGCTCAGAGTCACAAGTCTGATCGTTGCCATACCACCAAAACCAGTCGCTTCCCTCGGCGGCGTAAATCGCTTCGAATGCCGAAGGATGGCTGTTTGGCGTAACGCCAGCAATTCGGAGCGACTCCCTTGCGCGGCGCAGCAAATCCCAAGCGGCGTTCTCTTCTGGCTCCCCGATCCAAGTTCCAAGATCGTTGCCGGGATGAGATCCGAATTCATCGACCCACGATGCGCTGGCGAGTTCACAAACGCCTTCCTGCTCCAGTAACGGGTGTGGCCTAACTCCGCGTTCCAGATTACCGTCAAGGTACTCGCTGAAAGTGACTGTTGCAATTTCCTGATCGGAAACAATTGCTCGATAAAGGGCATCGAAGAAGCGGCGTCCGCTTTTCTCATAGGAGCCCCACGCATTTTCTCCGTCGAGAATTACCGAAACAAGCCGCTCTTCATTTCCTTGCGGCAAAAAGCGTGTTCTGAGTTGTTGAAGGAAATCCGATGCGGCCAATTCAGGATCAACCGACGCATATCGGAAGCCGATCGCGTCGCTCAATTCGGTGTCACGGAAGAAGATCGAAATACAGTGCGAAGGATCGCTCCCGCCTGCCCGCCAAGCCTTACAAACAATTTGTGGCCTGTCCGCTTGATACCCCCAACGTCCTGATCGCTTGAGAACTCCCTTATCTGTGGCAATCCATCTGATATTATTCTCGTAGAAATGCGGAATTATTCGCTCACCAACGGCCCCTTCCGCCGGCCACATGCCGCGCGGCGCTTTACCAAAGATTTCGCGGTAGTAGGCTGTGGCATTTTGGACCTGAGCGCTGGCATCCTCTGGAAAGGCGAAAGGAACCGGGAGGGCTGTCCCTTCACGATCGATGATAGCATTCGCAGTGCAATCGATCAGCGGAAGAATCGGGTGGTAGAAAGGGGTGGTGGAAACTTCGATTTGTCCCGTATCCTGGAGGTTCCGATGGATCGCAACGACATTGCGCATAATCTTGAACTGCTCTTCCACCATTTCCTTGATGTCGGTCTCATCGAAACCTGAGCCCTTCTCCAAAAAGCGGCGAACGGACGCCGTTGATCCATCTGGCAAAAGGACACTCCCAATTTGAAACTCAGGTCCAAACCAGGCGAGGTTGAACCACATCCGCAAATCCGTAATATCGGAGTTTGTAAACGGTATTTTCCGACCGCGTTGGTTGAGTAATTCTCTGTAGCGTTGATGAGGGTAGATCTCGTGGTGCCAGTCGGCGTCAAAGAATCTTGTTGCAATAAACTCTCTTTCGTCGTCGTCGAGATTATCTGTTGGAGTGAGAGTGAGATCGAGAGCTTGATCTGAACAACCTCCATTTACATAAGCGTCAAGTTGAGACAAGAGCACGGGCGTCAAGTTGATGGTGAGATGGACACCCGGATGATTTGAAAGTATCGCTGCCATCGAGTAATAATCTCGGATTGCGTGGAGCCTCACCCAAGGCTGGGTAATACTGCCTCTAGCAGCTTGATGAGTCAGACTGCGATACATTGGCTGATGTTGATGCCACAAAAACGCGAGCAAGAGTTTTGGACCAATGTGAGCGCTGAAGAATTGCGGGGGGAAGTGTATCTGGTTAACTCTCGCATTGATCAAGTATTCGACGATGTCACCCGTCCGAAAGGGACCTAGGGTTGCCCACCAATAACTGTTAACTCCACGATTATGCTGCCAAACTGCCTCGAAAGCGATAGGCGAACTCGGCACGCCATCGTTCGGCCGTGCCTTTGCGACGATAACAATGGATTGCCCTGGTTCTATTGGCCAAGTGCCGATTTCCAGATTTAGCCACCATGCTCCTCCTTGATATTCCTTATGGCAATCTGCATCGGGAGTTTGATGCCAAGTTATCATACAAGGATCCTCCAATCTTACCTGCGCTTGTTAATAACGAATCTCCGGCTCGGAGAGCGAAGTCGATGAGGTGAAACTGTGTTTTTGTATTTTATTGGGATGTAGTCTCGAAGGCTTGATATCGATTCAATTCCTTCCGGAGCGGGCTTTGCGTTGCGATTCAGCCACACTCCACGTAATCCGGCATCACTGGCCCCTAGAGCGTCTTTTTCCAAACTGTCTCCGATGTAGCTCGTCTCACCAGCATTAACGCCAGCGATACAGCATACATGCCGAAACAGTCTCGGATTAGGTTTCGAAAGACCTGTCGACTCAGATGTGAAGACAAAACTAAAGAAATGCGATATGCCAGTTCTGGTGAGCTTCTTTTCCTGCTGTTTTTGCGAGCCGTCCGACAACACGGATAGACCCTCAGACTGGTGTCGTTCGAGGAACTCTATGACATCGGGAAACACTATCCAAGATGCCTGATATTGCCTCAAAAACCGACCGAATAAAACATCGGCGTCATCGTCAAACATTTGCGGGTTCTTAAAAAGAGTCCTGATACGTCTTCGTCGCTGTTCCTGGAAGTCGATCTCTCCCCGAAGAAACGACGCCAAATGCAATTCCGCGATGTCATGCCATCGTTGAACGAACCCTGATTCATCGTAATCAGGTATTCCAGCAGCATGTTCCTCGCCAAAAAGTCGCGCGGCGTTTTGTTCTGCAGAATGATGATCGATTAGAGTGTCATCTAAATCGAGGATGA
>JAFKMU010000043.1 GCA_017305195.1 Verrucomicrobiota bacterium | reverse complement strand
ATCAATCGACTCAATCCTTGGGAGTATGATCGTGAACTCTACAAGAAGCGCAATCAGGTCGAACGGCTCTTCCGCCGTCTCAAGGGCTTTCGCCGCATCTTCTCTCGTTTCGAGAAACTCGACGCCATGTTTTCCGCCTTCATTCTCATCGCTCTCATCTATGATGCTCTTTTACGTTAACACGCCCTAGAAGACACCGATTTTAAGCGCGCCGACGTCCTTCATGACCCGTCCATCGTCCACTCCGAGGGGTACTGGGCATTGGCAGGGCGATATTATTCCTACTATTATACAAAGAGTTCAGATCCGTCATTTATTAGCCGGCCACCGATTATTGTTGAGATCGTGATGAAAAGCGACACTGAGATCAGCTATACGATGGACGAGGGCAACCCTTACACGGAAAAACGAATGAATAATTAACCCGTCTTCGCTCTATCTTTAGGTTTCGCATTTTTCACTCCGACCAATTTCCGTCACAATCAAAATGCACTTACCAGTCATCATAGGGTTGGCGGTCGTTCTCCCGCTCAGCTTTCTCCTGGTATGGAGCGCCGATCGGTCGACGAAACGTAAATTGGCGAAACTCACCTCGGGCAGCCCGCATTTGACCGATGAGGAGTTTTATGACCACGCTTTCGCGGGGTCGGACATTCCGCGCGATGTGGTCACTAAGGTACGGGCGATCTTTCGGGAAAACATTCCCGCCGACATCTCAGCGCTGGGCGCGGACGATGACTTTGCGGGGGACTTTCAGGTGATTTGGATGCTGGATTCCATGTCCAGCGTCGAAGTCGTCGTAGGACTGGAAAAGGCTTTCGGCATCACCATTGAAGACAGCGAGGCGGAAAAGGTGACGAGTATCCGGAAAGCCGTCGAACTGATCTGGAGCAAGCTCCCGTCAGCCACCCCGGAATAACCGGTCTGGCCCCGGCGGAGAATTTCATCGTAGCGATTGGCGGTTGGTTGGCCTATGGTCGCTGCCTTGAATCCCTCGCAGCAGGCATCCCGAGTTTCGGCTTTCGCCGTATCCCTGACCACGGGCAGGAGCCGCAGCAAGAGGCTTTCCGCTCGCTTTCTCCACCCGCAGCTTCCATTTCCCATGCGCAAACTCTTTCTCTTTTTCGTCGCGGGCCTCACCTATGCGCTCCTCGGCGCGTGCAAGCCCGCTCCGCAGCCCAATGTCGTTCCGGCTCAGGTCGTCGAGGTGGCGGCGCCGCTTCATCCGGAGATCGAGCTGTACATCAACAATTACGTACTCGGCCCCAATCAGGGCTCCACGATGCGACCAAACTTCTCGCAGTGGGCGGCGGATGTTAAGACGAAATTCTCCACCTCCACCAACCTGGAAGGCAGGCCGACCTACTCTGCCACCATCGAGTATCTCGGCCGCGCGCCAGACGGTGATTTATACAATATCTCGATCACTTTCCCCACGGCCGAGACCAATCAGACCATCGTCCGCGAGCTGGTTTACTCCGGCGGCGAGGTGGAGCTGCTGCGCGATGCCGAGTATCGCATCGGCATCCGTCCTCGGACGGCAGAGTGACGCGGCGCGGTCCCTCAGGCAGTCCGGGAGTTGCCTCCGGGGTGAGGTTGGCCTAGGCTTCGCCCTCGGAACGCAACCTCGAAACGATGTCCCGATTCACCCCCAGCCTTGCCCGTGTGGCGCTCGGCGGAATCGTCGCGCTCTTCGGCTTTGGGTCGCTGGTGATGTCGCTCATCCATCTCGCGAAATATCTGCTGCTCGCCTCCCCCGCCGACCGGGCGGACTTCGCGCAAGGCACGCTCATGGTGATGGGCCGACCCTATGATGGGAACCCCGTTCTCCTCCTCGCGGCCTATCTCGTGATCTACGCCATGATCGGCGCCGCCGGTTTGCTAATCCTCCGACAGGCACGAAAACCCGCCCGGATTTCCTGATCCCTCGCATGCGCACCCCAGCCCTTGCCCCACTTCTTCTTCTCTGCCCCATCGCGGCCTTCGCCCAGGACGCCGGATATCAAAAGGCTCTTGAGCAGGCGCTCAAGGACTACCCGCCGGGCGACTATGATTCCGTCATCATCCGACGGACGCCTGAGAGCGTCCCCTTCCAAAGCACGCGCGATTACTACAAAAGTCCGCAGAAGCTGGAGGAGGAGATTCTCGGAAAGACGGAAGACTCCCGGGACAGCGTGGAGTCGCTCTTCAGGGCAGCCTCGGACTCCGTCTCCAGGGAACGCTACGACCTCGCCCTGAAGCGCTACCGGCAGATCCTCGCGCGGGAGCCGGACAATGAAAAAGCCAAGGCTGGACTCTATGATTTCATCGTCCTCTGGACCCTGTATCGCACGGACGCACCTGCTTCCCAGATCCAGAGTCAATACAAGCGGATCGAGGAGACGGTGAAGCGAAACGCCGCGACTCTCCCCTAGCAGCCAATGCCAGCGACCGAGCCTGTCTTTCGCGAGATATTCCGCAGTACCGACGCATCCATGCAGGAGCGGGTCCTGCGCGACACCCTGCTCCGTCAGCCCCTCGGCCTACCGATGGATGAGGAGTCGCTGGATTGGGAGGACGGCACGCGGCACTTTGGATTATTCGACGAAGCGGGCCAACTCGCCGCCTACGTCCTGGCCTCGCCGCTTCCCGACGGCTCCGTGCGCCTGCGGCAGATGGCAGTTTCGCCCGAGAGGCAGTCCTCCGGCCTGGGCCGTCGCCTGATGCTGGAGGCCGAGGCGGAGCTCCGCCGCTCCGGTGTGAAAGCCCTTTCCCTTCACGCCCGGGATACCGCCATCGGCTTTTACGAAAAGCTCGGGTACTCCCGCATCGGCGACATCTATCTGGAACTCGGGATTCCCCATCAGCTCATGGGGAAAGAATGATTCAGCTCGGCGTAATCGCAGATCAGATCGGGCTGACCCGGCGCTAGTGAACTGGCCACTCCATTGCCTCTTGATTCCCCGCCCCGTCCTGCCGAGGATCGCCACCAGAGACCATGAATTGGCATAACATTCGCGAATGGGGCATTGAGGGCAAAGGATGGACCGACACGGAACGCTACTATGACCGCCTGCCCGCCCGGGCCCGCGACAGCGTGCCGGAGGCGGTGTGGAATCTCAGCCATTCCGCGACAGGCATGGCGACGCTTTTTGAAAGCGATGCGCCGGAAGTCTGGGGACGGTGGGCGATGAAATCCGAGGAATTCAACGAGCCGAACTTCCCCGCTGCCGGATTCAGCGGGCTGGATTTGTATACGTGGACGAAGAAGGGCTGGCGCTGGGTCGGTGCGGGCCATGAGGTGAAGGGCGCGAAACACGAGCAGGCGATCGCCCGTGAGATGACGCCCAAGCGCCGCAAGTACCTCCTTTATCTCCCTCTGCGCAACCCGGTCGAGTCCGTCGAGATCGGCGTGCCCGACGGCGCGTCGTTCACTCCGATCACTCGCAAGCAGAAGCCGGTGGTGTTTTATGGAACGTCGATCGTTCATGGCGCTTATGCCTCGCGCCCGGGGACGATTCACACTGCCGTGCTCGGCCGCTGGCTCAACCGACCGACGCTCAATCTCGGCTTCTCCGGCAATGCCCGTATGGAGCCCGCCCTGGCCGAACTCGTCGCAGAACTGGAAGCCAAGGTTTACGTGCTCGACTGCGTGCCCAACATGAGCGCCGACAATGTCCGCGAGCGCGTCATCCCCTTTGTCCAATACCTACGCAAGGCCCGGCCCAGGACGCCCATCGTCCTCGTGGGTGAGCGCCCCTACACGAACAGCTGGATACGCCACGCGTTGCTCCGCGATGAAAAGGAGCGGGCCCGGGAATACCTGCGCGCCTTCAAAAAGCTCCAGGCTGCCGGGATCAAAGACATCTACTACATCGACGGCACGAACCTCTTCGGCGACGACAACGAGGCCGCCCCGGATGGCAGCCATCCCACCGACCTCGGCTACCGCCGCATGGCCGAGGTGATGTATCCGGTGCTGAAGAAGATCGCCTAGGATGGCCAGGGCTTCAGCCACCGCGGCGTTCTGCCTGTTCGCGCTGGGAGGCTCGGCGGGATTCCTCCTAGCAGGAGAACCCCCAGACCCCACCCCACAGGTACCTCCAGCGAACCTGACGGGCCAGGAATCCACCCCGGCGGAAACCGGCAAGACCCGCTCCTTCAACTCAATATATTCCCACCGCCCCTCCGATCCGCCGAAATCCCGACGGGATAACTTCAGCGAGGAAGAATGGAAGAAAACGGCCGAACTGGATCGCCCAGTCACCGTCGAGATCTTGTCGACAGGGCGAAAGGTCGAGGGCCTTGCCGAGGCCGCCGAGCGTCTCGTCGACGTCCGGATCACGAACCCGAATCCCTATGGGATATTCTTCTTCGGCCGCCAATACCGTGAGAACAAAACAGTGAAATTGACCTGGAACACGTGGAAGGACGGGCATTGGGTGCGGGCCGGGAGAGACTGGTGCGGAACAGGCGTACGAGATTGGGACATTCCAGCAGGCGGATCGATCGATGTCCTGCTCTCGCTCTCGCCGAACCTCGGCCCCCGCCAGCAGCTCCTCTCCACGTTTTATCGCGCGGATAAGCCCTCGGTCCAATCGGACTGCCTGCTCTACGAACACCAATAACCGCCATGGAGACACTTTATCCCATCGAGATGCCCGGCCGGGAGGATTCGTCCGCCTCCGGCGTGACCGTGCTCATTCGCCGCAACGTCGGCTCCGCGTCATCCTCATCCTTTCTCGCCGCGCTGCAACGCCAGGCGGAAACCTTCTCCCGGCTGCATCCCCGGGCAACCATGAAGGCCTTTCGCAGCGGGGCGGAACACGGGACTCTGGAAATCACGATCGTCCAGCACTTCGCCACGCAGGAGGATCATGATGCGTGGTTTCGCTCGGCGGAGTTCCAGGCGTGGCGGGACGAGATCGCGCCTCCCGAGTCGGGCAGCGTGACCAAATATGTCGGCATGCAGGCCTTGTTTGCCACGAAGGGAGACGGCCCGCCGCGATGGAAAATGGCCGCGCTCCTGATCCTCGCCGTCTACCCCATGTCGCTGGCGATCTCGGAGTGGTTCGCCCCTGCGCTGGCGCATATTCCGACGCTTCTCGGCACGCTCATCACCTCGGTCGTCATCGTGTGGATGATGACCTACGTCATCACACCGCTGCTCACGACGATCTTCGCGCGCTGGCTGAACGGGTCGAAGTGATCAGATATTCTGCGCTTCCGAGATCAGCACGCGGAAGCGGTCCAGGATGGTCAACGACGCCGTCACATGCGCGGCGACCTGTTTGTCCAGCGGCGCGTGATGCGGCGTCTCAAAGACGATCTCGAACGGCTTGGGCTTCTGTTCCGGCGGAGCGGAGAGGATGCCCTCGTACCCCAGCTCGATGATGCCATTGTTGGCGTCGAAGTTGTCGATGCTCCGGTCGTAGTTTCGCGGCAGGATGCGCCCGGCGGCCTCCAGCGCGGGCTCGAGCACATGCCGGGTGAGCTGGTGCCCTTTGACAAAACCGTATAACCCCTCGCTGGTGTCATCGCTATGCAGCGAGATGATGCCGTCAAAGGTCAGATGCCGGAGCTGCTTCTCGAGGAGCTGCACCTCGATCTCGTGCGAACCGTTCCAGAACTCGCGATTCATGTCGTTCCCGCTGCGCAGCCACCGCGAACTCTCCAGAAACCCCTCCCCGTTGCAGACCGGATAGACGAACAGCTCGTAACCCCGGGCCAGCTCCGGCTCGGCATGGAGGCGTTTTAGCAACTCGACGGCGGCATGGACCCCGCTTTCCTCATCCCCATGGACTCCGGCAAAGAGGCCGACCCGGAGATAAGATCGGCTGTCGCCGGGACCGGCGAAGAGGTACTTGGGCAGAAACTCACGCACCCCGAGCTGGCGCTCGAAAGTGATCGGGGCGGCGAAAAGATAATCCGAGCGACGGGCCAGCTCATCGAGCGGCCGCAGCAGGGTCGGGATGTGCCGCTGTTCTCGAGTGGCGGGGCGACGAAAATCCGACACAGCCTTCATCACTTGGCGAGGTAGATCTGGTCAAACGTCCCACCGTCGGCAAAGTGCTCCTTTTGCGCATTGGCCCAGCTTCCGAAAGCCTGATCCACACTCACCAGCTTGATGGGCGGAAAGATCGCGGCATTTTCCTCCAGGAGCTTCTGCGCACGAGGGCGGAAGTAGTATTTCACCGCGAGCTGCTGCCCCTCATCGGACCAGAGGTACTTGAGATAGTCCGTCGCGAGGTCGCGGGTCTTGCGCTTGTCGACGACGGAATCCACCACGCTCACCGGCGCTTCCGCGAGGATGCTGGTCGCCGGGTAGACGACGTCAAACTTGTCGGGGCTGAACACGCGGGTGATCTGCAGCACCTCGCTCTCAAAGGTCAGCAGCGCATCGCCCATTTCCTTTTGCACAAAGGTATTGGTGGCCGCGCGTCCGCCGGTCTCCAGGATCGGAACATTCTTGAAAAGCGCCTTCACGAAATCCGCGGGCGAACCGACCGAGGGATTCTCCTTCGCGTAGGCCCAGGCGGCGAGGTAACTGTATCGACCGTTCCCTGAGGTCTTCGGGTTCGGGACGATGACGGAGACGCCCGGCTTGGCGAGGTCCTCCCAGCTTTTGATCCCCTTGGGATTACCCTTGCGAACGAGGAAGACGATGGTCGAGGTGTACGGGGCGGCGTTGTCCGGCAGGCGGGTCTTCCAGTCTGGAGCGATGAGACCAGCCTTTACGATGGCCTCGATGTCGCTGTCCTGGTTCATCGTCACCACATCGGCCAGGAGGCCGTCGATCACCGCGCGCGCCTGCTTGCTCGATCCTCCATTGGAAAGATCGATCTGCGGCTCCTCGCCGTGGACCTTTTTGTAGTTGGCGGCGTAGACCGTGTTGAAGTCCTGATAAAATTCGCGCGTCACATCGTAGGACGCGTTGAGAATCGTCGGCTGGGCGGCTGCCGCATAACCGGCAAAAAGCACGCTAAGGAAAAGGTATTTCATGGAATTCGTTGGAAAAACGAGGGGCGCATTTCGCGCCCCTCTCATAGCTTGTTAATTGGAAAAGACCGGCGGTTGCAGCGTCAGGCGGAGACGCTCTTCCTCGCTTCCTCGGCGAGGGCAGTGGAGAGGTAGCGTTCACCCGTGCTGCAGCCGACCGTCACGATGAGCTTTCCAGCATTTTCCGGACGCTTGGCGACTTCCAGAGCCGCCCACACATTGGCTCCCGAGGAAATGCCGACCAGGAGCCCTTCCTGCAAGGCGAGGCGGCGTGCGGTGGCGATCGCATCCTCATTGGTCACGGTCACGACTTCGTCAAGGATGTCGAGGTTGAGATTCTTCGGGACAAACCCTGCACCTGTGCCCTGGATTTTGTGCGGACCGGGTTTCACCGGTTCCCCGTTGCGGGTTTGGGTGATAACGGGCGAATCCTTAGGCTCCACGGCAATGGCTTGGAAACCCGGCTTGCGCTGCTTGATGACCTCGGAGACGCCGGTAATGGTGCCGCCAGTGCCCACCGCGGAAACGAACACGTCGATCTTTCCCTCGGTGTCCTTCCAGATTTCCTCCGCCGTCGTGCGACGGTGGATTTCGGGGTTGGCCGGATTGCTGAACTGCTGCGGAATCCAGGCATTGGGCAACTCGGTCGCAAGCTGCTCGGCCCGGCTGATCGCGCCTTTCATTCCCTCCGCCGCCGGGGTCAAAACCAGCTGCGCACCGAGCAGGGCAAGCAGCGTGCGGCGCTCCAGACTCATGCTCTCAGGCATCGTGAGAACCAGCTTGTAGCCCTTGGCCGCAGCGGCAAAGGCAAGAGCGATGCCCGTGTTGCCGCTGGTTGGCTCGATGATCGTGGTCTCCGGCGTGAGGCGACCATCTTTCTCCGCTGCCGCGATCATGGCAGTACCGATGCGATCTTTCACGCTCCCGAGCGGGTTGTTGAACTCCCCCTTGATCGCGATCGTGGCGGGCAATCCCTCCGAAAGACGATTCAATTTGATGAGAGGCGTTCCGCCGACCGAGGCAACCACATTTTCAAAATAAGCCATACACGACTAATTAAGTCGTTAATAAGCTCGCGTCAACTCCGATTCGGGAAAAAATCAATTCAGACCTGCTGGCTGGTCGATTTCGGAGAGCACAACTCCTCGGCTCTCCGGAGGGAATCATCGAACGTTGCGCAGAAATTCCGGCGTCCGATGGACTGGATGAATCCGGCCTTGCGCAACATCTCAAATGGCTGTCGATGGATACCACTCAGGATCACCGTGCCGCCGCGGGTCTTCATTCGCTCGACGATGCTCTCGAGGGCGTTAAGCCCGGTGGCGTCCATCGCCGTGACGAGGTGGAGGCGCAGGATCAGCACCTTTGGCCACTGCCCGATGCTGGCGATGGCGTCCTCCATCTTTTCCGCCGCGCCAAACAGGAAGGGTCCAAAAATCCGGTAAACCAGCACGCCGTCAGGAATGTGCTTTCCCTGCGCGATGTGCTCGGGCCGCTCCAGCATGTCGTCAGCCGTCACCCGGCTGACCTCCGTGGTCTCCGAGACACGCTTGATGAACAACATGGCGGCAAGCACCATGCCCACCTCGACTGCCACGACGAGGTCAAAGACAACAGTGAGCCCAAAGGTGGTAAAGAGCACGAGCGCATCGCTTATCGGCATGCGACGGAATCGGGCCAGTTCGTGCCATTCGCCCATCTTGAAGGCGACCACGATGAGTACCGCCGACATGGAGGCCATGGGGATATAGACAGCCCAGCGCGAAGCGAGGAGCACGATGCCCAGCAGCGTCACCGCATGGACGATTCCCGAGATGGGCGTACGACCGCCGTTGTTGATATTCGCCGAGGTGCGCGCGATCGCCCCGGTCGCGGGCAGACCGCCAAAGAACGGGCAGACCAGATTGGCGATGCCCTGCGCGATCAGCTCGGTATTGCTGTCGTGCCGGTCCCCGGAAAGTCCATCGGCAACGACGGCCGAGAGGAGAGATTCGATGGCCCCGAGCAGGGCGATAGCCGTGGCAGGACCAATGAGCTTGCCGATCGTCGCCAGATCGATGTTGGGAAAATGCGGAAACGGCAGGCCGGACGGAATCGCATCCGGGCCGAACTTGCTCCCGATGGTCGCCACGCCGTGGGCGTCCCCCCACCCGGCAACGGCCACGAACACGGTGGCAGCCAGCATCGCGACGATGGAACCCGGGATCAGGCGGATCTTCAGGCGCGGCCAGAGGAAGATGACGCCGACGCACACTGCGGCGAGACCGAGGGAGTACGGATTGGCTCCTCCCAGGTGTTCCCAGACCCATGGGATTTTCTCCAGGAATTCCCGGGGCATTCCCTTCTCCGCCGTGAAGCCAAAAAAGTCCGGCAACTGCGTGATCATGATCGCCACGGCAATGCCCGTGGTAAACCCGCTCGTCACCGGCCAGGGGATGAACTTGATCAGCGCCCCCATTCGCGTCACGCCGAGCAGGATCAGGATGACTCCCGCCATCATCGTCGCCATCACCAGTCCGCCATACCCGTGCTCCATGACGATGAGCAGGATGATCGGCACAAACGCCGCGGTCGGCCCGCCGATTTGCACGCGGCTGCCGCCCAAAGTCGAAATAATGAGGCCCGCCACGATGGCGGTGAGAATGCCCAATGCCGGCGCTGGACTCGGCGTCGAGACTCCTGCCGGAATGCTGGCAATACCCAGGGCCAGGGCAAGCGGCAATGCGATCAACCCTACCGTGGCACCCGCGAGGACCTCGCGCGACCACATGACAGGCTCCCCCTTTTTGCCAAAAAGCTCAAATAGCCGGGGGCGGAATACGAGACGGTCAATCAATCGCTTCACGATCGCTCAACCTTTCCAATCCAACCTGTCTCGCTTTTCTCACTGACCTGCTGGCAAGATAGGAAACCGCGCCAATCGGATCAAGAAAAGTTTAAAAGGAGAAACAATACGCGAGCACGCCGGCACTCTGTGCCGTCGCATATTGCCGAGGAACAAAGCCCGTCGGTATCAGGCGATATCGTTTTCCAAAACGATGCGATAGCGAGCCTTGCCGGAGCGCAAATGATCGAGAGCCTCGTTCACCTTGGACATCGGGAAAGTCTCGATCACTGGCGCGATATTATGCCTCGCGGAGAAGGTGAGCATGGTATCGAGCGCACTCGGGCTGCCAGTGGGCGATCCGGTGACAGAACGTTGCGCCATGATCAGCGAAAAGGCGGGAACCTGCAGCGGCTCCAGCACCGCGCCGACGACATGGAGCCGTCCATGCGGAGCGAGAGTATCCAGCAGCGCCGGGACATTCTGCGGGACATTGATGGTCGAGATGATCAGGTCGAGCGAACCTGCGAGCTTCTTCAGGGCGTCAGGATTGCGGGTATTGTGGACATGATGCGCCCCGAGCTGCTTCGCCTCGGCCTCCTTGCTGTCGCTGGTGGTGAAGGCATGCACCTCACAGCCCCATTTATTGGCAAATTGCAGAGCCATGTGCCCCAGCCCGCCGATACCGATCACGCCCACCCGGGCGCTGGGAGAGACATCGTAGCCGAGCAGCGGGGTGAAAACCGTCACGCCGCCGCACAGCAGCGGACCCGCGTTCTTGGAATCCAGACCCTCCGGCAAGGGACGAGCCCACACCCACTGCACGCGGAGCCGATCGGCGAATCCACCATGGCGGCCTACGATGGTTCCCTGCGTGGTGGCGCAGAGGTTGTGCTCGCCGGAGATGCATTGCGGGCAAGACAGGCAACTGAAGGCCGACCACCCCACC
This sequence comes from Verrucomicrobiota bacterium, assembly GCA_017305195.1. GTDB lineage: Bacteria > Verrucomicrobiota > Verrucomicrobiia > Chthoniobacterales > Terrimicrobiaceae > Terrimicrobium. Next base: position 141,330 of record JAFKMU010000043.1, on the reverse strand, counting down.
CCGACGCGCTGGCCGATCTTGAGACCTTTGGCATGTTCGCCGAGAGCGACGACCGTACCGACCACCTCGTGGCCGGGCACGATGGGGTAGCTCGACATGCCCCAGTCGTTATTCAGCATGGAGAGATCCGAGTGGCAGATCCCGCAATGCGTGACCTTGATCTCGACCTCCTCGGCCCCGATGTCACCGGGATCATAGGAATATGGCTCAAGGACTCCATTGGGACTGGTGGCGGCGTAGGCGTGAAACTCTGACATGGCTTTGTGGGGTTGTGTTATTGCGAATCAGCTAAGTTAACGTTTGTGACCTTTCGCAGGATGCTGACGGAATCCCGGACAGCGAACCTTGTAGAAATTTCCCGATCGATGCCGGAACCATCACTCCCACCCTCCGAGCACGAGTTTCCCCACGAGCGCACCGGACTCTGCACGCTGGTGCGCCTTTCGGAGGTTGACAGCGGAAATTCCCTCAAGGCGCTCGCCGACGATGGACTGGATCCTGCCGCCGTCGATCAATCCGGAGACTTCCGCGAGGAGCTCGCCCTGAGCATCCATGTCGGGAGTCTGGAACTTCGAGCGGGTAAACATGAACTCCCAGGAAAACGTGGCGCTCTTGGCCTTGAGCAGCCCGAGGTCTACCGGATGGGCTGTCTCCACGATGCCCACGATCTTTCCGAATGGTTTGATCAACCCGGCCATCATTTCCCAATAGGAGTCGGTATTGTTGAAATTTGCAATGAAATCGACCTCGGGAAAACCGATTTCCGCGAGCTGCCCGGGCAAGGGCTGACGATGATCGACCGCATGATGCGCGCCGAGAGCGAGCACCCAGTCGCGCGATGCTTCCCGCGACGCTGTGGCGATCACAGTGAGGCCCGCGAGCCGGGCAAGCTGGATCGCCATGGACCCGACCCCGCCAGCCCCGCCGATGATCAGGATCGTTTTCCCGCCATCCGAGCCGAGCCGGTCAATGCCCAGCCCTTCGTAAAGAGCCTCCCATGCCGTGATGGACACAAGGGGATAGGCTGCGGCATCACTGAAAGAAAGGCTCGCGGGCTTCCGGGCGGCAATGCGTTCGTCCACGAGCTGGTACTCCGCATTGGAGCCCGGTCGCGTGATATCCCCGGCATAATAGACCTCGTCTCCCGGCTGGAACCGGGTGACCTCCGGCCCGGTCGCCTCGACCACTCCGGCAGCGTCCCAACCAAGGATCACCCCATCGGAGTCGGCCACGCTGGCGCGCACCTTTGTATCCACGGGATTGATCGCCACCGCCGCGACCCGCACCAGCAGATCCCGGCCCCCCGCCACGGGGCGCGAACGCTCGACCTCAACCAGGGATTCCTCGTCATCGACCGGAAGGGGGCGCGTCGTAATTATTGCTTTCATACCCGGGACGATGCCCCGTGTGGCACATCTTCGCAAAGGAACTTGGACGAAGGATCGCACGTTCAAAATACCGTCCCCGACCCGCTGACGCTCACTCTAAAAGCAATCACTTGACCAGCAACACATTACAAAGCACCCCATTTCCTGGCACAAATCCTGAGCTTATCTTTCCAAACCATGACAACAACATCTCGAAAATCCGTCCTCGTCACCGGGGCATCCCGGGGAATCGGCGCCGCCGTCGCCACACGCCTGGCCGCCGACGGCTTCGCCGTGGCGGTGAACTATGCGGGCAGCGCCTCCGCCGCGCAGCAGGTCGTCGACACCATCATCGCCGGAGGCGGAGCCGCCATCGCCGTGCAGGGCGACGTGTCCTCCTCCGCTGATGTGCTCCGGATGTTTGACGAAACCGAGAACGCCTTCGGCGGCCTCGATGGCGTCGTCAACAATGCCGGCATAATGGTCAATGAGACCATCGCCGACGGAACCGAGCAAACCTACGACCGCACCTTCGACATCAATGTGCGCGGCGTCTTCCTCGTCCTTCGGGAAGCGGCCAAACGCATGCGCAACGGCGGGCGCATCGTGAACTTCTCCAGCAGCGTCATCGGGCTCGCCCTGCCGACTTACGGCCTGTACTCCGCGTCAAAAGCCGCCGTGGACGCCCTCACGCGCGTCCTTTCGAAGGAGCTGCGCGGTCGCGAGATCACGGTCAACTCCATCGCTCCCGGTCCCACGGCCACCAAGCTCTTTCTCGATGGCAAAACTCCCGAGCAGATCGAGCACCTCGCCCAGCTCAATCCCCTGGGCCGCCTCGCCACGCCCGAGGACATCGCCAACGCCGTTTCATTCCTGATGAGTCCGCAGGGCGGCTGGATCAACGGACAGGTGATCCGCGCCAATGGCGGAATGAATTAACAAACCTCCACAGACCAATCCATGAATACACACACCGACCCAGCAAAAGACCCCCGCGTAGACCATCACGTCCGGGAATTCCTGAAAGCGCTCAACTCTTCCGGCGGCCAGCCCATCGAGACGCTCCCGCCCGCCGAAGCCCGGCAGGTGCTGGTCAGCGCCCAGGCATCCGTGTCCCTCGATCTTCCGCCTGCCGAGATATCGGAACGTACGATCACCCAGGACGGCATCGAGGTGTCCCTCACCATCGTGCGGCCCGGGACGGCGAAAGAAAAGGCTCCCGTCTTCATGTTCTTTCATGGCGGCGGCTGGATACTCGGGGATTTCCCAACCCACGAACGCCTGGTTCGCGACATTGCGCACCATTCCGGCTACACCGCCGTCTTTGTGAACTACACCCCGTCGCCGGAGGCTCACTATCCGACCGCAATCCACGAAGCCTATACCGCCACAAAGTGGGTTTCCCTGCACGGCGATGAGATCGGCGTCGACGGTTCCCGGCTGGCCGTGGTTGGCAACAGCGTGGGAGGCAACATGAGCGCCGTCGTGGCCCTGATGGCCAAGGACAAGGGAGGGCCGGCCATTCTGTCGCAGGTGCTTCTCTGGCCTGTCACCGACGCGAATTTTGAAACCGGCTCCTACGAGGAATACGCCGATGGGTATTTCCTCTCCCGGTCGATGATGAAGTGGTTCTGGGATGCCTACACGACGGACCCCGCAAAGCGCGCGGAAATCTATGCGTCGCCCCTCCGGGCGTCGCTGGATCAGTTGCAAGGGCTGCCTCCCGCCCTCGTGCAGACGGCGGGCCGGGATGTCCTGCGCGATGAAGGCGAAGCCTACGCGGCAAAACTGGATGAAGCCGGCGTGGAGGTCACAGCAACGCGCTATGGCAATCTGATCCACGACTACGGTCTCCTGAATGCGATCAGCACCGTCCCGGCGGTGCAATCTGCGATCCGGCAGGTCGCCGACGAGCTGAAGCTGCGCCTCGGCTGACCTCCTGGATGAGAAAGTGCCGGGCGGAGTGTTCTCGCTACCGGTCCACGCCGAGCTTCTCGGCCATGTGGACGAGATCGACGAGAGACTCCGCCCGCATCTTTTGCATCACCTTGCCGCGTTGCACCTTGACGGTGATCTCACTGGTTCCGAGTTCCGCCGCCACCTGCTTGTTCAGCCACCCCCGGATCACGAGTCCCATCACCTCGCGCTCGCGATTGGTCAGGCTTTCGTAACGTTCCCGCAAATGCGCGGTTGCCGCCTGCCGGTTGCGGTTCTCGGCCGATCGCGACAGGGCCAGCCGGATGGCGGCGAGTAATTCCTCGTCCTCAAAAGGCTTCGTCAAAAACTCCATGGCGCCCGCCTTCATCGCCCGCACGGTCGTCGGCACGTCGCCATGCCCGGTGATGAAGATGATCGGCATGTCGCTGGAGCGGGCCAGCAGGTCGCTCTGCAGGGCCAGGCCGCTCGAGTCTGGCAGCCGCACGTCAAGCACCAGGCAGGCGGGAACATCCGGAGCGGCATGCCCCAGGAACTCCCGCGCCGATCCAAAGGTCTTCACCGCCCATCCCGCCGAACGGATCAAACTCGACAAGGCCTCGCAAATCGCAGGATCGTCATCGACGACCATGACGACGGGATTTTGGGAGCAAGCGGACATCAGAAGAGGGCGACCGGAAGAGTAAACCGGAAAGTCACGCCAAAGTCATCATTGGGCGCAGCCCAAAGCCGTCCTCCATGCTGCTCGACGATCGAACGGCAGATCGAGAGCCCCATGCCCAGCCCGTCGGCCTTTGTGGTAAAAAATGTCGTGAAGATCTTCTCGGCCTGCTCCGCGGTGAGTCCCACGCCATTATCCCGGATCGCCACCTCAAGATCGCCTGCGGCATCGATCTCCGTGCTGATCTCCAGCGCGGAAGCGCGGTCAGCGACACCCTTCATTGCGTCGAGCCCGTTGAGGACGAGATTCAGGATGACCTGCTGCAGTTGGACCCTGTCCCCTTGCACCAAGGGCAACTGGGCGGAGTAGCGTTTTTCGAGCTTCACGCCGTCCATTCCCGCCCGTACCAGCGCCAGGACCTCGTCGATCACTTCATTGATCGCGAGAGTCTCCCGTACCGGCTCCTGCTTCTTCAGCATAGCGCGGATGCGGGCCAGCACCTCGCTGCCGCGTTTGCCGTCGCGAATGATCCGGCGCGCGGCCTCGCGGGCTTCATCCAGCTCGGGGGGCTGGCGATCGAGCCAGCGCAGGCAGGCGTTGGCGTTGGTGATCAGGGCGGCCAGCGGCTGGTTGATCTCATGGGCGATGGAAGCAGTCAATTCCCCCATCGTCGTGACCCTAGCCACCCTCTCCAGCTCGGCGCGGGTATTTTTCAACGCCGACTCGGCTGCCGCCCGGGCGGCGCGGGTGCGGAAAAGGACGATACCTTGCGCGACATCGTTGGCGGCCTGCTGCAGGAGGTCGGTCTCCTGCTTGTCAAAGGCATCGCGGTCGCCTGAGTAAAGCAGCAGGGCGCCGAGGATGCTGCCATCGGAGATCAGCGGCAGCGCCAGCACGGCCTGGACGCCGTTGGAGTCCGCCCATGCATCGGGACGCAGATCCTGAGACGGCTCCCGGGGCGAGCAGGCCAGCGGCATTCCGCCATCGATCACGCGACTCGCCAGGACATAACCCCGTGCGCTGACCCCCCACGCGGTCTCGACCTGTGTCACCCTGTCCCCGGCGGCATGAGCCGCCGCGGTGATCTGGTTTTCCTCGACCGCGGCCACCCAGGCCAGACGGTACCCGCTGCTCTTTACCAGCGTCTGGCAGATGCGCGTCATCAGTTCCGGCTCCCCCGTGCTGCGCGCGATCGCGCGGTTGAACAACCCGCGCACCCGCCAGGCCCGGTTCAGCCGCTGAAGAGCGCTTTCCGCCCGTTTCCGCTCGGCAATTTCGTCGGTCAACTGCACATTCGTACGCTCAAGATCCGCCGTGCGATCACGCACCTTCTCCTCCAGGCTTTCCCTCGCAACGAGCAGAGCCTCCTCATCTCTCCGCTGCCGCCGGGCCAGCAGGCTGATGAATGTCCCGGCAAGAAAGAAGACCGTGAACTTCGGCACCTCCGAGAGAGTCACGGAAAACGTGTAGCGGGGTTCCGTGAAGGAATACTCGATGGCAAAGATGGAAAAAAACGTCGCCGCGATGCCCGGCCCCGCTCCGCCGATCCAGCTGCTCAAGACAATCGCGCAGACGAAGAACGGCGTCTGAAACGACGGCGCGTCGATCAGATGACGCAGGGCAAACGTCGTTCCCCAGGCGAGCCCCGCCAGCAGGATCGCAATGCCATAACGCAACGCCACCGGGCAGCGGTGCCGCCATGAGCGCGTCAGCCTCAGCGGGGGCTCCACTCCGGCTTTCCTGGCTGCATCGTGATTGTCGCTGCTCATGGGCCCGCCCTCAGGCGTGATCTCTCCTCTCAGCCGGGTCCGCGCGGCGCAAGCCCATTTTCTTGATGCGGGAGAGGAGCGTGGTCGGCTTCACGCCCAGCAGTTCGGCCGCGCCATCGGCGCCTTTGATTTTCCAGCCGGTCTTCTCCAGCACGACGAGCAGGTTGTCCCGCTCCTTTTTCAGCATCTCCGGCTCCGTCAGAAACTCGCGCTCTGGGGAATCTCCGTCAGAAATCTCCGGCGTCGGCCGATCGCTCAACGAGATGGGAAGATCAAACTCCATCGCACCGCCCTGCGCCATGATCACGGCCCTCTCGATGACATTTCGCAGCTCCCGGATGTTGCCGGGCCAGTGATAGCTCTGGAGTGCGGCCAAACCCGCAGGCGTAAGGCGCGGCCTGGGGCAGTTCATCTCCCGGGCTGCCGCCTCCACGAAATGGCGGGCCAGCAGCGGGACGTCTTCGATGCGCTCGCGCAGGGGCGAGATTTCCAGGGGAAAGACATTCAGCCGATAGTAAAGATCCTCGCGAAAACGCCCGGCGGCGACCTCCGCGCGCAGGTCCCGGTTCGTCGCCGCGATGATACGCACGTCGGCCTGTTTCGTCCGGTCGTCGCCGACGCGTTCGAACTGCCTTTCCTGCAAAGCCCGCAGCAGCTTGCTTTGCAGGTCGAGAGGGATCTCTCCGATTTCATCGAGGAAAAGCGTTCCTCCGTCCGCCGCCTCGAAGCGGCCGATCCGGTCCTTGAAAGCCCCCGTAAAGGCCCCCTTCACGTGTCCAAAAAATTCGCTCTCGTACAGATCCTTGGGGATCGATGCGCAGTTCACCCGGATGAGAGGCTTCTCCGCCCGGCGGCTTCTCTTGTGAATTTCCTTGGCCAGCACCTCTTTTCCCGTTCCGGTCTCGCCGAAAATCAGCACGGTGGAGTCGGTCGGCGCGACCATCTGGATGCGGGCGAGCAGCCCCCGGATCACCCGGCTCTCACCGATCACGTCGGTCGAGCTGTTCCGTGTCTCCAACTCGACCGAATGCGTCCCGGAGACCGCCTGCTGGATGGCACCCAGCAGATCATCGGCCTCGAACGGCTTCGTCAAAAACTCGACCGCTCCCGCTTTCATGGCCCTGACCGACATCGGGATGCTCCCGTGGCCGGTGAGGAAGATGATCGGAATTTCGAGCCCGGCCCCGGCCAGTTCCCGCTGCAAGTCCAGGCCGCTCAAGCCCGGGAGCTCGACATCGAGCACCACGCAGGAAAGCGGCGCCATCTTCGCCCGGGCCGTGAACCGCTGCGCGGAGGCGAATAGCTCCACCTCGAAACCCTCCGCTCGCAACAAACCCTCTACCGCCTCGCGAACCCCGGGATCATCATCGACGACACAGATCGGTGGAATTTCGTGCATCATGGGACAAGTCAATCACTCCTAAACCGCCCGCCCGGTCTCCCGCGCCGCTGCGGCGGCTTCCACTGCGGCGATGAGTTTTTCCTCGGTGAAGGGCTTGAAAAGACAATCGATCGCGCCATCCTCCAGGACCTTCTGCCTCAACACCTCATTGCCGTGACCTGTGATAAAGATGACCGGAGGCGTGTCGGCCATGGTCAGCAGCGTCCGGTACAGTTCCAATCCGCTCATGCTGCCCAGGCGGATATCCAGGATGATGCAGTCCGCCCTCCTCACCTCTCCCGCCGCCAGAAACGCCTCCGCGCTCGGAAATGCGGACACCTGAAAGCCCAGGGATTTCAGCAAGCTTTCCAGGCTCTCCCGGACAGACTCATCATCGTCCACCACCGCAATGGAGAAGTCGGTTTTCATAGGATCGTTCATGGCAGAGAATGCCAGCGAATCGCGAGCCGGTCTATTATACCAAGGTATGATGCCTACGCGGCCTCGCGGTCATCGGGGCACAGCCTGCTCAGCAGGCTCTCAAAGCGCGCCTCGTAGTTTTCGATCATCGAGGCTCCGGCGGCGTTGCCGACCCACTCGCGATGCTGCTCCCGGAGGGCTCGCCGGACCTGCTCGCGCAAATCGTCCAGCGTCCGCACCTTCCGCCCGGCTGGGGTATGATGATAAAAAGCCATGGTCTGTCTTGTATCGTTGCAGCCCCTCTCTCATGCCGCGTGCCAACCTGGAAAAAACGCAGTCAGCCGTTGATATCCAGGATATTACGGAAAGCAAATTTCTCCGTGGCGGCGAACGAAATCCCGAACGGACGATTTCTCGGCCCGGCTCGCATCTCTACCCCGCCGGGGGGCTTTTCATGTGGGCTCTTTGCAGGAGGGAATACCCAGCCAGCGCGAACCCGCCCATCAGATAGATCGTAAGCATCCCGAGCGAAAGGGAAAGCGCCGAGGACCACAACGCTGGCGCCACCAGGGCGGTGATCACCGTGTTTCCGGATGTCTGGACAAACCCCTGGCAGGATGAGGCAAGACCGCGCCGGTGCGGGAACAGGTCCAGCGCCATGATGGTGAGGCTGGGCATGCCCATTGCGCTGCCCATCACGTAGAAGAACAACGGAACGATGCTCCAGGGCAGAGATGCCTCATGGGTGAGGCTGAAGAGGAAGTTGCCCATCGCCGAGGCCGCCATGGTCCCATAGGCGATAAGGAGAATGCCCGCCGTCGGGAGCCGACCAGCCAGCCTCCCCGCCAGCGCCGTGCCGAGCATCATTCCGGCTGTGATCGGCCCGAAGAGCCAGAAAAACTCCGTTTCCTGCCGCTTCAGGATGCCGAAGATAAACGCCGGGGCGGAAACGATGTAGACGAACACAGCCGAGAAATTCAGCGTGAGCGCCACCGCCAGCAGAACGAACCGGCCCGAGCTGAGGGCACTCCAGTACCCTTGCAGGAGCGTCACGGGATGCATGCGATGCCTCCTTTCCATCGGCAGGGTCTCGGGCAGCCCTTTCCAGCAGGCCAGCCATACCAGCGCCGAAAAGACCACCAGGAAGCCAAAGACCGCACGCCACCCGATGGCCACCTGCAGCCACCCGCCGACGATCGGCCCGAGAGCGGGGGCGATCGCGAAGACGACCGCGATCTGGCTCATCAGACGCTGGGCCTCCACCCCGTCGAAGAGGTCGCGAACCATCGCCCGACCGATGATCATGCCGCCGCCTGCGCTCAGCCCCTGGATCACACGGAAGGAGATCAGCGACTCGATGCTCCACGCAAACATGCATCCGATCGAGGCCAGCACGAAAATCGCCACCATGAGCAGGGTGACACGGCGGCGGCCGAAACTGTCCGACAGTGCGCCGTGAAACAACGTCATCGCCCCGAAAGGCAGGAGATACGCGGTGATCGTCTGCTGCACCAGCAGAGGGGAGGCGGAGAAATGCCCGGCGATGTCGCGGAACGACGGCAGATAGGCGTCGATCGAGAACGGCCCCAAGGCCGAGAGCGACGCCAAAAGGAACGGCATTCCTCGGTGATGCCCCGCCAGATGCCTCATCTCAGCTTTTCAGAAACACGCCGATGCTAACCGCCCGGACACAAACGCCGGACGTACGCAGCTTCGCTTTTGACCTGATCGACAGTCTTCGCGAGATCAAAACCTTCCACTCCGCAAATGCCGACAGGCACGAACTCCAGGGTGGACTCCACGCCCTCGGCGATCTCCCGGAGGATCTCCGGCCACGGCACGATCCCCTCCTCCATCCCGGCAAAGCTCGCGTCGGGATTCCGATTCTGAAGGTGGATATGCCGGATGTAGGGCTTCTCCAGCTGGAACTGCTCGCGAATCAGGTCGACATCCTTGAAATAGGTTGGCTGAAACAGGAGCCCGACTCGCGGATTGCCGAGGTACCGGACCAGCTGGACCAGGACCTGCGGATCATCGGCCACCGAGCCATCATGGGTCTCCAGCAGGATATCCGTACCCGGGATGCGCGCGGCCACCCTCTGAATCCTCTCCCGCAGGATGCGAATCCCTTCGGCGTCGCCGGGTTTCATTCCCGCTCCAGGAAACAGACGGACCTTCTGGAAGCCGTAAAATGCAATCCTCTCCGCGATCTGGTCCGCCAGCGCATCGACCTGGGCATCCGAGGTCACGGCAGGATTCATGTTCAGATAGGAGCTCAGGATCACCGGAGCGACTCCATTCCGGGCAAAGGCGTCGCGGATGTCCCCGGACGTCGTTTCCGAGGTCAGATGCGGTTCAAAGACCTCGACCTCCGGGAAACCTGCCTCCGCGATGACCGGCAGCAGGTCGATGAGGTTTTGAGAAACGCGCTGTGCGGTCCAGCGCGCCGGTTCCAGAGCTATGGTATGCAGGTAAATTTTCATGATGCGGCAGCCCGCTGGATGGCCATTATCCAGATTGCGCCGACGACACCAAGCCCGACGTTTTTTCTCCCTCGCTCTTACAATGGGACAAAGGCGTTTTTCCAAGCTCCTCCCGCCGGTTATACGGGTAGACGATCGGATCATTGGCAGAGTGACCAAACCCCCTGTAAATTCCGGTGATGGCTCTCCCATCCCAGTCCGCCACCCGGGTCAAACACGCCGGAGTCTTCCTTGCCACCGCACTGATGCTCGCCCCGCTAACCGATACCTGCACGGCCTCGTCTCCCGAAGGAGAAGCCTCCGATGTGGTGATCTACGGAGGCACCCCTGCCGGAGTCGCCGCCGCCGCCCAGGCGGCGCGGATGGGGAAATCCGTCACCCTGATCGAGCCCGGCGGACGCCTCGGGGGCATGACCGCGAGCGGACTCGGGTGGGTCGACGTGGGCGACCCAGGAACGATCGGCGGCCTGGCCCGCGAGTATTTCCATCAGGTCTGGCAGCACTACCAGAAAGACGACTCCTGGAAGTGGGAGGACAAACAGCCCATGGGAGGACAACATGCCGCTCTCGACTCCGGCGATGAGACGATGTGGGTGGTCGAGCCCGGCGTGGCGGAGAAGCTCTTCGACCGGATGGCGACCGATCCCAAGATCACCGTGGTGCGAGGCGAGCGCCTCAACCGGACCTCGGGCGTCGCGATGGACCGCCGGAAGATCAGCGCCATCACGATGGAATCCGGCCGCACATTCCGGGGCCGCATGTTCATCGACGCCTCCTATGAGGGCGATCTCATGGCGGCCGCCGGAGTCTCTTATATCGTCGGGCGGGAACCCAACAGCCGATACGGCGAAACCATCAATGGCGTGCGCTCCCTGCTGACTCCGCCCAAATTTCCCGAGGGCATCGATCCCTACCGCGTCAAGGGCGATCCCGCCAGCGGCCTGCTCCCGCGCGTGCAGCCCGACCACGGCCTCGCTCCCGGCGACGGAGACCGCGGCGTGCAGGCGTACAACTTCCGCATGTGTCTCACCGATGTGCCGGAAAACCGCATCCCGATCGAGAAACCCGCCGGATACGATGAGAGTCAATACGAACTCCTCTTCCGCGCCGCGGAGATCGGAACCAAGCGCTTCCTCACCCTGGATCGCATGCCAAACCGCAAAACCGACTCGAACAATCTCGGCTACATCTCCACGGACTTCGTCGGCATGAGCGCCGACTACCCGGAGGCGGACTACGCGACCCGCGAGAAAATCGTCAAGGCGCACGAGCAGTACCAGCGAGGCTTCCTTTGGACGCTCCAGCATCATCCCCGCGTGCCGGAGGAGATTCGGAATTTCTACGCTCCCTGGGGACTGGCGAAGGATGAGTTCTCCCGCACAGGGAACTGGCCTCACCAGCTCTATATCCGCGAGGCCCGCCGCATGGTCTCCGACTACGTCGTCACGGAAAACACCGCCCTCGGCAAAGACCCGGTCGTCGACCCGATCGGCCTCGGCTCCTACGCGATGGACTCGCACGCCATCCGCCATACGATCTCGCCCAAGGGATTCGTGAAAAACGAAGGCGGCATGTTTGTGAAACTCCCCGGCCCCTACGGCATAAGCTATCGCGCCATCATCCCCCGGGAGGGCGAGTGCGAGAATCTGCTAGCACCCGTCTGCGCCTCCGCCTCCCATGCCGCCTATGGCTCGATGCGGATGGAGCCTGTCTTCATGGTGCTCGGCCAGTCCGCCGCCACCGCAGCCTGCCTCGCGATGGATCGCGGGGCGCCGCTTCAGGAATTACCTTATCCCGACCTGCGCGGCAAGCTGGTCGCAGACCGGCAGATCCTCGAATGGCCGTCACCCGGGGCGGCATCTCAAGATGCTCACTAGGAGATTCTACAGGACGAACTAAATGCCATGGGCATTTGGATTTATCCATGGCGGCGACTTGCCGATCATTCGTCGCATGAAATGGTTTGCTGCGGCCATCCTCCTGGCCTCGTTTCCCGCCTTTGCCTCAGACACTCCCCTGCCGCTGCCCAACTCCGGGTTTGAGGACGGTCTTGCCGGGTGGACGCTCGCCCCCGGCACCTCTGCGGAAGCCTCCCCGGAAGCCGCCTCGATCGGCAAGGCAGGCCTCCTCGTGAACTCTGGTCCCGGCTTCCAGATCACCAGCGCCCCCCTCCCCGTTCAGGCCGGGGAAACCTACATGGTGCAGTTTTGGAGCACCGGAGGCGGGGAAAACGGCGGCCAGGCAGCCGTGAGGATGATCTTCAAGGATGCAAAGGGAGCTGACCTCAAGCCAGCGATGGCCAAGATCCGCAAATGGCCTGCCGGCAGCACCACCTCCAGCCCCTACTGGGAAAACTCCATCCTGGCGGCGGCGGCCCCCGAAAATGCCGCCTCGCTGACCATCCAGATCGCTCCCGCTTCCAGCCGCAAGCCCGGCCTCGTCAGGATCGATGACATCAGCGTCGCCAGAATCGGCGATATCCCCGCCATGCAGCGCGACCCCGACGGCGCCGCCCCGGTGCCACCCTCCGATCCCGCCCGCATCGAGTTCCTGGAAAAGGAAATCGCGGCGAACCCCTATCGGAACAAGCCCGCGCCCAGGATCGTCATCAAGCTCGACGACTTTGGACCCCGCAATGGAACCGTGCATCCCAAGTGGATCAAGGTGGCCGGTTATGCGAAGGAGAAAAACATCCCGGTGAACTTCGGCATCGTCGCAAAAGGCCTGGAGGAGAATGCTCCCGCCTTCTTTCAGTGGACGAAGGAACATCACGACTCCGGCGACATTGAGTTCTGGAATCACGGCTACGACCATGCCGAGGGGCCAAATGCCCAAGGCAAGAAGGTCCAGGAGTTCAATGGCACCGGCTTTGACCATCAGAAGACCCATATGGCCGACGCCAACCGCCTGGCGCGCGAGAAACTCGGCTTCCCCTTTACGGCGTTCGGCGCTCCTTTCAATGCCACCGACGAGGATACCGTAAAAGTCCTGGAGGAAACCCCGGACATCAGGGTCTGGATGTATGGAAATCACAACCATCCCGCCGGAAAGACCGTGCTCGACCGCTGCTATGCCGTGACCATCGAGAGCCCCACCTTCATCCCGAACTACGCCGATTTCCTCGAGGGATACGCCCACAACCGCGGGGCGGAGTACTTCGTCATGCAGGGCCATCCCACGCATTGGAACGACGACCGCTGGGATCAGTTCACAAGGATCGTCGAGTTCCTCATCGGACAGAAGGCAGTCTTCGTGAAAGCCTCCGACCTGGGCAAGCCGTAATCCGGCTTTTGCATTCGGTCAGGCGCAACGCGGATATCTACAAGAAGAATCCCGCAAAATTTGCGCACAGCCATCCTCGCAGATAGAGATAAATCCATAATGTCACTCCCCACCCCCGCCTTCTTTCGCCGGGCAGCCCGCCTTCTCCGGGTAGCCGCCATCCTGCCGATTCTCGGAGTTTCCTCGCACCTCGCGTCCCTCAGGGCGGCGGAACCCGACTCGCCGGAATCAGACAATACCCCGGCGGAAGCCGAGTCGGCGGCGAAGTCTGCCAACGCCCCGGCGGTCAGGCCCGGCTTCACGCCGCGACCGATCAAGCTGCCCGCCATCCCGGAGAAATTCACCCATCCCGGAATCCTGAACACCCGGGCGGAGCTGGATTTTGTCAAAGGCAAGATCGCAGCCGGAGAGGAGCCGTGGAAAAGCGCCTTCGAGCAGATGAAAGGCTCCTTCTGGGCGGCGCTCGACTACAAGCCCAATACGCCGCGTGCAACGATTCGCTCGGGCATCAATGGCTCGGGCGCCTCGGATGGCGGCGTGGGAGCGGCCTCCATGGACGCCAAGGCAGCCTACACCCAGGCGCTCATGTGGGTCTTTACAGGCAACGAACAGTATGCCCGCAACGCCGTCGCGATCCTGAACGCCTGGAGCATCCTGCGGGAGAACCTCGGCGGCAACTGGTACTTGCAGGCGGCCTGGCTGGCCGGCACCTTTGCGGAAGCGGCCGAGATCATGCGCTACACGTGGGACGGCTGGAAGCCGGACGAGATCGCGCGTTTTTCGGAAATGCTGGAGGAAGCCTTTCTGCCAATCTTCCACAATCGCATGGCGTTCGGGAACCGGTACTTCTCCGTCTGCCAGGCCATGATGGCCATCGGGGTCTTTAACAACGACAAGGCGGCCTTCGCCGAGGGCCTTCACCGCTGGATCAGCTACGTGCCATGCTGGATCTACCTGACGGAGGATGGCCCGGAGCCGATCCGGCCCGATTTCTGGCTCACCAAGCCGAGCAATGACGAACTCGCCGCTCTTTCTCCCGGAAAAAAGTGGATGTTCCGCGACCAGGACATTCTCGCCTTGATGAAGACGAACAAGCTCGGAGACGACTCCTCTCTCTACAAACTGGAGGAGAATTTCGGCGTGGGCCGCCGCCACTGGAACGGAGCTCCCGCCGCGGCTTTCGTCGACGGGCTGTCAGCAGAGACGTTTCGCGATCTCGGCCATTGCGACCTGGGGTTCGCCGCATTGGTGAGTTGCGCGGAGATCGCATGGCATCAGGGCATCGACCTCTACGCTCTCGAGGCGAAACGCCTCACGAAGTTTCTGGAGCTGCACTCCGGGCTGCGCATCGACGAGACCATCCCTCCCGTTTTTTTCCGGGTGAAAGGCACCCCGGTCCAGTCTTTTGTGGAAGCTGGCTACAACCACTATCACAACCGTCTCGGCATGGAGCTGCCCAAGACCAAGGCCTTTATCGACAAAGCCCTCCGCCCCTGCCTGACCAAGGAAATCAACGGACGCTCATGGTCCTGGGTTCCAGTGGAGCCCGGCATCCGCGCCGAGAATGTCGTGTGGCCGACCGGCTGCAACGTCGCCTGGGAAACCTTGACCCACTCCAATACCGGGCAGACAAGGTAACCCGGCATCCCTGCCGCCATTCAGGAAAAGCTCCAAGGCGCGCGAGTCACTTCGCGCGCCTTTTGCTTGAACGACACTCCTTCACGTGAGGCAGGCCGCCCCGCTCGGAGGGAAAACGCAGCACACTCCACCGCGACCGGCGCGGCTTGATCGAGCCTTAACCCCGGGGGAAGATCCTGCGGCGCATCATCCACAGCCCGGCCAAGCCGCCCACGCAAAGCAGACCGGCGGCAGGTTCCGGCACGGCAGAGATCACCAGGTCGTTTCCGTCGCCGCCGAGGTAGCTCAGCTTGTACTCAAAGGACCCGAGGTCATTGGTCAGGAAAAACGTATTGTCTGCGCCGAAAGCCGCGCCATTGATCGTGGCAAAGACCCCGGAAACCGCATCCAGCAGATCATTCGACACCAGGACGAAGCTCGCTCCCGGCGTAAATCCATCCGCCAGCGATAGCTCGAGGTTGGACGATGCTCCCAGCGTCAGCGCCCCGGAAAGGGAGAGCGTCGTGAACGAGCCGTCCAGGCTGTAGGCCAGCGTCGAGGAACCCTGCACATTGAGCCCGCCGGAGACGTCGGCCGAGAAGGAGGCTACGTCCTTGAGCTTTCCGCTGGAGAGCTGAAAGGTATCCACCGCGATGCTGCCATGATCCATGTTCAGGGAACCGCCGCTGACCGTCACCGTCGACGACACTCCGCTTCCTCCACTGCCCTCGGTCAGGTTCCCCTGGATGAGCAGCGTACCGCCAGAGACCGTGATATTTGCGGCGACGGTGGCAGCAGTGCCGCTCTTGCTGCCCATGGTGACATCCCCGCCGATCGACATCGAGCCCGTTTGCGAGACCGTGAGGTTTGCCGTCACCGGCACCATGCCGCTCGCGTTCTCAGCCATATTGACATTTCCATTCACCCGGAGCGACCCGCCCTCCACCCCGACAGTCGCGGTCAGGACTCCGGAGGAGGTCGGAGTGCCAGAGCCGTAAGAGGTTTTCCCCAGAGTCAGGGAATTCGCATCGACGACACCCTTGTCCATGTAAAATCCCGCCACGGTATTGCCTGCGATGTTCGTCCCGGCGTCATAGCGGGTCCCCACGATCAGCTGATCAATCATCGCATCAACGCCGCCGCCCCGGAAATCGACCGTCCCGGACTTGGCATTATTGATTCCATACTGCCCGCTGAACGCGCCCACGCTGAGATTGGCGCGCGACGCCCCTCCGCTGGCTCCCCGGATTTCCGTGGTCGCATCGGTCAATCCCCCGCGATACGTGATCGATCCGCCGCTGTAGATGACTCCGACATTGATCGTCGAAACATGAATCGTATTGGTCTTTCCCAGCTGCAGGGAACTGTAGGCGCCCCCGCCTGTGCTCGCGGTCGAACTGCCCACATTCATCGTGGTGGCGGTGATGACATTGGTGTCGGCCAGGTACAGCGAACCTGTCGCCCGGCTGTCGGCTCCGCCCACGTTCACAGTGGCGACATTGGCATTGAACGCCGCCAGACCGGACATATCCAGGAGTGCATTGTATCCGGCTGACGGTGCGCCGACGGAGATGCTGGACGAGCTCTCGTTCACCGTGAGCGTGCCCTCCCCGCGTATCGCCACGCGCGTGGACACGCCGGCCACCCCTCCCACATTGAGGATCGGGCTGGGGGCCGTGGTGGCCGAGGAGTTCAGGGTCAGCGTCACCCCGGAGTTGATCTGCGTGACCTGCCAGTAGCTTCCTGACGTGCCGGTGTTGTTATATGTCAGCGAGTTGATCGTATAGTTTTGATCGACGACATTGCCCACCGTGGTCGCGCTCGCGGTTTTTCCGTAGGTGTTGCCAAAGATCAGGTCATTTCCTTCCGGGCTTCCTGCCGGGCTCCAGTTTGCCGTACCGGACCAGAGAGAGCCTTCGGTATCCGTGCTCCATGTTTGCGTGGACTGACCGGAGGCCACAGAAGCGCACGCCAGCAGAATCAGTGTGAGGGGGCACTTGTTCATATTGAAAGTCTAGAGAGACCTCATTTCCAGCCAATATCTATCCCCAAGGAAAATAGTCCTACCTGTTGAACATTACTGTTCCCCTACGGGGAAAAAACGCTTGCGATCTGCTGGTCAAAAAATCCCACCAAAAAATCTGCAGCCAGCGATGTTCTGGGAATGATCCTCTTTCCGGCGTTTCCCCGAGTATTTTCCCTCGCATTCCTTCGGAAACCACCCGCCGCTGCGGAAGTCTGGCGTTCGGAAAATTCTACAACACGAACATCAAACGATTTGGTTTCGCCGTCTGCCGGGACTAATGATTCTCCATGCACTCCGTTTCTCCCTCCGAAACGACCCACGCCCCGTCTGCGCAGGAGCGTATAGCGAGCGAAAACGTGGAGAGCGCAGCCGTATTCATCACTTTCGCCAGCATCTAGTCGTCATACTCCAGACCCTATTCCCGAGTCATGAAGTCCCCGTCCACCCCAGCAAAGGGAGCCGCGCTCATCATCGCCCTGGCCATCATGGTGCTGGTGCTGGCTCTCGTTGTTGGATTTCTTTCCCGGGTCCAGGTCGAGCGTGGCGCGGCGAGCGGATATGCGTCCTCGATCAGTGCAAAAATGCTGGCCGAAGACGCCGTCCAGGTGGTCCAGGCCCAGATCGACGCCGCGACCAAGCAGGGAACCACGGTCGCCTGGACATCGCAGCCCGGCCTCATCCGGACGTTCGGCTCCGATGGCAAAGCTCTCAAGACTTACAAGCTCTACAGTTCGTCCGCCATGTGGGTTGAGGGAGCCCTCGTCCCCGCCGCCGAGTCGGCGAGCCTGGCCGACTGGTACAAGCACCCCGCCCTCTACACCGATCTCAACATGCCAGCCGACAGCGACTTTGACGGCAAGGTCGACAAATGGCCGATCCTCGATCCGTCCGCCATCGACGAGGTGGAGGGCTTCGCGGTGATCTCCGCCCCGACCGGGGCCTCGCAGGGCATCACCAACAAGGTGCCGATGCCCGTAAGCTGGCTCTATATCCTCCAGGACGGCCAGATGGTTGCTCCCTCGGGATCAGGCGATACCGCAACGGTGCCCGGAGCCTCCGACAACAACCGCATCGTCGGCCGGGTGGCCTTCTGGACCGATGACGACAGCTGCAAGATCAACGTCAATACGGCCTCCGAGGGGACCTACTGGGACGCGCCCAAGTTTAACACCTCGCAGGAGCGAGATCTCGCCCGGTTTCAGCCTGCGAAAAACGAGTTTCAGGCCTATCCCGGGCATCCCGCGACCACCAGCCTGTCACCGGTGTTTCCCGACCTGACGCGCGATCAGATTTTCCAGATCACTCCACGGCTGAAAAATGAAGGTTCCATGAATGGAACCGTAAAAGTGAGTGACATTGCGGCGGCGGGTCTGGACCAGGATCGCCTGTTCGCCACGGAGGATGAGTTGCTGTTCTCCAACACCTTCGCAACGGCGCGCGCTGAGAATTCCGGCCTCACACGCCCCATGCTGGAGCGTGGAAAGTTCTTTCTCACCACCTCCAGTCGGGCCCCGGAGACGAACCTCTTCAACCTTCCCCGCGTCTCCTGCTGGCCGATCCACCAGACGAACTCCTCCGACTATCGCACGCCTTTTGACCGCCTCATCGCCTTTTGTAGCACGCTCAATGGCCAGCCGTATTATTTTCAGCGGGCCAATGCCGCCAGCCCCACGGATGATTATGACAAGATCGCCCGCAACAAGATCCTCTACGCCTACCTGCAGACCCTCATGTCCCGAAAATTTCCGGGTTTTGGCAATACTCTGTCCGGAAAGTACGGCGACGACGCCGATCAGATCCTGACCGAGATCTTTGACTACATCCGCAGCACAAACCTCTATGATGGCAACCTGGCCAAGGCCAATCGTTACGCGACCGGCATCAAGGCAAGTTCGTCGGACAACAAGACCCGGCTCGATTACGGCGTCGTGGAGCCGATCCGCATTGGCGACACCAAGGGGTTTGGCCGCGAACTCAGCCTGACGGAGGCGGGGATCTGGTTTATCTGCACAGCCGACCCGGACGTGCCCGCCTCCAACAACGTCGATTCAAACGGCAACTATGTCGATTACAACAAAACGCTGCCGGGTGTGGACGATCCTCTTACCACGTGGGACGACCGGATTCTCCAAAAGGACGATCCTGTCGGCACCAAGCAGATCCGCATCGAGGCCGCCATGCTGATGGAACTCTTCACCCCGATGCAGGGCTACGCGGGTCTGCGCCCGGATATCGAAATCAAGATCGAGGGGCTGCATAACCTCACGGTCAGGGGCGATGCCGACACGTCCTCGGTCCCTCTCGGCTTCCCTCCGGAAGGCGATCAAACCGAGAACAAAGCAGGCCGGATGATCTTTGGAAAATACCCGCATGAAGTGAGCGGTTGCTTCCCTACCGGCGGCAACATGGGTCTATGGTGGACGCTCTCAGGGCGCGGGGTACGTGCGAGGAACAATGGGCGGCTGCCTCAGGATTCATTCTTCGGCGGTAGTTCAGATGGTGGAACCGGAGTCACCAAGAACCGCCAGTATCCGTTCGTCAGCGAGCCCGTCACCATCCGGGTCTCGACCAGCAATCCAAGTCTTGTCTTCAGCGGCGGGCGGCTGACGTTCAAGGTTCTCAAGCGGGCCAGCGGAGATGTCGTTCAAAAGGTGACCGCCGACCTGCCCGGGGGAACGTTTCCCGCGCCGCTCTTGCACACCGTCACCAGGCGCAATGCGGAAACCGGCGAAATCACCTACCCGGCCCAAAAGAAATGGACATTTCAGGCGGAGGGGGCCGGATTGAATGACGATGACGGCAACGGCGTCTCCGCCGGCAGGCTTGGGGGCAGTTTCGGCGGAACCGACTTCTATGTCCTGGAAAAAACATCGGATGTGGTACTATCCATCGTCCCGGTCGACAAGGAAGGCAACGGAGCCGATCTGCGCGTCCTCGTGGCGGAAAGCGAAGACATTGAAACCTCATCCGACACCCATTTCGCGCCACACCCTCTGTACCACGCTACCAGCAAGACCGTGCGTCTGGCTGATTCTTTCACCGAATACAGTAGAGGCTGGAGCGTTCATTTCATTGGCGGCACGTCCGACACCTTCGCCGGGAAGCTTGCCAACATGACCCAGAACTATGCAAACGGCAGCCATCCCGACACGCCTCTACCCGTGCCCGCCGCCCAGGCCACCGGCGACTGGGACAATGGCCTGACCAATGACTCAGATGGGCCTTACATCAACAAGCCGGATGAAGGCAATACATACATCAAGACCGGAGAAGACCGCGTCCCCTACTATACCAGCTACGGAGAAGAGGTCTTCGACGTGACCAACTTCTTCTCTCCCAACCGGATCATCCCATCAGCCGGCATGTTCGGTTCGCTGCCGACCGGGGTGAAACGGGGCCGCCACTGGGAAACCCTTCTCTTCCGCCGCCAGCCCGGCCACCCCAACTACTCCGCCTCGGCCGGCGGGTTCATCACGAACCCCGATTACCTGATCCTCGATCTCTTCTGGATGCCGGTTGTCGAGCCCTATGCCATCAGCGAGCCTCTGTCCACCGCCGGAAAGATCAACCTCAACCAGCAGATCGTCCCCTTCACCTGGGTGCAGCGCAACACCGGCCTCAATGCCGTGCTCAAGCAGGAAAAGATCGTCTCCGTGCCCAACGCCGATGCCGACAAATACAAGAGCGGGAGCACGAACTCCTACCGGCGGCCCATCAATATTTCAGAAACGCTCAAGCAGCTCGACTATCGCTTTACCAACGCCGATGGCACCGACCTCTACGCCTTCCGCACACCCGCCGAGATTTGCGACTTTCATATCATACCCGATGATGCCTCCCCCGACACCGCGACCAAACTTTCGCTCGATCAAAGCATGGCGGGGTACTGGGCCAGCCATGCCCTGACCGGCGACAACTCCCGGGAGCGAATCTATACGACGGTCTACCCGCGCCTGACCACGCGCTCGAACACCTATACCGTTCACTACCGTGCGCAATCGCTGAAGAAGCGCCCCGGGTCGAATCAGGCAACCTGGGAGGAAAACAAGGATACCGTGACCGGCGACTACCGGGGATCGACCACTCTGGAGAGATTCATCAACCCGGGCGATCCCGACATCAAGGACTACGCGACCGACCCGGCCGCCACTCCCTCGCTCGATACCTTTTACCGCTGGCGTCAGCGGGCAAATCGTCCGTTCGCCCCATAGCGCCTGACCGGGATGAATCGCCTCTCCCCATGGAGCGCAGGCTCCCAAGTGCTCCCCCTCGCCGCAGCAGTCTGCCTGCAGCTCGCTATCGCGTTTGCCGGTGATGCCGCAGGATATGATCCCAAAGCGTTCGCCGATCCACCCGCCTCATCCCGGGTGGAGACCTGGTGGCATTGGATGGATGGCAAGGTCAGCAGGGACGGCCTCGTCCGCGATCTCGACAGCATGAAGGCGCAGGGAATACAGCGCGCCACGATCACGCTGGTGGGGTTTGGCTCCGGAGACTCATCCGCCGTCGCCCTCGGCACGCCGGAATTTTCCGATCTGGTCCGGTTTACCGCCGAAGAGGCGCGCAAACGGAGCATCCAGCTCGGCCTCACCGCCGGGCCGGGATGGAGCGGCGCGGGCGGGCCATGGATACCCGTGGAGCAATCCATGAAAAGAGTCGTCTTTTCCTCGGCAACAGTCGATGGCGGCAGGGAACTCCCGGTCACACTTCCCGCCCTGCCGGCGAGTGCGGACTGGGCTCGCGACACTTTTGTCCTCGCCTGGCCGGATCACCGCCCGGTCGCACGCATGTCCCGGGTCGCCCAGGTTCTCAACGCAGGCATCGCGACATCAGCAGAAAAGCTATTTGACGCCAACCCGTCGACCACCGTTGCCTCGGCGGCGGCACGCGACGGCAAGACATGGCAGATGGCGTTCACCTTTCCCGATGCCTACCCGACGAACCGCGCCTTTCTCTATCTGGCGAGCTCGATCTGGATGAAGGGCCAGCCCTTGACCATCCGCGTGCTGGCGGACGGCAAGGTGGTGGCGGAAAAGGAAATTCATATCTCCGATCTGGCGGCGCCCCTCTCGCTGCCGTTCCCCCGCGTCGCGGCGCAAACCTACGAGGTGCAAGTCCGGCTCCCGGAAAAGAGCTCATTCCATGCGGGCCAGTTTTCTCTCCGTGAAACGGAGTTTCTCGACCACGGAGAGCTTCCGCAGTGGACTTGCGAGTTCCCCGACCAAGGCAGCCAGATTTCTGATTCCGCCGGAGCTCTGTCTATTCCGGCCGATGCCTCGCTCAAGCCCTCGCCCGGAAGTGTGGCCCCCGGCGAGGTGATCGACCTGACCGCGCTCCGCTCTGGCGACACGATCACATGGAAGGCCCCGCCCGGGCGCTGGCGGATCGTCCGCTTCGGCTACACGACGACGAACCAGAAGATCCAGCCCGCTCCGCCCGGTGGCGGGGGCTTCGAGTCCGACAAGCTGAGCGCCACGGCGACCGAGTTGCAGTACCGTTCGTATATCTCCCCGATGCTCTCGGCAGCGGCTGCGGCCAGCCGCTCCGCATTCACTCTCCTCATGGCCGACAGTTGGGAGTCCGGCATGCAGAACTGGTGCGCGGACTTTCCCGAGCAGTTCCGCCGTCGACGCGGCTACGATCTGACTCCCTGGATGCCGACGCTCGCCGGTGCGACCGTCGGCTCTCCGCAGGAGACGCTGCGCTTCTTCAATGACTTCCGCGAGACCATCTCCGATCTCGTGATCGAGAACTACTATGAAAAGCTCCGCCAGCTCGCCCATGCCGACCATCTGGCGTTTGCGGCTGAGTTTGCCTTCGCCGGTCCCCGGCTCGACGCGTTCCAGATGACACGCGCCCTGGACATTCCCATGGAGGAAATCTGGTCGGACTGGAAGGATGGGAACCCTCCGGCGATCCCCGAGGGAACCATTGTCCCCACCATCATTGCCAATGCCGCCCAGGTGGCGGGCAAACGGATATTTGGCTACGAGCTGTTTACCTCCTTGCGCGGAGACTGGCGCCGGATGCCGGGAGATTTCTCCTTCGTCGGGGATCTCGCTCTGCTCAAGGGCATGAATCAGGCCTCCCTGCACACCATGATGCATCAGCCGGACGAGCGCGCGCCGGGGCTGACCCTCCAGGGATTCGGACAGCATTTTCAGCGCCACAACACCTGGTGGACGCTGGCACGGGACTGGCTGACCGAGCTGGGCCGCAAGCAATACCTCTTTCAAAACGCCCCGGCCTTTCACGACATCCTCGTCTACTACGGAGACACCCTGCCGCGCAGTGAAATCAACCTGTCAAAGTTCGCACTCCCCGAGAACGCCCAGCCCCTCTTCATCGACCACGATGCGCTGGTCAACCGGGTGAGCGTTGATGCGGGCCGCCTCCAGCTTGATCACCGCGGGAGCTATGCCTGTCTGCTCCTTCCCGACAGCACGATGTTTTCCCGCGGCAATGCGCTCCGCGTCGAGACGCTGCGAAAGATCCGCGAACTGGTGGACGCCGGGGCGACCCTGATCGGACAGCCTCCGTTGCGAACTCCGGGCCTTCTGGATTTTCGCGAACGGGACGCGGAATTGTCCCAAATCACCGCCTCCTTGTGGGGGCCATTGTCCGGTGACAGCCTCGCGCCAAATCCCGTGGGCCGGGGGCAGGTTTTCCGTACCTTGCAGGTCGGCAAGGTGCTGGAGACGCAAGGATATCAGCCCGCGCTTCGCTCGACCGCCCCCGCAGGCATGCGCAACCTGAAATTCACCCGGCTGCTCAGCGAAGCCGGGGACGTATACTTTCTCTTCAATCCCAATGACGAGGCGGGCGCTTTTCTCTGCGATCTGGCCGCTCCCGCCGGTCGCATACCGGAACGCTGGAACCCTGCGGATGGATCGAGCGAGCCGCTCCCGGTCTACAGCCACCGGGACGGACGCACCACCGTCTCCGTGGACATCCCGGGAAAGAGCAGCGTCTTTCTCCTTCTCCAGACGATGGCACCGCCGCGATGGATCACGGCATCAGGCGAAAAGTCCGACGCAACCCCGTTTTGTCTTTCGGGGGTATCCTTTCGCGAAAGCTCGCCCGGTCACTGGCTCGCCACCTCCGAAAAAGCAACACGACTCCAGCTCAGATCGTCCGACGGCCAGGAGACCTCGTTGGCATTCGCCCAGCCGCGCATCCTCCCCTTGCAAGACCCGTGGCAGCTTCGCTTCGAGCTGCTCCCTGGCAAGCCCCAGATCACGCTCGCACAGCCCGTCTCATGGACGGATCTCCCCGAGGAGAAACTTCGCAACTACTCAGGCCTCGTCATTTACGAAACATCCGCGGACGTACCGGAGTCATTCCTCCGGGAGGCCGGGAAAGTCCTGCTTGATCTCGGCCAGGTCGGACGGGCCTGCCGCGTCGCGATCAATGGCAAGACTGCGGGAACCCTTTGGCGGGCCCCTTGGCGCCTCCCCGTGGGCAGCCTGCTTCACGCAGGCCGCAACGCTCTCACGATCGAGGTTGTAAACAGTTGGTACAATCGCCTGATGGCCGATCAGGTATTGCCGCCCGCCGAGCGAACGACATGGACGTCCTGGCCTCGGATAAAAGACTGGATCACCGAAAACGCTCCTCCGGAGAAAAGTGGATTACTCATGCCCGCCAGACTCGTGGCCTATCCCGTCACACCGGTCTCCACCTCGCCCTGATGCCATGAGCGCCAGCACCAGCCGCCATCCCCGCCCGCATACGCCCTCCCGTACCACCGCAGCGGCTCCGGGATGCGTCATTGTAGAATACTTCCTCAGGAGCCGGACGCGGATTTCCTTGCATTATTTAGCTCACTGTTGAACTTCGTACCTTATGCCTTCCTTACCCCGGGTCACGGTTCGCGACATTGCTGAAAAGGCCGGGCTGCACTTCACCACGGTAAGCCTGGCGCTGAGGCAAAGCCCGAGGCTTAAGGCATCGACCCGGGAGAAAGTGCTCAAGATCGCGGAATCCATGGGCTATCGGCCCGACCCGATGCTGGCCGCCCTGAATGCCTACCGCAAATCCTGCCGCCCCGCCCACTATCAGGCGACGATCGCCTGGATTCACAACTGGCCCAGCCCCGAGCAGCTCTACAGCAACGGAGAGTTCAGCCAATACTACGCCGGAGCGACCGAGCGGGCCCAGGAGCGGGGTTACATGGTGGAGGAGTTCTGGCTCAAGGAGCCGGGGATGAGCGTGGAAAAGCTCCATCGCATCCTGCGCGCACGCAATATCCAGGGGGCGCTGCTTGCGCCCCAGCACCTGGCCAATACCTACCTGGATCTTCGCTACGAGGAACTCTCAGCCGTGGCCTTTGGCTACACCATGCAGCCCGCTGTGCTGGACCTGGTGTCCAATCACCACGTGCACACCATGACCTTGCAGCTCAAAAAGGTGCTCGAGCTGGGCTATGGCCGCATCGGCCTCGTGATTCCCCGGGAATGGGATGACAAGGTCGAAAACGCCTGGCAAAGCAGCCTGCTGCTTCTCCATGCGCGGCGTCCGGATTTGCCGCGCATTCCCATCCTGTGGGAGGTTTGGGAGGAGGAGGAAACCCGGCACCTGAAAGCCTGGATGAAAGAATACCGGCCCGATGTGGTCATCTCCTTCCACACCACCGCGCATCGTCTGCGGTCGATCGGATACAACATTCCCCACGATATCGGGTTCGCCTGCCCGTTCCTCGACTCCAACGATCATTACCTCTCCGGCGTCCATCAAAACGGCCGCCTGATCGGGCGCAAGGCCGTCGACATGGTCGTCGACATGATCCATCGCAGGGAAACCGGCCTCCCCGAGACGCCGGTGCGCGTGCTGGTCGAGGGCGTCTGGCAGGCCGGCAAAACCCTGCAGCGGCAGGAACCTGTCAGAGCGGTCGCCGAGGGCGGAAAACCGGGCCGGGCGGCGAAGCCGAAGCCCGTTACGTCGCGCGGTCGTAAGACTCCAAAGTGACGATATGCGATGGCATTTCACCATGGAGAAACCTGTCGACATTCTCCAGGGCCTGCCGGCCGCATAGTGGATAGGTATCCGAGGTCGGGCCCGCGACATGCGGAGAGAGCAGGATGCTCGGCGTATCGAAAAGCAGCGAGTCCTGCGGCAACGGTTCGCTATGATAGACATCCAGCGCCACTCTCAGCCGCCCCGCGCCAGCCAGATCGACCAGGGCGTTTTCATCCACCACCCGGCCGCGCCCCACATTCACAAACACGGCATCGTCGGCGAGCAACTCCAGGATGTCGCGGGTGACGCTTCCCATCGTGCCTTCGTTCAGGCTCTCGCACTCGATCAAGATTTCGGTTTCCGCAAAGAGCTCTTCCAGTGAAGCACACGCCCTGACCGAGTATTCATCATAGAGGGCGCGAGGCACGCCAGCCGAGTAGGCCGACAGGTCGACCTGATGCGGTTTCAACATCATAACCAGCTCTCGCGCGATCGCCCCAAATCCATGAATGCCCACGCGAGCCCCGCGCAAGCGCCGCGTCTTCAGATTTCGCATCATCTCGAGCATGTTGCGAGGTTCCCGCATCACGGACGACCAGCCCTGTATCCCTCGCAGCGAGGCCAGCACCAGCAGCAGCGCGTGCTCAGCCACGGTATGGCTGATCAGTGCGCCCCAATTGCTGATCAGCAGGCCCTTCTCGAGGAACACGCGGGGCACGCGCGGCTTGACCGATCCCGTGATGCTGCACAGGTAGCGCAGCGAGCTGTCATCCAGCCATTCCATCGGCAGCGTGGGGCAGCTCCACGCTGTCACCAGCACCGAGGGGTCCAGGTCTCTCAGCAGCTTCAGCCACTCCTGGCGGGGGCGGAGAGAGACATCAACGATGCTCTGGCGGGCGGCCAGCTCCGGACCCGGCTTCCACCCGGGAAGAAAGAGTTCCCTCTCATAAGGGGTCAAAACGAATACCACGTGCTCGGTGGAGGACTTGTCCGCCCGACATGTTTCCGAAAGCTCCAGCGTGTTCATGTAAAGACCAGCCCTAGATTAGTTCACGCCCCGGCAGGGGTAAACGAATCGCCAAGATGCATTTGTTCTCACTGTCGAATCTTTCTCTTCTCCTCACGATCAGTTCTCGACCGGGAAGACGCAGTCCGCGCGCAGCAGATCCGCCGAGCGCGAAGTCCCGCCCACCAGCACCTGAAACCGGCCTCTTTCGACGACACGCCGCCCTTCCGCATCGACCAGCGAGAAGGCCTCAAAAGGCAGACAAAACTCTACGGGGCGGGTTTCGCCCGGTTCCAGATGCACTCTCTGGAATGCCTTCAATTCCTTGGCCACCCAGGTAACGGAGGTCACCTCGTCGGAGACATAGGCCTGCACCACTTCGGCGCCTGCCTTGCCGCCGGTATTCGTCACGTCCACGCGCACTTGCACCACGCTGTCCGGCGTCATCTGCGAATTGCTCACGCTGAGATTGGCATAGCGGAATGTCGTATAACTCAGCCCGTGGCCGAACGGAAAAAGAGGCTCCTGGCTGAGGTCGGCATACCTGTCACCATGCTGCCCTCTCACCTGGCTGTAAAACGCAGGCTGCTGGCCGACATGGCGCGGGAACGACACGCAGAGCTTGCCCGAGGGATTGACTTTTCCCCACAGGATCTCGGCCACCGCCGTACCGCCCTCCATTCCCGGATTGAAAGCCTCAACCACCGCGGCGGCTTCCCGGATTGATTCGGGCAGCACCAGGGGCTTGCTGTTGACCAGCACGACGACGAGCGGGATGCCCGTATCCCGCAACCGCTCCAACATCTCGATCTGGCCGCCCTGCAGCTCCAGCGTCGCGGTGGAGTGCCTCTCTCCGACATAACCGAGCACATCACCGACCACGACGACCGCGACATCGTTCCTCGCGGCCAGCGCCGCCGCCGCCGCGATACCGTCCCGGCCTGCATCATCAACCGCACACCCCCTCGCATACTCGATCCGGCACGTCGCCGGAGACTCCCGGCGCAGCCCATCCAGAATGGTCTGCGTACAGGATCGGGAGTGCTTCGTGGCGTCCCCGTGCAGCGGGCACCCGAGCGTCCAGTCCCCCAATTGCGCCATGTCGTCGTCGGCATTGGGCCCGATCACCGCCAGCCGCAGCACCCCGTCCTCCCGCAATGGCAGGATGCCGTCATTTTGCAGCAACACGACGGACTGGCGTGCGATCTCCAGGTTTTTCTCCCGGTGATCCCGGCACGCGATGACCTCTCGCTGCCGCGCGGCATCGGGCAGACGCGGATTTTCAAAGAGGCCCATGGAAAACTTCAGCCGCAGGATGCGCCGGCAGGCATCATCGACCTCGGCTTCGGTCAGCAGCCCTCGTCGCAGTGCATTGACCGCTCCATCGTAAAATTCAGGGGTCGACATGATCATGTCGTTGCCCGCCTTCACAGCCAGAGCCGAGGCTGTCTCGTAATCCGCGCAGGTCTTCTGCGTCGTCACCATCGCCCCGACCGTATCCCAGTCTGTCACGGTGATCCCGGTAAAGCCCCACTCCTCCTTGAGCACCTCGCGCAAAAGCCAGCGATTGGCAACGCAGGGCACACCCTCGATCGCCTGGTAACCGCTCATCATCGTCAGGCAGCCCGACCGCACCGCCTCATGAAAGGGCGGTAGAAAATACGAGCGGAGCTTGCGCCGCGACAGATCGGCCTCGGACGAGTCCCTCCCTCCCTGTGTCTCGGAATATCCCGCGAAGTGCTTGGCGTTGGCCAGCACGCTTTCGGGATCGTCCAGCCCCGCGCCATGGTAACCGCGGATCATCGCCGCGGCGAGTTCGCCATCCAGATGCGGGTCCTCGCCAAAAGTTTCCCCCACCCGGCCCCAGCGCAGATCCCGGGTCAGGCAAAGCACGGGTGAAAATGTCCAGTGAACCCCCGTGGCTGCGATCTCCCGTCCCGCCGCCCGCGCCACGCTGCCGATCAGCCCGGGATTCCATGAACATGCCATCGCCAGTTGCGAAGGAAAGATCGTCGCGTCCCGCCAGAAGGAATGCCCGTGGATGCAGTCTTCAGCGATCAGGAGCGGAATCCCCAGCCTCGTCTGCAGCGAAAGCTTCACCGCGCTCCCGGCATTTTCCAGGATGTTTAGCATCGCCCCGGGCGTCCGCTCGCGGATGGTCGCCGCGAAATCGCCCCGGCCGGACGGCATCATCATCTGCCCGATCTTTTCCTCGATGGTCATTCGGGATAGCAAATCCTCGACTCGTGATTCGATCGGGATGGAGGGATTACGATAGGGTATCAACATCGGGCAAAGCAGGTGTCAGGCACGGCCGCGCGACGTTCCGCGCAACTTCTTCCCCCAGCGTGCCAGAAAACAAAACTTCCCGGAACGGCTCAAAAATTCGCACCGTAGAATTCCCACTCCGCCTCCCCCGCCTTTCCGCGGGATGGGTAAAAAATTCTACAAAACGAACTCCGCCGTCATTGATCGCGCACGAACGGGAAGGATAATATGAAACCAACGATCAAACGGTCCGCCGAACTTCCTCCCCAAATGCACGCTCCTATTCTCCCTGCTCTTCTGGTCATGTTACCATTCGCGATACTTCACGCGGGTCAATTGACCAACCCGGGGTTCGAAACGGACTTTCAGGAATGGAAAGTACAGGAGAAGCAGCCCGTGTCTTCCCTCACACAAGCGGCTGCGCACTCGGGCAATCTTGGCCTTCATGTATCCGGCCCGGGAGCACGGCTCGAATCCGAACGGCTTGAGGTCGTCCCCGGGCAAAAGGTGACGCTGGAATTCTGGGCTCGCGCCACGAGCAACGGCCTCGGTGTCGTCATGTTGGTCCCCTACGGGGGAAACAAGCGCCCCATTCTCAATGAAAAAAACAGCCCTCCCGTGGTGATCGTCGTTAAAAAATCCCCGGAATGGACGCCCTACAAGGTGGAATTCACCTCGCCCGAGGAAGCCACCCACATCGGCATCTGGATTCGTTCGTGGTCGGGAGCCAAGGGAGAGGCTGAGTTCGATGATTTCAGCCTGAAAATCGAATAATCCCCCTTTTTCGGCCTACCGCGCGGATTCTGTATCTCTCGCATGAGCAATCCACTCCTCGGGGTCTTTTACCATTGGCTGGGCGGCCTCGCCTCAGCGAGTTTCTATATTCCATACCGGGGAGTTCGCCGCTGGTCCTGGGAGACGTACTGGCTGGTGGGCGGAGTCTTTAGCTGGATCATTGCTCCATTGGCTCTCGCCGGCCTCCTGGTGCCGCAGCTATGGCACGTCCTCGCCTCCTCGCCCCCCGGCGCGATTCTGGGCTCCTATCTTTTCGGCGTGATGTGGGGCGTTGGCGGCCTCACTTTTGGCCTGACGATGCGTTATCTGGGCATCGCGCTCGGGATGGCGGTGGCGCTGGGTTTTTGCGCCGCATTCGGCACGCTGATTCCCCCGCTCTTCGAAGGCCAGATGGGCTCGATCATCGGGTCCTCCTCGGGGCGAATGGTCATTCTCGGGGTGCTGGCCTGCCTGGTCGGCATCGGCATCAGCGGCATGGCCGGGATGTCGAAAGAGCGCGAACTTTCCGCCGAGGAAAAGGCCGCCACCGTCAAGGAATTCAACTTCGCCAAGGGCATGATCGTCGCCACCTTTTCCGGCATCATGAGCTCCTGCTTTGCCTTTGGCCTGGCCATGGGCAAGCCGATCGGAGAGATCGCCCGCGCCTCCCTGCTCCAGCATGGAGGGAGCGACCTCTGGCAAAATCTCCCCATCCTCGTCGTGGTGCTCTGGGGCGGCTTTACCACCAACTTCCTCTGGTGCCTCATCCTGAATCTCAAAAACCGCTCGGGACACGAATACCTCAACCTCCGATCCTCGGCTGTCAGCGAGGTCAGCGCGGCCGAGGGAGTCATCCTCTCCGCCGCGATCGAGGAGGAAGCCGTCTCCTCCCGCATGGCCCCGGCTCCGTCGCAGCCCGGACCGGCTCCGCTGCTCCGGAACTATCTTCTTTCCGCCGCCGCCGGTATTACCTGGTACCTGCAGTTCTTCTTCTACAGCATGGGACAGACGAAAATGGGACAGTACGAGTTCTCAAGCTGGACCCTGCACATGGCGAGCATCATCATTTTCAGCACGCTGTGGGGCATCGTCCTGCATGAGTGGCGGGGCACAAGCCGCCGCACCCATCTCCTCATCGCGCTCGGACTCCTTGCCCTTGTCGGATCGACCGTGATCGTCGGCTACGGAAATTTCCTCGGCGCAGCCTCGCCGCACTGACGCGGATCTCGCTTCCCATTTCCGGCCTGGCAAACTTCCCGCCGGTCAACTTTTCCTGATACCATGGGCGGACCCGGTGATATGCTACGGTCCTTCCGCCAGCCGCCATTCCGCAATCCGTGAATCGCTCCGCACCATCTTCCCACGACCGCAGACTTTTGCCTGCACTTACACTCGCTCTGGCCGCTCTGTACGCGATCCCCGGCCTGCTCGCGAACGAGCCTGGCATGGTGGCGCTGCCCGGCGGAGAGTTCACCATGGGCTCCGACGCTCCATACGCGCAGCCCAACGAAAAACCGGCTCACCGAGTGAAGGTCTCCCCGTTCCTGATCGACATTTATCCGGTGACGAATGCTGAGTTTGCAAAGTTCGTCAAAGCCACCGGCTACAAAACCGTGGCCGAGCGGCCGGTCGACTGGGAGGAGTTGAAAAAACAGGTCCCTCCTGGCACGCCCAAACCTCCGGAGGAAATGCTTCAGCCGGGGGCCCTGGTTTTTCAGCAGACGTCCGGCCCCGTCCCGCTGAACAACATGGCAAACTGGTGGGTGTGGACCCCGGGAGCCAGTTGGCAGCATCCCGAGGGCCCGGCCAGTTCGATCAAGGGTCGGGAAAATCATCCCGTCGTCCAGATCGCCTGGGAGGATGCCAACGCCTACGCACGATGGGCGGGGAAGCGCCTCCCGACCGAGGCCGAGTGGGAATATGCCGCTCGCGGCGGCCTCGCCGACGCACGCTACGCCTGGGGCGAAGAGGAGACCGTCGATGGCAAATACCACACGAATCGCTGGACCGGGGACTTTCCCTATCACAACACGGCAGCCGATGGTTTCACAGGAACCTCGCCCGTGGGCAGCTTCCCGGCCAATGGCTACGGACTTTTCGATATGGGGGGCAATGTCTGGAACTGGTGTTCCGACATCTATCATGGCGCGGCCTTCGCCGAGCGCTGCAACAGCAAGACCATGGTGTGCTGCGATCCGCGCGGACCGGCCACCGGAGACCCCGAGCGCTTCCTGCCGGGCGATCCCTCCCCGGCTGATGTTCCGGGCGTCGAGCGCCGGGTCATCAAGGGCGGCAGTTTTCTCTGCTCGCCCAGCTATTGCGAAAGCTACCGTCCCGCCGCCCGGCGCGGCTCGACTCCCGATACGGGCACGAGCCACATCGGTTTCCGCTGCGCGAAGTCGCTGCCTGCCGAAACGCCGTCCCCGACGCCGGGTGCCAATCCGTAGACAGCGTCTTCCTCCCCGCCCGAGCAGCAGCCCGATAGCGCGGAAGACCGCTCCCGAAATATCGTGCCGGAGCAAGGGGCTGGCCGTTCGCCAACGCCCCACCGGACCAGTCGTTACGCCGCCGAGGGAGTCACCAGACCGCGGCGCACCACGAAATCCCCAAAATGCTCGCCGGGGTTCCGATTTTTCGAAAAACCCTCAAACAGCTCATCGAGTGTGGAAACGATCCCCGTTTCATCGAGATTCTCGCGATAGACCTCGTTGAGCCGGATTCCCACGTGGTCTCCGCCGATGCAGAGATTGTAGTGCCCCGGCCCGGTGCCGACGAATCCGATCTCGGAAAGCCGGGAGCGTCCGCATCCATTCGGGCACCCGGTCATGCGGGTGATGATGTTCTCATTCTGCAAGCCGTGGCGCTCCATCAGGATGTCGATCTTGTCGATCAGCTCCGGCATGTAGCGCTGGGCCTCGGCCAGAGCCAGAGGGCAGGTGGGCAGCGCCACGCAGGCGATGCTGTTCCGGCGGAGCACGGAGCTGCGCTCCAGATGCGCCACGACCCCATGCTTCTCGAGGATCTCGTGAACCCGCTTTTTGTTTTTCGGAGTCACGGCGGCAACGATGATGCCCTGGTTGGCCGTAAACTGGATGTTGCACAACTTCGCTTCGGTCAGCTCCAGCAAGGCTGCCTTGAGCGACTGCTGGGAGTCGTCGAGAACGCGGCCGTTTTCTGCGAACGCCGTGAAGTTCCACAGTCCGCGATGATCCTTGAGCCAGCCGTAGCGATCCTCCCGGGAGGTAAACGTGAAGGGCCGGGCCGGCTCCAGCGCAAAGCCGCAGCGCCGCGCCAGCTCGGTCTTAAATTCCTCGACGCCCATGCGGTCCAGCGTGTACTTGAGCCGGGCCAGCTTGCGGTCGCTCCGGTTGCCAAAGTCGCGCTGGATCGTCACGATCTCGTACAGCGCGGCGAGGAGCTTCTCATTTCCGTCGCGGACATCCACGTACCCGATGACAGTGGCCGCGCGCGGATAGGTCTCCGGGTTTCCATGCGTCGCGGAGAGTCCGCCGCCGACCGTGATGTTGAAGCCCGTCAGTTCGTCGTTCTCGACGATGGCGATCAATCCGGCATCGTTGGCAAAGACATCCGGGTCATTGTTCGGGGGCACCGAGATGCCGATCTTGAATTTCCTCGGGAGATAGCGGTCCTGATAAAGAGGGTCCTCCTCGTCCTGCGGATTCAGGTGTTCCTCATCGAGCCAGATCTCATGGTAGGCGCGGGTCTTGGGCAGGAGATGCTCGCTGATGAGCTTCGCGTAACCGTAGAGGCGCTCGTGCAGGGGAGACTCGGCCGGGTTGCCGGAGACGATCACGTTGCGGTTCACGTCGCCGCAGGCCGCGATGGAATCCAGGCCGACGAGGCTGAAATCCTTCAGCGTCGGCTTCACGTCCTTCTTCAGGATGCCGTGGAGCTGGATCGTCTGCCGCGTGGTGATCTTGATAACGCCGGTGGAATAACGGCCCGCCACATGGTGGACCTCCACCCACTGCTCCGGCGTGAGGAAGCCCCCCGGGATGCGGAGACGAACCATGAACGAATAAAGCCGGTCGAGCTTCTTCGCCGCACGGACATCCCGGCGGTCGCGGTCATCCTGGAGATACATTCCGTGAAACTTGACCAGGGCTTGATCCGGGTCCCGCACCGCGCCGGTGTAGGCGTCGTTCAAACTCTCCTTGATCGTACCACGCAGTCCGTGGCTTTCCTTTTTGATCTTCTCGATCGGAGATGGCTGGTTGGTGGACATAGGCTCTGTATCAGTAGACGTCTTTGAGGTAGCGACCCTGCTCCGCCAGGCGGGCGAGGTAGCTTTGGGAGGCCTCGGTATCGAAGCCGCCATGATTCTGGATGATCTGCAGGAGCGCCTTCTCAACATCGACGCTCATCGGGTCCTTGGTTCCGCACACGTAGAGGGAGGCCCCGTTTTCCAGCCACTCGTACACCGCTTCGCCATTTTCCAGGAGGCGGTGCTGCACGTAAACCTTCTCCGCCTGATCGCGGGAAAACGCGACGTCGAGACGATGAAGCACCCCCGTTTTCAGGAAATCCTGCAGCTCGGTCTGGTAAAGGAAATCGGTGACGAAATGCTGCTCTCCGAAGAAGAGCCAGTTCCGCCCCGAGGCGCCCGCGGCGTCGCGTTCGAACAGGAACGAACGGAAGGGCGCGATGCCCGTGCCGGGCCCGATCATGATGATGTCGTTCTCCGGAGCGGGCAGCTTGAAGGCGCTGTTCTTGTGAATGTAAAACTCGATCTCGGTCTCTTCCGGCACACCGCAGAGGTAGCTTGAGCAAAGCCCCTCGCCTTTTGCCCCGCTCTCTGTCGTAAACGAATTGCGAGCCACCGTGAGATGGAGTTCGCCCGGATGTGCCGCAGGCGAGGAGGAAATGGAGTAAAGCCGGGGAGCGATGGGGTCCAGGATCTCCAGCAGCGCAGCGAGATCCACCGAGGCCAGCGGATAAGCGGTCAGGAGTTCATCGAGGTTCACCCGCGCGCTCTCAATCGGTCGGCCCAGCAGGCCGGCGTACTTGGCGATCACACGCTTCGGCAGGAAGGTCAGGCTGACCTTCCTTGAAAGAATCTCGCCCAGCGTTCCGCTGGCTTCTCGGAAAGTCACGGTCTCCTCGCCAGTCTGGCCCAGGGCGGCCACGACACGCTCGACCAGATCCACCGGATTCACCGGCAGGAAACCCGCCGCATCGCCCGGGGCGTAATCGATATCGCCCTCGCAGCGAATCTCGATGTGATGAGTCTCCTTCGCGGAGGGCTCGTCATTGAGATTGATGTTGGTAAGGACTTCTCCGAGGTAGGAAACCTTTCCCGATCGAGCCGGGGCGGACGCTCCCGGGGCCATCTGTTCAGACGGCGCCGCAGCACCGGACAGCGCGGACGCGATATCGGCAAGCCATTTGCTCCCCTCCTCATCGAAGGCCACATCGCATTTCACGACAGGCAGCACCCGGCGGGCTCCCCGCTCGGCCAGCAGCCTGTCCGCGTCGATTCCGGCCTGGCAAAACTGCGGGTAGGCGCTGTCGCCGAGCCCGAGAACGGCAAAATTCACGCCATCCAGCTTCAAGTCGCCCTGCTGGATATACTCAAAAAACGGCACAGCCGCCGCAGGCGGTTCACCGTCTCCCTGGGTGCTGACGATCAGGAAAAAATACGATTCCTTGGAGAGATCCTTGAGCCGGTACTGGTCCAGGGCCGTGAGCTTGACCTGAAAGCCGCTTTCCTTCGCCTTTTTCGCAAGATCCGTCGCGAGCCGCTTCGAGTTGCCGGTCTCGGTCCCGTACGCCAGAGTGAAACGCGTCACCTTGGGCTGCGCGGCCACAGCGGCACCGGAGGCGGCGCCTCCCCAGGCTCCCCCGAGCGTGGCGCTCAGGTAGCCGTGCATCCATACGAGTTCCTCCTGGGTGGAGGATTTCAGGAGATTGATAAAGGAAGTGACTCTCGGGTTGGTATCCAACATGGGCGGGGCAAAACTCCGTTCAGGAGTTAATCAAGGTAGTTGAACGCACACAGGCGATTCCTGACGATCGATTCCGCCGCGATCCGCAGACGAAGCCGCCTCCATCGCGCGATCACAACGCCCAATGAGCGTCGGTCGATCTGGCCGATGTGACAAAGGATTTTGCCATGCGGTGAGTGGTCTCTTCACGGAATCGATCTTTTTACAGCATTCTCACACTTGCGGCAGGCACAGAGCCCTGAGTTTGTCACCTCTACAGAAGTAACGCTCGTGAACTCGCAGCCACTGACGAAAGCGTCTTTTCCTACCATGGCACAGAGTCATCATCCTGCGAGAAAAATGATGAAAAAAATGACTCAACTAGTCGCTATTAACTTAACCCATTGATAAATAACACCTAAAATCAAAAACACGCCATGCACCCTACCGGGATGCAGAAACGAGGCAGATACCGCACAAGAAAATGAAAATGAGTGATTTAAAAACAAATCACCCTCCCCTGTTCTTCATCAGACCAGACCGAGAAAACAGGCCCGGAATCCGGCAAGTTATCTTCCAGCTAGCCGTCTTCGTTGGGAGGCCACTCGACCCCGTCAAGTTCTCTTGGCAGTTCCGTCGGATCGGTCGGATAGATGAGCGAGAGATCCATCTGGGACTTTGACCCCATGAGGAACTCCATCTCCTCCGGTGCGCCAAAAATGAGCCAGAGCACCTCCTCGTCCGTATCGTTGAAAACCTGCCGGACCAGTTCGGGGGCGACCCACACACCTCCATGCTTCGGCACGGTCACGGTCTCGTCGCCGATGCGCAACCTGCCGGTTCCTTCCAGGACAAAGTAAAACTCCTCCGCCCGGATGTGCTTGTGCAGAGTATTCGCGCTCCGAGGCGGCATGCGCCAAAGACGAGCGCCCATCTTCTCGCTCCCCGTGCGCTCGAGGAAGTCGGCATTGGGGATTTTCATCAGGTTCGATGGACGCCAGAAGAGGTCTTCCGGCGTGATGAGATGGTAACCGGCGGGCATGCGTGCATTATCCCGCCGGCACCGCAGGAAGGCAATTCCCGGGACGGTTACAGTCCGCTCATTTTTTCCATCTCCTCTGTGTAGCGACTACCAAGCACCGGCACACGCGAGGCGGCCGCAGTGATCTCGGCAACATCCTCCGCGCTGAGTTCCAGCGAGACCGCTCCGATGTTTTCCTCCAGCCGATCCAGCCGCGTGGTGCCGGGAATCGGAACGATCCAAGGCCTTTGCGCAAGCAGCCAGCCGAGCGCGATCTGCGCCGGTGTCGCGCGATGTTTCGTCGCGAACTCGCCCAGCAGTTTAACGAGCGCCTGGTTCGCCGCGATGGCTTCCGGAGTAAATCTCGGCAGGCGGTTGCGCACATCCTTGCTGCCGAACGCGGCCGATGTGATCGTACCCGTAAGAAACCCTCGGCCCAGCGGGCTATAGGGCACAAAGCCAATGCCCAGTTCCTCCAGCAGCGGCAGGATTTCGTGCTCGGGTCCGCGCGTCCAGAGCGAATACTCGCTCTGCAAAGCCGTCACAGGCTGAACCGCATGAGCACGCCGGATAGTCTGAGCACCAGCCTCGGACAAACCGAAATGCTTCACCTTGCCCTGCGCGATCAGCTCCTTGACTGTTCCCGCCACGTCCTCGATCGGCACGTTTGGGTCCACGCGATGCTGGTAAAGCAGGTCGATGGAGTCCACGCGGAGCCGCCTCAGGCAGCCCTCGACCGCCCGCCGGATTTGCTCGGGACGACTGTTGACGCCCGGCATGGCTTTCATTTCCCGGAGATCGGCATTGGGATCAAGGTCCCAGCCAAACTTCGTCGCGATGATGACCTGATCGCGCACTGGCTCCAGTGCTTCGCCGACCAGATCCTCGTTCAGGAATGGCCCGTAGACTTCCGCCGTGTCAAAGAAAGTCACGCCGCGATCCACTGCGCCACGCAGGACGCCGATCATTTCGTTCCGGTCCTTCGGCGGATCGTAAAAGAAGCTCATTCCCATGCAGCCAAGGCCGATGGCGGAGACCTCCAGTTTGCTGTTTCCCAGAGTGCGTTTTTTCATAGTGATGCCGCGCGCATTGGCGCGTCCTTTCAGTCGCGAGACGAGTTGAGAGACCTCCACTGGCCCGGGGACGTTCCCTCCCAGAGCTGGAAGGCCCGGAAGAAGGAATTCGTATCCTCGTACCCGAGGAGGTGCGCCGCCTCGGTGAGTTCCACCGTGCTTTGCCTGAGATAGTGATGGGCGAGCTCGCGACGAGTGTCCTCCACCACCTGTTGAAATGAGACGCCAGCCTCGGTAAGACGGCGCTGCAACGTGCGTACGCTCATGCCGAGCTGGCGCGCGATGTCGCCCAGGACAGGACGCTTCCCGGCGAGCGAACGCTTGAGCGTTTGTTTGACCTGATCCCCCACGGACGCCCCGGCTTTCCACTCGCGGAATTCCGTTTCCATCTGCTCGCCCACGACTTTCAGCAGGTCGGCATTGTGGGTGACAAAGGACCTATCCAGATCGCTGGCGCGGAAGATGATCGCATTGCGAGCGGCGTTGAACCGTGTGCGGCAGCCAAAGTGCGCCTCCAGCGTCTCGCGGTGCTGCAACGGGCGGGTGAGCTCCAACCGGATCGGCCTCACCTGGCCCTCCGTGCCTCGCCGGCCAATCGCGCAAATCCATGACAGGCACAAATCCACCAGCGTGCCCGGCTCTTCCTGGTCCGCCTCGAGAAAGACAAACTCTACCGCGGCCTCGCCACCTTCCTGCTGGATGCGGATCATCTCCGGGCAGGTGATTTGCTTATACCGGGCGAGCCTTTGCAGTGCATCGCGAAACGAGTGGCTGCAAAGGGCGGTAAGCGCCGCCGGGTTGAACCGCTCCACCCGCTCCTCGGTGCCGAGCTTCAATCCGATGCAAGGGTCTCCGCTGGTCTCCCCCACCGCCCGCCAGAGCGCAAAAAGCTCGTCCGTGGTGAGATAAACCCGCTCCTGCTGAAACAGGTCGGCGGACAGGCTCGCGCGCTGGAGGACAGCCCCCAGCGCGATTCCATGCTCGGTCAACCGATCCGCGAGGATGTTGGAAACCCGGAAGCGATTGCTCATGCCTTCAATGACGCCATGTCGATGACGAAGCGGTAGCGCACGTCCTGCTTCAGCAGCCGCTCCCAGGCTTCGTTGATCTTCTGGATCGGGATGATCTCGATGTCGGAGGCGATTCCCTTCTCGGCGCAGAAATCCAGCATCTCCTGGGTCTCCGCGATGCCGCCGATGCCGGAACCGGCAAAGTTGCGACGAGGCATGATGACGTTGAAGGCAGCCACCGGCAGCGGATGTTCCGGCACCCCGACCAGCGTAAGCGTGCCATCGAGTTTTACCAGTGAGAGATAGGCATTGATGTCATGCTGGGCCGAGACCGTATCGAGGATGAAGTCAAAACTCGCCGTATGTTTCGCCATGGCGTCGGCGTCCTTGGATACCACCACCTCATCCGCGCCGAGACGCAGGCCGTCCTCGATCTTGCCCGGCGACGTGGTGAAGAGCACGACATGCGCGCCGAAGGCATGGGCAAACTTCACACCCATGTGCCCCAGCCCGCCGAGACCGACGATGCCAACCTTTTGACCCGGCCCCACTTTCCAGTGGCGCAGCGGCGAGTACGTCGTAATGCCCGCACAAAGCAGCGGCGCCGTGGCGGCAAGATCGAGACCCTCCGGAACGCGAAGGACAAAATCCTGGTCGACCACGATGCGATCGGAATAGCCGCCAAAGGTCGGGCCGCCGAGATGGTGATCCTCACTGTTGTAGGTAAACGTCGCGATGTTCTGGCAATACTGCTCCAGCCCCGACTTGCAGCTCGGGCATTCCCGACAGGAATCCACCATGCAGCCGACAGCACTCAGGTCGCCGACTTGGAACTTCGTCACCTTCTCGCCGATGCGCGCGACGCGCCCAACGATCTCGTGACCCGGCACGCAGGGATAGATCGTGTTGTGCCATTCGTTGCGAGCCTGATGCAGGTCCGAGTGACAGACCCCGCAATAAAGAATGTCGATCTCGACATCGAGCGGACCGGGTTCCCGGCGGGTGATGGAAAAGGGTGCTAGAGAAGAAGCGGCGTCTTGAGCCGCATACGCGCGGACGTTCGTGTTAGCCATGGACATACCATAACCCATGGCCTCCTTTTCTCACTCGCAAATCACGCCAATCAACTCGCAAAACACGCCACACCGATTGGCGCAGGTCACTTATTGCAATTCAAAATTGATATTCACCGTGTACTCGCCTCCGCTGCCGAGACCGGAGGGAAGCGGGTCGATCTGGGAAACACGCTTCGCCGCCTCCATCACAGAATTATCCATGATGACATTGCCGCTGCTGCGCACGATTTTCACGTCGGCGATGGAGCCATCCGCCTTGATGCGGATTTGTACGGTACAGACGAAGTTCTTCGCCGAGTCAAAAATCGAGGTCGGCTGCTCCCACTGGCTGTAGAAACGGTCGTGGATGAGTTCGTGATACCAGCCAAACTGCGAGGCATTGCCCGCCGCTCCCCCAGCCTTGCCGGACGAGGCTCCACCGCCTGCGCCGGATTCCCCGCTGGTCGTCGGCTTGTCGGATGAGGCGCTCTTTGCCCCGCCGCCAGAACCCGGAGTGGCTCCTGGCTTCGGGGTGGCCTTGGAGGAACCGGAGTCGGTCTTTTTCGAAGGAGACGCACTCGCCTTGGGCGAGGCTTTTGGCGATGCCTTGGGCGAAGCGCTAGCCTTCGGTTTCGGCGTGGCCGAGGGAGACGGCTTCGGGGACGGCTTGGGTGTCGCCGACGGACTCGGCTTCGGAGTCGGTTTCGGAGTCGGGGTAGGCGTTGGCTTCGGTGTGGGAGTCGGTGTCGGCTTGGGCGTGGGTGTAGGAGTTGGCTTGGGAGTCGGCGTCGGTGTAGGGGTCGGAGTGGGCGTAGCCAGCGGGATCGTTTCCTCCGTCGCGGGTTCGGGCGTCGGAGGCGGAGGAGTCATTTCCGGTGTAGGCTCCGGAGTCGGCGGAGGAGTGGGCTCGGGCGTTGCCTCGGGAGTTGGCTCAGGCGTGGGGTTGGACTCGGGTTCCGGCGTATTGGCCGCTCCCGCATCGCCCGCCGCTGCGGCGGAGAACGCGCCCGGGTCCATCCAGATCACCTCGCCCTGCGGTTTCTTGATCTCACGCCGGGCAAACAGGAGGATCGCCACCAGCACGAGGATGTGCACGAGGGCGATGATGATGAAATTGCGCCGAAATTGGCGGTCGCCCATCAGTTGTGGATTGGCGTCGCATCCTCGGGTCGCGTCATGACGCCCACCTTGGCGATGCCCACTTGTTTGAGGATATCCATCACACCGATGAACTTCTGGATGGCGAGATCGCGATCCGGCCGCACGACCACGGCGATCTGCGGGTCCTGCGCCTTGAGCGCGGCGAGCTGCTCGGGCAGGAGCGCCAGCGACGTCACCTCGCCGTTGAGCTTGATGTTGTCATTGCGATCCATCTCGATCATCTGGACCTGCGCGGGATTCACCTCGTTCTTGGCCGTGGAGCTGGAAGGCACGACCAGCTCGATGCTGTTCTCCATGAGCGGCGTGGTGATCATGAAGATGATCAGAAGCACGAAGCACAGATCAAGGAGCGGAGTGATGTTCAGCTCCGTGAGCGTGGAAAGCGAGTTGCGGCTGCTGAAGCGGCGCATGGCTCAGTGCGTGTAGGTTTTGCGCGGCTCGCGCCCGCCGTGCTCCACGAACTTGTGCTCGATCTCCGAGGAAAGCTCCGCGGCGAAATTCTCCGCCTGCACAATCATCGACCGCACGCTGGTGACGAGGAAATTGTAGCCAAACATCGCCGGGATGGCGACGAGCAGGCCGACGACCGTGGTGATCAAGGCGCCCGAGACACCCGGAGCCATGGCCGCGAGATTCGCGCTGCCCGACTGGGCGATGCCGGAAAAGGCATCCATCACACCCCACACCGTACCGAGGAGGCCCAGGAACGGCGCTCCGCTGACCGCCGTGGAGAGAATGATCATCTGCGACTCGAGCTTCAGCCCTGCCTCGCCCACCGCCCGCTCCATAGCCACGGTCACGGCTCGCATCTGCGCCGGGGAAATCTTGTCGGCGCTGTCGAGCCGGGCGCGGAAAGTCTCATCCACCTCGGTCGAGCCGAGCATCTGGAAGCACAGTTCGCCGCAGCCGGCCTTGTAGATCTCATAGAGCGGCGATCCCTCAAAGCGCAGCCCCTGCTCGTAAATGCGCAGCGGAGCACGGTCGCGGTGAAAGAGCACGGAAAAGCGGCCCGACTGCCTCTTGGCGAAGTTCAGGTACCGGATCTTGGTCACCATGACCGACCAGCTGAAGATAGACGCCAGAAAGAGCCCGAGGAGCACGGCCTTTCCCTCGACGGTCGACTCGAGAAAGGCGTACACCAGACCCGTTGCCAGCGGCAGCGTGATTCCAGTTGCCATCATTACCGGGGCAAAGATTTGCCCAAGTCCCGCCCGGAGTCACTAAACTTTTTGCCACCCAACCATTTCCTGCTTATGTAGGGCCGTCATGACAGCCCGCCTCATCTGCGTCCTTGCCGCCACGGTCCTCATCGGCTCCCCGACCCTGCGCGCCCAGGACGGCCCGCCGCGAGACAACCCTTACGACGTGATCGGCCGGATGTTTGCCCCCTTCATGCCTGTCCTCCTGTCGGGTGGCAAAGGCACCAACAATGCCTGTGTGATGACGCTCACGATGACCGAGGTCACCGGCCATCTGCCCAAGCAGATGGAAGGTTCCATTCTCAAGG
Organism: Verrucomicrobiota bacterium; assembly: GCA_017305195.1. Lineage (GTDB taxonomy): Bacteria > Verrucomicrobiota > Verrucomicrobiia > Chthoniobacterales > Terrimicrobiaceae > Terrimicrobium. The sequence continues at coordinate 98,611 of JAFKMU010000043.1, read as the reverse complement.
CCGCCGTCGAGTTTCCCGACAAGGTCCGCCTCCAGGCCCCCGTGCTCGGTGAGGAAATCACCGTCTGTCGCAACGGCAATGATGTCTGGGCCGTTCCCGGCGCCAAGGTCGAGTACCTCCTCAAGCAGTTCAAGGTGAAGCCCGGCAAGACGGTGAAAAAGGGCACTCCGATCTTTCTGCCGCTCACTGCGCAGCAAGCCGCCTTTATCCCAGCCCTCTTCACCATTTATAACGCCGATACGGCGGAGATCAGCAATCTCGATGGCGAGGATTGCCGCCTGATTACGACCGGGCTCATGCCTGATCTCGCCAAGGCCGCCAAGGCGGAAGGCTTTCGTGCCCAGCTTTGGATCGCACCAGGCTACCTCCCCCGCCGCATCACGATCAAGCAGCCGGATCTCTCCGCCACCGTCACGATCACCGACCTGAAGTTCGGCCCCGCTCTCCAGCCCGCCATGTGGGAGCCTCCAGCCGGGGTCACGGATATCTACCACACCGACGCCGACCATCTCGACGGCGTGCTCTACGTCATCATGAACTCCCTGAAGACGAAGGACATCGCTCCGACCTCGGCCCCGAGCGATACACCGGCCGTCCAGTAATCTCTTCCATCTGCGCCATGTCGCCTACCGCCCGTCTCGCCCTCATCATCGTGCTGGCTCTGGCCAGCATCACTGCGGTCACCCTCGCCTTCCGGTACGATCACGAGATCCGCGAGGCCCTCGTGACGGCCCAGGGCAAGAAGTGGAAAAAGAGCGACGACTACAAGTTCTACACCAGCGTCCGAAAATTCGGGGATTATCCCCAAATCCTGGCACTGGGAATCGTCGGTCTGCTGATTGCCTGGAAAATGCGCAGCCGGGAGTGGACGCGCATCCTCGTCGCCGCCCTCATTGCCTCGACCCTGGCCGGGATGCTCGCCAACGCCTCTCGCCTCACCACGGGCCGCACCCGGCCCCGGGAAAGCCCCAAGATCGAGCAGGGCTTCTACGGCCCCTGGCACAATGGCAAGCTCCTCATCGGCGATCCCCGCTATAACTCCTTCCCGTCCGGGCATACTGCGACGGCCTTTGGCTTCGCCGGGGTCGTGCTTTTTGCCAGCCCGTGGATCGGTATCGCCGCCCTCGTTCCCGCCGCCCTGATCGCCTGGGCCAGTGTCGTCATCGGAGCCCACCATCCTTCGGATGTAACCGTCTCCATCATCCTGTCGCTGGTCGTGGCGTTCTTCGTCTGGCGCTGGGTGCGCGCCAAGGGCGATCTCACGTGGCTCCTCCTCGTTCGCAAGGCGAAGCAGATCCGCAACGCCCGGAAAAAAGCCGCCGGAAAGTAAAATCCGCCCCCGAGGGCGCTCACGGCGAGTTTTTACTTTTCTTGTGGCCCGGTTGCTTACAAGTTCACAAAAATCTATGGCCTACACGACAGTGACACCACCAGCAGGGGGAAAAATCTCGATCACGAACGGGAAGCTCAATGTGCCGGACAATCCGGTGCTTCCCTTCATCCGCGGCGACGGAACCGGTCCCGACATCTGGGCGGCGAGCGAGCGCGTTTTCGACGCGGCGGTGGAAAAAGCCTACGGCGGCAAGAAGAAGATCGCATGGTTCGAGGTCTTCGCCGGTGAAGCTTCCAAGACCAAGTTCGACAACTGGCTCCCGGACGACACGGTCGAGGCTTTCAATGAATATCTCGTCGGCATCAAGGGCCCGCTCACGACCCCGGTCGGCGGCGGCATCCGTTCCCTGAACGTCGCCCTCCGTCAGCTCCTCGACCTCTACGTCTGTCTCCGCCCCGTCCAGTACTTCACGGGCGTGCCCTCCCCGGTCAAGGCTCCCGAGAAGGTCGACATGGTCATCTTCCGCGAGAACACCGAGGACATCTACGCCGGCATCGACTTCCAGGCGGGCAGCGAGCAGGCGCTCAAGACCCTTGAGTTCATCAAGGCCAATTACCCGAAGGAATTCAAGAAGGTCCGCTTCGGCGAAGACGAAATCGCCTCCGTCGGCGTGGGCATCAAGCCCGTCTCCAAGCCCGGCACCCAGCGCCTCGTGCGCTCGGCCATCCAGTACGCGATCGAACAGGGCAAGAAGTCCGTCACCATCGTCCACAAGGGCAACATCATGAAGTACACGGAAGGAGCCTTCCGTGACTGGGCCTACGAACTCGCCAAGAGCGAATTCGGCGCGGTCGAGATCGACGGCGGCCCGTGGTGCAAGCTCCCGAATGGCATCATCATCAAGGACGCCATCGCCGACATCACGCTCCAGCAGGTGCTCACCCGCCCCGAGGATTTTGACGTCATCGCGACGCTCAACCTCAACGGTGACTACCTCTCCGACGCCCTCGCGGCCCAGGTGGGCGGCATCGGCATCGCTCCCGGCGGCAACATCAACTACCTCACCGGCCACGCCATCTTCGAAGCCACGCACGGCACCGCTCCGAAGTACGCCAACCAGGACGTCGTGAACCCCGGTTCCGTCGTGCTCTCCGGCGAGATGATGTTCCGTTACCTCGGCTGGAACGAAGCCGCCGACCTCATCATCAAGGGTCTCAATGGCGCGATCGGCTCCAAGAAGGTCACCTACGACTTCGCCCGCCAAATGGAAGGCGCGACGAAGATCAAGTGCTCGGAATTCGGCGACAACATCATCGCCCACATGTAAGTCACCGATTCCGCCACGGAATCACCCAAGGCGCGGCCGGTAATCCGGTCGCGCCTTTTATTTTGCCCCGTTCTCTTTCAGCCAGGCCGTAACCTCCGGCCACGCGGCCAGCATGAGCGGCGTGTCGTTGTGATCAGCCTGCGGCGTGACCCACAGCCGCTTCACGCCGTGATAGGAATCGTAAAGAGCTCTCCCGAGATTCGCCGGTACGGTGCGGTCGTTTTCCGCCAGCAGGAATGCCGCCGGCCCCGGATAGTTCCTGAGGTTCACCACCGAGTCAAAGCGATGCCGGATCAGCAAGGAAACAGGCAGGATCGGGTAATGGACCTGCGCGGCGTGTACGAGGGAATCGAAAGGTGTGATCAGCACGAGCGCCTGCACCAGGTTCGGACGCTCCCTCACCACCCCGCAGGCCACGCCCGTGCCAATGGACTCTCCCAACACCCAGATGCTTTGGGCTCCGCCGCGGGCGAGTTCATCCAGAGCCTGCACCGCAGCAGCCGTCATTGCTTTTTCTCCAGGGCGTCCCGTTCGATCCGCATAGCCCGGATATTCCAGTACGTAGAACTTTCGGGAGTTCCCATGCAGGAACGAGGGGTAGTCAGCCCGATGCAGCGCCGCTCCGGCATTGCCGTGAAAAAGAATGATAACCTGCCGGGGATCGCCTTCCTTTGACTGCCATCCGATGCGCGCGCCGTGAGCATCCCGCCATGGAATCAACCCCGCGAGATTTGCCTCCGTTTCCAGGCTGACTGCGTCTCCATGCCAGGGATGAAAGATCAGGCGATCCTGATAGAGGTAGGCCACTATCAGGAGGATGGCGAAAAGAACGATAAAGGCGATGATCCACTCAACCATGCGACGAAGGAGGGGCATTTCCATCAGGCTAAAGGGTTTCCACATTTCATTCACGTCGAAAACTCGACAGCCGGGCTCAAGAGCGTAAGCTTCGCGGAAAGCGCAATGAAACTCGCCCTATCCTTCCTTGCCGTTTTACTCTGTGGCGTCCTCCCTGTCGTTGCACAGGACAGCGGCGGAGCTCTCGCTGCACTCCAGGCCCTCCCGCCCAAGTACCGGGATGGCGTGCTGAAGCTCTCCGCCGACAATGGCACGCCCAATCCCCCGCAGTGGTATGTCACCGCGCTGAACTCGGGCGCGAACGACACCATTCATTCCATCACGATCACCGATGGACAGATCACCAGCGAGAAACTCTCGCTCGATCTCCGCTCCGCCCTCCAAAACAGCCCACTGAATCTCTCCGCCATCCGCATCGGCTCGACCGAAGCGTGGAACGCCGCGGCGAACTACTGCACGGGAAAAGGAAAAACTTTAGGCAGTGTGAGCTATGTCCTCCAGCAGCAGGGCAAGGACGCCGCCCCGCTCTGGTCCATCTGGTGCTATGACAAGGGTGGCAGCTATATCGGGTTCCTGAAGCTCCTCGCCACCACCGGCACGGTGATTTCCAGCGAATAGACTGATGACGATCGGCGGACTGATTTTTCCCGGAATCGATCAGGCCGATTTCACAGGCCCTTTTGAGGTCCTGTCCCGCCTGCCGGGAGCTGAGTTTGCCGTGGTTGGGAAAGACCTTCAGCCCGTTCACGACGCAAAAGGACTCATTCTCACGCCGACGCATGATTTTGCCTCGGCTCCCCTCCCCGACATTTTTCTCGTCCCTGGCGGCTCAGGCGTAAACCAAGTCATGGAGGATGAGGAGTCCCTGGCTTTCATTCGACAACAGACCTCCGCCGCCTCGATCACGCTTTCCGTCTGCACGGGCGCTCTCGTCCTCGGAGCAGCAGGTTTGCTGAAGGGCCGACGGGCCACGACACACTGGGCAGCCAAACAGTTCCTCCCCGATCTCGGAGCCATCCCGCAGGACAGCCGCGTCGTCGTTGATCTGCCTTTCGTTTTTGCCGCCGGGGTCACCTCCGGCATCGACGCCGCTCTGCAAGTCGCCGCCCTCGCTGCAGGGGAAGACGTCGCCCGGCAAATCCAGCTCTATATCGAATACGCCCCCGCCCCTCCCTTCTCCGGCGGCACTCCGGAGACCAGCCCCTCCGCAGTAATGCAGGCGGTCAATACAACCCTGAAGCCCATCGTGAACGAACGCGCCGCCATCGTCTCACGTTTGCGCCAGACGCTTTTTCCTCATGATTGATGCCGCCATCACCTTTGTCCTGAGCAACTTCACCCTCACTTTCTTCGTGCTCGGCATCGTCGGCGCATTCATCCGCTGCTCGATGCTTTCTCCGGAGCGCAAGCGTTTCGAAACCGCTCGCATCTTCTGCGGCTGGTTCCTGTTTTTCTCCTTCGGCCTGAGCTTTATCTACAACTTCGTGATGCATGTCTTCTTTGCGGAGATGGCAGCACAGTTCATTGGCTGGGCCAACAGCCCGTTCCAGTACGAGGTGGGCTATGCGAGCCTTGGCTTCGGCGTTGTGGGCATCGTTGCGACATGGAGCAGGTTCTCATTCCGCGCTGCCGCCGTGATCGGTCCGGCCTTCTTCCTCTGGGGAGCGGCGGGCGGTCATATCTATCAAATCGTCACCGCGCACAACATGGCCCCAGGCAACGCAGGCATCATGCTCTGGAGCGACATCCTGCTGCCGGTGATCGGCTTCATCCTCCTCGGCTGGGAAAAGGCCGCCGAAAGAAATAGCAGGACATTCCTTGCCTAAGACGAGATTCACCCGCAAAGTCCTGCCATGCTGAAACTCGGCAAAGCCACGATTTGGATTCTCCGCCCGCGGGCGGGAACGTGGTCTATTGCCGTGTAGGTTTCATCTCCAGCAAGTCAACCACTCACCCGCCCGAGGCAACTCCGGCGGGTTTTTTCGTATCCATGACCACCCATCGATCCACCAATGCAATCTCGACCTTTCTCATCGTAGCGATGAGTTCCGTCCTGTTTTGCTCAAAGAGCGTCTTCGTCAAGCTGTCCTATGCCCTCGGCGCGGATACGATCACCGTGCTGTCGCTCCGCATGGGATTTGCCCTGCCCTTCTTTATTGCGATGGCTCTCCTCGGGTCCCGAGGACGCGCTCCCTTGAGCATGGCCATGTGGCTGAAACTCGCCGGCCTCGGCTTCGTCGGGTATTACTTTTCCTCCCTCGTCAACTTCACCGGACTGCGATATGTCAGCGTCGGGCTGGAGCGGGTGATCTTGTACACCTACCCCACCCTGCTTCTGGCTTTCTCCGCTCTGGTGCTGAAGAAACCGGTGCGTCCCGCCGTGTGGCTGGCCAGTTCCGTCACATGGTTCGGGATTCTCGTCGCCTTTGCCGGGGAAATGCACAACCCGGTCGCAAACGGACACGCCGCCTTGGGAGCGATGCTCATCTTTGCCAGCGCGGTGAGCTATGGCGCATTTATCCTGCTGAGCGGCGACACGCTCAGCCATGTCGGCTCGCTGCGCTTTACCGGCATCGCCGTGGGATTCTCATGCCTTTTTATCCTCACCCATGAGGTCATGACGCACGATACCACTGGACTGCTGAGTCAAAAACCAGCCGTCTACGGGTATGGTCTGATCCTGGCGATCCTCGGCACGGTCCTGCCGGCCCTTTTGCTCAGCATCGGGCTGAAGCGTGCCGGAGCCCAGCGCTTTGCCATCATCTCGACCGTTGGACCGGTGACGACATTTGCACTGGCGTGGGCCGTCTTGGGAGAACGGCCCAACTTTGCCCAGCTCGGCGGATTCCTCCTCACGCTTGCCGGAGGACTCGGCGTCAGCCTGCTTAAGGACTCGCCTAATCCAGCGAAACAAACTTCCCCGGATTCAGCAGGTTCTTCGGATCAACGGCCTGCTTGATCCGCTGGTGCAAGGCGCGATTCTCTGCAGAGAGCGCCTTGTCCCACCAGCGCATCTTGGCGAGACCGATGCCGTGCTCTCCCGTGATCGCGCCCTCCCAGGCAATGATCTGGCCAAAAAGCTCATCGAGCGCGGCATCGGCCCGGGCGCGAATCTCGGGATTATCGTAGTCGCCCACCATGATATTGGTGTGGATATTGCCATCTCCCGCGTGCCCAAAGCATGCGATGGGGAAACCGCTGCGAGCCTGGAGATCCCGGGCGAAATTCACGAGATCAACCAGTCGGCCGCGCGGCACGACGATGTCTTCATTGAGCTTGCGCAGCCCGGTCGCCTTCAGACTCTGCGAGAAAGCCCGCCGAAGATCCCAGATCTTCTCGCGATCCTCCTCGGTCGTGGCGACCTCCACTCCGGTCGACCCGCAGGATGCCAGCAGCTTCCCGAGCACACGGGCCTCGTTCATCACGCTTTCCCTCTGCCCATCGAGATCGAGGAGCAGCAACGCATCGCCGGGAGGAAAATGAGCGCCCGGCTTGTAATTGCGCGCGGCATTGAGGGTAAACCCATCCGCCACCTCCAGCGCCGCCGGGAGGAAACCCTCGGCAAACACAGCCTGCAAGGCCTTCGCCGCCGCCGCCATGTCGACAAATCCCGCTGATACCGAGGCGCGGGCAGGAGGAAGAGGCAATAGCCGCAGCGTCGCCTCGGTGATCACGCCAAGCAGCCCTTCCGAACCACAAAAGAGCCCCACCAGATCAAAACCCGTCTTGTTCTTGTGCGTCCGCCCGCCGCAGCGCACCACATCGCCCCCCGGCAGCACGACCTCCAGGCCGAGCACATAGCTGCGGGTGACGCCGTATTTTAAACAGCGAGGTCCGCCCGCGTTGGTCGCGATGTTTCCCCCGATGCTGCAATCACGCAGGCTGGCAGGATCTGGCGGATAAAAGAGCTTCTGCGCCTGCACGGCATCCTGGAGATCGCCGGTGACGACGCCCGGCTCCGCGACCGCGACAAAGTCCGTATTGTGAATCTCCTTGATGCGGGTCAGGTTTCGCACGCCCAGCACGATGCCGCCGCGCACCGGCACGCAACCGCCCACATACCCGTAACCCGCTCCGCGCGTCGTCACGGGAATGTCGTTTTCATGAGCCAGCCGCATCACGAGCGAGGTCTCCTCGGCATTGCGGGGAAAGACGGCGAGGTCCGGCTGATGGCTGGCAAACCATTTGTCGCCGCCGAGTTTGGACAGGTCGCCCGCGTCGGAAATCACGTTGTCCGCCCCGAGCTTCTGCTTCAGCTCGGCGGCAATGGTAAAAATGGGCGAGGAATCACTGCTCATCCCCCGAGCATACACGATTGCCCTTGCCGTTCGAAGCTCCAGTTTTCAATCTGCGGCCAATCCACCACCGCCCATGCCCAAGATCGTCGTCCTCGATGGCTATACGCTGAACCCGCTTCCCGCCACGGAATCCTCACCCGATCATCCTTCGTGGGAGGCATTGGCCGCCATTGGCGAGCTCACCGTCCATGATCGCACCGCTCCAGCAGATATCGCACACCAGGCCGCCAAAGCCGAGATCGTACTCACAAACAAAGCCCCTCTTTCCGGGGAAACCATCGCCAGCCTGCCTTGCTTGAAATACATCGGCGTCATGGCGACCGGCACCAATGTCGTCGACCTGAAGACCGCCAGCGAGCATGGCATCACCGTCACGAATGTCCCGGGATATTCGACCATGTCCGTCGCCCAGCATGTCTTTGCCCTCATCCTCGAGCTCTGCTCCCAGGCCGGGCCGCTGGATAGCGAGGTGAAAGCTGGCCGCTGGCAGTCATGCCCGGATTTTTGCTTCACCGTGGCTCCCCTGCGTGAGCTCGATGGGAAAACCCTCGGCATCGTCGGCCTTGGCGCCATCGGCCAGGCAGTCGCTCGGATCGGCATCGCCTTCGGCATGAAGGTCCTCGCCTCGGCACGCTCTCCCAAGCAGGTCGATTTTCCCGTGAACTGGGTCTCAACCGCGGATTTGCTCCGCCAATCGGATATCGTGAGTCTGCACTGCCCACTCACGCCCGAGACCCATCACCTGATCAACGCCCAAACCCTGGCCACTATGAAATCCTCCGCCATCCTCATCAACACAGGTCGCGGTCCCCTCGTCGAGGAGCAGGCGGTGGCAACAGCCCTCGCGGGTGGACAACTCGGAGGATACGGGGGCGACGTGCTCCTGGCGGAGCCGCCCGTTCATGGCAGCCCGCTGATTTCCGCCCCGCGTTCAGTGATCACGCCGCACGTGGCCTGGGCGACCGTGGAAGCGCGCCAACGCCTCATGGATGCCGTGGTGCGAAATGTGCAGGCCTTCCTGGCGGGCAGCCCCGCCAATGTCGTCAATTCCCCGGTACGTTCTTGAAACCCGGCGCGGAAAGAACATTGCCCGCCGTGCCGATCGTATTGACCTTCCCGAGATATAGACGCTCGAAACCGTTCAGCCCCCTGATTGAGAGCGCAATCGGCGTGTCCGATGATCTTGCCATTGGCTGCCGCGATCGGCTCCACGACCACATAGGCCTTCTCCAGAAGGCAGCGATGCCTGATCTCAGGCCTCGACGTTCGACTCCAGGACCTCATTGTCCACCGACGGAGCCCGGCGCACCGGCATCCCCACGATCTTGCCATCCGGCGGGTCGTCATCGTGGTTTTCAGCGGTGATCGAGGTGTAGCTCAGGCAGCTGATTTCATCGAGGGAGGTATTGCCATTGAGCACCTGCACGAGGCCCTCCTGATACAGGGTCAGCATCCCCTGCCGGAAAGCGAGGCGGCGCATCTGGCTCTGCGGAGCATTGCGGGAAATCAAATCGCCGAGTGCATGATCGATGGCGACCAGCTCCATCAGTGCCAGTCGACCACTGTATCCCGAGTCATTGCACTCCGGGCAGCCGTTCTTGGAATAGATCGAGGTCACCTCCGGCTTGATCGGCACCATGTTGGCGTCGAAAATCGCCTGGATCTCCGGGGTGATCGGCGTGGGCTTCTTGCAAAAGGTGCAGAGCCGGCGCACGAGGCGCTGAGCCTGGGTCAGGGCCAGGGAGTCTGCCAGCAGATAGGCAGGCACGCCCATGGAGATCAACCGGCTCACCGCACGCAGGCAGTCATTGGCGTGCAGAGTGGTCAGCACGAGGTGACCGGTGAGAGCGGCGTTGATCGCCGCCATGGCTGTCTCATTATCACGGCACTCACCGATGAGAATCACGTCGGGATCGGCGCGCATCAGCCGCCGCAGGCCTTCCGCGAAATCCAGATTGTGGATCGGATCGGTCTGCGTCTGGTTCATCCCCTCGATCTCGTACTCGATCGGGTCCTCGACCGTGTGGATGTTGATATTCTCGCTGTTGATGCTGTTCAGCAGCGCATAAAGGGTCGTCGTCTTGCCGCTGCCGGTCGGGCCGGTGATCAGGATCAGGCCCTGGTCGCGTCCCATCGCCTCGGTGAGGAGCTTCGTCTGCCGGGGCGAGAGCTTGAGTTCGGAAAGCTTTTTCAAGCCGCCATCCTTGTCGAGGAAGCGGATGGTGATCTTCTGAAGATCCTTGCGGCACGGGATGGCCGACACACGGCAGTCCACGCGCTTCTTACCCAGGATCAGCGAAAACCGGGCGTCCTGCGCATCCTGTCGCCGCTGGCCCATGTTGGCGTAGTTTTTGATGAGACTGATGAACCGGGCGAGCATCTCCTCGGGGCAGGAGTGAATCACCTTCATCTCGCCGTCGATACGCGCACGGAAACGCGCCGTGTTGAAATACTTCTCGATGTGCAGATCGCTAGCGCGCCCGGTGATTGCCCGGTACAGCACCCAGTGGACGACCTGTTCGGAGGTTACATTGATGCTCGAGGGGTTGATCCGCTGAACCTCCTGGAGGTCGATCTCCACGATGTTCGCGACATCGGAATACGTCAGGTCCCCGGTGAGCTCCACCGAGCCCGAGGCCGCCACGCGCCCACGCTCCTTGGCGATGATCGCCATGATCGTGTCGCGATCGGCATAGATCGTCCGGAAATCGATCGCCTCGTTGCCGCTGGACAGCCACTCGTCCTCAAAGGCGAAGTTGTTCTTCTCCGCCGACAGCAAGTACACGACCTTGCTGCCGCAATACATGGGATAGACAGCGTGCTTCTCGAGAATATTCTCGGAAAACATCGTCTGCGACGGAGCGTACTCCGGATTGAAGCATGGCTCCCCGGTCGCCAGATGATGCACCGTGGCGGCATAGTGCCTCGGCAACCCTTTCAGGGCGGAGTAATCATGATGCGCCCCTTCGGCCAGCGAGCGGCGCTCCTGTTCGAGCTTGGCCCGGATCTCCACGTCATCGAGCGGAAACTCCTTGAGCATCCAGTTGATGACCTCGGAATAGCCCTGATCGGGAGCCAGCGGCTCGGAAAAGCGAGTGCGCGTGTTATTCTCCAGCGGACTGGTGGCCACGCGGTCGAGAACGTCCTTGCGCAGCGTGTCGTACTTTGCCTTGGGAATCAGGACCGGTACCAGCAACTCGGCCGGGATTTTCCAAAACTCCGAGCATGCAGGATTGTAGTGCGCACAGATCAGGAGCGGACCCACCGTCCCCAGCGGCAGCCAGGGCTCCTGATCATCCGTCATGATCGCCAATCGACGAAACAAGGCCTCCGCCTGGGTCGAGCACGCCGAGCGGTTTGGGTCGAGCGGCAAAATCTGGAAAAGCGAGGCAAGCCACTCCAGCGCCTGCTCCGGGGGAACCCCATTGCGCTGCGCGAGGACCACGTGGAGCTCCTCCATCGGAGACACCGACTCATCCACCTCGTAGCCGCAGCTGCGAAGCGCGTCCTGCAAGAATCTCCAGTCGTTGTCTTTCACCAGGGTGCTCCTACGGGTCTAAAGCCATTTGGGAACGAGGCTCCTCCGCCTGCCGTTTCCCCGAGGCGCATCAGGTCAATTCCGTCACCTGTTGCATTTGGGCCCACCATCTCGAACATTCGGCCATTCCAGATGGCCCGATAACCTTGAAGATCGCTCGAGCGGACGAAATCAAACATCGGATTGAGATACGGCGAACCGGGCGCTTGTCGCGACACGGCACTATCCCTGTACTGCAAAGAAAGGAAAATTGCAAGTTCATCGTCCGTTCCGTCCTGGGGAGCCGACACTAATTCCCAATTGGACTGGTTAAAGGCCTGCACTGCGGCATTCAGCGTCCGCATGTTCTTTTCTGCCACAGCAGCCCGGGATTGCGTGGTGATTCCGTTCATCACCGGAATGCAGACCGCGGCGAGGACGCCGATGGCTCCGATGACAATTATTACTTCCGTTAGGGAAAAACCCCGGGGCTTCTTTTCCCCCCGGGATGCGACGGGCTGGGAGGAAGCGTTCATTGGGGAAACTCCTGATTAGCTATTAATAGGCAATCGCCGTATTACCCGAACCGGTCAAGGTCGCCTTGGAGAGCGGCACGATGGCGGCCGGGAAGGCGATGTTGTATCCCCTCGGCATGTAGCTATCCAGGTCGCCAGGGGCAAAGGCGAGATACGGGGCCAGCCTGTCGTACTTTTCGTCATCCGTGGCAGCGTCAGTCCAACCCGCTACCGCAGCCGACTGGCCGACCGCCTGCACGTATGTCGCCATCGCCATGTTCAGGCTCTCGGCCCGGGCGATCGCGAGGTTTTTTTCGCTGTCCTCCTTGATTCGAATGAGATTGGGGATGGCGAGAAAGGTAATGATCCCGATGATGGCGACAGCCGCCAGCACCTCCACAAGCGAGAACCCGCGATGTAGGGAAAAGGCGTTCATTGGGCGGTATAGGTGGAAAGCTGGACGCTCGGGTAGTCGTTCGCCGGCCATGCGGAAAAGCTCAGCGCATTTCCCTGCATGATCATGGAATCGCTGCGAAGATAGTTTCCCACAGCGGTCAGGTTTCCGCGCGTCGAGGCATCGAGATAGTCTTGGATCAAGGCGAGCTTCTGCGCTCCGGTGGCTGCGGCGTTGTAGGTGGCGCGGGCTTGCTGCAGGCTGCCGCCGCCGCTGGAAGCCGCCGCCACCCAGGCGTTCAGGGCCTCCTGCACCACCACCGCCTGTTGACGAGCCAACACCGCGTGGGTATCCCGCGCGGTGTTGGTGATCGAGGCGATGATCAGCGCCGCCATGATTCCAATGACGGCGATGACTACGAGAAGTTCGATTAGGGTGAATGCTTTCCGAGCCCAACGATAAGGAGGTGGGGGCGGAAAGTTCATCTTCTACCTTTAGTTAGTGGTCTGCTTGTAAGTGACCGAATCGGGCAGACCATTAGTGCCAGCCGTATAGTCCATGTATAAGGCAGCATTAGTCACATCAGCACCGGAAAGTCCCGAAATGGAAAAGCTCATCGCTTGGCCGCCAGTGCCGACTGTTACGCCAGTAAGCAGGTTAGTACCCGCGCCAACCTCACTTCCCCAAGCACCCGTATATCCAGCCGCTCGAGCAGCATTTGCCGTGGAGACAATATTCTGCGCGTTGCGCTGGTTTTTAGCGATTGTCGCCTGGGAGGTGATATTCGCGATGTTTGGGATAGCGATGGCCGCGATGATCGCGATCACGGCAATCACGACGAGGAGTTCCACAAGGCTGAAGCCCTGAGCCGACGAGAGGTGCTTGGATTTCATAGCGTCTTCATCGTGGCAAGAAGTTCTCTATCAGGCGACAACAGGAAACCCGCAATTCGATCGGGGGATTCCCTGTATTGATTTATGCAACAGTTGCACTACGCTTCAATGATTTTGTTCCGAATGGCGTACCGAACCAATTCGCTGATCGAATGAAGGCCCAGCTTGCGCATGACAGCGGCGCGATGGGTCTCCGCGGTCTTTACGCTGATTCCTAGCACCGCAGCGACCTCCTTGTTACTCTTGCCCTCGGCCAGGAGCTGAATGATCTCCCGTTCGCGCGAACTCGGCTTGGGCTGAGTGCTCTCGGGCTGATGCGGCAAATCCTTGTGCAGGAAGCTCTCGAAGATGACCTCCGAGAGCTTGGAGCTGAAATAGCGGGAACCTGAGGCGACTGTGCGGATTGCCGTCACCAGATGTCGGCCCGCGTCGGATTTGAGCAGGTAGCCATGCGCTCCGGCATTGAAGACCTCGAGCACCAGTTGCTCCGCATCATGCATGGTAAACATCAGCACACGAGTCTTGGGCGACTGCTTCAGAATCTGCCGTGTCGCCTCGATCCCGTTCAGGCCCGGCATGCTGATGTCCAGCACGACCACGTCCGGTGTGATCTGTGTCACGATATCGACGGCGTCGCGACCGATGGTCGCCTCCCCGCACAACTCCATATCCGGCTCCCCCTCGATCAGGTTGCGGACTCCCTGGCGGACGATCTCGTGGTCGTCGGCGATGACAATCCTAATCGGCGGCTGGTCGGACATGATTGGAATCAAGCCCCAGAGTGGCGATCACGACAACTCCAAATGACGAACTGGCCACATCCAGCGTACCGCCCAGATTGGATAGTCGCTCCCGCATGCCCGCAAGTCCCACCCCGCCGCCGGTCCCGTCGGCCTCCAGCATTCCCGGGTCCGGAAACCCCCGCCCGTTATCCCGGATCTCCAGGGACACTTCATTTTCCGTGTGCCGAAGGGTGATCCAGACGTCTTCCGCCCGCGAATGGCGGTAGACATTGGTCATCGCCTCCTGCACCACCCGGAAGAGGGGCATCTCGATCTCGGCCGCAAGCCTTGGAAACTGAGGCCCGACCTCGAGGTGAACCCCCATTCCCGTACGCTTGGCAAAACCATCGACAAACCACTTCACGGCAAAGGCCAGCCCCACCTCGTCGATCAGCGGAGGGTGGAGAAGGTAGGAAATATTCCGAAGCTCCCGGGAGCATTCCTGCACGATCTCACGAGTTTCCTTGATAATGCGCGACACCCTTCCGCTTGCCGGCTGAATGATCGGCTCCAGCAGGCTGATATTCATCTCCAGCGCGGAAAGATTCTGCGCTGTGGAATCATGCAGTTCCCGGGCGATGCGCCGCCGTTCCTCATCCTGGAGCCGAAGCAGCTTTGCTGACAGGAGGCGCATCTGGTGCTCGCCCTCGACCCGTTCGCTGATGTTGCGAAAGTTGAGCTGGATATAATTGCGATCTCCCACCAAGTACCGCGAGCACCGCACCTCGGCGTGCAGGGAAGTTCCATCCACGCGTTCCAGGCGGCATTCCCGCTTGTTTCCCGTATAGACATCTTTCGATGGGAGACGAACCGCCTCTCCCGTCAGCTCCAGACAAGGCCCGAAAACAGGCATCTCCTGCAGCCGTTTCCCCAGCACATCACTGCCCGCCAGGAAAAGCATCCGGCACAGGCTCGTATTGATATCGGTGATCAGCATGCTGGCGACATCAATAAGGAGAATGCCGTCCGAGGAAGTTTCAAAAAGCCGCCGGAACCGGCGCTCCGTCTCCAGCGACTGTTTTTGAGCAAGGACCTGTGTCGTGACATCCGAGGCCACCCATTGCCCGCCCAAGGCCCGACCGTGTTCGTCAAACCCCCGTCGGAGCGTGCTGCGCAGCCAGACAGGATTGCGGCCATCCTTGAAATTCAGCTCCGTCGTCTGAATCGCGATGGGCTTGTCCTTGGTTAATGACAGAAAGACTCGCTTCAACTCCTGTCCGGCATCCTCGGGCAGCACCTCGAAGAGCAGTCTTTCCACCAAATCGGATTTCCGGTCGCCGCCCAGGTAACGACCAAAGACCTCGTTGACAAAGGTCAGGATAAAATCCTGATTGAATCGGCAAATCAGCTCGGTCTGATCCTCCACAATGGCGCGATACTGATCCTGGGAGTGCTCAAGCCGGGATGCCAGATCCTCAATGCTGCGCGCCAGGGTGCCCAGTTCATCATCTCCTTTGAAATCCAGCCGCACCGGGAGGCGTCCGGACTGTTTTTCCTTTTCCAGCTTGTTCGTCAGGTCGGAAATACGCGCAAGGATCGTGCGATCCAGCAGCAGCCAGACAAGGAAGACCAGGGCGCCTCCCGCCAGGGAAATCCCAGTCAGGAATACACTACTGGCATGCAGCCCTTCCTGCCGCAAAGGACGACCTTGGGAAACCTTGAAATATCCGATCGGAGCGCCGTCGATCCCCCTGACCAGACGAATCCCCGTGATTCGCGCATTGTTCTCCACGCTGATGACGACGTCTTTGTCATTGAACAGGTCCACAATGTTCTCCGGGGAGATCACCCCCATCGTGGGCTCGGCAAAAGACCGGAAAGTGACCTCCGCCGAAAACATCTGCTCCAGAAACACCCATGCCTCCCGATCAAAAATCCGGCCGACCATCAAAATGCCGGGAGAGTTTTCAATTTTCAGGCAGTTCACGCTGCACAGACTGTTTTCGACCGTGATAAACCCGGAGGACTTCTCCCTCTTCCCGTCCTTGGCCACCCCGGAAAGGACTGCCGCCAACCCCTTAACGAGGGTGTTTCTCGATGTATCGTTTCGAAAATACATCTGTTTCACCCTTCCGTCGGGTCCTACCACCGCAAGAAAATCCGCCCGCAGATTCCCCAGGGAGCGAACGACCTCATCCTCTTCCGCGTCTCCCAAGTTGCTTCCACGAGCCAGGGAGCGATAGAACGCAAGCTGGGACCAGTTGCGCATCGCGGCCTCCAGTGCGCTTTCCTCACGTTCCAGCAGCAATGCGACTCTCTGCATCGTCGCCTTGAGTTCGCGGCTCTCGGTCTGGCCAAACTCGCGCAGGATAATCAGCTGGGTCAAGGCGGCCACCGCGCCCAAAAGCAACAGGGAAGCGAGCAGAAAGATCGCCAGCGCCCTGGAATAAACAGTCCCCTTTTTGAGTTTCATCACCGGGTTGTCTGCGCGGTCGGCACAGGCTGGCCCGGTTTTTTGGGTAGGATCACCTTGCTGAGGTTGAAGATCGGCCCATAGATCGCGTAAATCAGGAATCCCACGATGGTGGCGAGAAACACGATCATGATCGGCTCCAGGATTTTATCGAGCTGTCCTGCGATAAGATCGAGCTCCTCTTCATAATCTCCGGCGATCTGGTCGAGCATCTCGTTGACTCCCCCTGTTTCACCGGCCATCTGCACGACGCCTGCAATCATGCGACCATCGGGCCCAAGGCGATGAGACTCGATCAGGAACCCCTCGGGCAACGACAACCCGTCATTGATATGTTCCCTGACGCGAAGGAAAAACTGTTCGAATTCAACGTGTCCGGAGGCGCGGGCCGAAATCTCCAAAGCCGTGGTGATGCGAACATTCGAATGCAACAGCAGGGACAAGCACCGGAAGCTGACCATGGCCGCGGATTTCCGGATGATGTTTCCGATAGTCGGAACGCGGGTCAGAGCTATCTGCACCCTCGGGATGCGATAGATCTTCGGCCAATACTTGAAAAGCATGACCAAGCCCGCCACGGGAACGATCAGGTAATACGGCTGATTGATGAGAATCTGCGAAAACGCCATCATGATCTTGGTCGCCGTCGGCAGGCTCACGTTCATCGCCCCGTAGAGCTTGGAGATCGCGGGAACGAGCGTGAAGCTCATGACGATCACCACCACGAAGGATAGCACCAGCACGATAGCGGGATAGATCAACCCGGCTTTCAGCTTCTTCAGCACGCGCTGGCTCTTGTCATTGGACCGCGCGATCTGACGAAAGATTTCGTGAACCTGCCCGGATTCCTCACCGGCCCGGATGAGCGCCACGATATCCTCGGTAAACAGATCGGGATGCATCGCGAAACAGTCGCTCAGCCGCTCTCCCTCCAGCACCTTCTGCGAAATATCCGCCACGACGCCGCGATACCGGGGCGTGCTCAGGCGACCGGAGATCAATTCAAGGCTCTTGATCGTGGAAATATTCCGCTCCAGGCATCGAGCGAGACCGCCGAAGAGCGTCACCATCTCCTCCTTGCCCGGTGCCTTCGTCGTCGCGCGGTGGACGGCCTCGTCCACGCCCACGATATCCGTGACCACCGCCGTCTCATTCGGGGCTTTCCCCGCGCCAAGGATGGCCTTCTGGTCATCATCGGTATCGACGATGACCGGAATGGACCGGGCAGTATGAATATTAGTAAGGACGACCTTCTTGAGCATGATTTACCGGATGCTGGGCCGCACGAGAGTTATCGTATTTACCTGATTCACGCCAGCAGTCGCTGAGGTAATCGTTGCGCCGGACTGATACTCCATCTGGAGCGTCGCCGTCTCGACGGTGCCGAGGTTGGCGATCACCAGGGCATCGGTCGTAAACGTCAGGCTCTCCACTGCGGACTCCGCTGGCAGGAGTCCGGAGATTTCATCGGGGGTCAGTCCCAAATGATAGAGCCTTGCCGCCTGCTCCTGGTAATTGAAAGCCCGCGAGACTTTGGCATTTCCCTCCTCAAACGCCGTCATCGTCACCGCCAGCGAAACGGCTGCCCCGATCGCCACCAGGAGGATGCCCGACGCAACCAGCGTCTCGACCAGTGAGTAACCTCGATTTTTCATTGGCGATAGACCTCCAGCCAGGCGTTTCGGTCCGCGAAGGACTCCAGATTTCCCCAGGCCGCAACATCTCTCTGAACCGTCACGCTGCCGCTCACCACCCGCACCTCCCGGTTCGTCCGGAATCCCCCAGTCACAGTCAGGCTATGCCCGCCCAGGTTGAAGCTCAGAGGGCAGGCCTCAAACACCCCGGCGAGTCGCCATGAGGCATTGCTGGCAAGAGCGACGGTCGCGCTGCCGTCCATTTTCTTGATGGCAAGGTACACTCTCCGTGTGTTGCTACCGGAGAGCGCGATGGGCATGACTGCCCCGGCCGAACCCACGTTTTGGACATAGACGATACGCGCCATGGGATAGCTCTCGCCCGTGACGGCATTGGGAACTCCCACGAGCGTGAGGCTGGTCATGTTGCCGATGATCACATAGTTGCCGGAAATGTGCCCGAGATCGATGGTCACGGCGCCTGTACCGTCCGTCGTCGAGCCATCCTTGATCTGGGATGCCTGGGGATCGACCACTATCGGCGCGAGGTTGCCCAGCCGGACGGCGAGAGAGTTCACGTTGCCTCCCGGGCTGACGACGTTGAGCGGGCCGTCATAATATCCTCCGCCCGAGGTTACCGGTACGAAGGGAAAGTTGAGCTGCATTTCGCAGCCAGCAATCACAGCCAGGTCTGCGATCGATGCCGCCTGGAAGGTCCGTGCCGACAGTCCGTAGGCGCCCGCCTGCCATGTGACGAAATTTGCCGCCCCGAGAACACCCCCTCCCAGGAAAACATTGCCGGTAACGGGAGAGATCACTCCGCTTCTTTGAACGGTCAGCAAATCCCCCGCGAAAATCGGGCTTCTCGATTTTGCGTAGAACGTCCAGGGAAGCTGGTCACGCCCATCGGAAAGCGTACCGGAAATGACCGATTGAAAACCGATCCCGAGGCCCGGTGAAAAGTGATTCACCTGCCCGAACGTAGTCCCGCCACTCGTTCCATGCTGGACCGTCATGGAGTTTAGCGGCACTAGGACCTGCCCCGAGGCGGTCAGCGAAAAACTCCCCCAGCCATCCAGAGCGCCAAAGTCGATGGCGGGCGGCGTCTGAAAGGAATAGGGCAGGACATTTTCCAGCAGGTACTCGGTCGCGAGCGCCCGGCTGTTCTCCAGGACGATGCGCCGGTTGATCGCAGGCTTCACCGCGTTCTCCACATAGCTCACGCGGCTGCCCAGAAGCGAAATCCATGCAGCCAGCAATACCGCACCCACCACGCAGATGAGCAGGGAATACACCAGCACCGATCCAGATGCTGCGCTCGTCTCCCGGCGTTTCATAAGGCGGGAAACATAGGCACGACCAAAAAGAAGGAGGTCCGGCTCCCCATCGCACCGTAGGCCGCGCGGGGATCTCCATTCCCATAGGCGGGGTTGGTTTCATTGGCCAGCACCGGGGTCGCCGGGTCAGGCCACCAGAGGAAATAAAACGGCCTTTCCGGCGCCACCTTGAAAAGGTCGTACCCCGTATCATCCGGAGACATCCGCCGGGCCAGCTCGAAACTGACCGCAGTCACGGGAAAATCCTGAGGATCGCTCTCCGGATAAAAGATGTCGTAGTAGTCCGTGGGAGCGCGATTCTGAGCGCTATAGTTGTCGTATCTCCGCACGGAAACATACGTGCCGTTCGGAACTCCCTCGGTCGCGATCATGTCCAGTTCGTACACCGCGCGTACGCTCAAGGCTGTTTCGGAAGTCGACGGCTGCAGAATGAATATCGAAAGATTCGTCCGCCCAGCCGCGCCTCGATAGCCGAAAAAAAATCCGGCGTCCGCGACACCATTGTTCTCGAGAAACGTTCGGAAATCCTCCGGCGTTCCCAATGTTCGCGCATCAAAGTTCGGATACTGACCCTGATCAATGTTGATGCTTGTCGGACGAACGATGGAATCTCGCCCCGTCCGGGCCAGGCAGAAAACAGCGGTCGCCCGGGAGATGTCTTCGTAGAACGCCTGCCTGAGCAGTTCCGCCTGGGCAACTCTCCCGTAATTGGGAGCCACCCACGTTTGAAGTTCGGTCCCATTGATTCCGTACAGGGTAAAGAGCGCGCCGCCAGGGAGCTGGATCTTGGTATACTGGCCATACCGATTCGCCGACTGGGAAACCGCGCGAAAAGCGATTACCGCCACAGTCAGGACGCAAACCGCGATGGCCGCGGCCATCAGCAGCTCCGAGAAGCTGAAAGCACGGGGGCTCCGATGGCCGACGCCCCGCGACGGGTGCCGCCATCTAGTGATTGGTGGGCGCGGCGTCATCCCGCTTGTATACGCCTCCGAGAGCAGACTCCTGTTTGGTCTCGTCCTTTGCGGCTGTGGCCGAGCTGCCGCCCAGCTTGTACCGCACCGCAGGAGTCATATCGACAGAGAGCCTCATTTTCCGGTTGTTGGCCGTTCCATCAGCATCGACAAATCCCAACTGAACCTCCTTCGAGGTTACGGAAATCACGCGAATCTGCTCCGTTTGTCCGGAGATAAGCGCCGGCAGCAGGTCATTCTGCCGTATCGTGATCGAGCCAAGCAGCACGGCCACCCCGCCGCGCGCCTCCACGACACCAGCCAGCGGCAGCTCACTGATCACGTCCCGCAGCTTGCTTTCCTCACTTTCCACAGGGGCGGCCTTGCCCTGCTCGACTTTCTTGGGAGGTTTTTTCCCAAAGGGATTTCTTTCGCTCGACGACACCGTAAGCGACGCCTTTTGCTGCGGCAGAAGCCCAATCTCCTGGCTCCGCGCCTCCAGGCAGCCCACCGCGAACATTGATAGCAAAACAATTCTCTTCATCGCGTGCTGGATATTGGCTGCTCCAGGATGGCATCGACCTTGAGATCGCTCTCGCCCGTGCCGGGAGCGATCTTGATGCTGGCGACCCTTAGCGTCGGCAGTTCGGTCTCGATCGCCCCGAACCAATTGAGCAGCCGCGCATAGTTGTCCTCAAACGAAAGATGCGCTCGCATCACATACGGAAGCGACTTGTTGTTTTTGATGGAGGTCACCTCGTAGCGTTGCGAGAGGCTGACGAGGTTGTCCTGCTTGATGCGGAGGGAAATGCGCAACTCGGCGCTTTGCGACGAATCAGTCTGGTCGAAATACGGCTGCCAAGTCGTGAGGAAATCGATCAGCTTCTTGGAGCTCTTTTTGAGCTCCTCCAACTGGCGCTGCTCCCCCATGAGTTGAATCGAGGCGACATCAGCCGCCTGGCTGGCCCGGGCCGCCTCGCCTTGCATCTTGACCATGCGCCCATTCATCCAGCTCGTCACCTGGAGCAAGCCAAGCAGCAGGATCAGGACGATGACACAGGCTATGTGCTTGTTATTCATTTCGAAGGGCTGGCGGGTTCAGATTGAGGGCGGGAGGGGTCCTGCCAGAGCAGGGTTGCCTTGTAGTCGATCTCCTGCCCGTTCACGGTCTGCTGCGGAGAGTAGGTGCGATAGCGTTGGGCGGCGATCTTCTCCAAGGTGCTATCGAGCTGCCGGGTTGAGTCACTATTGAGTCGCATCGAGACCTTGACCTGATTTGGCGAATCCTCATCCCGTTCGAGGCGCAACTCAACCAGCGTCGAGTCCTGCGCGATGCTGCGAGCGATCTCCACGACCAATGGCTGCAGGGGCCGGGTGGTATCCACCCAGGCAACAATATCCGACGCCTTCTTGGCTTCCCCTTCCAGGTCGCGGCGCTCGGTCTGGGCCTGCTTCAACGCCGCATCATAATCAGCCTTGCGCTTGATCGCCGCCTCCTTCCTCTGCACCTCCTGGCTGAGACGCAGGAAGAAAATGCCATTGAGGCCGACCGATGCGGCGATCGTCAGGTAAAACAGCATCGGCAGCAGGCGAAAGAGCGGCGGCAGCGGAGGGCTTATCCCCTTGCGCTCCGTCTTCAGATCGTCGATCGATTTGGCGATGATTTGCATTAGTACTGAGCGATCAGGCTCCAGAGCAGATCCGGTTGGGAGAGATCCGTGATTTTATGGCCGGCGAAGAGTTCCTGCAACGCCTCTGCCAGGCCATCATACGGCTGGTCGCAGATCAGGACGATTTCGCTCTCGGGAGCGACGCGCTGCTTGAAAGGCGTCACGAGATCGATCACCGGGTCGAGCGTGTCCTCGTAGACATCCGTGCGGGATCGCAGTTCCAGCCAGCGATCCTGATCCTGCACAAGGGCGCACACCGCGCCCATGCAGCAGACGATGTAGAAACATGTCGCTGTCTTTTCTCCACTGCGCGTCGTGTTCGTCGCGGCCAGGGCGTGGCGCAGCAGCACATAGGAGCCGCAGCAGACACGCCCCATGTTGAGACCGGCCTCCTTCAGCATCCCTTCCAGCTTCTTGATGTAGTCCTCGTCGGTCGACAGCAGGATGCTCGCGTTCGTCTCAGGGTTATGCGTGACGGCGTACCTCTTGCCGCGCTCATACCGCGCGCCCAGCACATTGCGCGGGGTCGTCTTGATGACATCCTCGCTTCCCGGGCGGCGGGAGAGATTCGTTTCCAGGCTGATGACGTAGCGGGTGTTCAGCGAAACGGCGCACCATCCATCATCCGCCAGGTCCTTGATCTGAATGGAGGCCTGGTTGATCAAGTCCTTCAGCTCTCCGCGGATCAATCCGCCTTCCGTGAAACGACCATTCTTTTGGACCCCCCGCCATCCCAGCGAAGCCTTTCCCACTCCTGTCAGCACCGTGCGATGAGTCGGAAACCGCCTCCTCCAGCTGGCCGACGGATCATCGGGTTCCGGCCGGAATGCTGCAAAATTCAATACCGAAACGACATCCTTCAGGGTCATGGCGCTACCTCCACCTGTTTCTCCAGATATTCTTCAATTTCCTCCCAGGAGTTCCCGACCTTCGACATGCCGGAACTGCTGCGGAAACCCTCGTCCGACCGGATCTGGACGCTCTTCTCAAAATTGAACATCCCGCGCTTCCAGCCCGTCTCGAGTTCCTGGTCGATTTTCTTGAAGTCGCCGCGCCGGATCACATTGATGATGCCATCATACTGGAGCATCACCTCATGGATCGGGAATCTCTTCCCCAGCCCCTCGTCCAATAGCAGCCGCTGGCACATGACGAGCCGCAGGGTGTCCGCCAGCGTCTCCTGGGAACTCTCCAGCCGGTCGGATGGAATGAGCTTCAGGAAGCGCTGCACGGTCTGGGACGCCGACGAGGTATGCAGCGTGGCCACCACGACGTGGCCGGTTTCCGCCGCCTGGAGCGCGATCTCCGCCGTCTCGCCGTCACGAATCTCTCCCACGATGATCACATCGGGCGCCTGGCGCAGAGCCGCCCTCAGGGCCATCGAGAAGTCGATCTCGTCCGACCCCATTTCACGCTGGGAAACCAGCGACGGAAGCCCGTCCGGATAAACAAACTCGATCGGGTCCTCGAAGGAAATCACATGCTCCCTCCGGCGCTTGGCCCGGTGCAGCACCATGGAGGCGATCGTGGTCGACTTGCCACTGCCGGTCGCGCCGCAGATCAGGAACAGTCCATTCTTGGCCTCGAGGAAGGACTTGATCGCCGAGGTCGGCACCCGGATTGCCTCCGGGGCGGGAATCTTGCTCGGCAGAAGACGCAGCACCCAGCGCAGCCGCCCGCGAGTCACCATCTGGTTGACGCGAAAGCGGTAATCAAAAAGATCCATCGCGCTATCGTCGCACCCGGGCTCCAGATGCTCCGGCACGGCCATTTCAAAGACGATATCGTCGTAAATCAGCTGACCGTTGTACTTGTAGCTCAGCCTCTCCTGCGGGGTCAGGTAAAAGTCACTGACCGACGCAGACGTCGCCAGCTCCTTGATGCGCTGGGCAACAGGCGAGTCTGGAGGGAGGTCAAGCAAACGCATGGCAAGCTGGTTATTTTATGGAATCCCCGGGCGTCCGAAAAGCACCATTTCTCGCCCTACCCCGAAATCACCGGCGGCAGCGTGAATGCCACGCCATTGCTGTTGATGGTCAGAGTCTTGGCCACGACGCTTCCGTTGAAGGTCCCGTTGAGATTCACCGTGTTGTTCGGAGCCACGAGTTTGCCGTAGCCCGCACCGCCGCTGTTAATCGTGAAGTCCCCGCTGTACATGTTCAATTGCAGATAATCTGGATTCGCCGAGTTTCCCATAGTGACTCCACTATTGAGCGTGAGGTTACCCGCCATGGTCACGATCACAGGACCCACTACGACGACCTTCGCATTGGAGTTCAGGTTCATGGAGGTAAAACTGTAGACGGATGGAGTCGTCGCTCCCGCCACTCCGATGATGATCGTTTCATTCGCATTCACCTGACCATAATTCCCAGGAGTCAAGGTCAGCGTACCGTGATTTTGATTCACGTTCGCATAGTTAGTTGCCGAGATGGTGGCAGTGCCGCTGTTCTGACTATAGGTATTACTGTTTGTGGGGCTCTGAGGCGCCGTCACGGTGGGCATGTTGGGCGGTGTCGCCCGCCGATAGACCTTTCCCTGGACGACAGCGCCGTTGTTAAAAGTGACTTGATATACCGGCGTCGTCGCGCCCGTAAGGTCAACGATGCGGCGGGTATCAGTGGCAGGGACCACCTCCGTGCCGTCCGAGTTATACTGTCGCCCCAGGATGATCGAACTCTCGCTCCCGTTGAAAACAAGCTTCGGCAGGCCTGGAAAATACACGTTCCCCTGCGCAATCGTAGAGCCGCTGTTAAAGTTGATGTAACTGGGCAGGTTGCCCTTCTCATTCGTGTAAATCAGCGAGCCATAGAATGTCCCATTCACCGAGGCGTTTCCGACCAGGGCGCCCTCGGGGATGCCAGATGAGGCGGATGTATAGGTAACCGTGGCGACGCTGCTGGGAGTAAACCAGCTTTCCTTCCCGGAAGGCCCGTAGACCCGGGCCTTCACTGTGAGCTCTCCAGTCCCGCCCGATTCGGGAGTGAAGGTACCGCTGGTTCCTCCGCCAAGCGCCAGGAGGGTTGCCGCCGCACTGGTCGGCCTGCCACTTGATCCAGCGCCCGGATCCGTACCATCCTGCGTGTAGTAGATCTGAAACCCGTCAGGCAATGTCCCGGACGCCGTAATGGTCACCGCCACAAGAGCCGAGCGCTGGCCCGTGGCCGGACTGATCGAGGGCGCGGCCAGGGCGGTCAGAGTTTTTGCCACGGAAAGCGTCTGCACAGGGCTATCGGCGTAGTAATCCTCTTTGTGCGACTTTGCCATCGCCGACACACTCAATGTCGAGGAGGTTCCCCAGTTGGAAATCGACAGGTCAATGGCCGCCGAGGTGGTCCCGCCACTGGCGGTTGCGGGTGTCGTGGTCCCTAGGCCGGTGTAAATCTCAAAATAGGACGTTCCCTGATAGGCTGAGGCTATGCCCGACAGGCTCACGGTGGCGGTGGCAACCGGAACGGCAACCGAGGTCGAGCCAAACATCATCCCTCCCGCCTGCTGATAGGTCAGGCTCGTCGGCCCGGTCAGGGAAAGACTGAGCGTCTTGACCAGATTGTCATAAGTTGCGTTCACCATCGGGCTGTCCGAGTACGCCGCCGAGTTGGATTTCACCCATGCTGTCACCTGTGTATCCGGATGGAATGACGGGAGACTGCCGCCGGTATATTCCTGGGGCGCCCCGCCAGCGATCTGATAGTAGATCTTGGAGGCGGCGGAGTTGGGATTGCTCAGTGACAGATCCGCCATCGGAAACAACTCCAGGTCGTAAGACCCCTCGCTCCGGCTGAATGTCGGAGGACTCAACTGGGCCAGATCGCTGCTTGACGGGGTCGCCGAGGGAGCAGCCGCAGCACTTGTCGAGGCAGTAGCTCCGAGATCGGGCGCCGAGGGCTGGGCATCCGATACCCCCCACACCCAGTGAGGCGTCGACTCGGCGAGGGATACAGCATCCATCGTCTGCTGCCGTGTTTCCGGCCCTGGAGTCGAGGCCCCCGCAGCCGTCCTGCTCTCATCCAGCGAGAACTCTCGTATTCCCTGCCCCGTCGAGGCGACCTCAAATCTCCCGGCCTCTCCAGCAGCGGAGGCAGGCACCCACACGGCTCGCAGCTCGCTCCCCGCAGCTTGCTCCGCGGATTGTTCCGTCGGAGTCAGCCGGGGGTCGACAAAGCTGCCAGAGAGGCCGATGGCGACGGCAGCGGATGTGCTCGACGCCCGGGTCTGCAGCTTGGTCAGGACCTGCTGGGCCGTCGCATTGGCCGGGATTGTTCCTCCGTTAGCCGCATAAAGTTGAACCGCCGTGTTCAGATTCGTGACATCCGACCGCAGTTTGCTTTCCCGGGCATTTTCCTTGGCTGTCGTCGCGACATAATATCCCGCCGAAGTCAAAACGGAAATCACCGCCACGGTCAGAAGAATCTCGACCAGGGTAAACGCCCAAACACAAGGCGCTGGTTTCACCAACTTCACGCAACAATGATGATCCCTCCCTTTTCCAGAAGCCAGCAAAAAACTCCATGAAAGCACTTTGGGTCGAAATCAGTTTATGCAACTGAATGCGTAAATTCTCTTCATTTTTGGACTATCCGAATACACTTTGGGCTGGTAAATAGCCTGCCAACCCCCTACTTATTCACATCCCGCAGACTGAATCTGCGGAGACGCTGCTGCCCAACCCAATGAAGAGCCTGTGTTTTCGTTCTGCCCGTGAGGCTCGTAATGCGATTGCCTGCCCCGGCAAGCAATCTGCGATGGTTATTGGGATGTTGCTTTCCGGCATGTACGGCGCCGCAGCCCAGCAGAGTGAGCCCACCGTTATTTCCCAGCAGCCCCCGGCGGTCGTAACCCAGACCCCCGTGCCCCAGCCGACTCAGCCGCCGTCGATCCGGGTCAGCGTTCCGACACCCTCCAATATCGCCCCCGCCCCGGTCGTGGCTGCCACGCCTGCCGTGCCGGTGAATGCTACGCCGATCGCGCAGATGACGGTGCCCCTGCAGCCGCAGACGATTCCGGCACCTGCTTTCGAGGTCTATCCCGACTACAACTGGGGCAACGCCATGGCGGCCAAGCTCCGCAATGCCCCGGCCAAGCTCTACGAATTTGACCGGGCCTCGCTGCGCGACGTCCTGCGCTTCCTCGCGGATGACGCGGGCATCCCCTTCGTCGCCTTGCAGGAGTCCTCCGCCGCGGAGAATACGCTCGTCACGTTCACCCTCAAAGCCAGTCCGTTCCGCACGTTGGAAACCGTGGCCAAGGCCAATGGCGTGACGATTTTCTACGAGAACGGTGTCTGGTTCATGCGCCCTACGAACGAAAAGGAACTCGTCGGACGCATCTACAAGATCAAGTTCAACCCTCAGGACAACGTCAAGTATGAGGGCGGCAACGGCACCACCGGCGGCAGCGCCAACTCCAGCTCCAGTTCGTCCAGCGGCATGGGCATCGGCGATATCAATATGCAAGGCGCCACCACGGTCTTTAAAGTGGAGACGCCGAAGATCATCGACCAGATCAAGTCCCTGCTCGGCATCCCGACGAGTTCCGTATCGGCCACGCAAGCCGGCGAGGCCAGCGTCGAAAACTTCGGCACCCTGCAGACCACTCCTTCGGCCATAGCTCCCGGCAGTCAACTTGCCGCGAATTCCGGGGGGGATACCGGCCCTCAGGTGATTTACAACGGGGATTCCGGCACCGTTTACGTCATCGCGACACGCCAGCAGCACCAGTGGGTCGAGGGATACCTCAGCGCTGTCGACCGTCCCCAGGCGCTCATCGGCATCGAGGTGAAGTTTTTTGAGACCACCAAAGACCCATCCAAAGAGCTCGGTATCAACTGGGCCGGGACGCTCCAGGGCGGGTTTGACGTGTCCCTGACGAACATTCAGGCGTCGCCCAGCGGATCGATCAACATCGATACCACCGACCAGAACGCCCGTCAGTCCGGCCAGCTTCCATCCGGAGAATCTCCTTACAATTACTCCACCTACAACAAGGACTACACAGTATCGGCGGCCATGCCCTACTCGGCGGTGCTCTCGGTGCATGATGTGTCTGTCGCGCTGGGAGCCTTCCTGAGCGACAACCAAACCACCACGGTACAATACCCCCGGGTGCTGACCATTAACAACCGGGAGGTCGTCATCCGCAGTGTGGTCAACCAGCCGGTGCTCGCCTCGTCGTCGTCCGTCACGCCCGGTGTCGGAGGCACCACGACAGCCGAGGTGGAGTACCTGCCGATCGGAACCATCATCAACATCCTGCCCAAGACGATGCCCGATAACTCGGTTGTGTTGAACGTTGCCATCACGATTTCCTCGATCGTCGGCACGACCACCATCCAGGGCAACTCCTATCCCATCGCCTCATCGCGCATCTACAATGCCGCCCTACAAGTTGACTCGGGATACACCCTCGCCGTTGGCGGCCTGGAACAAGCCTTCGACGATTACGCCCGCAATGGCGTACCGTTCCTCCGGGACATCCCCGGCATCGGAGAGCTGTTCAAGGCCAAGGGTCGCTCCCGCAGCAAGAAGAACCTCATCATCTTCATCACCCCCACGATCATCACCAACCGTATGAGCTCGCCCGGCATCGCCGAGGTGCCTCAAAGTGTGATCCCATTGCGATCCAACGAACCGACTCCGCCCGCCTTCACGCCGCAGGGCCGGCTCGTTGGCGGAGCAGCCGCGATCGACGAAGCAACCCGCTGGCTGGAGCGTCAGATCGAGTACTACCGCCAGGTCACGAAGGAAAACCGAACGGACAAGGATTCCATGCGCCAGCTCGCCTCGGTCATTAACTCCGCCCAGATGCTGCTCACGGAAATCCAACTCCTCGAGGACCAGAATCCCGGCAACATCTCCCAACTGGTGAAGAAGGAAGAGCGGACGCTGAGTCTCATTCAGGACCTCAATAAAGTCCAAAGCGCAGCCCGCCAGGACCTGATGTCCTTCTAATCCGGCATTTTTTCGCACTATCTCGCAGAGAATGAATCTTCTGCGTTGATTTTCGCCCCATTTCTCCAATGATGCCGCGCGGGGTGAATACAACGGCCGATTATATCTCATCGGGATTCGCAAAAATTGACGCGGATCTGAACTTCTTGATGGAATGTCTGCGCGAGGTTCTTGAGGAACTCGGGGAAGAGCAGGCGGCGAGGTTCCTTCCGTGGCAACCCAGCGGGGAAGTGCACGACTCGAAACAGCCGCCCTTCCGCATCGAACAAGCCTACTCCATCGCCTTTCAGCTTCTGAACATGGTGGAGGAAAACGCCGCCAGCCAGACCCGACGACTCAGGGAGATCGAGCACGGGTTGACCGACGAGCCCGGCCTGTGGGGCGAACAGCTCGCCCGCGTCCGCGATGCCGGCATCACGCCCGACAAGATCGTTGGCTCGCTGCGCGAGGTTCGCGTCGAGCCGGTGCTCACCGCTCATCCGACCGAGGCCAAGCGCGCCGCCGTCCTCGAGCAGCACCATGCCATCTACCAGTTCCTGACCTCGCTGGAAAACAAGACGCTCACCCCGTCCCAGCGCAGCGCGATCCGCGACGAGATCAAGATCGTCCTGGAGCGCCTCTGGAGGAGCGGGGAAATCCTGCTCGAGAAGCCCGAGGTCGCTTCGGAGCGCCGCGACGTCATTTTTTACCTGCGGGAGGTTTTCCCCGCAGCCGTCAACCAGCTCGATGCCCGGCTCCGTCAAGCGTGGAAGGACACCGGCTTTGACGACGCCCTCCTCGACGACCCTCACGTCTGGCCGCGCCTGCGCTTCGGGAACTGGGTGGGCGGCGACCGCGACGGACATCCCTTTGTCACTGCCGAGGTCACCAAGGCCACGCTGGCCGAACTGCGGTTGAACGCCCTCGTGGTCATTCACCGTCATCTCACCGCCCTCGCCTCAAAGCTTCCGCTCTCGAGCAACTTCCAGCAGGCCCCGCCGGAGCTGGAAAAGGCCATCGTCCGCCTGTGGGGTGAAAACCCGGAGTTTGCCGAAACCCTCGCCCGCCAGTACTCGGACGAGCCATGGCGCCAGTACGTCCTCCTCTTGCAGGCCAAGCTCCCGCTTTCCGTCGGAGTCGGCAACAAACCCACTGCGGTCGAGGAGGCCAAGCACCACTACCGCACCCCCGACGAACTGGACGAGGATCTCGCCCTGCTCTCGGACTCCCTCGTAACGGTCGGGGCCAAACGCCTCGCCAATACCGCCGTGTGGCCGGTACGCCGGGCGCTGGATATCTTCGGTTTCCATCTGGCTTCGCTCGACATCCGCCAGAACAGCAAATTTCACGACCAGGCGCTCATGCAGATCCTGGCGGCCATCGGCCAGCCCGCTCCCGACTTTGGCGAATGGGATGAGGAGCGCCGCGTCGCGTTTCTCACCAAGGAACTCGAGTCGCCCCGCCCGTTCCTTTACGAGCACTCGGGTATCGGCGAGCAGGCCGATGCGGTTCTCTCGTGTTATGCCGTTCTTAAGGAATACCTGAAGAACTACGGTCGCGATGGCCTCGGTTCACTCATCGTCAGCATGACGCGCCAGTTTTCCGACCTGCTCGTCGTGTATGTCCTCGCCCGCGAGGCCGGGCTGATGAAGTGGACTCCCGAGGGGCTCCTTTGCGAACTGCCGGTGGTGCCGCTCTTTGAGACGCTCGACGACCTTGAGCACAGCGCCGGATTGATCGACCGCTTCCTCGCCCACCCTATCACCCAGCGCAGCCTTGCCCATCACCAGGTCGACCGCACCAAGGTGCTTTCGCTTCCGCACAGCACCCCGGTCCAGCAGGTAATGATCGGCTACAGCGACAGCAACAAGGATTGCGGCATCCTGGCCAGCCAGTGGGC
Organism: Verrucomicrobiota bacterium; assembly: GCA_017305195.1. Taxonomy (GTDB): domain Bacteria; phylum Verrucomicrobiota; class Verrucomicrobiia; order Chthoniobacterales; family Terrimicrobiaceae; genus Terrimicrobium. The sequence continues at coordinate 67,858 of JAFKMU010000043.1, read as the reverse complement.
GCTGCACAAAGCCCAGGCCGGCATCGCGTCGGCTGGCAAGAAATACGGTATCAAGATCCGGTTCTTCCATGGTCGCGGCGGCACTATCAGCCGCGGCGCGGGCCCGACCCACCGCTTCCTCGGCGCTCTGCCGCTCGGCTCCATCCAGGGCGACCTGCGCCTGACCGAGCAAGGCGAGACCATCGCCCAGAAATACGCCAACCTCGTCACCTGTACCTACAATCTGGAGCTCCTCCTCGCAGGCGTCACGGGATTCTCACTGCTGGAGCAAAACCAGCCGCCAGTCATCCAGGAGGATCAGGAGATGTGGGAGGTGCTGGCCGCCAGCAGCCAGCAGGCCTACTCCAAGCTCATTCGCTCGGAAGGCTTCATGACCTTCTACTCACAGGCGACGCCGATCGACGCGCTGGAGATCAGCAGCATCGGGTCCCGCCCCTCCCGCCGCACCGGGCAGCGCACGCTCGCCGACCTCCGCGCCATTCCGTGGGTATTCAGCTGGAATCAAAGCCGCTACTACCTCCCGGGCTGGTTCGGCGTGGGTTCCGGCCTGAAGGCGCTCGCGGAAAGCGATCCGACCGCCATCGAGAAACTGCGCGGCATGCTCAAGACGTCTCCGCTCGTTTACTACGTGCTGACCAACGTCGAGACCAACATCGCCAGCGCCGACAAGAGCATCATGGAGGCTTACGCCAACCTGGTCACAGACGACGCGGCGCGGGAATCGATCCTGGAAACGATCCTGGCCGAGTTCGATCTCACCCATCAGATGATGGCCGAGGTGTTTGGCGGCAGCCTGGAAGCCCGCCGCCCGCGCATGCTCAAAACCCTCGGGTTGCGCGCCCATGCCCTGCGCGTCCTGCATGAGCAGCAGATCGAAATTCTGAAAAAATGGCGCGCGGCCAAGGCCAATGGTTCCCATGATACCGAGAGACTCCAGCCCAAGGTGCTCCTCTCGATCAATGCCATCGCCAGCGGCCTGCGCACCACGGGCTAGGCTCGCGCGACAGCTCAAAACACAAAAAAGCGCCGGTCCTTTCGGATCGGCGCTTTTGTCTGGAAAAGAAAGTCGGCCGGTGTTGGCCAGCCGGACAAGCGGATCAAGACCTGGGCGTACTCGCGATGATCCCGGTGGATTCCTTGGCCAGGCGGGTGATTTCATCCCACTTGCCTGCCTTGATGAGGTCCTTCGGCGCGAGCCAGGAACCTCCGAGCGCCGCGACCAGCGGATCGGCGATGTAGGAGCCCATGTTGGCGGAATTCAGCCCGCCCAGCGGGATGTACTTCAGCCCGAGGTGGGCATATGGCGCAGCCACCGCCTTGAGGTATTTCAACCCGCCCGAGGGTTCGGCCGGGAAGAGCTTCAGCAGCTTGCAGCCGCCTTCCACGGCGAGCTCGATATCCGTCGGAGTGAGGACACCGGGAGCAAAGGAAATTCCCTGCTCGCGGGCTGCCGCCAGCACGCGCGGATTGAAGCCCGGGGCCACGGCGAAAGCCGCTCCGGATTCCTTGGCAAGCTTCGCCTGCTCCGGTGTGAGCACCGTGCCCACGCCAGCCACCATCTCCGGCACCTCGGCCGTGATGGCCTTGAGGGCGTCGATTGCGGCGGGAGTCCGCAGGGTAAGCTCCATGACGTTCACTCCCCCGGCGAGGAGCGCACGGGCGAGAGGTACTGCGTCATCGACTCGGTCGATGATCAAGACAGCGATGATGCCGCATTTTTCAATCTTGGCGGCCAGGCTGGGGTCGAATGCCACTGACATTTTATCCCATACTGGCACAGCAGGATCGAAAATAAAGCATTAGCTATCCTAATTTCCGCCACAAAGGCGGAAGCGAACCGCTACGCCTTGCTTTCCACGCTCGTATCGATGAGCTCGGCATCAAGGCCCTTGCCACCGGTGGTCAGCGAGGACCACCAGAGGACGATCGGAGACGCGATGAAGATCGAGGAATAGGTTCCGACCAGCACGCCCACGATGAGCGAGAAGGCAAAGTCGTTCAGCACCGGACCGCCGAAGACGTACAGCGCCACCACTGTCAGCAACACCGTGCCGCCCGTCAGGATCGTACGGGACAGCGTGTCATTGATGGAATCGTTCATCACCTGGGCAATCGAGCGTCGTCCCCGCTCGCGGAAGCCGCTGCGGATTCGGTCAAAGACGACGATCTTGTCGTTGATCGAGTAGCCCGCGATCGTGAGGATCGCCGCCACCATGATAAGCGAAAGCTCGCGACCGCTCAGGGCGAAGACGCCGATCGTAATGATCAGGTCATGCAGCAAAGCGATGATCGATCCCACGGCGAACGAGGTCTCGAACCGGAGCGAAACGTAGATGAAGATACCCAGCAGGCCGAGCGCGAGGGCCAGCCCGCTCTTGTAAGCGAGTTCGCGACCAACGAGCGGGCCGATGTGGTCGACCTGCTCAAAGACGAGGCCGGCCGACGGGAATTTCTCATTCAGGATCTGCTGCAGCTCCGTCGCATGCCCGATACCGGTGCGGACGCTGATAAATTCGCGTCCCGCCACCTGCTCGGACTGGATCACGCTGTTATCCAGATGCGTGCCCACCAGGGAATCGCGCACCGCGTCGGGGGTCACCTTCTCCTTGAAGGAAAAGACAATGAGATCACCGCCCTTGAAGTCGGCGTCATAGTTCGCCGGACCACGCCAGGTGAAGTACCCGATGCTCAGAATGATCAGCGCGACCGAGGCGATGATGAACGGACGGGCATGCCCGAGGAAGTTGAACCGCTTGGCCCGGATAAGGTGCAGCATCGACACCTTCTTGATGGCGTTGAAATGGAACGCCCAGTCGAAGCAGGTGTAGGTAACCAGCAGCGATGAGAACATCGATGCGACGATACCGATCGTCAGCGTGAGGGCGAAGCCCTTCACCGGACCGGAAGCCAGCCAGAAAAGAATGGCCGCCGTGAGGAACTGGGTGACGTGCGCGTCAAAGATGGCGCTGAAAGCCTTCTGGTACGAGGAGTTGACAGCGGCGCGGAGCCCCTTGCCCGCATCCAGCTCTTCACGGAGGCGCTCGTAGATGAGCACGTTGGCGTCGACCGCGATACCGAGGCTCAGGATCAAGCCTGCGATGCCCGGCAGCGTCAGCACGCTGTGGAACATGCTCAGGCATCCGATCACCATGATGCAGTTGATGATCAGCGCGATGATGGCGATGAAACCAACGAGGCGGTAGTAGAGCACCATGAAGATGGTGACGAGGACCAGACCAAAGACACCCGAGAGGATGCCGCTGCGGATGGAGTCGCTACCCAGAGAAGCCGACACAGTGTGCGTCTCCTCGATCGTCACCGGCACGCGGAGCGGATTCTCCAGCGAACTGGCGAGGTCGCGGGCTTCCTTCTCGGTGAAGTTGCCCGAAATCGTCGCGTGGCCAAAGTACGCGCTGGCCTGCAAGGTCGGAGCCGAGATGACCTCGCCGTCGAGCATGATGGCGAGTTGCTCGCCCTGGTGGCGGGCCGCGATGGCGTCGAAATCCTTGGCTCCCTGACTGTCGAGCTCAAGCGAAACACCCCAGCCGCGCTGGTCAAAGTAGGCAAAGGCGCGCTTCACGTGATCGCCGGAAATCTCCGGGCGCTTCTTCACCAGGAGCTTGTACGTGGCCTCCTGGCCGTCGTTGCCAGTGGTCTTGTACTCTTTGACGACATAGCTGGGATCACGAACGATCTGGCCGGACTCGATCTGCTGGATGAGCGCCTGTCCGCCAGGAGCCACCGTGGCAAACTCCAGGCGGGCCACCTGCTGGAGCGACTTCTTGGTTTCCTCCACCTGCTTGGCATCGAGACCCGGGATCTGGACCAGGATGCGGTCCTTGCCCTGCGGGGTGATGACCGGCTCGCCCACGCCATAGTTGTCAACGCGCTTGCGAATGACCTCCACCGCCTGATCAAGCGTGTGCTGAGAGATGTCTTCGTTGCCGCTGTCTCCCAACTTGAGCAGGAAGGACGTGCCTCCCTTGAGATCCAGGCCGAGACGGATGTTCTTCTCCGGCGGGATCGCCTGCTGGAGGCAGAAGGCCGTGACGAGGATGGTCAGGGCCAGTCCGAGCCACCGTTTGCGGGTCGGGATGTCCGTGGCAAAATACCAGCCGAAGAGGATCAACAGGCCGAGGCCCGAGAAGAAGGTGAGGATGGGAGACATACGGAGCAAAGATCAGGCAAAGGCTGCCTGTATGGGGGACTAGGCTTTGGTTTCTTCGGCGGATGCCTCGGAGGACTTGTCGACGGTCGCGATCGCCGCGCGGTCAAACTCGATCTTCACGTTGTCGGCCACCTTGATGAGGACCGAGCGGTCTTTCACATTGACGATGATGCCGTGGATGCCCGCGTTGGTAATGACGTGATCACCGGTCTTGAGGGCGCTGACGAGCTTTTCATGCTCCTTCTGGCGCTTCTGCTGGGGACGGATGAGCAGGAAGTAGAAGATCACGAAAATGAGAACCAAAGGGATCATCTGCACCAGCACGTTCTGCTGGGGCGCTCCGCCAGCAGCGGGTGTGGACTGTGCCAGGATGAGAAGCGTATGGAGATTCATGGAACGTGGGAGGATAGGGAGGCGGCCGCCGCAAGGCAAATGGGAATTACGGCGAGATAAATCGATTTAACAACCCCTCCCCCCGGGCGTGACCGGGTTTCCCCGTCAACCGCGGCTTCCCCTCCCATGGAGGGACAACCTGCGCCGACCAGACCGCGCCCGACCATACTTGACTCCCCAACGCGACAGGTCCAAAAGGAAGAGACCATCTCAGTATATGAGAACTCTCCGCCCCTTTCTCTCCGCGTTTTGGCTGGCGGCTGTCGCCTTCCCCATCCTCTCCTCCTCCGCCGCAAACTGGCCGCAAACCTATCAAGCTCCCTCCGGCTCGATCACCGTGTATCAGCCTCAGGTGGATAGCTTCAGCCAGAACGTGCTGACCTCCCACGCCGCTGTTTCCTACACCCCATCGGGCAGCACCTCCCCGGTCTTTGGAGCGATGTGGTTCAGCGCCACCGTGCAGACAGACCGCGACGCGCGCACCGTCCAGATCCAGACGCTCACTGTCACGAACTCGCGCTTTCCCGGCTCGGGGTCCGTTCCGGTCGACCAGCTCACCAGCGCCATCAACCAGGCCGCCCCCGGGGCCGAACTCTCGCTCGACTCCATCCTCGCCTCGCTCTCGACCACCCAGAAGCAGCAGGCAGCGACGGCAAATTTCAACAACACTCCGCCCAACCTGATTTATTCCGACGTTCCCGCCGTGCTCGTGACTCTCGACGGAGCGCCCCAACTCGCCCCGGTCAGCGGCACAGGGCTCATGCGGGTGGTCAACACGCCGTTTTTCATCGCCCTTGATGTCGCGGCCAAGACCTACTATCTGGAAGGCCCCGGCGCTTGGCTGAGCGCGTCCGATATCAACGGCCCATGGCAGGGAGCTTCCAACGTCCCCGCCGCCGTCACCCAGCTGGCGAGCACGCAAAAAGCCGCCCAGGCTGGCGACCAGCAGGCCATGGCCACGGGATCGCTGCCCAAGATCATCGTCGTCACCCAGCCCAGCGAGCTTATCCAGACCGACGGACCAGCTCAGTTCAGCACGATCTCCGGCACGAGCCTCCTCTACGTCACCAATACCTCGAGCGACGTCTTCATGGACATCAACACCCAGGCGATCTACGTGCTGATCTCCGGTCGATGGTTCACCGCCACGTCGAAAAACGGGCCATGGTCCTACGTCCAACCGTCGCAACTGCCTCCGGATTTTGCCCGTATCCCGCAGGGCAGCCCCAAGGCTGATGCGCTGGCCTTCGTGCCCAGCACCCAGGCCGCGCAAAACGCCGTACTGGATGCCAGCGTGCCGCAGACCGCGACCGTCAAGGCCGACGCTCCCGCCCCCGATGTGAAATACGATGGCGCGCCCAAGTTCCAGCCCGTCGACGGGACCTCGATGCAATACGCGGTCAACACGTCCGCGGCCATCATCCAGATCGGGTCGCAATATTACCTCTGCTCCGACGGCGTCTGGTTCACCGGAGGTTCCCCGACCGGCCCGTGGACTGTCTGCACCTCCATCCCGCAGGTGATCTATACGATCCCGCCCCAGTGCCCGATCTACAACGTCACCTACTGCTACGTCTATGGCTCCGGGCCGGGCGTGGTCTATTGCGGCTATCTGCCGGGCTATCTCGGGAGCTATGTCTACAGCGGTACAGTGGTCTATGGCACCGGGTGGGCCTATCCCGCCTGGGTCAGTGGCAGCATTTTCATCCCGCGCCCGGTCACATGGGGCTTTGGCGCCTCATTCAGCATCTCGACCGGGGGATGGGGATTCAGCGTCGGCTCAGGCTGGGGAGGCGCGGCCTTCTCGGCGGGATTCGTCGCAGGCGGATGGTGGGGCCCCGCCGGATGGCACTCGAATACGTGGAATGGCGGCAGCAACAACAACTGGCGGTCGAACAACACCGTCAACGTCACGAACAACTTCAACACCAACGTCTACAACAAGAACGTCAACCGGCTCGCCGCGAACAACACGATCAACAGCAACAATCGCAACACCAGCATTCACGACAACCAGGCCGCGACCAACGCACAGAACCGCATCAACGAGGCCCGATCCAATGACAATTCCCCGGGCGATCAGCATCGCGACCACGACAGCCGGAACATCTACGCGGGCAATGATGGCAAGGTCTACAAGCAGTCGCTGGATGGCTGGCAGCAGCGCTCGGGCGATAACTGGAATTCCGTCCGCGGAAGCTCGGATGAATCCAGCTTTCACCAGAACGTCGAACCGCAGCTCAATCGCGACGCTTCCGCCCGCAACACGCAGTTCAACCGCTCCGATTACGGCGGCTTTGAACGTGGTGGAGGGATGCCGCGAGGCGGCGGAGGTGGCCGCCGCTAAAAGATCGAAGGCTCGCCTTCGTTAAGGAGGCGCACCCGGTCCAGCAGGTCCATTTGCAAGGCCTTCTCCATCAGGCGCACAGGAGGTTCGTCCAGCGGTTCGTAGCTGAGGCGGAAGGTGCCGAAGTGCATCGGGATCATCGTCTTGGCCCCCAGCTCGAGAAACGCCTGGATGGCCTGCTCCGGGTTCATATGGACATCTCGCTTCGTCGGCGCGTCGTACGCCCCGATGGGGAGCAGAGCGATCTCCACCGGCACCCGCTCGCCGATCTCACGGAATCCATCGAAATACGCCGTGTCGCCGCAATGAAAAACCGACCGTCCACCGTACTCGATGATGAACCCGCCGAATCCCCGGTGGCTGTCGTGCAGGACGCGCGCGCCCCAGTGTTTCGCCGGGGTCATCGTGATCTTGAGCGAACCGTGCTCGAAGGTGTCCCAGCTCTTCATCTCGTGAACCTGGTCAAACCCGAGACCATGGACGAGATTGCCGACATTCTGTGGGACGACGATGGGCTGGTCGCGGGCCACGGCGCGCAGGGTGCGTTTGTCGAGGTGGTCGAAATGGGCGTGCGTCACGAGCACGAGGTCGATCGCAGGCAGGTCGTGAATCTCGAGCCCCGGGTGCTTGATGCGCTTGATGATCTTGAGCCACTTGGCCCAGTTGGGGTCGATGAGGATGCTGTGCTCGGGCGTCTGGACGAGGAAGGACGCATGTCCGATCCACGTGATGCAGATCTGCCCATTCCCGAGCTTGGGAAACTTCGGTTTGATCTTCTCCCCTCGCCGACGGGCAAACATCGAGGGCAGGATCACCTCGGCGAGAAAATTGCGCTTATGCCATCCATCACCCAAGCGCATATCCACATGATTCTGGGGCTTATGCTTCTTGCGCTTCAAAAGACGAACCACCATATCGAGGGGGAGAGTTTCTGATGATTCCTACTGAAAAGCAAATTCTCCGCACTCGCGCCCGCCAGGCGCTCGCCGCTTTTTCCGAGAGAAAGGCGGCTTCAGAAAAAATTTCCCGGCGCCTGGTAGATTCGGTCATCTGGCAAAATTCCCGCGTCATTTACGCCTACCACCCGCTCCCCAGCGAACCCGATTGGCGGCTGGCCGCACAGCGCGGCGACCACATGGTCGCCTTCCCTCGTATCGACGGCGACCGGATGGAGTTTTTGATCCCACAGGAGTTCATCCTCGGCGGATTGGGGATTCAAGAACCGAAGGAAGGCGACATCGCCCCCCCGCCCGACCTGATTCTGGTCCCGGGAATGGCTTTTGATTTATCCGGCGGGCGTCTTGGCCGGGGAAAAGGTCATTACGATCGCTGGCTCATGGGGCATCCCAAGGTTCCCCGGCTGGGGTTGTGCTTTGAGTGCCAGATTTTTGACGCGATCCCACTCGAGGATCACGATCTGAAGGTCGACTCGGTGGTTACCGAGACGCGCGGCCCTTGAGAGACGCAGCCCGGTGATAATGCGAGTCGTCGGCCCGGAGCAGGATCTCCGCCGGTTCCTCCGCGATGCCGCAAGTGGTAATGACGTGGCCGAGCAGGACGAGTGAGGCGATCGCATCGGACACGGCGTCGTGCCACCGATAGCCGGGGTAAAGACGAGCCATCTCCCCCTCCAGCCCGAGTTGCACGATCAGGTCGCCGAGCGAATGGGACGGCAAATCCGGCCAGACGGCTCGCGAAAGTTTGAGCGTATCGACCCAGGGACGGAACCCATGAAACGGGAACGCTCGCAGGAAGCGCTTCTCCGTGGCCGCACCATGCGCAACCACCCATCTGCCCTGCATATGGGACGAGATTTGCGGCCAGAGTTCCAGCAGCGACGGCGCGCCGACGAGGTCCTCCTGGCGGATGCCGTGGACCTTCTGCGCGCTCCAGACGATCGGCTGGTCGGTCGCGAGATAGCTGGCCAGGGCGGTGCGACAATTCGTCGCCGCCCCGGTACAAATAGCTATCCCGATCTGTACGGGAACGTCGGTGCTGCCTTTGCGAGCACCGGCGCTCTCAAAGTCGATGGCGGCGAAATCCGTCTCGCCGACCTTCAACTCCGCAGGATCTCCTCCGTCATTTCCCAGCTCATGCAGGCGTCGGTAATCGACACTCCATACTCGAGTTGGGCGGGGTCCGTGCCGAGCGGCTGGGCGCCGAGCTTGAGATTGCTCTCGATCATCGCACCGATGATTTCCCGGCGGCCGGAGGCGCGCTGCTCGAGGATGCTCTTCCAGACGGTCGGCTGCTTCTTCGGGTCCTTGCCGGAGTTGGCATGGCTGCAATCCACCATCACGATCGGGCTGAGCTCGTTCTTGCGCAGCGTCTCGCAGGCGATGGAAACGTGCTCCGGACCGTAGTTTGCCCCGATGCGGCCGCCTCGCAGGACGACGTGGCTGTCGGGATTGCCAGAGGTTTTGACAATGCTGGTCGACCCATCCTGGTCGATGCCGAGGAAACTGTGCGGCGTCATCGAGCTCTTCATCGCGTCGATGGCCACCTGCACGCTGCCGTCGGTGCCATTCTTGAAGCCGACCGGCATCGACAGTCCGCTCGCCATCTCGCGATGGGTCTGGGATTCCGTCGTGCGGGCGCCAATGGCCGACCACGTGATGAGGTCGCCGATGTACTGCGGGATGATGGGATCGAGAAATTCCGTGCCAGCGGGCAGGCCGAGCGCGGCGATGTCGAGCAGGATCTGGCGGGCCAGGGCGATGCCATGGGCCATGTCGCAGGAGTCGTCCATGAGGGGATCGTTGATCAATCCCTTCCAGCCCACCGTCGTGCGGGGCTTCTCAAAATAGACGCGCATGACGACGAAATACTTGTCGGCGACCTCGCGGCTGAGAGCGGCAAGCTTCTCGGCGTACTCGAGGGCGGCTTTGGGATCGTGGATCGAGCAGGGACCCACCACGACGAGGAGGCGATCATCCTCCCCACGGAGGATGGAACGAACCTGTTCACGGCCGCGGAGGACGGTCTCAAGCTGGGCAGAGGACATGGGCAACTGCTCCTTGATCTGCGTCGGCGTGATCAGGCGGGTAACTCCACGCACGCGGATATTCTCCAGTGGCAAGGCCTCCTCGGCCTGCTGGCGTGGTTCAATAGCGATTTCTGTCATACGGCGGACTGCTCATTATCCCAGAAATGCCAAAGCTTGCAACCCGCTACCTTGCATTCACCGGAATCGAACCATAATCTCTTGCGATGGACGTGTCTGCCCAAGAACCCACCACCAACCGCTCCCGCAGCAAGTTGGAAGGGCTCTTTCTCCTTGCGTCCCAAGCACATGCCGCCGGTCGGCGCATGTTTCGCAGGCTGTCCGGCAAACCACGCACCGTTGCGGAAAGCCCCAATCTTTTGCCCACCCTCATCAAGGTTTTTGCCGCCTTTGCCCGGGTCGATGGCGAGATCCTGGAAGAGGAAATCGACTCCAGTCTCGGCTTCCTGCGGTACGATTACCCGGATGCCGTGTACTCGGAGTTGCGCAAGCTCTTCCGCGACGCCCTGCACGAGCAGCAGGACCTCAACGCCATCGCGCAGAAACTCGGCGCGGAACTGGACGACGAGCGCAAGATCCTCCTCGGCGTCCAGCTTTACGACCTGATCTCCAAGGCCGGCCTCAAGCAGGAGCAGGTCATCGCCTACTACTCCTTCATGTCGCAGCTCGGCATGGCCGCCCAGGCCATCGACATCGTCTACCAGCTCAACGCCAACGAGCAGGGCGACGCCGGGATCTACCACCAGGGCGCATCCCCGCTTGAGGCGGTCAGCTTCGGGCCGCAGGGCAGTTGTGATGTGGCCTTGCGCGGCTTCCAGGACAATGAGCGCATCCTCGCCTACCGCTACAAGGAACTCGTCATCCTGAAGAACCTCAGCGGTCGCAATCTCATCGTGCAGGGCCGCGTGCTCAAGAACGGCGACCTTTGCCGCATCTTCACCGGGCAGCGCATCCTCATCGACGACCAGGTCATCACCCATCAGGACCTCGTCTTTTATTTCAACGCCAAGAAAAACGTCGCCACGCCGCAGATCTTCGTCGCGGTGAACGAAGACGACGAGGTGAGGCTGGAGAAAAACAAGTCCCGCGACTCCTGCCTCCAGGTCACCTTCGGCCTCGGCGTGAAAGTCACCGCGCTCAAGGACGTCGATGCCGTGCTGCGCGACGTCCGCCTCTCCCAAGGCCGCACCGTCGACGCCACGCTGGAAGACAACATCATCTTCCACAACGACAGCGAGCTCGACCTCGGCGATCTCCGCCGCCGGGCGCGTCAATACGGCGGCCGCTTTCAGCTCAAGGCCTCCAAGAGCGAGTACCTCGTCTCGAACAACCCCGGCCTGCTCCACGAGGATGACATCCTCCTTTCCGCCGGCACAGGCGGCGACGTGCTGCTCAAGATCTACTGCGACTACGACCGCAAGGAGGGCCGCGTGGAGGTGCTCCAGGCCGACCGCCCCATCGTGGTGCGCGGCGTGCCGGTGCGCAACTACGCCACGCTGGCCGATGGCGACACCATCCGCATCGACGCGGGCCAGGTGCTGCGCTGCAACTTCACCGAGCGCCTCATCGAAGAGGAGCGCAACATCGTGCGCAATCTCGAGGTGCGCGACCTCGTCTGCCGCTTCCGCAACAGCCAGGTCGCGCTCGACGGTATTTCCTTCTCCGTCCAGCGCGGCGAGATGGTCTGCGTGATGGGTGCCAGCGGCGCGGGCAAGAGCACGCTCATGCGCTCGCTGTCCGGCACCTTCGCACCCGCTCAGGGCGACGTGCTTTTCAACGGACGTTCGTTGTACTCGAACAACGACCAGCTCCGCAAATACGTCACCTACATCCCGCAGCACGACGCCTTTGACGAGCACCTCACCATCGAGGAAAACCTGAATTTCGCCGCCGCCCTGCGCGCGCCCCACCTCTCGCGCCGCGAGCGCCTCCGCCGCATCGACAGCAAGCTGGCGGAACTCGGCCTCAACGAACGCCGCAACTACGTCGTCGGCGCAGCCCACAAAAAGACCCTCTCCGGCGGCGAGCGCAAGCGCCTCAACATCGGCCTCGACATGATCGGCTCGGCCGACGTGTACCTCTTCGACGAACCCACCAGCGGACTCTCATCGAAAGACTCCGAGCACGTCATCGAGATCATTCGCGGCATGTCTCACAACAAGATCGTGCTCGTGACGATCCACCAGCCGACGTCGAAGATCTTCCAGATGTTCAACAAGGCCGTGCTGCTTGACCGCGGCGGCAAGCTGGTCTTCTTCGGCACTCCGCAGGAGATGCTGAAGTACTTCGCCGAGGCGGAACACCAGCAGCATTTCGGCACCGAGATGGGCACCTGCGAGGCCTGCGGCACCACGCGGCCGGAGTTCATCTTCGACGTGCTGGAGACTCCCCTGCGCGATCTCTCGGGCGACATCATTTTCGAGGAAAACAACCGCGGTCAACTCGTCCCGGCCCGCCGCTATTCCCCGGACTACTGGCGCGACAAGTACGAGGCCTACCGCCTCATGAAGGATGTCCAGCAGACCACGCCGCCCCGCGAGGCCTCGCCGCAGCTCCCCTCCACCAGCGCGCGCCGCCGGGAGCCGATTCGCTGGCGCGAGGAGTGGCGGCAGTTCGTCGTCCTGCTCAAGCGCGCCTTCCTGAGCAAGATGCGCATGCCCGCTAATCTGCTCATGACGATCCTCGTCGCCCCGGCGCTGGCTTTGCTCATCGGCTTCGTGCTCCGCTATAACGAAAGCGGGCCGTATGATTTTTCGTCGGCTTATCACATCCCGACCTACCTGTTTCTCTCGCTGGTGGTGGCGATGTTCCTCGGCCTGACCAATAGCGTCGACGACATCCTGCGCGACCGGCCCGTGCTCATGCGGGAGCGCAACCTGAACGTGCGGATCGGCTATTACGTGGCGGGCAAGGCGCTCACGCTCTCCGTGTTTGCCCTCGTCCAGTGCGCCCTCTACACGTGGATCGGCGACGCGCTGCTCTCCGTGCGCGGCGTGTATTGGATCGTCTTCGTCGCGATGTTTCTCACCACCGTGAGCGGCGTCGCCATCGGCCTCGTCATCTCCTCGCTGGTGAATGAAAGCAAGACCGCCGTGCTCGTGATCCCGGCCGTGCTCATCCCGCAGATCATCCTCGCGGGCGCGCTGATCAAGTACGAGGAAATGAACCGCAACCTCGACTTCGTCTACACGATCGAGCAGTGGGCCAACCAGCATCCGGACGCCACCGCCGCCACGCGCAGCGACCTCCAGGTGCCGCTCATCTGCGAGTTCATGCCGATGCGCTGGTCCTATGAGGCGCTCGTCTTTGCCCAAGCCAAGCTGAACCCCCTCACCAGCCGTCAGGAGATTATCCAGAAGCAGATCACGGAACTCGCCGCGATCAAGAACCTCACCGATGCGCAGGAGGACCGGCTCGAGGACCTGAAGGACCTGCTCGCCATCGTCTCAGGCCTCCAGGGCAAAAACGCCAAGGACATCGACCGCAAGCTCCGCGAGGTCGACAACGTCATTCGGGGCGGCCCGCTGGATCGGGCAAAATTCCGGGGACGCGAAAAGGGCGTCACCGCCGAACAGCTCTATATCAACCAGAAGGTGACCGACCTCATTTCCAAGGCCGAGATGGAACAGACGGACTACCGCAACGACATGCCGGGACGCCGCCACCTGAACGTCTTCTTCGGCCCGGTGAAGGAGTACCTCGGCATCAAGGTCAACATGATCTGGTTCAATATCGGCGTACTGACCCTCTCCACCCTGGCGCTGTTCTTCGCTCTTTTCCTCATCCTCAATCATCAAATCCGCACTCGCACGGTTTAAACCCATGAAACCCATTCCGCTCGAAGACACGTTTGCCGATGTTCTGTCCAAGGCCCGTCGCGGCCTCGGGCTCGATCTGTTCTCCGTCGCCCAGCGCGCGGGGGTTCCGGAGGACCGCGCCGCCGCCGTGCTCGACGGGGAATTCGACGAGGAGATCGTTCGCGCCCTCTCGCCGGAGCTTGGCCTTTGCGCCAATCGCACCGCCGCCCTCGGCCGGGGCGACTATGTCCCCGCCCCCGTTTCCCTGCCGGGCCTGGAATCGTTCAACACGCCCTTTCACGACATGATGGTGAATTCCTACCTCGTGTGGGACAAGGCCTCGGGCAAGGCCGTCGCCTTCGACACCGGCACGGACATCGACGACATGCTGACCGCTCTCAAGGCGAAAAACCTGACGCTCGATCTCATCCTCCTCACCCACTCGCACGGCGATCATATTTACGAACTCGACCGCCTCGTGGAAAAAACCGGCGCAACCGCTTGGATCGGCGAAAGAGAACCCGTGCAAGGTGCGTCGACCTTCGCTCCCGGCCGCGTCTTTGAGATCGGCAGCCTTCGTATTGACTCCCGCCTCACCTGGGGTCACTCGCCCGGCGGCATCACCTATGTGGTGACCGGGCTCGCCCGTCCGCTGGCCGTCGTCGGCGATGCCATCTTTGCCGGGTCCATGGGCGGCGGAGGCGTATCGTATTCCGACGCTCTGCGCACGAACCAGGAAGAAATCCTGTCCCTCCCGGACGAAACGATCATCTGTCCCGGCCACGGCCCGCTCACAACGGTCGGCGAGCAGAAGCAAAACAACCCTTTCTTTCCCTAATGCAGACCATTTCCTTTGTCGGCGTCGGCCGCATGGGCCGCAACATGGCCCACCGTCTTCACGAACTTGGCTACCCCATCGGCGGCATTTATGATGTTCGGCCGGAAGCAGCCCAGGAGCTCGCCGCCGAGATCGGCGCGACCGCGACCGATTCCCTCGCGGAAACCACCCGCCTCGGCGACATCATCATCACTGTCGTCACGGATGACGCCGCCATGCGCTTGATCTTCGGATTGAGCGGCGAGGCCGACCACCTTCTCAAGAGAGCGGAAGGCAAAACCTTTATCAACTGCGCCACCGTTTCCCCGGCAGTGCATCAGGAAGTCGAGAAGGCCGCCACTGCTGTCGGAGCCTACGCTCTCGAAGCCTGCATGGCCTCCAGCATCACGCAGGCCCGACAGGGAACGCTCTACCTCATTGTCGGCGGACAAAAAGACGTCTTCCTCACCATCGAGCCAATCCTGCAAAAGCTCAGCTCCTCGCTCCGCTTCGTCGGAAAGGCCGGGGAAGCCGCCAAGGTGAAAGCCCTCGTCAACATGGTGATGAATATCAATACCGCCGGACTCGCCGAAGGCCTTGGCTTGGGCGAGGCGCTCGGTCTCGACCTCACCATGCTCCGCGAAGTCTTCTCGCAGACCGGCGCAAACTCGCGCGTGCTGGAGACCGACGGCGAGGATATGCAAAACCGCGAGCACTCCTGTTACTTCTCCGCCGCCCACGCAGCCAAGGACTCCGGCATCGCCCTCGAACTGGCTGGCGACCTCGGCCTCACCCTCCCGCTCGCCGAAGCCACCAAGGCCCAATACGACCGCATGGTCTCCCTCAACCTCGGCGAACTCGACAAATCCGGCGTCGCCGAACTGACATTCCGCGGACGACTGAATAGCAAGTCGTAGCCTGAATAGTTTAGGGCCAGAGTGCAAAAGGGGCAGCTTCCCACGTCGACAACCATGCATCGCAGCATCGCGTTACTGGCTGCCGTCCTCCTCGGAGCTTTCTGTGTCCACGCCGCTCCGAGCGAAAAGCAAAAAGAAACTTTTCTCTCCGGCTTCCGCATGGCCGTTGCAGCGAACAACCCGGCCATGCTGACCTCGCTCCTGTATTCCGAGGGCGTGTCGCAGGAAAATATTCGCAACACCCAGAACGGCGCCTTTCGCCGACTGCTCGATAAGCTGCAGCCGTTCAAGAACGATCTGAGCTACGAATGGAGTGACGCCGCCACGAGTAAGGAACCCGCAACCAAGGTGGTCAATGGCATCCGGTATACGACCACCTCATCACCTGCGACCTATCTGGAGATCCGATCCGGCGGAGCGGTCATCACCGGCTTTTTCCTCTGCGAGGAATACGGCAAGCTATTGCTGATCGGGACCATGACGGAACCCGCACCGGGCCGCTGACGCCCGCACAAGCCATTCGTCTGTCGCAAAAGCGAGGCGGCATCTCGACATCGTAGGGCCGGCATCCTGCCGGCCTGCAAGTTCGACACGCAAATTTCGAATCGCTCCCCTCAAGGTTTCCGTTGGCCCTCCGAACAGGTCGGCGGGACGCCGACCCTACGCAGATCAATACCACCCGCGCCACTGGCTCAGTTTTTCGAGGGCCTTGGCGCGGTGGCTGAGGGCGTTTTTCACTTCCGAGGGTAGGACGCCGAAAGTCTGGTCGTAGCCTTCCGGGATGAAGAGCGGGTCGTACCCGAAGCCCCCCGCCCCGTCCTCGGCGTCGATGATACGCCCCTCGACCGTGCCGTCGAAAGCCGCCAGCTTGCGCCCGCCCCGCGCCAGCACGATCACGCAATGAAAGCGCGCCCGGCGGTCGAGGACGCAGTCGAGATTCTTCAAAAGCAGGCGGTTGTTGTCCTTGTCCCCGGCATTTTCCCCGGCGTAGCGGGCGGAGTAGACGCCAGGCGCACCATTGAGGGCGTCGACCTCCAGGCCAGAGTCGTCGGCGATCACCCAGCCGTCGAAGACAAGCGAGGCGGCGACCGCTTTCAGCGTGGCATTTCCCTCGAAAGTCGTCTCGGTTTCCTCCACCTCGGGCACCTGCGGAACAGAGGTCAAGTCCATGACCTCGAACGAGCTACCGAGGATCTGACGGATCTCGCCGACCTTGTGGGCGTTGCGGGTGGAAACGAGCAGGCGGTAGGGGCCTGAATTTGCGAGGTTTTCAGAAAGGGAAGTCTCTGCCATAGTCCCACCCCTTTCACGATGGCTGTTCAACGCAAGCAATTTCCCTTTTCCGAATTCGAACCGAAGTGGCAGCAGCACTGGCTGGATGAGGGCGCGTTCCGCGCGGCCAATCCCGGCGAGCCCGGCTTCGACGCCAACAAGCCCAAGTACTACGTGCTCGACATGTTCCCTTACCCGAGCGGCGAGGGCCTGCACGTCGGCCATGTCGAGGGCTACACCGCCACCGACATCATCGCGCGGTTCAAGCGCCTCCGCGGCTTCAACGTCCTCCACCCCATGGGCTGGGACGCCTTCGGCCTGCCCGCCGAGCAGTTTGCCATCAAGACGGGCCAGCACCCGCGCGTGACGACCGAGCGCAACGTCGACCGCTTCCGCGCCCAGCTCCAGGGCATCGGCTTCAGCTACGACTGGGACCGCGAGATCAGCACGACCGATCCGCGGTATTTCCGCTGGACGCAGTGGATTTTCCTCAAGCTCTACAACTCGTGGTTCAACCCCGAGACGCAAAAGGCCGAGCCGATCGAGACTTATCCGGGCGATGATGCGGATTCCGTCCGTCTCGCCTACGTGAGCGAGCAGCCGGTGAACTGGTGCCCCGCTCTCGGCACCGTGCTGGCGAACGAAGAAATCATCGACGGCAAGAGCGAGGTCGGCGGCCATCCGGTCGAGCGCCGTCCGCTCCGCCAGTGGGTGTTGCGCATCACCGCTTTCGCCGAGCGCCTGATCAATGAACTCGACGGCCTGGACTGGCCGGAAGGCATCAAGCTGCTCCAGAAAAACTGGATCGGCCGCTCCGAGGGCGCATCCGTGACCTTCGGCCTCGAGGGAGCCAGCGAAACCATCGAGGTTTTCACCACCCGCCCGGATACGCTTTTCGGCGCGACCTACCTCGTGCTCGCTCCCGAGCACGCGCTGGTCGACCAGATCACGACTGCCGAACAGCGCGACGCGGTCGAAGTCTACAAGCGCCAGGTCGCCTCAAAGTCCGACCTCGAACGCACCGAGCTGGCCAAGGAAAAGACCGGCGTTTTCACCGGGGCCTACGCCATCAATCCGGTCAACGGCGCCCGCATCCCCATCTGGACCGCAGACTACGTGCTGACCGGCTACGGCACCGGCGCAATCATGGCCGTGCCCGCGCATGACGAGCGCGACTGGGAGTTTGCCACGAAGTTCCAACTCCCCATCATTCCGGTCGTCGCCCCGGCGGACGGCTCGCAGCCCGACACCAGCGCCGTCTTTGTCGGCGAGGGCATCGCCATCAACTCCGCCCCCATCGAGGGCCTGCCCACGCAGGAAGCCAAGGCCCGCATCACCGCGTGGCTGGAGGAAAAAGGCATCGGTCGCGGCACGATCAACTACAAACTCCGCGACTGGCTCTTCTCGCGCCAGCGCTACTGGGGCGAGCCCTTCCCGATCCTGTGGGAGGACGGCAGTCACCGCGCCCTGCCTGAGACGGAGCTCCCGCTCGTGCAGCCCGAGATGGAGGACTTCAAGCCGACCGGCTCGCCTGAGCCGCCGCTCTCGAAGGCCACCGACTGGGTGCAGTATTCCGAGAAGGCTCGCCGCGAAACCAACACCATGCCGCAATGGGCGGGTTCATGCTGGTATTACCTGCGCTTCTGCGATCCGCTGAACCCGGAACGCTTCGTCAGCACGGATGCGGAGAATTACTGGATGAATGCGGGCAAGCCCGGCGGCGTCGACCTTTACGTCGGCGGCACCGAGCACGCCGTGCTGCATCTGCTTTACGCCCGCTTCTGGCACAAGGTCCTCTTCGACCTCGGCTACCTCTCGACCCGCGAGCCGTTCCAGCGTCTGGTGAACCAGGGCATGATCCTCGGCCCGGACGAGCAGAAGATGTCCAAGAGCCGTGGCAACGTGGTCAACCCCGACACCGTCATCTCCGAGTACGGCGCGGATTCGCTCCGCCTCTACGAAATGTTCATGGGCCCTCTGGAACAGTCCAAACCCTGGAGCATGAAGGGCGTCGAGGGCGTCTACCGCTTCCTCGGCCGCGTCTGGCGTCTCGCCATGGAGGAAACCCAGGAGGGCGACTGGACGATCTCGCCCGCCCTCGTGGAGGCCGACCTCACCCCGGCCCAGCTCCGCGTCGTGCATGCCACGATCAAGAAGGTCACGGAGGACATCGACGGCTTTGCCTTCAACACCGCCATCTCGCAGATGATGGTCTGCACGAATGAATTCGTAAACGCCTCGCCGCGCCCCGTCGCGGTGTTGCGCACGCTCCTCGTGCTGCTCTCGCCCTTCGCCCCGCACATCGCCGACGAACTCTGGGCGATCCTGGCCACAAAGTTCACCGGCTTCCATGGCCGCGCCTCATCGCAGGCCTGGCCGGTCTGGAACGAGGAATACCTCGCCGTCAGCGAAGCAGAGTACGTCGTGCAAGTGAATGGCAAGCTGCGCGACCGCCTCGTCGTGCCGAAGAACGCTCCGCAGGCCGAGATCGAAGCCAAGGCCCTCGCCCTCGAAAAAGTGCAGGAAAGCCTTACCGGGAAGACCGTGGTGAAAATCATCATCGTCCCGAACAAGCTGATCAACATCGTCGCCAAGTAGGCAACCCTGCCGGAATCCGCCGCCGTATGTTTTCAGACAAATGAGAACCATGCGGCGGGGATTCACGCTCATCGAGCTGCTGGTCACGATCAGCATCATCGCGGTATTGGCGGTTCTCGGACTGTCCGCGCTTTTTCGCAGTCAGCGCTCCGCCGAGCAGGCGGACTCGACCGCGCAGCTCCGTATGATGGCTCAAGCCGTCCTGACGTATGCAGGCGAACACGACAATTCCCTCCCCGGTCCGCTCTGGCCCGGCCAGGTCATGCTTTACGATCCAGCTCGCGAAGGTCGGCTCGTGCGCGAGGTCGGCGAGTACTTGTCTTTTGAAAAACGTCCGGAAGCCTATCTCGTCGAGTCTCTCATTCCCAAGGCCTACCGCCGTGCGATGAAGGGCGCGAACCTCGCCGATGTCCGCATCTACGTGATGAACACCGCCGTGGAGTTGAACGGCGCGACAGCGAATCCCTTCGGCAATCTTCCCACCGATCCCGCCCAGCCCTCGCTGAAACTCGTCACCGTCGCCGCCCTTCCCGAGGAGGAGCGCTGGATGATGAAGGAAGCCGATCGGCAGGTTCCCGAGGTGGCCGGCGCCTCATGGCGGGCCAACACCCCGGCCGGTCCGGTGCATGGAACCATGCGGGCCGCAGCGCGATTCGACGGCAGCGTGAATTGGGAAAAGGCGCAGTAGCCTCTACTTGGGCCGAGCGTCAGTCACCGTCTGTACCGGCACGACCTCACCCACCTCGCCAAACTGCTTTCGGACATAGGCCGTGACCGCGGCTATTTCCTCGTCCGTCAGATAGTCAAGAGGAGCCATCGGTGCGGCAAAGGGCTTGCCGTCCACCAGCACCTTGCCGCTCTGGCCTTTCAGGATCACCTCCACGATCGCTCTGGCTGGTCCCTTGACGATCTCCGTCCCGACGAGCGCCGGAGCGACCGGCCCGCCCTTGCCGTCGACGTGACATTGCGCACAGTTCATTTCATAGACCCCGGCTCCGGCCGCGAGCTGGGTTTCCAGCTCATCCGCGACGACAACCATGGGGAAAATGCAGGAAAGCAGTGCAATGTGGAGCCGCATGTGAGAAAGAAGCCAGCACCATGCAGCCTTGGCAACTCCCCTTGCGTCACGCGGTGATTTTCTTGCTCCTCGGGTGCGGTCTCGCCTCGGCCCAACAGGGAGACGTGGTGGAAAGCTCCGCCGCAAAGTTCCGCGTCGAGACCGTCGCCGACGGCATGACCAACCCTTGGGCCATCGCCAAGCTCCCCGATGGCCGCTTCCTCATCACCGAGCGCCCAGGCCGCCTGCGCATCGTGGAAAATGGAAAGCTCCTGCCTGATCCGGTGGAAGGCGTGCCCGAGGTCTGGGCCAAGGGCCAGGGCGGCCTCCTCGATGTCGTCCTCCACCCCGATTACGCCAGGAACGGCTGGATTTACCTCTCCTTCTCCAAGCCTCTGCCCAAAGGCGCGCTCACCTCGGTCATCCGCGCCCGGCTGAAGGACAACAAGCTCGTCGACCAGGAGACGATCTTTGATCCGCCCGCAGACGAGGCGACCGGAGCGGGCGTCCATTTCGGCTGCAAGCTCACCTTTGACAAGGAGGGCCACCTCTTTTTCTCCATCGGCGATCGCGGCGACGTCACCAACCCGACCAACAACGCCCAGCGGGTCGACAACGTAAAAGGCAAGATCCACCGCGTAATGGATGACGGCAGCATCCCGCCCGATAATCCGTACGCCAACACGCCGGGCGCTCGCCCCACGATCTGGTGCAATGGCAATCGCAATCCGCAGGGCCTCATCTATGACCTGCCCTCCGGCATCCTCTGGGAGACGGAGCATGGCCCGCGCGGCGGCGATGAACTCAATATCATCCGCAAGGGTCTCAACTACGGCTGGCCCACCATCACCTACGGCATCAACTACAGCGGCACTCCGATCACCGACCACACCAGCCAGGACGGCATGGAGCAGCCGATTACGTACTGGACTCCGTCGCTCGGTGCTTGCGGCCTCACCGTTTACCACGGCGACAAGTTCCCGCAGTGGGAAGGCAATCTCTTCGCCGGGGCTCTCGCCCTCACCAAAATCGTGCGGGCGAAACTCGACGGACAAAAGGTCGTCGAGCAGGAGGACATCCTCAAAGGGACAGGCCGCATCCGCGACTTGCGCGTCTTTGACGACGGCTACCTCTATGTCGTCTACGACAACCCGGGCAAGGTCGTGCGGCTTGTCCCGGCAAACTAAGCTTAGGTCCGTCTCCGGGATTGCAAATTTTTCCGGGATTCACTAAAGAATCTCCACCCCCTCCTGTTTATGAGAACTCTCTCACTCGCTGGCATCGGTGCTGCCGCCCTCGCCCTGACCGTCACCTCCTCCTTCGCGGGAGAATCCGGAAGCCGGTCGCGGTTCTGGGATTATTACAATCCCTATCCCTCCAACTACATTGGCTCGCCGGAGTGGCTGGCCGGTCCGACCCTTCTCGGCGACTGGTGGGGCGTGCGAAACTGGCTGGATGACAATGGCATCGAGTTCTCCGGTTCCTACACGAACAACATCGCGGGCAACGTCACCGGCGGAAACGATCAGGGCTTCACCTACTGCGACAACATCCTCGTGGGCGTCGCCCTCGACCTGGAAAAGATCGCCGGCTGGAAGGGCGCATCGATCACGGTGAGCGGATTGAATCGTGACGGTTCCAACCTCTCGCAGGACTACATCGGCAACCAATTCACCGTCCAGCAGGTCTACGGCGGCTCCGCCGTGATGCTCTACGAGCTCGCTCTGGAGCAGAAGCTCATGGAGGACAAGGTTTCGATCAAGGTGGGACGCTTCGCCACCGGCGATGACTTCGCCTCCTCCCCGCTCTACTGGCTCTACATGAACAACGGCATCGACGGCAACCCCCAGGCGCTGCCCGTCAACAGCCAGTTCTCCGCCTATCCCTGGGCGGTGTGGGCCGCCCGCCTGAAGGTGCAGCCGACTCCGGAATGGACAGGCCAGCTCGGCATCTACCAGGTCTCCAGCCGCGTCTTCAACCGGAACTACCACGGCGTGGACTTCAGCATTCGTCCCGACGACGGCTTCCTCCTCATCAGCCAGTTCGGCTGGTCGCCCGAGTTCTTCAAGCGCGAGGTACCCACCAACACCACGCGCGACGGCAAGCCAGTCGTGGACAGCAAATCGGTCGTCGACGGCAAATCGACCAAGTCCTTCAAGGAACCCGTCGAGATGAAAGGCCTCAAGGGCCACTACTGGTTTGGCGTCTACTGGTCGCCCTGGTCCTACCCCGTCATCGGCGGCACGCCCGACCAGAAGGCGCAGAACGCCTACGGCTTCTACTGGCACGCCGACCAGATGGTCTTCCAGGAGGCTCCGGGCAGCGATCAGGGTCTCTATTTGTGGAGCGCCTTTGTCCTCTCCCCGCAGCAAAACATCGCCAAGCTCCCATTTGAGGCCAACTTCGGCGTCGCCTACCAGGGCCTCATTCCCACCCGCGACACCGACTGGACGACCTTCGGCTTTGTCTACGGCAGCTTCAGCGACCAGCAGCCCGGCGCCACCCCGGATGCCCCGAAGCCAAACTACGAACTCGTCCTGGAAGGTGGCTACAAGATCCAGCTCACCAAGTTTGCCTTCATCCAGCCCGACATCCAGTACGTGATCAACCCGGGCGGGAATCCCAATATCGGCAACGCCCTCGTCCTCGGTGCCCAGATGGGCGTCACGTTCTAATTCCCGGACTTGCCCGCCCGCGGTGAACTGTGGAAGTTTACCGCGGATGCGCTTCTCGGGCTTACTCGCGGTATTTGTTCTCTGGCTGTTCGCCTCGGAGGCGCGGGCCTTTGACTGGGAGATCCAGCGTATTGACGGACGCGACTACGTGTCCGTGGTCAAGATCGCCGAGTTTTACAACCTCCCTCGCGACGTCGTCCCCAGCAATCGCCAGGTCTATCTCTCCCGGGGCGGACGCAGTCTCACCGCCCGGGCCGATAGCCGGGATTTCGACATCAACGGCGTTCGTTACGTCCTCTCGTTTCCCGTCCTGGAGCGCAACGGGCAGCTTTGGGTCTCGCGCATGGATGTGGGCAAAACGATCGAACCCGCCTTCCGGCCTGAGAATATCGGCGGGCTGAAGCCCTTTTCCCTCGTCGTCCTCGATCCCGGCCACGGCGGGCAGGACAAGGGAGCGGCCAGCCCCTACGAATTCGAGAAAAACTTCGCTCTCGACGTCGCCCGCCGCGTCCGCAACGAACTCCAGAAGGCGGGCCTCCGCGTTTTCATGATGCGCAACAACGACAGCTTCGTGGAGCTGCAGGATCGCGCCGCGCTGGCCAACGCCAAGCAGAATTGCATTTTCGTCAGCATCCACTTCAACGCGACCGATACCAACCCCGATGCCAACGGGCTGGAGATTTACTCCATCACCCCGCGCGGCTCGCCCTCAACCGAGTACGACACCCTGCTGGTGCGCGACATGGTGCAGGAATATGGCAATGCCAATGAGGTCCAGAGTTTCGCCCTCGCGCACACCATCTTTCACTCCCTGAGGGGAGCCAACCTCGACATGGCCGACCGCGGCGTGAAGCGCGCCCGGTTTGCCGTCCTGCGCCTTACCAAGATGCCAGCCGTCCTCATCGAGGGCGGCTTCCTCACGAACTCCGGCGATGCCAAACGAGTGGCCTCCACCGACTGGCGCAACCAATACGCCAAGGCAATCGCCCGGGGTATCCTGGCCTACCGCAAGCTCGTGGAGACGAATCAGGCTCCCCCGACCATGGCGGACTATCGCAATGGCACAGCCAGCGTGATCAGCGCCGCCACTCCCGCGCCGCGCCCGGTCAACACCCCTGCCCCGGCGCCGGTGAACTCGATCAACCTGCGCGATCTGCCGCAGTAACGGCGGCGAACGCCAATCCGGCCCCTTTGATCAACCGCAATTGATCCCCCTCGATGGTAAAGCCGCATAGCGGCCCGGTGGGAATCGCATCGGGAGGATCGATATCCACCCAGTCGGCCAGTGAGGCGAGTTGCGCAGCGGCGGAGCGGGCGATGCCCGTCTCGACCATCACACCGATCATGGTCTGCAGGCCGGACGCCCGCGCTTCCAGCAGCAGCCGCATCGCTGCAGCGACGCCGCCTGCCTTGAGGATCTTCACATTCACGCCATCGGCGAGTTCCGCAGCAGCCGAAAGATCTCCGGCATCCTGAAACGACTCGTCCGCGACCAGCAGCGGCGCCCGAGGCGCGTATTCGCGAAGCTCCCTCCAGTTTTCCCAGTCCACACCGACAGGCTGCTCAACCAGGACAAATCCGAGCTTTGCCAGGATGGGCAGCGCCTCGACCGCCTCGCCGATACGCCATCCGGCATTCGCGTCGGCCATGAAACGGCAGTCTGGAGCCAGACGCACCGCCTGCCGGGCGCAATCCACATCCCAGCCGACGTCTCCTCCCATTTTGAGTTTAAAAAGACGACCGCCGCGAGCGCGGCCCTCGGCCAGCATTTCCGCAAGCTCGGCGACGTTTTGTGGAATCGAGAGGGTACGGGCGACGGTGACCACGTCGCGAGCTTCCAGATCCAGGAATCGCCCCAGCGGCAACTCCGCCCGGCGAGCTGCCAGATCGAAACGCGCCATTTCCAGAGCGACCCGCGCCGCTGCCGCATCCCAGGGAACCGGCGGGAGAGGTGCAAAAGGGTCATCCTCCACTTCGACATCACGGAGCCATTCCAGGCAGGCCTGGGCCCGGGAGGGATAGTAAGGAGGCAGCGCCCCCTCTCCCCAGCCGGTGAGTGTTCCATCAGAACCCCGCACCAGCACCGTCTCACGGGTGTGGCTCACCCCATGGGCGATGCGAAACGGGCGCGGCAGCCGGATGGTGAAAATCTCACCCTCGACCTTCATAGCAGTGCCCGGATGCCTCGCAGGTTCACCCGCGCGATCTCTGCAATCGACGATTTCACAGCAAACTCGGGCACCTTCGTGCCATCGGCATTACGCTCCGAAGCGTGGCCATTGCGGCCGAACAATCCCAGTCCATCGAGCGTGGGGAGGAATTGGCTGAGGTAGTTCCCATCGCTCAATCCCCCTCTCTCCTCCGCATCAAGGCACACGCCTTCTGCCCGGGCGGCAGCCTGCCAGATCGCGATCAGCTCCGCGGTGGAGTCCGAGACTGGCCATGCCGGATTGCGACTGAGTGTGTCCACTTTCACCCGGCACGGATACCCATCGCTGGCGGCTCGCACTGTTGCCTCCACCTGCTCATACGCATATATGCGATCAATAGCCTCTTGCAGCACTTCGTGATCAAAGGCGCGGATATTCACCTCGAATTCACAGCCGTGGGGAACCCGATTAATCGGGCCACCGCCCTGTACGGAACCGACATTGACCGTCAATTTGCGGGAGTAATCCGTCAGGGCGGCGGTTTGCTGGATCAAAACAGCCGCCTGGACCACGGCGTTGGCTCCTTCCTGATGACGGCTTCCGGCATGTGCTCCACGCCCTTCCACAGTTATTCGCAAGTTGGCCGATCCTTTGCGGGCCCGCACCAGGGAGTATCCCTCCCCCTGCCCGGCGCAGGCTTCAAAAATCAGAGCCGCTCGCGTGTTCGCGGGCAGGCGTTCGTGACAAGCTTTCGGGAAGTCCGGTGACAGCTCCTCCTCGGCGGCATTCAGGGCCACGAGCCAGTCCGTATTTTCAAAAAGCTCTGGATTGGTATCCCGGAGAGTCGCCAGCACGAGCCAGATCATGGCCGTGCCGCCCTTGATATCGATCACTCCGGGGCCGTAGAGGCGATCTCCTTCCTCCAGCCAGCGGAAGTCATTGCGCGCCTCCTCCTCAGGAGGGAAGACGGTGTCGAGATGGGAGACCAGCAGCAGACCTCGCTGGCCTGCCCCCTTGCGGCGAAGAAACAAATGGTCGCCAAAAGCGGGATTCTCGGACGGCAAGTGCTCGGCGGAGAATCCCAAGGCAGCAAAATGCCCGGCGATCAGCCGGGCGTTTGCGCGTACTCCGGAGGGATTGAGTGTCCAGCTATTGGACGAGACCAGCTCGCGCAAGAAAGCGAGAGCCTCCGGAAGGTGGCGGGAAATCGCCGCAGCAGCGTCTATCGTCTGCTGCGGCTGAGGAATCATTTTGCCGTCCCGCGGCAGCGACTGCGTTAGGCCTTAGTCGGCTGAAGGGCGCGATTGAAGACGCTCTTCTTGCGGTCAGCGCTGTTCTGGTGGATCACACCGCGCTTGGCGGCTTTGTCCAGAGCAGAGGTCACGTTGACGTACTCGGCCTTGGCTTCGTCGAGCTTGCCGGCGGCGATGGCGGCGCGGAACTTCTTCTGTCCGTTCTTGAGAGCGCTGAGAACGCTCGAGTTGCGCCCGTGACGGATCGTGCTCTGACGGGAGCGTTTTGCTGCGGATTTCGTATTGGCCATGGTTATTCTTAAAATTGGTGCCAGAGGGATTGAACTCCCCATGCCTGGAGGCATGGATGCCATCAGGACACTCTGACTATTTCTGGTTAAATTGTTGTTTTCGTGGATCCCCGCAGATCCGCAGAAAAAAATTCCATTACCTTTTTCATGCAAAATCCGGGCAAATCCGAGGGCGCGATACACCCCGGAGAAGTGCATGGACACCGAACCGTTTATCGGTAGGCCAAACCCCGATAGAACGCCAGAAAAAAAAACAGGCCGCATAGCGCGGCTATGTCGCTCCTTGTTTCCGGCAGGCGCGTTCGATGGCCGCCGCGATTTTTTCCTTGGTGAAAGGTTTGGTCACATAGTCATTCATGCCGGCGATGCGGCAGCGGAGAGGATCATCCTCCATGGCCTCCGCCGTCAGCGCGGCGATCCATATCTTGCAGCCCGTCGCTCGGATGCGGGCTGTCGCCTCGAAACCGTCCATACCCGGCATCTGGATATCCATGAAGACCATGTCGTACGCCTCCTCCTCGAGAGCTGCGACGCATTCCTCGCCGTTGTTCACGAGGTGGACGGCATGCCCCAGGTTGGTCAGCATGCGGGAGATCAGCTTGCGGTTCACTGCGTTGTCCTCTGCGATCAGGATGCGCCGGGGGGAAATCGTCACAGCAGCCTGGCGGTCATCCTCCTCTGGAGTGTTCATCAGGATTTGTTCCGGTGGCGGAGTGAGGAATGGCAGACGGAAAAAGAAGCGAGATCCCTGGCCGGCAACGCTTTCCACCTGAAGCTGGCCATTCATCATTCCGATCAGGCGATGGCATATGACAAGTCCCAGGCCGGTCCCCCCGTAGTGTCGGGTAATGGACGAATCCGCCTGGCTGAAAGGCTGAAACAACCGGCCTATCTTGTCCGGTTCAATGCCAATCCCGGTGTCGATAATAGACAGGCACAACTCCCCGGTCGTCCCATAAACCGTCTCCAGGCGAATGGTCACGCCACCCTCGGAGGTAAACTTCATGGCGTTGCCCACCAAGTTCATCATTACCTGCCGCATCCGGGAGGGATCTCCGAAAATCCAGTCTGGAGCGCCGGGCAGGAGTTCACTCCGGAGAGCGAGGCGTTTATCGGAGGCCAGATGGTCGTACACCCGGATCACGTCCCGGATCAGGCCTTGGAGCGAAAACGGGCGCATCTCCAGCTCCATCTTGCCCGATTCGATCTTGGAAAAATCAAGAATGTCATTGATCTGGATCAGCAGCGAATCGCTGCAAAAGTGAATCGTCTCCAGATACTCCTTCTGACGGGCATCAAGCGGAGTATCCAGCAGGAGGTTGGCAAAGCCGACCACGCCGTTCATGGGCGTACGGATCTCATGGCTCATCACTGCGAGGAAATCGCTCTTGGCGCGATCCGCGGCTTCGGCGTCGTCCTTGAGCTTTTGCAGCACTTTCGTGCGCTCGACGATCTCGGATTGGAGCTGGTCGGTGTAATTCGACTGGAGGCGGTAGTTCTCCTCCAGCGCCACTCGATGCCGGTAAACCGCGGCAAAGGACAGAAAGATGAGGCTGAGCGCGTTGCTGATCAGCGAGAACAGGCGGGACAAGTCATCTCGTACGACGAGATCCTGCGCATCCGTCAGCCTAAAGAGAAGGCCGATGAAATACGGCGAGAAGGCCAGCAGAAAATACGGCGCCAGCCGACTGCCGGCCCGCCAGCATTTGATGCTGGTTCCGATCAAGAGGGCGAAGATCATTCCCCCCAAGCAATAAAAGGCCTGGAGATAAACGAGACCGATGCGGGGCCAGAAGACAAGAGGCATCGTAAACACGCTCGCGACAGCGAGATACTGACAGCGCCGAATCCAGAGATCCAGACGGGGCGCCTCCTTCCGGGTATCCAGAAAATAACGGGTAAACAGGCAAATGTTCAGCAGGGCGCAGGCGGCCAGCACCACGCTCAGTACGGATGCGAGCGGCCAGGACGGCCAAGCAAAAAGCGGGAAAATCACTCCGTTGCCAAGCAGGAAAACCAGCCCGAGCGAGATGGCAAAGAGCACGTAATGGAGCTGCGCCCGCTCCCTCAGCATGGCATAGAGAAACAGCCCCAGGCTGACCATGCCCAGCCAGAGAGCAAAATACCCGCTGTTCTTGGCGGCCTCAAAAATCTCCCAGCGGGTGAAATCGGCAGGGCTGTCCCAGATTTGGAACTGGGTCGGCAGCCGGTAATTGCTCACCGCATGCAGGTAGAGCACCGTCGTCCGGTTGGGCGCGAGAGAAACGTCGAAGGCCGATCTCCGCGAAGAACGCATGCTGTCCCACTGGGAGACATTGGACCCCACATAACGCTCGCTCCAGCCACCGCCGGTCGCGGGAAGGTAGAGAGTGACCGTGTTGAAAACCCGCCAGATCATATCGAGAACGATCTCCCGCCTCTCCGGGGTGCCATTGGCAATCTCCAGCCGATACCAGAGATCCTCCCTCAATTTATGATTCATCACGCTCTTCCCGGTCGGACGAGGCATGGGAACGAATTCCCCCTGCCGGTCCAGCATCTCGGCGAAGGACAAATGGTCCCCGCGATGACCGGGCAGGTAAAACGCATTGATCCCGGGGGTGCCGGGAACGGGCAGGGTGCCTTTGAAGGCCACCACGGGAAACGAGAGCCAATACATCACCCCGGCGCAGAGGAAGAGAACCCCTACCACCAAAGCCATCAGCCAGCGAACCGGAGGCCGCAGGGGGGCGGGTGGCACGATTTCAGTCCCCATCGGCAGCGGACCACGGCGACACACGATCGTCGCCTCCGAGACGGTGGAACCGCCTGGAGAGATGAAAACGCTCTGTGTCTGGTTGCCTCATCGGATATGACAAACTCGGTCGCAGAAACCATCTCGCCCGTTTTGGCAAGAGCGGAGTATGCAAGGGAGGGGAAGATACTCACGGCTGCATCAAACTCCAAGGGCGAGTTTTCACCCGGTTCCCTCCCTCGCTTCCTCCAGCCGCCCGCGCAACGGCGAGCCTGTCAGGCGGGAGACATTCCTGTTTTGCTGGCCATCTACCCTGTGAAACCTAGCTTGGACAAATGACCTCGCATGGATGGCCCAGCCCTCAATCTTACCGCACTCTGCCGACCGGCTTTTCGCTGCCGGAAATCCTGGTGTCCCTCGGCTTGGCGGGATTGCTTGCGACGCTGGGCCTGACCGCGCTCGCAGCCGCGAGGGATGCCGCCGGAGGCGCAAAGTGCATCGCCAAACTTCGCACCCTCAGCCAGTCGGTGCTCCTGTTTGCAGTAGACAACAACCAAACCCTTCCTTCCCAAGGCGCACCAACCTACGGCGACATCCGGGGGATCTGGTTCAGCTACCAGGATCTCGTCATGCCATACCTCGACCAGGATCTGTCAAAAAAACAGCAGATTTTCGCCTGCCGGTACGACAAGGAATTCTATCCCAAATTCCCAAGCTATGTCTTCAACGGAGCTAACGAATACCAGCCCGGATTCAAAGGCGTTGCCGACGCCCGTCTGGCAAGCATTGCGCAACCAAGCAAGACCCTGCTGCTGACCGAAGGATCGATGATGTTTTCCAAATCCTGGCACTGGCCAAAAACAAAGCAAGCCGGAGACGTACTTACTTACGCGGCGTTTGTCGATGGTCACGCCCGGCTCGTGGCCTTTTGTCCGTCCCTCACCCTGCTCAACGCGGGGGTGAACCCGCCCCCGCCTTACGACTACCTTTTCGGCGACTGAGCAAGGAACGGTTAAAAACAGAACCCTCGGGACAATCTCGCCGGGTAAAACATCCTTTCAAGGCGCTTCCGTTTCAAGGAAGTGCCAGAGGAGGGATTTGAACCCCCGACCAAGGGCTTATGAGTCCCCTGCTCTACCCCTGAGCTACTCTGGCGAAGGGCCGTTCACATTATCCGGACGCCTCGGTAGGGCAAGCTTCAAATTACACGAAATCGCGTAATTTCCAGCAGCCGGGTAGCAAAGGCGGGGGCAAATCCGCCCTATTCCTCGACGCGGCGGGGATGGCGGCTCTCTTCGGCCGAGACGGCATAGATGACGTCATCGCCGATGTTCTTGGCCTGATCACCGATGCGCTCAAGGAAGCGGGCGGTAAAGATCAGGTCCATATAGCTCGGAATATAGTCCGGCTTCTCAGGCATGAGCGAGGTCAGCTTCTCGGCGAAATCCCGGTTCATCATGTCGAGCGTGCGATCACGCTCCCGCAGGGTGCGGGCCAGTTCGACATTATTATCCGCAAAGGCGCGGATCGCATCGTCGAGCATGAGGCCGGTAAAGCGATACTGAGCCTCGAGATCGACCAGCTCAGGGACAGGAGTGCGGCTGGTGAGCTTGCGCGAACGCCGGGCGATATTCACGCACTGGTCGGCGATACGCTCCAGGTTCACGCTGAACTTCATGGTCGAGACGACCGTGCGCAGATCGGAGGCCACGGGATGGAATCGCACCATGAGATCGATGCCCTGGCGGTCGAGCTGCATCTCGAGGGTGTCGACCTCTTCGTCGTCCGCGATCACGGTGTTGCTCCAGTCCTCGTCACGCTCAAAGAGTCCCTGGCGGGCATGCTCAAAGTTGCGTTGTGTGAGACTGGCCATCATGAGCGCATTGTCGCGAAATTCGCTCAAGGCGGACTCAAAGGTACTAAGAATGTGTGCACTGCCCATGGTCGGAGCTTTCTGTGGAATTTACTGAAGTTCTGGCGCGTCCAGCGTATCGATCAACCGAATCGACCCGTGATGTAGTCCTCGGTCTGCTTCTCCGAGGGGTTGGTAAAGATTTTTTGCGTCTCGTCAAACTCGATCAACTTGCCGAGGTAAAAGAAGGCCGTCTTGTCCGAGCAGCGGGTGGCCTGCTGCATGTTGTGCGTCACGATGACGATGGTGAATTCCTTCTTCAGTTCGTGAATCAGATCCTCGACCTTGGCGGTGGCGATCGGATCGAGGGCCGAGCAAGGCTCGTCCATCAGGAGCACCTCGGGACGGTTCGCAATGGCACGGGCGATGCAAAGACGCTGCATCTGGCCGCCGGAGAGGCCGAGGGCGCTGTCGTGCAGGCGGTCCTTCACCTCTTCCCAGAGGGCCGCGCCGCGCAGGCTGCGCTCGACAGACTCGTCGAGGATGCCGCGGCTGTTCACCCCTGCGATGCGAAGCGAGTAGACGATGTTTTCGTAGATCGACTTCGGGAAGGGATTCGACTTCTGAAAGACCATCCCGATGCTGCGGCGGAGAGCGATGACCTCGATAGCCTTGTCATAGATGCTGCGGCCATTGAGCAGAATGTCTCCCTCGTGATGAACACCGTCAATCAGCTCGTTCATGCGGTTGAAGTTACGCAAGAGCGTCGACTTGCCGCAACCGGAGGGCCCGATGAAGGCCGTCACCTGCCGCTCTGGGATCTCCATATTGATCCCGTAAAGGGCCTGCTTCTTGCCGTAGTAAAAGTTGAAATTGTCGACCTTCAGAAAGTCGCTGCGGGGTGCGGGTGTATTCACGGGAGCAAAGCTTGCGCTAGAGACGACACTGGTTTCCGGGCGTTGTTGGTCCATGGTGTGCGGCATATCGGGTTATTTTTTGCGGAACACAATCTGTGCGCTGATATTCGCGATCGTGACCAGAATCACCAGAACAAGAGACGCAGTCCATGCCATCTGAATCTGATGCGGAAAGGGCACTGTCGAAAAGTTATAAATGAGCACGGAGAGTGATGCCGTGGGTTCCTTGAGGCTCTGAATCCAGTACTGGCTGAACAGCGCGGTGAAAATCAGGGGTGCGGTTTCTCCCGCGGCACGGGCCACGGCGAGCATGATGCCCGTCATCATCGCGGGCAGGGCATCGGGCAGCACGATGCGCCAGATGGTCTGGAAATTCGTCGCCCCGAGACCGTAGGAGGCCTCGCGATACGCCTTCGATACGCCGATGAGCGCCTGCTCGGCGGTGAGCAGGATGGTCGGCAGGATGAGGATCGCCAGCGCAAAGCCGCCCGCCCAGGCGGAAAACCCGCCCGTGGTCAGCACGATCACCGCATAGGCGAACACACCGCAGATGATCGACGGGATGCCGGTGAGGAGCTTGGCCACGAAACGCACGGCGTTGGCCAAGCGGGAGTAAGGCGCATACTCATTCACGTAAATCGCGGAAAGAATGCCAAACGGGGTGGCTAGCACGAGAGCAACCCCCACCATGAGGAGGGTGCCGACGACTGCATTGCCGAAACCGCCACCCACCTGGCCAGCGGCCGGAGGCAATTCGGTAAAGACACTCCAGTTCAGGAGCGGCAGACCCTTTTTCAGGACGAGGAAGATGATCGAAAGCAGCGGAATCAGCGCGAGAAAGGCGAGCGTGACACAGAGGACGCTCAGCACGCGATTCACCAGCGAGCGGAAGCCCGAGCGAGCCTCGCGGGCCTTGTGAAAGAAATCCTTGTGCACAGGTTTCTCGGGAGTGGCGATGGCGGAACTCATGGAGATTAGCGTATTCCGGCGGTGCGTTTCTGGGTGTAACGGAGGACGAACTCGCCCGCCATGTTCACGAGGAGCGTCATGGCCACCAGGAGCAGCGCGGCGTACATGAGCGAGCTGACCTGCATGCCCTCGGCCTCGCCGAACTGATTGGCCAGCAATCCGGCCAGCGTACCCGCCGGGGCGAGAAGCGAGCTGGTGAGGCGTGAACTATTGCCGATCAACATCGCGATGGCCATCGTCTCGCCCATGGCGCGGCCGAGGGCAAGGATCGTCGCCGCGACGATGCCCGGGGCAGCGGTCGGAACGATGACGCCCAGGATCGCCTCCCAGCGGGTCGCGCCGAGAGCGTAGGCACCTTCACGCAACGTCCCGGGCACGGCGACAAGCGCGGTGCGGGAGATCGCGGTGATCGTCGGAAGAATCATGAGAGCCAGCACGAGACTGGCGGTAAGCATGCTATTGCCATAGGCAGGCGGCGCAAACAGCGTGTTCAGGACCGGGATGTTTTCAAAGGCCACGACAGCCCAACTGCCAAAGATTTGCACCAAAGGAATGACCACAGCGATGCCCCACAGTCCGTAAACCACGCTGGGAATCGCCGCGAGCATTTCCACAGTGAAGCGGATGGCCTGCCGGATAGGCAAAGGAAGAAAATCTTCGCTCAGGAAAATCGCGATCGCCAAACCAAGCGGCAGGGCAAACAGGAGGGCGATGAGCGAACTGACGGCGGTGCCTATCAGAAAGGGCAGGACGCCGAAGATACCGCGATTGGGAATCCATTTGTCCCCAAAAAGAAAACCAAGTCCCGACTCGCGAATGGCGGGCCAGGATTGGTGAGTGATTTCCACGATGATCCATGCGAGGGTGGCGACGGTCGCTGCCGACGCCACCCAGCACAGGACTCGGAAAAGATCGGGCCCCTTGCGGAAGGCCTTGATTCCGCCTTGTTCAATACCAGCAGTCTGGTCCGCCATGGGAATGCCCGATCGTGTTTAAGGGTTGGTTATTTGACGGATTCGAGAGCCGCCTTGGCCTTCGCCACCACCGGAGCCGGGAGCGGGATGTAGCCGAGTTCGCCAGCGAACTTCTGTCCGTCGGTGAGACCGTAGGTCACGAATTCCTTGAGCGCCTTGAGCTTGGCCGCGTCGGCGTACTGCTTGTAGAGGAGCAGCCAGGTGAAGGTTGCGATCGGATAATCCTGCGCACCAGCCGGGTCTTCAGGCCAGATACGGAGGTTTTCCGGAAGCTCGACGCTGGCGAGAGTAGCCGCGCCGCTTTCATCGCTGGCCTTGATGAAGTTGCCAGCCTTGTTCTGGAGCTGGGCGGTGGCGAGGCCGTTGTTCACAGCGTAGCCGTACTCCACGTACCCAACAGTACCAGGGCTCTGCTTGATGAGGGCGGTGACGCCTTCATTGCCCTTGCCGCCGACGCCGACCGGCCACTGGACCGACTTGTCGCCGCCCACAGTGTCAGCGAATTCCTTGCTGATGGCCGAGAGGTGCTTGGTAAAGACGAACGTTGTGCCGCTTCCGTCCGAACGGTAGGCAACGTTGATCGGGAGATTCGGGAGATTCACGCCCGGATTGTCCTTGGTGATGATCGGGTCGTTCCACTTGGAAACCTTGCCGAGGAAGATGCCGGCATAGGCGTCGCGGGAGAGCTTGAGGTCGGTCACGCCCGGGAGATTGTAGGCGATGACGATCGAGCCGGCGGTGGCCGGGATCATCACGACGCCGTTCTTCACCTTGGCGATCTCCTCGTCGGACATCGCTGCGTCACTGGCGGCGAAATCGACTGTTCCCTGGGTGAATTGCTTCACTCCCGCGCCCGATCCGACGGACTGGTAGTTCACCTGCACCGAGGGGTTGACCTTGTTGTATTCGGCAGCCCAACGCTGATAGAGAGGGGCAGGGAAGCTGGCGCCCGCGCCGGAGAGCTGCTGGGCCGTCGCCGATCCGGCGAGGATGCTCGTCGAGACGGCACCCACGCTGAGAAGAGAGAGAAGTTTCATAGGTAGTTCAGGTTACGAACCGACAGTGCCGAGGAATATGGGGTAGCGCCAAAGGGTTGATTGTTACAATTCCGTAACATTGGGATCGGCATTTTTTTGTATCGCACGGCCAAAAAGCCTTTGCGCGTCGTAAATTGAAACAAGATTGTCACCAAAACTCCGTGGTTTTAGCCAGCACTTCCGCCCCGGAGACCGAGAAACACCCACAACCAACTGATCATCAACACCATGAACAAGACGATCAACTCTTCCCCCACTCCGCTCAACCGGCGTTCCCTCTTCAAGCTCTCCGCCGGAAGCCTGCTCGCCACCTGGATCGCCGCTCCGCTCGGCAACATTTTCGCCCAGGCTCCGGCTTCGTCGCCTGCACCGGCTCCCACCGGTCCCTACACCCTCCCTCCCCTGCCCTACGCCTACGATGCGCTGAATCCGTCGATCGACACCGAGACGATGAGAATCCACCACGACAAGCACCACAAGGCCTACGTGGAGAACGCCAACAAACTCCTCGCTGATCAGCCGGAGCTGGCGAAGCTGACCCCGGAAGAGCTCCTCAAAGATCTCGATAAAGCCCCGGAAAGCATCCGCACCGGCCTGCGCAACAACGTGGGGGGCCACGTGAACCACTCGCTCTTCTGGCAGATGATGAGCCCCAAGGGCGGCGGGGAACCGAAGGCCGAGCTCGCAGAGGCGATCACCAAGCAATTCGGCTCCTTCGCGGAGTTTCAGAAGAAATTCAACGAGGCGGCGATGAAGCGCTTCGGCAGCGGCTGGGCCTGGCTGGTGCTCGATGATGGGAAACTCGAGATCACCTCAACGGCGAACCAGGACTCCCCGATCATGGACGACGAGCAGCCTGTCCTCGGCCTCGATGTGTGGGAGCACGCCTACTACCTGAAATACCAGAACCGCCGCCCGGAATACGTCACTGCGTGGTGGAACGTAGTGGACTGGGATTTTGCCAACTCCCTCTACAAGAAGGCGTTGAAGAAAGACTGACGTCCTGGAAAAAGAAGAGGCGGCCGATTTCCCGGAGTTTATGCCGGATCGGCCGCCTTCTTTCTGTGAAACAGAGGTCTATCGAGGGACCTGCCGCCGGTTCTCGGCGAGCAGCGCGAATCAGCCGACAAGGTCGCTATGACGCTCCCGGATGGTTCGCGCTGAAGCTAAAACGCGGTGACAGATTCCCTCAATATTCCCTGGCAGGTCTCAGGATATTACCTGAGAAACGCCGTACCAGCCAAAGCGATGGCCAGTACGCCGGTGACTGCAACCGCAGCCACCATCATTCCCCTGGTAACCTCCGTGAAGACCGCACTATGTAGTTTTGCTGTTTTCACACCAACACGCTGACACACTTCCCCCGGAGCGCAAGGGGGTATTTTTTTCGCCAAGTTCCTACATCCCGAGCAGACGTTCCTGCTCGGGGGCGGGAATTTCGGGCTTTTTCTGGGCTGGCGGCGTCTCCGCCTCCTCGTCCTCGGACTGCTTGACGAGGGAATCGGTGAGCTGCTTCTCGGCGCGGGCGCCGAGCTTCTGGAGTTCGGTCACGCGGCGCACGAGGTTGCCCCGCCCCGAGCTCAACCGCCCCATCGCCTGATCGTAGGCTCCCCGGGCCTGGTCGAGACGCTGGCCGATTTCCTGGAGCGACTCGGTGAAGGCCACAAACTGGTCGTGCAATCCTCCCGCGCGGCGGGCGATCTCCAGCGCGTTCAGCGTCTGCTTGTGCCGCCGCCACACGCTCTCGATGGCGCGGAGGGTGATGAGCAGTGTGGAAGAGGAAACCAGCACGACGTTTTTTTCGAAAGCGCTGCCGTAAAGCTCAGGGTCGTCCTGGAGCGCAAGATTCAGCGCCGACTCGACCGGGACAAACATGAGGACAAAGTCCGGGGACTGGAGATCGGCGAGGCCGGGGTAATCCTTGCGGGCCAGCTCCTCGACATGGCGGCGGACGGAAAGCGCGTGTTCCTTCATCGCTGCCTGACGGGCCACATCGGTGGTGGCATTGACCAGTCGCTCGTAGGCGGTCAGAGACACCTTGGCGTCGATGATGATGTGCTTGCCCTCGGGCAGGTGAATGATCACGTCGGGCATGCGCCGACCGCCCGCCTCATCGCGGAAGCTGGCCTGCGTCTCGTACTCCGAGCCCTTTTGCAACCCGGACTTCTCCAGGATGCGCTCGAGGATGAGCTCACCCCAGGAGCCTTGCGTCTTCGACTCGCCCTTGAGCGCACGGGTCAGCGCTCCGGCCTCCTCCGTAATCTGGCGATTGAGATCCTTGAGCTGAACGAGCTGCTCGCGCAGGGCGGCCGTGGCCTTCGTCTCCTCGGTATGAATTGACTCGATGCGCTCGCGGAATTCCCCGATGCGCTGGCGGAGCGGGTCGAGCAGGACCGCGAGGCTTTCCTTGTTCTGCGCGAGGAACCGGGTGCTCTTTTCCTCCAGCACGCGGTTGGCGAGATTTTCAAACTCGGCGGTGAATTGCTTCTGGAGATTGGCCAGCCGGGCGGAATCCTCGTCCAGTCGCTGGCGGAGATTGGCCCCCTCCGCCTCGGCCGAGGCCAGCAGGCGCGTCAGTTCCTCGATCTGGGTGCGCTGGGCGGCATCCGCCTCGCGGGCGGTCGAGATCTGGGTGGAAAGCACCGCGGTTTTCGTCTGCTCCGCCGCCAACTGGGCGCGAAGCCCCGTGGTTTCCCGGCTCGACTTGAGCAGATATACGAGGCTGCCCACCACAAAACCCATGATGAGGGCGCCTAAACCAACCAGAAAAAGCGTCATTTTTCGAACCTGTCAGATGGGGTCAGACATCCCATGTCCCACCCCGGATGTCTCCCAATTATTTCTCGGCGACCTCGAGCAACTTCACCGCCGTGGTGAGATAAACCGGCTCGGGGTGCTTGTTGCGCCACTTGGTGATCTCCTTGCGCTCGAGCACCTGGAATCCGAAGCGCTCCAGCACGCGGGCCCCGCGGCGGCTTTCAAAAGTAACCATCTGCCCAAAGACCGCCTTTTCGCCGTGCTGGCGCAGGTAGTCAAAGTACAGGTCCATCATCGTCTTGGTCCCATGCAGGCTCTGGGCTTCGGGAAGGACGTTGAAGTGGAAATGCGCCATCTTCCGGGGAGCGGCCGGCACCTCGCGCCAGGAATTCCGCAGGATCCAGGCGATGAACTCCTTGGTGGCCGCGTTGTAGCGGTGGTATCGGAACATGCCGATGACAAAGAGCCGGGCGTTCTGGAAGATGTTGTGCAACTGCTGCTTGATCGGCATGCGCGAGCCGAGGAGGTAGCCTTTCACCTGTCCCTCATGCTCGAGGACGAAGGAGGATTCCGGCTCAATATCGGTGTAGTAACTTGTCAGATAATCGGCAAAAAGCTCGCGATCCTCGAAGACCGGATCGATCGGTTTGCCCAGAAATCCCGTCTGACAACACAACCAGCGGACGGCGTCGCGATCGCGCGCCTCGTATCTACGAATTTTTACATCAGACGGCAAAGCCACAAGAAGGTTTGTAAGCAACCGGCATCCGGGGGTAAATGGAAAAAACCTCGGCCATGAATCCCCCTCGCCTCCCCGCCCTGAAATTCCTTCTTTGCGCGGTTCCTCTTTTGCTGACCGGCTGCGCCCTGCTCAAACAAGGCGCGGCGGAAGCCGACGAACGCCGCCTCCTCAAGGCCGGGTTTCAGGAGGAGAAAGTCACGTCCTTTGCGGATACCGAGGTTCTGCGCCAGTTGCCGCCCAACAAGGTCGTTTCCATCGAACAAAGCAACCAGACCGTCGTCTATAAATATGCCGACCCCGCGAACGGGCGCATTTTTGTGGGGAACGAGGAGAACTTCGTCAAATACAAGGAAATCATCGCGAAGGAACGCGCGAAGAACGCAACGAAGATGGCCGAAATCGGATCGATGCCGCCGGGGCGCATCCCGGGCATGGCACGGTGACTCAGGGGTGGTAGTTGGCAATCACGTCGTCGTAGATGCCAAACATCCGGCCAAAGACGGATTTCCAGGAATAGCGGGTACGGGCCTCGTGGCTGGCTTGCAGGCCGGTGAGGTGCAGATCCTCGCCAAACTTGTTCTCGATGGCGGCAGCCAGGGATTGCGGGGTGTTTTCCGCCGCCCAGTGGACCTGATTGGAGAAAATGATGCGGTCCATGTAGCTGCCGCGAATACCGATGACGGGAGTGCCGCAGGCCTGGCTCTCCAGGGTGACGAGGCCGAAGGTCTCCTGCACGCCGGGGTGTACGAAGAGATCGGCGCTGCGATAGACCTCGGCCAGCTTGTACGGATCGCTGCAAAACTCCATCCAGCTCACGGCGTTGGTCGATTCCTTCAGTCGCAGCATGGACGAGCGCAGCGAACCATCGCCCACGACCAGCAGGTGGTATTTGCCGGGTGACTGACGGTGCAGGATATCAAAGGCGTCGAAAAGCGTGACGACGTTTTTCTCAGAGGCCAGACGCCCGACATAGAGAAGCAGGCGCGCCTCCTCGGGAATCTCGTGTTCGCGGCGGAAACCCTCCACGGGAATGTCGGATGGCACGAACACCTCGTCGTCCACGCCGAGGTCGATGCCCTCGACGCGCTCGACACCCCAGTCCTGCAAGAGCGAGACGAGGTTCGGGCTCGGCACGAGGGTGCGGTGGAACTGGTTATACAGCGTCTTGACGTATCGCTTCGCCCAGTCCTCCGCGACCGACACGGCGGTCTTGCCAAAGAACTTC
This sequence comes from Verrucomicrobiota bacterium, assembly GCA_017305195.1. Classification (GTDB taxonomy): domain Bacteria; phylum Verrucomicrobiota; class Verrucomicrobiia; order Chthoniobacterales; family Terrimicrobiaceae; genus Terrimicrobium. The sequence goes on along the minus strand of JAFKMU010000043.1, from coordinate 27,913 downwards.
GCGACGGAGCGGATGTACGCCTCGGGAAAGTGTGAGTGATAAAACCCGATGACGGGGATATCGAGTCCATCGCCGGAGGCAATGGCCTTCCACGCGAGCTGGTACGGGTCGCCGGACTCGATGATGTCGGGCCGCTCCTTCTCCAACACCTCCTCGACGAGGTGGAGCTTGAGCAGGATGCGGTAGCGCGAGGTGCGCGACACCATCGGAGACTCGATCGTGTACACCCTGGCAACATCATCGCCGACGCACTCCGTGCGCTTGCCGGGAACGACGAGCACGTGCTGACAATCGGGCCGATGGCGGCGGATGTACGCCACCTTCTGCTCGATGTATCTGCGAACCCCTCCACTGACGGGAGAGTAAAACTGCGTGAGGTCGCAGACCTTCATTCGTGCGATGCCGGGAAGAGGGAAGACGCCCTACTCGAGCGTGGCGAGCCAGCGTTCCGCATCGATCGCCGCCGCGCATCCCTGCCCCGCCGCCGTGATGGCCTGCCGGTAGACGTGGTCGGCCACGTCGCCTGCGGCAAATACGCCGGGGAGGTTTGTGCGGGTTCCCTCAACCTGGATGAGATAACCATTCTCGTCCGTATCGAGTTTGCCGCGGAAAGCTGCCGTATTCGGCTCGTGGCCGATGGCGACGAAAACGCACTTCACCTCCAGGTCGGAGATTTCGCCCGTGACCAGATCCTTCAGCTTCACCGAAGTCACCTCGCCGTTTTCATCCGTGATGTACTCGGTGATGGCGGAGTTCCAGATCGGCTTCACCTTGGGGTTGGCCAGCGCGCGGTCGGCCATGATCTTCGACGCGCGCAGAGAGTCGCGACGATGGATGAGGTAAACCGTGGAGGCAAAACGCGTGAGGAAGGTGGCCTCTTCGCAGGCCGAGTCGCCGCCGCCCACGACGCAGACCGGGACGTTGCGGTAGAAGGCCCCGTCGCAGGTCGCGCACGAGGTGACGCCATGGCCGATGAGTTCATGTTCGCGGTCGATGCCGAGGTAGCGCGGTGAAGCTCCGCTGGCCACGATGAGCGCGCGGGTTTCCACCCACTCGCCGTCAATTTTCAGCCGGGAATGCGTGCCGAGATGCTCGTACTCCTCGACGAAGCCATACTGGAAGCGGGCGCCGAACTTCTCCGCCTGCTGCTGCATGCGCATGATGAGGTCGGGGCCGTCGACTCCCTCGGGGAAGCCCGGAAAATTCTCCACCAGCGTGGTGGTGGTCAGTTGCCCGCCCGGCAACTTGCCCTGCAAAACCAAGGGCGAAAGGTTGGCGCGTGAGGCGTAGATGGCGGCGGTCAGTCCCGCGCAGCCGGTGCCCACGATAATCAGATTCTCCATAAAGAGGAACTACACGGAAACGCCGGGGGGTGCCAATGAAAGAATCTAGCGACCGTTCCAGAACAGCACCTGCGTGCCGCTCTCGCCCACGGACTTCAACTCACTCATCCCAAGCAGATTAGCCCATTTATCATGATCGCGTTTCTCGACCACAAAGAGAAGCGGCTGATCGGCTTCCCAGAGAGTTTTGAGCTGGTTTTGATCCACGAAGCGGTCGCGGCCTATGCCAAACTTCCGAACGATGAAATCCTGGTTGGGGTTGCGGTTCAGCAGGATCACCGGAAGATCGCTGTAAAAGAGAAGGCTGCTGGCGGTGTCGATGTCGCCATCGAAGACGACATGGGCTGTGGGGAATTGCGCGAGTTCCTCCTTAAGCGTTCCGAGGGAGAAATACGGGGCGACAATGGCGGTGCCGCTGAGGGCTCCGAGGTCGAGAGAGATCGCCACCGCGAGAACGGCGAGAAAACGAGCTTTCCCCTGAACGAAGACCGCCGCCACGGCAGCCAGCGCAGCGCCGCCCACGGCGAGAACGGCCGTGAGCCAGAGGCTTCTCCAGACGCCAGCGTCGAAATTGGTCACGGTATTCCAGGCCGTGGAGCGTTCGCTCACACTGGCGGTGGACGACGCCCCGGTCAGATGCGGGACGCCCCAGATGCAAAAGATCGCCCCGGCGACGAGCACCGCAGCAAGGACTCCCACTGCCCAGCGGGGTATCTGCCCCTGCAGGCGGCTGGAGAAAAGCAGGGCGGCCGCAGGCCACATGGCCATGGCGTAGTAATCCTGTCGCTGGCCGGTCAGGAGGACCGAGGCAAGAACCAGGATGGCCCAGATCCAGATCAGACGGGAGAGCGAGGAGGAGGTCGCTGGAGAATCGCGGCGAGCCGTGAGTGCCAGCAGGAGCCAGGGGAAAAACCACGCAACATGGAGCAGGAGAAACTGCCAGCGCGGGACGTTGGTATAGTCCGTCGCGGGGGCATGCGAACCGACGATATGGCCGATTTGCTCGCCGTAAATGAGGTTGCCCAGATACCCCGGGAAGCGCCATTCGATATAGGCGTACCACGGCACGTTAATAACGAGAAAGATGAGAAATCCCTGCCAGGAAAGAACCGGCAGGAACTTTCGCCGGGCCTCCCGGTCAAGCGCGATCAGTACGAGGACGATCGCCAACGGATAGAGCAACCCATGCCAGCCTTTGACAAAGCTGGCGAGCGAGGCGCAAACCCAGAAACCGAGGAACCAGCTCCGCCGCCCCGTATCGGCCCCGACCACCGCACAATAAAGCGCTCCGACGATGAAGGCCACGAAGGTTGGCTCCGGCATGACAATGCGTCCCAGCGTAAAAGTCCCCAGCCCGGTCAGCATCACGGCTCCGGCGACGAATCCGCGCCACGTACCGCCGAGGCGTTCGCCCAGCAGAAAGGTCAATACAGCAACCGCACACCACGAAAGCGCCCCGGGCAGGCGGGCGGCGAACTCATTGACGCCAAAGACCTGCATCGAGCCCGCCATCGCCCAGTAGAGCAGCGGCGGCTTCACCAGGCGCGGGATGTCATTATTCAGCGGCACGAGCCAGGGGCCGCCAGCAGCCATGACCCTGGCTGCGCCGCCGTATTGCCCATCGGTCTCGTTATAAAGATCCCCCCACCCTCCGGTCAAAACCGTGAGGCCAAGGGCGAGAACGACAAGAAGCCCGAGGAGAAAAGCGCGAGACGCATTCACGCGGCAGGCATGACAAAATTCTCGGGGAAGCCTTCCGGCAGGCGGATGAGCCTGCCCGCAGGCATCTGGACGAGGGCCAGGGACTGGCGGCACTTCACGAGCAGGGTGGAATCCGAGGGCCGGACAATCTCAAACTCCACCCAGAACCGGGCGGGCGTGGTCTCGGCCAGCCTGCCGTTGACGACAACGACGTCGCCAAGGACAGCCGGGCGCTTGTAGTCGATCTCGGTGCGCACGACGACCGGGTGAATCTGGGTGCGCTTGATCTCCTCAAAGCTCATCCCCATCTGCATGGCGAGGAGTGTGCGCGCCGTCTCGATGAAGCGCAGGTAAACGATGTTGTGCACGACGCCACCAGCGTCGGTGTCGAAATACATCACCCGGATTTCCGTGGAGATGCGGCAGCGGTCCGAAACTTCCATCCGCCGGATATGCGCCGCCGAGGCGGCGCTCACAAGATCATTTCTTCTCCGGCTGGGCGTTGACGCCGAGCGCTTCTTTCAACTGGCTCACCTGCTCTCCCACGGTCGCGTCGGGAATGACCGCAAAAGCCGCCTCAAATTTCTCAAGCGCCTCCTTCTGCTTGCCGGAATCGAGCAGGATCTTTGCCTCCTCGCGCTGGCGCGAGAAATCCTGGATACGTTCGCTCACGTAAGTCTGGAGCAGCCCGGCAACGCGCTTGGTCTCCGGTCCGACCGAGCTGGCGCGGGAAACGAGAGGGTCCAGCAGTTCCTTGGCCTGGAGGAACTCGCGAGCCGGGAAGAGCGTCTGAAGCTTGTTGAACGCCCCGGAGATCGAGGTCAGACTGAGCGCGAGATCACTTTCCCGGACCAGCACCGGCGCGGGTTTGGTCGCGAAAAAGATTCTCAGATCGCCATCGAGATTGGTGATCTTGGCCAGCAGCTCCGGTGAAGCTAGCGGGGGTATCGCGACATCGGTGACATTTTTCATCTGGTCGTCGAACTCCTTGGCGAGGGGCTCGGCGCGGGAGCGCAATTGATTCGCGGCATCCACCGAGGCCGCCCATTTCTTGATGAAGGCCAGACTGCGCGGGTCCTCCTCGGGCTTCATGGTCTTGAGGCGCTCCACTCCGCCCTGCGCCTCGGAAAAGGTCATCGTCGACGAATCGAACGAAGTCAGGAGGGTCTGGCGCGACTCGGCGCGAAGGAGCTTGTCGTAGGTATCGGACAAGTCCTTGACCAGCGCCTTGGCGCTCGGGCTCGTTGCTGCCATATCCTGAAGTCCCACGAAGCGGGGGTCCGTATGGAGATCGAAGCTGCTCGTAGGCTGGGCCCGATTGATGTCGGACCGAAGCTGGCCGCCGAGCACGCTGACTTGTCCCGCGATAAAGCTCTCGCGCGACACCCAGGCGCCGTCGACCTTCACATTACCAGCGTCGTACTGGGCGAGTTCCTTGTTCAGCGCCTTGATCGAGGGATCGAGATAAGTGCGCGTCGCGGGATAATCGGTCACGACGGCTTTGAGGTCCGCGGCAGCCCGGGCCAGGGTATCCCTCTCCTCTGTCTTGGTAATGCGGGAATAGGCTGCAACATCCGGGTAGACGACGATCTTCACGATGCGCGAGGCAGGCACCTGCCGCTTGTCACCCTGCTTGGTCTTCAACTCGTAGTATCCCGCTCCAGCCGAACCCTCGGGGGTGCGGTCCACGTATCCCATGAACTCAGAAACCGTCGCTTCCGCCGGCTTGGACCATGCTTGCGGTTTGACAAGGGCGATGCCAGGGCGTGACTCGGTAGTCTGTGCCAGGCCAAGCGCGCCAAACGATGCAAGGCAGCACGCGAAAATCGCGGCACGTACCGAGGAAGAAGTCAGGGAGGTTAACATCGGAAGCGAGTTACAATAGCGCCCGCCTTAGCGGGGGCAATCGCGGATTTTACCCCCCGCACCCTCTTTCAGGGAATTTCCCTAAGGACTTTACCGTATGTCGACCAAGGTGCCCACCGGGAGACTGGTGAAGAGTTTGCGAGCAACGTCCTCAGGCAACCGAATGCAGCCATGCGAGGCGGGATAACCCGGCAGATATCCGGCGTGAAGGCCGAAATCTCCGCAGGAAAGCCGCAGGAAATATGGCATTTTCGCGTGGTACAGGGTGGATTTCCACATCCGATATTTGTCTGTCACCAGGAATTGCCCGGTCGGGGTGGGCCGGGATTTGCGCCCGGAGGAAATCTCCGTCACCATCTCGATCTTGTCGTCGCGCCAGACGGTGGCGCGCTGGGCGCCGAGATCGATCTCCACCCGCGTCCGGGCGGCCTCGCTATCGGGCTCGATGCCCATGAGCAGCCGCATGATGCCCACCTGCTGGGTCTTGCCCGCCAGCCAGAGAGCAAACGTCTTGTGGCGTTTCGTCATTTTCCAGGGGTCCGCGCCAGCCAGGAGGAGGATCTTTACGAAAACCTCGTTCCGCTGGAGCGTCGCCAGCATAAGGCCGGTGACGCCCTGTTCCCTGCCGACGTAGTAGGCGGTGAGCTCGTCCGGGAACTGGCGGACGAACTCCCGCGGGACCGGGGTGGGCAGGGTGACATCCGGATCAAGTCCCTGGTTGAGAAGGCGGCACAGGGCGGCCTTGTCATTCCGTGCGATGGCGGAGAAAAATTCCATCACGCCCGCGCGCTCCTGCGCCTCGATCAAGCGCCTGAGCTCCTCGATCTGCTCAATCAACGTCGAGGCTCCGGAGAGTAGGGAACCCTTGCTCGTCACGACGGCTTCAGGATGAGGCGCGGTCACCGGCGCAGGCTCCTCGCCAAAAAGCGACACCAAGGAGGCGAGCACGCTTCCGAGTGGAAGGAGCAAAAAGCGAAAGCCTGGAGCTGGGAAGTGCATTCCGATCCTTTGGTTCGCTGCGTCCGTTTTGACCCCGGCGGGAGATTTCGTCAAGTTGGCGGTGCAATGCACGGATTTTTCGCGTAGGGAAAGGGCGTGGCTGTAGCGGAATATCAACTCGTTTCCAAAGATCTCTCCCGTTCGTTCCGGATGGGGCGGACCAACCTGAATGTCCTGCGCGGCATCTCGCTCGGAGTGCGGAAGGGCGAAACCGTCTTCCTGTGCGGAGCATCGGGCGCCGGAAAGACCACCCTGCTCTACACCCTGGCCGGGCTGGAACGCCCGGAGGGCGGCACGGTGACCTTCGAGGAACAGGATCTCTACGCCCTCGGTTCCGACCGCCTCGCCCGGCTGCGCAACAAGAGCATGGGCTTCATTTTCCAGTCCTACTATCTCCTGCCCGAGCTCACCGCCCTGGAGAATGTCAAAATCCCCGGAATGCTCGCCGGCAAGGTGAACACCGACCTGGCGGCAGCCTTGCTCGAGCGCGTGGGTCTCAAGGAACGCATGAACCACCTGCCCTCGGAGCTGAGCGGCGGAGAACAGCAGCGCGTGGCCATCGCCCGGTCGCTGGTCAATGACCCGACCATCCTTTTTGCCGACGAGCCGACAGGCAACCTCGACAAGCATACGGGGGAATCGATCATCGAGCTCCTGCTCGGGGTGGCGCGAGATGACAAGCGCACCCTGGTCGTCGTGACCCACGACGAGCACCTCGCCCAGCGCGGCGACCGCCTGCTGCGCATCGAGGACGGCCTGCTGGCCAACTAAGCCCGGGCCCCCGAGAGTTTTGTAGAATGCTCCTTCCTCCGGTCCCCAGATTTTTCATCCGCTGGCTGCTGCGGATCGTGGTCCTCACGATCTTCGTGGGCCTGCCTGCTGCGCTGATCTATGTGGATCGGATCGGCATCGGGTTCGGCCTCAAGGAACAGGTCGAGACCGCCCTGCGCGGAGACAATTTCAAAACAGCGATCGGCAAGCTGCGGTTCAATCCGTTCCGCGGTCTGGTTGCGGAGGATGTCGTGGTCACTGGCACCACGCCGGATGGCCCGGATTTTGCCCATATCGATCGCCTGACGGTCTCGATCTCCATGAGCGATCTCATGAATCGGCAGGTAACCATCAATCATCTGGAACTCGATGGCACGGACGTCTCGGTCCCCATCGAGCCGGGGCCCAACCCGGTGCGGGTGGAACTGCGCAACGTCAATGGGCAGTTTGTCCTCATCGCAGACCAGATGCGGCTCAGCTATTTTGACTGCGAACTTTTCGGGATCAGACTCTCTCTGAACGGACTGGTACGTAACCCGGGAGCCTTTCATTTTGGCAACAAGGGCTCGGCGGTCGCAGGCCAGGCTCATCGTGAACTCGCCGCCGACATCATTAATTTGCTGTCAAAACTCCGGTTTAGCGGCAACCGGCCCGAGGTCCGGCTGGAGATTTTCGGGGATCTCGCCGATCCGTCCACCATTCGCATCGCGCCCATCTCGATCCAGAGCGGGCCCATCATCGGCCCCACCTGGCGCATCGAGGGTGTGCAGGCGCAGGCCTCCGTCGCGAACCAGACCCTGACGATTCCGCAGTTGCAGATCCTGGGGACCGACGGCTCGCTCAACCTGAGCGGGCGGCTGGAGAACGGTCAATTTGAGTTTGAGCTCGCGAGTTCCATGTCGCCCAAGCCCCTCATGGGTTTGTTTCCCAAAACATCCTTCGCCCGCAACCTCGTCTTCCAGGAGACGCCGCAGTTCACGATCTCCGGGACGATCGATGTGAACAGCCCGGCGGATTCCTTTCTCACCGGCTCGATTCGCGCCGGGAAGTTCACGGTCAAGGGGGCGAAGGTCGATACGTTGGCGGCGGATTTTGCATGGCGCAACGGTCAGGTCTTTGCGCGGGATGTGCAGCTCTGGATGAACGGCGCGGAACTGATCGCCGAAGTGCTCTACAGCCCCGGCGATTTCCGCCTGCGCATGACGAACAGCATCCCCCCCACCCTGTTCGCCCCGCTCCTCGGCCCCAAGGAGCAGGAGTTTCTCAAGCAGATGGAGTTCAAGGACAACCCGTATGTCCAGATCGAGGTCCAGGGGAGCAAGCCCGACTTTGCCAGCGTCTCGGGCGCCGGCACGATGAAGCTGGGCCGCACGGCGATGCGGGGAGCGTGGTTCGACTCGGCCGAGGCCAAGCTCGAGATCGCGAACCGCGCGGTTTCCTACAAGGATTTCACCATCAAGGGACGAGGCGGCATGGGCACAGGCATGTTTGTCTACGATTTCGGCGGGCAGCAGGTGCGGCTGCAGAATATCAACTCCTCGCTCTTCCCGGTCGACGTGCTGATGTGGGCCGACCCCAAGATCGCCGAGGCGCTCAAACCCTACCGCTTCACCAAGGCGCCGAAGGTCCAGGGCGGAGGAGTGATTTCCCTGAAAGATCCGAGCGGCAACAACCTCGCGCTCAAGCTGCAGGCCGACGGCTTCGACTACGATCTGCTGGCCCGCACACTGCACTTTGGCCGTACGACCGGCACAATCAATGTGGTGGGCAGCAAGGTGCTGGTGAAGATCGGCAGCGCCAAGCTGATGGATGGAGAGGCCGCCCTCGACGCCGACGTCTCGACCTCGCCCAACGACCCAACGGTCAAAGCCAATGTCACCGTAAAGCGCGTCGATTTCGCCAAGCTGACGAAGCTGTATTTTGACTACGACACCTCCCAGGGCGTCGCCTCGGGCGCGTATAAATTCACCATGCGCGGCGGATTGGCCGAGACCATGAAAGGCACAGGCTCCCTCCGGGTGGAGGATGGCAAGGTGTTCGCCATTCCTTTCCTCGGTCCGTTCTCGGATATCCTGGACAAGATCATTCCCGGCAGCGGCTATGAGAGCGCCCACCTGGCGACGGCGGACTTTCGCATCAGCGACGGCAAGATTTTCACCGACAACCTGGTGATCGAGGGCTTCGGTTTCAACCTGATCGGAAGCGGCGATATCGGCTTCCTCGTCGACAAGATGAACCTCTCGGTGCGCATCAATGCCAAGGGCGTGCCCGGCATCGTGCTGTTCCCGGTCAGCAAGCTTTTCGAGTACGTCTCGACCGGCTCCTTTGCAGATCCGCAGTGGCGTCCCAAGATCATTCCCCGCTTTGACAGCAGCAATGCCGGGGATGCGGCAACGAAAGAGCCGGAGGCGTCAGGGACGCGTCCGGCTCCTCAAAAAACCAACGGCGGCGACCATAACAACGGCCGCCAGCGCTGAAAACTACTTCATCAACAGAACCGCACGAGCACGCTTGATCTCACGGGTGATCTTGCGGTGAAGGCGGGCGGACATCCCGGTGACGCGGCGGGGAATGATCTTGCCGCTTTCGGTAACGAAGCGCTTCAGGAGCTCAGGGTTCTTGTAATCGATCGCCTCCTCGGCAAGATCCGTACGACGGCGCGGCATCGTGCGATTCGCGCGGCGGAAATTGGAGCGGCGTTTGGGCGTTTTCGGCTGCATGATGTGTTACTTGATTTCCCGATGCAGGGTGTGCCTGCGGAGATTCGGGTTATACTTCTTCTTCTCGAGACGACCCGGAGTGCGGGGGCTCTTCTTGTTACGAGTGGTGACGTAGCGGGAAACGGGCTTGCCCTCCGCCTTGGCCTCGGTGCACTCGAGGGTGATGATTTCCTGTGGCATGGTGATTAGTCCTTGGTGTCGGTCGAGTTGTCTTCGTCTTCGCCGTCTCCTCCATCATCCTCGCCCAGACCGAAGAGCGAGGTGACAGGCTGGCGCACGCGCTGGAAGCGGTTGCGCTTTTCGAGTTCCGCCTGGCACTCCACCGTATAGCGGGTGAAGGGAAGAGCTTCAAGGCGGGCGTGAGGGATGGGCTTGCCCGACATCTCGCAGACGCCGTAGCTGCCGTTTTCGATGCGCTTGAGGGCCTCATCGATCTCGTAAAGGGAATCCTGTTCCTGGGACAGGAGGCTCAGGGCAAAGTCGCGGTCGTACGCATCGCTGCCGGCGTCCGCCTGGTGCATGCCAAAGGCGCTTGCCTCGCTGCCTTCCGCACGGGAGCGGAGGCTGTCGCGGGCCACGCCCTGCATGGAATCGAGGAGCGTGTCCTTGAGAGCGAGAAGCCGCTCGCGCTGCTTCTCCAGGAACACCGCTTCCTTGGACCCAGCGGCGGGTGCGGATTCTTTCTTGGCAGTCTGCTTCTTCGCAGCATCAGCTCCTTCTTCAGGAGTGCCATCAGCTTTGGGGGATTTATTCTGCTTGCTCGCCATTTTGGGTTCGTTGAAAAGGGGCGAATATTTAGCCTCTCCAAAGGCTCTGTGCAAGGGGATTCTTTGGGTTTTCGAGCCTATTTTGCGACGGGCAAACTTTCAATAAGTGGCAAGGAATCAACAATATTGGATGAGAACCCTCCCAGAAACATGGTAATCTCTCAATGGAGGCCATCACCATGGATCAGAAATCCCCAAAAAACCTCTTCCAACTCCCCTTCATTCCCCCGCAGCCGGACATCGTCGTCATCGGCATCACCCAGTTTGTCTTTCTGACGATCGGCATCCTGCTCCTCGGGGTGGCTCTCAAAGTCAGCAACCCGGCGGATATCACGCCCATGGCGGCCTTCCTGGTCCACCATGGCGTGTGGCTCCTGATGATCCCGCTCGTCTGGACGGCGCTCTCCGAGCACGCCTACCGGATCGCCCCCAAGGGCTGGAGGTATGCCATCCGCGGGTCAGGAATCGTCCTCGCCGCCATCATCGGCATCCTTTTCGGCATCTGCATCCTGGCCAATACGTAAACGCACGTCAGGTCGGGAGAGTCAGTCCTTCCGGGCAAAGAGGCTGGCGGGCCATTTCTCAACCCAAGCAGGTTTCCGGCCAGCCAGAAGCGCGGCGACAGCCAGGAACGTCCGGCGGGCGTCACCGAGCGGATGATAAAAGGCGTTCCAGTTTTCACTATCCTCGCCGTCGTGATTGGGAATGACGTGGTGGAACCGGCAGGCCATCGCGAGTTCGCGAGGGGCGCTGCCCGCACGGCGCTCGATCTCCTCGAGGTCCTTGAGGGAAAGTTCCCCTTTCTGCCGCCGGGTCCGGCGCAGGAGCTTTCGCCGCATGACGTCGACGATCAGCTTGTCCAGTTCCACCCCGGGTTGAGCCTGGAGGAACCTCACCTCCTCCAGAGCCACGGGTGAGATAAAGACGCTGAGCCGGGCGACGGCCTGGAGTTTATCATGAGAGAGAAGAGTCTCTCCGATGAAGGGGTTGCCCTCAAAGAGCATGTCCGATTTCGCGAGATTGCGGGTGAGTTCCTCGACATCGAGCGCCTGAAGGTCACCGCGCACGTCGATGACGACGAACCGCTTGTTCTCCCGCAACCGTTCAATTTCGGCACGGGACCGGAAATGGTAATCCTTCCCATCAGCCTCCCCAGGACGCGGCGAGCGGGAGTTGTACAGGACGAGCGGACGCACTTTGGCGAGGAGTTCCGGCTCGAACTGCCGCAGGGCCTTGAAGAGCGGGCTCTTGCCCACGCAGGAGGGCCCGCTGAGAATGATAAGCCGGCCGGTGGTTTTCATCCGCGCTCCTCCTCAAGCGTCTCCCAATAGGCATGCATCCGGCGGATGAAGAGTTCCGATCTCTCGGCGAAAAGCCGCGCCCCGAGCGACCATGCCTTGCGCCGGCAGCCCTCCAGCTGGCGATCAGTTTCCGCGGCAAAGAAATCCAGCAGTCCGGAATCAAAGCTCCCACCTTCCGCCAGGACCTTCTCGCGGACCACACAGAGGTCGTGATCGTCCCCCAGGATGTCTCCCAGCGCGTCAAACTCCTTGCGCAGCACCTCAAGGATGCCGGGCCAGAGAGGACAGAGAAACTGGCATTGGTTCGTCAGGTCTTTCACACGCTTTCGCCATTCGTGATATGTCTCGGGATGGGGATCGTCGTAGGCGGAGCGCATGGCCGCCCGCGCCTTCTTGTACGTTACCAGCAGACCGTCGCCGAAGAGAGAGAACTCGCCTTTTCCGAAACGGAGCTTTTCGTACCGCTGCGCCGCCTCGCGAGCGAGCTGCGCGGACTGTGCGATCCGCTCCGTCAGCAGTTCCTGGGTCAGAGCCGGGTCTTCCCTGTGCAGGATCACACCGAGAGGCTCCAGAGTCCCCGCATGATTCCCCGCCCCCTCGACCAGACGGCAGAAGGCCGCCCGCGTGGCGTCAACATCGCGAAAGGCCGACAATCCCCGCCCGATATCGCGAAACAGGGCATTACCCTCGCGAAACAGCTCCGGATGCACGGGCCGCAGGAGGCGAAAAACCGCCCGCAGGCGCTTGCAGCGCTTGCGCGCCTTGTGAATGGCCTCCCCGCGCTCATCGCCTTCCACATCGGACGCCAGCCGTCCGGCCTGCTCCACCAGGCACCGCCGCAAGGCCTCACCCAGGGGTTCATCAATGCGAAGCTCGAAGGACATAGGCTATAGTTATAAGGCGAGGGGCGGCTATCCGGGGCTCGGCCCCGCTCCGATCTCATGCGTGGCCGCCTTGAGGCGCAGGAGATCCAGTTTTTCAAAAGGCAGGGCAACGAAGAGCTGGATGCGATGATGAATCTCCTCAGCGACTTCAAAAAACGCGTGCCGCACCTCGGCCTCATCCCCCGTCACCTCAGCCGGGTTGCGGGAGCTCCAGTGGGCAATGATCGGCTGCCCCGGCCAGTCGGGCGTTGCCTCCCGGGCTGCGTCGCAAAGAGTGATGACAAAATCAAACTCCACTCCCTGAAACTCCTGCCACGACTTGCTCCGCGCATCAGAGGCGTCGACATGATAGTCGTTTTTCAGGATCTCGATCGCCAGCGGATGAACAGTGCCGGAGGGAGCCGTGCCTCCGCTGCAGACCTCGAACCGGTCTCCTCCCTCCTTGCGGAGCAGGTATTCGGCAAAGATGCTGCGTTCGGCGTTGGCGGTGCAGAGGAAAAGCGTCTTGAACTTTCGCTGGGGAACTTCGTTGGCCATATGCTATGTGTGGGTCGTCGTGTGAGGACTTTCCGAATGCGCGACCAGCCGGAAAGGTACGAAATGTGACGAATTTGTCACAGTCCAATCTTGCCCCGGTATTGCGAGATGTTTCAAAAGATGTATCCCACTACGCGCATGGAGAACTCCAGCGAACCGCTTCTCTCGGTTCACGGTTTACACAAGAGTTTCGACGACAACCCGATCCTCAAGGGCGTCAGCCTCGATGTCGAAAAAGGCGATCTGGTTTCCATCATCGGCCCCTCGGGCTGCGGCAAGAGCACATTTTTGCGCTGCATGAACTTTCTGGAGATCCCCGACGCGGGAAAAATCTCCATCGCCGGGGTGGAGATCGACTGCCAGGGGCTGGAAGACGCCCCTCCGCGCGACCTGAAGGAAAAGGCCCACAAACTCCGCCAGCAGGTCGGCATGGTTTTCCAGCAGTTCAATCTCTTCCCGCACAAGACCATTCTCGAGAACGTCATGCTCGCCCCGATGGTGGTGCGCGGCGTCCCGCGTGAGGATGCCGAAAAGAACGGTCTCCGCCTGCTCGAAAAGGTCGGGCTCGGCGCGCTGGCCGATCGCTACCCCGCGCAAATGTCGGGCGGCCAGCAACAGCGCGCCGGCATCGCCCGCGCACTGGCCATGAATCCCCAGGTGATGCTTTATGACGAGCCCACCAGCGCCCTCGACCCGGAGTTGGTCGACGAGGTGCTCAAGGTCATGAAGGACCTCGACAACGAGGGCATGACCCAGATCGTCGTGACGCACGAAATGCGCTTCGCCCGCGACGCGAGCGACTACATCGTCTTCATGGAAAAAGGCCACATCGTCGAAATCTCCGACGAAGACGAAATCTTCCAAAACCCGAAGGACGAACGGACTCGTCAATTCCTCAAGAGGTTCATCTGATGCTTCGCCTCCTCGCTTCCATCCTGCTCTGCACAGCGGCTCTCGCCGTCGCCCAGGAATCCGCTCCGCAGCCCGTCCTGCGCTGGGCCGCCGATCCCGACAGCAACGCGCCGTACACCTTTTACGACAGCAGCAACAAGCTCACGGGCTTCGAGTACGAGATCATCAACGCCATCGCCAAGCGCATGGGCCGCAAGGCCGAGTTTGTCCAAAATGACTGGGACGGACTCATCCCGGGCCTCGGGCGCGGCATGTACGACGTGGTGATCTGCGGCATCGAGATCACACCTGACAAGGCGGGTGAAGTCCTCTTCAGCAACCCGTACTATGTCACCTTTGAGCAGTTGGTAGACCGTAAGGGCACACCGCCCATCACCTCGCTCGATCAGCTCTCCGGCAAGCAAATCGGCACGCTGGACCAGACTGCCGCGCTGGCCATGCTGGAGAAAACGCCGGGAGTCGAGGCCAAGACCTACGACGAGGAAATCAACGCCTATCAGGATACGGCCAACGGGCGGCTCTTTGGCGTGCTCCTCGATTATCCGATTGCCAAGTATTACGCTGCGCCCAATCCGAACCTCCAGTTCAGCGGTCCGCCCTTCGGCCAGATCGTCTACGGCATCGCGATCAAAAAGGGCAACACCCAGCTCCAGCAGGAGCTCAACGCGGCGCTCCAGCAGGTCATCGAGAGCGGCGAAATGCGAGATATCCTCTCCCGCTGGGGGCTGTGGACACCCACCGTGGCCGGGGCCTTCGGCCAGCCCGAGGAACCCTCACTGCCCGACACGTCTTACAAGGCATTCGTCGCGTCGCACAGCGAACACGCCAGCCTCTCGACCAAGATCCAGCAGTATTGGAACTACTGGCCGCTCCTCCTCAATGCCGCCATCCTCACGATCGAAATCTCTCTCGTCGGCATGGCCCTCGCCATCGCGGTCGGCTTCACCCTTGCGCTCATGCGCGTCTTTGGCCCCTGGCCGCTGCGCTGGCTGGCCACGCTCTATATCGAGATCGTGCGCGGCACCCCGCTCCTCATCCAGTTGCTCTTCATCTTTTACGGCCTGTCCCAGCTCGGCACCGTCCTCGGGCATCCCGAGCTCAATATCAAACTCTCGCCCTTCATCGCGGGCGTGCTCGGCCTGGGCCTGAACTACGCCGCCTACGAAGCCGAAAACTACCGCGCCGGATTGCTCGCCATTCCCAAGGGCCAGATGGAAGCCGCCCGAGCACTCGGCATGACGCACTTCCAGGGTTTGCGGTTCGTCGTGATTCCGCAGTCCTTCCGGTTGGTCCTGCCGCCGGTCACGAACGACTTTATCTCGCTCCTGAAAGACTCTTCGCTCGTCTCGATGGTGACGCTGGTGGAGTTGACAGGCGCATACCAGCGAATCGCCACGCAAACCTTCGACTTCTTCGGTCCCGGCATCCTCGTGGCGATCATCTATCTCCTTATCGGCCTGCCATTCGTGCGGCTGGCCCGCTACACCGAGCAGACCCTGGCTGTCGATCAGCGGCGGCCTGGTCAGAAGCCGGGCATCGTTCCTGGCTTCATCAAGATCGGCAAGGCTTCGCCCCGCTAACAAAAAAGGGCCGACTGATCAGGTCGGCCCTCTTTCAAAGCAAACGAATTTACCCGAGGCTCGGGATCTTGCGGATCGGATCGACGTCCGCCGCGTAATCCACGCCCTCAAGGCCGAAGCCGAAGAGGCGGTAAAACTCCTTCTGGTATCCGGCGAAGTCGGTCGCGGCGTCGATCGTCTCGGTCGAGACATCATTCCAAGCGTCGCGGACCTCGGCCTGCACGTCTTCACGCATTTCCCAGTCGTCGATACGAATGCGCCCAGCGTCGTCGAGCTTGGGCCCCTCAGGAGCGCAATAGTGGTCGGCGAAGAGGCGCTCGATCTGCTCGATGCTGCCCTCGTGAAGCCCCTTGGCCTTCATCACCTTGTAAAGAATCGAAATGTAGAGCGGCACGACCGGAATGGCCGAGCTGGCCTGCGTGACGAGCGCCTTGTTCACGGAAACGAGCGCCGTGCCGGCACCGAACTTCCCGTTGATGTCGCGAGCCGTTTTCTCGAGGTCGAGCTTGGCACGGCCGATGGTGCCTTCAGTGTAGATGGCCCAGGTCAGCTCAGGCCCGATGTAGGAGTAGGCGACCGTCTTGAATCCCTCGGCCAGCGCTCCGGCGTTTTCGAGAGCAGCGATCCAGAGCTGCCAGTCCTCGCCACCCATCACCTTCACGGTGTGGGCGATCTCCTCTGCCGAGGCGGGGTCGATGGATACGGTCTCGATCTCCTTCTTGTCGGTGTTGAGATTCTTGTTGGTGAAGGTCTCGCCCGTCGGCTTGAGCACGGACTTGAAGACCTCGCCGGTAACCGGATCGGTACGGCGCGGGGAAGCAAGGCTGTAGACGATCATGTCGATCTGGCCGAGGTCGGTCTTGATCGTCTCGATCACCTTTTGCTTCATCTCGGTGGAGAAAGCGTCGCCATTGAAGCTCTTGGCGTAGAGGCCCTCCTTGAGCGCGGCCTCCTCGAACGCAGCGGAGTTGTACCAGCCAGCCGAGGCGGTCTTTTTCTCCATGGGTTCCTTTTCAAAGAACACGCCGACAGTCGAGGCGCCGCCACCGAAGGCGGCCATGATGCGCGAAGCCAGGCCGTACCCGGTCGAGGAACCGACCACGAGCACGCGCTTGGGGGCATTGGGCAGGGAGGGTTTGCTCTTTACGTGCGCGATTTGCTCCTGGACATGAGCCGCACAGCCGTCCGGATGAGCCGTCGTACAGATAAAACCGCGAATCTTGGGAGTGATAATCATGGGTTCCTCTTGCTTGTGCCTCCTTTCCGGCTGGGAGGCAAGCCTCGGAAATGCTCCCCCGTCCCGGCCGACCGGCGGCGAGGGAACCGCGTTTAATCCGTGGTCTTCCTCATCGCCCTGTGGCGGCGGACCGCTTCCACAAGCGGCGCAGTTGGAGCTTCAGCCCCTTCATCCGGATAAACAGGGCGTCGTCTGGCTGCGCGGCGCGATAGGCTCCCTCCTCGTAAGCGAGAGAAAACTGCCGTATCGCCTCTCGTTCATCCGGGTCGACGGTGTTCTCCGCCAGCCTCCCCAACCAGGCCAGCGGCGTCTCGGGGAGACGACGGTTGCGCGAGGTGCGCGCCCCGAGGTCCTCGAGTTCCGCCAGGAGCCGCTCGACGCGATTCTCCGACCGGGCCGTCCGCCGGGCGCGCAGGTTGCGCAAAAGCCACACGAAGGCGATGCCGACGAGCGCGATGAAGATCATCACGTCGACGTGCTCCCAGGCCTCGGAGTTTGCCAGCTGGTTCCAGGCTCCCTCCGCGCGTTCAAGGGATGCGGTGACGGTGGCGGCGAGGTAGCTCGCGCCCGTGCGATACCAGG
The DNA here is from genome assembly GCA_017305195.1 of Verrucomicrobiota bacterium. Classification (GTDB taxonomy): domain Bacteria; phylum Verrucomicrobiota; class Verrucomicrobiia; order Chthoniobacterales; family Terrimicrobiaceae; genus Terrimicrobium. The sequence goes on along the minus strand of JAFKMU010000043.1, from coordinate 10,713 downwards.
GCCACAGGGAGGAGTCCATCTCACGGGCGATGTCGACCGAGAGCTGCGGAGCGACGAAGTCCGTGGGATCAAACCGCCGCCATTCGGCGCGGGAGGAATCCCAGGCCTCGACCCAGGCGTGGGCGTCGCTGTCGCGCACGGTGATGGTACGTAACCAAGGGTTCCAGGTCCCACCACGGTAGCCAGTCACGACCCGGGCCGGGACATCGCCCAGGCGCAGGAGGTTGGCCCCCGCCGCGGCGAAATGCTCGCAAAAGCCGCGCTTCTGCTCGGTGAGAAACCGGCCCAGGTCATCCGTACGCCCGGGCCGCTGGGTGTAGCGAAATCCCCCCTTGCGAAAGTACCGCGCGACCGCCTGGATCTTCGCCCGGGCATCCATTCCCGGCTGGAAAATCCTGTCGACGATCGCCTGGACACGCGGATCGGAGCGCACGTTTTTCGGGATGCCCAGCGCTCCATCCGCGAGCGACGGCGAAGGCGCATCCGGCATGGCGGACGAGGTCGACACGACATCCATGCTCAACTGGCTGCCACCCACCGTCTGCAAGACTGCCGCTCCGAGATCTGTCACCACGATCGCCTGATCCTCCCACCGGGCATCGACATAAACCGCATGATCGAGGACCGGCACGATCCCCGCCCGATTGGCGGCCAGGTCCTGGCGATAGTGAAAAAGCCCGGAGCGCGGCTCAGGGGGACGCCCCAACAACTGGCGCATGCGATCAATCTGCCGGGAGACCCGCGCCCAGGTCATTCCCCCGCTCACCTCCAGCACCTGGCCCCGCCAATACATCTCCGCCGGACCGGGCAGCGCCTGCTCGGGAGCGAAGCGCGCCACCAGGGCCACCCGACGGGACTGCACGATCTCGGCGATGCTCCCCGGATTCAGCACCCCGCTCCCGGAAAATCCTGTCAGGACCTTGGGCGAGTAATCCGAGAGATTGGGGAAGGCCAGAAAGATCGCCGTCACCACGATGCCGACGGGAACGACCACCCGGAGCGACCTCGCGACCGATACCCACAGGCTGACCGTTGCCTCCGGCGGACGGTGAATCTGCTCGGCCAGCAGCAGGAGCACCACCACGTCGACGACGATAAACGCAGCGCCGACGGGCGGGTAGGGCCGCAGAAGAGCACTGGCCAGTACCACCAGCATGCAGAGCAGCACACGCATCCCGCGCTGGTGGGTCACCGGCCGCAAAAGCAGCAGAGATCCGGTGATCGCGCCCAGGTCTCCCAGGGTTCCCGCCAGCCGGAAAAAGCTCTGGTCGACAAAAACGCCGATCGCTCCCAGCACCAGCGCCACGCGCACCAGCCACACCGGCAGGTAGGTTTGCCGCTGGCGCAGAAAGGCCCCGGTCAGAAGCGCGGCCAGCGCTGCAAGCAACACCGGCCCCCTTGCCACGAGGACAAACAGATGGATCGCCATCGCTCCCGCCAGCACCCAGCCGAGATGACGCTCGCGGCGTTCCATCAGTTCGTTCATGACGCTCCTCCGGGGAACGTCGCCAGGGCCTCCTGACAGGCGATCAGGTTACGCCCATTGATCTCGCCCCGATGCGGAGACAGATCGAGGAGAAAGGGCCTGGACTCGCGGACGCACTGAGCCATCCAGCGGCTGAGCTGTTCCAGCCGCGCCTCCGGATCGTCGAGAAAGCCCGTATCCCGCCAGCGGAGGACGACCTCCCCGCTCCCGCCCTCGTCGAGCGTGCGCACGACCATCTTTCCCGTGCGGGCGAAGACACGCCAGTCCATGCGCGAAAGAGGGTCCCCCGCCTCATACGGCCGGTGGCCGCTGACGTCATCGCCGCCCGCCCCGCCTCCTTGCAGGTCTCCGTCCCGGGCCAGGCTTCTCTCCTCCAGCGACAGGCCGTGAGGGCGCGGATAAACGTAGTAGTCGCCCTCCGGGGCGAATTCCTTCCAGGCAAAACACAGCCCAAACGGCATCACGCTGGCAACCCAGAGACGCGGCACGGCATGCCGCCCGCGAACAGCAGGATCAAGCGGCAGGCGGGCCACGAGGGTTTGCCCCGGCTCGATCATCGGCAGCCAGGCTCCAGTCGGCTGGAGCCGCCACGCCTTGCGCCAGGGGATCGCCCGGCGCACATGGAGCCCGATCCTCTCCCGGGCGGCCGAGTTTCTCACAGATACCTCCAGCACGGGAGGCTCTCCCGCCGGGGTCGGCGCGGACCGGCAGCCGACGATCTCCAGCCCGCGAACATTGTCGTTGCTCTGGATGAGCACAACCAACCCCGCCACCACGAGGGAGATGCCGAGAACACGGGTGAATTCCCTGTTCCCAGTGAACCCGAAACCCAGGGCAAAGATCAGCAGCACCACAAAGGCAAACCCGATCCCGGGCCAGCGCGGAACGATGTAGATGCGTTCTCGGATGCGCTTCGCCATGACAGAGCCCCTTACCGCGAGCGGGTTTGCTCAAGGAGCGAGCGCGCCATCGTCGCCGCCTCCCGGGGATCGCCCGGCACCCGGGAAAATTGGGCCAGACGATGCGTCGTCACCGGAAGGAAGACCTCTTGGACATCGTCCGGCAGCACATACTCCCGGCCACGGAGAAACGCCCGCGCCTGCCCGGCCCGCTGGAGCCCGAGGCTGGCGCGGGGGGAAAGAGACCACTCCCGAGTCCGCGCTCCCTCGAAAAGGTCGAGAATATACTCCGAGACCGCCTCGGAGACATGCACCGCCGCCGCCTTCCGCTGCCATTCGCAAAGCTCCTCCGGTGTCGCGAGGACGCGAAGGCTGTGAAAATCAAACGTGGCGCCCCCGGCGGTATTGCGGTGCCGCTCAAGCAGCTTGCGCTGCGTCTCCCGTCCCGGCGTACCCAGGGCGATGCGCATGAGAAAACGATCCACCTGGGACTCGGGAAGCATGGCCGTGCCGATCTGCTCATGGGGATTCTGCGTTCCGACAAAAAAGAACGGCTCCGGGAGCCCATGTGTCAGCCCCTCGATCGTCACCTCATGCTCGTCCATGGCCTGCAATACGGCGCTCTGCGTACGCGGAGAGGCGCGGTTGAGCTCATCACCCAGCACGAGCTGGGCAAAGATCGGCCCCCGATGAAATGAGAAGCTCTGCCGCCCGGCGTCGAAGACCTGGCTGCCGAGGATGTCGGCGGGCAGGAGGTCGTTGGTGAACTGCACCCGCTTGAAATCGAGCCCGAGCAGCCGAGCCATCACCTTCACCAGCGTCGTCTTGCCCACTCCCGGGGTGTCCTCGATGAGCAGATTGCCCCCGGAGACAAAACAGCAAAGCGCCAGCTCCAGTTCCCTTTCCCGATCAATCAAGGCCCGGCCGGCCTCCGCCTGAAATTCTCGCAGAAAAGACTCCATTCGCGTCGGCAAGATACGCCGAACGAGTCAAATTTCCCACCACTCGTTTCCCAAAAGCAAAAAGGCGCCAGAATCCCCCACCCCGGCGCCTTTTTGAACAAAATGTCTGCGATCTGTTCTATGCAGCCATGCGGCGACGGCGATGAACGATCAGCCAAGCCACTCCGGCCAGCCCGAGCAGCGCCCAGGTGCCTGGCTCGGGAACTGCCGTGTAGTTCAGGTAGATATCGTTACCCACCTGGCTGAAGGCAAGCGAACCGCCCGTGCTCGAAAAGGTCTGACCGAGCGAATCGTTCGAAACCGTGCCGAGGTTGAAGATGCCTGCCACCGTCGAGGGGAGGTTGGCATTGCTGAAGACAAGCCAGTTCTGATTGGCGGTCCAGAAGGCGGAAGTGAAGTCCACCGTGGAACCCAGGCTGTTGAAGACCACATTGAAGGCGACGCCGCTCTCAATCGTCAGCGTGCCGCCCGTAATATCAACGCCATCGAAGTTGGTGCCGCGGCCCGCCGTCGTATTGGCAGCGAGTTCAAAGGTGAAGCTCGATCCGGTATTCAGCGTGAGTCCCGCCGACTGGGTGAGTACGCCAGGGCTGTTCCCCGGAGAGAGCGTACCGCCCGACTGGATCGTCGTCGCGCCATTGATCGTACCGCTGCCGCCGAGGGTCGCCCCGCTCTGCACCGTCACGTTTCCGCTGGCGATGCTGCCCGAGCCGCCCACTCCGATGATGAGCGAACCCGCGCTCACCGTCGTCGTTCCGGTGTATGTATTGACTCCGCTCAGGATCTGAGTGCCGGAGCCGACCTTCACAAACCCGCCCGTGCCGGAGATGACGCCTGCATACTGGGTGTTCGAGGAATTTCCGGTGGTCAGCGTCGCCGAGCCGAGCGTCACATTGCCGCCCGAGACGCCGCCGCCAGCCAGCGAGCCGATGGTGTTATTGAATCCGTTCAGCGCCAGCGTGGCGCCGGCCGTATTGGCCAGAGTCACCGCCGAGCCAAGACCGAAGGCGCCACTCACGCCGTCAACTGTGGCCACTCCGGCCTGGAGGATGCCATTGTTGATCGTGGTCGCACCCGAGTAGGTGTTGGCGCCCGAGAAGGTCTGGACACCCTCACCGATCTTCGTGATCGCAAGATTGCTCGTCACGACCCCCGCGTACAAAGCGGACTGGTCATAGTCGCCAAGGGTGAGGGTCGACAGCGTTCCCGAGGTATTCGTTACCACGGTGCGAGCCGTCACCGAGCCGTTGGCGAGGCCGTTGATCGTTTCGTTGAACCCGTTGAGGTCGAGGGTGGCTACGCCCGTCGTGCCGCCGCCGCTCAGGGTGACATTGCCCTTCCCCGCGCCGTTCGAGATGACCTCGCTCGCGCCGAGCTGGACCGTGGGGGAATTGGCATTGCCATTCGCACCGATGATCAGGCCTCCGGCGAAGTCGTTGGAGGTATTGGTCAGCCGGAGCGTTCCATTGCCAACTCCCAGCGAGTAATCTCCCGTCACCTTGCCGGTGATTATTCCGCCGCTTGCTCCTGCAAAGGTCACGTTGGGCGCGGCGAGTGTCACCGTGCCGCTGATCGTCTTGCCGCCCAGATCGTGCGAGGCAAAAAGATCGCCGGACTGGAAGTAAAAGTTATTGGCAAAGACCAGCGCGCCGCCACCGCCGAGAGTGAGGCGGGCCGTGGGCAGGAAATACACATCCCCCGTGCCGAAGGCGGAGGCGTTCGTCGCAGTCACCGTGCCCCCGCTGACATAGGTGCCGCCCGTGTAGGTGTTTGTACCGGTCAGGGAAAGATTGGATGTTCCCGCCTTGGTAAGGGTCACGACACCCGTGCCATTATTGGTGATCCGCGAGTTGACAGTCGTCGTACCGCCGGTTCCCGTGATGATCAGCTCGCCTGCCGTGTTATCCGCTCCACCCGCTGTCAGCACGCCCGTCGTACCGCCCGCGCCGACGGTCAGCGAGCCGGCGCCCTGATTCCAGATGCCGCCTGCCGCTCCGAGGCGAAGCGTACTGGTGTTGCCGATCGTAATGGTCTGTGCCGCCGAGTTCTTCGACTGGATGGTGTTCACATCCGTCACCGCCGCCCCCAGCGTCGCGCTGCCGGTAGTGGATGCCACGATGCGCACGTTGCTCGATGCCGAGCTGGCGATGACGCCTGCCTGAGCAATGTCCGTGTAGCCCGTGTAAGCGACGATGTTGCCGCTGCCATCATTGGCCGCCCAGTCCGTGGCAGTAACTGCCCCCGTACCTGTCGCAGCAGCCGAGGTGGTCGCCCAACCGCCGAGGATTCCGTTGGTATTCGCAGTGGAAGTTTTGAACGCAGCCGACCCCGTCCCGCCATCATTTAAAGTCGAAAAACTCACTGTGCCACCAGCGGTCCGGCCAATAGCGCCCAGATCAAGAGTCGCACTATTGGTTCCGTTGCCACGGCCAATTACGTTGTTCGCACCGGCGGAAATCGTCGTTCCATTAAACGTCTGGCTGCCTCCCGACGTACCCGCCTGGATGAACAGGGTCGGATTCGCTCCAAAATTGGACGGAATCAGGGACGAGCCGATACCGGAATCGTTCTGGCCAACCATGCTGCCAAGCACGAGGTTGCTGCTGCTGTTGATGATATTGGAAGCCGGTGCACCGGTTGCCGCAAAGTTCAGAAGCAGAGCTCCCTGATTGACCTGGGTCGCGCCGGTGTAGGTGTTCTGACCTCCGATGCTCAGCCACCCGTTTCCGGATTTGGTAAACGCCGATGAACCGGTGATTACGCCGTTGTAGGTCAGCGCGTTGCCAAATGCCGGATTGTTCGCAGTATTAGCCACCGAAAACGTGCCGCCATTGGCTCCCAGCGTAATGCCACGCTTGGAGTCCAGATTCACGGTCGCATTGCTGGCCCACCTCAGAACGCCGCCATTCAAAATGAAATAGCTCGCCTTGGTCGTGGCCAGCGTCGCAAACCGGGCATCGATGCCAAACTGAACCGCTCCGTTATTAATAGTGAACCCGCCGGCGGAGTTCCCCCCCGAGTTCAGATTCAGCGTCCCCGTACCCTCCTTGATCACGCGATTCGATCCGCTCGTAATCACTGCTCCCGAAGCGAGGTTCAAAATCGAACCTCGATTCCCCGTGGCGCCGCCGACTTGAAAAATCTGGTCACCGCTCAGCGTAATCGGAGCGGAGAGCTGCTGCGGATTGAGAGAGAGCACCTTCACTCCGACCCCGGTGCCGGACGAGGCGAGCGTGATGGCAGACGTTCCCGTGATGGCATAGCCATAGTTTCCCGCCGTGGCCGGAGCCGCTGCAGAGGCGGAGAAAACAAGGCCATCGGCATTCAAGCCTCCCAATGTCACCACACTGGTCGGTCCCGTGATGGCATTTCCGGAGAAACCCGGCGTCCCGAAGACCACGGTCGAGCCGCTTGTGGGAATCGCGCCGAGCGACCAGTTCAGAGGGTCGGCCCAGTTGGCGCTGTTATTTCCGATCCAGGTATCCGTAGCTGCTGGCATGCCGGACGCCAAGACCACGCTGGCCGCGAAAGCGAGTGCATAGCCTCGCCGGACTGAGTGGGATGCGCTCGAACGCGAAGAACGCGTCGACTGCCATGGGAAAGTGTGAATGGACATAGATGGGGCGGGTGTTTTCTGTGGGGTGACTAAATCGAGGGGGTAGTCCCGGGCTTGGCGAAGCACAATCTGTCGCTGATTCTATCTATCGAACAAAGCGGACTTCCGTTCCTGCGATCGGAGCCGCTGGCAGAAGGATGTCTGCACGCAAGAAAGCGAACGGATAAATCGACCGTTGCCGAGCCAGACCGTCGGCCTGCGAAAATGATAGGAGACGAACTCACGAGGGAGGAGGGGTTAAGTCCGATGTACGTCCCGGTGCGCTGCTCGGCAAATGATGCCGAGTTCTAGCTATAGAACATTCTCGCCGTACGCTTCATCCCACAAAGCTGGTTCCGGGCGTTTTGCATTGGCAAATTAGCTAGCTCTTTCCATAACAAGCGGCGTGAAGTTCCGTCGCGGCAAGTTGCGCAGATGGGCCGTGGTTCCTGCTTTGACCCTGGTCTGTCTGCTCCGGCCGGACGTGGTCTTTTCCCAGTCGGACCAGCGGCAGCTCAAAGACATCTTCAACCTGCAATGGCTGGCGACCACCCGCGGTCGCCCCGAACAGGTTTCGGAGCTTCAAGCGGGACAGCTTTCGCTGACGGCGGCGACGCCTTTCTTCATGACCACCAATCCGCAGTCCATACCCGGCGGCAGTTCTGCCGACATGTACTTCAGTCCCTGGGTCACGGCGGAGTGGAAAAAGCCACTCGGCCGCGACACTAACTGGTATCTCGGCGCATCCTTCGCCGACTATCAATACATCCGCTTCCCGGAGCTTAACTCGGCCTTCGCCGAAGTTTCCGCCGGGATCACCAGGACCCTCGCCCGAGGCGACTGGTTATCGATCTCGGGTTACGCCGTGGCAGCATGGGACTACAACATGAGCTCGGCTTTTGCCGCCGATGACTGGGAGGTTTCGCTCTCCTTGGGCCTCACGATCGATCTCGATCTCGGCCACGGGCACTCCCTTTATTTCACGCCGGATGCCACGGGACTACAGGCCTTCCCCGGCAGCGCAAGTTCCAATTCCTTTTTGTCGCTGACGCCGACAGCAGGGTGGACCTGGCAGGTGACAAACATCATCACCCTCGGTGCTTACTGGAGTGGAGGGATCAGTTGCTATCCGGTGATCGGACAATCGGACTTCCTTCAGTACATCGGAGCAAATGCCGACTGGCAGGCCACTCCCAATCTCTCGATCGGCCTCTCCTGCATTGAAACTCTGGCTTCCAGTACAAACGCGGGATCGCGGTATACGGATCTCAGCGCGGGCATCACGGTGAAATTTGCGATTCCGGGCCAGTAGGCGACAGGTTATCGAAAAAGCATCACCCGAAAGCCCGGGTCATAAAAAGGATGTTATCGCGATCTCACCCCGATCACAGGGCACGCCATCCGCTTCTCGAACGCGCCGAGCCTCATAAACAGAGGCTGGCAGGCGAAGCGCCCTCTCGTGAGGCATAGCAAAAAACTTTGCAAACAGGTCCGGTGCCATCGCCGCCGCGCCCCCATAAGGTTGATCTACATTAGCAAAAATGTCAGCTTGAGTTCCCGTGAAAACCTCCCCGCTCCCCGGCGACAGTTTCTTCCGTTTCATCCGCTGGAGGACTTTCACGTGGCTTTCCATCTTTGCTTTGCTGGGCATTTCATCGTCTATCCACGGTGAAGAAGCAAAAATCGTTATCGATAAAAATGTCCCCGTCGTCATGCGCGATGGGGTCACCCTTCGGGCCGACGTCCGCCGGCCGGACCGGGACGGCAGGCATCCCGTCCTCATTTTCCGCACGCCCTACGACAAAGGCGAAGGCGATGCGGACAACGAAAAGACCTTCGCCGAGGCCGTCCGGCGCGGATACGTGATGGTGATTCAGGACGTTCGCGGCCGCTATGCCTCCGACGGGGAATTTGTCGCTTATCAAAACGAGGGCAAAGATGGTTATGATACCATCGAGTGGGCGGCGCAGCAGCCTTGGTCAGACGGGCGGATCGGCACCTTCGGGCTGTCTTATCCCGGTGCAGTGCAATGGCTGGCCGCAGTGGAAAACCCGCCTCATCTCAAGGCGATGGTTCCAGCGATGTGCCCATCGACGATGGGGCCGCAGTGTATTTACTTCGGCGGTGTCTTTGAGTCCGGGTGGGCCAACTGGTCTTACATCAACATGTCGCCGGATACGCGCGCGAAAAAAGGCCTTCCCGGCCCCAAGACCATTCCCGAAGCCAAAGCTGAATGGGCCCGGCTCGGCGGGGCCGATACGATCCAAGGCTGGCTGCCCAGCCTGCAGATGCCTTACCTCAAGGATGTCGAACCCTACCACTACGCCTGGCTGGAACACGGGCCGTACGATCCCTGGTGGGAGTGGGGAAACTTCCGAACGAAATACGGTAACGTCAAAGCCGCCGTGCTCAACATCTCAGGATGGCATGACGAACCGTATGGCAGCGAGGGAGCGATCACGAACTTCCTCGGCATCGTCAGCAGCCGAAAAGGCGACCCGGATTCCCGCACCAAACTGATTCTCGGTCCGTGGATTCACGGCGTGGATGCGACCGGACAGGATGTCGCAGGGGAACGGAAGCTCGGTCCAGGCGCACGAATCGATTACCACTCCGTCGTTCTGGACTGGCTCGACCATTATGTCCGCGGGCTCGATAACGGGGTTGAAAAATGGCCCAATGTCCGGGCCTACGTGATGGGAGCCGATACTTGGGAGACGGACACATCCTGGCCTCTCCGAAAAACAAAGCTGCAGCCCTTCTATCTGGCGTCGACGGCCATGCCCGGTCAGACGATCGGAAGCATCATTACTCAGCAAGCCCAGGCGAGAGGCGAAAGTTCCTTCCAGTCAGACCCGGCCAACCCAGTCAAAGACACCAAAGATACCAACTGGGGAGGCTTCGATCTCCGAGACCTGAGCGAAAATCCCTCGGTGCTCGCCTTTGAAACCGCCCCGTTCACCAACGATGTCACCATCGTCGGGAATGGACGCGCGGAAATCCAGGTCTCGAGCGATGCCCCCGATTTCGACCTCTATCTCAGGCTCATCGACGTCGCGCCCGACGGCACCGCCTACAACCTCGAAGGAGCCGGACACGAGGTGGTCCGCGTGAGCCTGCGCGACAAAACGCAAACGCCCCACCTGCTCAAGCCGGGAGAAATCGTGACAGTGAATTTTGACAATCTGATCACGGGAAACCTGTTCAAAAAAGGCCATCGGCTGCGTGTCTATCTCACGGGCTCCTGGTTCCCAACCTATTCCCGAAACCTTCAAACCGGAAAGTCTGAGACCGTCAGCAATGAAACGCAAAAGGCCGTCATCACCATTCATCACAGCGCTGCGACGCCCTCCCTCCTGCTGCTCCCGGTCGTTGCCAGCGAGAACAAATAGCCCGATCACTCCCGAGACATGATCGGGCTCATGATCAAAAAGTGGGGCCATGAGGTCAGAGAACGACCAACATGGCCCCGGTGTGTATAGGAATGGCAGGATACCGCGAAGAGCGGAGGGAAAGCAATGAGGGAGAGGAAATCTGGCTGGAACTGGAGGAGGAAGAGCGGCGATGTCGGCATTGCGGGAGCGAACAGATCGTGAGCAAAGGGAGGTATGAGAGGAGGGCGAGGCACCTGGATGTGTTTGGTCGGGCGAGCTGGCTGAGGATCCAAACGAGGCGCAGGGAGTGCCGGGAATGCGGGCGCAGTTTCGTGCCGGAGACGCCGGGCTTGCGGCCCTGGCGTCGGAGCACGGAGCCGTGGAGGGAGAGCATTTA